>NZ_JBWKZR010000003.1:0-121263 GCF_059424725.1 Allorhizobium sp. GW101-3B10 | reverse complement strand
GATGATCTCTCTTATCACGGATTTGACGCCGAAACGGCATATTCACCGTGACGATACCCAGAACCAGCCTCTTGGCAAGAACTTAATGGTTAACAGAAACTTAACGTCATTTGCACTTCAACCACCCATGTTTCCAAAAGCTAACATTGAATCATTGGGTTAGAGGAATGCACCAACTCAAATGTCCGAAGCATCTGTTGCTGTGAATCCTCTGGGCCTCTCATTCAAACAGTATCCTTCACGACTTTTCTCGAAGACACGCTGGAGCGAACCCCGAATCGGAACGAGCTATTCCAGATCAACCTGAACGACCGATACGGGATCTGCGAACCACAAATTTGTACGTGGACATGACAGCGTCGTGCAGCTCTTTTCCCTCGCAGATCAATCAGCGAGGAGAAGGCCTACAAATGCTTCAGTCGCATTCCCGCCTTGTGCGCAAGCTTCAGGAAGCACTGGGCGATCGTCTATGTATCGCCCTCGACGACCCTGGGGTCGTCGAGATCATGCTCAACCCGGACGGCAAAGTTTTCATCGAACGGTTAGGGCAGGGTATTGCGCCTGCGGGTGAGATGGCTGCGACAGCAGCGGAAACAATCATCGGCTCCGTCGCACACGCTCTCCAATCAGAGGCGGACGATGAGCGGCCGATCATTTCGGGCGAACTTCCCATTGGCGGACACCGCTTTGAAGGGTTGCTGCCCCCGGTTGTCGCGTCCCCAACGTTCACGATCAGGCGCAGAGCCTCCAGGCTGATCCCACTCGATGACTATATCGCTGACAAGGTGATGACGGAGGCGCAAGCTACAGTGATCAGGAGCGCAATCGCGAACCGGCTAAACATCGTAATCGCCGGGGGAACGGGGTCGGGCAAAACGACTCTCGCCAATGCAGTGATCGCTGAAATCATAGCCTCAGCGCCGGACGACCGCATGGTCATTCTTGAAGATACTGCGGAAATCCGGTGTGCGGCAGAGAATGCGGTGTGCCTGCATACCAGTGACACGATCGATATGGCGCGACTGCTCAAGAGCACCATGCGCCTCCGTCCCGACCGCATCATCGTTGGCGAAGTCCGCGACGGCGCCGCACTAACGCTGCTGAAAGCCTGGAATACTGGCCATCCCGGTGGCGTCACCACCGTCCACTCCAATACCGCCATGTCCGCCTTGCGTCGTCTGGAGCAACTGACCGCCGAGGTCAGCCAGCAACCGATGCAGGCTGTGATCGGCGAGGCCGTTGATCTTGTCATCTCGATCGAGCGCGCAGGGAGGGGGAGACGGGTACGAGAGGTCATCAATGTCGAGGGCTTCAGCGGTAGCCGGTACCAGACCGAACATTACGCTCAAATTGATGAGGACATTCATGCTGCATAATCGCTCTTTTCGCCTCGGACTGCTCGCTGCGATGTTCTGCGCGGCGCTTGCCGCGCCAGCCCTTGCCAGTTCCGGTGGGAGTCTTCCCTGGGAGGGGCCGCTTGAACAGATTCAGGAATCCATCACTGGGCCAGTCGCAGGAGCAATTGCCCTCGCCGCCATGGCGATCGCCGGCGGAATGCTGATCTTCGGCGGCGAGCTCAACGATTTCGCGCGACGCCTCGTCTACATCGTACTGGTCGCCGGTATCCTGCTGGGGGCGACGACGATTGTCGGACTGTTCGGTGCGACCGGCGCGTCGATCGGCATCACTGCCACAAGTTTGCCAGGGACCGTTTCCCAGCCGATGTCCGTTGCAAGAGGGGAGGGGGCCAATGGGTGAGCCGCATTCCGCTCTCCAACGCAATCGCATTCACCGCGCTCTTTCACGACCGAATCTGCTGATGGGGGCAGACCGAGAGCTCCTGCTTGTCACAGGGCTGGTGGCGATCATCCTGATCTTCGTCGTGCTCACCCTGTATTCAGCGCTGTTCGGCATCGCCATCTGGTTCGTGATCGTCGGCGCACTGCGCATGATGGCAAAATCCGATCCCCTCATGCGTCATGTCTACGTGCGGCATTTGCGCTACCGGCATCACTACCTGCCCACGTCTTCGCCGTGGCGGCGTTTTTAGAGGTGCAATGATGGTCGCTTTGCGTTCCCTTCGCCCGTCTGCACCGTCGTTCGCCGATCTCGTGCCCTATGCCGGACTGGTCGACAATGGGACCATTCTTCTCAAGGACGGAAGTCTCATGGCGGGGTGGTATTTTGCCGGCCCTGACTCCGAGAGCGCCACGGATTTCGAGCGCAACGATCTGTCCCGTCAGATCAATACGATCCTTTCACGGCTAGGTTCCGGCTGGATGATCCAGGTCGAGGCCGTGCGCATCCCAACAACTGACTATCCTTCTGCGGAACGCAGTCATTTCCCCGATGCTGTCACTCGAATGATCGATGATGAGCGGCGCAAGCACTTCGAACAAGAGCGCGGGCATTTCGAGAGCCGGCATGCGCTCGTCCTGACATATCGCCCTCCCGAGCGCCGGCGATCTGGCGTCACGCGTTATATCTACTCGGACACTGAGAGCCGGACGGCGACCTATGCCGACACGGTGCTCGACAGTTTCAGGCGCTCCACCCGAGAGATTGAGCAATACCTCGGCAACGTCATCTCCATTGAGCGTATGCGGACGCGTGAGGTGCCGGAACGCGGTGGCACCCGCATTGCCCGCTACGATGAGCTGTTCCAGTTCATCCGGTTCTGCATCACCGGTGAAAACCACCCAGTCCGTCTGCCTGAAATTCCCATGTATTTGGATTGGCTGGCGACCGCGGAGCTAGAGCACGGCCTTACCCCGAAAGTCGAAAACCGGTTCCTCAGCGCGATTGCGATCGACGGTTTGCCGGCCGAGAGCTGGCCAGGCATCTTGAATAGCCTCGATCTCTTGCCGCTCACCTATCGCTGGTCGTCACGCTTTATCTTTCTGGATGCCGAGGAAGCCAAACAGCGGTTGGAGCGCACGCGCAAGAAATGGCAACAGAAGGTGCGGCCGTTCTTCGACCAACTCTTCCAGAAGCAAAGCCGATCGGTTGACCAGGACGCAATGGCCATGGTCGCTGAGACTGAAGACGCGATCGCCGAGGCTTCTTCGCAGCTGGTCGCTTATGGCTACTACACGCCGGTCATCATTCTATTCGACGAGAGCAGAGAAAAGCTCGCCGATAAAGCTGAGTCGGTTCGAAGGTTGATCCAGGCTGAGGGATTTGGCGCGCGGATCGAGACGTTGAATGCGACGGACGCATTCCTCGGGAGCCTGCCAGGCAACTGGTACTGCAACATCCGGGAACCGCTGATAAACACCCGCAACCTCGCGGACCTCATCCCCCTCAATTCCGTCTGGTCGGGCAGTCCACTTGCGCCCTGCCCGTTCTATCCACCCGACGCGCCGCCACTGACGCAGGTGGCTTCCGGATCGTCACCCTTCCGACTAAACCTTCATGTGGATGATGTCGGGCATACGCTTATTTTCGGACCAACCGGTTCCGGCAAGTCAACGCTTCTCGCGCTCATCGCAGCGCAATTTCGCCGGTATAAGGGTGCGCAGGTTTTCGCCTTCGACAAAGGCAACTCTATTCTGCCGCTGACGCTGGCCGTTGATGGTAATCATTACGAAATCGGCGGCGAGGCAGGGGAGGGGGCTAGGCTTGCCTTTTGCCCTCTCTCCGACCTCTCGACCGAGACCGACCGCGCCTGGGCTTCCGAGTGGATCGAAACACTCGTCTCCCTGCAGGGTGTCACGGTCAACCCGGACCACCGAAACGCCATATCTCGGCAGATCGGTTTGATGGCGGGGGCTCCAGGCCGGTCGCTGTCGGATTTTGTGAGTGGCGTGCAGATGCGGGAGATCAAGGACGCGCTGCACCACTATACTGTTGACGGCCCCATGGGCCAGCTTCTCGACGCTGAACAGGATTCGCTGACCCTCGGTCAATTCCAGTGCTTCGAGATCGAGCAACTGATGAACATGGGCGAGCGAAATCTCGTCCCCGTGCTGACCTATCTGTTTCGCAGGATCGAAAAGCGGCTCACGGGGGCACCAAGCCTCATCATTCTCGATGAGGCTTGGCTGATGCTCGGCCACCCGGTTTTCCGCGACAAAATCCGCGAGTGGCTGAAGGTGCTGCGAAAGGCAAACTGCGCCGTCGTTCTCGCCACTCAGTCAATTTCGGACGCAGAGCGCTCGGGCATCATCGATGTCCTGAAGGAATCCTGCCCAACCAAGATCTGCCTCCCGAATGGGGCTGCCCGCGAGTCCGGGACACGAGAATTCTATGAGCGCATCGGCTTTAATCCTCGCCAAATCGAAATCGTCGCAGCCGCTATTCCAAAGCGGGAATATTACGTGACGTCGCCGGACGGACGCCGCCTTTTCGATATGGCGCTGGGGCCGCTCACCCTCTCCTTCGTCGGTGCTTCCGGCAAAGCCGACCTCGCTCGGATCCGGGAACTTCTCTCAACTTACGGCAAAGACTGGCCGACCCAATGGCTCAATGAAAGAGGGATCAATCGCTATGCTTGACCATATCCTATCGCTCAGAAGAAAATCAGCGACCGTTGTCATTGCAGCGTTTGTAACCGGCGCTTCCACACCAGCATTTGCTGGCTCAGCGACGGGCGCTGCAACCGAGTGGACACAGCTTGCCAACAATGCACAGCTCGTCGACCTTCTTAAAAGCTCTGGCCTGCAAGTCGACAATCAGCTGACACAGATCAGTCAGTTGGCCGAGCAGATCCAAAACCAGCTGAACATCTACGAAAACATGCTGCAAAACACGGCGCAGCTGCCCGATCATATCTGGGGGCAGGTGGAGAGCGACCTCAATCAGCTCCGCAGTATCGTCGATCATGGACAGAGCATCTCTTTCTCGATGGGGAGCGCAGATGATGTGCTGAAACAGCGCTTTCAATCCTATGCTGATCTTCAGACTGCCGCCGCCAACGGGACGGACCTATCCTCGAACTATGCCCGTTGGTCAGATACCAACCGCGACACCATCGCCAGCACGCTCAAGGCTGCAAGCCTGACGGCTGACCAGTTCGACAGCGAGGAGGATACGATGGCCTCCCTCCGAAACATGTCGGAATCGGCCGATGGCCAAATGAAAGCTCTCCAGGTCGGCCACGAAATTGCGGCGCAGCAGGTTGCGCAAATGCAGAAGCTGCGTGGTCTCGTCTCCCAGCAGATGACGATGATGGGGACGTGGCTGCAAAGCGAGCAAACCGACAAGGATCTCGCGCAGGCTCGGCGGGAAAAGTTCTTCAACGCCGATACCAGTGCCGTCCCCGAAGGTCAGAAGATGGAGCCACGCTGGTGAGCCGCGCAGTTGTCATTGCTATCGCGCTTTTGGTCGCGGCGGCTTCGGTGTCCGCAGCAAGGGTGTTCATCATGAAATCCGACGATCGGTCCGCATCCAAAATGAGTGAGAAGTTTTTCGGTGTGAAAAAGGACCTGCCCCCGATCGAAAAGGGCCAGGAAATGCGTCCAAGATGGTGAGGGCACGGATCGAGTTGATCTTTTTCGCAACCGGACTTGCCTGCCTTATGCTGGCCGGCCCTGCGTTTGCACAGCAGGGCCAAGTCCTCACAGAGCTTGAAAATCAGGTTTCTTCCGCTGCCAAGGGTTGGGAAACAACCATCATGGATGCGGCAAAGTCTCTGTTCTGGATCCTCGCCGTAATAGAGGTAGGGATTGCCGCGGTGTGGCTCGCCATTCAGTCGGCATCCCTCGACAGCTGGTTCGCTGAGCTTGTGCGGAGGATCATGTTCATCGGCTTTTTTGCCTTTGTTTTGAGCCAGGGACCGACGTTTGCCAAAGCTGTTGTCGATAGTCTCTATCAGATCGGGGCCGGCAGCGGGTCAGCTTCGCCTGCGGAGGTGTTCGATGCGGGTATCCGTGTCGCTTCGCAGATGTCGGAACAGGCCAAGTTCGGTGTCTTCGAGGATAATGCCCTTGCGATCGCAGCCGTTCTCGCCATGGGTATTGTTGTAATCTGCTTCTCGCTGGTGGCAGCGATTTTCGTGGCTGTGATGGTCGAGATGTATGTCGGCCTACTCGCGGGAATGATCATGCTCGGCCTTGGTGGATCCTCGTTCACCAAGGACTTTGCTGTCCGATATCTCGTTTATGCTTTCGGCGTTGGCATGAAGCTCATGGCGTTGGTCATGATCGCTAAGATCGGCTCCGACGTCCTCTTAGGGCTGGCTCAGGCCCCTACCGCCGAGACCGACCAGTTCATCACAACACTTGCGATCGCCGGCATCTCGGTCGTTGTGTTTATCATCGCGATGTATATTCCAAACATCATGCAGGGCGTCGTTCAGGGGGCGTCTGTTTCCGGCGGGATGGAAGCCATTCAGCACGGTGGGCAGGCGGCGTCTTTCGCAACCGGCGGAGCCTTCCTGGCCGCAGGTGCGGCCGGAGCAGGATTTGCAGCAGGGCAAGCGGCGCGGGCCGCCGGATCATCCTTTGGAGGAGCGGCTATTCGCGGAGTGGGTGCAGGCCTTGGCTCGGCCGGACAAGCAGCAGGATCCGCAGCCAAGGAGAAGGCGATCGGGTCGCCCGGCGCTTATGCCGGCTCCATCCTTGGCCTAGCGAACGCGAAGCTCGACCAGGCTCGTGGCAAAGGAGCCCCGCCCAGTCAGCCGCCGGAACGACACGACAAATCGTAAATTTAAGACAGGGAACACAATATGGCAGCGCAACGCGCCCCCGAGAACCCGTTTCTTGCCGCAAGGCAGGAATGGTCGGAACGATACGGCTCTTACGTGAGGGCGGCCTCGGCATGGCGGATCGTCGGAATCTTGAGCCTCGGCATGGCGCTGATCGGTTTCGGTTATTCGTTGTATCTGAGCACGCAAGTAAAGCTTGTTCCGTACATCGTTGAGGTCGACAAGCTCGGAAACACCATCTCCGCCGGGTTTCCGCAGCAGATCGAATATGCCGACGCCCGGGTCATCCGGGCAACGCTCGGCGGCTTTATCACCAGTTTCCGCTCCATCACGCCGGATGCCGTCGTCCAAAAACAATACATCGACAGAACCTATGCGCTTCTCAGGACAAGCGATCCATCGACCCAGAAGATTAATGCCTGGTTCCGTGGCAACTCGCCATTCGAAAAGGCCGTGAATGCGACCGTCGCCATCGAGGTGAACAACATCGTCGCGCTGTCGAACCAGACCTATCAGATCGACTGGACTGAGTACGAACGGGACCGCAAAGGCAAGGAAATCGCGACACGCCGATTTCGCGGCATAGCCACGGTGGCGATCACTCCGCCCCAGGACGAGGCGACAATCCGGCTCAATCCCATCGGACTCTATGTCAAGGACTTCGACTGGACCGCGCAACTGTAAGGGCAGGGAACTTCAATGAATACACAGTTAAATTGGGTAGCGCTTTGCTGCATTACCGCACTTGCGCTTCTGATCACGGCGACGACATCGGGCTTTGCCCAGAGCCTGACGACGAATGAGGCGAAAGGAACCACCCTCTCCAACAAATGGCGTGGGCAGCGGGGACTGGTGACAACTGGGGCCGACGGAAAAGTCATCTTCCTGTTCGGTGAGACGCAGCCTTCTGTCGTCTGCTCACCTTTACAGGTCTGCGACATCGAGCTTCAGGGTGGGGAGATTGTCCGCGACGTTCTTGTCGGCGATACGGTGCGTTGGAAGGTCGAGCCGGCCACATCCGGTGCTGCGGGCGGACAGGCAATTCACCTGATCGTCAAACCGTCTGAGGCCGGGCTGGTCACATCGATGGTCGTGACGACGTCGAGGCGCACGTATCACATTCAGCTCAAATCGCATCCAAGCCAGTACATGGCCCGCGTTGGTTTCGAGTATCCGGAAGAGGCCGCGACGAGATTCTCCGACATCAACGCTCGAATTCAGACGATGACCAATTCCAACGGCGGCGTACCGCCAGAGCAACTTGCCTTCTCCTATTCGCTGAGCGGCAGCGCGCCCTGGAAGCCGAAGCGCGTCTATTCGGATGGGCAGAAGACCTACATACAGTTTCCGCGAACGCTCTCCGGTCAGGATGCGCCGGTCCTCTTCGTGGTTTCTGGCAGGCAAAACCGGATCGTAAACTACCGGATGAAGAACGGCATGATGATCGTCGATTACAATATCGACAAGGCTGTCCTTGTTTCGGGCGTCGGCTGGCGTCAGCAGAAAATCACCATACGGCGGGGAGGCTGATCGATGCGCCTTTGCCTTCTTCTATTTGTTGCTGGCGTTCTTCTCTCTGGTTGCCAGACCGGAACAGACGAGATCACGACGAGCGCCGCGCCTTCGACGGTAACAGGCCCCGTGGCAAGCGCTATCGCTGGCGACATAGCTGGGCGTTATGCCGAGCAGGCGGGATCGACCGCGACGCCGATCAGGCTTCACAGCGACGCATCGGATTTCGCGACCGCGCTCGAGGCCGCGTTGAAGGGGTGGGGTTTCACTGTCGTGACGGATGATAAGGCACGCTCCGTGAAGAACACCGCCAAACCGATCGAGCTGGCATATTCGTTGATCGACGTTGACGGACAGGTACTCGTGAGGCTTTCCAGCGAGACACTCGAGCTTGGGCGGGCCTATTCGGTGTCATCTGGTGGCGCCACGCCGGCAAGCCCGCTTTCATTAATGAAGCGGAACTGAGGAGAGACAGATATGGTCCAGTCGCTCCAGCTCGGCAATCCGAGCAGCGCCTCGCAGGAAAAGGGCATGAAACGGCTCAATCGCCTGCCGGTGTTCTTTGGCATCGGTATCGCAGTCGTCGTCGCCTGTGTCCTTGTCTACGGCATATCATCCCGGGGACTGCGGTTCGGCGACAGAATCCCGGATGAAGCAGGCTCGAACGTCCCGGCCTCGACCTTCGCTGATCAGATGAAGCGCGGGGTGAAAGACGGCATCATCGGGGATCGCGAAGAGCAGCCCGTATTCCAGCCCACGCCCACAACCCAGACAAATGTCGAGGCCAAGCCGGTTGAAGAAGAGCAGATAAAGCAGCAGGCACGGGAAGAGCGCCGACCGCGAATGGAGTCGGAAGAAGAATGGTTGGCCCGACTTCGCCGCGAGCAGCGCGAACAAGTCCTGCGTGAACAGCAGCGACAGCGCATGGCCAGCCTTCAGGCCCGTGCGACTGCGTTTGATTCGCCGCTGAAGGTCAAAATCTCGGAGCTGGGAAATATCTCAAACGACACCAGGACAACAGAGCGGCAGCCGGTCACCAACAACGGTGCCTCCGACCTCTATGCCGCGGCCATGAAATCAGGTTTGGTGGGGCAGAATGTTGATCCAAATGGGCAGATTGCGAAAGAAGATTTCTTCAACGCCGACATCAAGGATCTCGGCTACCTGCCGAACCAGGTTGTACCTCAGCAGTCACGCTATGAACTGAAGCGCGGCTCCGTCATCCCCGCGACCATGATTACCGGCATCATGTCCGATTTGCCGGGCCGGATTACAGCGCAGGTGAGCCAGCACATCTACGACAGCGCCACAGGACATTTTCTTCTCATTCCGCAGGGTACCAAGTTACTCGGACGCTATGACAGCAAGGTCTCGTTTGGCCAAAGCCGCGTTCTGGTGGTCTGGACGGATGTCATCTTCCCGAACGGCTCGACACTGCAGATCGGCGGCATGGCTGGAACGGACTCGCAGGGCTATGGCGGCTTCTCGGACAAGGTCAACAATCACTATTTTCGAACCTTTGGGTCGGCGGCGCTTGTTGCACTTATAGGTACCGGCATCGATATGGCGGTTCCGGAGAGTTCGACCCTCGCCACACAGGATACGGCTTCAGACGCGGCGCGTAGAAACTTTGCCGAGACCTTCGGCCGCGTCGCGGAGCAGACGATTTCCAAGAACTTGAATGTTCAGCCCACCATCCAAATCCGGCCGGGCTACAAGTTCAACGTTCTCGTAGACCAAGATATTGTCTTTCCCGGCAATTATGGCGGTTGAGGCACACGTTGTCGCAACCGCCCTTTGGACAACTCCTGGATCAGGCCGATACGCGCACGGTCTCGCTGTCCGCAATTTTGCGCGGCCGATATCCTGCATAAAGGGGTGTCGCGACACCAAGCGCCTGCTGCATGCGCGTGCGAACTTCCTCTGAAACTTCGAAAACACCGCAGCAAACCGGAGAGCGACCATAGCCGTCTGCGCGGCCAACCTCTTCAACCGCGAGCCCCGCCCGACGATAGACGCGCGCCAGCTGCGGCTCGTAGTTCGAGACCAGCGTCTCGATACCGTGCGACAATCCGCATTCGCACAATGCCAGCAACAGCATGCCGAAAGCCTTGCCCGTTTCCAGGCTCGGAAAGTCCTCGGAGAGTGTTTCCTCATCGAGGCACATTCGTGTCCCCTCATAGATACCGGGTGCGATCAGGCTGGCACCCGCAAACGTGTCGCGAAAGACGTCGTAAAGAAGCGTCGGGCCGGTGGTGGGCATCAGCCGCAGCGTTCCATAAAGGCGATCCGCGCGATCATTGCACCACATCAGGTAAGCCGGCCGCAGAGCATCGTACTCGTCATGCTCGCAATCATCGTCGATTGTCACGGCCCAACCGAGTTGATCGTGAAAGACGCGTTTGCGAAGGCGAAATGCCTGATCCATGAGAGGCTTATAACGGGTGTACTGATGCGCCTGAACCAGAATGAACAAGGTTTATCTCCAGCTGTTGATCTTGGCTGGAAGATGCCGCCTCACGGGGAAGCCAGATATTCCCGCATATGCTCAAGCCCATATGCGGGTATTGCTCAGAGGTATCCGGGCGATCGGCTCATATCGCGATCACACGTAGCTTAAGGGCAAGAGTGGCCGCCGCCGAGATGGTGGCGCAACCAAGTTTCGTCCTGGCCGATTTGATGTAGCTGCGGGTCGTGTGATGGGAAAGGCCGAGAATAAGCGCGATATCCTTGTAATCCTTGCCGAGCGCGCTCCAGTAGAGGCACTCACGTTCCCGCGGACTCAAGACCGGGATCGGATCGCTCGCGCCATGTAGCTCGAACACTGCCATCTGGTGGACGAGATCCGCGAGATCGACCCATTCACTCCGATGAGCATCGACCAGATCCTCCCAGTCTTCGGCGGAGGCGTTCGAATTCAAAGAGAGGATGGCCCGTCGGCCGGCTTTATCCGATATCGGGATGGAAAAGCCAAAGCGGCCGATCCCATGGCGTATTGCGTCTTCCAGAAACATCAGCATCTCGGGCGCGACTTCGAGTTCTCGCCAATCGAAAGGCAGCTGGCGCAGAAAGCCCTCGCGCGCGACAGGATCGATGGTGACATAGCCCTTCAACAAATAGGTGGATACCCACGCATCCGGGTAGGTCGTGCGCACGAACGGGGCATCAAAATCGCCGATCACAGTCGAAGCGAGATGGTAGGTTATGAAATCGACGCGATAAACCGACTGTATCAAATGGAGTGCTTCGGTCACCGTGCCCGCCTTTGCAAGGCGCTCCTTGACGTCAGAAAAATCGGCGAGAGGTCCTGTCAATATACGCTTCCTAAGCACTGCGGCCTGACAATCGGCCACAGAGATCGAATGATCAGCCAAAGGAGTTCGGCAGCGATGCAGAACTTCATGGGATTGTGCCGTAACCTGATTGCTTTCTCGGTTCAAACGCAACTTCCCGGCGAGGATAGGCATTGCTATGCGGAGGTTAATTTCGTTCGACGATTGGACGATCCTTCGTTTCAGTTTGGACACCAAAACGACAGCGACTCTAGGCTCCTTCTTCAATCGCTGGCCGCGAGCCGACCTCGGACGCAAACAAATCTGCGGTGGCGCGGATGAGGTTAGGTCGCTATAAGCGCTGGTGAGGCAGTACGCGCTGCCTCCGGGCTTAGTAACCCGACGCATGCCGGTTTGGCGTCCGCCGTTAGGGCGCCGAATTCCTCGACCTATGGTCGGGGAGCCATGGACGTATGTCCAGGTTCCTCGGAACTAAAGGTCTATGGGCCGGCGCATGCTCGGTTACTAACTCCCCGATCGCCAGGGGTCAGGAACTATGCGGGGGCGCACCGCGCATTCCTGTTTTGGGAGTTGAACATGGACGCCGACGACCGATTGAATGGCGAGGCAGTCGATCTGAAGCCGCTGATAGGGCTCTTGCATGGGCTTCCGTCACCGCTCGTTGAGCGTCTCACGATCGATGCAATCCGCGAACATCGGGATCTATTGGAGCGGGCAGAAAATCTGTTCAATGAACTGCCGGCTGACGTTAAAGCCGGCAAGGAGCTTGTTAGCGATACCCATATTGCCTATCTCGAAGCAACCATCAGGATGCACGCGCAAATGTCGGCGCTGACCACCCTGCTGCACATTCTGGGCTATACGCCAAAAGCCTGACCCGCTGGTTCAGCCTAAATCAAGCCTCGCCGAATGGCCAACGCCACGACCTGGGCATGGTTCGCCAGATTGTAGCGTGTTCTCACATCGTCAATCGCCGAGCGAACGCCAGCATACTTTGCCTGCTCCAGCTCAGCGATCACCTCGACGGTTTTGCCAAGTGAAAGCCAGCGAATATAGTTCGCCTGCTTCGGCGTCAGGACAATCTTTTCCTCGATGGAGGGCGTGACGCGCATGTGCTCAAGACGCGTATGAAGCTGGGCGACCGCTGATGCGGCCATAATGGCATCGATCTCCGTATCACTGGCAAGCGAAGGCTTCGCAGATGCAAAGGTCAGCATGGACATCGCACCGTTGGCGGTGGCGACCGGGATGGAAACGCCCGAGCGAATGTTGAAATCAGCGGCTTTCGAAAAGAAGTTTTTCTGCTCTTTTGACAGCGAGCTCTTGTCGGCTTCGCCGGACCAGGCGAAAGCGCGCCTTATAAGCTGGGCCTGCCGCATGACCGGATCGATGAACCGATAGTCCAGCGTGTCATAGATTTTCTGCCAGTCGATATCGTAGTTGGAGACCGCATAGGTCTGCCCGGGACGAATGTTTACGAAGGCATAGCCCACAAAATCGAACCGATCAGCAAGATTGGCCAGGGCGCCCTTCACCATGGACTGATCGTTTCCGATCACGGTGATATCCAGCAGTTTCTCGACCCAGTTTGACATCCATACTCTCCCTGTAAATCGCACCCGTTGCGCGGTGGCGAAATGCGTCGGCAGTCAGAAGGACCACGACGCTCGCGAACAGTGACCTGGTAAAGAATGAAGCATATTCAATCGCGTAAGTTGACCATGATGGAATGGTTTTCTAAATCGTTTTCTCGGAATTGCAAACCACGGATTTTGCTTACTCGCGGAAAACGTGTCAGCTCACAATTGGCCAAGCGATCTCAGCTTCATGGCCCCTGGGCAGAAATCTGTCATTGTTTTGCGAAATGCTTTACATGGAAGGACCCATTTAGAGCGAACCCATGTTGCAGCTTACCCACGACACCGAACAGCTTGCCCGGGAAATTGCGGCCCGTGTCGGGCGCAGACCGGACGATATCATACGCGCTGCCCTCAAACGTGAAGCTCAGGCCCTCGGGGTTTTCGGCGACCTGCCTGTGAGACATCGCATGACCGTCGAACAGATGACAGCGATCGGGGAAAAGGTTTCTGCCCTACCGCTGCTTGATACATCATCCCCGAAAGAAATCCTCGACGACCTGCATCAACCATGATTGTCGTCGATCACTCCGCAGTCGTCCACGTAGCCGCAATCAGGACACAGAAGATCAGGAGCACTACGGCTTTACCAACTTGACGAACTTAACCAACCTTGCCATATATAGCTCTCCGAACGGAGGGTGAGAGATGGCATCTCTGAAGTCCAAAACCAGCATACGTGACGGTGCAAGCGGGCGCGAAAAACCGGGCGCTGAATCCATGGCTTTTTTCCTGACCACAGGCGCCGCCCCGCTGGCGAAGGGGAGAGCCGCCTTCAAGATCAAGATCCCGGACAATGCATCAAAAGCCCTGACCGGCAATCCCAATCGCGTCAAGGCGCTCCTCCAGGAATACGGTCAGGCGATCGCAAAAAGCCGTTCTGCTGGCCACCCGGTCAGCTTCCGTGTCGATGTCGATTCCGAAGGTGAGATGGTTGTCACTCCCGTTGAGGCGGTGGAAATGACAACGGTGCCTGTCGTAGAGGAAAACGATGCACTGGATCCGGAGTTGGAGCAGGCATTGATGGCCGCACGGGCGCGGGGGCGCATAAAGGCTGCTGAGGTCCTCAGCGGCACTGACATGCTGAATGCCGACGAATTCGCCAAGCTGCTTGGCACAACACGCGTAACGGTGAATTCAAAGCGCCAGACCGGACTGGTATTGGGGCTGGATGGCGCGAAACGCGGGTTTCGCTTCCCGGATTGGCAGATCGATGCCGATGGCAAGCCGTTTGCAGCGCTTGCAACGCTCCACGAGCGACTGGGCGGAGCCTGGGCGGTTTACCGGTTCCTGGTCCAGCCCCACGGAGAGCTGGACGGACTGACAGGTCGCGAGGCATTGGAGCGGGGACGGACCGAGCAAGCGCTCGAGGTTGTCGAGAGCATTGGTCGAGATTTCCGCTGAATGGCACGTACTCTGCCGCCTCCCGGCTTTGCAAATGCAAGCCTTCACCTGCATACGGTCGCAGCCGGACTTCGGTTCGGTCGCATCTATCTGGGCACCTACCCTGATCCACTGGGCTTCGGTAAAACGCCGAGCCGTTTCAGCGATCCACGCCGGCGCAAATTCGCTAATCGGTTCGGGGTGCTCTATTTGGGCGATACGGTGAAGGTGTGCTTTCTCGAAGCCGTCTTGCGCGATCAACGCGATGGGGTCCTCGGCGACCTGCCGATAGCTGAATCCGAATTGTACGACCGCAATTTCGCAGAGATCGAGGTCATCAATCCGCTGATGATGGTCGATCTTCGAGACGACGGGCCGATCAAGATGGGTGTGCCGACGGATGTCGCGAAGGGCTCAAAGCAATCCCTCGCACGGAAGTGGGCGGTCGCCTTCAATGAACACGACAGCCAGGTCGACGGCATCATCTACCCGTCTCGGCTCAACGGCCACACCAACCTTGCACTGTTCGATCGAGCTATTGAAAAACTGAAGGCGGTCCGCACGACGAAGCTGATCCGCGCGCCGGGTCTGGCTGATATACTAAACGACCTCAATGTCGCAATTGTCGAACCTGATCGCTGATATTTGCCTGTCGTCGACGTCGGATCCAGCACTACTTCTGCCCACCGATCCGGGACAGATCGACCCGAATTCCCGCAGTCCCAACCTCTTTTTCGTCTAGGGGCTCCCCTTCGCTCTGGGAGGGGTTAGCATCCGCAGGTTTGTCCGCGGCATCCGAAGAAACTTCCTTCCGATCAACGATTGTTCCTCCTGGATCCTGCGCCTGAAACACGCTTTGCCCCTCGAATTGGCCGGTGTTCCAGGCGTAAACGGCATCTTCGAAGATCTGCGGAAGCACCTCACTGCTCGTTGGGTTGCCATACCACTTTGAAACGATGCGCATGATCTTGGAAAACATCTTCGTCCCCATGCGAAGATTTTCGCAAGGGTCGACCAGACCTGTTTTGAGCTCGGATGCGTCCTTCACGCCGACACCCGCCGGGAATTGTGTAAGGCCCACACGCACGACGGCCTGTCCGACATAATGGCGTATGATCTCCATCGCCTCGTCGGAGGTCTTCGGTTTTGGTACAAGGATGAGCCGCCCTCCGGCTTTGACCGTGACAGCCAGCGGATCGCCAAGACCGACAGCGGCTACAAACTGCTCGACGATGGCGGGTTTCAGCGAGGGATCGGCGCATTCCGCGATAAAGGCAGCATCCATGACGAAGGCTCCAAAGTTCAGGTATTGAAGGAAATCACAAGGGGGACGCCGAACAGGGCGGACCAGGCTCTGGCGCTTGCGCGCTGGATAGCGATGATGTTGCCACCTGTCGTCCACCAGCCATTACCGATCAAAACGATCGCATCTGGTCGATAAAGCATCGACTGGAGAATGGGCCAAAGTACGAGCTGCTCGTAGCAGATGAGCGGCGCGATCTTTCGGCCCGCAACCTCGACGACGGGATTGGCGAAGAAGCTGGCGCGGGCGCCGCCGGTCTCTCCTGTCCATCGCTCCCATGGGCGCCACATCGAAACCGGCACGGGCATGCGCTCGTGATAGAGAACACGTCCGCCACTCCCATCAACAGCGATCATCACATTGTCGTAGCCATTCGCATCGACCACGGCCGCACCGGCAATTACCGTCACGCCGGTGCCTCGCAATTCCTCCCGCCAGAGACGTTCAAGCGTTGGGGTCCAGAAGCCCAGCGCGCTTTCAGGCAGAACCACGACGGCTGCGCCGGCCCCCGCAGCCGCCCGAACGAAGGTTATCAGGTCACGTTGACGTTGAAGGGATTGATCGCGGCCCAGACTCGCGCCCATTTCAAGGTCGATACCACGCCACCCCTCCGGTAGAATCTGATTTGTCCCCGATGCGGCGGACCAAAGCCATAAACCTGACAGGGCAATGGCGATCGCCGGCCCAATCCGGGTTACCAGACCGATTAGGTCGGCTGACAACACGAGAAGCCCCCACCATCCCCATCCAGGAAACAGAATTCCCGCCGCCGTCAAAGGATGCGCCCAGCCTGTGATCCCGAGCGGGGGCAGACCGGTGAGAGCCAAGATGAGGAGATATCGCACCGCTTTTACCAAGCCCGATCGTGCTGTCCAGAATACCGCATGGACGGCAATGAAGGACGATGCCGCCGCTATCCAGAAGAGGAGGCCAACCCAGAGGTCGGCGGAAAAGAACTGGGCAACGCCGGCAGGCAATCCTCGCGACGCCGCCAGGAAATAGCCCGCTGCGACGAGGGCCGCGGCGATCCGCGTCGGTGATCGCGCCCACAGAAGCGGGAAGAAGGTTGCCGCAGGTAGAAGGGACGCCCGGCCGCTCCAGCCGACCGCCCCGGCGACCACGGCAAGCGAGACGAGAACGGCAGTCATCATGACCTCACGGCGCATAGGTCAACGCCTCTTGCGCCAGACCGAGCACACCTGAAACAGGTACCGGCCCGAAATACCTGGAATCCCATGAGCCCATGAAGTCGGAGTGCAAATACACCTCTCCGGGCCGCACCATCCCGCTTTGATCGGGCCGTAGAGATCGCCCCTGTGCATCCTTCTTTATGATGCGGGATCCGGGGATCGGCACGCCATCAATGGCGACACGATCGGTGACGTCCACGCGCTGTCCCGCCACCGCGATGACGGTCTTGATCAACGGTCCGAACCCACCGGGGCAAAGACCCGGACGGAGATATCCGCGCTGCCTCGCCACGCGCATAGCGGTATTTTCAGGCGGGCAGACGAAAACCGTTTCCCCGGCCAAGACGGAGCGATTGAGAGGAACGATGCGCCAGAGGCCGAGCGGCTCACTCGGCGTCGTGTTGATGCGCAGACCACCAATCCAACCTGCCGCAAAGAGGACGATCAACAGGCCGGTAGCCACGAAAAGCGTGACCAATGCGGAGCTTCGTTGACGAGACATCGCAGTGCTTTCAGGCATCGCCATAATCATTTCAGGGAAAGCCCCTTGATCTGGGTTTGCCGCGCTGTTTCAGCCTGCTTCAACGCCAGCGTGGTGCGCTCGTGCGCGGCGAGCTGCTGCACTGTGCGCATGTTGTTCCACGCCGACTGCACTTCATTTTTCTGCGAAGGGCTCATCCCGGCCGTCAATTTGGGAAAGGTCTCGCCGTTTGCATCTTTTGCCGAGATCGGCAGCAAGCTGCGTTCTCCGAAACGCTCGGACACAGCCTTGGCAAAGCCCTCCAGTTCCACTTTGACGTTCCTGTCGGCCAGCGCATATTCGAGACCGGCGGGAAGATCGTTGCGATCTATCGCATCGCGGATCCGCTCAAGCGTTTGCCTGGCCGACGGAGAGAGGGCAGGGATGTCGACGGAGACCTTGAGACGGATTGCCCGCTCTTGCGCTTCATGCTTACGCTCTGCCTCGGCCCGCGCCGTCACATATCGCTCGAGGTTTCGCGCCAAGGCAGGCGCGTTGACAAGCGCGGTGTCGCGCGCCGCCTTCTCGTTCGCTCCGGCGAAGATGCCGGTCTTGCCTTTAAGCGCTCCAAAACTTTCCGGCTCTGCTGCGATCTTCGCAAGCGTTGTCTGCGCTCTTACCGGATCTTTCAGCATGGCATCGACATTGACCGCCTTGAACGCGGTCTCCGGCTCGGCGAAGACTTGGGTAAAGCGTGTCGTGACCTCCTGCCATTGCTTCTTCAGACCGGGATCGGCGACTAGGCGATCCTCAACGGCCTGGTCGATCGATTTCGGGAACGTCGTGATGCCTGATACCATTGGCTTTGCCTCCATGACGGGGTTCGGGGTCATTTGGGTAATCGGGCCTTTGAGACCGAGCTGTGCGCCGATCGTCGCCAGGCGGGCGGTGAGATTGACGAGCTTCTGTTTCTGGCGAACGGTCCAGTCGAGGCGGTCGCGAATGAGGGTGCGCGCGACATTGACCAGATGCAGGCCACGCGCGTCGGCGAAGCGAAGGGCCGCGCGATAGAAGGCGCCCTTTTCGTAATCGAGCGTCGTTTCCTTGGAGTTCTTGCGCGATAGAAGCTCGGACAGGCCACCCCCCTTGGCGAAGGACCGCGAGCCATAATAGACGCCGAGATCCTCGCGATGACGGGTCATCGCCACATAGGTCAGGTGCCGGTCGAGGGAAAGCGAGGCCAGAACCTTGACCCTGTCGACGGTCGCGCCTTGGCTCTTATGGATCGTCGTCGCGTAACCATGATCGACGTTGTTGTAGAACCGCTGCTCTACTCTGATCGTCCGCCGGCGCTCGCCCTCGCCAATCTCGGCAATGATACGCCCCGGGGCGGCTTCCACGACCTTGGCCAGCATGCCGTTCTTGACGCCAAGCGAGCTTTCATTTTTGAGGAAGACGATCTGGTCGCCAGCGGCAAAATGACGGATACCGTCTTCCGTCTTGAAGGCGTGACCGTCATCGACAAGTCCGCGCTCCACCAGCTTGGCGCGCGCCAGGGTATTAAGCATCCGCACGTCGCGACGAAGGTGGGCGAGGATTAGAGAGGAATGGGCCGGATCGTAGTCGCGGTTCCAATCGGAGATTAGGTTTTCGACGGCTTGCGACTTCAAGGTCGATCCCATCATCCGACCGTTTGCGCTGTAGGATGCGACAGCCTTGGCGATGTTGCCGCGGGCGAGATCGAGCGAAGCGTCGCGCATCCATTGCTCGTGCTGGCGATAGATGGTTTCGAGTTCGGCGTAGCCGATGCGATCAGCGATGGCGCGGAAGGCGGCACCTGCCTCGATCGGCTGCAGCTGTTCGGGATCACCGATGAGAACGAGCTTTGCCCCGCGCAGAATTGCCTCTTCAACAAGCTGTGCCATCTGTTTCGAAGAGACCATGCCGGCTTCGTCCAGAACCAAAACGGTCTTGTCATCGAGATGGTCGCGACCTTGAGCCCAGCGCAGTTCCCAGGACGACAATGTGCGCGAGCCGATCCCAGCTTCCTTTTCCAATCCTTCGGCCGCCTTCCCCGCCAGGGCGGCGCCAACGACACGATAGCCGGCCGCTTCCCAGGCCTCGCGCGCCGCCTTCATCATTGTGGTTTTGCCGGCGCCGGCGCGGCCGATCACGGCTGCAATCCGTTCAGGACCTGCGACACGCTCAATGGCCGTTTTCTGCTCATCCGAGAGGCGCTCATGGCGCGCGAACACCGCTTCGATGATCTTCTGCCGGACGCGGTGTGACGATCGCTGGGACAGCCAGATCGACCGGTTTGCCATCTCGGCCTCAAGGCTGATCATCTCACGCGTCGTGTAGCGGGCTGGCGTCCTGACACCGGAGGTAAAGTCGATCCGCTCGCGATCGAGGCGCAGCACGTCCGGATGTTGCATGATCCGCGCCATCAAGTTCTGGAAGAGAGCTGCGTCGTCGACATAGCGATGGAGGACCTTCGCTACGTCGTGGTTGCCGAACACGCTTTTCTCACGGGTGATGAGATCGAGCACGATGCCGGGATTGCGCTGGATGCGCCGGACGTTCTCCGCGCGCCGCTCCTCCTGCAATTCGATCCGCTCGAGCTTCCGTGACCCGGCCGTGGCCAGCCCGTTTTGCGTTTCCGATTTTCGCTCGATGGCTGTGGCGCCGACACCGATATGAATGGTCGGTGTCAGGTCGATACCCTGCTTTTGGAAGGATCGGCCATCGATGCGGATATCGAGCCCTGCAAGCGCCAGGTGCCGATTTTGGACAGCAAACCATCCATCACGAAAGGCATTGAAGTCCTCGGCGCCACCCGCCCAGAGTTCATAGACGATTTTGCCGGCGTCATTGCGCATGGGCTGGCCGTCTGGTCCAAGAACAGCGACCTTCTTGGCACCGAACCCATCCTCGCTCAGAGGCCGCAACGTTGTCATCAGATGGACATGCGGGTTGCCGGGTGCATCGTGATAGACCCAGTCCGCGACCATACCCTTCGTCGTAAGGTGCTCGGCAACGAAGTCTCGCATCAGCGCGATGTTCTGCTCGGAGGACAGCTCGATCGGCAGAGCGATGGTGACGTCCTTGGCGAGTTGGGCATCGACCCGCTTTTCGAACACCTCGACCTTGTTCCAGAACGCTTCCGAGGCTCCCGAGACCGATCGATCGGAAATCATGACGCGTAGCCAGTCTGGCGCATCGGCAGGGATCACGAACTCCTCGTGCAGAAGCCCCTGCTTCCTCGTGTAGTCGATTGTGCGTGCTTCCCGCTCATAGTCCATCCTCGCGCAGTGCCGGTAGGCCGCTGACAGCACTGCGCTGCGGCCAGAGCCACGGGCGACGATGCTGACTGAGAAATGCGGGACGGCCACGGGCGGAGCACTCCTTCTTACGAATGAAATCAACTGGTTGATCGCAAGAGGTGGCCCCGCCAGGGGGCAAAAGCAGAACGTCGCGTCAGCGACGTATAATTGCGCCCTTGGATCCGCTCTTGTCGAGCGGCGGGATCATTCGCCAAATGCTGACGCTTTGGCGAGGTACAAATTTGTACCTGTCCTGCCGGGGATAAATCGAGGACTCTCATCCCACCATTCCACGGATATCACTGGAGATTGCATCCCGATGAAGAAGCCAACGTCAAAAATCCGCGAAGAACTTGCCCGTTTGCAGGAACAGCTGAAGCAGGCGGAAACACGCGACGCCGAACGCATCGGCCGCATTGCGCTGAAGGCGGGGCTCGGAGAGATCGAAATCGACGACGCCGACCTTCAGGCGGCGTTCGAGGACGTGGCGAAGCGGTTTCGCGGAACCAACGCCGGATCGAACGGAAAGGGAAAGACTGCCGCTGGAGCGACCGGAACATCGTCGGCCACGTCGCTCAGCGCTAGCGCGGCTACGAGCCAGGCTGGCGAGGCTTGAGCGGATGCAGCGGCTGACCACAGCAGAGGCCAGAAAGAAGGACGCTCGCGAGAAGATCGAGTTGGGCGGCCTGATCGTCAAAGCCGGGTTACGCTATGAGAAACGCGCACTTCTGTTGGGTGTTCTGATCGAAGCGCAAAAGAAAATCAAGGGCGATGAGGCGGAGCGATCCCGTCTGACCGCAATCGGCGCGGAGGCATTCGGCAATGACAGCGACTAGGATCCTGCTCGCCGTTGTCCCGCCGCTGATGATGATTGCCATCGCCCTCGCGTTGCCGGGGATCGAACAATGGCTTGCGACGTTCGGAAAAACGGCGGAGGCGAAATTGACGCTCGGCCGAATCGGACTGTCGCTGCCCTATATCGCGAGCGCTGCGATCGGGCTGATCTTTCTCCTCAGTGCCCAGGGATCGGTCAATATCAAGACCGCAGGGTGGGGCGGCGTGGCAGGATCGGTGGCCGTCATTGCACTCGCCATCGTTCGGGAAGGAATACGGCTTTCGCAATTTGCCGGAGAGTTGAATGCGATCCGGTCGATCCTGTCCTATATCGACCCGGCAACAATGACAGGTGCTACGGCCGCTCTGTTCTCCGGCATCTTCGCGCTGCGCGTAGCGGTGATCGGCAACGCCGCATTCTCGCGTTCCGAGCCGAAACGCATCCGCGGTAAACGCGCACTGCATGGCGAGGCGGAATGGATGAAACTGCCGGAGGCAGGGAAGCTGTTCGCAGAGGACGGCGGCATCGTCATCGGCGAGCGATATCGTGTCGATCGCGACAGCACGGCGGTACTCTCTTTTCGCGCCGATATGCCTGAGACATGGGGCGCCGGGGGAAAGTCACCGCTGCTCTGCTTCGACGGTTCGTTCGGATCGTCACATGGCATCGTGTTCGCCGGGTCCGGCGGTTTCAAGACAACGTCGGTGACAATTCCAACGGCACTGAAATGGGGCGGCACGCTGATCGTACTTGATCCATCCAATGAAGTGGCGCCGATGGTCAAGGCGCACCGGATTAAGGCCGGCCGAGATGTGATCGTGCTCGACCCGAAGGATCCGGATATCGGGTTTAATGCCCTCGACTGGATCGGTCAGCATGGCGGGACGAAGGAAGAGGACATCGCTGCGGTCGCCTCGTGGATCATGAGCGAAAGCGGCCGCGCCAGCGGCGCACGGGACGATTTCTTTCGGGCGTCCGGCTTGCAGCTGCTGACTGCGATCATCGCCGATGTCTGCCTTTCCGGTCATACGGAAAAGAAGGATCAGACGCTGCGGACCGTGCGCATGAACCTCTCGGAACCGGAGCCGAAGCTGCGGGCGCGGCTTCAGGAAATCTACGACAACTCCGAGTCCGATTTCGTAAAGGAGAACGTGGCAGCGTTCGTGAACATGACGCCGGAGACATTTTCCGGTGTCTATGCCAATGCGATCAAGGAAACACATTGGCTGAGCTATCCGAACTATGCCGGTCTCGTGTCTGGTTCGACCTTTTCGACCGATGACATCGCATCGGGAAAGACCGACGTGTTCGTCGCGCTGGATCTTAAGACGCTGGAGACCCATGGTGGTCTGGCAAGGGTGATCATCGGCTCATTCCTGAACGCCATCTATAATCGTGACGGGGCGATGCCGGGACGCGCTCTGTTCCTTCTCGACGAGGTCGCTCGCCTGGGTTTCATGAGGATCCTTGAGACGGCACGCGATGCCGGCCGCAAGTACGGGATCACGCTTCTGATGATCTATCAGTCGATCGGTCAGATGCGCGAAACCTATGGCGGGCGCGACGCCACCAGCAAGTGGTTCGAGAGCGCGAGCTGGATCAGTTTCTCAGCGATCAACGATCCAGAGACCGCGGACTATATCTCCCGGCGTTGTGGAACAACGACAGTCGAAATCGATCAGGTCAGCCGCAGCGTCCAGGCGAGGGGTTCGTCCCGAACCCGATCGAAGCAACTGGCCAGCCGTCCGCTGATCCAGCCGCACGAAGTCCTGCGCATGCGCGCCGATGAGCAGATTGTGTTTACCGGGGGAAATGCGCCACTTCGATGCGGTCGCGCGATGTGGTTCCGGCGAGCCGACATGAAGTCCTGCGTTGGCGAGAACCGCTTTCATGGAGAACTGGACCTTGGAAATGAAGGTCTGAGGGACAACCCGGACCTGGAGATCGAGCGATGAGATATTGGGAAGCCTGCGAGGCACAGGTCACGGCAGAAGAGGCCATCGAAGAATGCCGCATCCATCAAATTGAGGCAATCGTTCGCGAAAGTGATAGCGCTTTGGTGGATGTCACGACCGGCGAAGTCATCGCTCATCCAGACAAGCATGCCGACTATCGTGGCGCCGATATTCTCGGTTACCTGGGATACTGATCAATGGAAGTCGGTTATCGCGGGAGGATCGTTACCGGGATCGGCGAAGACCACAGGTGGGCTTCGTTCGCTTCAGCGAATATGCCAATCGGTTCATGGAGGCCGGCGCTTAGTTCAACCAGCGGCCCGCCGTTTCCTTCAACAGAGGAACTCCCTCACACACAGTCATCGAAAGGGCCAATATGAGCAATCCGCACCAGCCGTCTGAGGATCCAGATCCGATCACTCGGTTTGTCACCTCGCCCGATGTCAATCTCCGCTATCTCGTCGGCAGCAAGGATCGCATACGGGCCTACGAGGCGAAGTACGGGTTGGAGTTCTCAGAGAGCTACGTCCAGTTCCTCA
The DNA here is from genome assembly GCF_059424725.1 of Allorhizobium sp. GW101-3B10. NCBI lineage: Bacteria > Pseudomonadati > Pseudomonadota > Alphaproteobacteria > Hyphomicrobiales > Rhizobiaceae > Allorhizobium > Allorhizobium sp. GW101-3B10. Next base: position 97,187 of record NZ_JBWKZR010000003.1, on the reverse strand, counting down.
GCAGAGAGAACGGCTTGCAGCACACGCTGGATCTGGAGACCGCCGCAGAGCGGATGCCGGACGAGAAGCTGACAGCCGGCTGGCTGGCATATGTGAATGTCTTCTTCGGGATCGGCAACGAGAACCCCGATCTGGATCTCGAAATCCTCGCACCGACCATGACCTTTCACGATTACGAAGTTACGCCCTTCGCACACCCGATTGCAATCGGGGAGGACGCCACGACCATGGTTGAGATTCAAAGGGGAGCTCATCGTGGCTGGATCATGTTGGTTCAGCACGACCGTGTTTCAAACCTCCGTCGACGGATTGCACGGAGCAGATCCGTCGATGAAATCGTCCAGCAACTTATGGGGCTGCGATATTACACGAAGCTGGCAAATGATTTTGAGGAGTTGATCATGAAATATGCGCAGCTGGTCGCGCCCACAGTGAGCCGGTAGAGCGCTTGCGGGATTGGAAACGACCAAGCGAGCGAGTTGTTCGCCCCAGCGAATAGGGCCGTATCCAGCAGCCGGATAGCCAAGAATATCATCACCGATTTGAATCTATGAGGCTCGACCGATTCATAACTCTCGTTGGACGCGGACTGGAGAATTTCCGATCCTACCAACATGATCGCGCAGCCCTATCATCTTTATATCGAACGCACCGACGCGTCGAAGAACATGGCGCGCTATTACGCCATGGAAATCTCGACGACATTGTTTGGTGAAACTTGTCTGACCCGCTCGTGGGGCCGCATCGGAAAACGCGGTCAATGTATCAGCCATCATTTCGAGCAAGAAGAGGAAGCAGTGGACCTGTTTCTCGATCTCCTTCGTCAGAAGCGCGCAAGAGGGTATCGACCGGCCGCTCCTGGACGCCGCAACAAGCACTTCCGCAGACCCGATGTCACCTGAAGAGCCATGATACCAGGCGCCGCCCAGGTCGATGATGAGCTCCGCGTCTCGGGACGAGGGCTATCGAGAGCGGCTTATCTCGGGAAAAGATCTCCGGCGCGCAATGAACTCCTTCAAAAGGGGCAGGAAGAATGCCTTGCTGAAGCGACCGAGTGGCGGTTCGGGCTCCAGGTAGAACGACCGTCCGATGATGTCGCTATTGAACTCGTCAAAGATGATCCAGACACGCAAATCGACATCGAGGCCAGCGCGGCGTTTTTCGATCGCTGGTATTTCCACCGCGAACCGGTTTGGCTCCGGCTGCTTCGTCGTGATAGGAAAAAAGAGTACGAGGTCCCCATCCGATCTCGCGATCCTGACGCCGACTGCCACCGGCCGGTTCTTGCGTCCCTCCGTTTCTCCCTTGCCCGCCTCGCGGCTCCACAGGTAAGGATACCGGACGACGGCAGCCGTCTGGACCTCGTCATATCCACTCATCGGCTTGTCTCATCGCTGTCGGCGTAAGCGTCGACAGCACTCTCAAACTCGGCGAGCAATGCGTCGGGCATGGTCTCAAGCGTGCCTGCGGCACGCATATCGGACTGGCGCATCAGCCGTTCGTAGTCCTCGATGTTCAGCAGCACCAGTCGCGGTTTGTTGCGCTGAGTGATGGTAACTGGATGGCGCAAGGCCTCGGCTATAATGTCGCCTGACTTCCGCGAGAGGTCACTCGTGGTGTAGGAACCGGTGCTGCTGGTCATTTGAGCATCTCCTCGCAGTAAAATCACAGTGAATAGGATAGATAGTTCGGTTGGGGGCAAAATACAGCAAATACAGCATTGATGTAAATGCTGAATATGGTGACCGCACCTGGCGGTGACAGTTTTTTGGATATCGGTGACCTCGCTCGGCAAGAACGCCATGGCGCGTCCAACTCCTTTCGACACCGCAAACCGCCAGCCTGGCTGTCGTTATATACCGCCCTCAGAAGGGCGGCTCGGCGTGGAGAAGGCCGTGCTGTTCGGCCATGGCAACGATCATCTCGGCCTCGGCCAGCTCGAGTTCGGCCGCGATCTCTCGGCGCTCATCAGCGTCAAAAGCGTTCTTGAGTTCAGCCCGCAATTCCTCAATCTGGATTTCGAGTTCGTAGGTCATCTTCGTCTCCTTGACGTTTGTGAACGATGACCGACGAGTCCGAGAGGGGATGGCGGGGTCAGGGATCGCGCAAGCGACCGGCAGAGCCGGGGAGTGGGGGAGCCGATTTGCGCAAGCTGCCCTTCGGGAAGGTGGAGCAAATTGATGATGTGGACGGCCCTCCGAACCCGTCGCGCGAGATGCTAAGATCATTCTGCGCAACTCAGAGAAGGAACCGTGTCATGACTTTCGAGAAGATCACTGTCGTCGGCCTGGATCTGGCCAAGAACGTGTTTCAAGTTCATGCTATCGATGACGTCGGCAATGTTATTGTCCGGCGGCAGCTTCGCCGAAACCAGCTCCTGCATTTCTTCGAGCAGTTGCCACCCTGCCTGGTCGGCATGGAAGCTTGTTCGACTTCACATTACTGGGCGAGGGAACTCGGTGCCTTAGGCTTCGATGTGAAGCTTATGCCTCCGGTATATGTAAAGCCGTATGTGAAGCGTGGGAAAAACGATGCAGCAGATGCCGAAGCGATTTGCGAGGCAGTCACCCGTCCCACCATGCGCTTCGTACCGGTGAAAAATTGCGAGCGTCAGGCTCTTCTTATGCAGCACAAGACCCGAGATCTTTTCGTGCGGCAGAGAACGGCTCTGATCAACGCACTCCGAGGCCATTTGGCCGAATTCGGTATCATCACGCCTCAAGGAAAGTTCGGGCTGAAAGCTGCTCTCGAAGCCTTACACGTCGCGAAAGACCATCTTCCTGAACCGTCGTGGCAACCCTTCAAGCACATTCAGATGCAGCTAGAAGAGCTGAGCAATAAGATCGCCGAGCTTGATCGCACCATAATGCAGTGGTGCCGGGACCAAGCTGCCGCTCGGAGGCTGATGACCATCCCAGGCGTCGGCTTTCTCACCGCGGCAGCAATCGCGGCTTCGGTCGGCAATGCCGAGGAATTCAAATCAGCGCGACAGTTCGCGGCTTGGCTTGGCTTAACGCCGCGACAAAATAGTAGTGGCGGAAAGGAGAGGCTAGGGCGGATCAGCAAGCAGGGCGATCGGACAATCCGACGCTTGCTGGTAGTCGGCGCCACTGCCGTCATACGACGGGCGCGCATTGATGCCCCATCATTCCCATGGATCGCGAAGCTCTTGCAGCGCAAACCGGCACGCATGGTGTCGGTAGCGATCGCAAACAAGACCGCCCGCGTCGCGTGGGCTCTTCTGAGAAGAGAGGAGACTTACCGGCACGCAGCCGTTTGAAGGAATCCGGCTCGGCAATCGTCGACCGGAGGAATGAAGGACTGAGTAATGATGGCGAACCGGTTGGACCGGGGATGGAGCAAAGCCTAGGTTCCCCCAGAGCCTTGAGCTCGACAAATTGATTGGCTCTCCATCCGCGGACTTCATCAGGGCCAGTGGCTACAATGCCACGATAGAAGGCCGGACACATGACTGAACCTGACCGATCCCATCGATACAAAAGTCTTGCATTCCACGGGCCGTCCACACATGGGGGAACCGCTCATCCTTGAGGCCGCGATTCCCGCTTGGTATGATCGCTCATTCTGAGCAGCTTCTCCGCTTTCCGTATGCCACCAAAAAAGCCGGACCTGGCTCGATGCCGGGTCCGGCTTTGATTTTCGGAAGAGGAGAGGCTCCGCCGGTGGCGGAGCCCCGTGATGTCAATCAGTCCCGGTTCGGGCGGGACCAGATGAGCTGGAGGCCATCCTCGCCTTCAACTTCGGCGAGCGTTGCGTAGATCGGAGCCGGGAAGCTGGGATCGTCGAGCTTGACCGAGAGGTAGTCGCGGCCCTGTTCGGAGGTTTTCTGCCAGGCGGCACCTAGCTCGACGCTCCCGGCGTAGACGCGGAACTGCGGGCCCTTGTCGGAGGGGTTTTCGACCCGGGCGATGCGGGCCTTGACGTTGAGGGCGAGCGTGCGGATGGAGCCGGTGAAGCCATTTTCGGTGGAGGTGAATGTGCCGATGGTTGCCATTGTCGTATTCCTTTCATTATTCGGGCCGCGCCCATCGCGGCCTCGATAGCTGTCAAAAGACCGGTGACGATCGGACCGCACCCAATAGGGCCGCAATGAAATGGAGGGCGGCAAGTCGCAGATTTGTTAGTGGGCGAGGAGGAAGGCGCAGCCTTCCGGGGTAAGAAATCTGCGGCTTGCCGTTGCGGGAAAACGATCGAGGCGCAGCCGGTCTCCGGTCAGACATGCCTTATCGAGCTCGCAGATGGGTTGCCGGAAACTCTGACGTGAAGGGATACAGCAATGGTGCTCCGCCGCACTCGCCCAGGCACGAATGGCATCTTGCGCCATCCCCCGCTTCGACCGTCGTTGCTTGTTTCAGTCGGGGACACGAGCACCTCACATAATAGGCCCGCTTGCCCAACTTACCCTGTGCGATATCGTTGCACTCGCGAATCGCAGCCTGGAGGATCAATGCGCCAGCAGACCAAGCCGTTCATTGTCGAACGTAGACCGACCCGCAAACCCAAACCCGACGCTCAAAAACCGTCAATCTGGGGAAGGCTGGATGCTGACATCGCACAAGGTCTCAAGGACGAACGGGATGAGGATCACGCGGTCGCCACAGGCGGTGACAACCGCGACTGAGCGTCAGGCTGCAGCCTTGGCTTCCGCTTCCGGCTGCAAGGAATGCAGGAAACTTACAGCGCGCTGCGCATGAGCCGCCGCTTGGAAGATCGCCCGCTTGTCGTTGGCGAGCACCGATAGCCACGACTGCAGGTAGGATGCATGATCCGGCCGCGGCTCGAGCTCCGGCGCGATACCGAGATCGGCACAGAGGAAGCAACTGCCAAGCTCGGCAATAAGTTCTTCGCGGGCGCGATCCGTCCGGTCCTTCGCATAGCGCGACAGGTCACGTCCGACGCGATGTTCCGCCGCCGTCCAGTGGGTCGCCTCATGGCTGAGGACGGCCGCGTATCCGGCAGCATCACAGAACGCCTCGAAGGGCGGCATCTGGATGTAATCCATGATCGGCGAATAATAGGCCTGGTTGCCGCCGTGCCGGATGACCGCGCCGGTGTTGCGGAAGAAGCGATCGGCCATCTCGATCCGCTCGACAGGATCCCGGACCTTGGCCGGCGGAGCATAATAGGTGTCGGGCAGACCGTCGATCTGCTCGATATTGAACACCGAATAGGCCTTTAGGAACGGAATTTCCCGATCAACATCATTACCGTTTCCGTCGGCCACCGACTTTGTGAACCGGCTGGCGAAGACGACTGTCGAGCCGGTTTCGCCCTTTCGCACGGCCCCGCCCAGTTCGAGGGCCTGTTTGAAGGTCATCCACATCGAGGAGGAGAAGCCGCGCGATACCTGCTCCGACCACAGGAGCAGCACGTTCATGCCGGAATAGGGTAGGCCATTGTGGCGCATCGGCCGTGCAATGCGACTATGCGTGTTGGCGGCACTCCATGGTTTCATCCAGGGACGCACGCCCTGTTCGAGATCTTCAACAATCCGATCGGTGATCCGCGCATAGATGTCGATACGGTTCGATTCCGCTTTCCTCGTCATAACTTCTTCTCCTTTTCTAAGGACCGCGCCTATCGCGGTCCGTCACGGAGGTCCGAAGTCAGGGGCCGATGGTGCGGCCATGCACCGGAACGGCCGCAACAGCGTGGAGGACGGCGAAGCCGTTGCATGGGCGCCCGGCTCCTGCAGGACCGCCGAGCGGGACGGGCCGCGATAGGCGCGCACCCAGCGTTCATTTTTGACATGAGAAAAGGCAGGCGCATGCAGGCGCCAGCTAGGGAACAAGAAGGAAGGGGCGGGGTGCGACCCCGCCGTTCGTATTATCCGAGAGCGGCCAACTGAGCTTCGGCCGCCTTGCGGTCGAGCGATGCGCCCGGGTTTTCGACGGGTCGGTCGAAAGGCTTCCAGGTCTCGCCGACGACCTGTTCGTAAGCCGCGACTGCGCCTTCGGCTGCCATGCGCAGCGCGTGCGACTGGACACCCATGTCGGCCGCGAACTCCCGCTTGCGCTGGGCGGCGCTGTCATAGCCGACCGGACCGTCGAGATCCTCGTCGCGGGCATCATTCGACGCCTTGGCCGTCGCGTCACGCGCCTCGGTGACGGCGCGAGAGTAGAATTGCCCGGCGCCATGCGCGGATCCGACAAAGGCCCCGACGATGCGCTGCAGGTGGATCTGCATCGCCTTCTCGCCGAGGCCTTCGGACAGGCTTTCGGCTGTCTCGACGATCAGCCGCTCGTGAAGGCTGCGGATGCCATCGCTGTCGACGACTGCCGTACCGAAGCTTGTCGCGATCTTGGACGCCTGGGTGGCGTCGGGGCAGGAGAGGCGGACCATTTCGAGGGTGGTTCCGCGGCGAGATTGCGACGACCTGGTGTTGGAGCGATTGGGGGTAGAGGGCTTGGCCATGTCTGTTCCTTCCTTGGTTTCCGAAGCGGTTCCGGCCCGTGCCGGTCTGCCCTTCGATGCGGACGACCAAGAACCGGCAAGGGACGGGCGGCTTCACAGGTCCGATCCGGCTGAGCCAGCAGGGCAGGGTTGCGGGCCAGCAGGTCTTGACCTGAGCAGACCGCGAGCCTGCCCTCGCGCAGAGAGGCTGATCGGCCGCCCCGCGGCGCGCAAGCGGCCTTGAAACGACCGGCTGCCGGTTCAGACCGCAGCGAACAAGAAGGGCAGTCCGGCACGGGTCCGATATCAAACCCAAAGGCAAGCGACAGACATGGCTAAGCCCCCCCATGACGATGACATCGAAGCCGGGTGGGACATCGCCAGGTCCTTTCGCCTCGGGTCCTCCTATATCGCCGGATGCAGCACAGGCTCGCGGTCGCGATGCTGGAACGCCCCGATGACCTGTTCCTGCATCGCCAGCCTGCAGGCGATCATGTCGAGTTCGACCCAGCGCTCGAAGGCAAGGCGGTCGACAAGCTCAAGATAGTGGCTTCGGTGACCGGACCGGCGCCGCGCGCGGCTCCGGACCTTCACTGTGGTCGCCTGTCTTCCGGCGCGCGCCGCAATCTGCCGGCTCAGACAATCGAGATGCTGCTGGGTCTCGCGCCGGGCGCCGATCGCTTTGGCCAGCGGTTTCGACGTGCGGATGTCGATCATGACCCATTCCCCCGGTTTCGCCAGCCGATGAAGGAAGACGGCCCGTCATATGCAGCGTGGCGAGCGAGATCGATGACGAAGCCGAACCGCCCCCGCCCCGCATATTCGTCGCTTGCCACCAGAAAGCGGCGTTCTTCACCACCGCGGATCTGGCCTCCGCCGATCTTCGCCACGACCTCCGTCATGCCGGGGCGCTGATCGGACAAGATTGCCGACATAACGATGTAGTCCGCCGCATGGCGTTGATCGAACGCACGGCGATCTTTGGCCCAGCTCTCGCCCTCGGCGAGCGTGCGGCCATGGATTTTCTCCCAGGCGTCGGGCCAGATATTGCGGATGGTCTTTTCTGCCGTTGACCGCTCGTAGACGGTGAAGAGGTCCGGGAAACTTACCGCGACGATCGCCCATTCGCAGTCCTCCTCGTACCAGGGCATATCCTTGCGCAGCAGCGGATGGACCTTGGCATTACGCTCTGTCGACAGATGGAAACCGCCATGCCCTGATGTCATGTGAGCGACGACGCCCTCGGCATAGACAACCGCCGTCTGCGATCCGCCCCATGGTGTGCTTACCGACATGCGGGTTTGCACGCGGTGCAGCTTGGCCAGTTCGCGTTTGTGACCAGCAGTCTCGGCAACGCGCGCCCGGAACTCGGCTTCATCGGCAACCCGGCCGTCATGCCCGATGAATTCTGCCCGCGTCAGATCGGCGAGTGGCCGACGGATCGCACCGGCGCTTGCAACAAAAGCAAAGCCGCTGGGTGATGTGACCATGGCAAGGACCAGGTCACCGATGCGGGCCAGGGGCAGGCCGTCTGCGCTGGTGGCAAACTCCACCCCCGAAAGATCGGGGGTGGAGTTTGCAATGTTCGACTGGAGGGCGGCGGTCATGCTGCATCCCTCAGATCGACATCTTCATCATAATCATCATGACCGGGCAAATCCGCATCCTGCGGCTCGCCATCGACCGCATCGTCGGTATCGTGTTCTGGCTGATCTACTGATAAATCATCGAGATCGCTGTCGCCGTGATTTTGGGACCCCGCGTCAATGACATCCGTGGCGGCGCCTGCCCGGATCCAGTCCAGCAACTCGTCAGCCGGCGGTGCGAAGCGACCCGACGGATGGACAAAGTGCTTAGTTGCGAAATGCTCGACGAGCGCTGTACGCGTCTCGCGGACCTTCGGGCGCGGCTGGATCGATGCCTCAGCGCAAGAGGCTTCCAGTGCCTGGCGCGACAAGCACAAGAGGAAATCTTCCGAGCCCATGTTTGGCAGGAACGCGTCGGCGCCGATCGCCTCGCCGGCGATGCGCGCGACCATGCCGCTGTTCGACATGCCCCGCCGGCACGAGAGGACGTCGATCAGCACCGAGCGGGCGGCGACCCGAAGCGTGTCCTGATCGAAGGCGAGCTTGCCATGCTCGTCAAACAGTCCGACGGCATGACGCGAGAAGCGCTTGCCGCCGTAGAAGGTGCCATCTGCGCCGGAGTCGATGCGGACATTCTGGCCGGCGAACGCCAGGACCATCAGCGCCATCAGCATATCATCCTCGATCGGCGCGCGACCGAGCGCATCGTGCAGGGCATCAGTGCGGAAATCGCCGATCATGTCGTGGCCCTTCTGCGTGACGTCGGGCCGGGCTTTCGGCGTGGCGACTGCGTCGGTGTCATCGCCGCCAGTGACCGATCCGTCGCCAACAGCACCCTTCGGCTTCGCCGCCTCGGGCATGCGGTAATGCACCGTCTGGACCTTGCCGTCACGATCGAGGTAGAGCGCCGTATGGTCGGACTTGGACGGCTTGCCGTAAACTTGGGATCCCTTCTTCGGCAGTTCCGGCTGGCCCCAGCTGTTGACCTCGACGATCACGCCGCGCTTCGGCAGGTTGCTCGTCATCCATTCGTGCTGGGCGCCAAGAAAACCTTCGACATTGGTGGTGTAGCGGCCGTCCTCGTCGGCCGGTGCGAAGAGATCCTCCACCCATTCGATGCCGTAGGCCTGAGCCAGATCGTCACCGAAGCTCGCGTCCCTGGCATACATGCGCTTTTTCGTCAGCGCATTGGCGATCTGCCACCATGGCGCCGTATCACCCTTCTTTGGCTTGTGCGCCTTCCAGACTTCTTTCTGATCGACTTGGCCCGCGGCCGCGATGACCCGTAGCTGCTGCTCGGACGGCATGTCGCCCAGCGCCATCTGCTCCAGCATAGCTGGCAGGACATTGGCAAGCAGGCGCAGCTTGCGGATCTGGCGGACGGGAAGAGCAAGAGCGACGGCGATCGCTTCCTCTGTCCAGCCTAGTGCAACAAGGCGTTCAATACCTCGCCATTGGTCTACCGGATTGAGCGCTTCGCGAACGCTGTTCTCGACCATGGAACGCATCGCGCCGTTGTCGTTGGCTGCATCAACGACGAGGATTTCGATTTCTTCGAGACCGGCCGCGATGGCGAGGCGCACCCGACGATGCCCGGCGTCGATGATGTAGCCGTTGCCACCATCCGTCTCTGGGGCAACCACTGGGGGCTGGACGATGCCGACGGCCTTGATGGTCGCCAGCATCAGCGCATCGGCCTGCGGCGACGACTTCGACTGGCGCAACCGGTCGGGGTTTTCCTTCAGCGCGCGCGGGTCAACCTTGATGATCTGCATGGGATTTGTCCTTGTCTAGAGGGTTTCGGACCGGCGCCATGCCAGCCCTTCCTGTCTTCATTTTTCCCGAAGACACCTCCCGGACTGCCAAGCGGCCGGACTGACGCAACTGCGGCCGAGCATCCCTGCTGTGAAGGACGAGCGGGGCTGACAGCCCTGCGAAGAACGAATAGCCGGGATGGCGCAGGCGGCGGTTGAGCGCACGCGTCGGCAGGAGGACCGATCGGCGATCGGTTCTTTCCCTCCTTCATTTCCTCTTCTCTACCGGAGAGCCGGCTCGCGCACGGGCAGGCGCAAACGACATGCAAAAACCTCGACCGGAAACAGAAACGAAAAAGGGCGCTCGACCCGCGAGGGGAGCGCCCTTTAAGATCCCGGACGACGTCGAAAGCCACAGCGATTGCGGCGGCAGGACATCATCTGAACGGGAAGTGATGCTCAGATATTGTTGATGGCGGGAAAATTCAAGTCGCGACCGTGAACACCCGCTGATAAATGTCGCCGCCGTCCAAGAGTGCCAGTCGAGGAAAGATGAATACAGATCCCGCAACCCGGAGGGCCATCGCACAACGCGCCATCGATCGCGCGAGGTCCCGTGGTACGCCAATCAATGAGGACCCAATCTTTATGGCTCTGCTGGATGCATGGATCAGTTGCGACATCGACATGCGTACGATGCGCGAGCGCTATCTCGACAGTCTTTCTCTCAAGGAAGACCAGCACCGTGCTCGTCAGCCTGGCCAGAATGAGATATCTTTCGATGATAATATGTAAGAAAAAAGGGCCGACGGAGTAACCCGCGGCCCATAAAGTGTGGAGATCTTTGACCTCCAGAGGGGAACAGCTGCTGCGGCGGAACTGGGAGGAGACCGCCATATGCATCAGCTGTAGGCTTTATGCCTGATTTTTGACCAATCGGAAAACATTTATCGTGCAATGCAGCTATGCGGCCAGTGCGTTGGTCTCATTGCCGAGGTCAGCCGCCAGCTGCGTTTCGATGTCACGTAGTTCACGCCTTTTCCGTTTCAGGTCGTCAGCGAACGCAAACGCTCCTCCGTCTCGCGAACGGTATGAGGCCAGCCGGCACTCGGCCTCTTCCAACCGCCGGCGATACTGAAGCTGTTCCTGCTCGAAGCCGTCGAGTCCGTGCTCCAGCCGTGAGATGGCGCCCAGTGGTGTGACCGTGATCGAAAGGTCGATCTCATACTCTACCCCGGTGCGCTGGAGCAGCGTCTCGTAGCGATAGCTGTCACCCTTGCCGAACCTCTCACCCTCATAGACGAGATCGAAGCCGCCGATCGTGGCAAGATGCACATCGCCCTCATGCTGAAGCTGTAGAAGCGTGAGGATTTTCTTCATCAGCGCCCGGCCGGCCTCCTTGCGCTCGGCATATACTGTACCGAGCACCGTCATGGTGAAGGCTTCGCCGGTGGTCGACTGTAGCCGCGCGATGTCCTGGCCGATTTCGTCAATCCGCCGGGTCGAGACCTCGATTTCGCGCTCTGCATCGCGCATCTGCCGACGGACGGCGTATTGATCGTCCTCGTGGGCGGCCCGCAGCCGTTCGAGCCGTGCGATATCGGCCTCTAAGCCTGCCTTCTGCATCAACCGTTCATCGCCAGATGCGATCGCCTTGGCCATGGCGAACTGGTTGGCCGCCCCTTCACCAACATCCTCCAGTCGCCTGATCGAGGTGTCGCCAGACAGGGCCGCGGCAATGAACCGAGCCTTACGCTCATTGTTCTGCCACATGCTGGCATCCAACGAGCTTTCCGTTGCATAGGCGAAGATATCGACCTCGTCGTGCTGGTTGCCCTGGCGGACGATCCGGCCTTCCCGTTGCTCGATCTGCGACGGCAGCCATGGCACATCGAGGTGATGGAGCGCCTTCAGCCGAAGCTGGGCGTTGACACCGGTGCCCATCGTCTCGGAGGAGCCGATCAGGAAACGAACCTTGCCGGCCCTGACATCACCGAACAATCGCTGCTTGGCTTCGGTCTTCTTGTAGTCCTGCATGAAGGCGATTTGCGAGGCCGGCACGCCGAGCCGGATCAGCTCGTCGCGGATAAAACGGTAGGCCGAGAAGCCGCGGGACTTTTCGACATTGATCGTGCCGAGATCGGAAAAGATCATCTGGGCAGCTCCTGGTAGATCGAAGTCTTTCCCGTCGGGGCGTCGATAGATCACCTCGCCGGTATCCTTCCAGATCCCGTAGGCATTGCGGACGAGCAGATTGAGCTTGTTATTCTCCTCATTGTCGGCCGCCGGCATGACGAAGCGCAGGTCGATCGCCGCATGGCGCCCATCAGTGATGACGGACAGCAGGATGTCGTCACCGGGCTTGGCGGGGCCTTCGCGCTGCTCGATCGCCTTGATCCGCGTGTCGAGCATCTGCTGATAGGTCTTGAACAGAGCCGTCGGTTTGGCCGTCAGGATCTGCCGGCGCCCGCTCGAGATGTTGGGGACCTTCACATATTGCCTGAGATCGTCAGGCAGGACGACATCCGCAAACGAGCGGAACATGGCGATCAGTTCGGGCACATTGACGAAGGAAGCGAAGCGGCTGACCGGCTTATATTTGCCGGATGGCTGGATTTCGAGTTCGGTGGTCGTGTCGCCGAAACACGATGCCCAGGCGTCGAACTCGTGCAGCCCGCGCTCAGAAAGTGCTGCATACCCAAGCAGACGCTGGATCGAGAACATCTCACCCAATGTGTTCGTGATCGGCGTGCCGGAGGCAAGTACCAGCGCCCGGCCGGAGTTCTTCGTCTCGATATAGCGTGATTTCACGTAGAGATCCCAAGCGCGCTGCGAGCCGTTAGGGTCGATGCCTTTCAGTGTCGACATGTTGGTGGCAAAGGACAGTTTTCGGAACTCCTGCGCCTCGTCGACAACGATCTGATCGACACCGATTTCGGAGATGGTCAGAACGTCATCCTTTCTGGTCGCCAGACCTTCGAGCCGCTCCCGCAGTCCCTCCTTCAACCGCTCGAGGCGCTTGCGCGAGACGCGGTCCTCGCTGTCGACCTTGGTCAGCAGATCCTCATAGAGCTGCAACTCGTCCTGGATCATCTCCTGTTCGAAGGCAGACGGCACGGCGATGAAGCGGAAGGCCGAATGCGTGATGATGATCGCGTCCCAGGTCGCGGTTGCCGCCCGTGACAGGAAGCGAGCACGCTTGTCCTTGGTGAAGTTGGTCTCGTCAGCGACGAGAATGCGGGCATTTGGATAGAGGCCTAGAAACTCGCGGGCGGCCTGCGCCAGGCAATGGCCGGGCACGACCAGCATGGCCTTGGCGATCAGTCCAAGCCGGCGCTGCTCCATGATGGCCGCCGCCATCGTCATCGTCTTGCCGGCGCCGACGGCATGGGCAAGATAGGTCGAGCCATCGGCAATGATCCGCCAGATGCCGCGTTTCTGGTGCCCATACAAAACAATGGCGCCAGAGGCGCCAGGGAGTTTCAGGTGGGAGCCGTCGAATTTGCGCGGCGCGATGTTGTTGAAACGGTCATTGTAATCGCGGGCCAGCCGGTCGGTTCGATCTGGATCGGTCCAGACCCAGTCCTGGAATGCCTGCTTGATCCTCTGCAGCTTATCGCGCGCGGCTTCGGTGTCAACGACATTGAGGACCCGGCGTTCGCCATCCCAATCCTTGAACACGTCGAAGATCTGAGGTACCCGGCTATTGAGCGCATCAGCAAGCAGCTCGCCTGCATGGCGGCGGCTCGTTCCCCATTCCGATGTGCCGGCGGCGCTATAACCGAGTTGTCGTGCCTCCACCGTCCAGGAACCGAGTTCCGGCATATGATAGATGCGGATTTCCGCCTCCATCTTTTGCCTGACGAAGGCGACGACATCGGCGGCCGGGATCCAGGGCGCGCCGAGACGGGCGGTGATGTCGGAGGGGCGCAAGTCTGCCGGCTGAACGACTGCCAAGGCGCGCACGTTGCGCTCATACGTCGGATCGAGCTCGGCTGCGGCCTGCGCGGCGGCGAGCTTTGTGCGGACGCCCCCTGAGAGATATCCGTCTGCCGTCTTCCACGATCCATCGGCCGGATCACGGAAGATGGCCTCGCCCAGCTCGTCGACCACATCAGCAGGATCGCTGTGCAGCAGCTCGGCGACATGGTCGATATCGACGTGGCCGCGTTCATTCAGCACGACGGCGAGTGCATCTGCAGGCGAGGTAATTGTCGGTGCGGCCGGCGGAGCAATCACCCGTTCCGAAAAAATCGGCCCAGGCTTCGCCGTGTCGGTCTCCAGATCATAGTCCTCGATCGAGGCGACCAGCCAGCAATCGGGATCGTCGCGGAACGGTGCGAGGTTCGGCTGGCGGTGGGTCTCCTTGACCTCACCCGTCTCGGCATCTTCCTGGATCGAGACTGTTGTGTGGTTGATCGGCCCGAAATCGCGCACAAAACTCGACCAGGCGATGCGCAATCGCACCTGGAGATCGCGCCATGGCCGATCGGTTTCCTGCGCCTTCAGGACCTCGCGCACTGCGTCGCGGATCGGGATAAGCTTTGAGACGATCCGGACGTGCGTTTCCGGGACCCCATCACCCGTGCGACCCTTGCGGACGGTGACCGCCACGGCCGATCCGTCGAGCATCTGCATCAGGCCCTTCGACCGGTCGAGGAAGAAGCTGCCCTCGCGAACGGAGCTGCCTCTGGGCTGCAAGGCGGCGATCTCGCCGAGCTCGTCTTCCAGATCGATATCGATGGGCGTCGGCTCGCCGTCGTAGAGATCGGCGGGCAATAGATCGATTGCAGCGGCGAGGGCGGTGTCGAGATCCTCGTCATCGCGGGGCCGGCATGTGTAGGTCTCGCCGAACGGGCCGGAGGTCAGGGCGTGTGTGCCGAGCACGAAGTCCGGATGCCGACCAAACCAGCGATTGACCCTGATGGCGCCTTCGTCGTCGGTGGCCGGCCTGATCTCATCGACATCGAGCCACAGCTGATTTCCCTCCGGCTCTCCGGGCTTGTGCTTGCGGAAGAAGAGGATGTCGACGACGACATCCGTACCGGCGTCGCGACGGAAGCTGCCCTCGGGCAGCCGGATTGCTGCGATCAGGTCGGCGGATTTGGCGATATGCTCGCGTGCCGTGGTATCGGCCTTGTCCATCGTACCATGCGAGGTGACGAAGGCGGCGAGCGCGCCGGGCTTCAACAGGTCAATCGACCGGGCGATGAAATAGTCGTGCAAACGAAGGCCAAGCGATCGGTAAGCGCGGTCCGAGCGGACGGTGCGATCGGAGAAGGGCGGATTGCCGATGGCGAGGTCGTAGATCGGAGCCAAATCCGTGCGGGCAAAGTCGCCATTGATGATCCGTGCCTTCGGCTGAAGCAGGCGGGCGATGCGGGCGGTGACCGGATCAAGCTCGATCCCGGTCACAAAGGCGGCATCGCGATATGGCTCCGGCATCAGGGCCGGGAACAGCCCCGGGCCGATACCCGGTTCCAGCACCCGGCCACCGCGCCAGCCCAGTTTCTGGACCCCAGCCCAGATTGCGCTGATGATGTACTCCGGCGTGAAATGCGCATATTGGGTGCAGCGGGCAAGCGACGCATAATCGCTCTCGGAAACCGCGCTCTCGAGCGAAGAACCAATATCGTCCCAGCCTTGGCGGAAATCGACATCACCCGGCCGACGGAACATACCGTTGGCCAGTTCGCCGGCGCCGAAGCCCATGAAGCGGATCAACTGCGCCTGTTCCTTGGCCGTCGCCGGCCGGTCCTGCTTGGCAATGCCGTCGGCGATAAGGATCGCCGCGACATTGGCGCGGGCGCGATCCTTCCAGGCGGCGGCCAGCCCGCGGTCGCCGTCGAGATAGAAGTTTGCCCGAAGCCTCGCGCGCCGGGCAGGCGTGGCAGCGACGGGGAGGGCGGGTGCAGGTGCTGGCGGCAGGGGATCCGGATCGTCGTCATTGGCGGCATCAGGCGAGAACCCGCCGAACGCTGTCACGCCAAGTCCGAGGCCCGACGAAAGTACGCTCGAGCCGAACATGTCTGATGTAAAGGGATCGTTGCTCATGGGAAAGCTCCTTGAAATGAGGGCGTGCGCCATCGCTCGGCCACGGAAAAGGCCGCTTTCGGCGCGGAGTTTGCGAATGATGATCTCGCTCAGGCGGCCAGGGCTGAGGGGAGGTGGCGTAGATGGACCGGCAGCTTGGCCGCGATCTCGTCGTCAGACAGAGTGTCGAGCAGTTTCAGGAATGTACCTTCACTGCCACCGTAGAGCATCACCGTGCGATGTCCTTGCATCGGCGTTGGCCAGCTATCGCCGGCATAGCCACGATAGTCGTCGGTGGTCGTGCTCCAGATATGCTCAAGCCGCTCTTCGCGGCTCATGGCCCGGACCGGTCGGGTTTCACGGTCGATGATCGCGGTCCGCATCGCCTCCACAGAGTTCGGGTCCGAGAGGTCGCAGTAGGTGTGAAAGTAGCGAACCGCTTCATCGATCCGGACCGCGTAGAACACCGAGGTCACCGAACCGGTCATGAACTCCCGCATCGCAAAGATCGGCCCGCGCATCCAGAGCGGCGGCAGAATGTCGAGCATATAGGAATAGGAGGTTTCATCGATCTCGAACCATTCGCCGGCATAGACTGCAGACTGGTCACCATCAAAACGGTCGGGGCGCTTCGCGTGCCTGTCGAACATCCGGAACATGTCGGCGCGCTTGGCCGCTCCCTGAAAGATTTTGCGGGGAAGGACTCTCGAGGTCATCAGCTTGATCCTTTCGGGGTTTTGGACCGAAGGCAGCACAAGTCGTTCCGACCTCGCCATCCTGTTCAGTCCTTCATGACCCCCTCCGCGCTGCCGGCCTCGTGTCCGACCGGGTCAAGGGCCGGCGCATGCCGGGCGGAGCCTCCCTTGATGCGGCCGGCGCGCATGCGGCAAGCCCCGTTATTCCCTGCGGTTTTCCTTTCCCGTTTTTCACTTTCCCTGTTTTGAAGAACCTCGTTCCAATCCTCCGCCGGCGGACGGAGCCGCTGCCAGTCGCAGCCGGACGCCTCGGCGAGCGCGCGCAGTCGCTCGGCGTATACATCACCCTGAGAATTGGCATCGGTCGCGGCCACTAGTGTGAGTCCCGGCCGCACAGCAAGTTCGGCAAGCGCCGCATCTGTCGCCGGAGACCACCCACCGCCAGTGCTGAGATAGAGAGTTCGCTCGCGCGGACCTTCGAGAGCCGCAAGGCTCATCGCGTCGATCGCGGCCTCGGTAACGCAGAGTCGAGAGGCATCGCTTGGTCCAAAACGGAAGAGAACCTTCGAGCCCCCGGTGGCAAAGCCACGCCAGTCGGGACCGCGCTCCTCCCAACCCACAACGCGTCCCTGGCTATCGACATGGGCCGCCCACATACTGCCGAAGGGCCCTTCCCGCAGGACACCCTCTCGATTAGCCTGTCGGGCGATGGCCGTCGGGATCCAGCGCGCCCAGCACAGATAGCGCCAGGCACTGGATCCGGGCGAAGGCGTGGGCCGGCTGCGCCAACGGTCGCAAATGTCTTTTGCTGGCACTGAAGAACGCGATGACCTCCATTCCGTCCGGGAGAGTTGATACCCGACAATTGACGCGACCGCTTCCATCGCGGACGGGAATGGAATTCCTTCCAGGAACATGGCAAGGCCGAAGACATCGCCTTTCTCGTCGCTGAGCGGATCGAACCAGCCGCGCCCGTCATGCGTGACAATGACAATGCTGCCGCTACGCCGGTATTTGACGGCGCGTCGCGTGCTTTCCTTCAGATCGATTTCGTAACCGGCTCGTTCCAGCACGGCTTCGCAACTCACCTTTGCGCGCAGCGCCTCCAACTCTTCTCTCTTCATTGTTTTCCGATCACTTGTCGATCGCCCTTCTTTTCCAATCCGCATACCTGCGGCTATCCTCGTTTCCGCCGCGAAGAATGGAGGGGGCAAGGGCGCGGCAATCAAGGTGCAGATTTGCACCGGGACGCGGCGGAGCTTCCCTTGCGGCCAACAAGTCGCCAGCGGCAGGAACATTCGGGTCTCAATGAGACCCGCGCGGGAAATACTCGTGCACGATCTCAAGACCGTCTTCGTCATCGAGTTCGTCGGACGGAAGGACGCCGAATTCGTCGCCGGATTTGAACAGGGTGACGGGAACCATGAGGATGCGGGAAAGCGAAAATGCGTGGCTTTGGGCGAGTGCAAGATCCTGTGCCATGTGAGAAACCTCCGTCCGGAGCGGGCCGATCCCGCTCGATGGCTCCTCAAAGGACCGGGGACGGTCGCGATCACCGCGAAGGCGAAGTCAAGCGGCGGCAGCAGGCTGCCGACCCCATAGTGGGTTGATCGACGGAGATCCGGACACGGTCCAGGACGCCATCCATAAAGAGCGGGATTGGTTTGCTTCGGCGGGAATTGAGGTATCCGGCGGAGATGGTTCACAGAAGCCAGCTCAGCATTTGTTGCCGAGCATCTGTTTGACCAGCCCACGAGTCAGCGACGGCCGGCTTTCTCCTGATCGGACAAGGCTTTGAGAACAGCGAAGTCCATCTCAGCGCGTGGCTCTATCCGGGCTATCTCGCTGGCGACTTTCGACCAGTGCCAGAACTCGTCGATATTACCACTGGACTGGCTATGGGACGCACGGTGCTGTGCTTCGTAGTAGGACCCGGCTGGATCCGATATTGCGAGAAGCCTGGCATCAGCCTGCCATCGCCGCCGTATTGCCCGGCGATGTGCGAGCCATCGTCTGAGGAAGCCGATCATCTATCTCTCGAGACCGGTGGCGATAGAGGCAAGTCACCACAAAATCCGAATGACGGAGAGGTGGTTTTATATGAATTATTTCAATATCTTATCAAAAATTGCATAAGCATAATTATGGAACTTCACTGAAGCCTCGAGACGATTAAGCGTGTCGCAGTCGCCGAGCTCGATGACACCGCCGGGAATGAACACTTGAGAGCGGCGGTGCAAAAGTCGGCCACGGTAACGGCGCGATAGTCTCGCCGTAGGGGCGGAGTAAAATCCGGCCACCTATCTTCCTTCTGCATTAAACGCAGGAGGGACAAGGGGATCTACACCGTGGAATTGTATCTCAAGGTTCGCTTGGCCGTCTCGGAAGGGATGAGCCGGCGTCAGGCTGCAAAGCATTTCAACATATCGCGCGACACCGTTGCCAAGATGGTGTCGTATTCGACGCCTCCGGGCTATCAGCGTCAGTTGCCGATCAGGCGACCCAAGCTGGATGCGTTCGTCTCGACAATCGATCACTGGCTGGATGAGGATGTAAAGGTGCCGCGCAAGCAGCGCCATACGGCCAAACGAGTGTTCGACCGTCTCCGGGACGAGCGCGGGTTCACCGGCGGCTACACGATCATCAAGGATTACATGCGCGAGCGAGATCAGCGTCGCCAGGAGGTGTTCGTGCCTCTATCGCATCCGCCCGGCCATGGGCAGGCGGACTTCGGTGAGGCGATGGTGGTGATCGGCGGTGTGGAGCGCAAGGCGCACTTCTTCGTGCTCGACCTTCCGCACAGCGACGGCTGCTATGTGCGGGCCTATCCGGCGGCAGTGGCCGAGGCCTGGGTCGATGGCCACGTCCATGCGTTTTCCTTCTTCGGCGCCGTGCCGCAATCGATCGTCTACGACAACGACCGTTGCCTGGTGGCGAAGATTTTGCCTGACGGCACCCGCAAGCGCGCGACGTTGTTCAGCGGCTTCCTGTCCCACTACCTTATCCGGGATCGCTATGGCCGTCCCGGCAAGGGCAACGACAAGGGGAACGTCGAGGGTCTCGTCGGCTATGCCCGGCGCAACTTCATGGTGCCGATCCCGCAGTTTGCGACATGGGAGGCGTTCAACACCTTTCTGGAGGAGCAGTGCCGGAAGCGCCAGCGCGACAGGCTGCGCGGCGAGAGCGAGACGATCGGCGAGCGCTTGCGGCGCGATCTGGCTGCCATGCGCGCCTTGCCAGCCTCGCCATTTGATGCCTGCGACCAGGCAAGTGCCAAGGTGACGGCGCAGTCGCTGGTGCGCTACAAGACCAACGACTATTCCGTCCCGGTCGCCTATGGCCATCAGGATGTGTGGGTGCGCGGCTATGTCAACGAAGTGGTCATCGGTTGCCGTGGCGAGATCATCGCCCGCCATCCTCGGTGCTGGGAACGGGAAGACGTCGTCTTCGATCCTGTCCATTACCTGCCGCTGATCGAGCAGAAGATCAATTCGCTGGATCAGGCAGCGCCCCTCCAGGGCTGGGACTTGCCGCAAGAGTTCGCTACGCTGCGCCGGTTGATGGAAGGCCGCATGGCCAAGCACGGCCGGCGTGAGTACGTGCAGGTCCTCCGCCTGCTGGAGAGCTTCGAACTCGCCGATCTGCATGCGGCGGTGAAGCAGGCGATCCAGCTTGGCGCCATTGGCTTTGACGCCGTCAAGCATCTGATCCTGTGCCGGGTGGAACGCCGGCCGCCCAGACTGGACCTGTCCATCTACCCCTATCTGCCGAGGGCGACGGTCGAGACGACCTCGGCGAAGGCGTATATGCGTCTCCTGTCGTCGGATGCGGGAGAAGCCGCATGAACACCGAAGCACCCGAGATCCTTCTCACCCATTATCTCAAAACCCTGAAGCTGCCGAGTTTCCAGCGCGAGTACCAGAAGCTGGCCCGGCTGTGCGCCACCGAAGGCGTCGATCATGTCGGATACCTCACCCGACTTGCCGAGCGGGAGATGATCGAACGGGACCGTCGCAAGGTCGAGCGTCGCATCAAGGCGGCCAGGTTCCCGGTCGTCAAAAGCCTCGACAGTTTCGACTTCGCCGCCATCCCAAAGCTGAACAAGATGCAGGTGCTGGAACTGGCGCGCTGCGAATGGATCGAGCGCAGGGAGAACGTTATCGCTCTCGGCCCCAGCGGCACGGGCAAGACCCATGTGGCGCTCGGCCTCGGCCTGGCCGCCTGCCAGAAGGGCCTGTCCGTTGGGTTCACGACAGCGGCCGCACTGGCCAGCGAGATGATGGAGGCGCGCGACGAGCGGCGTCTCATCCGGTTCCAGAAGCAGATGGCCGCCTACCAGCTGTTGATCATCGATGAACTGGGCTTCGTGCCGCTGTCAAAGACCGGCGCGGAATTGCTGTTCGAGCTGATCTCGCAACGATACGAGCGAGGCGCGACCCTGATCACCAGCAACCTTCCTTTTGACGAATGGACGGAAACCTTGGGGTCCGAGCGCCTGACCGGCGCTTTGCTCGACCGCATCACCCATCACGTCAGCATCCTCGAGATGAACGGCGACAGCTATCGTCTCGCCCAAAGCCGCGCCCGAAAGGCCGGCTGACGCCCTTCGAAAATCGCAACGCGCACATGAGACCCCCGCTCGGGCCTAAGCCCTCCCGGCGGTCTCATGCGCGCGCCACAAGTGGCCGACTTTTGCGCCGCCGCGTGGCAGGATTTTACTCCGCCGTTGACAATCTCGGGTGCTTCGGTGTTCATGCGGCTTCTCCCGCATCCGACGACAGGAGACGCATATACGCCTTCGCCGAGGTCGTCTCGACCGTCGCCCTCGGCAGATAGGGGTAGATGGACAGGTCCAGTCTGGGCGGCCGGCGTTCCACCCGGCACAGGATCAGATGCTTGACGGCGTCAAAGCCAATGGCGCCAAGCTGGATCGCCTGCTTCACCGCCGCATGCAGATCGGCGAGTTCGAAGCTCTCCAGCAGGCGGAGGACCTGCACGTACTCACGCCGGCCGTGCTTGGCCATGCGGCCTTCCATCAACCGGCGCAGCGTAGCGAACTCTTGCGGCAAGTCCCAGCCCTGGAGGGGCGCTGCCTGATCCAGCGAATTGATCTTCTGCTCGATCAGCGGCAGGTAATGGACAGGATCGAAGACGACGTCTTCCCGTTCCCAGCACCGAGGATGGCGGGCGATGATCTCGCCACGGCAACCGATGACCACTTCGTTGACATAGCCGCGCACCCACACATCCTGATGGCCATAGGCGACCGGGACGGAATAGTCGTTGGTCTTGTAGCGCACCAGCGACTGCGCCGTCACCTTGGCACTTGCCTGGTCGCAGGCATCAAATGGCGAGGCTGGCAAGGCGCGCATGGCAGCCAGATCGCGCCGCAAGCGCTCGCCGATCGTCTCGCTCTCGCCGCGCAGCCTGTCGCGCTGGCGCTTCCGGCACTGCTCCTCCAGAAAGGTGTTGAACGCCTCCCATGTCGCAAACTGCGGGATCGGCACCATGAAGTTGCGCCGGGCATAGCCGACGAGACCCTCGACGTTCCCCTTGTCGTTGCCCTTGCCGGGACGGCCATAGCGATCCCGGATAAGGTAGTGGGACAGGAAGCCGCTGAACAACGTCGCGCGCTTGCGGGTGCCGTCAGGCAAAATCTTCGCCACCAGGCAACGGTCGTTGTCGTAGACGATCGATTGCGGCACGGCGCCGAAGAAGGAAAACGCATGGACGTGGCCATCGACCCAGGCCTCGGCCACTGCCGCCGGATAGGCCCGCACATAGCAGCCGTCGCTGTGCGGAAGGTCGAGCACGAAGAAGTGCGCCTTGCGCTCCACACCGCCGATCACCACCATCGCCTCACCGAAGTCCGCCTGCCCATGGCCGGGCGGATGCGATAGAGGCACGAACACCTCCTGGCGACGCTGATCTCGCTCGCGCATGTAATCCTTGATGATCGTGTAGCCGCCGGTGAACCCGCGCTCGTCCCGGAGACGGTCGAACACTCGTTTGGCCGTATGGCGCTGCTTGCGCGGCACCTTTACATCCTCATCCAGCCAGTGATCGATTGTCGAGACGAACGCATCCAGCTTGGGTCGCCTGATCGGCAACTGACGCTGATAGCCCGGAGGCGTCGAATACGACACCATCTTGGCAACGGTGTCGCGCGATATGTTGAAATGCTTTGCAGCCTGACGCCGGCTCATCCCTTCCGAGACGGCCAAGCGAACCTTGAGATACAATTCCACGGTGTAGATCCCCTTGTCCCTCCTGCGTTTAATGCAGAAGGAAGATAGGTGGCCGGATTTTACTCCGCCCCTACGGCGAGACTATCGCGCCGTTACCGTGGCCGACTTTTGCACCGCCGCTCTCACATTGCGGCAAGTAAGACAATACTTGCAAAGCCCCAGCCGGTTTCCACCGCCTCCTCTATCTGTGCGCCGAAAACGAAGCCCGCCGAAACCAGGCAGGCGGTCCAAACTATTGCGGATGCTGCATTCAGAACTGTAAACTTTGCCCATGACATTGATCCGAGACCAACCGGAAGCGCGCCGATGGTCCGCATACCCTTGGGATATCTGTAAAGAAAGATGTAGGCCCAGCCGTACTTTGCAACTAGGATTTTCGCGGCCGCATAGGCCTTTTCGGCAAAAGGCCACCTCGTTAACCACGCATCCCCGTATCGTCTCGCGATAAAGAACCGTGCTTCGTCCCCGAGATAGCCGCCGGCAAAGGTCACCGCTAAAACAAGGGACAAGTCCAAAGCTTGTGTTTGAGCCGCATAGCCCGCGAACAACGGGAGACTACCGCTTTTCAGCATGCAGTATGCGAAAAGCAGGATGTACATCCATGTCCCGTATTCTCGTACTAGATCAGACAAACCGTCCATATCGCTTCACCAAATCAAATCGCAGGCACAAACAGAAACTCTTTTGTGTACGATCTACACGATCTATCGGATGTTTTCCGTCTCATGGCCTGCCTGGTGAGTGCACGACCATCGGACATCTGGTTCAGTTTGGCATAGCCCGGGCACGAGCTGAGGCTTCCGGTGTTTTCCGACAGCCTCTACATGACAGCGCCAGGGGAATGCGGATAATCGGAGTCAGCTCCTACAGGGCACAGGCCTCGCATGCCTGGCCTCACGACTTCAGGCCGCTGAACTGTCGGTGGGGACTTCACGGTTTTCTCCGCCTATGCCTCAGAGAAGCGAGGCAGGCTGGTAACGACGATGGGGGTTTTGCCTGGCACTCGACCATACAAGTCGACCACGTCCTGATTGATCATCCGGACACACCCTGAGGATACCGACTTGCCGATCGTCCACCATTCTGGCGATCCATGGATGCGGTAAAGCGTGTCTTCGCCATTCTGGAAAATGTAAAGCGCACGCGCGCCCAATGGATTCTTGAGGCCAGGTGGCATACCGCCATTGGCAATGCTGTAGGGCGCAAGTTCCGGCTGTCGAACGACCATCTCGTCAGGTGGCGTCCAGCGCGGCCACTGACGTTTGTACTGAATGACCCCCTTGCCCGACCATTCGAACCCCTGCCGGCCGAGACCGACCCCGTATCGCATCGCCTGTCCGCCCTCGTAAGTCAGGTAGAGAAAATAGTTGGCCGTATCCACGACCAATGTGCCTGGCCGCTCTCCAGTCGGATCACTCACCATCTGCCGGTAATAGCGCTTGGCGATCTTCTGGTAGGGTATAGCAGGCAGCGGGAACTGTTCGTTCAGTATCGGTCCATAGGTGGTTTCCAGAACTGGATGGGATATGGGTACGATTTCAGACTGTGTCGTCTCTGCGGTCGTTGCCGAGCAGCCAGTCAATACAGCCGCCGCTGCCCCAGCCCCCCCGATAACGAAGCCTCGTCGTGTCAATTTGCCAGACTGCAATGTATTTCCTCTCGACGGTTGAAGTTCTGGCTTACGAGCCGGTCATCAGATTTCGGATTTTCTTCATGCGAACCTCGCGGGATTCATGCATGTCGAGCGTTCCTTTGAAGCTACCATTGGCGTCCATCATGTATACGCCAGCCGTATGGTCCATTGTGTAGCTTCCATCTTCGGTCGGAACCTTGCGTGCGTAGGCGGAGAAAGCTTTGACAGCCGTCGCTGTTTGCTCCGGCGTTCCCCGAAGGGCAAGGATTCGACGGTCGAAGGATGTCATGTACTCGTTGAGCAACTGCTGAGTATCTCTCTCTGGGTCAACGCTGATGAAAACAACGTTGAAACCGCTCGCAGCGGGCCCGAGTTCATTCATCAGGTCACTCAGCTCGAACAGCGTTGTGGGGCAGATGTCAGGGCAGTGGGTAAAGCCAAAGAACGCCAAATACGGCTTTCCCTTGAGGACAGCGTTATCGATCACTTGGCCCCGGTGCGAAACCAACTCAAATGGGCGACCGATCGAAGGGGTAGAGGACGTGTCTGGCTCACCACGTTTGCCGCCACTCGATTGGAGCAAGTAACCTATAATCAGTAGCAATGTGACGATCGCAACCACACACCACGCCACAAGTCGAAACGCTCTGAGAGCTTTCATCTAATTCCCTGCCGACATTCACCCTGAAGAACCTCTTAGAGTAGTCCTAATCCCTCTAGTAGCTTGAGGTTCAAGGCAAGTGGCGAAGAAAATCGCAATTTTCCTCAGTCATGTCGCTGCTCCATGCAACACAACAGCCGCAACCCGGATCCTTGTGAACGGTCATAGCCGCACCTTCTGCAAATGCGATCCGCGGCACGAGAGCGGCTGCAAGTACAAAACCAACAAACTGTTTTCGCTTCACTTTCGCGTTCCCCTCATAGACAATGGCCGCCCCGCCTAAATTTGGGGCGGCCGCTGTTGTTACTTAAGCTGGGTGACGGTCAGCTTGCCGTTCACCCGCTCTGCCACGAATTCAACGTTGGCACCCGCTTTCATCTTGTCGAGCATTGCGGGGTCTGACACGCTGAACACCATTGTCATTGCAGGCATGTCCAGGCTCTTCAGTTCTTCGTGAATCAACGTCACCTTATTCGCCTTTGCATCGACCTTTTTGACGGTGCCCTTCGTGAATTCTTGAGCGAGGGCGCCAGTGGCGAGAACAGCAAAGGCAGCTGCTAACGGAATCATGTATTTCATCGTTTGGCTCCTAAATCTTACTTCTGTGCCACAGTCACGTCGCCGTGCATGCCGGCGTCGTAGTGACCCGGCACCAAACAAGCGATTTTGAAAACACCGTCATTGGTAAACCTCCAAACTATTTCACCTGTTTTGCCTGGAGCCAAGCGGATCGCGTTCGGATCATCATGTTCCATCTCTGGGAACTTCTCCATGACGGCCTTATGCTCCATAACCTTGTCCTCTTGGTCGAGGACGAATTCGTGGTCAATCTCACCCGCGTTTTTCACCGCGAACACGACTGTCTGGCCTTTTCGGACCTTGAAGTTACTGGGGGTAAACAGCATCTTGCCGTCATCCGTTTCGGTCATAGTGACACGGATGGTCTGTGTTGCCTTTGCCTTGTCGCCGGGCTCTC
Source organism: Allorhizobium sp. GW101-3B10 (assembly GCF_059424725.1). Taxonomy (NCBI): domain Bacteria; kingdom Pseudomonadati; phylum Pseudomonadota; class Alphaproteobacteria; order Hyphomicrobiales; family Rhizobiaceae; genus Allorhizobium; species Allorhizobium sp. GW101-3B10. The sequence continues at coordinate 71,187 of NZ_JBWKZR010000003.1, read as the reverse complement.
CAACAGCCATCTCGCCATGTCCGCCCGCGTGTTCGCCGGCAGCTAATACAGGGGTCGCGAGAGTGGCCACTATAAGGCCGATGAGTGCAGTCTTCATGATTTCAGTCCTTTCTTGGGTTGATTTTCAGCCGTGATCCGAGTGCTTCGGAGTGAGCTTTGTCTTTGCATCCTTAGCTTTCGGAACATCGGGCAGCTCGCCCGTCCATTCCCAAGCCTGAGTACCGGGTGGGTTCTCGTACCAGCCTGGATCTGAGTAATCGCCCGCGGATATGCCTTCGCGGACCTTCACCACCGAGAACATACCACCCATTTCGATTGGGCCATGCGGACCCCAACCGGTCATCATGGGCACCGTGTTCTCCGGGATTTCCATGGACATCTCGCCCATATCGGCCATGCCTGCGGTGCCCATAGGCATATATTCTGGTTGGAATTGCCGGATCTTCTTTGCGACCTCTTTTTTGTCGACGCCAATGAAAGTCGGGATGTCATGGCCCATGGCATTCATAGTGTGGTGCGACTTGTGGCAATGGATCGCCCAATCGCCTACATACTTGGCGTCAAACTCGTATGCTCGCATCGCACCAACGGGGATGTCGATACTAACCTCAGGCCACCGAGCTTCTGGCCGTACCCAGCCACCGTCAGTGCAGGTCACCTCGAAATCATAGCCGTGCATATGGATTGGATGGTTGGTCATTGTGAGATTGCCCACCCGCACGCGGACTCGATCGTCTTTCGAAACGACGAGCGGATCGATCCCAGGGAAGACCCGGCTGTTCCAGGTCCAGAGGTTGAAGTCAGTCATCTCCATTACCCGCGGCACATAGGTGCCAGGATCAATATCGTATCCGCTCAGGAGGAACACGAAATCTCGATCCACGGGCATGAACGTTGGATCTTTTGGATGGATCACAAAAAAGCCCATCATACCCATCGCCATCTGGACCATTTCGTCCGAGTGGGGATGATACATGAAGGTACCGGACTTCACGAGGTCGAACTCGTAGACGAAGGTTTTACCGACAGGGATGTGCGGCTGAGATAGGCCTCCCACTCCGTCCATGCCCGACGGCAGTATCATTCCGTGCCAGTGGATGGTCGTGTGCTCCGGTAGCTTGTTTGTAACAAAAATGCGGACGCGATCGCCCTCAACTGCCTCTATGGTGGGCCCGGGAGACTGACCGTTGTAGCCCCAGAGATAGGCTGTCATGCCTTCCGCCATCTCTCTCTCGACGGGTTCGGCAACAAGATGAAATTCCTTCACACCGTTATTCATCCGGAATGGCAGGGTCCATCCGTTGAGTGTGACTACAGGATTGTAGTCTGGACCTGTGGAAGGTCTGACTGGTGACTGGGTAGCGGCCGAATCCATCAGAGCCGCCTCCGGCAGCCCCATATTTGAGGTCTGGGACCAGGAATTGGATGAAACGAGCGCCGCACCCGCCGCGCCGGCCCCAAGTAGCTGTCTTCTACTGAACATTGTCATGTCCTTTCTCAATGTCCGCCTGCAGGCGCTTCTTCAGCTGATGCGACCTCGGACTCTGCTGCAGCCGATCCAGTGCTTCCGCCATAGATGACGGGAGCGAGGTTTGCCTCGGCTATCCAGAAATCTCGTTTCGCGTTTACCGCCAGCATAGTTGAATCGATTTTCTCTCGGGCATCTGAGATCAGTTCGAACGTGCTGGTGATCATTCCGTTGTAGGTGAGCAGGGACTGGTCTTCGATCGCCTTTCGCAACGGAAGAACGCTGTTTCGGTAATGACGAGCAATGTCATAATTTGACCGGTAGGCGATATAAGCAGACCGCGCCTCCGAACGAACGTTGACCGCCTTTTCCGCAAGCTGGTTAGCAGCACGCATGTAGGCCAGTTCACCCTTACGCATCCGAGCCTGTCCGGAGTCGAAGATCGGTATAGTGAACTCCAATGAACCCGTTCGCGAAATGCTGCGATGGATCTTGCCATCCTCCAGTTCGCGTTCCTGCTCAAGCACACCTACCAGTTCGATGTCAGTAACAAATCGGGTGACATCTTCCAGCCTGTATGTCTGAGCTGTCGCATCAAGTTCCAAGCGTGCGAGTTGCAGGTCGATACGCTTCTGGATGGCTTCCGCCTCAATAGCGTCACGTTTGATCAGAGACTTCGGTAGCGACGGCAAGCGGTTTGGTATCTGAAACTCTACGTCAGAACCAGAAAGCCCCATCAACCGAACAAGCTCTTCTTTCGCCAATTTGGCAGCAAGTCGTGCTTTCGCTGTCTCCCCCGCCAATTCGGCGTAGAACACATGTTCTCGCGCCTGATCTGCCTTGGGCAGAGACCCCGCCTCACCCAGCTTCTTGGCCAAGTCTGATGCGGCGTCTGCCGTTGATTTAGCTTGGTTGAGGTAAGCAACGTTCTCCCAGGCAGCGACGGCGTTGATCCATGCCACGCGGGTCTCAGCGGCAAGTGAGATCGAAGCTAGCGCCGCGTTGAGCTGGGCTTGGCGGAACCGCGTTTCTGCAAGCTTCATGTTCTTGTCATAGGTGGCCAATGCCAAGATGTTTGCAGCAATCGCGCCCTCGAGTACACGGTATGCTTCGAGGCCTGGTGTTCCGATTCCTGACAGCCCTACCGAAAACGATGGAAGAACCGCAAGCTGCGTCTGCCAAACATCAGCGGCACTGTCTCCTAGATCCGCGTAGGATGCTTGCAGTCCTTTATTGTTCAGTAGTGCTACCTGCACGGCCGTCTCAACGTCGATGGTTTTTTTCGCCATCAAAGCCTTTACCCGTTCACGTGTCTGCTCTGCTTGTTGGCGATTTTGCACCCACACGGTTTGTTTGCCGGTAGCCTCCGCGCTTTTCACGGACGACCCTGCGAAGCCTGCATCCTTGGCTGAATAGCCCGTGGTCACACACCCAGTCGCGAACAAAGGGAGGACCAGGGTGGAGATCAATTTAATCTTCAGCGCGACCATCACGCGCCTCCATTCGGAGCTTGAGCATCGTTCAAACCGCGCCACGGCTTGGGGTCCACAGGGATACGATGGGAGTACGCACCCACCGGGTTCTGGTAAGCGACGGGCACGACATCGGCGACCGAGTCTGCTTGGCTAGAAGATGCCACCACTTCTGGTAGCGTGGATGCGCAGCCGCTCGCGAGGAGCGGCATGGCAACCACCAGGAACATATGTCTCATGGCTGGATTCCGAATACGACAGAGAAAGGTGCCAAAGCGCTAGGTCGCGCTAAGGCACAGCACAACCCCTCTAGGGGATCACTAGGGCTCAGATATTCGGCGGCAGAGTAACGCGCGGCGCCACGCCTAGATAGAGCGCGTCCTCACGGCTCCCACTGACCCGCCCCGGGATCAGATGGAGGAGGCCGGCAGCATCGCATTCAATAGCTGCAACCACGCAGAACTCTTGGCAGCAGTTTTTGTCTGCGACCTTCGACTCACCACGCTCATGGTGATCGCTGTGAACGCTCATGTCAGACAGCGCAGCGGGCCCGCCCTTGTGCGAGGCCGGGTGACCGGCCTCGACCTGCATCTCGTTGAACGGACTCTCTGGATGCATGGCCGCATTGACCGTGGACAAACTGTATCCCGCCAGTGATACGAGGATCACCAGACGGAAAGTCAGCAATAACGCCGATGTGAATCGACCACGTTCTTTCATGAGAGAAAAGATTGCTGTCTGCTTGACCATTGTCAACTGGATTCCCCAAGCATTATCCGTTCATGATGACCGTGTTGCAGATCAACCACGCTCGGAGCCTCCCAGCCACCGCCCACGACACAGGCCGACCCGGGTTAAAGTTACCGCGTCTTGCTGTTGCGAAGGTACTCGGCTTGAGGGTCAATGATCGACCTCGATCCGTATCGACTGTTCGTACGCTCGACCCAGCCGTTGTCCAACACCCGGAAAGTCACGTTCGGGTCCGACTGTGACGTCGCCGAGTCGCCTGGGCTGCCATGTCCCTGGGTGATCTGCGCGATCGGCGATGCGGTTTCGCTAAGAAGCGTAAAAGCGAATGCGCCGGAGGTAAGGGGGAAAAAGGCGGCGGCTGCGAATATGATACGTTTCATCATTTTATCCTCGTCTGAATCACTGCGACTTGCAGCAAATGAAACATAAACCGCGTTGTTGTCCGGGGTCTGTCATCTGCTATACAAATTTGTAATCGCCATACCGAAAGGCTGCCGCAAGAATGCCGAAATCAGACCTGACGGCTATTATTCTAGCCGGATAGCTCATGGAGATCCTTAATCGAATGAAGATCCTATTGATTGAGGACGATCAAATCACCGGTAGCTACATCCAAAAGGGGCTTACTAGTTCCGGGCACTCAGTAGACTGGCTTACAAACGGCCGCGACGCACTTTCGGCCGGCTTAGACACCGAATACGATGCGCTGGTCGTCGATCGTATGATACCCGGACTCGATGGATTAAGCCTCGTCCGAAGTTTGCGTGCTGCATCCGTTCGCACACCAGTGTTGTTTTTGACGGCGATGAGCGGTGTAGACGATAGAGTAGAGGGGCTTGATGCTGGCGGTGACGACTACCTCATCAAGCCATTTGCGTTTTCTGAATTAGCTGCTCGGATCAATGCACTTGTGCGACGCCCACCCATTGCGACAGAAAAGACGAGGTTGCGAGTGGGAGATCTAGAGATGGACTTAGTGTCAAGAACCACGTGCCGTGATGGCCAGACCATAGAACTGTTGCCCCGCGAATTCGCATTGTTGGAACTGTTGATGCGCAACGAAGGTCGAGTTCTGACCAAAACAATGTTTCTGGAGAAGATCTGGAATTTTAATTTCGACCCGCAAAGCTCGGTAGTTGAGACCCACATTAGCCGCCTGAGGGCAAAGATAGACAAGCCGTTCCCTAAACCGCTTCTGCACACGATCAAAAATACCGGGTACACCCTGCATGCTCGCGGGTAACTTTTTCAAAAGCACCGCTGTACGGCTTGCTACCATTTACATTGGGCTTTTCGCAGCCGCCTATCTGGTCGCCAACACGATAGCGTACCAGATGGTGATGGGTTTTCTGGATGATCGGCTGAACGCAAATGTAATGGAACGTTATCGGGAGATTTCCTCAGCTTATGAGGGAGGAGGAATCAACGGCGCCATCGAAATGATTGAGAGCCACGGGCCAGCCATAAGAGGTGAAGAAACAGTCTACACCCTGCGAGATCCATCTGGTTCATCGATCGCTGGTAACGCTGAGTTGGTGAATGTTCCCCTTGGGTTGTCAGTTCAACCTCCTGATGAACTACGTGCTACCACCTCCCATTATAAGTTATTTCGCGGATCACTGGGAGACTATGATCTGACGGTCGGTATCAGCTATGGCGATACTGACCACTTGTCCGGAATTGTCATGAAAAGCTTCGGCTGGGCAACTGCCATGATCGTCGTTGTAGGCATACCTGGAGCTGCATTTCTGGCTTACACCACCCGCAGAAGGATATTTGCCCTCTGCCGCACGGCTCACGAAATAGGGCATGGCGAGCTTTCCAAGCGGCTTCCTGTCTCGACCCGGATGGACGACATTGATGTCCTGTCGACAGAAGTAAACGTGGCACTGGCTCGTCTGGAGGCCAGCGTTCTCGCTATGAAACAGGTCACCACAGATGTCGCGCACGACCTGAAAACCCCCATCGCTCGTACCTTTCTAGTTCTGGACGATGCGCTGCAGCTCACCGAGACGGAAGAGATAAGAGCAGGCATAGAACTGGCACTATCTGAGCTGCAGTCTATTGCCGACACCTTCGATGCGCTGCTTCGAATAGCGCAGATTGAAGCCCAAAATCGCACCACAAATTTTATCAATTTTGATCTCAAAGCTCTGACATTTGAACTTTACGAGGCGTACGAGGCCATTGCAGTTGAATCTGGCTACAGCCTGTCTATCGTCAACGACGAAAGTGAATGCTTTATACTCGGTGATCCGGCTCTCATACGGCAGTTGCTAGCAAATCTACTCACAAATGCCATGAGGCACACCCCAGCTGGTACGACGATCTCGGTGAAAGTCCAGCGTGAAACGGACACAATCTGTCTGACCGTCTCTGATAATGGCCCGGGTATACCACAGGGTGAGCATGAAAGGGTCTTTGAACGGTTTTACCGTCTTGAGAAAAGCAGGACTACATCCGGCTCCGGGCTGGGTCTCAGTATGGTCAAGGCAATCGCAGAACTTCATGCTGCACGGCCGTGTATTGTTGGGATCCCCCCGGGTCTCACGGTTAAAATTGCTTTCCCTAGCTTGGAAATCGATGGGTAAACCCTTGACTTTTGTCCAACGTACCGGCCCTCTCGGAAGGGACTCAACGGAACCGCAGGAAAGCACTCGTTTATCTGCTAGAACATTCTTCACCTTGGCTTGCTTCATTTCGCAATCCTCCACGGTATCAGCGGAGCCTTATCAGCTATTATATCTACTGGTCAGGGTGACTGAACACAAAATGCTGATCCAGGTATGAAGTAACAACGGAGCACATTTATCTCTTCCTATCGACGGCGCATGAGACGAAGTGCAAGGCCTGCGGTAATTCGTAAGGCAACGCACGCATTTATTCGTCTAGCATTCATGCTGGCATTATTCTTTGGCGTTATCCTAACTGTTCGAACCTGCGTTATTCTCTGATGCACCTTAGCGAAGCAGCGTCTTCAGTGCATATGCTCCCAAGAGGGCCTATCAAAACAGAAGATACATTGCCAGCGCCATAGCGCCACCGAGTGGAGGGAGCGTGACCCGTACCTCAACGAGAGTAGAACGGGGAAAGTGAATGGGACGATCATGGCCTCAGCTCTTGAAGGGATCCGAACCGACGACACCTTTTTGATCGCTCGAAGACAAGGGCTTATCGGGGTCGGTTCCGGCTGGGGGCGGAATGACACCCTAAGCGTTTGCCTCCGTGGGCCAAAGATATTCGCCGGTCAGCAGGATATGCGCCCAGCCCAGAGGAGAGATGTGGGCTAAAAGTTCGGGTGGCACATCGAGGCCTTCGTTTCGCCGTTCGGCGACGGCGTGGCCAAGGTGGACGGTATTCTAGTAGATGATGATCGCCGTCAGCAGATTCAGCCCGGCGATCCGGTAATGCTGCCCCTCAGTGGTTCGATCACGGATTTCACCTTGACGGCCGATGCGCAGGGCACTCTTGAGGGCATGGTGGGCTTCGCCCTTGTTGAGGCCAATCTGGGCGCGGCGCTGCATATCGGTATCGAGGATCCACTCGATGATAAAGAGAGTGCGCTCGACGCGGCCGACTTCCCGAAGCGCGGCCGCAAGATCGTTCTGTCGGGGATAGGATGCGAGTTTCCGGAGCAACTGGCTCGGTCTGATCTTTCCGGCGGCCATCGTGGCAGCACAGCGGAAGAGATCAGGCCAGTTTGACACAATCAGTTCTTCGCGGATTTTGCCGCCCACCAGCTTGCGTAAATCTTTGGGTGTCCCCGCGGGATCGAAGACATAAAGCCGTTTCGACGGTAAGTCGCGGATGCGCAAGACGAGCCGGTAGCCGAGCATGGCACTGGTCCCGAACAAATGATCGGTAAACCCCGCCGTATCGGCGTATTGCTCGCCGACCTGCCGGCCGACTTCATTCATCAGCAGGCCATCGAGGATGTACGTAGCTTCACTGACGGTTGCGGGAATAGTCTGTGAGGCGAACGGCGCGAACTGGTCATTGACGTGGGTATAAGCCTTGAGCCCAGGCTCACTGCCGTACTTGGCGTTGATCATGTTCATGGCCTCGCCCTGTCGTGCCGAAGGGAAAAACTGACCATCGCTTGATGCGGTTTTTCCCATGCCCCAGAACCGGGACATCGGCAGCTTGCCCTGCGCGGCCACGACCATCGCCAGCGCCTGGTTCATGCCCTCGCTTTCGACATGCCAGCGGGCAAGGCGCGAGAGCTGCCAGTAATCATGCGTGTTCGAGGCTTCCGCCATTTTTCGAAGGCCTAGGTTCAGCCCTTCGGCGAGCAGAACGTTCAGCAAGCCGACCCGATCGCTGCATGGCGCTCCGGTTCTGAGATGGGAAAAGGCGTCCGAGAATCCGACCGCCGCGTCAACTTCCAGCAAGATGTCAGTGATCCGCACAGGCGGCATTCGACGATAAAGATCGAGGACCAGTTCCTCTGCGCTTTCGGGAACGTCTGCGGTCAACCGGTCGATCCGCAACGTTCCATCTTCAATGCTACCATGGGGGATGGTCCCGTCGCGAGCGGCACGTGCCAGCCGCTTCAGACCATCCGCAAGGCGACCCTTGCGGTCAGCCAGCCAAGCTTGAGGATCGAGAGGAACAGCCATCCTGGCATTCGCCTGCGCCGAGGTCATCGGAACAAGCACCTGCTTGAGATCGCCGTAGCGGCGGGAATGATCCAGCCATATGTCTCCAGACCGGAAAGCATCGCGAAGATGAAACAGCACCGCGACCTCCCATAAACGACCATCGCCTCGGTCTTGCGCTCGGAGATGGCGATGCCATTTCGAATTCGGCCGCAGGAATGATATACCTGTTGATGTCGGCGCACGTGTTTCGCCGATGGCTTTCGCGGCTGCAATCAATGGCTCCGCCACCGACGCAGCCTTGAGCTTCAGGCATCGCAACATCCGCGGCGCATATCGGCGAAAACGATGATACCCTTGTCCGACGTGAGCCAACGGCTCGTCTGCCAATGTACTGGTGAGTTGCGTCCCTACGGCAACCAGCTGTTCAAGCTGATGCCATTCGGCCGACCGTGCCAACACATTGTCCAACGGAACACCATCGTCGCGAGCTTCCAGCAAAGAGGCTCCCAATGCCGTGAAAGCGCGAAGCGTATCGGTGACTGCGGCCTTGGAACCGGCAATCCGCTCGTCATGTAGCCGTTTCGCCTCTCGCCAAGTTTTCCCAACGATGCGGTCGTGGGTTTCGATGATGGCATCGGCGATCGCGGCTTCCCATTCGACGACGCAAACGGCGAGGATCGCCCACCGCCGATCCGAACTGATGTCGCGCAGGCCATCCGTGAAGTAACGCTCGCCCTGCCGACGCAGGCGCGCGATGCGGTGTGGCGGTACGCCTAGGAGGATCTGGGGATCGACTTCCAGACCGCGCAGGAACTCCAGCCGATCAAGCAAGCGGTTCGCTGATGCGGAATTGCTGCCGACTTCGAACTGGCGAAGCCAGATGAAACGGCTGATGTTTCCGTCAACCATTTCGGTCAGAAGCCCGTCCAGTTGCTCGCGCACACTAAAGTCGAGCCTTTCCGCTATCCGTGTCTCAATGCATCGCTCGGCGGCAACAAGGGCATCGGCGCACAGACGCTCGATCGTTGACGCCGCCGGCAGGATGGTCACCATTTTCCTGCATTGCGCGACGAAGCGCCGCGCCAGATCTTCGTTCGACCTGGCATCTTCAGCCTGATCGAAAAGCCAATCCCGCAGATCACGGGCCCCGCGCCCCGTGAATGTCTTGTAGCCGTAGATCTCGCGCAACGCCTCCATATGTTGCTGGCGGGTCTGACGCCGGGCGGCATAGGTGAGAAGCGCATCGGCCGGAACGCCGAGCTGAGCTCCGATGAAGGAAAGGACTTCATGCGGAATCATTTCGCCCGGAGCCAGCGCGCGCCCTGGATAGCGTAGTGCACAAAGCTGCAGGGCGAAACCCAGCCTGTTTTCTGGTCTGCGGCGTTCCTGAATGTTTGCCAGATCGTCGTCGCCCAATGTGTAATGCTTCAGCAGTGATAACTCGTCCGTCGGCAGGTCGAGCAACGCCGAGCGCTGTCGCTCGGCGAGAATATGTCGTCTTGGCATGCGCGCGTTGTCCCTGTTGAAGTACAGTCTGTTTTGGACAACAATCGCCCCATGCAAATCAAGGCTTTGCGAGCCACAAAACCACGAGGGTTCAATTGGGACAGCGCGTGGCCATCTATTGCCGGGTTTCGACGGCTGATCAGTCCTGCGAACGACAGGAGCGAGATCTGACCGCCTTCGCCGGACGTGCCGGATATAAAATTGCCGGCATATATAAAGAGACGGGCTCGGGCGTGAAGCTGGACCGGGCCGAGCGCAAGAAGATCATGGCGCTCGCTCAGGCCAGACATATCGACGCCATCCTGGTCACAGAACTCTCCCGCTGGGGACGCTCGACGATCGATCTCCTCAACACGTTGCGCGAGCTGGAAAGCTGGAAGGTCTCAGTCATCGCCATGAACGGCATGACCTTCGATCTGTCATCTCCTCATGGCCGTATGCTGGCGACTTTCCTCTCCGGTATCGCTGAATTCGAACGCGATCTTATCAGCGAACGGGTCAAATCGGGCTTGGCCGTTGCCAAAGCGCGCGGCAAGAAACTCGGTCGACAGCGGGGGCAGCGCCCGAAGTCGGACCGTCTGGCTCCGCGAGTTCTGGCGCTCGTTGCTGAAGGCCGCAGCTATCGGCTCATTGGTCGCGAACTTGGGCTCAGCAAGAACACCGTCTCCGATATCGTGCAACGTAACCGCAACGCTATCGTCGCTCGCGAGCCAAATCGTTGAGCCCGATAAAGGTCCCGATGACATCGAGCGAGAACCGGAACGCCGGTTGATCGCCGGGCAACGCCGGCTCCATGACCAGAGATACGCCTACATCGTCTCCCGTTCGCCAAAAGCGAACTGATTGTTTCGGTGTTACCGGCTCCTTAGCTGGCGTACTCTGAGCCAGACATTGAGAAAACTGGCGGCGATCAAACCAGAGATGCCGACGTAGGCCAGGACAAGGCTTGGCATGAGACCGAGAAACACGACCGCTATCGCCAGCGTACTGAGCCCCCCGATGATGAGAGCCCACGGTTGATGATGGCTGCGTGTTCCAAGATATAGCCCGAGTAGGGTGACGGCCAGAAACGCTGCTAACAATGGGAACAGGATCGCATCTCTTTTGATGAAGCCAAGCCCGACGGCCGATACAATCGAAAGGAGTACCGGGGAACCGAGGCAGCAGAGCGCCGCGAAGACCGATCCGGCGGCCCCGAATTTGTCCAGGTGCCGTTTCCAAAAGGTACTTTGCTCGATGGTGTTCGCGGCCATAGCTGCAGTCTCCTACACACCTGCAACTTCGCACCCGCCGGGTGGATATTTTCGACGGCGCCGTTCACCCTTTGAGGCAGCAGCGTGCCGATGTGGAGCAGCGAAGAGAGGTGATACCGCTCTCCGCCCGCCGCCGCCAATCAGCCGGCGGCTATTGCGCCACATGCGACGGATAGCCGGCGTTGGTCGTCGCAGCAATGAGGGTCGGTACGCCGGTGACTGCGTCATCGAAAGAGACCGTGGCGACAGCACCCGACATTGCGTCGGCTTCCTTTACCTGGACCGCTGTGACACCCGAGACACGAGAGAGGGCCGTTTTGACGATGGGGGCGCAGAGCGCGCAGGTGGCGTTGTCAACGTTCAGTATAACAGTCTTCTCGCCGGCCACGGCGGCGAGCGGGGAAAGCAGAGCGAGGAGAACGGCAACTGCGACAGGGCGGATCATGGGATCATTCTCCTTTGGCTTAGAGGAACAGGGGCGCAAGTCTCGGGAACCCTAGTCCGACGATGACGAGGACGGTGGCAACCCAGAGGCCGGCTTTGGCGATCCGTCCCGACTTGGGCTGGGCGCAATAGGAGCCCTCAGCGCAGGCGACCTTTGGCTCGCGATAGACGAGATAGAACCCGTAGCCGAGGATACCGAACGTCATGGCGGCAAAAATCGGTTGATACGGTTCGAGGGCGGTGAGGTTGCTGATCCAGGCTCCGCCGATGCCCACGGTGAACAGGGCAAACGGGATGACGCAGCAACTCGAGACGGCGATCGCCCCGAGAATGCCGCCGGCGGCGAGCAGTTGCTGGCGTCCGCCCCGCTGGTGTTCCGATGTCACGTGGATGGCGGCGGTCGCCGACGTTCGGGATCCTTTGAGACCTGATGATGCCTCCATAATTGCTCACTTTCTGCATCGTTGAACAGCGATTTGCGAAGTAGCCTACGCCTTGTAGTCACTACAGACTCAAGGGGGATTTCAACGATTTGCGATCACGCTTCTGTGAGGGCGTTGGAAAGTGGAACCCGTTGAGCAGTCGCTGTCGTCTGAAGACCGTAGCTGGGGTTTTCAAGCATCATGAACCGTGGCGCTACCAATCTCTGTTTCCGCAGTGCCTACGTGGCCAAGCGATCAAGATTTTGTCTTGACCCTGTACCGAGTACAGGGTGTAACGAATCTCTTTGGCAGCGATCGCGTCATCGGGATACCCGACGCGGTCGTGCTTGTGATTAATGGACCGCGCCGCAGCGATGCTATGGATCTGCGATCAGAACGGAGAGCGCCTTGGACGACAAACCGACCGCCGGCATCGTGACCGCGATCATCATCGCGCCTTTAGTCGCGCTTTGCTGCCTTGGACCGGTAGTCATCGGCTCGGCGGTGGGCGGCGTTTTGGGCTGGTTCAGCGGGCAAGGTCTCGTGATAGGGGGTGTGCTGACACTCCTGGCTGGAGCCGCCGGCTATGCCCTCATGCGCTGGCGCCGGGCTTCATCTCGTCGGGAAGATGCCTCCCCGACATGCACATGTGACGAGCCCAAAGCACGGCCCGGCAGCCGCCAACCACCAACCATCCTTTGAGCCGGCACACTCCAATCGCGAAATACCCCGTACACTCGGAGATACGCCCTTGCCCATGACCACGCCGGCCGCGGACCTCGCGGAAACGATCGAAGAAAACTCCATTCTGACGCCGCAATTCAACGCGGATGGGCTCATTCCTGCAGTCGCCACGGATGCGGCGAACGGTGTGGTGCTAATGCTGGCGTGGATGAATGCGGAGGCGCTGGAAAAGACGATCGAGACCGGTCAGGCCTGGTACTGGAGCCGGTCCCGCAAGTGTCTTTGGCATAAGGGCGCGACGAGTGGGCAAGTCCAGCAGGTCGAGGAACTGCGCATCGATTGTGATCAGGACGCGGTGTGGCTCAAGGTGCGCGCTGGCGGAGACGGCGGATGTTGCCATACCGGCCGGGCGAGTTGCTTCTATCGCCGGATCGTTACGGCGCCGGGTCGCCCGACGCTCCGCCGGGTGCCGGATGCCCCGCCGAGATAGGTCCTCAGGGTAATATCGATGTTTTCGAGCGCGACCAGGCGCTCCAGTATCACGGTCAGAAGACCGACCAGCCGCCGAAAACCCTCCAAAGCCACCTCCGGAAAGCCGTTCCGCCGGCGTGTCGCGATGGAGAGAGTATTGATCGTGCCATCACCGAAGCGCAGCGGAACGATAAGATAGTCGGTAAAGCCGTCAGCCCTAAGTTCGCCGTAGAGGTCGCACCGAAACGCTCGGACGTCCTGCAGGCGAGGAACGCGGAGCTCCGTGCGCGTCGTGTGCACATGATGATCCGGGGAAGCGAGATAGCCCGGTCGGTTCTTCAGACCATGCGGCCAATCGATGACACGAACTCTGTCGTCGTCAGCAAGCCAGAGATAGGTCCGGGCACGGAAGGCCGGATGCAGCGGCTGCGCGCTCACAAAGATGCGATCGACGCGAAGCGTTGCCGCGGACAGCAACCGTCCGATATCGCGGATCACCGCACGCGCGTCGGTCGACGCAGCGGCGCTGTCGGAGAGACCGAGTGCGAGGCGGCCGAGATGCATGCCCGGATCGCCGTAGGGTGCCTCGGAATCACAGACCCGGCGCTTGGTCATGGGCGTAATCCTGCTGAACGGGCAGGACTAAGACGCTCGACCGTCGGGAATCGCTGACTGGGGGACATTCCTTTGCTCATGCTGTCCTCGATGGTAAGGCCGTTGGCCGTTCGAAACGATCGTGTGTCTGCCGGTGGGGCGCCTCCCAAACTCTGCTCCCCGTCGCGTCGAGCGTTTTCAGAGACGCCCGCAATCGAAATGCCAGCCTTGCCGCATCAGCTACACCATCGAACTGATGTCCGACGCATAGCTGGGATAGGCGAAGATGATGCCCTTGATCCTGTTCGCGGTCAGCCCTGCGCCCATAGCCATGGCAAAGAGATTGATTTGTTCCTCCGCTCCGGGGCCGATCAGATGTGCACCAAGAATATGGCCGGTCCCGTTCTCGACCAGAACCTTGTAGGCACTGTAGCGCGCCCCGACCCGCAGCGACGAGTACCAGCCGGCGGTCTTTTCGAAATGCGTGTCAAAGGCCAGCCCCTTGTCGCGTGCTGCGGCTTCGGACAGGCCGACCGAGGAAAGCTGCGGCAGCGTGAAGACAACGCTTGGGATCGGCGGATAACTGACCGCGCGCTCATCCTTTCCTGCGAGCAGGTTCTTGCCTGCAATCCGGCCTTCGTTGGCCGAAACCGGGGTCAGATTAGGCCCACTGTCGGCACAGTCGCCGGCTGCAAAAATGGCGGAATTTGTGGTCCGCATGTAGGGGCTGACCTTGATGCCTTTGCGGCCGTATTCCACGCCCGCGGCCTCCAGGTTGAGATGCTCGATGTTGGGCACGCGCCCGGTGGCATGAACCACCAGATCACAATTGATCGTCTGCTTTCCTTCCGGCGTCTTATAGGTAACGGTGAAATCCGACCCGTCTTTCTCGATCTTCAGAACCTTGGCCTCGGTCCGCAGGTCAATCCCCAGATCGGCGGTCGCCTCGGAAAGGATACCGACCAGGTCGGGGTCGAAATTGCCCAGCGGTCGCTCCATCATCTCCAGAACCGTGACTTCCCGCGCCCCTGCGCGTTTGGAGATATGGGCAAATTCCATCGCAATGAATCCGCCGCCGACGAACACGACCCGGTCCGGCCGTTCGGGCAGCTCGAGAAAGTCGGTGCTAGTCGCCAGCAACTCCTCGCCGGGGATATTCAGCGTCATTGGCCGAGCGCCGGTGGCGATATGAAAGTTCCGGGACGACAAGATCTCGCCATTCACCTCGATCTTGTCTCGCCCGGTGAAGCGTGCCTCGCCATGCAACACGGTGATACCGGCTTTCTCCAGCCCGCCCTCGATGCGACCAGGCATCGCGTCGGTGAACGTGCGCTTGAAGGCGATCATGTCCGCCCAGTCGACGGATGTCTGTGCTTCCAGCCCCTTGCCGCTCAAGTTGCGGGCCCAGTCAATGCCCTCAGTCACGGCGATCAGCATCTTTTTGGGATCGCAGCCTCGCAATGCACAGGTGCCGCCGAAAGGAAGGGCGTCGATGCTGGCGACCTTCCAGCCAGCGTCAGCGGCCATCCGGGCGACACCATTTCCACCCGTCCCACCTCCGATCACGATCAGATCGAAGCTTTTGTTATCGCTCATGCAATTCTCCTCTCCTAAAAGACTACTTTTCCCCCTGACAAAAAACCTAACCCCCACAGCAAGGTTTGCAACGCCCTGCCTGCAATAATACCCTTCTCAACATGACATCCGGCGACGCTTTTGAGCAGAACTACTTGCGCCGACCGTATATCGGTTGACCGACGGGGCCTTTGCCGTCGGTCTTGCCATTTGCCCGCGCGCGGTGCCGCCACAAGTAGATTCCGACAATGGCCAAGACGGCCGCTGCCAGCCAGAAGTAGCCGCCGCCGACCAGCCAACTGGCAAGGCCGGCAAAGCTGATCGCGCCTGTTGCTGCCAGTACAATCGCGCCGCAGCAGACGATCTTAGCCGCGAGCAATCCCGCAAGGCCGTATCCGTTCGAAGGTTCCATCGAAGCCTCCTATCCGGCGCAGCATGACAGCTTCGCCACGTCCTTGCCGAAGCCCTGCGCCGCCAGTTTCAACCCTTCGACCGTGGTGAGATAAGGGAAGATTGTCTCGCCGAGCGCCTTCGCCGTCATGCCGTGCTTGATGGCCAACACCACCGTCTGGATGCTGTCGGCGCCCTCGGGCGCGAGGATCTGTCCACCAAGCAATCGGTCGCTTTTGGCGTCGGCAACCAGTTTGATGAGCCCGCGCGTGTCGCGCGCGGCCAGCGCCCTCGGCACCTGGTCAAGAGATACGATCGAAGTCTTGGTCTCGAAGCCGGCGTCGCGAGCCGCCTGTTCGGTCAGGCCGACGCCCGCGACCTGCGGATCGGTGAACGTCACCCACGGCATGGCCGCATTGTCATAGACAAGGCTGTCACCGTTCAGTGCGTTTTGGGCAGCGAGCTTGGCGCCATAGGCTGCCATATAGACGAACTGGTCGCGACCGGTGACATCACCTGCCGCATAGACGCCAGGCTTTGAGGTGCGCATCCGCTCATCAACCAAGACGCCGCCATTACCGCATAGCTTAACTCCCGCCTCGGCAAGGCCAAGACCGCCGGTGTTCGGGGACCGCCCAGTGGTCAAAAGCACCTGCTCGGCCGCGATCACTTCGTCCGCTCCGTCGATGGCGACCGTCAGTTCGACACCGCGGTCCGTGCGCGCGATCCGGCGATAGGAGAGGCCGGTTAGGACGGTAATGCCCTCGTCGCGAAGATAACCGGTCAATGCTGCGGAGATTTCCGGCTCGGCTTCCGGCAACAGGCGGCGGCGGGTTACAAGTGTCACTTCCGCCCCGGCACGGGCGAACATCTGCGCCAGTTCACAGCCGATATAGCCACCGCCGATCACCAGCAGCGAACGCGGCAGCTCGGAAAGCTCGAGCGCGGTCGTGCTGGTGAGGTAAGGCACATCCCCAATGCCGGGAATGTCCGGCAGGGCCGGCGCTGATCCGGTAGCAATGATGATTTTGCCAGCCATGATCGGATCGCCGTTCACAATCAGAGCGCCCTGACCATTCAGGCGCGCTTTCCCTTCCAGATAGGCGACGCCGTTGTATTGTGGCAGAAGGTCGACATATTTCTTCTGCCTGAGCGTGGTCACCAGGTCGTCCTTGGCGGCGACCAAACGGCCCCAGTCAGCGACGTTGGCTTCCCCGGCAAGACCGGGAAAGCGATGCGCGGCGCGTGCACCATGCAGCGCCTCGGCAGCGCGGATCATCGTCTTCGACGGTACGCAGCCGACATTGACACAGGTGCCGCCGATCGTGCCGTGGCCGATCAGGGCGACATTCGCCCCCTGCTCAGAGGCCGTGATTGCGGCCGAGAACCCGGCCGAACCGGCACCGATCACCGCAAGATCGTAGCGGCCATTGCCTTTTTGGGGCGCACAGCAGTCAGACATGAAAATCTCCTAATGTTTCCTGGTATCGATGTGTGAACGATGTCGCCACAGCAGGTAACCGGCTGCGGCAATGATGAGGATGAGAATTGGCACCAGACCGTAGACCGCTGTTGTCAGCGCTCCCACGCCGATCAAACCTGCCGCCACCAGCAGGATCGGCACCAGACAGCACAGCGCCGCGATCAAGACGCCAACCACTCCGACGCCAAGCATGGACCGGTCAGGCACGGACTCAACTCCCGATCGCCTTGGCAGGATAGCCAACATTGGTGGAAGCAGCGGCAATGGCCGCGACCGTCGCGGTCGACGGGTCATAGGCAACCGTCGCCGTCTTGGCCTCGAAATCCACCTTGACCGACTTCACGCCCGCAACGCCTTCCATGGCCTTGCGCACGGTGACCGGACAAAGGGCACAATACATGTTCTCGATTGCGAAGGTCTGCGTCAGCTCCTTGACGGTAACCGTTTCCGACGCGGATTGTGCGGACGCGGGAAGGGCAAGTGGCAGCATAATAGTACCGCTCAAGCCAAGCGCAGCCGCGGCGACCAGATGTTTCGACAGGTATTTCACGTGGTTATCTCCTCGTTTCAATAGAACAGCGGCGCCCACCAGCCGATGGTGCTGGCGAGCACGATGAGGATCGTTGCGATCCAAAGCGCGGTCTTGGTGATGATGGCGGAGCGCGGACGGGCGCAGTAGGAACCCGGCTCGCACGCGGCTTTGGGCTTGAAATAGACCTGCCAGAAGCCAAACCCGAGCGGCACGAGTGTCGCCGCCGCGATATAGGGCTTATAGGGTTCGAGCATCGTCAGGTTGCCGATCCATGCGCCCGATACACCGAGTGTCACCAGGAGCAGCGGGACGATGCAACAGGCCGATGCCAGAAAAGCGCCGATAACGCTTATCGCCGCGAGCCCGCCCTCGCGCCGATCCGGTTCGGCGGCCGCCTTCGAAGAATTCAATGTCTTGCTACCAATTTCGTTCATCGCAAACCATCCTCGATTTCTGACTGAAAACAGGATAGGCTCTGTAGCCAGTACAGACTCAAGAGGTATTTTCACCATGAATTCTCTTCTTTCCGCCAAGGGACTGCAGCGCCACCAATTGGCCCGTGCGACCGGCTGCCATCTGGAGACCATCCGCTATTACGAGAAGATCGGCCTGCTACCCGACCCGCCGCGCAGCGCCAGCGGTTATCGCATCTATGACGAAACCGACGTCCGCCGCCTGCGCTTCATCCTCAGGGCGCGCGAACTCGGCTTTGGCATCGACGAGGTCCGCGGCCTGCTTCATCTTGTCGATTGCAGAAGCCAGACCTGCGCGGAGGTGCAGCGCCGGACCGAACCGCATCTAGCCGAGGTTCGCGCCAAGATTGCCGACCTCCAGCGCATTGAAGCGGTGCTCGTGACAATGATCTCGCAATGCTCTGGCGAAGACGTGCCGGAATGCCCGATCCTTAACGCGCTCGCCGCTTGACGGGCGCTTAGGGTGTCATTTCGCCCCATACCGGAACCGACCCCTTATCTAGCACGCGCGCAGGAGTTCCTCCCGTCGTGAAAACATCACTCGTTTAGACGGTCAGCCAAACGCCTCATGAGATCCATTCGTTCGTGAAGAATCGCTACGATGAGAGCGGGCGCATGTTCTCGAGGCAGACAGAAGAAGTAGTGGTGCTGGCATCGCGCCATCCGCAGCGCCGGATAGAGTGCGCTCAGATCCTTGAAGGGAACTTTGCCCGCGGCAATGTCCTCCATTCCTCGCTCCAAAGCCGAGACGTATTGACGTACCTGGGCGGCACCCCATTGTGCCCGTGTGTAACGGATTACCGAGCGAAGATCGGATTCTGCCTCTGCGGTCAGGATGTAAGCCGTCAAGCGCGACCTTCGGCAATCTCCTCGTCGAGGATCTCACCTACGGTTTTGGTCGACAGTTTTCCGGCGAGCCCCTCACTGATGCGCGTATTCATCAACGTCTTTAACTCTTCCCAGGCCCGTTCTCCCTCGACGTCGCCGGGAAACAGGCGCTCAAGTGCGTACTGCTTGATTGTCTTGCCCTGCAGAGCGGCTAGCGCTTTGAGGCTTTGATGTTGTTTGTCCGTTATGTCGATCGTCAAGCGGCTCATTTCACATACTCCCGAAGTGACGGACCCACATTAGCACATATGTGGTTTAGTTGCCACCATTGCAGCGTTATCGTAAGACCTGGGCGCAAACGTCCAACATGGGCTTGCCGGAAGCCGCTCTCATGGACTCGGCGGCCACGCAAACCCCGGTAAAGCCGACGGTCGGCCCAGATTACAATCCGGTCGTCACCCTCAACGGTTGGACCTTGCCGTTCCGAATGAACAACGGGGTGAAGGAATTCCACCTCGTTGCCGAGCCGGTGGAGCGGGAGATGGCCGAAGGCATGACCGCATATCTTTGGGGGTACAACGGCCAGTCACCGGGTCCGACCATCGAAGCAGTCGAAGGCGACCGGGTTCGCATTTTCGTGACCAACAAGCTGCCGGAGCACACGACCATTCATTGGCACGGTATGATCCTGCCGTCGGGGATGGATGGTGTTGGCGGGCTGTCGCAGCCTCACATCCCCTCTGGCAAGACCTTCGTTTACGAGTTCGATCTCGTGAAATCCGGCACCTTCATGTACCACCCGCACTCGGACGAGATGGTACAGATGGCGATGGGGATGATGGGCTTCTTCGTCATCCATCCCCGGGACCCGAAGTTCATGCCGGTGGATCGGGATTTCGTCTTCCTGCTCAGCGCCTATGACATCGATCCGGGAACATACGTGCCCCGGATCATGGAAATGACCGACTTCAACCTCTGGACGTTCAACACGGGGCTCCGTGGGCATTTCTGCAATAATACCCGCTAAGGGAAAGCGAAGTTGTTTGGATTGAAACGGTTAGCGCGGATCGGCCTGAAGCGTTCGAGGGGTCGGTCAATTTCGTTCCAGAGATAGTCGCCGGTGAGTGCGATATGAGCCCAGGGAAGTGGTGCGACTTGGGAGAGCAGCTCGGCGGGAATATCGATGCCCTGGGTGCGGACATAATCGACAGCGCGGCTGAGATAGACGGTGTTCCACAGGATAATGGCGTTGACGACGAGGTTGAGACCTGACGCCCGATAGGCCATGGTTTCCGCCACGCGGTTGCGCAGCTCGCCAAGCTGGTGGAGGAAGACCGCCCGGGCAAGGGCGTGACGGCTTTCACCCTTGTTGAGGATGGCATGCGATCTGCGCCGGAGCTTGGTGTCGAGCAACCAGTCGCAGATGAAGATCGAGCGTTCAATCCGGCCCATTTCGCGTAGCGCCTGATTGAGCCGATTTTGCCGAGGCGATGCGGCAAGCTTCTTGAGGATGACGGACGGCGGCACGAGGCCCGCGCCAATCGATGACTTCAGCCGCAAGACCTCATCCCAGTGCTGCTCGATGACATCCATGTTGACGGCTCCCGAGATCAGCGCCCCGAGCGGGTCGTACGCCGCGTCGGGATCGATGACGAAGAGCCTGCGATTGCCGAGATTGCGGATACGAGGAATGAGCCTATAGCCGAAGCCATGGAACATAGCGAATGTCGTTTCGGTCGCGCCGGCGGTATCGGTTGCATGCTCATGGATTTCGACGGAGCTTTCGTTGTGAAGGAGGCCGTCGAGCACGTAGGGCGCTTCGCTCTCGGACGCCTGGATCATCCGGGAGAAGAAGGAGGCGAAACGATTGGACAGGAAGCCATAGACCGAAGCACCTGGTCTTTTGCCGTATTTTGCATTGTATTCGAGGCTGGCTTCACCGCGCCCGCCTGCCGGAAAGAACTGCCCGTCCGAGGAGGAGATATGACCGTCGCCCCAGACCGCGGCGAAGGGATGAGCCTGCTGCGCATCGACCAGCACGGCGGTCGCCGTAGCATAGGTTTCCGAGCGCAGATGCCTATCTACCATCAGCATCATCTGGTGGATCGTGACGCCGCGTGAGCTTTCCGCCATGCGTTCAGCACCGGCGTTGGTGGCGTCGGCAAGGATAGCGGCCATCAGCGCCGGCTCGTCGTTCGCCGTCTCGCCGGTGCGATAGTGTGTGAAGCTGTCAAGGAACCTGGTCCAGCTGTGGACCTCGGCAAGCAGGCTGGTGATCCTGATCCGGGGAACGAGGATGTAAAGACGCCGGCTGAGCGCGACGATCCCGTCACGCTCCTCCTCGCGGATCGGGGAGACCGACAAACCCTTGTCGGAAATAGCCGCATCCGGAATGGCGTTGGCGGCCGCCGCCCTTGCCAGCTCTTTGAGTTTCGCGTCGAGCGTGGCGGTGCGTTCGGCTCGCCATTCGGCAAAGCTGTCAGGGATGGCAAGCCCGAGCCGGCCTTCGGCGCGCATCAGGGCAAAGATCGGTCGAGGCAGAAGATAATCCTCGAAACTGCGCCATGCTCGGCTGCCATCAACCCATATGTCACCGGCCCGCAGGCGCTCCCGAAGGTGAATGAGTACCGCCACTTCCCAAGCCCGAAGGTCGATGGTGACACCGTCCGAGCGCACACGTCGCCGCCACTTGCGCGTCATGAACGCGAACGGCACCTGCGCGGGTAGTTTCCTGCCACTGTAGAGCGCACGCAGATGATCCACTGCCTTCAAAACCGGATCATCGGGACGAAACGACCGGAAAGAGAACGCGCCGAACATGAGCCTGCCCAGCTTTCGCAGCGATTTGTGCCGCTCTATGAGCTCATCGAATTCGTCGCTGCGATCGGGGCGCACGACGGACCTGGCTGCGGCCACGCTGGCGGTCAATCCGTCCCAGCCGAGTGAGACTGCAATTGCGGATGCGAGATCGGTGTTGTTCTCACGGGCGGCCAGAAGCGCCTCGCCAAGCTTGAGATGATCGAGCGCCACCCCATCAAGAATCTCGGCTTCTTTCAGCCGGCGTTCTGTGCGGCTCAGTTCAGCCTTGCGCCGGGTGCTGCCGATCAGTTTGCAGAACATGTCGATCGCAAGGTCGGTGATTGCCGCCTGCCTCTCGATGACGAACGCCGTCAGCGTGGCGTAGCGGCGCTCGGATGTAAGGCGTCGTATCTCACGGGCATGCAGAATGCGGGCGTCCCGGGCGATGATGCCATAGCGGTTGGCATGGATCGTTTTACGTCGCTCATCGGAAATCGCCGCCGAACGCAGAACCTCAAGCCGGGCAATCAGGCCCTTGAGGTTTTTCAGTTTCGTCCCCTCCGGCGCTTCCGCAATCCAGCCGAGATGGCTCCGATCGCCGGACCGATCGATGAGAAGCTGATCAAGCGCCTCGATGGACGGTTGCTCCATGCCCCGGATCAAGCCGCGATAAGCCTGTCGTCGCGCTGCCGCCCGGCCCGCCATCGCCAGACGTATCAGCAGTTCCGGCACAGGAACGAGCAGCTTCCTCTCCTTCAGGGCTTCGATCACGGCCTTGGTGATCGGCTCGCCTTGTTCGGTAGCGGCTGCCTCGCGTGCCGCCGCGGTGATCAGGGATCGATAATCGCTCGCCCGGACGGGCCGGAGATCCAGTGCGACGACAATCTCCCGCGTATGTTCTCGACGGGTTTCCTCCCGCTGGGCATAGAGTGCGAACACCGCAGCGTCGATGCCCAACTGGTCGGCGACAACGGAGACGACTGCCTGAGGCGGAACTTCCCCAGCGCGGAGCGGACGACCGAGATCACGCACCAGGGCGAGTTGGATGGCAAAACCCAGACGATTATGCGATCGGCGATGCGCCCTGGCGAAAGCGATGTCCTCAGCGGACAGCGCATAGCGCGCGAGGGCCTCTTCATAAACATCGGGTGGGTCGAACAGAACGGTGCGCGACTGCGCGTCGAGGAAGGCCATCGGTCACACCCGCTCTCAAACTGGGGGAGCAGGCTCATCTTCTTTGCCCGGTCCGGTCCATCCGGTTCGCCGCAATGTATCGATGAGAGTCGAGCGCGGCACCTTGAATGTCCGACACACCGACGCCTTGCTGGCGCCGGCTTCCAGCGCCGCCAGAATCTGCTCAACCTTTTCGGTGTCGATCGTCGGTGGCCTACCGCCCTTGCGACCGCGCCGGCGTGCCGCCGCCAGTCCAGCGTTGACCCGCTCCGTGATCAGCACTCTCTCGTATTCGGCGAGCGTGCCAAACAGGTTGAACAGGAACGCACCGTGCGAATTCGTCGTGTCGATAGCTTCCGTCAAAGAGCGGAAGGCGACCCCGCGCATCTTCAGATCCTCAACGATTCTGATCAGGTGGGAGAGTGATCGGCCCAGACGGTCGAGCTTCCAAACGACCAGCACGTCACCCTCGCACAATTCCGCAAGGCAAGCCTTCAGCCCCGGCCGATCGTCGCGCGCGCCCGAAGCGCGATCCTGATGCAGGTGACGCTGATCGACCCCGGCCGCGAGCAGGGCGTCGCGCTGCAAGGCAACCGACTGCCGCTCATCACCGCTCGATACCCGCATGTAACCGATCAACATGCACGACAAACCTCAAATTCCGTGTTGCCGCACAGTCTCACATTCCGACAGGGTTTGTCGCGCAAATAATTGCCCAGTCACCCCGTCGATTTCGACCCGCCGAACCGCTACGCGGAAATCATCCGTTTTCCGTCACGCCAAAAATCTCTTAGCGGGTAATATTGCAGAGATTCCCACGGAGCCCCTTGCTGCCCGGTTGAACACCCATGAACCGCTGCGGTTTGCCAACCGGGTGCCCTTCCTCCAGCACCTCGCTGAACATGGCATCGACATCTTCGACACGGAGACGCTTCGGCCATTCGCAGAGGCCGGCATATGGGGCGCCATCCGCCATCATGGCCTGGTCGGAAACGCGGTGATCGTCTCCGACGATGCCGGGCAGTTTCGGGTTGGTACACACGCGCTGTGTTGGGTCCATGCCGAACGGCTGCTGCAGAAGCTGATGCCGGCCACGCCCGGCCAGGTGAAGCACGTCGAGACCCTGCGCGAGCTCATCTGGCACTTCTACAAGGCTCTCAAAGCCTATCGACGAAGGCCTGACGCGCGTGCGGCACTGGGCCTGCAGGCGCGCTTCGACCGGATTTTCTCGATCCGCACCGGCTATGGCGATCTCGACAAATTGCTGTTTCGGCTGAGGCGTCGCAAACCGGAACTGCTGCGGGTTCTCGAGCGGCCGGAGATCCCGCTTCACACCAATGCGTCGGAGCGCGATCTGCGCGGCTTTGTCATCAAGCGGAAGATTTCCGGGGGCACGGTCAGTAGAAACGGACGCCAAGCGCGAGACAGCATGCTGGGCCTTTCGAAGACCTGCCAGAAGCTCGGCCTGTCGTTCTGGCACTATCTCGGTGATCGGCTGGGGGTCAGCACATCGCACCCAGCCATTCCCCCACTGGCCACCATGATCGTTGCCAGGTCCTGAGCGCATCACCGACGTTCTGGCTTTGGGAAGGACACGACCTTGCCGTCGTCGGACTGGATCTGATCCGCGGTGTCGAGCACGTGGACGCCGGTGGGCTTCAGCAGGGTCGGCGATACATTCCATTGACGGTTATCATCGGCATGCACCGTCACCGTCTTCTTGTTGCGGCGGATGACGACACCACGGACCGGCACACCGCCGGGGCCTTCAAACTCCACGCCGCTTCCGACCCTGATGTCTTGAAGGGCCGCGGTGGTTCGCTGGTGATGCAAATACTGCTGACGCTCGACGATGCGCGCGTTGAGTTCGATGAGGGTTGCCTCGTCAAGGCTGTCGATATCGATCTGCCGCATTTGCTCCGCCCCACTCCCCTGTTGATCGTCAACGCCACCATGCCAATCGGCACATCGGCAGACAACCAGATGCCCACGGATCGGCTTGTTTTCGCGCACTGCCACCGGATTAGCCCCGCTTACCTTGAGCAGTACCTGGAGCAAATCCGGTGGCACCAGGGATTCCTGTTTCCGGTAATTCATGATTCACTCCCGTGATGACGAAGCGCCGCCTGCCTATGGTCGAGCATGCCGACACGCTGTCGCTGAAGGCGCTGCGCGAGCTCGTGACCGGCCTGGTGGAGAGGGCTGATCGGGCAGACGCCCGAATTGAGAAGCTCGAAGCTGAAAACCAAAGGCTTCGCGATGAGAACGATCAGCTCAGGCTCGAGAACACCCGGCTGAAAATCGACAACCAGCTTTTGCGCGACGAGATTGCGCGGCTTAAAAATCTGCCGCCCCGTCCACCCTTCAGACCGTCGGGTATGGAGAAAGCAACGGGTGACAAGCCGCTCTCGGCCAAGGATCCGGCGCCCCGGCCGCGAGGGCCGAAGAACGACACAAAGCGGGTGACGCGTGAAGAGGTGCTGCCTGTCAGTGTACCGCCCGGATCGCGCTTCAAGGGCTACAAGGACTGCTTCGTTCGGGATCTGGTTCTGCAGGTCGAGGTGGTTCGTTACCGGCGGGAGTGCTGGGTGACGCCGGACGGAGACACCATCACAGCACAGCTGCCTGCGGGGATACGAGGTGGCTTTGGGCCCAACCTGCAGCGGTTTTGTCTGATGCTGCATGCGCATGGGCAGGTCACGACGCAGCGAATGACGACGTTGCTCAACGACGTCGGTGTCGAGATCTCTAAGCGCCAGGTGGTGCGGTTCCTGACAGAGAGGCTGGATGGTTTCCACGCCGAGGATGCAGCCGTCCTCCACGCCGGCCTCGTGTCTGCGCCTTACGTGACGGTCGACGATACTGGTGCCCGTCACGCCAACCGCAATTTCCATACAACGCATATTGGCGGCGAGCATTTCACCGCCTTTCGCACGGCGTCTTCGAAGTCGCGGCTGAACTTCCTCGCCCTGCTGCGCGGCAACTATCAGGACTACGTTCTCAACGACGCCGCTTTTGCGCTGCTGGAAGACCGGCAGGTCGACCCTGCCCTTGCTGCCCGGTTGAACACCCATGAACCGCTGCGGTTTGCCAACCGGGTGCCCTTCCTCCAGCACCTCGCTGAACATGGCATCGACATCTTCGACACGGAGACGCTTCGGCCATTCGCAGAGGCCGGCATATGGGGCGCCATCCGCCATCATGGCCTG
Source organism: Allorhizobium sp. GW101-3B10 (assembly GCF_059424725.1). Classification (NCBI taxonomy): domain Bacteria; kingdom Pseudomonadati; phylum Pseudomonadota; class Alphaproteobacteria; order Hyphomicrobiales; family Rhizobiaceae; genus Allorhizobium; species Allorhizobium sp. GW101-3B10. The sequence goes on along the minus strand of NZ_JBWKZR010000003.1, from coordinate 45,060 downwards.
GTCGGAAACGCGGTGATCGTCTCCGACGATGCCGGGCAGTTTCGGGTTGGTACACACGCGCTGTGTTGGGTCCATGCCGAACGGCTGCTGCAGAAGCTGATGCCGGCCACGCCCGGCCAGGTGAAGCACGTCGAGACCCTGCGCGAGCTCATCTGGCACTTCTACAAGGCTCTCAAAGCCTATCGACGAAGGCCTGACGCGCGTGCGGCACTGGGCCTGCAGGCGCGCTTCGACCGGATTTTCTCGATCCGCACCGGCTATGGCGATCTCGACAAATTGCTGTTTCGGCTGAGGCGTCGCAAACCGGAACTGCTGCGGGTTCTCGAGCGGCCGGAGATCCCGCTTCACACCAATGCGTCGGAGCGCGATCTGCGCGGCTTTGTCATCAAGCGGAAGATTTCCGGGGGCACGGTCAGTAGAAACGGACGCCAAGCGCGAGACAGCATGCTGGGCCTTTCGAAGACCTGCCAGAAGCTCGGCCTGTCGTTCTGGCACTATCTCGGTGATCGGCTGGGGGTCAGCACATCGCACCCAGCCATTCCCCCACTGGCCACCATGATCGTTGCCAGGTCCTGAGCGCATCACCGACGTTCTGGCTTTGGGAAGGACACGACCTTGCCGTCGTCGGACTGGATCTGATCCGCGGTGTCGAGCACGTGGACGCCGGTGGGCTTCAGCAGGGTCGGCGATACATTCCATTGACGGTTATCATCGGCATGCACCGTCACCGTCTTCTTGTTGCGGCGGATGACGACACCACGGACCGGCACACCGCCGGGGCCTTCAAACTCCACGCCGCTTCGACCCTGATGTCTTGAAGGGCCGCGGTGGTTCGCTGGTGATGCAAATACTGCTGACGCTCGACGATGCGCGCGTTGAGTTCGATGAGGGTTGCCTCGTCAAGGCTGTCGATATCGATCTGCCGCATTTGCTCCGCCCCACTCCCCTGTTGATCGTCAACGCCACCATGCCAATCGGCACATCGGCAGACAACCAGATGCCCACGGATCGGCTTGTTTTCGCGCACTGCCACCGGATTAGCCCCGCTTACCTTGAGCAGTACCTGGAGCAAATCCGGTGGCACCAGGGATTCCTGTTTCCGGTAATTCATGATTCACTCCCGTGATGACGAAGCGCCGCCTGCCTATGGTCGAGCATGCCGACACGCTGTCGCTGAAGGCGCTGCGCGAGCTCGTGACCGGCCTGGTGGAGAGGGCTGATCGGGCAGACGCCCGAATTGAGAAGCTCGAAGCTGAAAACCAAAGGCTTCGCGATGAGAACGATCAGCTCAGGCTCGAGAACACCCGGCTGAAAATCGACAACCAGCTTTTGCGCGACGAGATTGCGCGGCTTAAAAATCTGCCGCCCCGTCCACCCTTCAGACCGTCGGGTATGGAGAAAGCAACGGGTGACAAGCCGCTCTCGGCCAAGGATCCGGCGCCCCGGCCGCGAGGGCCGAAGAACGACACAAAGCGGGTGACGCGTGAAGAGGTGCTGCCTGTCAGTGTACCGCCCGGATCGCGCTTCAAGGGCTACAAGGACTGCTTCGTTCGGGATCTGGTTCTGCAGGTCGAGGTGGTTCGTTACCGGCGGGAGTGCTGGGTGACGCCGGACGGAGACACCATCACAGCACAGCTGCCTGCGGGGATACGAGGTGGCTTTGGGCCCAACCTGCAGCGGTTTTGTCTGATGCTGCATGCGCATGGGCAGGTCACGACGCAGCGAATGACGACGTTGCTCAACGACGTCGGTGTCGAGATCTCTAAGCGCCAGGTGGTGCGGTTCCTGACAGAGAGGCTGGATGGTTTCCACGCCGAGGATGCAGCCGTCCTCCACGCCGGCCTCGTGTCTGCGCCTTACGTGACGGTCGACGATACTGGTGCCCGTCACGCCAACCGCAATTTCCATACAACGCATATTGGCGGCGAGCATTTCACCGCCTTTCGCACGGCGTCTTCGAAGTCGCGGCTGAACTTCCTCGCCCTGCTGCGCGGCAACTATCAGGACTACGTTCTCAACGACGCCGCTTTTGCGCTGCTGGAAGACCGGCAGGTCGACCCTGCCCTTGCTGCCCGGTTGAACACCCATGAACCGCTGCGGTTTGCCAACCGGGTGCCCTTCCTCCAGCACCTCGCTGAACATGGCATCGACATCTTCGACACGGAGACGCTTCGGCCATTCGCAGAGGCCGGCATATGGGGCGCCATCCGCCATCATGGCCTGGTCGGAAACGCGGTGATCGTCTCCGACGATGCCGGGCAGTTTCGGGTTGGTACACACGCGCTGTGTTGGGTCCATGCCGAACGGCTGCTGCAGAAGCTGATGCCGGCCACGCCCGGCCAGGTGAAGCACGTCGAGACCCTGCGCGAGCTCATCTGGCACTTCTACAAGGCTCTCAAAGCCTATCGACGAAGGCCTGACGCGCGTGCGGCACTGGGCCTGCAGGCGCGCTTCGACCGGATTTTCTCGATCCGCACCGGCTATGGCGATCTCGACAAATTGCTGTTTCGGCTGAGGCGTCGCAAACCGGAACTGCTGCGGGTTCTCGAGCGGCCGGAGATCCCGCTTCACACCAATGCGTCGGAGCGCGATCTGCGCGGCTTTGTCATCAAGCGGAAGATTTCCGGGGGCACGGTCAGTAGAAACGGACGCCAAGCGCGAGACAGCATGCTGGGCCTTTCGAAGACCTGCCAGAAGCTCGGCCTGTCGTTCTGGCACTATCTCGGTGATCGGCTGGGGGTCAGCACATCGCACCCAGCCATTCCCCCACTGGCCACCATGATCGTTGCCAGGTCCTGAGCGCATCACCGACGTTCTGGCTTTGGGAAGGACACGACCTTGCCGTCGTCGGACTGGATCTGATCCGCGGTGTCGAGCACGTGGACGCCGGTGGGCTTCAGCAGGGTCGGCGATACATTCCATTGACGGTTATCATCGGCATGCACCGTCACCGTCTTCTTGTTGCGGCGGATGACGACACCACGGACCGGCACACCGCCGGGGCCTTCAAACTCCACGCCGCTTCCGACCCTGATGTCTTGAAGGGCCGCGGTGGTTCGCTGGTGATGCAAATACTGCTGACGCTCGACGATGCGCGCGTTGAGTTCGATGAGGGTTGCCTCGTCAAGGCTGTCGATATCGATCTGCCGCATTTGCTCCGCCCCACTCCCCTGTTGATCGTCAACGCCACCATGCCAATCGGCACATCGGCAGACAACCAGATGCCCACGGATCGGCTTGTTTTCGCGCACTGCCACCGGATTAGCCCCGCTTACCCTTGAGCAGGCTCTGGATGGGCAATTTCGCGAGATCATAAGACATTGAAATCATGGTAAATGATTTCTTAAACGAACTCTATTGGAATATTACAGTTCCTCACATGGTATGATTGAGGGTTGGAAGTCTAACCATCGATAAGTATTGCTTATCGATGATTAGCCATCTCGCTTGCCATCCTTGCTATCTAGCGTCCGGATTGCTATATCTGGCACGCAAACGCCACGAGGAAACCATGTCCGAACCGCAACTCTCCATTCGTAGCACCAAGGCCCGCGACCTGGCCCATGCGCTCGCCCGGCGGACCGGCCAGCCCATTAACACGCTCGTCGAGCAGGCGCTTGAGCGCTACGATCAGGAGCTGCGCCAAAAACAAGCGAAAACGCCGGCTGATGTGCTTTGGGAACTGATGGCAGAAGGCCGCCGCTCTGTGCCGCCAGGCACGACATCGGCACATGATGACCTCTATGACGAGCACGGCCTGCCAAAATGATCGTTCTTGATACTTCAGCGATCGTGGCCACGGCGCTGGGCGAGCCCGAGGCTGAGCTTTTCCACGCCCTTGTCAGCCGCGAAGAAATCCTTGTCGGTTGGCCGACCCTCCTGGAGACGAGAATGGTGCTGACGGGGAAAAACTTTCCGAGTGCTGGAGCCGTCATTGCCCAGTTGGTCGCGCTGCCCAACGTGACTGCCGTCGCGTTCGGTGAGCGCCATTATCACGCCGCGGAGCTTGCGTTCGAGCGGTTTGGAAAAGGGCGTCATCCAGCAGGTCTCAACATGGGTGACTGCTTCTCCTATGCGGTGTCCGCCGTCGCCAAGGCTCCCCTCCTGTTCAAGGGGCGGGATTTTTCGCAAACCGACCTCAAACTGCATCCGTCATCATCGGTGATGTGAATGTCATCGCGCACGCTCGTTCTGGGCCAGACACGCCATCTGCCAAGCCGCAATCACCACCACAGGTCTATCCGCCCCGGGCTCACCCGCGAGATCGACACGGCGGCGCATGGTGGCCTGAACAAGGCCGCCGATACGCATCCGGGACGGATGACGTGACGAAAAAGTCCGAAGACCCATCCTCAGGCACAAAAAGCATGTCGCGCCGTGCCAACGAACTCGACACGATCGCCTCGGTCCTGCCCATGGACCGGCGCGACGAGCTGGCCGAGCTGCTGACGGACCAGGACATCGAGACGCTTCGCCATCTGGTCAACGAGGGCATGGGCGCCAATACGCTGCGCGCGCTCACCTCCGATCTCGCCTATCTGCAGGCCTGGTCTCTGGCATCCACGGGAATGAGCCTGCCCTGGCCGGCCCCCGAAGCCCTGGCGCTGAAATTCGTCGCCCATCACCTCTGGGACGTCGAGAAGCGGCTGACCGATCCCCATCATGGAATGCCCGCCGAGGTCGAGGACAAGCTCCGCTCACAGCGGTTCCTGCGATCATCCGGCCCGCATGCGCCCGACACCGTGCGCCGTCGGCTTGCCACCTGGTCGACGCTGACGAAATGGCGCGGATTTGAAGGCCCTTTCGGCTCCCCTGCGCTGAAATCCGCGATCCGGCTGGCCGTGCGTGCCACGCCCCGGCCGAGGAAGCGCAAGAGCGCCAAGGCCGTCACCGGCGATATCCTCTCCAGACTTCTTGCCACCTGCCATAGCGACAGCCTGCGCGATATCAGAGACCGCGCAATCCTGATGGTCGCCTTTGCCTCCGGTGGCCGCCGGCGCAGCGAGATCGCGGCCTTGAGAAAGGAGCAGTTGACGCAGGAGGAGCCGATCCTTGTCGACGGCGAAACTCCCCTCCCCTCGCTGTCCATTCATCTCGGCCGCACGAAGACGAGCGGCGCCGAAAACGACGAGATCGTCTACATTACAGGCCGGCCGGTCGACGCCCTGAATGCCTGGCTGACTGCGGCGAGGATTGAAACTGGCAGCGTGTTTCGCGCCATCGATCGGTGGGGCAATGTCTCGCCTCGTTCTCTGGACCCCAAGGCGATCAGTGACATCGTCAAACAGCGCGCAAAGCTGGCCGGTCTCGAGCCTCAGGAGTTTTCGGCCCACGGCCTTCGCTCCGGCTATCTGACCGAAGCCGCCAATCGCGGCATCCCGCTCCCCGAAGCCATTGAACAGTCACGACATCGCTCCGTCCAGCAGGCTTCGAGCTACTACAACAGTGCCCAGAGACGGAGCGGTCGGGCGGCCAGCCTGCTGCGGTGATTCTTGCTCCTATACCGTTCGCTGCCGGGCGTTACAGCGAAACGCGCGCCTTGTCGCCGACAAACTGCCCCCGCCTCTCCCGGCAAAGGAATCAACCGCAAGTGACGATCTGATGGCTCGTCGAGCGTAGCAGGCGAGCGATGGGAGCAGCCTACGTCACGCCTTGCTGCAATTACTCCGGCAGGACTTCGGCCGGAAACCGGTACCGGCAACCTCATCGCGCGCTAAGATACCGCGTCGGCAACGATGCCACGACGAACACCATCGTTCGAAGCCAACGGCTGACTAGCCGTTGGACCGACGAGATAAATGTTCCATAATCCAGTCGCGCGGACAACCACCTTTCCGCGGCCGGTTCAGGCAGACCTGCGGCTCCGCCAGTCCTCGCATCCAGAGGCAGGACACCGACCCGACCACCGCACGACAGAATCCTGTCCCAGACACGGTTGGGACGTCCACGAGCACCGAAGTCATGATCGTCCCAGTGCCTTCAGCATCGGCACGACCGAGAACCGGCCCTGCTCGGCCTTGCGGGTGAGGTCGCGAAGATAGCCGCCCGGCGAGCGGATAGCCTCGGCGCGCTCGAGGATCGCCGCAATGGTGACCGCCGCCGCGGTTTCGCCCATAGCTATGCGGGCCGCCTGCCAGGCGCTCGGACTGATACCCAGCATGGTGCGGACGATTTCGGCCGCGACCGCCACATCCCGCCAGGTCTTGACCCCGCCCCGGGCATAATCGGCGATCTGCGGGCACGCAGCGAGGAAATCCTTGAGGCTGATACCGACCGACTTGCGTTCGGGCGCCCTTGCCGGCCCGTCGTCACCGTCCTCGGCCGCCCCGCTCTCATTTACTCTTTGGCCGTTTATATCAAAAGATGGGTCTGTGTTTGAATTCTGAATATGGCGCTCAGAATCGGACTCATTGGCGCTCATTTCGTCTTCTGTGAGAGAATTGAGGTAGGCATTCTCCACCTCGGCACGCAACCGAACCAGCCCGTCCCGGCGATGCGCAAGATCATCAAGCGCGCCATTGCGCGGCACGCGTCCCGACAGTTCGGCAAGCCGTGCAGCAAGGGAAAGCCAGTCGCCGGCGCGGTTCTCCGAAAGGCCCGCCTCGATGATCTTGGAAATGTCGCGCAGATGCAGCGTGATCTCGGCGCGCACGACGGCGATCCGCCGGGCCGCCTCGCGCGCGGCTTCGGCATGGGCAAAAATCTCCCCGGCCCGCAGCGCCAGCGGCGCAAGGTCGAAGCCGAAGGCGGTCTCGATCTCGCCGCGATCGTCGCGCCGGCAGAAGCGCTTGCCGTTGGGGCTGTCACGGCGAAAGACCAGACCGGCCTCGACCAGCGCCGCCAGATGGCGCCGCAGCGTCGCCGGCGACATGCCGCGCGTGCGGATGGAAAGCTCGGCATTGGAGGGAAAGACGATGATCGGCTGTCGCCCGTCCAGTTCCTTGTCCTGGTGGAAGCTCGTCAGAGCCTCGAGTACGCAGATCGAACGATCCGAGAGGTGATAGGTGTAGCGGCTTGCCAACATAAGCGCCTCTGCTCGCAAACATCGGCATTTTCTGCTCGAATTATCTGACAATGGAGCGGGCGTCGTGCTCACGCTCTTTGCCAATGTGCTCGCAAACATCCGGGTCTGCTTGCAAACATCCCCCACGTGCTCAGATTAATTGCCAGCGACGGCATGGTCAAACCGGGACGCCTGCCTGTCGTAGTTGCTCGGTCAGCTGACGGGAATATTCGGGATCAAGGGTGCCCGCCAGGAAGGCGCGGATATCCGACGGCCGAGCATTGAGGTGCGTGACCAGAGCCGTCGCATCGTAACCATTTCGGGTCAACGTCGGTTCGAGATCGTCGATGGCGCGGGACAGGACCTGCTCGACGATTTCGGCGGTAACCGGCTTGGCGCCGAGGCGAAAGCCCTGCTCGAATGCGAGGGTGAGATGCATCTCGATCTGAAGCGGCGTGCGCAAACGTTCGGCGATGAGGTCGATGGCTTCTTCCTCGAGGAGTTCGCCAACCTTTACGCCTTCGGCCGCACAGGCGCCAAGCAGCCAGGCAACATAGTCGCGGCGCGCGGAGCCGATCCCCTCGTAGTCAAAAATGGTCGTGCGGTAGCCAATCTCCTCCATTTGCGGCCGGCGCAGATCATTGCGCAACCGGGGATGCCCGACAAGAAGTACGGAAAGGAGCACGCCGGCGTCGGCGACCACCTCCATCAGTCGCTTCAGGCCGGTTAAGGTCTTGTGGTGCAGGTCATGGGCCTCGTCGACCACGAGGACGATCGGCCGTTTGCCTTTTTTCATGATGTCGCGCAGGTCGCGCTCCCGGCGCTCGGCCTGCTTGGGGATCTTGACCTGCGCACGATCGCCGGGAGACAAGTCGTAGAACAGGGCTTCAATGAGCGATGGCAGCGAAGTGCGCCGCTTGTCGACCGCCAGCGATTTGGCGAGTGCGACCTTGCCGGCTTTGGTGAGTTCGGCCTCGATGCGGCGCAAAAGGTGGGTTTTCCCCGAACCGACCAGGCCGGAGACCACGACAAGCCGACCGGTCTGGACGGCCGCACACACCTCGCGGATGATCGTGCGCTGATGCTCGGTCTCAAAGTTGCCGGCCCCTTGGAAAGGCCGGTCGAGGCCGTAACTGGATTGAACGTCAGCGAGCATCATTCTTCCTTTCTTCGCGCCTGGAAGCGTTCGCGGATACGGGCCGCGATCATCTTTTTGTCGAGTGTTTCTCCAAGCAGTTCATTGATGAAGGCGCGGTCACCGGCATTCATCGCGCCGATCGGCCGGCCGAGCTGGTCGGCGATGGCCCCACGGGCTGCGAGGCCATTTGGATAAGCGGTCTCTATTGCGGGTTCCGGAAACGGTGTCCGCCGTACACTCAGCCCAGCCGTGGTCGGGGGCAGCGAAGGCAATGGACGATCCCCGCCGGTGACCGCGGCGCGGGGGAGCCCAAGTTGGTCTGCCAGGCGCACCACCTTGTCGAGCCGCTCTTCGAGCTTGCTCTTCTGGTATTTGCGATAGCGAAAGAGGGGAACCGCCCCGCGCGAAGGTTGGAATGGACCGAAGCGCTTGCCCTCATGCTCGACGAACAGTTCCTGATCGAACAGGCCCCAGAGCAAGGTCACCGTTTCGCCGGCAAGTTCGGGCTCGACCTCATAGGATGCGCCTTCGACCGATACGGTCGCGTCTCCAGCAACCGTCCGTCGTTCCGGTTCGCGCGCAAAGGCGCAGAACCGCTCCCAGGAGCACATCGCCCGCACCCCGTCAGGAGGAAGATGCCGCAGCCAATCCTCGATGCGTGCATGAGACTCTGTGCGATGGTCGCCGTTATTGTAGGTGACCAAGGCGCGCCTGAGCCAAAGGTTGGCTTCCTCTTCGTCCTTCGGCTTGTGGAAATGATAGAGGGTCTCGTGCACTTCCTTGATCGTGCGAAACGGCCGCTCGACCTTGCCTTTCGCTCGCGCCGGCGTGCGCCGCTCGCTGTCCGACGGGGGCATATGCGTGAGAACCCGGACACCAAGGCTACCCATGACGGACTGGAAAACGCGCGAGCGGCTCACCGGCCCGTTATCCATATGGATGGTCGTTGGAATCCCCTGAAGCGGCAGTTCCGGTTCAGGCTTGGCGGCGAAGGCATTGTAGAGAAAGCGCAAGGCGGACTCCGCGTCCTCGCCGTAGACGGAGCGGTATTCCTGATAGCTCGCGCCGGAGCGATCATCGACCACGGAGAACAGCATCAGCGTCGGCCGGCCGCGCCCTTCCTCGACCCAAAGCGGCGCTTCCACCTGCTTCAGGTCGGACGGGCTCATGTCGAAGTGCCAGAGTTCGTTGGAACGCCGCGCCTGGAATCGGACGGCAGCCACCGGGCGGGTGACGCGCGCATAATCCAGGCCGGAAACACGCAGCAGCCGATCGACCGTTGCGCGTTTCAAGATGCCGGGCGGTGCACGGACCAGGCCATCGGGCGTCACCACGCCGTCTTCCTCAAGCAGCTTGATGGCGCGCGCCGTGGAGATATGCCGCCCCTTCCGGTTCGCCGTTCTGATCTTCAGGGCCGCGATGATTTCGGCATAGGTTTCCATCTCCGGCTGCGGGGCGATCCGGGAGGTTCCGTGATCGGCGCGCCGTACGGATTTCGGGCGGTTCAACTCCCGCAGCGCCCGATACAGGGTCCAGATCGAGATGCCGTAGGCATCGGCGGCACGAGCAACAATCTCGGTACGGCCTGGATCACGGGGAGAAAGCAGCGACAATCGGCGTCGAAGATCGACAAGAGCCTCTCCGGGCGGCCGCTTTCTCCGCTCAGCCATGGACGTCCTCGGATTCCACTGTTTTGGGAGAGCCACCCTTCTTGCCGATATGACGATAGAGGGTTGCAACAGAAACCCCCATGCGCTGCGCAATATTGCGTACCGGTATGCTGCCTTCCTTCATCAGGGCGCGCGCCGCGGCAATATCGCCCGGGCGCATCGCGGGCGGGCGGCCACCCTTGCGGCCACGTTGCCGCGCCTCGACCAGTCCAGCCGTCGTGCGTTCGCGGATCAGAGCACGTTCGAACTGGGCGATCGCACCGAAGACATGGAAGGTCAGCATGCCGCCCGGCGTCGTCGTATCAATGCTCTCGGTCAAGGACACGAGCCCGATCTTCGCGCGCTCCAACTCTTCCGCCGTCGCGATGAGCTTCTTTAGCGATCGCGCCAACCGATCGAGTTTCCAGACAACGAGCGTGTCACCAGTGCGAAGCACGTCGGAGAGAATTCGGCCCAATTCCGGGCGGTCATCGCGAGCGCCTGACCCGCGCTCGGTAAACACCTTCTCGCAACCGGCGCGTCTCAGCGCCTCAAGCTGAAGCTCCGGATTTTGATCGATCGTGCTGACCCTGGCGTACCCGACCCGCATAGCCATCCAAATGTTCTTGAAAGTCGTTGGACACATAGCATTTTGCGACAACCGTTTCTATAACAGTTTTGAGAAGATTCCATCGCGCCATTCAAGGGGCGTGACGGCATGCGCTATGGCATGCTCAAAAACCCTCGTTTATGACAAACGATCCATGGAAACCAACTATGTGTCTGACGGCCGAATATTCGCGACATGGAGCAGGGAACCTTACGCATCGAAAATCGGGCGGTCCCCGATCTTGTCCCCCTTGTATGGGATACTCCGGGAATTGAGGCGGCGATACCAAAGGATGCGGTCGGCCAGGCCGTTACCATGTTCGAGCCGCAGGAATGCGCCAACTACTTCAAATCTTGCGGATATGACCCCGAGTAATGTGGACGTGCTCTAGGTCACCCAGAGGGGCGCTCGCATCGAGTATAACCTTAAGCGCGATTGCTTCCGGTGAACCATCCTCCATATGTACGGGATGTACAGCCCACACAGACTTTTCGAGAACCACATTCTCAACAGAAACCTCATAAAGCCTACCCGACGCGAGCTCATCGAGGACAGTGCTCCTCATCACGATCGAAATGCCGAGACCAGCTCGAACTGCATGCTTCACAGCCTCAGTGCTCCCGACATTGAATGAGATTGGGAATTGCTCTGCCGCTTGGCCGAAGGCCTCGCGGAGCACGGATCCGGTACCGGTTCCACGTTCTCCGCCAATGAGGGACTCTTGAAATAACTCTGCCGCTTCAATTGTTTTTCGCGTCCTCCAATTATGCTGTGGGGATACGATTATTACCAGCTTTTCCTTCCGCCAAAGGCGGGCTTGATATCCTTTTCGATCGTCCCACCATTCGGTAAAGGCTAGATCAATCTCCTTCCTCAAGAGCTTTTCGATGATTTCAGGATTTGAGGCAACGGCCACCTCAGGTGGCCGGCCTTGAGCATCCTGTAAACGCTTCAAGTGGACTGGCAAAATATAGGTACCGATGTTAGTACTGGCACCCAACGTAATCCGGCCGCTGTGCAGGCGGTCCAGAGATCTCTTCGTGACGGTCAAAAGGCTGCGTGCGAATGGCAAGAATACGAGCCCTTGCCGAGTCGGCACACACTTGTCCTTCCTCCTCTCGACCAGCCGCACCCCTAGTATATCCTCCAATCGTTTCACATTATGTGAGACAGTCGGTTGGGATATCTGAAGCCGTCGCGACGCCTCGTGAAAGCTGCCAGTTTCGATTACCTCTATGAATGCTGCGACATGCGAAAGGCTAAACATTACTTTCTCTAATCAAGGAATTAGTTGAACCTCGTTAATTGCCGCACGAGGTCTTCGGCCTTGGACAAAATCTATAATGTTGTCAGCAGCCTCGTGCTCGATAGCCAAACGCGACTTCGCCACTGCTGAGCCTATGTGGGGTGTCAAGATCGAATCATGTTCGCGATTGAGGAGACCCCCGTGGACCTTGTCAGGCCGGTCGGGTCTGGCCCAGTCCTCCATCTCATAAACATCAGCGGCGTAGCCTCCCAAGCGCCCCGCCTGCAATGCAGCGACAACAGCCTCTTCATCAACCACGCTTCCGCGTGCAGGATTAATAAGAAGTGCTCCTTTGGGCATTTTGGCGAGTTGTTCAGCGCCGAGGAGATGCTTCGTTTCGGCCGAAAGCGGGAGTGCACACACAAGAAAGGTAGACGACGAGATCAACTGGTCAAATTCAAGAGGCTTTACGTTCAGTCTGATCTCATCGGCTTTGTCCAGGGATTGACGATCCCAGTACGACACAATGGCGCCGAAGGTACTTAGGCGCTGTGCTATAGCTTTTCCGATCGCTCCCATCCCTAAAATGCCGATTGCTGTGCCCTGCAGCCCAAGGCCGTAAAACCGAGGGCGCCAACCTTTGTAATCCCTCCTGACGCTCTTGTCGCCTGGCAGAATGTGCCGCCCAAGAGCAATCATCAGACCGATTGTAAGTTCGGCTGTCGGGTCAGTGAGAAGATCGGACACTATCGTGACGTGGACTCCACGCTGCGTGCAGGCTTCGATGTCGAAGTTATCGAAGCCTTTCAGCGCACATGCCACAAGTTGAAGATCGGGAGCGTGCGCGAGTACAGACGCGTCGATCATGTCCGGCATGAACGCCATCATCGCCTTGGCGTCGCTCAATTCTGCGAGCAGTTTCTCGCGGGGCCATGTATCATCAGTATCGTTGCAAACTAAACGAGCGTGGGGAGATAGCTTTGAGATAATCTCCTCGTGGACGCGATGGGTGATTACTACCTTTGGGAGCATTTAATTTATCCTTCTATTGCAGCTGGCGGCGGAGGAGAGCGCCGACCTGGTCAACGATGGTGACCATCAGAAGGACAACGAGCATGATCGCAAGAACCTCCTGATAATTCATGATCCGGAGGGATGTCATCAACTCGAAACCGATACCACCAGCTCCCACAGTGCCCAGGATTGTCGAGGCGCGGAAGTTGTACTCCCACCGATAGATGGTCACATCGGCCAATTGCGGTAGAACTTGTGGCAAGATCGCCCGCGTCACGATCTGGAACGGCGACGCACCAGCTGCGCGTGCGGCTTCTATAGGCGCATTATCGCAATGCTCGATCGCCTCCGCAAAGAACTTGCCCACCATGCCAACCGAGTGAAGACCAAGAGCCAGCACGCCTGGGAGCGCTCCAAATCCCACTGCCGCCACGAAGACGATGCCCATAATCAGCTCCGGGATCGACCGTAGACCATTCAACAATCCACGCGAGATCATATAGATGACAGCGTTGGGTGCTGTTTTCCCTGAGGCGAAAAAGCCAACTGGAAGTGATATCAGTACCGCGATCGCAGTCCCAGCTATACTCATCGCCAGAGTGTCGATGAGAGGGCTGATCCACTCCAAGCCTCGGTTGAAATCCGGGGGAAACATTTCCGTACCGAGCTGCCAGAGCGCAGGAAACCCAGATCCCAGACGCTCCAGATCAAGAAGACCGGAGTGATAACTGCTAACAATGATCACACACGCAATTGCCAACGCGATCACGCCAGCTCTGGTCCAAGCTTTGTTTTGATGTTGAAGGATAGAGTCGTAGTCGGCCGACGGCTGTGTCATCACATATCCTGGAAGAAAGGACGCAGGCCAGCGCCTGCGTCGAAAGGTGAGAAACTGTCTCGAACGCGCCTTACTGACTCAGGTCCAAGTTCAGCACTTTACCGAGCTCACGGACGACGTCGTAGGCTTTGTCATCGATCGGAGCGAACCCATCGGCTTTGAAGGATGCCAATACCTTTTCGTCTTTAAGGTCGATGAAGGCTTTGGTGATCGCCTCTTTCAACGAAGTGTCAAGATCCGACCGCATGGTCCAGGGGTACTGCGGGAACGGATCGGACTCGGCGAGGGCGATAACTTTCTTAGGATCAATGGTGCCACGAGCGACCATTGAATTGTAGATGGGCAACGAAAGTCCGCCAATCTGAGCATTGCCATTCTGCACTGCAATAGCCACGGCATCATGCGACCCTACGAAGTTCTCGCTATAGTCTTTTCCAGCCTCAACTCCGGCCTTAAGCAGCATAGATTTCGGGATAAGGTGGCTTGAGGTGGAAGCCACGTCCCCAAACGCGACCTTTTTCCCTTTTGCATCTTCAAGGCTTTCGATGCCAGCCTCTGCATTGGCGACAACTACAGCGCGATAGGTAGTTTCGCCATCCTTCATAAGTGCTGCGAAAGGCTCGATATCAGCCTTGGTTTTCGCGAGCGTGTAAGAGAGCGGCCCGAAATAAGCCAACTCAAGCCGGCCGAAACGCATCGCTTCGATCATTGACGAGTAGTCGGTCGTTACGATCAGTTCAATCTCCCGACCGAGTGTCTTCTCAAGATACTCCTCGAGAGGACGATTGTTTTTGATGACAGTGGCGGCGTTCTCGTCCGGTAGCAACGCGACGCGCAATGTCTCTGGATTTGAGCCAGCATGCGCCAACGAACTCCAGCCAAGAACGGCGAGGAATGCGAGGGACAGAAGCTTCTTCATAATGCGGCCTCCATGGCAGCTAAAGGTTGATCATACTCGTAGTTGGACAAATCTTGTGTTGTGGTCGGATTTCTTGGGGCGCTGCGGTAGATCGACGCACACATTTGATCGGTCAGTTCGTCGACAGCGGCGTCCGCAACCACTTCCCCGTCGCGCATAGCAATGACCCGGTCGCCGAACCGGCGAGCTAGATCGATCTGATGAAGGCTGATCACAGCAGTGATGCCGTCGGCTGTGCATATTTCGCGAAGCTGCGACAGGACCTCGACAGCCGTTTCAGGGTCCAGACTTGCAACGGGCTCATCTGCAAGGACCAGTTGGGGCTTCTGGACCAGCGCGCGCGCAATGCCCACCCGTTGCTGCTGACCGCCGGATAGTTGATCCGCCCTGACGAGAGCCTTATCAAGAAGGCCTACGCGTTCAAGGCATTCCAACCCCAGCCTTCGATCCGAACGCGGCATAGGGAACAACGTACGCCAGCCAGAGTGGTAGCCCAGGCGGCCCGTCATGACGTTGTCGAGCGCGCTCAAGCGCCCTATGAGTTGGTGCTGCTGGAATATCATCCCAGTTCGCCTTCGGTGAATGCGAAGCTTAGTTTCCGCATCCAGAGCACCAATATCGTTAGAAGTGATCGAACCAGACGTCGGCGCAACCAAGCCGTTGAGTGTCCGGATGAGGGTAGATTTGCCTGCGCCGGATCTACCGAGGAGCACGACGAACTGACCCTGGTTGAACGTCAATGTCGTTGTCTTCAAAGCTTGGGTGCCGTTGGCATAGGTCACGGCAACTCCGTTCAGAGCCAGCATCACAATAATCCTGATCGTTAGTGGTGCATCGATTGAATATTTGCATCACTATGGGCGACATATGACGTCCGTTTATCAGGCTCGTGAAACTTCAATGACAGCACTTAAACTCAGCTCTACCTCCTCGCGTAGCTGCGATGGAGAAATTTCACCCAGAGCCGCCTGATCATGACGGCCCGGTCCCAATTCTACACCACCTTGACGGATGCTATCCCATATTCGGCCAGATAAACCGGCCCTTCTCCAGCCGCCGGGTAAAAAGGCAGGCGCCCAGACCATCATGCCAGATGATCTTCAAAATATCCGATCTGCGGCCCCTGAAGACGAAGAGATGCCCTGACAACGGATCATGCTGCAGAACCTCCTGCACCCGAAGCGCCAAGGAGGGAAAGCCACAGCGCATGTCCGTATATCCGCGCCTTCCTGGCGGGCACCCTTGATCCCGAATATTCCCGTCAGCTGACCGAGCAACTACGACAGGCAGGCGTCCCGGTTTGACCATGCCGTCGCTGGCAATTAATCTGAGCACGTGGCGGATGTTTGCAAGCAGACCCGGATGTTTGCGAGCACATTGGCAAAGAGCGTGAGCACGACGCCCGCTCCATTGTCAGATAATTCGAGCAGAAAATGCCGATGTTTGCGAGCAGAGGCGCTTATGTTGGCAAGCCGCTACAGGTATCTACTGCCGCCGAGGCCAAAGGCTGGCAGGAGCTGCTTGCTTTTGATACCGTCGACCGCCAATCGCCGCAGGATTTTGCCCGCTGGGGCCAGGCGCTTGGGGCCGCTATGGGCATCACCCTTGCCCTCACCCACCTACCGGTTGTGCCGCAATCGCAGCCTTTGACGCTGATGTCCCGCCGCGATTACGGGGCCGAGGTGCAGGCCCAGACCGCAATCCTGCGCTTTGCCCTGCCGAAGATTTCGCTTTGGCGACGTTTGACGGGCCGTGGCTTTGGTCGGTTTCAGGCGGGCGACCTTTTGGGCATCCTGCCCGAGGGTGCGACGTTGCCCCGCTTCTATTCGCTGGCCTCGGGACGTCGGGATGGTTTTGTTGAGGTTGTGGTCCGAAAACTGCCCGGCGGTCTTTGCTCCGGCCAGCTTATGGCGTTGGAACCCGGTGACAGCGTGGCCGCCTTCCTGCGCCCCAACCCCAGGTTCCACGCGGACCGCAGCGCTGCACCGCTGATTCTGATCGGGGCGGGCACCGGCATCGGCCCGCTTGCAGGCTTCACCCGTGCCAATGCCCGCAACCGCCCGATTCACCTGTTCTTTGGCATGCGCCACCCCGACAGTGACTTTCTTTACGGCGAAGATTTCGGGGTCTGGCAGGCGCAGGGTCACCTGACCCGACTGGTCACAGCCATATCACGCGGGGCCAAGCCGCATTATGTTCAGGACGCGTTGCGCGCTGAGGGGGCGGAGATTGCCCGACTGATCCGAGATGGCGCGCGGGTGATGGTGTGCGGCGGCCGAGAGATGGCCGTCGGGGTCGCCGATGCGCTGGCGGATATTCTCGCCCCCGTTGGGCTGACGCCAATCGCACTGAAAGCAGAGGGGCGTTATGTCGAAGATGTTTACTGACTTGCAGCGCCATGCGCTGAACGGCCCCACCATGGGCACGCGCTGGTCTGCGCTGTTTTATAGGGCAGAGGGGTTTGACCCCGCACCCGTGCAGGCCGCACTTCAAGCAGCGGTAGGAGAGGTGGATGATCAGATGTCCACATGGAACCCCACCAGCGATCTGACGCGTCTGAACGCGGCACCTGTCGATGAATGGGTGGCAGTTCCGGCGCGGCTGATGACGGTTTTGCGCCTTGGCTTGAAAATTGGGCGGGCGACAGATGGGGCGTTTGATATTGGCATGGGCGACGCCGTGGCAGCGTGGGGCTTTGGTCCGCAATGCGCAACACCCGAAGACATCCGCGCCGCGATGAGCGCGCCGCGCTTGCCTGCGTATGAGGTGTTAGACCTTGATGCAGCGGGGCGCGCGCGCAAGCGTGCCCCGATCACGCTAGACCTGAACGGGATTGCCAAGGGGTACGGTGTCGACCGGCTGACTGAGGTGCTGACCGGTTTTGGGATTACCTCCGCCCTTGTCGGCATCGACGGCGAGATGCGCGCGCTTGGGTTAAGGCCGGACGGCACCCCCTGGACGATCGCGGTAGAGGCCCCCGACATGACGCGCCGCACTCCGCATTCCATCTTGGCGCTGCAAGACGCCGCCGTTGCGACCTCGGGCGATTACCGTCACTGGGTCAATGTGCAGGGACGCCGCCTGTCGCATACCATGGACCCAACCAAAGGCGCGCCATTGCTGGCCCCGCCTGTCTCGGTCACCGTCATTGCCCAGACCTGTGCCGAGGCCGATGCCTGGGCGACCGCGCTGATGGTTATGGGCTTGGACGATGGTGCGACGCTTGCCCGACAATTTAGGCTCGACGCGTTGTTTTTGCTGCGTGACAATACGGATAGCATTCGAAGTATGCCTGTTGGGCGCGTGTTTGGTCAAGCGGCGGAGGGCTTGGCAAAAGAGGGTGAATGGTCAGAAGCTGGCGAACACGGACTGTTGTAAGGCGCTGAAGACCCCACGCCGGTCAGATAAGTAAACCGGGGCGGGGATTGGCAGCCTTGCCGCAAGCATCAACGGTAGCGCAGGTTACGGCCGGACCATCCCGGCCATATCAACCTCTACCGCCTTGCCCAGATCGGCCATGCTGTCTTGCAGCAGTTGGATCGCGTAATGCGGGTTATGGGTGTAGGCGCCGGGGTCTTTGGCGATGAACTGATAGTTATAGGCCGCTTTCAGCAGGCGCGGTGTCCAGCTTTGATAGCGGTTCGGAAAGATCGCCTCGCCGGGGGTGATTGCGCCATTTCCATCCGTGTCGATGAAGAAATACGGGAAGGCGTGCGGGTCATAGACAACCGGCGTCCCCGCAACTTCGGCGGCGTATTTCTGGATCGCGGCCCCCAGCATGGCGTGCAATGTTGTGATCGAATGGGCAATACCCTGCGCCGTGTCGCCTGTTCCGGTCACGTCCATTTCTGTGCTGCGAATATCGGAATATTTGGTCGCCCCCTTGTGGCAGGTCACGCAGGTGTCAATCGGTTTTACCTTCAGGCTGTGCTGGTTGTGGCACGACAGGCAGGTCGATGGTTCCTCTTTCACATGGATGAAAATGCCGGCATAGGTCTGGCCCTCATACTGATAGCCGCCCGCCGCCACGCTGCCCATCTGGGTTGCCGCCGCCGCTTTGTAATGGACGTTGATGAAGGTCAGATCGCCCGCGACCACATCATCCTCGCGCCCCGCAACCGCTGCCGTTACATCCGTACCCGAGGCGCGACCCTGATGGCAGGTGGCGCAGATCGCCTCTTTGCCCAGCCCATCAACACGCGCGCCGGAGGGGAACACCACGCTTTGCAGCGCCATTGATTTCGGGTTGTGGCAGGTCACGCAATCCACGGTCGAGCCCAGCGGCTGCGGCTGCTCAATCACATTCACCGCGCGCAGATCCGTGCCCAGATAGTCGATGATCCCGCGACTGGTATGGCAGGTCGAACATTCCTTTGGCACCATCCGGATGTCCTCATCATTCCAGTGCTTGAAGGCTTCCGCGCTTCGGTCGGCATGGGGCGAGGAGAGCCACGCCTCGGTGATCTTCCCCAGATCGGGCTTTCTCTGTTCCTGTGCCGTGGCCGAAAAGCCAACGGCGATCAGGCCGCATAAGATGATGCTAGGCGCGAGTGTTTTGGTTATCCAATGCATATTGATCCCCCCCTGGGAAAGCCACTTTATGGGCATTTTGTTTTCAAGAAGGGTGATCGGAAGAAATTTTCATGTCATTGCGACAGATCATTGCAGGCTGGAATATCATCAAACATTTATGGACCGGACACGCCGCGCTACGAGTCGAAAAGCCCGCACCAATCTGGCGCGGGCTTTCGGGTCTTGATGGTGGTGTCGCTATGCCACGGCTGTTTTGGCCTTGGCTTCAGCCCTGTGTGCTTTCGTAGCGGCTGGCACCCGCAGCAGGCGCATGGCGTTCAGGATGACGATCAGCACTGAGAGCTGGTGCACCAGCATACCGCCCGCCATGTGGATCGAGCCGGTATAGACCCCAAACAGCAGCCCCACGACCGTCAGCACCGCGATCACAAGGTTCTGGCGCATGTTGGCCAAGGTGGCGCGGGCGATTTCCATCGCCTCGGCGATCTTGCCCAGATCGTCGGTCATCAGCGCGATATCCGCCGTCTCGATGGCGATGTCGCTGCCCGACGCACCCATGGCGATGCTGATATCAGCCGCCGCCAGCGCCGGAGCGTCGTTGATACCGTCGCCGACCATCGCCACGTGCAGGCCTTCGGCGCGCATTGCCTGAATGCGCTCCAGCTTGTCGTCGGGCATCATCCCGGCATGCACTTCGTCGACGCCGACCGCCGCTGCAATCGCCTCGGCTGCCGGGCGCTGATCGCCGGTCAGCATCACCACGCGGTGCACCCCAAGGGCGTGCAACCGGTCGATCATCGGCTTGGCACTGGCGCGCGCCATATCGGCCAGACCAAGCAGACCCACCACTTCGCCATTGCGCGCGACGATCACCACCGTATGGCCCAGCCCGTGCAGGCGGGCGATGCCGTCTTTCGCCTCGGCGTTGAAGGCGATCTTGAGGTGATCGAACAGGCGGTGGCTGCCGACGGCGATGTCGTGACCGTCATGGCGCGCAATCAGCCCCATGCCGGCGATTTCCTCAAGCGACGCGGCAGTGGGCAGCGGGCCCTGCTTGCGCGCGGCCTCGATGATCGGACGGCCCAGCGGGTGGTTCGATCCAGTCTCGGCGATACCCGCCCAGAGCAGGACATCGGCCTTGTTTTGGCCTGCCAGCGCGATGACTTCGGCCAGACGCGGCTGGCCTTCGGTCAGCGTGCCGGTTTTATCCAGCGCCAGTGCGGTGATGCGCCCGGCGTTCTCCAGATGCTCGCCGCCCTTGATCAGAATACCGGCGCGGGCGGCACGGCCGATCCCTGCGACCACCGAAACCGGGGTCGAGATGACCAGCGCGCCGGGGCAACTAACCACCAGCAGCGTCAGTGCCAGTTCGACGTTGCGCGTGACGATATAGCTGACCACCGCCATCACGAACACGCCGGGCGTGTACCAGCGCCCAAAGGATTCTATCATCCGCTGCGCCGGGGCCTTGGCCTCTTGCGCCTCCTCAACACGGGTGATGATGCGGGCCAGCGTGGTATCGGCGCCAACGCCGGTGGCACGCAGGTGCAGCAGACCGTTTTCGGCCAGAGTTCCGGCGAAGACCTTTGAGCCGGGAGATTTTTCGGCCGGGATCGGCTCGCCGGTGATCGAGGCCTCATTGACCGCGGCGGTGCCCTCAACCACCTCGCCGTCGACCGGCAGCCGCTCTCCGGCCCTGACCAGAACGGTTTCGCCAAGTTGCACCTCATGGGCGGGCACTTGAACCGTCTCGCCATTTCGCAGGACTGTTGCGGTCGCCGGTGCCGCGTCGATCAGCGCCTTCAGCGCGCCACGGGTGCGGCTCATGGTGCGGGTCTCAAGCCAGGCGCCCAGCATGAACAGGAAGGTGACGGCGGCGGATTCCCAGTGGTTGTTGATGAACAGCGCACCGGTGGCCGCTACGATCACCAGCAACTCGATGCTGAGATGGCGCAGCTTCAGTGACGCCCAGGCCCGCAGGGCAATGTCATAGCCGGCCAGCACGGCGGCAATCGTCATCAGCGGTGCCCAGGGGGCGGCGATCCCGAAGCCGTACCAGGCGGTCAGTGCTGCGGTGATGAACACGCCGCTGGCGATGGTCAGCCATTTGCGCCGATCAGCGGGGTGTCGGTAGATATCCATGAGCCCGGAAAACATGTGCTCTCTCCTTTCAAGAAAAACCCACCGCATGTGTGCGGTGGGTGGGGGCGGCGTGATTTATGGGTCAGAATGCCGACGCTTTGGCGGTGTAGCCGGTCTTGGCGATGGAGTTGATGAGGGCGGCCACATCGCTTTGCGCGGGGTCATGTTCGACCTCAATGCGGCCAGTGGCAAATTTCACCTCAGCCTTTGTCACCCCCGGCAAGGCCAGCAGCGCCTTTTCAATTTTCGGCACGCAAGATGGGCAGGAAAGCTCGTCGCTGCGCAGTTTTGTGTGGATTTTTGTATCGGCCATGGTTGGTTCCTTTCAAGGGATCGTGGTTGCGTCTGCTTATGATATGGCTACACAATCAGCGCAGAGGAACTGGCTAAAAATGAAAGGCGTCTTTGCATGAATACACAGCTTGCGAATTGGGATGACTTGCGGGTGTTTCTTGCGGTCGCGCGCAAGGGCGGCCTGTCAGCGGCCGCGCGCAGCCTTGGGGTCAATCATTCGACCGTCTTTCGCCGTATCGCCGGGCTTGAGGAGATGCTGGGCGTGCGGCTGTTTGAGAGGATGCCGACCGGCTATGCGCTGACCCCGGCAGGCGTGGAGACGCTGGGCATTGTGGAACGGATCGAGGAAGACGTCGCCACGCTTGACCGCACCGTGACGGGGCAAGATTTGCGGCTTAGTGGTACCGTGCGGATCACCGCGACCGATATGCTTGCGCTCTGGCTCTTGCCGGACCATCTGGCAAAGTTCCGCGCGGCCTATCCCAAGATTGAGGTCGGCATCGCCGTTGGCAACCAGACGCTGGACCTGTCGCGGCGTGAAACCGACATTGCCCTGCGCATCGGCAACACCCCGCCCGAGACTTTGGTGGGGCGCCGCGTTGGCCAGTTGAAGTTTGCCGTCTATGGCGCACCGGATTATTGTGCCGCCCATACCGACCCCGATCTGGCAACGCATAGCTGGATCGGCCTTGATGGCGGCCACGCAGCCCTGACCCGGCCTTTCGCGCAACTCTTGCCCGGAGTGCGGCCTGCCATCCGCTCAAACTCGGTCGCCTGCACCGTGCAACTGGCCAAGGCGGGCCTTGGCCTCGCGGTTCTGCCCTGTGCCATTGCCGAACAAAAACCCGACCTGATCCGCGTCGCAGAACTGCCTGAGTCCTTCGGCCTTGATCTGTGGCTGCTGACCCACGAAGATCTGCGCCACACCGCCCGCATCCGCGCCGTGCTGGAATTCCTGACACCGGCACTGGCGGAAAGCCTAACGCAAGCCATTGCGATTGATAAAAATAATCCCGCTCAGCACCCGTCTGTCATCAACCCGGGGCTTCCCGTGCGACTTGGGAAAAAAGGGAGCCAGGCGCGCCATCTGCGCGTCGGTCAGCCAGAAAAGATCGCTCATGTCACCGCTCCGTTTTCGGAGGCGTGAATCACGCAGCGCAACAGAAATCAATGCATCCTGACCCTAGGACCATGACCTTGTTGCACACCAGGAGTGTCCGTGGCCTCGCAACACGTTTACACCCCATTGACCCCTAGCCTACGGCGACCCCGAACAGCGCACCGACCCCGGCTGTCGCCGCCATTGCAAGCGCTCCCCATAGCGTGACCCGCGCGGCCCCACGGACGACGCCTGCGCCGCCGGCCGAAGCGCCCAATCCGCCAAGAACCGCAAGGCCGAGGATCGTCGATCCCGCCACCAGGGAAGCGATCTGCGCCTCCGAGACCAGCAGCACGACGATCAGGGGTAGCACGGCCCCAACTGCGAAGGTCAGTGCGGACACCAGAGCCGCCTGGATAGGGCGGGCGGTAACGGTTTCCGAAATGCCGAGCTCGTCGCGCGCATGCGATCCGAGCGCGTCGCGTTCAGTCAGTTGCACGGCAACCTTTTTCGCCAGGTCGCGGTCCAGCCCCCTTTCAACATAAATCAGGGTTAGTTCCTCGAGCTCGGCCTCGGGCGTTTCCTCGAGTTCACGGCTCTCTCGGGCGAGGTCCGCCTGTTCGGCGTCAGTTTGCGAGCTGACCGAGACATACTCCCCCGCCGCCATCGACATCGCGCCAGCCATAAGCCCGGCCAGCCCGGCGATCATGACCTCGGGCTTGCCGGAGCCTGCGGCCGCGACGCCGACGACGAGGCTCGCGGTCGAGACAAGACCATCGTTGGCTCCGAGAACGGCGGCCCGCAACCAGCCGATGCGATGCACCATATGGATTTCAGAATGTGAGAGGCGGCTCATGGCTTGGCTCCTTGAACGATGTCTGCTTGCTCTGACATGATGGCCTGGGATTTGCCCGTAGCTGGCTCCTGCGGCGCGATGCGCAGCGCGCGCAGGGCGTTCAGGATCACGGCAACGTCGATCACTTCTTGCAGAAGCGCGCCCTGAACCGGCGTGAGGTAGCCGAAAGCGGCCGCGATCATGCCCATGACAGACAGGCCGATCCCGGCGACAACGCTTTCGACTGCGATCCGGCGGGAGGCGCGCGCGATCTCGATGCCGGGCCCCAGCCGGTCGATCCGGTCGACGAGCAGCACCACGTCGGCGGCCTCGGCCGAGGCCGCGGCGCCCCGTGCCCCCATTGCCACGCCTACATCGGCTGCGGCCAGGGCGGGCGCGTCGTTGACACCATCACCCACCATCATCACCGGCCCGTGTTTACGCTCGGAAAGCACCAGCAACACCTTTTGATCCGGCGTCAGACCGGCCCGCAGCCCGTCGAGGCCCAGCCCCTCGGTCACGCGCTCGGCCACGTCCGCGCGGTCGCCAGTAGCCAGAAGGATGCGCACGATCCCTTGACGGCGCAGACCGTCCAGCATCGCCCCCGCGCCCTCTCGCAACGGGTCAGACATCACCAGATGCCCCGCCAGGTGACCGTCAACTGCCACTGCGACAAGGACCGATCCGGCGCCCTTGGCGGGGTGATCGCCCGCCCTCTGCCCAACGCGGGACACAACGAAACCGTCACCACCGACGATCACGCTGTGGCCCTCGACATGACCCATGACCCCTTCACCCGGAAACTCGGCAACCTCGGATGGCACGGGCAACGAGAAGCCGCGCGCCTTCCCGGCCGCGACAATGGCCTGCGCAACAGGGTGCTTGGAGGCCTGATCGAGCGCAGCAGCGAAGCGCAGGATGTCGCCCTCGACCATGCCGTCGTGACTATCGATCGAGACGATCTGCGGCCGACCGTCGGTCAGCGTCCCCGTTTTGTCGAGGATCAGCGTGCGGATCCGCGCCATCGTCTCGAGCGGCCCTGCGCCCTTGATCAGCACGCCAAAATGCGCCGCACGCGAGAGACCCGCCACCAGCGCGACCGGCACGGCAAGGATCAGCGGACAGGGCGTGGCGACCACCAGCACGGCGACCGCGCGGATCGGATCGCCGGTGAACCACCAGGCCGCAAGGGCGATGCTGACGGTGACGACCAGAAACCCCAGCGACCAGCGGTCCGCCAGCCGGGACATCGGCGCTTTGGAGGCCTGCGCTTCCTCGACCAGGCGAACGATCCCGGCATAGGTGCTGTCCTTGGCTTCGCGCGTCGCCGTCAGGTCGAAGGCCTCGCCCGCATTGGTCGAGCCGCTCATGGCGTCGGCCCCGCGCGCCAGCCGGACTGGCAGGGACTCGCCGGTCAGCGCCGAGGTGTCGAGGAAGGCGGTGTCGGAGGCCACTGTGCCGTCTACCGGCACCACGTCGCCCTGCCGGATCAGCAGGCGATCACCGGGGGCGAGTTCGTCGAGCGGCACCTCCTCCAGCGCACCGTTGCGGTGCCGGGTCGCGGTCCGGGGCACGCGGGACAGGAGGTCCTGCATCGACCGACGGGCGCGGCCCTCTGCGAAGGCTTCGAGGAAGGTGCCGCCCGAATACATCACCGCAACGACCGCCGCTGCGAGCGTCTCGCCGAAGACGAGCGCCGCGGTCATGGAGAGCGCGGCGACGATATCGAGGCCCACCTCGCCGCGCCCAATGCTCCGGACGATTTCGACCACAAGCGCTGCGAGCGCGGGAACAACTCCTGCAATCCAGATCAGGTTCGCGATCTCTGGTTGGCCCGCAAGGTAGAATGCGAGTCCCACGATCAGCCCGGTTGCGGCCATCAGCAGGAGTGCGGTCTTGAAGCGATCGGTACGGGTCTGTTCCATGCGGCTCATCTTCCCCCGGCTGAGGCGATTGCCGCTGGTTCTTCGGAAAAAAGACGCCCGACTCCCACGCCCATTGCATTGCCTTCATCATCGCGCAGAAGAAACAGGGCGTCGAGTCCACGTTGTCTCGCGAGGTCCGCACCCCTCTCCGCACCGAGCACCATGAGCGCCGTCGCCCAAGCATCGGCCTCGGCACAGGTGCGGGCCACCACGGTGACGGAGGCCGGCGAGGCGATCAGCGGCGCGCCACGTCTCGGATCCATGGTATGCGACAGGCGGCGCCCCTGAACCTCGACCCAATGGCGGTAGTCACCGGAGGTCGCCACGGCGGCGTCCTGCAGCGCCAGAACCGAATGCGGCGTCCGGCGATCAGGGTCCGGCGCTTCTACCGCGATGATCCATGCCTCGCCATCGGGGCGCAGGCCCATGGCACGCATCTCACCGTCGATGCCGACAAGGGCGTCGGCAATCCCATGATCGCGCAAGGTCTCGGCGAGCCGGTCGACGGCATAGCCCTTGGCGATGCCGTTCAGATCCAGCGCAATGGGCGCGGTCTTGCGCAACTGCATCCCCTCGATCTCCAGCACCTCCTGCGCCGGGCGGCGGGGGGCGTCCATCACGGCGCGGATACCCTCGGGCGCGGCGGCCCCGGGCCCGAAACCCCAGGCCGTCACCGCATCGCCCATGCCGATATCGAAGGCCCCGCCCGAGGCGCGCCCGATCTCGAGCCCGAGGCGCAGGACCGCCCGCAGTTGCTCCGGCACCACCACCCAATCGTCCACCGGCGCCGCATTGATCCGCATGAGCGCGCTCTCCGCGTTCCACGTCGACATCTGCTTGTCCACCTCGTCGACAGCCGCCTGAAGGGCGGCACGGATTGCATCCGTGTCGCGGCCCCGATCCGCGAAGAACAGCGCCGACCAGCGCGTGCCCATGGTGGGGCCGTTCAGGGCGATGCGCGCGCGCTCAGTAGACATCTTCGACATACCGCCCCTCTGCCTTTAGGACTGCGGGCGTAAGCCCGGCAGGTGCGAGGATCTCGGCCAACGCATCGCTCACGCCCGTGGCCATGTCGCGCCCGCCGCAGACCATCACACGCGCCCCGTCGCAGATAAGCCGGGCCACCTGCGCCGCGTCGGCGCGCAAGGCGTCCTGCACATAACTGCGCCGCGCGCCGCGCGAGACGGCGGTGACAAGCCGGGTCAACCGCCCCTCAGCCTGCCAGCCGGGCATCTCTTCGCCATAGAAGAAATCGCTGTCCGCATGCCGCATCCCGAAAAACAGGTGCACGGGCCTGTGCCGCGCATTGCCGCGGATGAAGCCCGCCAGCGGCCCGATGCCGGTGCCCGCCCCGATCAGGATCAGCGGGGTGCGACCGCGGTCGGCGTGAAAGCCGGGATTGCGGCGCAGGAAGGCCGTGACCCTAGCGCCCGGCTCCAAGGCGGTCAGCTGGCCCGAGGCCAGCCCGCCCGGATGCTTGCGCACAACGATCTCCACGAAGCCGTCGCGGCGACCCGAGGCCAGCGAGTAGAGACGTGGCACGGCGCTGCCCTGCGGCAGGACACCGATCAGGTCGCCCGCCTGAAACCGTGCGAAACCCGCCCCGGTCAGCCGCTGCCACAGCGTCGTGCGCGGCAAGGCGAAGCGCAGGATCGCGGCCCCCGCCTGCATCTCGGCCCCGTAGTTGCGCCGCGAGACGAGGGTCAATGTTTCGGTGCGCGGCGAGACGGGCTGGTGAGAAAGCTCGAGAGAGATGCTAAGCGCCTCGCCAAGAGCGCGGCCCCAGCGCGCGAAATCCTGCGGGGACTGGCGGTCGATTGCGTCAAGCGGCAGAAGCTCCGGCCAGTCCTTCGCTTGCGCTGCTGCCGCAACGTCCTTGGCAAAGGCGCAATAGGCCGGAAAACTCCGATCTCCGAAACCAAGCACAGCCATGGGAATATCCGGCGCTCCGTCGAGGGCGTTCAACCGGTCGAGGAAGCCCTTCGCCGAGGCCGGCGCAGCCCCGTCGCCATAGGTCGCGGCGAGCACGATGATGCGCTCGGCTCGGGCGTAGCGCTCTGGCGCGAAGCCCGACATCGGGCCAACATGGACGCCCTGCCCCGCTGCCGTCAGCGAGGCATGCAGGGTCGCGGCGAAGCCCCAGGTGCTGCCACCCTCGCTGCCGACAAGAAGGATCGTCTCGGCACGGCCCGCGGGCTGGTTGCCGCGGATGCGCGGCCGCCCGCGCCGCCCGGCAAACCAGATCAGGACGCCGGTCACGCCCATCGCCGGCACTCCGAGCGCCATCATCCCGAGCACAAGGCCGAGCGTCGCGGCCCCCTGCCCCGTGTGCAGCATGTAAATGGTTTCCGAGACGCGCTCCCACCCGGTCAGGTCGGCCCATGCCACGAGCGCGCCGGTTCCCTGGTCAAGATAGCCGGTGCCCCGGTCGGTCTTCAGTGTGAACACGTCCGTCGCATCGCCGGGATAGGGAAAGCTCAGTTCGCGCAGCTCGGCGACGGGCGTCTGCAGCAGCGTGGCCATCTGATCGAGAGCGAACCCAATCTCTCCGCTCACTTCGGTGGGATCAGTCGGCAGGACGCCACCGTCCGGCAAAAGATCGAAGGTGGAGGCTGTCATCCAGAGGGCGGTGGTGGAGGACAGAACGAGGCCGATGACGGCGATCCGGGCGATCTCGACATGCAGCCTGCCCGCGAACGGACCGCGCAAGGACGCGAACCAGTGCCGCCATCCGCCCGCCCGTCGCGCGACCAGCATAGCACCCGAGAGCGAGAGGACCAGCATCGCCGCGGCCCCGGCGGCCATGGCGATGCGCCCGCCATCCCCGAGGAAGAGCGAGCGATGAAAGTTGGTGAGCCAGCGAAGGGCCTGGTTCGGGTCGGCCGAGGCAACGCCCGCGCCCGTCGCCGGGTCGATCACGGCAGCACCCGGCGCGCCCTGATCGAACCAATAGGCGGTGATCCGACCGGAGGGCGACCGCCGGATCTGCTCGACGCCCGGATAGACGGCCTGGATGCGGTCCGCGAGGGTGGCGACTGTCTGACCAGTCTCCACCTGCGGCGCGGTGATGCGCTCGACTGCCGGAAAGACCGAGAGCGCAGCGCCGCTCAGGCTCAGGATCGTGACGAGCGCGAGTGCCAGTAGACCCGGCCAGCGATGGAGTGTACGGATCATGGCCCTGCCCCTCACATGTCGTAGGAGAAGTTGGCGATGTAGCGCCGGCCGGTCACCGGCGTACCCGCGCCCGCCGTCGTCAGCGGCACGGCCACCTCGTTCGGGCTGTCGCGCATATCCTCGACCGCCGCGTCTATGTGAAGCGTGTAGCCCGCATCGAACAGCGCATCGGCCAGATCGAGCGTGATCTCGAGACTGCGGCCCGCGCCGACGCTGGCGCCGGTGATACCGTTTACCTGCGCGGTATCGCCGCCCGTGGCACGGTACCAGTCGCTCAGATGCTCGTAGTACTTGGACTTGCCACCAGCCATCCAGAGACTGCCGACATAGGCGCCCGAGGCGTCGGTAACGTAAAGCGCGAGGTAAGCGCCGTCGCCGCCATAGTTGTTGAGGGTGGTTGTGAGCGTCACGGGCCGTGCCATAGCGAGGCCGGGAAGCGTGAGTGCGGTGGTCAGCGCGAGCGTTGCGAGAAGTGATTTCATGGGAATGATCCTTGTTCAGGGTGCTTCGGAGCTGTTCAGTTCACCTGAACCTGCGGAGGGGCGCCGTTTCCGAAGAGGCCGTTCTGCGGAGGAGCGACCGTTCCAGCGGGCGCGGGATTGCGGGCGCCACCGCGGTCGTCGTCATCATCCTCGTAGTCCATCTCGACGATCTGCAGCGTCGCCGGATCGAGCTTCACCTCGATCTCGCGGCCATCCTGGTCTCGGCCTTCGATTTCGTAGCAGCCGTCGTCGATCTCGAAGTCGCGCACCGTCCAACCGTTCTGTTCGGCCATCTGCATGGCGGCCTCGCGCGGCTGCCACTGGTCACGGGGCGCATTGCAATCATCGTCGTCGGCCAGCGCAGCGCCGGCGGGCAAAAGTGCGATCAGGGCAAGGGCGGTCAGGGTCTTTTTCATGGCAAGGGGTCCTTTCGTTTGATGAGACCAATCTGGCACCCCGACCTGAGGGCATCCTGACGCCCCAGCGATTCCTGCTTCAGCTTGCCGTCAGGAAAATGGCCCCGCCGATGAGGGCGGGGCCAAAAAAAGATGCGAGCGCAGGCTACAGGGCTGGCATGGCTATGCGCCCTGCCCCGCGTTCAGGTGAATTCGAACTGCTCGAAGCGGACACGGCGAGGCGTTTGGCCTTGTGCTTTCAAGCCCTTGAGAATCCCGTCCTTCAGACCGGTTGGGCCGCAGAACCACAAATCGGCTTGCCGGATCGCGAAAGGGACCGCGCCAATCAGGCGCTCGGCCGTGAGCCTGCCATCGCGCGTCGTAACGACCACCTCGAAACTGAACCTCGGGTTGCGGGCAGCCGCAGCGCGCAGCGTCTCTACCCCAATCGCCTCCTCTTGTGTCCGAACGCAGTGGATGAGGTGAATGTCGCGGCTATCCGCTTCGCTCAGGCTTTCGGCCCAGGCGAGGAACGGCGTGATACCGATGCCGCCCGCCAGCCATATCTGGCGCGCACCGCCCTTGCGGAAATTGAACCGTCCATATGGCCCTTCGACCTGCACGCGCGTTCCGGTCCGCAAGATGGCGGGCAGGCTTCGTGTCCAGCCACCCAAGCCCCGGATGGAGAACGTCAGGGTGCCGTCAGGGCGCGGGGCGCTGGCGATCGTGAAGGGGTGCGGCTCGGACAGTCCTGCCTCTGGCGCGCGGAAGAAGGCGAATTGCCCCGGCCGCCACCGCATGGCCCGCCCCTCGGGGCGGAGGGTTAGCGTGGTGGTGTCCTTGGTCTGGCTGATCTCTGTGACGGTGAATTCTCTACGCCGCAGGTACGGGGCGACCAGCTCGGTGAATATCCACGCGATCACTCCCGCGATGCCAAATGTGTTTAGAAGCACCGAGAGCGATGGATCTACCTCTGTCGGCAGGTCGACGAAGAACTGGTGAAAGACCACGATTGCAAAAAGGGCCCCCATGAAACGATGGCTGAACCGCCAGATCTGATAGGGGATTTCCAGTGGGGTGAAGGGCAATCTCCGGAACCAGCTGACAGCAACCAGGGCGAGAAGCGCGTTGAAGGCAAGTTCGCCCGCCTCTTCACCAAGTTCACCAAGGGAGGTTTCACGCACCAAACGCTCGAAATCCGGCTCGATCTGCTGGTGCAGGATCATCAGGACCATTGCGGAAATACCAAGCCACTTGTGGAAACGGTACATGCGATCGAGACCGCCGAACAATGGTTCTACCAGCGGCGGCCGTGCGGCGAGGATCAGGGTCTGTGCCATCGCGACAACTGCCGCGGCCCCGACGGCAATGCCAAGTGCTGCATCCGCGCCATAGGGCGCATAGGTGTTGAACCCGATCAGTGCCGCCAGCAGGCATGGCAACGCAACCAGCACCGGGCCCGTCAGAGCTAGAGGAGAGTTTAGGGAAAGCCGGGAGAGTGGCGGCAGGCCCGGCACCGGGACATTACCGTCGCGACGCGCTGCATCAGTCATCGTCGCGTCTCTCGTGATCCCGCTCGCGGCGATCATCCTCGTCGTCCTCGTATTCGAACTCGATTATCTCCAGCGTGGCCGGGTGGACAGTCACCTCGATCGCACGCCCCTCGGCATCCCTCCCATCGATCTCGTAGCAGCCGTCATCGATCTTGATCCGGCGCACCGTCCAACCATTTTCCTCAGCCAGCATGGCAACAGCATCGCGCGGCTGCCAGTCGGCCATCGGCACGAAGCAATCGTCGTCAGCCAGCGCCGCGCCGACCGGAAAGACCGCGAGAAAGCCGATAATTGTCAATGTCTTCTTCATGGGGCACACTCCTAGTGGCTCGCCTCTTGATGCCATTCATGCGCCGCGAAGCTGACGGCAGCCTGAAGGGGCTCGACCCACAAGCTTCAGCTTCGTGTCAGCCAGACGGATCATGGAGGGACATCAGGAAAGGACGGGTACGACCATGCGCATATTGCTGATCGAGGACGACACGACTCTTGGCGCTGCCGTGCGCGACCAGATCGCATCTGATGGCCAGTCAGTAGACTGGGTCACGCGGCTAGACGCGGCGGCAGACGCGATGAGCGCAACCTCCTACGACCTGCTCCTGCTCGACCTCATGCTACCAGACGGACGTGGTATCGGGTTCCTCAAGGGCCTCAGGACGCGTGGAGACGTGACGCCGGTCATCATCCTGACGGCGCTCGACCAGGTCTCCGATAGGATCGAAGGCCTCAATGCGGGCGCTGACGACTATCTTGTGAAGCCCTTCGACCTGTCGGAACTGTCGGCACGGATCGGATCGGTCGCGCGGCGCTACAGCGGCAACCCCAACCCGATCCTGACCCACGGACCGCTCGACATCGACCTTGCCGCGCGCAGCGTCCATCGGGATGGCAGACATGTGCCGCTGACGGCGCGGGAATGGGCGCTCTTCGAGGCCTTCCTGGCGCGTCCCGGGCAGCTCCTGTCCAAGGCGCAGTTGGAGGAGAAGCTCTACGCTTTCGACGCCGAAGTCGAGAGCAACACCATCGAGGTGCACGTGAGCCGCCTGCGCAAGAAACTGGGGAGCGCCATCATCGAGACCGAGCGCGGCATGGGTTACCGGCTGGGCAAGCCATGATGTGGCCATCCAGCCTTCAGGTACGGCTCGGCTTGTCACTCGGCCTTGTGCTGACGATCCTCTGGCTCGCCGCCGCCACGGTTACCGCGGTGATCGTTCGGGGCGAGATGGATGAGGTCTTCGACAGCGCCCTACGCGAAACCGCCGAGCGCATCCTGCCGCTGGCCGTGACCGACATCGTCGGGCGAGAAGATCAGGGTGTGACGCAGCGCCTCGCGCCGATCCGGGAGCATGACGAGTTCTTCACCTACATCGTACGCGATGCCGAGGGACGCATTTTGCTGCAATCCCATGCGGCGGACCCTGCCGTGTTTCCTCCATACGATGGTCCGGGATTTGGGCAGAACGCCACACATCGCCTCTACAGCGACGCGGCGCTCCAGGGGACGATCAGCATCACCGTGGCCGAACCGTTGGCGCATCGCGCTTCGGTTGCTCGGGAAATCCAGATGAGCCTCGGCCTGCCGCTGCTGGTTGTGCTGCCGTTGGCGCTCGCGTCGATTATTCTCGCTGTGCGCTTTAGCCTCGCCCCTCTCCATCGGTTCCGTACGCGGCTTGAAGCGCGCGGCGTGCGCGACCTGTCAGAAGTACCCGCGGCCGACCTGCCGACAGAAATCCGACCGCTGGCTGCAACCTTGAACAGCCTTTTGGCTCGGTTGCGCGACGCGTTCGAGGCTGAGCGAAGTTTTGCAGCCAATGCGGCTCATGAACTAAGGACACCATTGGCGGGCGCTATCGCCCAAGCGCAGCGACTGCGGTCAGAGACCAAAGATCCGACCATCGACGCGCGCGCCGCCGAGATCGAGGCGACGCTCAAGCGTCTCGCTCGGCTGTCCGAACGTCTCCTGCAGCTTGCGCGGGCGGAAGGCGGTAGACTTCGGATGGACCAGAGCGCTGATGTCAGAACCATCACTCGGGTCGTGGTGGAAGATATTGCGCGCAGCACAGAGAACGGGCGCCTTATGTTGAACTTGCCGGACACGCCTGTCTTGTCTGATATCGACCCCGACGCATTGGGAATTCTGTGCCGGAATCTGGTGGAAAACGCCCTACGCCACGGGGCGCAGAATGCCCCAGTCGAGGTTACACTCACGAGCGACGGGCAGTTGATCGTGGCGAACGAGGGCCCCGCGGTAGCAACCCAAACACTCGAACGCCTGACAGGGCGCTTCGAGAGGGCAGATGCAAAAACTGATGGTAGCGGGCTTGGCCTCGCTATCGTCTCAGCCATCGCAGAACGGATCGAAACCTCTCTCTTGCTCCAGTCACCACGTCCCGGTGAAACTTCTGGATTTCAGGCATCCGTCAGATTGCCAACAGATGCTCCAAATGCCCATGTGAAAGATCGGGAGCATTGGCCTTGAAGTCTGACGCATCACCGGCGACGTCATCGTTTGAAGAAAATCGCAGAAACGTAGGAAAGCTTTCTTATAGGAGAGCTATTTTCTTATATTTTTTCTGCACTTAGGACTGCTCTGTAGAGCAGGCCCGCTATCGGCGATAGCCGCTTTTGCGCCAAGCCCTCGGGAAGTGAGGCCGAAGCCTCACCCGAAGGGATCGTATTCCGAGACGATCACGACCTCGTCGCCGTCGATTTCATCGGCGGGGACGGCGCCGAAGGTTCCATCCCCTGCCTGGAAGACGACGATCGAGACCATGAGCGTGGCGGCGAGGGAGGCTGCGAAGGCGTGTGCATCTTTGCGGGACATCTGTTTGGCTCCTGTCTTGGAGGCGGGGGACCATCCCCCGCGCGACAGGACCCCGCAGGCCCGAATACTGGCTGACATCACCGGGTACGTTCGGCTTGCCCGAATCCATCCGGCGGCACGGGCTTGCCCGTAGTCCGACCCCTCGCGGGTTGATCTCGAAGACGGGATTCGGGCCAAGGAAGGGAATGGCGAGCGGGGGATGGTCCCCCAACATCAGGAGCCGGTTGTCCCGCTGATGCTTGGAACGCCGCCAGCCTCCCGGCCACGCTCTTGGTTGAAGACTTCTTCTTTGGGGATGGATCCTTTGGTGCCCCGCGAACTCAAAGGACAGGGTTGTGATGGATGAGAGGCCCGAACTTTGGCGGGCCCCTCGGTTTCAGTTGGGCTCAAGCGGCCAGGTCCGCGCCCCCTGCCCTTTCGCCCTCTTCATCGCCAACGATTTCAAGTCGCGCATTGCGGTATCCTTCCTTGGCGATCCAAAGCTCGGCCGCAGTGACAGATTCCGCCAGATGCAGCAGCTCGGTGTTGCCGCTGAAGTCGAGGAGCACGCGCACCTGCCCGGGCTTCGGCTCCTCGGCCACCTCGAAGACCAGGGCGCTGTCAGCCGAATGGCTGCGCATGATGGTGACGAGGATCACCCCGTCCGAGGAGAAATTGCCCTCATGCAGCGTGAACGACGCGGGAGCCGTCCATGTCGGGTAAGGTCGGGGTGGCTCCTTTTTCACAAGACGGCCAACGCCGTTCGAGCGCTCCCAGGCCGCCAGCTTCTTGGTGAAGCGTGCCGGCGGCTTGGGACTACCGTCGGTGTAGCGAATGAGCGCCCCGAGGGGGGCGGTGTCGATGATGGTTGTTGCAGACATGATTCCTCATTCCGAATGCGAGCAATCGCACTCATCTTATTGATATTGTTATATTATAGGGTGATTGGGGGCGGAATATCCGCCCCCTGCTGGACTTCGTTACTCGGCGGCCAGCATCGACGCGCTTTCAGCAGGCAGGTCATCCGTCAGGAATGCAGTAAGGTCAGCTTCACTGACGCTGTCAGTCGCTTCGGCACAGTCCTCACCGTCCAGCGCCACGAGATCGTTCCGGCGCAGGACCTCGGGCAACCAGCCGCTGCCCTTCAGCAAGCGCTCGGCCTCACTGGCCATCTCACCTTTTTTCAGGTGATCGAGGAGCTGGGCAGTCCCCTCCCCTTTCGGGGTCAGGACAAGATTTGCGGAGAATCGTACGCTAAGGTCGAACGAAGCGTGAACTTCATGCGGCGCGCAGGATTCTTCCCGGAAACCGCAGCTCTCTAAAGCCGTCTGGCATTTGCTGCTCAGCGTCCCACGAGTAGATGCCGGTGAGATTGATGTGCTCCCAACTGAGCGGCGAGACATGTTTCAGCAGTTCGTCAGGAATATGCCGACCCTGCTGACGCAGGTGGGCCGTCGCCCGGCTGAGATAAACGGTGTTCCAATGCACGATGGCACTGACCACCAGATTTAACCCGGAGGCACGGTACGCCTGGCTGTCAAAAGAGCGGTCGCGGATTTCGCCACGCTCATGGAAAAAGACGGCGCGTTTCAGCTTGTGCGCGGCTTCTCCCTTGTTGAGGCCTGCCTGACAACGCCGGCGCAGCGCCGGGCTGGAATACCATTCGATCATGAACATGGTGCGCTCGATGCGACCGAGCTCACGCAATGCCTTGGCCAACTCACTGGAT
Source organism: Allorhizobium sp. GW101-3B10 (assembly GCF_059424725.1). NCBI lineage: Bacteria > Pseudomonadati > Pseudomonadota > Alphaproteobacteria > Hyphomicrobiales > Rhizobiaceae > Allorhizobium > Allorhizobium sp. GW101-3B10. The sequence goes on along the minus strand of NZ_JBWKZR010000003.1, from coordinate 9,679 downwards.
TTCGATGACGAGCACCACTTGAGGATCGTCGATGGTGCGACGGCACGCGTCATGATCGAGGCCGCAAGGCGCAGCAGTTCGTCCCAATGCTCCATGATGAGCGCGGTATTGATGGGCGCCCCGATATGATTTGCCAACGTCGGATAGCTATCGGCCTTCTCGAAGGTGTGGAACTTCCGGTCCTTGATGTTGCGAAGACGCGGCGAGAAGCGCCTGCCAATCAGGCAGAACAGCGCGAAGACATGGTCGCTAGCGCCGCCGGTATCCGTAAACAGCTCTTCGATCTCCAAAATGGTGTCGCGGTCGAACAAGCCGTCGAGAACATACACGGCCTCGCTTTCCGTCGGGCTGATCGGCAGGATGCTGTAGTAGCCGTATTGGTCGGAAAGCCCGCTGTAGAATTTCGTGCCAGGCTCGCTGCCATAGTGAAGATTGATGTCGCCGCGTCTGGCAGCCCGATCGCTGGCTCGGAAGAACTGCCCATCGGATGAAGCGGTCCTTCCTTCGCCCCAAATTTGCGAATGCGGATGTCTGGTGTGGGCGTCGGTCACGGCCGCCTGTGCCGCCCGGTAGGTGTCGGAGCGGGCATGGAAGCTACGCATCCAGCCGATCTGATGAGCGCTGATGCCCTTCGAGGCTCCGGCCATCCTTTTTGGGCCGAGATTCGTGCCGTCGGCAAGTACACCGGCCAGCATGGCAGCGACGTTTTGGGGCACATCGCCAGTTCGGACGTGGGTGAACTGGTCCGCAAACCCGGTCCACTCATGCACTTCCCGCAAGAGATCGGGGACCTCGACCAGGGGATACATCTCCGTGATTTCGGCATTGAGGGCTGCGGCTGCGGCTGCGGCCGGTACATTGCTGGCAAGCGGCGTCACGATCAACGTGCCATTCTCCATCCTCACACCATCGAGTTTCCCGAAACGGGCCTGCCAGGCCAAGCGTTTGAGGTTGGTGTCCATCGTCTGCCCAACCTCTGCCAACCAGGCAGCGCCATCGCTGGGAACACCAAGACCGAGCTGGTTTTCTTCCTTCAGGACGGCAAAGGTGGGTTTCGGCATCAGATCTTCATCGATCGGTCGAAACGATCGACTTCCCTCGACCCACACGTCTCGCCGATGCAGTCGGTCGCGCAGATGCGTGAGCGTTGCAATCTCGTAAAGCCGCCGATCCGGTTTTCCTTCTTCGAAGATGAGCTTTTTCTCGGTTGGCCCGAGATGGCCGACAGGCACGCGATCCGGCAGAAGGCGCCGGCCCTCTGCATAAAGCAATTGCAGAGCGGCGACCGCCGCCAGAAGCGGGTCGTGTCGGCGGCGAGATTTAAATGTGAACGCCTGAAGGAAGGACCCTGCAAACTTTCGGATATTGCCATGCTGCTCGACCGCCAGCACGAGAGGCGAAGCACCGGCACTTTCAACCATCGCTTCAAGACCGGGCTTGATCTGAAGCAGTCGATGCCAGCCAACTTGCCGATTGACCGTCGCAAGTGCATCTTCATCGGTGTCATTGGCAGTCTGCAGGGCGACAATCGTGTCGAGGAACAACCGGAGTGCCTGGGATGTTTCAAGGCGAACGTCCATATGGCGCTGCTTTTTCTGGTTGTTGACCTTCGAGTACAGCCGGCCCATCAGCTTAATGAACATCATCACTGCATCGTCGGTGAGCTTCTGGCCGATCTTGATGATCTGCGCCACGATCGTCGCGCGCCGCCGGCTGGCGCTATAGTCTTCGGCCAGCCAGGCCGGCGCTGCGTCGCCTTCGCGAACCATCTGCTCCCATCGCCCGGAGGAAATGCGGGCCTGTAACCGGGGATTGATCCCGAGCGAGCGCAGGAACGCGATGCGTTCCGTCAATCCGACCAGGTTGTCGGCGCCCGGAGCGTCGGGACCGGACCGCAGCCAATGAAGGCGCGTCTGCCCGATCGCAGGATCAACTTCTAACAATGCATCGAGGGTTTCGAGCTTTTCCGGATCGAGACCCGAAAGTAATGCGCTCTCGGCGCGACGACGGGCGATGCGGCGACCCGTCAGACCCAGGTGCTCGATCGTATTGATTGCCGGTAACAGAACTCGACGATCTCGAAGGGAACCGACAATTGCCTTGGCGATCGTCACTCCTTTATCTGTTGTCGCCGCAGCTTCGATCCCCGCCAGCAAGGCGGCGCGACGGTCCTGCGCCGTTGCACTTTTCATCCCGAGATATCCGAGAAGGTAAGCAGTATGCTCTCGGCGGGTTTCCTCACGCCGGGCATAAAATTCGAATAGGCGAGGATCGGCGTTTAACTGCCCAGCGACATAATTGAGCATCGCAGCGGGCGGGGTTTCGTTTGGTAGCAGTGTCCGACCGGGATAACGCATCAGGCAGAGCTGCACGGCAAACCCGAGCTGGTTATGTCCCCGTCGGCGAAGCTCGACTTCCAGCCGATCGGCTGGCGACAGAGAGTAGTGCTGGATCAGGCTTTCCTCATCCGTCGGAATATCAAACAGCCCCCGTCGATCCTGTGCATGAAGAAGCTTTCGTCGGGCCACCGTTTCACTCCTTTAGTACGCGCTGGGTGGCCGATCCTCTGTCCGAAAACGGACGATTCCGTACAGGGGCAAAACACCCTGTCCACAAATTATCTTGACAGGCTTTCGAACAGCAGCGATATTTCGGACATCCTATTCGGACGACATTGACACCATGCCACGCACCTTTGCCTATGTCCGCGTCTCCACGACCGGCCAGACCACCGAAAACCAGATTCAGGAAATCGAAGCCGCCGGCTTTCATGTCGAGCCGCGCCGGATTGTCACCGAGACGGTTTCTGGCAGTACCGCCATCGCGCAGCGCCGCGGCTTTTCCCGGCTCATGGACAAGCTGGAGTCCGGCGACATTCTCATCGTCACAAAGCTCGACCGCCTCGGCCGCGACGCGATCGACGTCAGCACCACCGTCAGGCGGCTTACCGAAATGGGCGTACGCGTCTATTGTCTCGCGCTCGGCGGCGCGGACCTCACCAGTTCGGCCGGCACGATGACCATGAACGTGCTCAATGCCGTCGCCCAATTCGAGCGGGATTTGCTGATCGAGCGGACACAATCCGGCCTCAAGCGCGCCAAGTCGGAAGGAAAGGCCCTCGGCCGCCCCTCGACGCTCAACGAAAAGCAGAAGCAGGATGTACGCGACGATCTTGCGAAAGAGATGAGCGTTTCGGCCATCGCCAGGAAATTCGGGACCAGCCGGCAGACCATTATGCGGGTTCGCGGCGAGGGTTCACGGTCCGTTCGACCTTAGCGTACGATTTTGCACTGCTCTTGTTCCGACCCCAACTCAATACCGTCGACCCACAAGTCTACCTGACCCGCACGCTCTCAGCCATCGTCAGAGGGCACAAGCAGAGACAGATCGATGATCTGCTTCCCTGGAATCATCTGGCCGCGTAACGTTTGTCAGGGACAGCGATAGGCCCACCAATGTTCTTCCAATTGTATTGTAGCCGCCGATTGCGCAGTGGTCAGCCCCGTGAGGTCAGCCATACGCCAACCAAGGTCACCGCCAGCCCGGCGAACATCGCGAAGGTCAGAGGCTCCGAGAACAACATCCAGGCCCATAGCATTGTCACGGGTGGGCTGAGGTAGATGGCGGCGCTCACCTTGGCAACCGGGAACAGCCGAAGACTGGTATAGTAGACCGCATACGCTAGGAACGTTGCGATCAGGACTAGCCAGACCATCCCGATTGCAAAGTCTCGGGTCATCGGGGGAGCAAGGCTCCCTTGCGTCAATGCGCACAGGCCGAAGAGAACCGACCCCATCAGCGTCTGGATGCAAAGGCTCTGGTGGACCGGCATGTGTTGAGTCTTGCGTCTCCTATGCAGGACCGAGGCGACGGCGAACACCAGCATCGAACCTGCCGTCAGACCGTACGCCCAGATCGGAGCGGTGCCGAAACTGAGGCTGTCGAAGGAGACGATCAAGACGCCGACGACGGCAATCGCGGTGCCCAGCCATTGCCGTTGCGTCAGCCGCTCACCGAGGACGGGCTGGGAAAGGGCGGCTATGGCGAGCGGAAGAAGGTCGGCGATAAGCGCGACCAACCCGGTTGGAACTTTCTGCTCTATGGCAAGCGCGAAGCCTCCCAGATAAAGGAAGACCGCCATGATGCCGAATAGCGCCTGATCCCTGACCGCACGCATCGATATCCTTGGTCCGATGGCCAACGCGAAGGGCAGGAGGATCAAACCCGAGAGCAAGGTCCGCCAGAAGAGCAGAAGCATGACGCTCGCCTCCTGGTTGGCATATCGAATACCGACAAACCCGGAACTCCATCCGATGATAAGAAGCGTGGCGAGCAATGGCCATAACAGAGGATGGCGACTGGCAGAGACGGAAGGTAGAGAGGTGTCGGTCATTGGGGCTCTATCGCGAGGAACACGATCTACGGGTACGGGCAAAGCGCGGAAATCGCACATGACAAATATCGATGGACGCATGACATTCTTTGAATCCCTGTCATGGTTTACAAGGTTCGTGGTAGGCTCGTTCCACGGACAATCAGACGGATATGACCATGAACGAACTGAACAGTCGCCGCCTCGAAATCGACGCTTTGCGGGCGCTTTGCGCAATCCGCCAACATGGCGGAATTACGAAAGCATCCGCCGCACTCGGTCTCTCCCAATCAGCGGTGAGCCACAAGATCAAAAGGCTTGAGGTTAGCCTGGATTGCGAGCTGCTCGGACGGAGGTCGGGAGGACCGATGTTCACAGCCGCTGGCGAAGACCTGCTGGACTACGCTGGCCGCATCCTTGGGCTGCACGACGAGGCGCTGATAAGTCTGTCCAAGACACCACTCGCGGGGAGACTTCTACTGGGGCTCACCGAAGACACTGCATGTACTGATCTCGCTCGCATTTTTGGCCGCTTCAAGCGGCTTCACCCAAATGTCGCGGTCCGAACCAAGGTCCGCATGAGCTTGGTCCTCCGCGCCATGCTGGAGCGCGGAGAACTTGATGCTGCAATCGTACAGGTCTTTAGCCACGAGGTGCGACCGAACGACGTGGTCCTGTACAGAGAGAGCCTTCACTGGGTGAAGCATCCAGAGTTGCTGATCCGGGAGGATGAACCGATACCCTTTTTGTCGTTCGACGATGAATGCTTCTATCGACAATGGGCACTCGACATTGGCCAGGAGAACTCAATTCTCGAAACCGCGTTCGAGTGTTCAAGCGCGGCCGGGATCGTGTCCGCCGTCAACGCCACAATGGGCGTAGCGTTGCTGAGTGACCGCCATCTCCGAGGGGAGATGCAGATAATGACCGACCGCCTGCCTCTGCCCCCGTCCTTGGCATACGTTATCCGGCGGGCTCGCAAGTCGAGAAATCCAGCACTCGATAGCTTGGTCAGAGAAATTGAGAGGGACATCGGTCGTCAGGGAGGATTGGCACTGGCTGGCTGACATGACTACGTCGACAATGACCTAGAGTTACCGCGCTCATCGACGCTGAGGTTCAAGGCATCGAAACTCAAGTCTCAGTCAAGGTGCGAGCGCAACACCGCTTACGCTTCACTAGGGCATACCCACTGAGACAATCTCCGTGAGACACCAATCAGTGTATCATTTAGGTCGGTTTTCGACTTATGGGACAACACTGAGGGCAGGTCTAGAAGCTATTGAGACGTCCTTGGTGCCTCTCAACTCATAGCAGATCAACAAACCGTGGGACGAAAGCTGCAAAAACGCCGCGCCACTACTGAACGACCACGCTCCCTACCCCCAAGCTTTCTGAGTCCCGACTCCAATGCAGGACCTATCCGTCTTGCGCGTTTCAGGCTGTCGCTGCCCCTCCCTGCGGCCGACCGCGCTTCCGAGTAGATAACATACGCCTCACTCATGCCGTTCGCTTGCCATTTTCTGAGTTGGCGCGGAGAAGTGACATGATCATCGGACCAAGAGAAAACTCACCAACTGCCGCACGTTTTGTCAAGTTTCGGAGATATCCACCTGCCGAATTGATATGCCCTGCCCTCTCCAAGATTGCAGCCATGGCAACCGCCGCGTTCTCCGGCCCCATCACCTCACAAGCTTCTTGGTAAGCCGACGGGCTAACGCCAAGCATTGATCGAACCACCACCGCGGCTCCCATCAGCTCGCGCCAATGGGAGATCGTGCCCCCGGGCCCGTAGTTCGAAATCTGCGGGCAGGCTTTCAGGACCATCGACAGCGGGAACGCCTTCATCTGTTCCGGCTTTGCCAACGGCTGAGCAACCGCTTTGGGTGCTACTTCCAGCTCGACGGCTCCGCCCTGCTCTTTTCCAGAGCTAGGTTCAAGTTCATGGATGGATTCGGGTTTTGAATTCTGTATGTGGCAGCCATTTTGAACAGCATTGCCGTCCATATTTTGAGAATCTAACTGATTTTCCAGAAGGTTGAGGATTTCGGTGCGCAAAAGCTGCATCTCGTCGAGGATTGACTCCACCTGGCAACGGTCAGGATTGCGGGGAAGTCGGCTGACAATGCCGACATACATGTCTTCGATGGCTTCCCAGTCGCCGTCAGCCCCCTCCTCCATCGCGGCGGAAATTAGCTTGCGTACATCACGCCGGCAGATAGTCAGCGCCTCTTTAGTTCGTCTGAACTGCAGGCGCTCAGCAGCGACTTCCTGTGCCAGTGCTGCAAGTTCCGCAGCGCGAGCCAAAAGTGGAGAAAGATCGAATCCAAAGGCCTGCTCGATATCGCCACCCTTGTCACGGTGAGCGTAGCGCTTGCCGTTCGGACTATCCTTGCGCTGGATGAGCCCGGCTTCGACCAAGGCAGCCAAATGCCGCCGCAAGGTCGTTCCGGTAATGCCGTGCGCTCTGACAGACAGCTGGGCATTGGATGGAAAGACCACCAATCCACTATCGCAGTTGAGCTCGCTCTCGGGATAAAACGTCAGCAATGCGTCCAGCACAGTCAACGCCCTGTCCTGGAGGCCAAGGCGTTCACGGGCCTCACAGGCGTCGCGAAACACTTTCCATTTTTCGACCGGGCGGTTTGGTTTCGTCTCGGACGTCTGGAGCTGTCTCTTCACGAGAGCAAGCACAGCCGGCCGCCGCCCAAAGGGCGTCGATACGTTTTCGGTCCGCATTTTCTCTTACCTTTCGTCAGGCAATAGAAAAACCCTCACCGAAACGGCGTCAAAAACTCTTGACGTGGATTCTTGGAAGTGCGAGTCTCACAACTGACCAAAGTGGAGAAGGCTCTTCGGAATTCGTTTCGGGGGGCTTTTTCTTTGCCGTTTATTTTTTGTTTGATAAACGTCGAACGGCTCAGTTCAGGGATTATCTCCTTCCGTATCGTGCTCTCGAAACTCTTCATAGAGCGCGTCTAGTCTGCCGGAAACGAAGAGGGCAAAGTCAGGAACGGCTTTTTCCTCAAAGGTGATTGTCGTCTTGCCCTCCTTGGCCTCGATCCGGGCTCCGCGCTTGCCTGAGGGGGTCTTCCATGCTTCGACCTTGCCGCGTTTACTTTTCTTGCCGCTCTCATTGAGAGCGCGAAGTAGCGCGTCGAGCCGAGCGTCACTGCTCAACTGTTCTTCGGCATAGCGAGACAGCAGTTCGTGAGCCGTAGTCACCTTGGCCGACGTTGCCAATTGTTCTACCAATGCCATCCACCGAGCGCGGCCGGCTTTAGGCGCGGGGCCGATGAGTTTGACCAAATTCTCGGGCAACTGGCGAGCAATGGCGATATAGCGACTGACATCCGCCTTGTCGGTCACAAGAGCCGAAACTATGGTGGCCCGATCGCACCCATTATCCTCCAGATTCTTCGCAAAAAATGCCTTCTCGATGAAGGAGAGGTCCTTGCGGTCCAAATTCTCGCGACCCTGAGCGATATAGAGCTGGCTGTCCGACAGGCTTCTAACAATCGCTCGAACCGGAAGGCCGAGTTTCTCGGCTGCTTTAAGTCTCCGACGCCCATATGCAATCTGGAAGCGGCCTGAAACTTGGGGGTTCGGCCGAACCAGAATAGGGACCTGCTGACCATGTTCAGCGATACTCTCGACTAATGCATTGAAGTCCGGATCAATATCGAACGGGATGCGATCGACAATTTTTGAGCTATCAATCGAAGATGTATCGACTGAAATAACCGATTCGCCTTCTGCTAGTTGTTGCTGAAGCTTAGTCGCTTGCTTCGCATTCTCCGCCATTTCGTGAAGCGAGGACCCCATCGCTGAGATCGCGCCAGTGCGGACTCGGTCTGGCGACTTCGCCGCCGATGATGCGCTAGCAATAGGCTTTTTGAGAAACAGAGAATCAATCGAATCTTTGCGGCTCATGGCGCTTCTCCTGAGCGATATATGCCAGACGTTCTGTCGTTGTTGGGAGCTCCCAACTGAAAGAGAGCCGCACCTTGCATATGTTTGATCGATTTCATTGTTGGGAGCTCCCAACAACACCGCACTCTTGACGATGGAAGCGACCAAGACGGCAGCTCATGCCCGCCCCCAAGCTTGCTTGATCAATGCCTCTACTTCCGAATTGACCGCCTCCAGGGATTCCATGGCTCGATCATAGGTAGACCGTGTCATGTTTTCTCGACCTATTTCGTAGAGCGTTTGCTTCGTCAGACCCGCGTCGGAAACGGCCGCTGATTTCACCATGGCATTGGTGAGCACATGATCGTCGAAGAGGTTTCGAAGGAGCGCCGCAACCTTTGTCTGAGGTGCATCCTGCGGCTCGTATCTCGTGAGGAGATACCGGATGAAGTCGTACTTCAGATCCCCGCCAGCATCACGCACAACGCCAAGGAGGTCGCGTGTCATTAGTAGAAACTGACTCATTGACGAAATGTCGAGCATCTGAGGGTGAATGGTAATGATCATCGAAGTCGCGGCACATAGCCCGCTTAGCGTGAGAAAGCCGAGCTGTGGGGGGCAATCAATCAAAACGACGTCATAATTGTCGGCGATTTCATCCAGCGCAGAGGCAACACGCGTAAAGAACAGGGTTTCGCCCGACGCCCCGGTGCTAAGGGCTCTCGGTGTCGTGTGTTCGAACTCCATTAGTTCAAGATTACCCGGAACCAAGTCCAAGCCGTCAAAATAAGTGGGCCGGATCACTTCAGACAGTGGACGACGTTCTTCATCGTAGCGAATGGCAGCGTAAAGTGTTTGATTCGACGCAACGTCCAGCTCCGGGAGCACCCCAAGAAGCGCAGACAGGCTCGCTTGAGGATCTAGATCCACCGCGAGCACACGATAGCCCTGAAGCGCCAGAAACTGTGCCAAATGTGCGGTCGTTGTCGTCTTCCCTGAGCCGCCCTTGAAGTTCGTTACTGCCAAGACCTGGAGGTGCTCGCCAGAACGACGATGAGGAATAAATTCGATACTCTCTCTGCCGCGCGTCGATTGAGCCAGCAAACGACGAATCTGATTAATTTCGGCCAAATTATAGAGTCGCCGTCCATTGCTTGTAGTTTCGGGCTGAGGACCTTCACCTGCTAAAGTCATCTTTCGCAATGTTGAGTCAGACACGCCGATTAGCCGTGCAGCCTCGCCTGACGTGAACTTACGAAGCACCTTTTGCGATGACGGTGGAAACAGAGCTTCACTCATCGACTGAAGCTGCGAGGTCAGCAGTTCCGCCTGCTCACCGATTGTTTCATCAGCACTAGGAAGTGCGTGTCGGTTCACGTTTTTTGCCACACTCAC
>NZ_JBWKZR010000002.1:0-254907 GCF_059424725.1 Allorhizobium sp. GW101-3B10 | reverse complement strand
TTGGTTCAGAGCCCTTTGTCACGATATTTTTGCGAAAACACGGAAATTATCGGGACTGTTATCCGATTCCCCCTTCTTGGCAAGAAGAATAGGGTTAACGGGTTATGAGCGTCCACCCTCTCAAACCCCGGAACTTATTCGCTTCGGCGCGATAAGATAAACGATTTCCGTGTGTTATCTCGGCCTCCGGCTTCGCCCACCGAACCCGTGACTCACAGATTTGCGAGTGGGAGCGGGCAAGAGGCAGGCTTCAGGCCAGCTGAAAAACGATTCTCAAAATTGTTCAAGCCCGACTCACGGGCTCAAAGCCGAGTCGCAGATTTGCGACTAGACCCGATTCCACCATCCCGTCAGTTTTGTGCGCATCAACCAAAGGAGACCCGCACAATGAAGGTGGTGGCAATCGGAACCAACAGATCGCGCGGCGAAGACCGCCTTGTCGAGGAAATGCACCGGCTGCGCGCCAAGGTCTTTTCCGATCGATTGCACTGGGATGTCAGTTGCACAGGCGGTCTGGAGCGCGACGAATTCGATGAGCTCGATCCCACCTATATCCTCGCCCTCTCCGCTAGGCACCGCGTGATCGGCTGCGCGCGTCTTCTTCCCGCCACGGGCACGACAATGCTGCAGCAGGTGTTCGCGCAACTTCTGGCAGCCGGTACACTTGAGACCCATGAAGCGATGATCGAGAGCTCCCGCTTCTGTGTCGATACCTCGAGCGAGGAGGGGAGGGGAGCGGATTTCCTGCACCGGGCGACCCGGACCATGTTTGCCGGCATCATCGAATGGGGCATGGCGCACCGCCATCGCGAGCTCGTTACCGCGACCGATCTGCGCTTCGAGCGGATCCTCAAGCGGGCCGGCTGGCCAATGCGCCGCCTCGGGGTTCCGCAGATGATCAACGAGACGAAAAGCGTCGCGGGTCTTCTTCCGCTTGATGAGGCGAGCTTGCTCAAACTTCGGCCTGCCGACTACTGCTCCTCGCTTCGTTCGATCCACCAGGCGGCGTGAGGCGACCATGACCGAGCTTCGCTCCCGTCCTCGTCTCATACGCAAGCTCCAGGAAGCGCTTGGCGAATGCCTTTGTGCCGCGCTGGACGATCCATGTGTGGTCGAGATCATGCTCAACCCGGACGGCCGGCTGTTCATAGAGCGCCTCGGCCAGGGCGTTTCGCCAGCCGGCGAACTCTCGCGCAGTGCCGCCGAGATCGTCATTGGCTGTGTCGCCCATGTCCTCAACCAGGAAGTGGACGATGAGCGACCGATCATTTCGGGTGAACTCCCGCTCGGCGGCCACCGCTTCGAAGGGCTGATACCACCGGTCGTGGCCGGTCCATCCTTCACCATTCGTCGACGCGCATCCCGGCTGATCCCGCTGGACGACTATGTGAAGGCCAAGGTCATAACCGCGTCCGAAGCCGGGCTGATCCGCAACGCGATCGGTGCCCGGCTCAATATTGTCGTTTCGGGGGGGACCGGATCGGGCAAGACGACCTTTGCCAACGCCGTCATCCTGGAAATCAGCCAGCAGGCCCCAAACGATCGGATCCTTATCCTTGAGGATACCGCCGAGATCCAGTGTGCCGCCCAAAACACCGTGTGCCTCCACACCAGTGAGACGGTCGACATGGCGCGCCTGCTCAAGAGTACGCTTCGGCTGAGGCCCGACCGGATCATGGTCGGCGAAGTCCGTGACGGGGCCGCACTGACCTTGCTCAAGGCCTGGAACACCGGTCATCCCGGCGGCGCAACCACAATACACGCCAACAGCGCCAGATCCGCCCTGCAACGGCTGGAACAACTGACCGCAGAAGTCAGCCAGCAGCCCATGCAGGCGGTCATCGGGGATGCGGTTGATCTGATCATATCGATCGAGCGCACCCCCATCGGCCGCCGCGTCACGGAAATCGTGCATCTGAGAGGATTTGCAGACGGGCGGTATCACACCGAAACCTACGGAGAAGGACAGAACAATGCAGCCTGACCGACCGACCTTCAAGCGCGCGGCCTTGCTCGCCCTCGTGCTGATCGCAACACCCGCGCTTGCCAGTTCCGGTGGCGGCCTGCCTTGGGAGGGGCCGCTCGAGCAGATCCAGGAGTCGATCACCGGGCCTGTCGCCGGCTTCATCGCCCTTGCTGCGGTCGCGGTTGCGGGCGGCATGCTGATCTTCGGGGGAGAGCTCAACGATTTTGCCCGGCGTCTGATGTATGTCGTGCTGGTCGCTGGCATCCTGCTCGGCGCAACCCAGATTGTTGGCCTGTTCGGGGCGACCGGCGCCACTATTGCCTCCAGTCCGCAAATGCCGGCTCTGGCACTCGCAGGAACAGGCGTGCGGTGTTCCAATGGCTGAAGCGCCAGCGTCTCTCCATCGCCACCGCATTCACCGGGCCCTTTCGCGCCCCAACCTGCTGATGGGTGCTGATCGCGAACTGGTCCTGGTCGCAGGCCTTGCAGCCATTGTCCTGATCTTTGTCGTGCTCACCTTCTATTCCGTGCTGTTCGGTCTTGCCGGCTGGACGCTCGTGGTCGGGGTGCTTCGCGTGATGGCCAAGGCCGATCCACAGATGCGCCGTGTCTACATCCGCCACATCCGCTACCGGCCGGTCTATCGCCCCACCTCAACGCCCTGGAAGCGTTCCTGACGGAGACTATCATGGTGAACCTTCGTGCCTTTCGCCACAACGGACCGTCATTTGCCGATCTCGTGCCCTATGCGGGCATGGTCGATGATGGGATCCTGCTGCTGAAAGACGGCAGCCTGCTTGCCGGCTGGTATTTCGCCGGTCCGGATTCAGAGAGTTCAACGGATCAGGAAAGGAATGAAATTTCCAACCAGATCAATCGAATTCTATGCCGTCTCGGGTCAGGCTGGATGATCCAGGTGGATGCCGTCAGGATTGCGACCGCCGACTATCCAACCGCCGACAGCTCGTTCTTTCCCGACTGCGTCACACGCGCGATCGACGCGGAGCGTCGAGCGCATTTCGAGCGGGAAACCGGTCATTTCGAGAGCCGGCATGCGTTGATCCTCACTTATCGCCCGGCGGAACAGGGCCGCACATCCCTTGGACGATATGTATTCTCCGATCGAGAAACGCGCAGGCAAAGCCCGGCCGACGTCGTCCTCTCGACCTTCGAGAAGGCCATCCGAGAGATCGAACAATATCTCGCCAACACCTTGTCCATCCGCCGCATGAGAGCCCGCAAGGTGGCCGAGCCGGCAACGTCGAGGGCTTCGGCCTATGATGAGCTCCTGCAGTTCATCCGTTTCGCTGTCAGCGGCGAGAACCTCCCCGTCAGGCTGCCGGATGTACCGATGTATCTCGACTGGCTGGTGACCGCGGAGCTGCAGCATGGCCTGACCTCGAAAGTGGACGACCGCTTCATCGGCGTGGTTGCGATCGACGGATTGCCTGCGGAAAGCTGGCCAGGCATCCTCTCCAGTCTCGATCTGATGCCGCTCTCCTATCGATGGTCATCCCGGTTCATCTTCCTTGATGCCGAAGAGGCCAAGGTGCGGCTCGAACGGGCGCGGCGCAAATGGCAGCAGAAGGTGCGACCCTTCTTCGACCAGCTCTTCCAGACAAGGAGCCGTTCGCTCGATCAGGACGCCATGGCGATGGTGGCCGAGACCGAGGACGCCATCGCCGAGGCTTCTTCGCAGCTCGTCGCCTTCGGCTATTACACGCCGGTCATCGTCATGTTCGATGAAGACAAGGACCGTCTGCGCGAAAAGGCCGAGGCGGTCCGTCGGCGTGTGCAGGCCGAGGGTTTCGGCGCCCGCATTGAAACGCTCAACGCAACGGAGGCCTATCTCGGCAGCTTGCCTGGCAACTGGTACTGCAATGTCCGTGAGCCGCTGATCAACACGCGCAATCTCTCAGACCTTGTTCCGCTGAATTCGGTCTGGTGCGGAGAGACGGTCGCCCCATGCCCCTTCTATCCTGCCAATTCGCCCCCGCTGATGCAGGTCGCTTCCGGCTCGACGCCGTTCAGGTTCAACCTGCATGTCGAGGACGTTGGCCACACGCTTGTCTTCGGGCCGACCGGGTCGGGCAAGTCCACGCTCCTGGCCCTGATCGCGGCCCAGTTCCGTAGGTATCAGGGTGCACAGATCTTTGCCTTCGACAAAGGGCATTCCCTGCTGCCGCTGACCCTTGCAGCCGGCGGCGACCACTATGAAATCGCCGGCACAAACGGGCAGGGGCGGGGGCTTGCCTTTTGTCCGCTTGCAGAGCTTGCAAGCGATGGCGACCAGGCATGGGCATGCGGGTGGGTCGAGACCCTGATTTCCTTGCAGGGCGTTTCGATCACGCCGGATCATCGCAATGCCATATCCCGTCAGATCGGCCTGATGTCGCAGGCACAAGGTCGCTCGCTTTCGGACTTCGTCAGCGGCGTGCAGATGCGCGACATCAAGGAAGCCCTGCACCACTATACGGTGGACGGCCCGATGGGACAGCTTATGGACGCGGAGAGCGATGGCCTGGCGCTTGGGGCCTTTCAGTGCCTGGAGCTCGAGGAGCTCATGAATATGGGCGAGAGAAATCTCGTGCCGGTCCTGACCTACCTCTTCCGCAGGATCGAAAAGCGCCTGACCGGCGCGCCCAGTCTCATCATCCTCGACGAGGCCTGGTTGATGCTTGGTCATCCTGTCTTCCGGGACAAGATCCGCGAGTGGCTGAAGGTGCTGCGAAAGTCCAATTGCGCGGTTGTGCTGGCAACCCAGTCCATATCGGATGCCGAGCGCTCGGGCATTATCGACGTGCTCAAGGAAAGCTGCCCGACGAAAATCTGCCTGCCGAACGGCGCGGCGCGAGAGCCTGGTACACGCGAATTCTATGAGCGGATCGGCTTCAACGCGCGCCAGATCGACATCGTCGCGAATGCCGTTGCCAAACGGGAATATTATGTGGTCTCGCCAGAGGGTCGCCGGCTGTTCGACATGGCCCTTGGCCCCATCGCGCTCGCCTTCACCGGGGTTTCTGATCGCCAGCAGCTGAATGAGGTGCGGGCATTCCATTCGCAATATGGGGCCGAATGGCCGGTCCGTTGGCTCAAAGCGAGAGGGGTCGACGATGCGGCAGCCCATTTTGACTTTTGAATTTCTGTCGATCGCCCTGATCGCGGGCCAGATGTTCATCGCACCAGCGGCCGCCGGTACGGCAACCGGCGGGGCGACCGAATGGACCCAGCTTGCCAACAATGCGGAACTGGTCAGACTCCTCCAGAGCTCGGGCGTGCAAGTCGACAACCAGCTAACCCAGATCAACCAGCTCGCCGAGCAGATCCAGAACCAGCTGCAGATCTATAGGAATATGCTGCAGAACACGACTGCCCTTCCGCTCCATATCTGGGGCGAGGTCGAGAATGACCTGACGCGCCTTCGCGCCATCGTCACCGAAGGGCAGGCTGTCGCTTTTTCCATGGGAAATGCCGACGACATCCTGAAGCAGCGGTTCAAGAGCTATGCCGACCTGAATGCCGAGCTGCCGAATGCAGAGAACTTCTCGGCGAGCTACCAGATTTGGTCCGACACGAACCGCGATACGATCGCCGGCACCTTGCGGGCAGCGAGTATGACGGCTGAGCAGTTCGATAGCGAAGAGCGCACGATGACCTCGTTGCGACGCTTGTCGGAAACGGCCGATGGGCAGATGAAGGCGCTGCAGGTTGGGCATGACATCGCTGTTCAGCAGGTCGCCCAGATGCAGAAGCTGCGCGGCCTCGTTTCTCAACAGATGACCATGATGGGCAGCTGGCTGCAATCCGAGCAAACCAGCCGGGACCTCGCGCAGGCACGTCGTCAGGCGCTTTTCAACGCCACAGTCAGGGCGGTGCCCAGCGGCCAGAAGATGGAGCCACGCTGGTGAGACAACCGGGCCGCACCCTCTCGCCCCCACTGATCCTCGCTTTCCTGGCCATTGCGTTCCATATCGGGACCAGTCCCGCCCTTGCGCAGGAAGGTCAGATCCTGAGCGAACTGGAAAACCAGGTCGTCCTGGCCGCGCAGGACTGGCAAACGACCGTCATGGATGCGGCGCGATCACTGTTCTGGATCCTTGCCGGCATAGAAATCGGCATTGCCGCGGTCTGGCTTGCGCTTCAGGCGGCTTCACTCGACAGTTGGTTTGCCGAACTGGTCCGGCGGATTCTTTTTGTCGGGTTTTTCGCCTTCGTCCTTGATCAGGGCCCGACATTTGCCAAGTCGGTTGTCGACAGCCTGTTCCAGATAGGCGCCGGGAACGGATCGGCATCGCCGGCCGAGATATTCGACGCCGGCATCCGTGTCGCATCGGCAATGTCGGCCAGGGCCCAGTTCGGCGTCTTCGAAGACAACGCGCTGGCGATCGCCGCCGTTCTTGCCATGGGCGTGGTGGTGATCTGCTTCTCCCTTGTCTCTGCGATCTTCGTGGCCGTCATGGTCGAAATGTATGTCGGGCTGCTTGCGGGCATGATCATGCTCGGCCTTGGCGGATCATCCTTCACCAAGGATTTTGCCATACGCTATCTCGTCTACGCATTTTCGGTGGGGATGAAGCTCATGGCGCTGGTCATGATCGCCCGCATCGGCTCCGCCGTCCTGCTTGGTCTTGCCCAGTCGCCAACGGAGCAGGCCGAGCCGCTGGTGGCCACGCTAGCGATCGCCGGCATCTCCGTCGTCGTCTTCATCATCGCCCTTTATGTGCCAAACATCCTGCAGGGCGTCGTGCAGGGCGCCTCCGTCACCGGCGGCATGGAGGTGATCCGCCATGGGGGCCAGGCAGCAAGCCTGGCTACCGGTGCCGGCTTCCTTGGCGCTTCCACCGCCGCATCGGCGACAACCGCAGCGCAGCTGGCCCGGGCGCAAGGGGCCTCCACGGCCAATGCAGCCCTCAAGGGAATTGCCACAAGTCTCGGCGATACGGGCAGGGCGGTCGGATCTGCGGCCAAGGACAAGGCGATCGGGTCGCCAGGCGCCTATGCCGGCTCGCTTCTTGGCCTGGCGAACGCAAAGCTGGAGCAGCGCAGCGGCGGTGCCGGCCGGCAAGGCTTGGCCCCCCCGCGCAACGACCTCTAACGAAGGGCAAGGACATGATCGACGACCGACCTGCCATGGAGAACCCCTACCTGGCCGCCCGGCAGGAATGGAACGAACGCTATGGCACTTATGTGAGGGAGGCCAGGGCCTGGCGCATCGTCGGCATGTTGAGCCTCGGCCTGGCACTCATCGGCTTCAGCTACGCGCTCTATCTGAGCACCGAGGTCAAGCTTGTTCCCTACATCGTCGAGGTCGACAAACTGGGAAGCCCGGTTTCCGGGGGCGTGCCCGAGCAGATCGAATATGCGGATGCGCGGGTCGTGCGTGCGACCCTTGGCAGTTTCATTGCCAGTTTTCGTTCGGTCACCCCCGATGCGGTCGTCCAGAAGCAATATATCGACCGCACCTATGCGCTGCTGCGGACATCGGATCCGTCGACGGAAAAGGTCAATGCGTGGTTTCGCGGCAATTCGCCGTTCGAGGCCGCAAGGACCGCAACCGTCTCGGTCGAGGTCAGCAACATCGTCGCCCTCTCCAACCAGACCTACCAGATCGACTGGACAGAGTTCGTGCGAGATCGAAAGGGACGCGAAACGGCGACCCGCCGCTTCAGGGGTATCGCCACGGTCACGCTGACCACGCCCCAGGATGAAGCAACCATCAGGCTCAATCCGATCGGGCTTTACATCAGGGACTTCGACTGGACCGCACAGCTTTGAGAAAGGACGGGAAGATGAGGAAATCAGTTCGGTTGGCCCTGGCCCTGCCAGTGGTTGGAGCATTCAGCCAGCTCGGTGCCCCGCCACCGGTTCACGGGCAGGAGATCAGCGCGACCGAAGCCAAAGGACTGGGACTGTCCCAGAGATGGCAGAAAGCCCCAGGCCTGGTGACGAAAGGCCCTGACGGCAAGGTCACGTTTCTTTTCGGCCAGACCCAGCCTTCGGTGATCTGCTCGACATTGCAGGTCTGCGATATAGAGCTCGAGCAAGGCGAGGTGGTTCGCGACGTGCTGGTGGGCGACAGCGTGCGGTGGAAAGTCGAGCCGGCGACATCGGGCGCGGCCGCCGGCCAGTCCATACATCTCATTGTCAAACCCTCGGAACCAGACCTGACGACCTCCATGATCGTCACGACCTCGCGACGCACCTACCATGTTCAGCTCAGGTCCCACCCGAGCCAATATATGGCCCGCGTCGGTTTTGCCTATCCCGACGACGTGTCGGCAAAACTTGACGGCATCAACGCGCGGCTCGGGTCCGGGGCGCAACAGGCGGATGCCGCGCCCGAACGCCTGAACTTCTCCTATGCGATCAGCGGAAGCGCCTCATGGAGGCCAAGGCGCGTCTATTCGAACGGCGAGAAGACCTACATCCAGTTTCCCCGGTCGATCGCCGGTCGGGACGCTCCGGTCCTCTTCGTCGTCTCCGCTGGGCAAAAGCGGATCGTCAACTACCGGATGAAGGACGACATGATGATCGTCGACTACAACATCGACCGTGCGCTGCTGGTTTCCGGCGTCGGCTGGAGGCAGCAGAAGATAACCATCAGCAGGGGGAGATAGTCTATGCGGTGGATAGGGAACCCGCTCCTTGTCGCAATCATTCTGGCAGGCTGCCAGGGCCCGACGCACGATCTGGCAAGAACGCAAGACCCGCCCTTGCTCTCGGCTGCGACGGCCCAAGCCATTGCCGTCGATCTCGTGAGCCGCCTTGCCGAACAGGAGGCGCCGGCCTCGACGACGGTCCACCTCGCTGATGACCGCTCCGCGTTCGCCTTAGCGCTCGAGCGCGCATTGACAGACTGGGGTTACACCGTGTCGCGCGATCCGGGATCCGACAAACGGACGAATGCGGTCAGCCTCAGCTATTCGCTCACCGGCTTCGACGGTCAGATCCTGGCTCGGCTGTCGATGCCCAAGATGAGCGTCGGGCGGATCTACAAGAAGAGCGAAACGGGCGCCGAGCCGGACGGCCCCTTCTCGGTCCAGCAAATCGATTGAAGGAGGTTGGCATGGTCCAGTCACTCAAGCTTGCCAGTCCCGCCAGTCAAGGCGATCCGGGCATTCAGCGGTTGAACCGCCTGCCGATATTTGCCGTGATCGGTCTGGCGATCCTGTGCCTCGGGATCATCATTTATGGGCTATCGTCACGCGGATTCTTGCTCAGGCAGGAAGGCGGCGCCGAGGCAGGCTCGCGCGCCGCGGCCTCCAGCTTTGCCGACCAGCTGAAACGGGGTGTGGCTGACGGTATCATCGGCGATCCGGAACCGACGCCTCTTCAGACGCCCGCTCCGATCGTCGTCAGGGCGCCTGCGACCAACGACAGCCCCTTTCCCGCGCCGGGTCAGGCTGAAGCTGAGCCGACAGATGCGCAGTCCAGCCAGCAGGCTGAGGCCGAATGGCTCGCCCGCCTTGAGCGGGAACAGCATGAGCAGTTGCTGAGGGAACGCCACCGCCAGCAGATGGCGCGATTCCAGGCGCGCAGCGCCGCGCTCGATTCGCCGCTGAAGATCGACCTTGATGGGCTCGCCTTGCAAAGCACGGCCGGTGTCAACCCGGCGCCAGGTGCGCTTGGCACGCAGCTCAGGAACACGACCGGTCTCGACCCGGCCGCGCTGCAGGCCGCGCTGGCTGCGGCAAACCAGGACCAAAACCTGCAATCCGCAAAGGAAGACTTCGTCAACCGAAGAGACACCAGCCCGGGTTTCCTGGCAAACAGCCAGGTGCCGCCATCATCCCCCTTCGAACTGAAAAGGGGTTCGGTGATCCCCGCCACGCTCATGACCGGCATCAACGCCGATCTTCCTGGCAGGGTGACCGCGCAGGTGAGCCATAACGTCTATGACACGGCGACCGGGAACCATCTTCTGGTTCCGCAGGGGGCCAGGCTGCTGGGGCGCTATGATTCCAAGGTGTCGTTTGGCCAGTCCCGCGTTCTCGTGGTCTGGACCGACATCATATTGCCGGACGGCTCGACGCTTCAGATTGGCGCGATGACCGGTACGGACGCCGAGGGCTTCGGCGGCTTCCACGACAGGGTCGACCGCCACACCATGAGGACCTTCGGCTCCGCCGCGCTTATCGCGCTGATCGGGGCGGGCATGGACATGGCGCTTCCCGAAGAAGCCGGCCTTACGGCGGCGACCAGTGCGTCCGATGCAGCGCGCCGCAGTTTCAGCGAAACCTTTGGTCGGGTCATCGAAGGCAGCCTATCGAAGAACCTGAACGTCCAGCCGACACTCTCCATTCGACCGGGTTATCAGTTCAACGTGCTGGTGGACCAGGACCTGACGTTCTCAAGGAGTTTCAGTGGGTAGGCTGACATCCTAGCACTAACGTCATGGCTCTGCTCCGGGAACAGCGCCATGAGGTTCAGATCAGCATCAGTCTGGTGGCGAGTGCGGTTGCCTGCTGGAGCGTGACGGCCTCGAGCTTTTCCTTGGCGGCATCGATGTAGAAGCGCACGGTATTGTATTTGATGCCGGCAAGCTGGGCTATTTCGGCCATCGACTTGCCCTCGGCCGCCCAGCGCAAGCACATGATTTCGCTCTCGTTCAGCGCGACCAGGGCGGGATTGCCACCAACCTTGCCGCGGCGGGAAAATGCCGCATGGATCATGGCCGCCGCTGCCGCCGCCTGCACGACATCCATGTTGCGTGCATTTTCCAGGCTGGTGGCGCGGGATGAGGCAAGGGTCAGAACGGCGAATTGGCCAAAGCCGGTGCGCACCGGAATGGAAAAACCGGCGCGAATATTGAATTCGGCAGCCTCTTCATGGAAGCGTCTCAAATCGCCCTCCATGTTTGAGCGTCCACCCTCCAGCGACCAGCAGAACGCCCGCAGACCACGTTTGGCCGCGGTAATCACCGGGTCGATCCGACTGTAGGACCGTTCGAGATAGTGCCCCTGCCATTCGCTCGGGTAGTTCGACACGGCAAGGCACCGTTTCGCCCGGATGTGAAGATAGGCGTAGAACTCAAATCCGTGATCCAGGGCAAAGTCCTCGACTGCGGACTTCAGGTACCGCTCTCCCAGGGCGGTCAAACTGGCTTCAATCAAACGGTCGAAAGGGTGTTTTTTCGCCATGGTCGCCCAACTCCATCAAATGAGGATGACCATCCCGCCGGGCGTTTCGCGAAAAGAGCCATTCAGCGGCGATGACATCACAAAAAACTCAAAATAGATCGTGCCCAAGGGCCAAAACGTAGTGTGCTACACGGTATAGCTGCCTTGATCTTCGATGCAACCTCACGGGGCCAGCAGCAATAAAACTTAACAATTGGGGTAGCGCCGTGAGAGCCGAGCGGCCAGGCGCGATTTAGAGGTCGACTTCGACGACGGGCGTAAAGAGGTAGCCGCCCATTCGGATGGTCTTGATCAATTCGGGATGATGGGGGTCGGTTTCGATCTTGCGGCGCAACCTGCTGACATGGACGTCTATGCTACGCTCGACCGGGTTCGCCGTCCCGGCATGGGTCAAGGCGAGAAGCCTCTCGCGAGAAATCGCCTGACCCTGGTTTCGACAGAAGGCCCACAGCAGATCGAATTCGGCAGCGGTCAGCTCGACGGCGATGTTCAACGGATCACGCAGCAGGCGGACGTGCGGATCGATGGTCCAGCCATTGAACCGCATGGCCGTGCGAAGCGACAGGGCCGCGGCTCCAAAGGATGCCCTGCGCAGGAGGCTGTGGATCCTCGCCTGGATTTCCCGCAGGCCGGTCGTGCGGGCAAAAGCTGTCATCGGCGCCAGCCTCCAGAGCGGCAATAAGGGCTTCCTGATCCCCTGCGCGGACCAGCACGATGATCGCAACCATACTGACGGCTCGAACGCTGCGGCACAGAGAAATGGCATCCTCTCCCGGTAAGTCGGCATCCAGGATGAGAAGATCGATGCCGCGGGACCGCAGCACCCTGCGCATGGCGCTGGCATTGGCCGCAAGCCTGACCGATGCCGACATGGCCAATGCCTCGACAATCGGGCGGGTGATGCCTTCATCTGCGGCAACGATCACGATCTCCGCTTCACGTGCTGCTGCTCTGCCTCGCTTCAAACTCACCCCTCGTATGGATGCTTGCCCATGACCACCGGTTTCTGCCATGGCAGATCGAAGTCGCAGACCTCCTCTGCCGACCCCGCAGACGCAACTTTGCGGCGCACAAATGAATACGGCAACTTTTTGGCCGGGTGCCAAGGCACAAAACTGCGAGTTGGTCTTCGAACTGTGAACGACCGCCGCAACAATTCTTCACAAGTGGCGTGCACGAAGGATTTGAACCGGCAGGCATGCGGTGCGATCCTGTTGACTGGCCTGGCGTGATGTTGCGGGCGGCGCGCCGGCCAGTTCCCGACAATTGCCGTTCACGAGAACCCCCGTGAAACCTCTGATCGTCGTCAGTTCTGGCAATTCGGAATTCAGTCTCTTCGCTCGCCATATTCTCGAGAATCATGGCTTTGCGGTCGCCTTGGCGATCGACGCCGGGACCACCCGGACGAGGGTGGTGGAAGGAGACGTCGATGCCATCCTGATCGATGGGCATCTGGCTGATGCACTGGCGCTTTGCAGGTGCCTGAAAAATGATCCGGAGACGTCACGTGCCAAGATCGTCGCGCTCATAGACCAGGAGCCGGAGAGCGACTACGCAGCCTTCGTCAATGCCGGTATCGACGAAGGCTTCGTCCGTCCGGTGGAACCCCGGCGGCTTATCCGTGCCCTTGAGGAAATGACAGCCTCAAGCCTCCCGTCTGACGGGGGAGGCGAGGGGGCGCGATACCTGACCTATGCTGATATCGAGATCGATCTTTACACCCGGCGCGTGCGGCGCGCCGGCCAGGAAGTCCGGCTGACCTCGATCGAATTCGGACTTCTCCGGCAGTTCATGGAGGAGCCGACCAGAGTGTTCGACCGCGAGGCGCTGATCAGAGCCGCATGGCCACGGGGAACATTTGTCGATCGGCGCACGGTCAACATACACGTCGGACGATTGAAGCGCCGGCTGATGGCGGCACAGCCTGCAAACGTCATTCGAACGGTCCGGGGATCCGGTTATGCCCTGGACACGGAGAATCACTGACCGCGGCTGTGGCATCGAATGGAGGATACCGCGATGGCATATGATGACAATCTGCTCCTGAGCGGCGGCGCGCTCATCACCGGCGACGGGACGACCTTGCTTGAACGCGGCGCAGTTCGCATTCGCGCCACGCGGATTGTCGATGTCGCGGCGGGCGAATATGCGCCCGAAGAGGGCGAGACGGTCCTCAATACTGAAGGCTGCACAATCCTTCCCGGTATCATCAATGCCCACGCCCATGGCTGTGTCCGCGGCCCCTCGATGCCGAGTGGCTCCATGCCATTCACCCCATCCGACGTCATTTACCAGCGCAACCGGCATTTGTTGTCGGGAACGACGACGCTTGTGAACGTCTGTGGCCTGGCCATGGCCGACGAGGTCGAGGAGGCTGGCTCGACGCACCCCCTGGACATCCATATTGCGACCGCCCACACACCGTCAAACATCGCGGCAGCCCTTGCCGTGGATGGCAAGGGACTGAGCTCGCGGCATCGCAACGCGACGGTCGATGGACTTGTGGCTGCAGGCTGCAAGGTGCTGGGCGAAGCGGGCGGAGGACAGACGCTCGGCGGCGGTGCCCAGGATTATCGCTTTATCCCTGCAGCTGTCCGACAAGCAACGGGTGCGGTAATCACGCCCGCAACCGCGCGGGCTTTGAAGGAGGCGGTGCTCGGCCGATTCCTGGACGGGACCGGGGCTTTGGAGGACGATGCCCTGGGTGCGCTCCTCGGCCAACACGGCCTTGGCGGACAGCTGAGCGTGTCGGCCCTGCGCGACCTCATCCACGATAGCGTGATGCGGCCCGTCGCCCTGTCGTTCGCCGGTATCGAAGAGATTGCCGCGGCATCAGCCAGGCTCGGCCTGCCGGCGATCTTCCACAATGCGGCCCCCACGGCAAAGACGCTGCTGAGCCTGGCCAGACGTTATCCTGCGGCACGGATGATCGCCGGTCATTCCAACCATCCGTCCTTTCTGCCAGAGGAGGCCGTGGAGAGCGCAAAGGCAATGCGGGCATCAGGCATTACGATCGATGTCTCCACACTCGACATGGTGCAAACCCTCTGGCGCAATAGGCCGGAGAACCTGGATGCCCTGATTGAGGCCCGTCTCGTCGATACGATCTCGACGGATTTCGCCGGTGGCGACTGGGACAGCATACCGGCTGCCCTGCACCGCATGATCGCCTTGAAACAATTGGCGCCGCCGGAAGCCGTTGCTCTTGCAACGGGCAAGCTTGCCGGCGTCTTTCCCGAACTCGCAGGCGATCGCGGCGTGCTCGCCAAGGGCAAGAGGGCTGATGTCATCGTAGTGGAGAGCCATAATTTCAGCCGCGTCCGCCATGTGATCATCGCCGGCAGACCGGTGGTGTTGAACGGCATGCTGACCCAGCAGCCCCAATAGGCGCGCCTGGCCCGGCCGATGGCGCGAGAAGCCGGTTGAAACCGTCACGGATCTGACTATGCGGTTCCGAGCTCCCGCAACAGATCTTCGCGGTTGCCGTCTCCCAGGCTGCGTACCGATTGGATGAGGGCCACCTGCTTTGCCGGGGAAATCGAGTGGCGGGTCACCAGGCGGAATTTTTCCTCGATCGCGCTCCATGTCATCGGGCGCGCCGGATCGCCCACTGGACCGACGCGCGGAGAAATCAGGCGCTGTCCCTGCCGTGTTGTCACGATAACGCGCGCAAGCGTCTTGCGCGGAAACGCCTTCTCGGCAATCGGCTCTTCGGCGAGGTGAACATTTCGGGCAAACCGGGCAAGGTCGGGTCGATCGAGCAGGGAGGTCGAGATGGGCAAAAGGCCCTCACGACCTTCGACCGCGGCGACCGCCAGGCAATAGGGAAGACTGTATTGCAGCTCGACGATATTTTGCGGGTCGCTGACGTTTCCAAGCTTGAGCGCCCACCGAAAAGTCTGAACATCGACGCGCTCTATATCAAGAGAACGGAACCGGTTCTGCTCTTGCAGCTGGAAAAAGGCGTCGAGCGCCGGATGAATGTAGCGGCAGCATGCATAGGGCTTGAAATAGGTATCCAGAATCTCCCACCGCCTGCCCAGGCCCCGGCAGATCCGGCGAGCCTCGTAGAAGCGGCCGTAATCGAGGATATCCATCGGACCGGTATATCCGTTCTTGGCCAGATAGAGCGCCTGCACCCCCAAAGCGGCACTCCAGGCGATCCCTTCCTTGACGAGATTGCCCGTCATTCGGGAATAGCCGGAGCTACCATTGGCGCGTTGGTTGGGGGCAAGTACGCCGGCAATCGCCAAAGCCTGGGCCAGGTGGGCGGGGTCCGCCCTCAAAAGCCTTCCCGCTGCCGCGGCCGCGGCAAAGGACGCCCATCGGCCGGTCTGGCGACTGGCTATTCCCTCGGGATTCTGCGCGGCCGCGACTCTGACCCCCACATCGTAGCCAGCGACGATCGCCGCCAGCATGTCATCGCACGAGATATGCGGGTGCGTCGCCGCCAGTGTCAGGACCGTCGGGATCACACAGGCACCCGGATGCCCCCGTGCTGATCTGTTGCCATCATCGAGATCAAGGGCGCAGGCGGCAGAACTGTTGACAAGAAGTGCCGAAAAAGGAGAGGCAGTGCACCCGGACATCCAGATCGATGCGGCTCCGGCCCCAAGCGTCTCGGCCGAGGCGGCCCGGGTCGCTAAGGTCCCGGTCGTCGCCATCCCGGCGATTGCAGACCCAAGGAGATCCAGAACGCAGCGCAGGGCAGCCTCTTTCACGGTCGGCGCCATGAGCGAGATGTCCAGTGATCGCGCATGCTCAGCAAGCACGCTGGTGAGATGAACCATGTTATGCCTCGCCGGATAGCTTCACATACTTCTCGTAGACGGCCTGAACCGTATAGAGATCGAGCATCGGCAGGCCGACGCAGGTAATCGACACCGGCTCTTGCGGATCGATTGTCCATTCTTCGGGCGCGGACAGCTCCAGGATGCCGAGCAGCGGGCCAACCGCTTCGAGCGTCATGCCCTGGCGGGAAAAGTGCAGGGCAAGGCTCTGCGAGTTCCTCCTCGATACGGTCTTGATGTCGTCGCAGGCAACGCGCCCGCGCCGCAGCACTCTCTGGAGATAGGTCGCAGGGACTTCGTCTCCACCCAGGTGCAGCGTCACGGCGGCGGGATGGAGTTCGTGATCGTCGAACACCGGGCCTCGGGCATTGGTCGCGGTAACCACGAACGACGCCTCTGCGAGCTTTTCATTGTCGGTGACGGCTTCCACCCGAAAAGGGGTTCGGCCCCTGAAGGCACGCGCAAGCGCCTTGGCGCCCTGAGCCGTGCGACTGCGAACGTAGACCTGCGCGATCCGCGCACCGGCGCAAAAGGCAAGCGCACTGACCACGCTGCGTGCGACCGGTCCGGCCCCGAAGACGAAGACGCTTTCGACCGGACGATCGCGCAGGCAGCGCCTGAACACTTCCGATGCATAGACGCCCGTTCGCGCCGAAGACAGCGATGTGGCATCGAGGATCGCAAGCGGGCGGAGGCTGAACTTCTCCATGAGAACGAAGGTCGAGGTCGAGCGTGGAAGCCCGCGCTCCCGGTTGAAGGCATTCGCACCGATAACCTTCACCCCGCCATAACGGGCATTGACGCTGTAGAGGGCCGATAGTTTCCATCCGAGCCGTTCTCCGGAGAACCGCTTCTCCCATTCGCCAAAGCCCGAAGCGGCCCAGAAATCGCCCTCTGGAAGGCTCATGACCGCCTTTCCCCCGAAGGCGACGCCGGATCGGATATCGAGCCAGGCGCTTTCGATCGCCTCGTGCAGCTCGGCAATATCGAGCTCAGCGCCCATTGCCTCAAGTTCGTCAGCACCAATGAAGCGCGGTGATTTCGGTGCAATCCCAAGCATATTCGCCATTTTCTCCTCCTCGTTGTGAACCGTCATCCAGAAGGGGAAGCTTACGCCGATCGAAGACTGGCACGCGCAAAGCCTCGGCAAAGATTTGGCAGGCTCATGGACCGTGAGGTACCGGTCAGGAGAAGAGGTGGCGAAGGGCGCCGCCCGGTCGATATCGCAGCGAACACGCAAGAGCCGCACTCAGGCGTCTCAAGGGCGATCGAGGGTCCGCGTTTCGACGGCGTTCTCGACGTTCAGCCGTTTTGGGAAGGGGCACCATGCGGCATGCGCGCGAACGCGCCTGGCCTGTAGCTTTGCCCCCTTCGTCGATCCCACGCGACCGAAGGGCTGGTACTTGCCGCGCCCCATGTGGAGCCAGAGACAAATCGCCTTTGGCCGACGGGTCACCGTGACAAGCGGAAGCCGGATCGGGCGCACTTCTCCAGAGACGCCCACGAGATTGTCTCTCGCAATTCATTCCACTTATGGTAGATTCTCCCTGCGGCTTTGAGATACCTTCTGGGGGGTATTTATGGGACCAATGGCAGCAGCGCTTGCGGAAGCGAAATTGATGGCGGAACGGCAGGGCAGCCCTTTGCTCGGCTATCTAATCGAAATGGCTTTGATACAGTGCGTGGACGAGGAGGCAGCGCGCGAGCAAGG
Source organism: Allorhizobium sp. GW101-3B10 (assembly GCF_059424725.1). Lineage (NCBI taxonomy): Bacteria > Pseudomonadati > Pseudomonadota > Alphaproteobacteria > Hyphomicrobiales > Rhizobiaceae > Allorhizobium > Allorhizobium sp. GW101-3B10. The sequence continues at coordinate 237,300 of NZ_JBWKZR010000002.1, read as the reverse complement.
CAAGCAGCCGCCGAATTCGCCGCTGCGGGATATGGATGACAGAACTCAAGCAACTCCGTGAACTCCTTTGCCGCCTGAAGGCTCAGGCGACAAGCGAGAAGCGGGAATTGCTGGCCCATCGCATCGACCTTGCACTTGCCGAGGTCGACAGACAGATTGTGCTGCGAAAGACTGAGGACCTCCGCCGGCTCCACTGATGTGCCTGATCGTTCATGTCTTGGGCGGAGCACCAGCAGCGGGCTGGACTGCTGCTGGCGCATTGCATCCTTTGCTCATCATCGCTGACTGGATCGCCTGGACCTTGCCCTTGGATACGGCCACGTCGCCTTCCTTGTCCGCGCCGACCACGCTGCCGACCGGGATCCCGATCAGGAAAACACCAAAGGCATCACCGTTTGCCGCGTCGTTCTGCGCCTTGGAAACGGCCGCAAGACTGGTTTGCTCCTTGACCTGCTCCTGGGCGAGCTGCTCACAGGACAGATTGGTATAGGCGGCCATGGGTATGTCCACGGGCACGATCGCCGAGGGGCGCTTGGCGCATCCCCCGAGAGCCACGAGTACCACGGCACAAAAGATCAGCTTGTTCATGTAGTCCCCCCGGTACCATTCAGGCGCACCCCTACGCCAGGTGGAAACAAGCTGACAGTTTGCACGCGCGAGTCAATGCCGGGTTTTCAGCAAGCCGATACGAATGCCGGCGCGCGATCGCAGCGCTGAAACACAGCAGCGGCGCGGTGCATTCGGGCAAGTCTTGTTGCCCTAAAGGCTGGCCACCGCGCAGACGAGAGCAAGGTATAGCCGACGAATCCTCTTCTCCCTGATGCGATGGAAGGCGCGATTGAGTTCCTGCCCCTCTTCTGTCAACAGGAAGGCGCCGAGTTCAGACGCCTCTTTCGAGCCTTCGTTGCCGCTCGCCTGACGGGAAGTGGCGTTGCCGAACAGGAAAGACGGCGACACGCCCAGCAGGTTGCTCATCTTCGAAAGGGGGCCGGACGTCACACGGCTCAATCCGCGCTCGTACTTTTCAAGCTGGTGATGACTGACACCGATCAGCCGGGCGACCTCCCGGGAACCGAGACCAAGGGCAACCCGCCGGTCCCTCAACCTCATGCCGACAAGGGCATCGACGGGTGTTGGCTTGCGCATCTGCCATCCGCTTTCCTGCATGTCATAAGGCTGGTCGCGGCGACCTATCCTTCATTGGCGAACCAGACATGTCGAACCCACCCTTCTCGGCCTTTTTTCGAAAACACTGGCCTGGATGGGCCGTGCAACATCTCGAGCTTGTTCGCTCTGGGGGCGGTCGCTCACTCTGCGGCGAGACCCGGATCTCGCAAGCGAGCCTCGTTGATCCTGAATGTCGCCAGATCCACGCGGTGCTCGCTCATGGGGATCATGCCTCGAACCGCATCCACCCGGCTTTTGTCGAGTTCGGCGATCAGCACGCCTTCCTTGTCACCGGTCCCGGCGATGACCTGTCCCCAGGGATCGACCACGAGCGAGTGCCCGAACATGGCGCGGCGCTCGTTTCCGGGAGCAAGATAGGTTCCGCACTGACCGCATGCTGCGAAGAAGGCCTGGAACTCAATGGCCCGGGCGCGGCAGAGAACCTCCCAATGATCCTTGCCGGTCTGCCGGGTGAAGGCGGCCGGCAGAACGAACAGATCCACGCCAAAGGATGCGAGCCGATCGAACAGACGCGAGAAGCGCAGATCATAGCAGATCGCGCAGGCTACCCGAAAACCGCCGATCTCGTAGATCAGCAGTTCGTGGCCGGCAGCAACAGTGGCGGATTCGAGGTAGCGCTTGCCGTCCGGGGCTGTGATGTCGAACAGGTGGATCTTGCGGTAGGTGCCGATCTCGGTGCCCGTGGAATCGAAGATGACGGTCGTGTTGAAGATCCGCGCGTCGCCCGCGACGCGCTCAAGCAGGCTGCCGGCATGGACGGCAACGCGATGATCACGGGCAAAGGCTCGAACCATCTCGTAGGCCTCCCCCCCTGGCACGGCATCTGCTGCATTTCTCTTGTCTTGGGGCGTACCGCCCGTCCAGTCGAAATGTTCCGGCAGGATGATCAGATCCGGTCTCTCCACGGAACACGCGTTGCCCATCAATCGTTCTGCCTGCGCCAGATTGTAGGCGCGGTCAGGTTGGGAGTTCATCTGGATCAGCGCCAGCTTCATGGCTTTTGCTCCCTGTCAAAATCGAAAATCGAGTGGCCCGCGGCCAGATGGGATCTCAGCCTTGTCGATCGTTCCTGGCGGGTGAGCGCCATGACGGCAAACGCCCTCATGCTGTCTCGGTCGGCGGCGAAGACGCCCTCATTGTCGGCAAGCACCGCATATCCGGCAAGGATCGCGGCGGCCCCGCAGGCGACTGGCACGTTCAAGGATCCACCGATCCGCACAGTACGGTTCGTGGTCCGCGATGACACGCCCCGGCACCACACGGGCAGGCCGCTATCCATGATCTCGGCGATATCCGTGCAGGGTCCGTCGATGACGATGCCGGCAGCACCTTTCGCCTTCGCCGCCAGGGCAACACCGCCGCCAACGCAGGCTATGTCATCCCGGTCGACCCGGGAGATGACAAGCATGTCGCCCGGAAGCAGGAGGTCGATCGCGCGATAAATGATGGATCCGTCGCGGCCAGGCGCCGCGACGGTCAGTGCCTGGCCCGCGGCCCTGGCGGGAAAGACAGGCCGGACACCATCGCCGACAAAGCCGAGATGCTCGACATGGCCAATGGTGGCCGTCTCCACTTGGACGAGCAGATCGACCAGATCTTGGGGTAGGGGAGGGTGGCGGTCCGCCACCCTGTAGTTCTCGTTCATGGCTCTGATCCGTTCTCTCAACATGCATCAGCCGGTCAGACCGGGCGTTCGCCGGATGTGGTGGTCCGGTGCATGATCCGGATCGAGGCGGGATCGAAGGAATCGCGCCGGTGCATGGTGCAGCGATTGTCCCACATCATGATGTCGCCCTCCTCCCAGACCTGTACGAAGACATCCTTGGAACCTGTCGTGTGATCCCACAGCTGCGCCAGCAGGCTGCTGCTTTCATCAAGGGGCATGCCGACGATCCATGCGCCTTCGATCGTGCCGCCGAGATAGAGCGCCTTGCGACCGGTTTCGCCGTGGGTCCGCACCAGCGGGTGGACGATGCCGCTCCATTCGCGGAAATCGGAACTTGCCGGCTCGGTCTTTCCAAGCCTCAGCTTGCCGGTCTTGTCATAGACATTCTGAAAGAAGATCTGGCGACCGGCGACGGCCTTCTTCAGGGTCTCGGGCAAGGTGTCATAGGCGATGTAGGTCGACAGGAAATAGGTATCGCCACCGGAAGGTGGAACGGCGATGGCGCGCAGAATGGCCCCCGCCGGCGGGCGTTCATAGAACCAGGTGTCGGTGTGCCACGTCGCCTCGCTATTGCCGAGCGCGCCGCTCGGCTTGCCGTCCTTCATCACATTGCTGATGACCAGGATCTCCGGATGGGTGGGATGGCCGCCCTCCTGCAACTGCTTGGGATGGATGACGAACTCCCCGAAGTTGCGCGAAAAGCGGACCTGATCGTCATCGGTGATGCGGGTCCGCTTGAAGCGCAGGACGCCATATTCGAGCCACAGCCGCCGGATCTCGGCGATATCCCGGTCGTCGTAGTTCTGAAAATCGAAACCTTCGATGTCAGCGCAAACATTGGTCGAATGCTGCGCGGCCCGAATTCTCTCTTTGATCAGCATGTCTTGTCTCCTTGGGGTAAATTCACTTGAGAACAATGGGATGTTAGGCCTTGCGGGAGATCCGGCTCCAATACCGATGGGGCGGGATTGATAGGCAGGCCCAATCGGTCGCGGGCTATCGGGCGAGCAGCTGGACGTCTTGCGCAAGAATTGACAGCCGGACCTCTTGGCCAAGCGGCGGCAGCCGACCGATTGAGCCCGACGGCAATGCTGCCGAGACAAGAAGATCGTTTGCGATCTCGACGAAAATCTCGAGCTGCGCCCCAAGATTGACGACGCGGTGCAGCCTGCCGATCAGCTGATTGGCGTCCTCAGGCGCCGGTTCGCCCTCAGGCAGAAAGCAGATGCTTTCCGGCCGGATGCAACAGAAGCGCATATCCTGCCCGGACCAAGCCGCAGCCGAGCGCAATCGCAGCGCGCCATCCGCTATCGCGAAATCGAGATGAGGGGGACGCAAGACGAGATCCGATATGGGCAGGATGTTGGACCTGCCAATGAAGTCGGCCACGAAACTCGTCTGCGGGCGGCCGTAGATGTCCGCAGGAGTCCCCTCCTGCGCGATCACCCCTTGCCACATGACGACGATCCGGTCCGACATGGCCATGGCCTCTTCCTGATCATGGGTGACATAGACAAATGTCATGCCGAGGGCTTCCTGGATCTCCTTCAGCTCGACCCGCATCGCCTCGCGAAGCTTGAGATCGAGATTGGAGAGCGGCTCGTCCAGCAGAAGAACGGAAGGGCGGGGGGCTATGGCGCGCGCAAGCGCCACGCGTTGCTGCTGGCCGCCGGACAGTTCCTTGGGATAGCGGGCCGCGAAGGCTTCGAGATGAACCCCGCGAAGCGCATCGCGAACCGCCGCGGCAATCGCGGAACGCGATGCGCCGCGCATGCGCAGGCCGAAACCAACATTCTCGGCGACGGTCATATGGGGGAAGAGGGCATAGTTCTGGAACACAAGGCCGATATTGCGCCGCTCGGGAGGAACGCGGACCTGGCTTTTCCCGCGGATACGGATGTCGCCGAGAGACGGCGCGTTGAACCCGGCAATCATGTTGAGCGTCGTCGTCTTGCCGCAGCCCGAGGGGCCTAGAATGCTGACAAATTCCCCTCTTGGAATCTGCAGACTGATGTCCTTCACCACGGAGACCGGTCCGAACGACTTGCTGACGGATACGAGTTCGATGTCGATGTTGTTCATTTGCTGCCACCATGGATCTGGGCGGAGAAGCCGCCGACCTTTTCGAAGATAAAGATTGCTGCGAGGATGAAGATCATCGACGCGACGTTGACGGCCGCCATCACCGGATCAAGGCTGTATTCGAGATAGTTGATCACGGTGATCGGCAGGGTCGTGTCGCCGGGCCTCACGAGGAAGACCGAGAGCGGAATGTTGTTGAAGGAGATGATGAAGGCGAAGGTGACGCCGGAAAGCACCCCCGGCTTGACCATCGGGAGCAGGACGTGGACCAACCGCTGCAGCTTGCTGGCGCCCAGGATTTGCGCCGCGCGATCCAGACCCCGATCGAAATTGGCGATCGAGGTCGCGACCATTCGCGTCACGAAAGGCAGGGCCAGGACGACGTGTGCCGCAATGAGGGCTGGCGTGCCGAGCAGGCCCTGAAGACCGACCTGCGAGAGGAATAGCACGATGGCGACTCCCTTCACGATCTGCGGCACGGAAAGGGGAGACAGAAGAAAGGCCATGATCGCATCGCTGCCGGGAAGGCGCTCATAGACGAGCGCATAGGCGGCAAGCAGTCCGAGAACTCCGCTTATCGCTGCCGCGGCGGCGGCCACCTGCACGCTCAGCAGGAACGGCTCCAGCCAACGCGGAGATGCGAGATCCGCATACCAGCGCAACGTCCATTGCGAGGGATCGAATGACACTGCGGACGTCGGACTAAGCGAAGCCGCGACGACCACGACAATCGGCAATGTGATGAAGGCGAGCACGGCAAGCAGCGCCAACCAGAATAGAATCCCGGTGATCCTGCTCATGACGCATCTCCTGAGCGGCCGTTCCGCACGGCGCGCCTGCGCGCCTCAAATCGGATACCGATGAAGGAAACCGTGAGCATCATCAGCAGCAGCGCATTGGCGAGCACCGCCGCGAAAGGCCAGTTGACGTAGAAAAGCACCTGTTCGTAGACCATCGTCGCCAGAACCTTGAAGCCGGAGCCGCCGAGAAGGGCCGGTGTGGCATAGGCGCTGGCCGCCATGGTGAACGAGATCAGCAGAGAACTGACGATTCCGGGCACGGAGAGCGGCAGGACGACATGCCGGATCACGGAGGCGCGGGAGGCGCCCAGCATTTGCGCGGCCCGTTCTAGATTGGGGTCGATGCCCTGGATGCTCGTCATCAGGGAGAGGATGCCGAAGGGCAGCACGACATGCGTCAGGCCGACGACGACGGCGAAGAGATTCTTCGACAGGGGCAATGGCGCGCTGATCATGCCAAGATGCAGGAGCGCGTCATTGATGAAGCCCCTATCCTCCAGAATGATCAACCAGCCGTAGGTGCGCAGGACCACGCCGGCAAGTTCCGGTGCCAGCGCCAGCGCAAAGACGATCGCCCTGGTCCGGCCTTTGCTGCGCGCCAGGAAATAGGCGACCGGATAGCCAAGTATCGTCACGCTGACCGCCACCAGCAGCGACATCAGTGCCGTGCGGCCAATACCGGCAAGAGAAAGACCGTCGGTCAGAAACCGATGGTAATTGGCAAGGGTCGGGGCGCCCGACGTGGTGTCGGAAAAGCTGATGCCGATCATCAGCCCCATCGGGAGGGCAAAGAAGAGGCCGAGCACGAACAGGGATGGAGACAGGGCGCCATAGAGGTGCGATCTGCCGTCCCCTCGGGCGGAGGCCGCGGGAAGCTTGAGGACGAGAGTATTCATCATGGCCCTCTCAGTTCGCCGCGGGCACGACTTCGCGCTCCCAGCGATCTGCCCAATCCGGCAGGCGCTCAGCCACAATTGCGAGGTCCGGCAGAAGCAGGGTCTTCAGATCGGCTTCGGTCGTGATCTGCCGTTCACGAAGCGCTTCCGGCACCTCGATATCGGCACGGGCGCTGCCCACCTTGTAGCCGGACACCCAGGCTTCCTGGCTCGACTTCTCGAGGAAGAAATTGATGAACTTCAGGGCGGCGGATTTGTTTTCGGCCCCGGCCGGAATGCTGAGCGTGGCGATCAGCGGGATGGTGCCTTCCTTTGGCCGCACATAGTCGACCGGCTCACCGGAATCCACCAGCAACTGGGCCCGCCCGTTCCAGAAGGGCATGGCCCAGACCGTCCCGTCCTTGATGTAGCTCTCGAGGATTGCCGAGGATTGCTCAAAGCCGATCGACTGTTCGGCGAGCCGGGCCATCGCGGCGAAGCCCGGATCGAGATTGTCGACAAGACCCCCGCCATTGATCACCGACATAACCTGAAGAAGATCCACCGCCATGACGTTCTGGAACGTCGGAAGAACCACCCTGTCCTTCAGTTCGGGCGCCATGAGCGCGTTCCATGAGGTCGGCGCCTCGGACAGGTGGTCGGTTCGATATAGCAAGGACATGTACTGGATCTCGTGGACCGCGCCGCAGGGGCCGGCCACGGCCGCGATACTCGGGGCAAGCGCCGCCAGATTTGGCACGCGTGCCACGTCGAGCTTTTCAAGGAGACCTTCCTTGCAGCCCTGCAGGGCCTGCGACGCGGTCATGACGACGACGTCGAAGCCGGGGCGCCCGGCCGTCGCCTTGATCTTGGCATAGTCCTGCGAAGAGGAACCCACCGCATCATAGATGACCTCGATGCCGAATGCCTTGACGAAGGGCTCGATGATCCTTTCGCGGATGATCTGCTCGTAAGGGCCGCCATAGCTGTTGAGGACAAGGGTTTCGGCATGAAGCGGCTCAGCCTGCCCCACAAGGGCCAGCGACAGAACCACGATTGAGCATCGCTTTGTTTTCATGAATGTTTCTCGCTCTTTTTGAGATTGTTCCCGGAGCGATGGTGGAGTCTGGATCCTGCAACGTCCAATAGCTATCGAGGAGGATTCATGCGGAACCTGTATGAAAGGGCTCGCCCCGGGCGGCCGTCTTTTCGGCCGCAGTGCTGCCGGGATCTCTCCGGGAGTGCTTGGTTACTGTGTGTTGGAAAAGCACGGTCCCCTAACCGCATGGCGCGCTTTCCACACGGTTCGTCACCTGAAGCGTACCACCTCTGTACCAAGCTCAAAGCCGAAACGGTGATCCTCGAAGGGTCGACCACACACGCCCGCATGGAAATGGCTGAGCAGGTGGCGCACCGGCTCGCGTCCATCCTTCGAGCGAACCGAATATCTCGTTCAAGACAGATTTTGCGACGTCGAGACGAACCGGCCTCACGGAAATCTCCATGAGGAGCCTCTGGCTGACAGGCCGGCAAAATTTCCTGCGGCTTGCTCTGGTGGAAAGCGGCGCACAATCCCCCACACGGTCCCGGTCACACAGCTGGCAATCCGCTCCCGCTGATCTGGCCGGGCCTGGAACAGCACTCAACATAGGCTGAGCCCCCGCGGCAACTTCTTCGATTCCTGTTGACGCCAGAAGCGTGGAGCTATTTATCCACAACCGCGGATGCTGCCAACAGAATTCCAGATCACAACCTGATTGCGGCCCGAGTTTTTCGCTTCGTAAAGGACGTTGTCTGCAAACTTGATCATGTGTTGGGGAGCAAGACCACCGTCGCTGATATCTGCCACCCCAATACTTATGGTCACGGAGAATGGCCTGCTGCCGATTTGCGGACACGAGGTTAAGCTAATCCCACCTTGGTTTCAAAGTCATTGGGGCTGAGATAGCCCAGTGTCGAGTGGCGGCGCTTCGGATTGTAGAAGCGCTCGATGTAATCGAAGATATCCGCTCTGGCGTCGTTCCTCGTGCGATAAAGCTTCCGTGCTGTTCTCTCCGTTTTGAGCGATGAGAAGAAGCTCTCCATCGCGGCATTGTCCCAGACATTTCCAGAGCGGCTCATCGAGCAGGTGATGCCGTGATCGGTCATGAGACGTTGAAACTGCTCAATACGTGTCGATTAGATATTCCGAGCGCTTGGCGGAAGCTGGCATAGAGCCTTCTGTCGGAAGCGTCGGCGACAGTTATGACAACGCCCTCGCCGAGACAATCAACGGTCTCTACAAGGCCGAGGTCATCCATCGGCGCGGACCATGGAGGAGCTTCGAGACGGTGGAATTCGCCACCCTGGAATGGGTCGACTGGTTCAACCACCGACGACTTCTGGAGCCCATCTGGAATACACCGCCAGCCGAAGCTGAAGAACGCTATTACACCATGCTGGACGAAGCAGCCATGGCCGCATAACTTAAACGAAATGGCCTCCGGCAAACCCGGGGCGGTTCACCGTCTTCTGGCTTCTTTAAGGCGGGGCGCCCGAGTCCTGCACATGGGCATCGAACATTCAGTTGCCACGAGCCATGTAGACGCCCTCGGGCTACTCACGGTGCCATCTGAACCACGTTGCCACGCCCGCTCACGCGTCGTCAAAGTCAGCCGCTGACGATTCGTACATTGGCTGCCGTCAGGGCCCGCGTCATCGCCTCTGAAGGTTGTGAATCCGTGACGACGGTGTCAACGCGCGCTAACGGGGCGACTTCGAAGACTGCCCGACGGTCGAACTTTGAGTGATCGGCGAGCACCGTGACGGACTCGGCGCGCACAATCATTGCCTTCGCCATTTCGGCCTCTTGAAGGTCGAAATCCATGACGCTCACCGAATCGAGCGCCCCGACGGTAATAACCGCATGACGGGCCCGGAACTTACCCACCTGTTCGAGCGCAAGGGGGCCGAGACTTTCCCCGGCGTCTGAACTGTAGGCTCCCCCGATCAGATAGAGGGTGTGGCTCTGATTGACCGCCAGGGTGGCGGCGATGCGGGGCGAATTGGTCACGACGACGAGGCTGTTCAGGCTCACCAGGGCTTCTGCGAGCGCCACGGTCGTGCTGCCGGTATCGATGAAAAGGGAATCGCCTGGGTGGAAGAGACGACAGGCGGCGCGCGCAAGCCTGCGCTTCTCTTCGGCGTTCTGTGCAAGACGGTGCGCAAACGGGCCTTCCTTCTCCACAGAGACAGAGACGGCCGGCGTTATCACTGACCGGGCGCCGCCATGAAATTTTCGCAGTCTCCCAGCGCCGTCGAGTTGCGTGAGGTCTCGGCGGATTGTCTCTTGCGAGACGCGCAGAGCCGCAGCCAACGCGTCCACCGTCATCTCACCGGTGCGACGGACAAGGGCGATGATCTTTTCCCGGCGTTCTGACGGCTGCACTTCGGAATTTCCTCTGATCATGCGACCACGATTCTGTCGCGCCCGTCTTGTGGACGATTTTAGCACAGATTGCACGCGGCGACCGAACAGTCAAACAAACCATCGAAGTGATGACCGAAATAGCAAACATGCTTCCTCGAAAACTGACCGTTCGGGCGATTATTGAAAGTTTGGTCTTTATTTCGAGAAAAAACCGGCTAAGCTATCTGGGTGCGAGACACCGAAAAGGGCCGCATCCACGCCACTGGGGCGCAAAGGGGAACGAGATGACCATTTCAGAGATGCACGGCAGCCGGCCCTAGAGGTCGGAGGTGATATTTGAGGCTTGGGCGGCGCATCTTCTTGCCGCCTGCCGCGGAGGCCTGCCTTCCGTTTGAACGTTTTGCTGACATGTAAGAACGCGGAGTCGCGCGCTGGCTCCGTCAGATGAACTTTGCGCGCTTTAATCGCCTGTGACGGAGCAGAAGTTTGATCATCCATCTTAATGAACCGCCTCTTGCCGGAGGATTGCCATGCATCCGCTGATTATCGGCTATGTTCGCATTACTGACCGGATTTCGGACTATGTCGGCTATCTCGCCGCCTCGCTCATCTTCATGATGGGAGGCACGCTGATCTTCGATGCGATCACGCGCAATCTCATCAGGATGCCCGTGCACTGGGCGGTGGAACTGACCCAGTTCACGCTCGCCGCCTATTATTTCATGGGGGGGCCGCTTACGCTCAAGAACGACGCCCATGTTCGTATGGACCTTTGGTACTCCACCCGTTCCCACAAGGGCAGGGCACGGATCGACCTGGTCACGTCGGTCTGTCTGATCTTCTATCTCGGTGTTTTGCTGGCGGGCGGTATCTCGAGCCTGATCTATGCAATCGAAACCAATGAAAAGCGCTTTTCGATCTGGAACCCCTCGGTGATTCCTATCAAGGCCCTGATGGTTGTGTGCATCGTGCTGATGCTGATGCAGGCGTTTTCCCTTGTCTTCAAGCACATTGCCACGATCCGTGGAAAGGAGCTGGCATGAGCTATGAGATGATCGCGCTGCTGATGTTCGCGTCAATGGTGCTGCTGCTCGTCACGGGTCAGCGCGTCTTTGGTGCCATTGGCTTCGTCGCAGCAGGCGCCGCATTGCTGCTGTATGGGCAAGGTGCTGTCGAATTGCCGTTCAACCAGGTGTTCAAGCTGTTCAACTGGTACGCCATGCTGACCCTGCCCATGTTTATCTACATGGGCTACATCCTGTCGGAATCGGGGATAGCCGAAGACCTGTACAAGATGTTGCATGTCTGGTTCGGGCGCGTGCGCGGCGGTCTTGCCATCGGCACGATCTTCCTGATGGTCATCATCTCGGCGATGAACGGTCTTTCCGTTGCCGGCATGGCCATCGGCGCCACCATCGCGCTGCCGGAAATGCTGCGCCGCGGCTATGACAAGGTACTGATATCCGGCGTCGTACAGGGCGGCTCCTCGCTCGGCATTCTCATCCCACCGTCGGTGGTCATGGTGCTTTACGGCATGATCGCCCGCCAGCCGGTTTCCAAGCTGTGGTTCGCCGGCCTCGTTCCCGGCCTGCTGATGGCGGTTCTCTTCGTGATCTATATCGTGATCCGCGCAAGACTGAATCCGAAGCTTGCACCGACGGTTCCGGAAGAAGAGCTGAACATGCCGCTTCGCGAGAAGCTGGCGCTCGCAAGGGCTGGCATCATTCCCTTCGCCATCTTCTTCTTCATGACTGGCCTCTTCGTCTTCGGCTATACCAGCCTGGTCGAGAGCTCGGCCGTTGGCGCGACATCGGCGACGCTAGCCGCCATCCTGAAGGGGCGCTTCACTTGGACGCTGGTGCGCGAAACCTCGATGAAGACGCTCGCGGTTTCCTGCATGTTCATGTGGCTGATCCTTGCCGCACTTGCTTTCGGTGCCGTTTTCGACGGGCTCGGCGCGGTCAAGGCCATCGAAACCCTGTTCATCAAGCAGTGGGACCTCGACCCCTGGACCATCATCATAATGATGCAGATCAGTTTCATCGTCATGGGCATGTTCCTCGACGACACCGCGATGCTTGTCATCGTAGCGCCGCTCTACATCCCTTTGGTGAAGGCGCTGGATCTCGGCTTCGACAACCAGCTCATCTGGTATGGCGTGCTTTACACCATCACCTGCCAGATCGCCTACATCACGCCACCCTTCGGCTACAACCTCTTCCTGATGCGCTCGCTGGCGCCCAAGGAAATCACCCTCATCGACATCTACAAATCCATCTGGCCCTTTGCGGCGATCATGGCGTTGACCATCGCGCTGGTCATGATTTTTCCGGAACTGGCCCTCTGGCTGCCCGAGCAGATGAAGGTGAAAGGCTGAGCCTAAGGGGTCAGCCACCCATAACGATAACCTCAAGAGGAGAATGACATGACAGACGACACCAAGAAGCAGAGTCCATCGGAAAAGATCCTCGCGACACGTCGCAATTTCCTGACCAAGGCCGGCATCGGAGCAGGTGCAGCCGTCGCCGGTTCGACGCTTGCCGCGCCCTATGTCAACGCACAGAGCGGCCCGATCAAGTGGCGTCTCCAGACCTATTCCGGCGCCCCGCTCGGGGCACACGTCATCAAGCCGCAGATCGAGGCCTTCAATAAGGCCGCCAATGGCGAGATGGAGATCGAGCTCTATTACGCCGACCAGCTCGTGCCTACCTCCGATCTCTTTCGTGCGCTGCAGGCCGGCACCATCGACGCCGTGCAATCGGACGAAGCGACGATGGCATCGCCGGTCGATATTGCCGTCTTCGGCGGCTACTTCCCCTTCTCCACGCGCTACAGCCTCGATGTGCCGGTCCTGTTCAAGTATTACGGCCTGAAGGAAATCTGGGAAGAAGCCTATGGCGAAGTCAAGGACGTCACCTGGCTTTCGGCCGGCGCCTGGGACCCGCTTCACATCTTCACCGTAGACAAGCCGATCAAGAGCTTGGCCGACATGCAGGGCCTGCGCGTGTTCGGCGTTCCGACCGCCGGCAAGTTCCTATCGCGTTACGGCCTCGTACCCGTCACCATCCCGTGGGACAACGTCGAAGTCGCTCTTCAAACGGGCGAACTCGACGGCGTCGCCTGGTGCGGCTTTACCGAGGCCTATGAAGTCGGCTGGGCGGACGTCTGCAAATACGCGCTGACCAACTCCGTCACAGGTGCATGGTTCGGTTCCTATTTCGCCAACTCCGCAAGCTGGCAAAAGGTGCCGCCGCATCTGCAGGAACTCTTTCTTATCACCATCGACCAATCTCACTACTATCGGGACGTGTGGTATTGGGGCGGCGAAGCCAAGCTGCGTGTCGAGGGCGAGAAGATGGAGCTCACCTCGCTGCCGAAGGAAGAATGGGCTCAGGTCGTCAAGGATGCCGAAGGCTTCTGGGACGAGATTGCGTCTTCCAGCCCGCGTGCCGGCAAGGTGGTGGACGCCTTCAAGAAATACGCCGCTACGATGGAGAAGGCGGGCTATCCGTACCGCTGAGCGGTCGAAACGCCTCGTGTAAGGCCTTCCAGGGGCAGGACGAAAACCGGCGGCGCGGCTTGCGCGCCGCCACGATACGAATTTCCCCGGCATCACCACCGGAAGACACGCATGAAAGGGAGCGGGCATGCTCCAGGCGAGCGCACCAGCGAAACCGCTGGTAATTTTCGACGTGGCTATCATCGGCGCCGGTGTGGTGGGCTGTGCGGTCGCGCGGCGCTTTGCGGCTGCGGGTGCTCGTGTTGTTCTGATCGAAAAAGGCGCCGATATCCTCTCAGGCGCCTCCAAGGCCAACAGCGCCATCCTGCACACCGGCTTTGACGCGCCACCGGGCAGTCTGGAACTGGAACTGGTCAAGGCCGGGCGCCAAGAATATCTGGAAATCCGCGAGAGCCTCAGTCTCAGGATCGTAGAGACCGGTGCGTTGGTCTGTGCCTGGAACCCGCTGGAAGCCGACAAGCTCGAGGCGATCGAGGAAACCGGCCGCGCCAACGGCATTTCCGAACTCAGGCTGCTGACGGGGAGCGCCGCACGCTCGACCATGCCCGGTCTTTCTGAAAGCCTTGTCGCGGCCATCGAGGTGCCGGGCGAGCATGTGATCGACCCGTGGACAGCGCCACTTGCCTACCTCACGCAGGCGGTCGCAATGGGTGCAGAATTCCTCAGGAACACCGAACTACTGAAGGGCACGTTCGAGGGCGAATGGACGCTCGAAACGTCTTCGGGTGAGGTGCGCGCCCGGTCCGTCGTCAACACCGCCGGCCTTTACGGTGATGCGGTGGACGAAAGGCTAGGATTTGTTCCCGAATTCACCATTCATCCGCGCAAGGGCCAGTTCGTGGTGCTGGACAAAGCGGCCTTCCGGCATGTCCCGCGCATCGTGCTGCCCGTGCCGACCGAAATCACCAAGGGCATCGTCGTCTGCCCCACCGCGTTTGGCAACGTCATCATCGGACCCACTGCGGAAGAACAGGACGACCGGGTCCGCGCCACCGTCGAGGCCGAAACGCTGAAGGCGCTTCTGGCGCGCGGAGCGGAAATCGTACCTGCGCTGGCCGACATTCCAGTCACCGCCGTTTACGCCGGACTGAGGCCTGCGACTGAACAGAAGGCCTACCGCGTTGCCTGCCGACCGGAAGCCCACGCGATCACGCTCGGCGGCATCCGCTCCACAGGCCTTTCTGCCGCACTCGGCCTCGCCCGCCATGCGGTCGAGCTTCACGCCACCTTCGGGCAAACGCTGACGCCACCAGCTTCCGCCCCCTCCATCGTTATGCCAAACCTCACAGAAACCGAAGAGCGCGACTGGCAGCGTCCGCATCACGGCGAAATCGTCTGCCATTGCGAACTGGTGACGCGCCGGGAGGTGGAAGCGACTTTCGCCAGCCCCGTGCCGCCGGGAGATTTCGGAGGCCTGAGACGGCGTACCCGCGCCGGAATGGGTCGCTGCCAGGGCTTTTACTGCAATGCCCATCTCGCCGCCCTGACCGCCGGCAAGCTGGCGACGCCGCTTGCCGTCGATGAAGGAGAGGCGAAATGAGTAGTGCTTTCGACGCGGATGTTATCATCGTCGGCGGCGGCCCTGCCGGTGTTGCGGCTGCACTTGAACTGAAGAAGCGCGGCGTCGGCCAAGTGATGCTGCTGGACAGGGAAAACACGCTTGGCGGAGCGACCCGCCATTGTAGCCACTCACCCTTCGGCATGCGCGAGTTCGGCCGCGTCTATTTCGGCGCCGCCTATGGCGGGCGCCTGCAACGAGAAATGCAGGCGGCGGACGTCGATATCCGCCCGCAGCATTCCGTCGTTTCGCTCGGCGAAGATGCAAGTCTCATTGTCACCTCACCGCGCGGGGTCGAAGTGCTGAAGGCCAGGCGCGTAATGCTAGCAACCGGCGCACGCGAAATGCCGCGCTCCGCCCGGCTGGTTTCCGGCGACAGGCCCGCCACCGGTATCGTCACCACCGGCGCGCTGCAGTCCTATGTCGCCTTTCACCATCTGATGCCGTTCCGGCGGCCGCTGATCGTGGGCTCGGAACTCGTCTCCTTCTCCGCCGTGCTGACCTGTCTGACCCATGGCGCGCGGCCGGTGGCGATGATCGAGCCGGAGAGCCGGGTACTGGCGCGTAAATCCTTCACGCTGTTTCCGGCGCTCGCCGGCATTCCCTTCCATGCCGGCGCGGAGATCGTTGACATCAAGGGAGCAGGCCGCGTCGAGGGCGCGACCGTCCGGCTGGCGGATGGTTCCACTCGCAGCTTTTCCTGCGACGGCGTGCTTTTCACCGGGCGCTTCACGCCAGAGGCGGCGCTTCTCATGCAGTCCCCGCTCGGCGTTGCCCCCGGAAGCAGCGGCCCCGCCATAGACCAGACGGGGCGGATGGCGAACCCGCTCTATTTCGCCGGCGGCAATGTGCTGCGCGCCATCGAGACCGGCGGTTGGGCCTTTCGGGAAGGGCAGGCGGTCGGCGCAGCACTTGCCGCCGATCTCGCCCGCGATCCGGCCGAAGCAGAGCCCATGCCCGTCACCTTTGATGCGCCCCTGAAGCTCGTGGTTCCGAACCTGCTGAGGCGGGGAGAAAGCGCGCCCGCCTTCCGCGATTTCCAGCTTCGTTTTCTGCGTCCCGTTAGCGGCCGGCTTGCGCTCGAACTCGATGGTCGCGAGACCTGGAGCAGGGCGGGAGTGTGGCTGCCGGAGCGCCGCATTCTGGTTCCGGTTCCTGCAGGGGCCGCCGAAGCGGGGCGTGTCCATTTCGGTTTCAGGGAGCAAGGCTGATGCGTGTCGCCGCCATCGATCAGGGTACGACCTCTACCCGCTGCCTCGTCGTCGAAGATGGTGGGCGCTTCCATGTCGCGGCAAACCGCCGCCATGGGCAGCATCATCCGGCTGCCGGCTGTGTGGAGCATGATCCAGAGGAGTTGCTCGCCAACATTTTGGCGGTGCTTGCCGCCGCTGGAACCGTCGATGCCATCGCTATCGCTAACCAGGGCGAAAGCTGCCTTGCCTGGGACGCAGAGACAGGCAAAGCCCTTTCGCCTGTCATCGTCTGGCAGGATGCGCGCACTGCCGACGCGCTTGCGGCCCTTGGCCCCCAGGCTGAGGAGCGATCGAAAGCGGTATGCGGCCTGCCGCTCGATCCTTATTTTTCGGCGAGCAAGCTCGCCTGGCTGCTGCGCAACATACCCTCCGTCGCCTCGGCCCATGCCGCGGGTCGGTTGAGGCTCGGCACCACGGATGCCTTCTTCCTCGACAGGCTCGCCGGTACCTTCCGCACGGACCTCGCCACTGCGTCCCGCACCGGTTTGCTTGATCTTACCGTCGGCAATTGGAGCGCCGAAATGTGCGCGTTGCATGGCGTGCCGATCGAATGCCTGCCCGAGATTGCCGCCGTCGATGCGGGTTTCGGCGAGATCGGAGGAGTGCCCGTGCGGGTCTCGATTGTCGACCAGCAGGCCGCTCTGTACGGCCACGGCTGCCGCAAACCGGGCGACTGCAAGGTTACTTTCGGAACCGGTGCCTTCCTGCTGGCCGTGACGGACGGACTGACGTCCGGCACCGGCGGCCTGATTCCGACCGTTGGTTGGCAGAAGAAGAGCGAACACCCCGTCTACGCCATCGAGGGCGGCGTCTACGATGCGGGGTCGGCGCTGGAATGGGCGAAGCGCATCGGTCTCTACACAGATGTATCCGAACTAGACGGGTTTGAAGGCTCTTCGGCATTGTCTCGAGGTCTTGTCTTTGTGCCAGCCCTTTCGGGGCTCGCAGCGCCGTGGTGGGACCGGCAGGCCGCGCCCCTTTTCATCGGTATGAATCATGCGACAGATCGGCGCGATCTTGTCCGTGCCATTCTGGAAGGTATCGCAATGCTGACGGTTGGCTTGATCAAGTCCGCGGGCAAGGCTGCTGGGACAGCAGCGATTTCAATTGATGGCGGTCTGTCGCAAAGCGGGTCGTTTGTCCGGTTTCTCGCAGCGGCCAGTGGGCGGACCATCTCAGTTCCTTCCACCCACGAACTCACTGCGTTGGGCCTGGCCGAACTGGCCGGCATCGACGGTTCCGCGATACGTATGGAGGCTCGGTTGGTTTCTCCGGCCGAACCAATATCCGAAGCTGATCATGATCGTTTTGCTGAGGCGGTGCGAAGGGCGCGGGATTGGCATTAGCCGGAACGAGGATGTGCCATCGCGGCAGCCTGCGAGGCCTGGTGCCGAGGGAGCTTCCGCGACGATTACTTCAGCCATCTCCAAAGCTGTATGGTTTATGATGGGTGTATTGCACCTTCCCTCTCCAAACCAGGAAAAGGAGCGAAGCATCGAGCGATCGCAGGTCTCTGACACCGTGAAAGATCTTATTCTTGCAGCAGGCCGATCATGGCGTGCCTGTTACGGAGACCTGCTGGAAGGTGGATCGGTCAGTCGGCCTATTTCGATCGGGGCAAGCGTGGGCTGGCCTGTCTGCGGTTGATCTCTGACCGCAAGCGCTCGCCCTCTTTCAACCTTGAGTAACTTCAAAAAAGAACCGCCCCCGAGAAGGAGGCGGCGACTGGGGAAATCAGCAGATCCCTTTGGGGAAATGAGAGTATTGCATAGACCGACCGCAGAATACATCCGCATGGCTTCACTGTTTCGTTACAAGCATGATCTAGAATGCAGGAACCATATGCAGCACGATGTCTCCTGCTGAAAGGCGCGATAATGCTGTCGTTGAGCGAGAGCCCGTCCCTATGTAGGACGTTGGCCCCGATCTGGTCGCTGAACCGGCGCTTGCGATAGCGTGCCAGGCACGAGCAAGAGGCCGCCCGCCGCTGGTGCGGCGAAAAGGACGGAAAGGTCACGGGGCATCGGTGAACTGAGTCGGGCGTTGGCTCGATCCCGAACGCGAGGCGATGGATCCGTGAGGCCACGTAGCTCATCAGCACCACGGCTGTTCCTGCGCGCCCCGCGATTAAGAGGTCGATTTCGCACTTCCTAGCGAGCCTGGAGTGAACCCCTCGGGCTGGACCACGGGACAGGGAAGACCCGACGGCGGCGCGTGACGACATCATTGAATCGCACGATCGCTTGCACGACCGGGGCGGTGAGGGAAGGGCTGTCCCTCCTATCGTCCTGCGCGCCGGGGCTGTCAGGTATTAAAAGCAAGGACGAGGGGCTTGCCGAACAGACGCGCCCAGGCGGTGGCGGAGGCCCGCTGGATGGAGACGATGGATGTGCCACCCGTCCACCAGCCGTTGCCGACAGCGACGATCATGTCTGGATCTCGCAGCATGGAGTGCAGGACCGGCCAGACAAGAAGCACTTCGTAGCAGATGAGCGGTGCAAGCTTGCGGCCGCCCAGATCGACGACGGGGTTTGAAAAGAGGTTCGCCCGCACGCCACCGGTCTTGCCCATCCATGACAGCCATGGCTGCCACATAGAGCCGGGGACAGGCATGCGCTCGAAATAGACGATGCGGCCGCCGAGGCGGGAAACCGCGACGAGCACATTGTCATAGCCCTCAGCATTGATGACGACCGCGCCCGCGAGCATGGTCAAGGGCTGATCCTCGAGAGCTGTCGTCCACAACCGCTCGACCGTCGGCGTCCAGCTGCCGATTGCGCTTTCCGGCAGCACGACCGTCCCCACGCCGCCCGCTCCGCGTTCACGTGCGATCGCAATCAGAACCCGCTGCCGGGCAAGACCCGCGTCTCGTCCAATTGAGGCGCCGAATTCGAGATCGACACCCTGCCAGTCTTCTGGCACTTTAGGCATTGTCCAGACTGCGGCGGACCAGAGCCAGAATCCAGCAAGCACAATAACGACTGCCGGCCTGATGGGGCTTGTGAGCCCCATCAGGCCGGCAGTCGTTGCGACAAGCCCCCACCACCCCCATTCCGGAAAAACCACGCCTGCGGCCGTGATCGGATGCGCCCATCCGGCGATGCCAAACGGCGGAATTGCCATGAACAGGCACGCAAGCAGATAGCGAAGGGGCCGCCGTCCTTGGCTTGGTGTCCAGAGCAGGGTGTGAACCGTGACGAAGCTCCCCGACGCCACAAGCCAGAGCAGCAAGCCGGGCCACAGATCCGACTGATAGAAGGCGGCGACCCCTTGCGGCAGCCCCCGCGACGCCGCCAGAAAATAGGCGGCCGACACGAGCGCCGCGGTCCTCCTGCTTTCAGCGAGCGACCAGAGGACCGGAAAGGCGAGCGCGACGGGAAAAAGCAGGACAAGACCGCTCCATGCGATCCAGCCGGCGATGGCGGACAAGGCCGGCAGCACCAGTGTTCGGATGAGTTCACGGCGCATGGGTCAGAACCTCCTGCGCCAGTCCGAGAATTCCAGAAGCGGGCAGGGGACCGAAATAGCGGGAATCGTAGGAGCTCCTGAAGCCGGAATGGAGAAGCACAGAGCCGTCCGGGACCACGCCACCGGAATAGGCCGACAAGGGGCGTCCCTTTGCATCGGCCTTCGCGATGGTCGAATGGGCGATGACGACGCCATCGACGCGAATGTCTTGTCCGACTTCGACCCTCTGCCCGGCCGTCGCAATGACCGTCTTGATCAGCGGCGCGACACCGCCGGCGCACAAGCCGGCCCGCAGGTAGGATCTCCGACGCGCGATACGGATTTCAGGGGTGTCGGGCGGGCAGATGAAGACGAGGTCGCCCACCGCAACCGGCCGGTCGAGCGGCTCGATCCGCCAGAGCCCGAGCGGCGCGCTGGGCGTCATGTTGATCCTGTAACCACCGAGGTAGCCCACCGCGCAGAATGTGCCAGGCGCAGCCGCAGCAAAGAGCAGGATGGCGAGAACGCTCTTGCCCTCGGTTCGAACGGGACTGCCCGTGCGCGCGCGCTTCGTCATTGCAGTGAAAGCCCCAAACTCTTGGTCTGCCTGAGAGACTCGGCCTGCTCGAGGGCAGTTGCCGCGCGCTGGTGCGCGGCAAGCCTCTGAACCGCACGCATGGCATCCCAGGCCTGTTGCACTTGCGCCTTCTGGCCCGCGCCCATACCCAAGGTCAGTCTCTGGAACGTCTCGCCATCGGCGTCTCCGGCTGTGATCGTCAGGAAGGTCCGCTCGCCGAACCGTTTGCAAACCGCCTTGGCGAAATGGTCGAGCTCGGCCTTGATGTCTCTGTCGGCCAGGGTGAAGGCCAGCGCTGAAGGCAGATCGTTTCGGCCAATCGCATTGCGCACGCGTTCGAGTACTTCGCCGGCGCGGGCCGAGAGCGCCGGAATGTCGATCGACAGCGTCTGGCGCCGGGCAATCTCTTCTCCCCGATAGAGCCGCTCGGCGCGCTCTCTCAGGCGCAGAAAATTCTCAAGGCTTGCGACGAGGATGGGTGCGTTCTTCAAGGCGCGTTGGCGATCCTGTCTATCCGCGCGGTTGACGATGAGACCAGCCTTGCCCTTCAGCCTGCCAAATTGCTCGGGCTCCGTGGCAAGCCTCGCCAGCGTCGATCTGGTGAGAGGCTCATTCGTCAGCAACGCATCGACATTGATCGCCTTGAAGGCGGCCTCCGGCGCTGCATAGACAAGATGGAAGCGGGTCGAGACATCCTCCCACTGCCGTTTCAGGACGGTGTCGGCTTCGAGCTTGTCGGCGACCACCTGTTCAAGCGTCCTGGCAAATGTCGTGATGCCGGCAACCATCGGCTTTGCCTCCTTGGCGAGGTCGTGGATCGAATGCTGGAGCGGGTTGGTTTTCGTGAGGGGGAGGAGGCCGAGCCTGGCGCCGACAGCGGCCAGGCGGCTTGCCAGATCAACGAGTTTCTGTTTTTGCCGGACCGTCCATTCCAGCCGGTCGCGCATCAGCGTACGCGCCACATGAACGAGATGCAGGCCGCGCGCTTCGGCAAAGCGCAAGGCCTGGGCGTAGAGTGCGCCCCTCTCGTAATCGAGCGTCGTTTCCTTGGCGTTCCGGCGCGACAGGATGGGGACGAGGCCGCCGGCCTTGGCAAAGGAGCGGCGGCCGTAGTAGACGGCGAGATCCTCGCGGTGGCGGGTCATGGCGACATAGGCCAGATGGCGGTCGAGCGAGAGCGAGGCGAGCACCTTTACCCGATCGACCGTCGCGCCCTGGGCCTTGTGGATCGTGGTTGCGTAGCCGTGATCGAGATTGCCATAGAAGCGGCTCTCGACCACGACCTGCCGGCGATGTTCGCCCATCCCGATCTCGGCGGTGATGCGGTTTGGTGCAGCTTCCACCACCCTGCCCAGCATGCCGTTCTTCACGCCAAGCGAGCCTTCGTTTTTCAGGAAGACGATCTGGTCGCCGGCGGCAAACCGGCGATCGCCATCCTCCGTATTGAAGACAGATCCCTCGCCGACCATGCCGCGCTCGACGAGTTTCGCGCGCGCCATCTCATTCAGCATCACCACATCGCGTCTGAGATGCGCGAGGATCAGCGAGGTTTTGGCCGGATCATAATCGCGGTTCCAGTCGGCGATGAGTTGGCTCACCGCCTGGTCCTTCAACTCGGCACCGAACAGCCTCCCATGGGAGCGATAGGTCTCCACCGCCTTGCCGACCCTGCCACGCGCCAGATCAAGCGAGGCGTCGCGCATCCACTGCGCGCGCTGGCGGTAGATCGTTTCGAGCTCGGCATAGCCGATCCGCTCAGTGATGGCGCGAAACGGCGCACCCGCCTCGATCGGCTGCAGCTGTTCGGGATCGCCGACCAGAACCAGCTTGGCGCCGGACCGGGTGACGGTGTCGACGATCAGCCCCATCTGCCCGGACGAGACCATGCCGGCCTCGTCCAGCACGAAAATGGTCCTGTCGTCGAGCTGGTTTTGGCCCTTGCTCCAGGCCAGCTCCCAGGAAGACAGCGTGCGCGAGGCAATGCCTGCTTCGCTTGAAAGGCCTTCGGCGGCTTTGCCGGCCAGTGCCCCACCGACCACGCGGTATCCGGCGGTTTCCCAGGCCTCGCGCGCTGCCTTCATCATTGTGGTCTTGCCGGCCCCCGCACGGCCGATCACCGCGGCGATCCGCTCAGGCCCTGAGACATGAGCGATAGCCGTTCTCTGCTCCTCAGACAGGCGGGCATGGCGATCCAAAGACTGTTCCAGCACCGCGTCCCGGACGCCATGCGAGGACTGACGGCCAAGCCAGAGCGACTGCGATCCCACCCGGGCCTCAAGGCGGATGAGCGCCCGGGTCGTGTACTTCGCCGGCGCCTGGTTCCCGGTGACAAAGTCGATCCGTTCACGCGTTAGACGCAGTGTCTCGGGACTTTGCAGGATGCTTACCATCAGGTTCTGGAAGAGGACCGCATCATCGATATAGCGATGCAAGACCCTGGCCACATCCTGGGTTTCGAACACACTCTTTTCCCGGGAGATTAGGTCGAGCACGATTTCCGGACGGCGCGCGATGCGGCGCGCATTCTGCGCCCGGCGCTCTTCCTGGAGGTCACGCCTTTCCAGCGAGCGAGCCTCGGCGCTCTGCGTCATCTTGCGCTCGACCGCCTTTGTCCCGACACCGAGATGGACGGTGGGCGTGAGCTCGATGCCCTGTTTCTCGAACGAGCGGCCATCGACACGGATGTCGAGACCGGCAAGCGTCAGATGCCGGTTCTGGCAGGCGAACCAGCCCTCGCGAAAGACGTTGAAATCGTCCGAGCCGCCGGCCCAGAGCGCGTAGACAATCCGGCCCGCATCATTGCGAAGCGGCTGGCCGTCCTCTCCGGCTAAGGCGACCTTCTTCTGCCCGAACCCGTCCACCGTCAGCGGCCGCAAGGTCATCATCAGATGCACATGCGGATTGCCCGGATTGTCATGGATCACCCAGTCGGCCACCATGCCCTTCGCTGTGATATGGCGCTCGACGAAATCCCTGACCAGGGCGATGTTCTGTTCACGCGAGAGCTCGAGCGGCAATGCCATGGTGACGTCCTTGGCGAGCTGCGCATCAGACCGCTTCTCGAAGGCCTCGACCCTGTTCCAGAAGGCTTCCGATGCCCGGGCGACAGAGCGGTCGGCGATCATGGCCCGCAGCCATTGCGGGGCATCGACCGGCAGCGCGAACTCCTCGTGCGCCAAACCCTGCTTGGCGCGGTAATCAACCGTCCGGCCTTCCCGCTCATAATCCATCTTCGCGCAATGCCGGTAGGCTGCCGACATGACGGCACTGCGGCCGGAACCCCGGGCGACGATGCTGACGGAGAAATGCGGAACGGCCACGACAGAACTCCTTCCCCGGTTGGAAACAAAACCCGTCGGTTCGACGAGCCGCGGCCCCGCCAGACGCTTCGGCAACACGTCGCGATAGCGACGTATAATTGCGCCCTTGGATCCGCTCCTTTGGAACGGCGGGATCATGCGCAACGGCGCTCACTTCGCCAACTCGCAGATTTGCGAGTAGATCGGCATGCCGATCTGCGGGACTGTCGTGACATCCAAGGCGAACCGTCAGACAAGGACCCGACCAGATGAAAAAGCCATCCTTCAAGCTTCGCGAAGAAATCGCGAGACTCCAGGAACAGCTGAAACATGCCGAAACGCGTGACGCCGAGCGCATCGGCCGGATCGCCCTGAAATCCGGACTGGGAGAGATCGCGCTCGACGAGGCGGAGCTTCAAGCCGCTTTCGAAGACGTGGCCAGGCGGTTTCGGGCAAGCCCACGCCCCTCGAGCGGTGAACCGAGAGGCGGAGAGGTCGGCGGCGCCAGTTCGAAAGACAAGACGGTCGCAACTGGCGCGCCTGCGAGCGGCCCTGGCGAGGCTTGAACGCATGGCCCGAACCATCTCATCCGACGCCCGCAGACAAGATACCCGCGAGAAGATCGCGCTCGGCGGACTGATCGTCAAAGCCGGCCTGCGCTTTGAAAAACGCGCGGTCCTGCTCGGCGCCCTGGTCGAGCTCAGCCACCTCCTGAAATCCGACGAGCACGAAAGGACCCGTCTGACGATGATCGGTGTGAAGGCGTTCGGCGATGAAGGCGAGTAGGATCGCACTCGTCATCGCACCGTTTGTGCTGATGGTGCTCATCACCATGGGCCTGGGCGGGATCGAACAATGGCTTGTCAGCTTCGGCAAGACGGAGGCTGCACGTCGCCTGCTCGGTCGCGCAGGGGTCACCTTACCTTACATCCTTGCCGCCGGCAGCGGCACCGCCTTCCTGTTTGCCGGCGCCGGGTCGGGCCAAATCAGGTGGGTTGGTTGGGGTGTCGTCACAGGGGCGGTCGCCGTCATATCGATCGCAGCCATGCGCGCCACATTGCATCTCATCGGCTCTTCGGCATCGGCGCCGACGGCAAGCGCCGTTTCTACCCAAATCGATTGGGCAAGCTTGATCGGCGCAGCAGCGGTCCTGATGGCGGGGTGCTTTGCCCTGCGTGTCGCCATCATCGGCAATGCGGCATTCGTTAAGGCGGAGCCGAAGCGCATCCGCGGCCGGCGGGCGCTGCATGGAGAAGCCGAATGGATGTCGATGCAAGAGGCGGCCGGGCTTTTTCCGGCATCGGGCGGGATCGTCATTGGCGAGCGCTATCGTGTCGACCGGGATGACGCGGCGGCGCAATCCTTTCGCAGCGATCGGGCGCAGACATGGGGGCTTGGCGGCCGCTCGCCGCTGCTCTGCTTTGACGGGTCGTTCGGTTCCTCCCACGGGATCGTCTTTGCCGGCTCCGGCGGGTTCAAGACGACCTCGGTGACGATCCCCACCGCGCTCAAATGGGGCGGGACGCTCGTCGTGCTCGATCCATCGAATGAAGTCGCCCCGATGGTTTCCGGCCATCGCGGACAAGCCGACAGGGCGATCCATATCCTCGATCCGAAGCAACCGCAGTCCGGCTTCAATGCTCTCGACTGGATCGGCAGTTGCGGCGGAACGAAGGAAGAAGACATTGCCGCCGTTGCCTCATGGATCATGAGTGACAGCGGGCGTGCGACCGGCGTGCGCGACGACTTCTTTCGAGCATCTGCTTTGCAACTGCTCACGGCGATGATCGCCGATGTCTGCCTGTCGGGCCAAACGACAGAGGAAAACCAGACTTTGCGGCAGGTCCGCACCAATCTCTCCGAGCCAGAGAAGCAGTTGCGCCGGCGGCTTCAGGACATCTACGCGAATTCGGGCTCCGAGTTCGTCCAGCAGAATGTTGCCACTTTCGTCAACATGACACCCGAGACCTTCAGCGGCGTCTATGCCAATGTGATCAAGGAAACGCACTGGCTGTCCTATCCGAACTATGCGGCGCTGGTTTCCGGGTCGAGCTTCAAAACGCAAGCGCTGGCGAGCGGCAATACCGACGTGTTCATCAATATTGATCTCAAGACCCTCGAAACCCATTCGGGTCTGGCGCGGGTCATCATCGGTTCGCTACTCAACGCGATCTACAATCGCGACGGCGCTGTCGAAGCCCGCGCGCTGTTTCTCCTCGATGAGGTCGCGCGCCTCGGCTATATGCGGGTCCTGGAGACCGCCCGCGACGCCGGTCGCAAATACGGCATCACGCTCACCATGATCTATCAGTCGATCGGGCAGATGCGCGAAACCTATGGCGGCCGCGACGCCGCAAGCAAATGGTTCGAGAGCGCAAGCTGGATCTCGTTCGCCGCGATCAACGACCCCGAGACTGCCGATTACATCTCGCGCCGCTGCGGGACGACCACGGTGGAGATCGACCAGATCAGCCGCAGTTCCCAGCCGAGGGGATCGTCCAGAACACGCTCGAAGCAGCTTGCAGCGAGGCCTCTGATCCAGCCTTACGAGGTCTTGCGCATGCGTACCGACGAACAGATCGTGTTTACCGCCGGCAATCCGCCGCTGCGCTGCGGCCGCGCCATCTGGTTCAGACGTGAGGACATGAAGGCCTGTGTCGGTTGAACCGGTTCCAAAAGCCCGCCTCGCGTCTGGATAGGGTAAATTCGAGGAGCTCCGATTAATCCGGATCGAAGGGATCGGCAATTATGCTGCCCGCCAGTGCGGGAGAACAGGGTTGCACCGCGAAGACGGTGTCCGTCCACGCCGTGGTGGGCGCTTCCAGCCACGAGCGACCCGCCGGTTCTCAAAATCGAGGGCCGGCGGCACCGGTGCTGCGCGCTTCGGCAAGGCCAACCCGCTGCAGTTGGTCTTGATGCTGATTATTGCCCTTGCCGGGTACGCGACGGTGGGTCGAGCCGGTCCCGTCGACCGGCACGTTGCGTTTGTTTCCACGCAGGCTGCAGATCAGCTTTCGGCATCCCTTGCTGTGAAAGGGGCACCGGAAAGCCAACCGCTCAGATCGGAAAAGCAATTCACGTTCTTCGAACGCAGGGATGCCTGATTGAGATTTCATCTCCCGGCGGGCGACAAGGCTAAAAATCAACGGGTAGTGCTGGAACCAACCAATTCGCCAAAGGGCTCGCGGAGCTTTAACAATGATTAGTTTGTCCGGTCCGCCTGGGCATTCTTGGGGACAAAACCAACCCCGAACCCGAATAGCCGACCAATCTTCTCTAAAGTTTCCAGGGTGGGATTGGCCGTTCCCGCTTCCAGTTCCGCAACTTGGCGCCTGGAGAGCCCAAGCGTTTTGGCGAACTCCTCCTGGGTCATGCCGAAACCTTTTCGGATATCTGAAACGGCTCCAGGCAGCCTTAAGTCACCCGTTCGAGCACGCTCCGCCAGTGTTCGCCGGTTTTCGAGGATCTCGTCTTTCGTCGGTTTCTTCCAGCGAGCCATTCAGCTGTCCTCCGGCATCAGGAGCGCGCCGCCAGAACGCTATCCGCGATTTCGGTGCAGCGTCCCATTGCACGCTCCAGAATTTCGCGAGGCGCGCCCATGTCTTTCGCTTTGTCCGGCACCTGCTGCAGGCGTTCGGCGAACTCACAAAGTGCGGCCGCAAGAGCCTTCCGCTCAACAGGACCAGGCATCAGTTCGGCGCAAATGCTCGTCCAATCGGGAAGATGATCGCGACCACCGTCACGCATCATCGCCCATCGGGTGGAGCGGACGATCCCCTCTTTAGCCAATCGCATGGGTGCGAAATCAAAGAGCGGAGATAGACGGATCGTGCCGTCCTGGTGCTTGCTGAGAGCCGAATTTCGGCCGTGATTGTCGGGATTGCCCAGTGCCAGATTGGCGATGTCGCGCTTCAGGTATTCGGCTATGTCCGAGAAGGGATCGGCCGAATATTGGCGCAGAACGTCGATATAGGCTTCATGGGTGCCGACATGGCCGAAATCGGCAACGCCGATCGCGGATACGAGGCTTTCCTGGCCCAGGCGGATAGTTCCGTCGCCTTCTCTCTTCTTCCGGTCGAAACGGGGAATGATCAGGACGCCTTCGGCATAGGTCGACGGTTCGCTGACATTCAGACCGATCTCTTGAGCGATCCGCGAATAGAGGGCTTCGCCTTCGAGGATCAGGCGGTCCACAGGCTCGTTGCTGCGTACCAGCTTGACGATGACGTGGCGCACGGCCTCATCATCGGTGACGAAGCTGTCGGGATAATAGAGCCCGTCATTCGCCTGCGTCATGGAGACCTTCGGCCATTCGCCTTGCAGACCGCTGGAGCCGGAGGCAAGCATTCCAAAGCGGTCAGCGACTTCCATGAAGCGATCCGACCGCTCGAGGATTTCCGCTTCCGTCACCCCTTGGCGCTCAACACCCCGCAGCCGTTCCGTTTCGGCCTCTGCTGCTTCCTTGATGCGGATATTGCCAATGCCGCCCGCCGCCGATCGCAGAAGCAACGGGAGATCGGAAGCGCGCGAGCCTTCCGCAAGGCCGAGGTGATCGGCAAGCTTTCGTCTTGCATGTCCCTGGGGCATGAGATCCAGGAGGAACGGCGGCCAGCTGCGGCTATATCGATTTTCGAGATCAACGGGATATCGGACCGACAAGGCGCGATGGTCGCGGACCGTCTTTCGGGCCGCAAACTCCGCTGATGCCACAGTGACGAAATAATCGAGATCGTAGTCGACGATCGACGCGCCCTGGAATCCGGCCGCGTCGTCCTTGATTTCCAGTGTCGCGGCGTGATGCCACTCACCGTCAAAATGGGTTTGGAGTGTCAGGTGCATTAATGGACCCCTTTGATGGATCATTTAATGCATGTTTTCAAATTATTCAACCCATCATAATGGGTTGAATGATAGCGATTGTGTGGTGGACGGTGATACCTTCTGGTCCCGGGGGCAGAAGATCCAGATTGCCGGCACTGACACGCCGGAGCTGAGCCCGCTCCGGTGCGAGGCGGAACGGGTCAAGGGGGGAGGCGGCGAATGCCCGGCTTCTGGCCCTTCCGAACGCCGGGAGCTTCTCGCTTTCGACGGGCCTGCGCGATGAAGACGGATATGGACGAAAGCTTCGAACCGTCTTGCGAGAAGGACACTCCCTCGGCGAGGTGCTGATTGCGGGAAGGGCTGGCGAGGCGATGGGACGGCGCACGGCGCGGCTGGTGCTGGCGATCTTCCTCAAGCCATTATACCACTCCGCCTGGCCCGGAGACGTCCGCAGACAAGGCCCGGCTGGAACGCGACCGAGCGCCGGCAATGCCCTCGTCATGCCGTACTCCGCATTGCGTCCGGCCCATTCCATCACGAACATGAATCGACGGCGTGCAACCGATTCATAAGTGTCGTTGGACGTGATGGGCGCGATGAACGATTCTTGTCCACATGATCTGCCAGACCTATCATCTCTACATCGAGCGCAAGGATCCGACGAAGAACATGGCCCGCTTCTACGCCATGGAGATTTCGGAAACCCTGTTCGGGGACGCGTGCCTCACACGACGATGGGGAAGGATCGGAACATCCGGGCAGTGCATGGAACATCACTTCAAGACTGAAGGTGACGCAGTGAAGCTCTTTCTGGATATTACGCGACAGAAGAAGGCCCGCGGCTACCGCTGCTGGTGGCCGCGTTGCGAGACGGCGCTATCTCGAACGGCTGACCTCGGCAGAAGACCTCCGGCGGGCGATGAACTCCTTCAGGAGCGGCAGGAAGAATGCCTTGCTGAAGCGGCCGATCGGCGGTTCAGGTTCAAGGTAGAATGACCGGCCGATAATGTCGCTATTGAACTCGTCGAGAATGATCCAGAGACGCAAGTCGACATCGAGGCCGGCGCGGCGTTTTTCAATAGCTGGTATTTCCACTGCGAACCGGTTTGGCTCCGGCTGCTTCGTCGTGATGGGAAAGAATAATACGAGATCCCCGTCCGCTCGCGCTATCCGGACGCCGACTGCCACCGGTCGGTTCTTGCGCCCTCCGTTTCCCAGTGTCCGCTTCGCGACTCCATAGATAGGGTTAACGGATGACCGCTGCTGCCTGGATTTCATCATATCCGCTCATCGGCTTGTCTCGTCACTGTCGGCATAAGCGTCTACAGCGCCTTCAAAATCGGCAAGCAATGCGTCGGACATGGTCTCAATCGTGCCGACAGCGCGCATATCGGACTGGCGCATCAGGCGCTCGTAGTCCTCGATATTCAGCAGAACCAGCCGCGGCTTGTTGCGTTGAGTAATGGTAACCGGACGGCGCAAGGCCTCGGCGATGATGTCGCCGGACTTCCGGGAGAGGTCACTTGTCGTGTAGGAACCCGTCCTGTTCGTCATTTGCTCTTGTCCTTGCTGAAACCATAGTGGACCTGACATATAGCATCACCGTCAACAATTACAGCATATACAGCATTGCTGTAAACGCTGAATATGACGTACCCTATGTACGGACAGGATGCGTGGAATCCTGCTGCCAAGAGACCGTGCTGCACCACTCCCGTTGGCGATAACCACTATAGATTAGAAGCCGGTGCATCGCAGCGCGGCCTGACGCCACTGCTCGTTGGCGGCCTCTCCGCCGCGAATGATCTACCGCCCTTAGAAGGGCGGCTCGGCGTCAATGCGACCGTCCTGTTCCGCGATTGCCACGGCCCGCTCCGCCTCCGCCAGTTCGGGCTCACATTCGATCTGGCGGCACTCGGCGCCATCAATGGCATTGCGCAGTTCGGCCCGCAGTTCCTCGATCTGGATTTCGATTGCATAGATCATCTTCGTCTCCTTGACGTTTGTGAAAGATGACCCGCGGTTCCGAGCTGGGGGATGGCGGGGTCAGGGATCGCCATAGCGACCGGCATAGCCGGGGAGTGGGGGAGCCGATTTCCAGGGCAGCCAAAGGCTGCGGGAGGAAATTGGGGGAACCGCTCATCCTTGAGGACGGCATTCCGCTTGGTACTATCGCTCATTCTGAGCAGCTTCCCCGCTCTCCGCATGGCACCAGAAAAGCCAGTCCTGGCTCGACGCCGGGACTGGCTTGGCTTTCTCGGGCGGAGAAGAGGCCCCGCCGGTGGCGGAGCCTCACGGAACCTTTAGTCCCGGTTGGGGCGGGACCAGATCAGCTGGTAGCCGTCTTCGCCTTCCACCTCGGCAAGCGTTGCGTAGATCGGAGCCGGGAAGCTCGGGTCGTCGAGCTTGACCGAGAGATAGTCGCGGCCCTGCTCGGATGTCTTCTGCCAGGCGGCGCCGAGTTCGACATTGCCGGCATAGATGCGGAAGTGCGGGCCCTTGTCGGAGGCGCTCTCGACGCGGGCGATGCGGGCCTTGACGTTGAGGGCGAGGGTGCGGATCGAGCCGTTGAAGCCGTTTTCGGTGGAGGTGAAGGTGCCGATGGTTGCCATTGTCCTATTCCTTTTCTGGTGTATCGGGCCGCGCCCATCGCGGCCTCGATGGCTGTCGCAAAGACCGGGGACGATCGGACCGCACCCAGCCGGAGTCCCCATCGCGCTCGCGCATTGGGGTGACGATTGGGCCGCAATGAAATGGAGGACGGCAAGTCGCAGATTTGTTAGTGGGAGAGGAGGAGACCGCAGGTCTCCGGGGTAAGAAATCTAAAAGACTGCCGTTGCGGGAGGACGATCGAGGCAAAGCCGGTCTCCGGTCAGACATGCCTCATCGAGCCCGCAGATGGGGTGCCGGAGACTTGGACGGGAAGGAATAAGGCAAGGGCGGTTCAGACACTCTCGCCTGGGCACGAACGGCATCTGGCGCCGCCATGCCGACAAGACCCTCGTCTGCACGTAGATCGGTCGGGGACAGTGCCTTCCGGCTCATGGCTCGCCGCTTGCCCCACATGCCCGGTGCGATATCGTTGCGCTGCGAATCGCTGTCTGGAGGATCAATGCGTCAGCAGAACAAGCCGTTCATCATTGAGCGCAAACCGTCCCGCAAAACCAAGCCCGATGCCGAGAAACCATCGATCTGGGGGAGGCTCGACGCCGACATCGCGCAAGGCCTGAAGGACCAAAAGGATGCGGACCGGTCGGCCGCCACCGGTAGTGACGACCGCGCCTGATCGGGGGTGCTCACGCCGCCTCGGCGACTTGCTCCCCTTCGGGCTGCAATGCGTGCAGGAAGCTGACGGCACGCTGCGCGTGGGCTGCGGCCTGGAATATGGCCCGTTTGTCGCCGGCAAGCACCGTCAACCACGATTGCAGGTAGGATGCATGGTCCTGCCGCGGTTCCAACTCGGGCGCGATGCCGAGATCGGCGCATAAAAAGCAGCTTCCAAGTTCCGCGACGAGCTCTTCCCGTGCGCGCTCCGTCCGGTCCTTGGCATAGCGAGAAAGGTCGCGCCCGACGCGGGAGGGCGCCGCGGTCCAGTGCGTGGCCTCATGGCTGAGGACCGCCACATATCCGGCAGCATCGCGAAACGCCTCAAACGGCGGCATCTGGATATAGTCCATGGCAGGCGAGTAGTATGCCTGGTGGCCACCGTGCCGGATGACCGCGCCAGTATTGCGAAAGAAGCGATCGGCCTTTTCGATCCGCTCGACCGGATCGGGGACCTGAACCGGTGGAGCGTAAGAGCTGTCGGGCAATCCCTCGATCTGCTCGATGTTGAAGACGGTATACGCCTTCAAGAAAGGGATCTCCCGATCGACCTCATTGCCGTTTTCGTCGGCTTGCGCCTTGGTAAACCGACTGGCGAAGACAACCGTCGAGCCCGTTTCACCCTTCCGGACAGCCCCTCCCAGTTCGAGCGCCTGCTTGAAGGTCATCCACATCGGCGAGGCAAAGCCCCGCGCCATGCCTTCCGACCACAGGAGCAGCACATTCATGCCTGAATAGGGCAAGCCGTTGTGCCGCAAAGGGCGAGAGATCCGGCCCGGCGTGTTGGCGGCGCACCATGGTTTCATCCAGGGGCGCACGCCCTGTTCGAGATCCTCCACAATCCGCTCTGTTATCCGCATGTAAATGTCTTCGCGATTGGTACCCTTATTCCTGCTCATGGCCTCTTTCTCCGTTTCCAGGACCGCGCCTGTCGCGGTCCGTCGCGGAGGTCCGAAGTCAGGGGCCGATCGAGGCCCAAGCACCGGAACGGCCGCAACAGCGTGGAGGACGGCAAAGCCGTTGCTTGGGCTTCAGGCTCCTGTAGGACCACCGACCGGGACGGGCCGCGCCCGGCGCATCCGCAGCTGTTGACATCGACAGGAAAAAGGCCGGCGCCCGTTGGCGCCAGCCGCAAAAAGGAGAGAATTGGCGGGGCGTGACCCCGCCAGCGCGGTTATCCGAACGCCGCCATCTGCGCTTCGGCCGCCTTTCGATCGAGGGATGCACCTGGATTCTCGATCGGGCGATCAAAGGGCTTCCAGGTCTCGCCGACGACATGTTCGTAGGCGGCGACGGCCCCCTCGGCCGCCATGCGCAGCGCGTGGGACTGGACGCCCATGTCGGCCGCAAACTCGCGCTTGCGCTGGGCGGCGCTGTCATAGCCGACCGGACCATCGAGATCCTCGTCACGGGCGTCGTTCGACGCCTTGGCCGTTGCGTCGCGCGCTTCGGTCACGGCGCGGGAGTAGAACTGTCCGGCGCCGTGCGCCGATCCGACGAAAGCCCCGACGATCCGTTGCAGGTGGATCTGCATCGCCTTCTCGCCCAAGCCTTCCGAAAGGCTGTCGGCGGTCTCGACGATCAGCCGCTCATGCAGGCTGCGGATGCCATCGCTGTCGACGACTGCCGTGCCGAAGCTTTCGGCGATCTTGAGCGCCTGGACGGCGTCGGGGCAGGAGAGGCGGACCATTTCGAGGGTGGTGCCGCGGCGAGATTGCGACGACCTGGCGTTGGAGCGGTTGGGAGTAGAGGGCTTGGCCATGTCTGTTCCTTCCTTGGCTGACGAAGCGGTTCCGGCCCGTGCCGGTCTGCCCTTCGATGCGGGCATTCAAGAACCGGTCAGGGACGGGCGGCTTCACAGGTCCGGCACGGCTGAGCCAGCAGGGCAGGCTTGGCGGACAAGCAGGTCTCGACCTGCGCAGGCCGCAAGCCTGCCCTCGCGCAGAGAGGCTGGGCCGGCCACCCCGCGGCGCGCAAGCGGCCTTGAACCGACCGGCCGCCGGTTCAGACCGCAGCGAACACGAAGGGCAGTCCGGCATGGGTCCGATGTCAATCCCGAGCCAAGAGAGAGATGAGCACATGGCCAAGCCGGCTACGCCAACGACATTGAAGCCGGGCAAGAATATCGCCAGCTCCTTTCACCTCGAGTCTGCCTATTTCGCCGGATGCTGCACACGCTCATGGTCGCGACGCTGGAAGTCGCCGATGACCTGCAATTGCATCGCCAGCCTGCGGGCGATTGCATCGAGTTCGCTCCACCGTTCAAAGGCAAGGCGGTCGACAAGCTCCTGATAGTGGAGACGGTGGCCGGACCGGCGCCGCGCCCTCACCGTTGTCGCCTGTCTTCCCACGCGCGCCGCTATCTGCCGGGTCAGACAGTCGAGATGCCGCTGGGTCTCGCGCCGAACGCCGATTGCTTTCGCCAGTGGTTGCGAGGCGAGGACGTCGATCATGACCCATGCTCCCGGCTTCCCCAGCCGATGAAGGCGGAACGCCCATCATATTCAGCGTGGCGAGCGAGATCGATGACGAAGCCGAACCGGCCACGCCCGGCATACTCGTCGCTTGCCACTAGAAAGCGGCGTTCCTCTCCACCATGGATACAGCCCCCGCCAACGATCGCCACGACCTCGGTCATGCCAGCGTGTTGTTCCGATCGGATTGCGGACGTGACGACGAAGTCGGCCGCATGACGTTGATCGAACGCCCGGCGATCCTTGGCCCAGCTTTCACCCTCGGCCAGCGAGCAACCTCGGATCTTCTCCCAGACGTCGGGCCAGGTATTGCGGAAGATTTTTTCTGCCATCGACCGCTCGTAGGTGGTGAACAGGTCCGGAAAGCTGATCGCGACGATCGCCCACTCGCTGTCCTCTTCGTACCAGGGCGTGTCCTTCCGCAGCAGAGGATGGACCCTGGCATTGCGATCTGCCGAGAGGTGGAAACCACCATGCCCTGACGTCAGGTGGGCAACGACGCCCTCTGCATACACGACCGCCATCTGCGATCCGCCCCAGGGGGTGTTCGCCGAAATGCGGGTCTGCACGCGGTTGAGGCTGGCGAGATCGCATTTATGACCAGCAGTCTCGGCGACACGAGCTCGGAACTCAGTTTCATCAGCCACTCGACCATCATGCCCGATGAAGTCAGCGCGCGTCAGCTCTGCCAGCGGCCGACGAACGGCGACGGCGCTCGCAAGAAATGCGAAGCCGCTGGGTGAGGTGACCATGGCGAGGACCAGGTCGCCAATGCGGGCGACGAGCATACCCTCCGCGCTGGTGGCAAACTCCACCCCCGAACGATAGGGGGTGGATGCTGCTGTATTCGACCGGAGGGCGGCGGTCATGCGGCAGCCCTCTCATCGAACCCCTCGTCAAGCTCAGCGTCATCGGGGCGGTCTGCATCCAGCATGCCGCCCTGATTCGTAGCGTTGTCGAACTCCCCATCCTGGTCCTCAGCGGGATCATCAGCATGACCGCCGTCGTCGCGCGACCCGGCGCCGATAACGTCCGTGGCAGCACCCGCCCGGATCCATTCGAGTAGCTCGTCCGCCGGGGGCGCGAAGCGGCCCGACGGATGGACAAAGTGCTTAGTTGCGAAATGCTCGACGAGCGCTGCGCGGGTTTCGCGGACCTTCGGGCGCGGCTGGACCGATGCCTCAGCGCAAGAGGCTTCCAGTGCCTGCCGCGACAGGCACAAGAGGAAGTCTTCCGAACCCATGTTCGGCAGAAACTCGTCGGCGCCGATCGCCTCGCCGGCGATGCGCGAGACCATGCCACTGTTCGACATGCCTCGCCGGCACGACAGCACATCGATCAGCACCGAGCGGGCGGCGACCCGAAGCGTGTCCTGATCGAAGGCGAGCTTGCCATGCTCGTCAAACAATCCGACCGCATGGCGCGAGAAGCGCTTGCCGCCGTAGAATGTCCCGTCCGCGCCGGAGTCGACGCGGACATTCTGGCCTGCGAAGGCCAGGACCATCAGCGCCATCAGCATGTCATCCTCGATCGGCGCGCGACCGAGTGCATCGTGCAGAGCATCGGTCCTGAAGTCGCCAATCATGTCATGACCCTTCTGGGTCACATCGGGCCGGGCCTTGGAGATAGTGATCGTGTCGCCATCATCACTACCGGCTGCGGATCCATTGCCGCCAGCGCCTTTCGACTCCGTAGCCTCCGGCATGCGGTAATGAACGGTCTGGACCTTGCCATCGCGATCGAGGTAGAGCGCCGTATGGTCGGACTTGGACGGCTTGCCGTACACCTGGGTTGCTTTCTTCGGCAGGTCCAGCTGGCCCCAGCTGTTGACCTCGACGATCGCGCCGCGCTTCGGAAGGTTGCCCGTCATCCATTCATGCTGGGCGCCGAGAAAGCCTTCGACATTGGTGGTGTAGCGGCCGTCCTCGTCGGCCGGTGCGAAGAGATCCT
Source organism: Allorhizobium sp. GW101-3B10 (assembly GCF_059424725.1). Classification (NCBI taxonomy): domain Bacteria; kingdom Pseudomonadati; phylum Pseudomonadota; class Alphaproteobacteria; order Hyphomicrobiales; family Rhizobiaceae; genus Allorhizobium; species Allorhizobium sp. GW101-3B10. The sequence goes on along the minus strand of NZ_JBWKZR010000002.1, from coordinate 201,057 downwards.
CCACCCATTCGATCCCATAGGCTTGAGCCAGATCGTCGCCGAAGCTCGCGTCCTTGGCATACATGCGCTTCTTCGTGAGCGCATTCGCGATCTGCCACCAGGCGGCGGTGTCACCCTTCTTCGGGCGGTTAGCTTTCCAGACCTCTTTCTGGTCGACCTGGCCGGCGGCCGCGATGATCCGCAGTTGCTGCTCGGACGGCATGTCGCCCAAAGCCATCTGCTCGAGCATGGCCGGCAGGACATTGGCGAGGAGGCGCAGCTTGCGGATCTGGCGGACAGGAAGGGCGAGAGCGACGGCGATCGCTTCCTCGGTCCAACCGAGAGCAACGAGACGTTCGATGCCGCGCCACTGATCGACCGGGTTGAGTGCCTCGCGAACCGAGTTTTCGATCATCGAGCGCATCGCGCCGTTGTCGTTGGCGGCGTCGGCCACGAGGATTTCGATTTCTTCCAGGCCGGCGGCGATAGCGAGGCGGACGCGGCGATGGCCGGCGTCGATGATGTAGCCGTTGCCACCATCGATTTCCGGCGCGACCACCGGCGGCTGGACGATACCGACCGCCTTGATCGTGGCGAGCATCAGCGCGTCAGCCTGCGGTGACGACTTCGACTGGCGCATCCGGTCGGGATTTTCCTTCAGAGCGCGCGGGTCAACCTTCATGATCTGCATGGGATTTGTCCTTGTCTAGAGAGTTGCGGACCGGCGCCTTGCCAGCCCTTCCTGTCTTCATTTTTCTCGAAGACACCTCCCGGACCGCCGAACGGACGGACGGACGCAACTGCGACCGAGCATCCCTGCTGCGTAGGACAAGCGGGGCTAACAGCCCTGCGAAGAACGAATGGCCGGGATCGCGCAGGTGGCGGTTGAGCGCACGCGCCGGCAGGAGGACCGATCGGCGACCGGTTCTTTCCCTCCTCCTTCTTTTCCGTTTCTCCATTAGAAGAGCGGTCCGCGTACGCCGAGGCGCGAACGACATGCAAAACCTCGACCGGAAACAGAAACGCAAAAGGGCGCTCGACCCGCGAGGGGAGCGCCCTTTAAGATCCCGGACGACATCGAAAACCACAGCGATTGCGGCGGCAGGACATTATTTGAACGGGAAGTGATGCCCAGATATTGTTGATGGCGGGAAAATTCAAGTCGCGACCGTGAACACCCGCTGATAAACGTCTCCGCCGTCCAAGAGTGCCAGTCGAGGAAAGATGAGTACAGATCCTACAACCCGGAGGGCCATCGCACAACGCGCCATCGATCGCGCGAAGTCCCGTGGTACGCCAATCGACGAGGACCCAATCTTTATGGCTCTGCTGGATCCTTGGATCAGTGGCGACATCGACATGCGTACGATACGCGAGCGCTATCTCGACAGTCTTTCTCTCAAGGAAGAACAGCACCGTGGTCGTCAGCCTGGCCAGGATGAGATATCTTTGGATGATGATGTGTAAGAAAAAAGGGCCGACGGAGTAAACCGCGGCCCATAAAGTGTGGAGATCTTTGACCTCCAGAGGGGAACAGCTACTGCGGCGGAACTGGGAGGAGACCGCCATATGCATCAGCTGCAGACTTTATGCCTGATTTTTGGCCAATCGGAAAACAATTATTGTGCAATGCAGCTATGCGGCGGCGATGGTCTCGCTGTCCAGATCTGCTGCCAGTTGAGTTTCAATTGCTCGCAACTCCAGCCGTTTTCCTTTCAGGTCATTTGCGAACGCAAAAGCGCCACCCTCTCGCGAACGGTAGGAGGCCAGCCGCCGCTCGGCCTCTTCGAGACGCCGGCGATATTGACGCCGCTCCTCCTCGAAGCCTTCAAGTCCATGCTCCAGCCGTGAGATGGCCCCGAGCGGCGTCACCGTGATCGCCAGATCGATCTCATACTCTGCGCCAGTGCGTTGGAGCAGCGTCTCGTAGCGATAGCCGTCGCCCTTGTCGAACCGCTCACCTTCATAGATGAGATCGAAGCCGCCGATCGTCGCCAGATGCACCTCGCCCTCCTGCTGCAGCTGCAGAAGCGTGAGGATTTCCTTCATCAGCGCCCGACCGGCCTCCTTGCGCTCGGCATGTTCTTTACCGAGCACCGTCATGGTGAAGGCATCGCCGGTGGTCGACTGTAGCCGCGCGATGTCCTGGCCGATTTCGTCAATCCGCCGGATCGAGACCTCTATCTCGCGCTCTGCATCTCGCATCTGCCGGCGGACGGCGTATTGATCGTCCTCGTGGGCGGCCCGCAGCCGTTCGAGCCGTGCGATATCGGCCTCCAAGCCTGCCTTCTGCATCAACCGTTCATCGCCGGAAGCGATCGCCTTGGCCATCGCGAACTGGTTGGCAGCCCCCTCGCCAACGTCGTCGAGCCGCCGGATCGAGGTATCTCCCGACAGGGCCGCGGCAATGAACCGGGCTTTGCGCTCATTGTTCTGCCACATGCTGGCATCCAACGAGCCTTCCGTCGCATAGGCGAAGATATCGACCTCGTCGTGCTGGTTGCCCTGGCGGACGATGCGACCCTCGCGTTGCTCGATCTGCGACGGCAGCCATGGCACATCGAGGTGATGGAGCGCCTTCAGCCGAAGCTGGGCGTTGACGCCCGTGCTCATAGTTTCCGACGAGCCGATCAGGAAACGAACCTTGCCGGCCCTGACATCGCCGAACAGTCGCTGCTTGGCTTCGGTCTTCTTGTAGTCCTGCATGAAGGCGATTTGCGATGCCGGCACACCGAGCCGGATCAGCTCGTCGCGGATAAAACGATAGGCCGAGAAGCCGCGGGACTTTTCGACATTGATCGTGCCGAGATCGGAAAAGATCATCTGCGCCGCACCCGGCAGGTCGAATGTCTTCCCATCAGGGCGTCGATAGATCGCCTCGCCGGTATCCTTCCAGATCCCGTAGGCATTGCGGACGAGCAGATTGAGCTTGTTATTCTCCTCGTTGTCAGCCGCCGGCATGACGAAGCGCAGGTCGATCGCCGCATGGCGCCCATCAGTGATGACGGACAGCAGTATGTCGTCGCCGGGTTTGGCGGGACCCTCGCGCTGCTCGATCGCCTTGATCCTGCTGCCGAGGGTCTGCTGATAGGTCTTGAACAATGCCGTCGGCTTGGCAGTCATGATCTGCCGCCGGCCGGTCGAGATGTTGGGCACCTTCACGTATTGCCGCAGGTCATCCGGCATCACCACATCGGCAAACGAGCGGAACATGGCGATCAGCTCCGGCACGTTGACGAAGGAGGCAAAGCGGCTGACCGGCTTGTATCTTCCCGATGGCTGGATTTCAAGTTCGGTGGTCGTGTCGCCGAAGCATGCTGCCCAGGCGTCGAACTCGTGCAGTCCGCGCTCAGAAAGTGCCGCATGACCGAGCAGGCGCTGGATGGAGAACATCTCGCCCAATGTGTTCGTGATCGGCGTACCGGAAGCGAGAACCAGCGCGCGGCCTGGGTTCCGCGTCTCGATGTAGCGGGACTTCACATAGAGATCCCAGGCCCGCTGTGAGCCGTTCGGATCGATGCCCTTCAGCGTCGACATATTGGTGGCGAAAGACAGCTTGCGGAATTCCTGCGCCTCGTCGACGACGATCTGGTCGACACCAATCTCCGAGATGGTGAGAAGATCATCCTTGCGGGTGGCGAGACCTTCGAGCCGCTCCTGCAGTCCTTCCTTCAACCGCTCGAGCCGCTTGCGCGAAACGCGGTCCTCTCTGTCGGCCTTGGTCAGCAGATCCTCATAGAGCTGCAACTCGTCCTGGATCATTTGGCTCTCGAAGGCGGAGGGCACGGCGATAAATCGGAAAGCCGAATGCGTGATGATGATCGCATCCCACGTTGCAGTCGCCGCACGCGACAGAAACCGGGCGCGCTTGTCCTTGGTGAAGTTGGTCTCGTCAGCGACAAGAATGCGGGCATTCGGATAGAGGCCTAAAAACTCGCGAGCCGCCTGTGCCAGGCAATGGCCGGGTACGACCAGCATCGCCTTGGCGATCAGGCCAAGCCGGCGCTGCTCCATGATGGCTGCCGCCATGGTCATCGTCTTGCCGGCGCCTACGGCGTGAGCGAGATAGGTCGAGCCATCGGCGATGATCCGCCAGATCCCGCGTTTCTGATGCCCATAAAGAACAAAGGCGCCAGAGGCGCCGGGGAGTTTTAGATGCGAACCGTCGAATTTTCGCGGCGCGATATTATTGAAACGGTCGTTGTAGTCGCGGGCCAGCCGGTCGGTGCGATCCGGATCGGTCCATACCCAGTCCTGAAACGCCTGCTTGATCCTCTGCAGCTTGTCGCGCGCGGCTTCGGTATCGACGACGTTGAGCACACGCCGCTCGCCATCGGCATCCTTGAAGACGTCGAAGATCTGAGGAACCCGGCTGTTGAGCGCATCGGCGAGCAGGTCGCCGGCGTGGCGGCGGCTGGTGCCCCATTCGGACGTGCCAGCGGCGCTGTAGCCGAGCTGGCGTGCATCCACCGTCCAGGATCCGAGCTCCGGCATATGATGGATGCGGATTTCCGCCTCCATCTTTTGCCTGACGAAGGCAATCACATCGGCGGCCGGGATCCACGGCGCGCCGAGCCGGGCGGTGATATCCGAGGGCCGCAGATCGGCCGGCTGCACATCAGCCAAGGCGCGGACATTACGCTCATATGATGGGTCGAGCTCTGCGGCGGCCTGCGCGGCTGCGAGCTTCGTACGGACAGCCCCCGAGAGATATCCGTCGGCTGTCTTCCACGATCCGTCAGCAGGATCACGGAAAATGGCCTCGCCCAGCTCGTCGACCGCCGCCGCAGCATCGCTATGCAGCAGCTCCGCGATATGGTCAATGTCGACATGGCCGCGCTCATTCAGCACGACGGCAAGCGCATCCGCAGGTGAGGTAATCGTCGGTAAGGCCGGCGGAGCAATCACCCGTTCCGAAAAAATCGGGCCGGCCTTCGCCGTGTCGGTCTCGAGATCGTAGTCCTCTATCGAGGCGACCAGCCAGCAATCGGGATCGTCGCGGAACGGTGCGAGGTTCGGCTGGCGATGGGTTTCCTTGGCCTCGCCGGTCTCGATATCCTCTTGAACAGAGACAACTGTGTGATTGATCGGACCAAAGTCCCGCACGAAGCTCGACCAAGCGATGCGCAAGCGGACTTGAAGGTCGCGCCAGGGCCGGTCGGTCTCCTGGGCTTTCAAGACCTCACGCACGGTATCGCGGATCGGGACGAGCTTGGTGATGATCCGGACATGCTTTTCTGGCGTCCCATGGCCCGAGCGGCCCTTGCGCACGGTCATCGGCACGGCCGATCCGTCCAGCATCTGCATTAGACCCTTTGACCGATCGAGGAAGAAGCTGCCCTCGCGGACGGAGTCACCCTTCGGCTGCAGGTCGACGATCTCGCCGAGCTCGTCTTCCAGATCGATATCGATGGGCGTCGGCTCGCCGTCGTAGAGATCGGCCGGCAATAGATCGATTGCAGCGACGAGTGCGGCGTCGAGATCCTCGTCATCGCTGGGCCGGCATGTATAGGTCTCGCCGAACGGTCCCGAGGTCAGCGCGTGGGTGCCGAGAACGAAGTCCGGATGCTGGCCAAACCAGCTGTTAATGCGGATCGCACCTTCGCCGTCACTCTCAGGCCTGATCTCATCGACATCCAGCCACAGCTGGTCGCCCTCCGCCTCGCCAGCCTTGCGCTTGCGGAAGAACAGGATGTCGACAACGACATCCGTGCCGGCGTCACGGCGAAAGCTGCCTTCGGGGAGCCGGATTGCCGCGATCAGGTCGGCGGATTTGGCGATATGCTCCCGTGCCGTCGTATCGGCCTTGTCCATGGTGCCATGCGAGGTGACGAAGGCGGCGAGCGCGCCGGGCTTCAGCAGATCGATCGATCGGGCGATAAAGTAGTCGTGCAAACGAAGGCCAAGCGACCGGTAGGCGCGGTCCGAGCGGACGGTGCGATCGGAAAAGGGCGGATTGCCGATAGCGAGATCGTAGATCGGAGCCAGATCGGTCCGAGCGAAGTCGCCATTGACGATCCGCGCCTTCGGCTGAAGCAGGCCAACGATGCGGGCGGTAACCGGATCGAGCTCGATGCCGGTCACATAGGCGGCGTCGCGATAGGGCTCCGGCATCAGGGCCGGGAACAGCCCCGTGCCGATGCCAGGTTCCAGCACCCGGCCGCCTTGCCAGCCGAGCTTCTGGATCCCGGCCCAGATTGCCCTGATGATGAACTCCGGCGTGAAATGTGCATATTGGGTGCAGCGGGCAAGCGACGCATATTCGCTCTCGCAAACCGAGGTCTCAAGCGAAGAACCAATATCGTCCCAGCCCTGGCGGAAATCGACCTCGCCCGGCCGACGGAACATACCGTTGGCCAGTTCGCCGGCGCCGAAGCCGGTGAAGCAGATCAGTTGCGCCTGTTCCTTTGCCGTCGCCGGCCGGTCTTGCCTGGCGATACTATCGGCGACAAGGATAGCCGCGACATTGGCGCTGGCGCGGTCCTTCCAGGAGGCGGCCAGCCCGCGGTCGCCGTCAAGGTAGAAGTTTGCCCGATGCCTCACGCGACGGTCAGGCGTTTCAGCGACGGGGAGGGCGGGTGCTGGCGCCGGCGGCACGGGATCCGGATCGTCGTCATTGGCGGCATCAGGCGAGAACCCGCCGAACGCTGTCACGCCAAGCCCGAGGCCGGAGGACAGCACGCTCGAGCCGAACATGTCAAGCGTGAAGGGATCGTTGCTCATGGGAAAGCTCCTTGAAAATGAGGGCGTGCGCCATCGCTCGGCCACGGAGAAGGCCGCTTTCGGCGCGGAATTTGCGAATGATGATCTGCCTCAGGCGGCCAGGGCTGAGGGGAGGTGGCGCAGATGCACCGGCAGCTTGGCAGCGATTTCGTCGTCGGACAGGGTGTCGAGCAGTTTCAGGAAAGTGCCTTCCTGGCCACCGTAGAGCATCACCGTGCGATGGCCCTGCATCGGCGTCGGCCAACGGGTACCGGCATAGCCGCGATAGTCGTCGGTTGTCGTGCTCCAGATATGCTCAAGCCGTTCTTCGCGGCTCATGGCCCGGACCGGACGCGTTTCGCGGTCAACGATCGCGGTCCGCATTGCCTCCACAGAGTTCGGGTCCGAGAGGTCGCAGTAGGTGTGAAAATAACGGACGGCTTCATCGATCCGGATCGCGTAGAACACCGAAGTCACTGAACCGGTCATGAACTCACGCATCGCAAAGATCTGCCCGCGCATCCAGAGCGGCGGCAGAATGTCGAGCATGGTGGAGTAGGAGGTTTCGTCGATCTCGAACCATTCGCCGGCATAGACGGCAGACTGGTCACCTTCAAAGCGGTCGGGGCGCTTGGCGTGCCTGTCGAACATCCGGAACATGTCGGCGCGCTTGGCCACGCCCTGGAAAATTTTGCGGGGAAGGGCTATCGAGGTCATCAGCTTGATCCTTTCGGGGGTTTGGACCGGAGGCAGCACAAGTCGTTTCGACCTCGCCATTCTCTTCAGTCCTTCATGACCCCTTTCGCGCTGCCGGCCTCGTGTCCGGCCGGGTCAAGGGCCGGCGCATGCCGGGCGGAGCCTCCCTTGATGCGGCCGGCGCGCATGCGGCAGGCCTCGTTGTTCCTCTCGGTCTTCCTTTCCCGTTTTTCCCGTTCCCTGTTTTGGAGAACCTCGTTCCAATCCTCCGCCGGCGGACGTAGCCTCTGCCAGTCACAGCCGTACGCCTCGGCAAGCGCACGCAATCGTTCTGCATAGACGTCGCCCTGGGGATTGGCATCCGTGGCCGCGACCAGTGTCAGTCCCGGCCGCACAGCAAGTTCGGCAAGCGCCGCATTTGTCGCCGGAGACCACCCACCGCCAGTGCTGAGATAGAGAGTTTGCTCGCGCGGACCTTCGAGTGCCGCAAGGCTCATCGCGTCGATCGCGGCCTCGGTGACGCAGAGACGAGAGGCATCGCTCGGTCCCAAGCGGAAAAGAACCTTCGAGCCCCCGGTGGCAAAGCCACGCCAGTCGGGGCCACGCTCCTCCCAGCCGACGACCCTACCCTCGCTATCGACATGGGCTGCCCACATACTGCCGATGGGTCCTTCCCGCAGCACATCCTCTCGAATGGCCTGCCGGGCGATGGCGGTCGGGATCCAGCGCGCCCAACGCAGATAGCGCCAGGCACCGGATCCGGGCGAAGGCGAGCGCCGGCTGCGCCAAAGGTCGCCAATGTCTTTCACCGGCACTGAAGGCCACGAGGACCTCCATTCCGGCCGGGACAATTTAAACCCGACAAGTGACGCGACCGCTTCCGCTGCGTGCGGGAATGGGATCCTATCCAGGAACATGACAAGGCTGAAGATATCGCCCTTCTCGTCGCTGAGCGGATCGAACCAGCCGCATCCGTCATGCGTGACAATGACGATGTTGCCGCCACGCCGGTATTTGACGGCGCGTCGCGCGCTTTCCTTCAAATCGATTTCGTAACCGGCCTGCTCCAGCACTGCCTCGCAACTTACCTTTGCGCGCAGCGCCTCTAACTCTTCTCGTTTCATATTTTCTTCGGCCGCTAGGCGGCCGTCCCTTCTTCCTTCCCGCAATTTGCGGGCCACCTTCCCCCGCCGCGAAGAGCGGAGGGTGCAAGGGCGCAGCATGCAACTGACAAAAGTTGCAGCATACTGCTGCGGCGAAGCTTCCCTTGCGGCCGACAGGTCGCCAGCGGCAGGGACATGCGGGTCTCAATGAGACCCGCGCGGGAAATATTCATGCACGATCTCAAGATCGTCTTCGTCATCGAGTTCGTCGGACGGAAGGACGCCGAATTCGTTGCCGGATTTGAACAGGGTGACGGGAACCATGAGGATGCGGGAAAGCGAAAATGCGTGGCTTTGGGCGAGTGCAAGATCCTGTGCCATGTGAGAAACCTCCGTCCGGAGCGGGCCGATCCCGCTCGATGGCTCCTCAAAGGACCAGGACAGGTCGCGATCACCGCGCAGGCGAAGACAAGCGGCGGCAGCTTGCTAGCCGACCCCGATAGTGGGTTGATCGACGCAGATCCGGGCCTGGTCCAGGACGCCATCCATAAAGAGCGGAATTGGTTTGCTTCGGCGGCGATTGGATATTCGGTACAGATCGTTCACGGAAGACAGCTCAGCATCTGTTGCCGAGCATCTGCTTCGCCAGTGCATCGATCAGCGGCGACCCGGCTCTTCCTGATCGGACAAAACCTTGAGGATGTCGAAGTCCATCTCGGCACGCGGTTCTATACGGGCGATTTCACTGGCGACCTTGTCCCAGTGCCAATACCCATGGAAGTCGCCTGCGGAACGCCCGTCGTTGCGCCTCATAGTAAGCTCTGACCGGATCTCGACCAGCCAGCAGCTTCGCATCAGCCTGCCACCTGCGCCGTTTCGCCCGGCGGTGTCCGAGTCGTCGGTGAAGAAATCGGAGCATGAGTATTCTCGCTTAACTCGCTTGGCGGAAAATTTAGTACTCAACCCTAAGATATGAAAGATGGATAAATATTACTTATTATTTTCAAATGCTTAATAAAGATCGCATAAGATAGCTTATGGAACCACCGCGCCCCGCAAAATTGAGATGGCCTGTTGCTGCGGCGCTGTTTCCCGGCCACCATCGACAATTGGGGGCCTGCATCCAACCACACCGCATAAGGCCACAAATGCCCTATCGCGCCGGACGGTGAGCCTTGATGATATTCCGATCGGTCTCGATCCTCCCCGCACCGATCAGATCGAGGCAGTAAGGCGCAGCTGAGAATATTGTATCGAGGCACACACGGATCGACGCCGGATTGCCCGGCAGATTGATGATAGGCGAATGCCCTCTTGTTCCGGCCGTCTGCCGCGACAGGATGGCAGTCGGCGTCTGCTCCAGACTGACGCGACGCAGCAGTTCGCCGAAACCCGGTAGCTCCTTCACCAGCACGGCCCGCATGGCTTCCGGGGTTTCGTCACGCGCTGCCGGGCCCGTGCCTCCCGTTGTCAAATCAAGTCGAAGCGATGCTGGTCGCAGAGATCGATCCGTTCATCGCGAAAGGAGACAAACCCATCGGGGATGTCCGCTTCGTTAGCTTGTAGGGTGACGTTATCGCGCGCGCCAGCCATGTCTCGATCAAGGGACCCGACAGATCCTCACATTCTCCGCGGCTGGCGCGATCCGATACGGTAACGATGGCAATCTGCATTTCTAGCCTCCTAGAACAGACATATGGCGCGCGATACCGCTGACGGCCTGACGCGAAATTTCGAACGAATGTCCCTTCGGCTTGCGACCAAGCGCATCCCGGATCAGGCTACCAACGTTTGCCTCCGGATCCTCGCCGCGCAACGCCTGGCGAAGCCCGACCGTGCCCTCGCTCCCCATGCAGGTGAAGAGACCGCCGGTACAGCTTACCCGCACCCGATCGCAGTTTGCACAGAAATCACAAGATAGCGGCGTGATGAAGCCGAGCCGCCCGCCGGTCTCGGCAACGCGAACATAGCGGGCCGGACCTCCGGTCCGGTCATCGATCGGAACAAGCGTCCACCGCCCGGCAAGCGACCGGCGCAGATGATCAAGGGGAAGGAAGCTCTGGCTGCGATCATGCCCCGTCTGCCCAAGCGGCATCTCCTCGATCAACGTGAGGTCCATGCCTCGCCCATGCGCGAAGCCAATGAGATCGTCCACTTCGCTTTCGAAGTCGCCCCGCATGGCAACCGCGTTGAGTTTGACCTTGAGACCGGCGGAAAGCGCCGCGTCGATGCCCTTCAGAACCGAATCCAGCCGGCCCCACCGTGTTATCCGCGCATATCTGCCGGCGTCGAGACTGTCGAGCGAGACGTTCACACGGCGCACACCTGTTGCGAACAGGGCTTCGGAATAACGCGAGAGCAGCGTCCCGTTGGTGGTCAGCGTCACCTCTTCGAGCTCGCCGCCGTCGAGATGCGGCGCGAGCAGACTGAACAGCTGAAGGATATTCTTGCGCACCAGCGGCTCTCCGCCGGTCAGCCGGATCTTGCGCACGCCCCCACGGATGAAGACTCGAGCCAGCCGGTACAGCTCCTCCAGGGACAGGACATCCTGGCGCGGCAGGAATGTCATGTGTTCGGCCATGCAGTAGGTGCAGCGGAGATCGCAGCGATCCGTCACGGAAAGCCGAAGGTAGGTGACCTGCCGGCCGAACTGATCGACCAGGGGAGAGTGTGGTGCTCCCGTGCCGGTCGCGATATGCCGTTCATGCCGCATCGCGAAGTCTCCCGGCCGCCGCAACCGCCCGACGGACCCAGTCGACGACCAGGCCCCGGTCGGGTGGAAGGAGGAGCCCGAGATCTCCCGCAAACCGCTCCCAGGCCTCGACATAGCTTTCCCGCACCGCGATCAGCACCGGAATGTCCCGCGCGCAAGCCTCCTCCATCACAGCACGAAAGCCCTGCCCCTCGGCCTCCCCTTTGCCGAAGCGGTTGAGGATCAAAAGATCCGGATCGTTCTCCAGACCGGACAGGAGGCGCCCAGCCACGTGGGCCAGGGCCTGCGGATCGAGCCGGCAACCGCGCGCACCCGGACCGAGCGCCTGCGATATCTGGTGCCGCTCACCGCTGGCCAGATCCTCCAGCTCAATCCGGCCGCAGCACGCGCCGTCGTCAGTGCGTTCCCACTGAAGGAAGCCGGCGACAACCAGCCCTTCGGCCCGCAACAGCTCGGCCACCGCCTCGAAGATATCGTCGACCGGCCGGTCCTTTTCGACCCGAATGGCGGCCTGGAGCGGTATCGCTAAATCGGTCATATGCTCCTCCATGCGAATTTGCGCCTGCAAAAGGGGAACCAGGAAACGGGCGTACCGCAGGCGCCTTCGGTTGACGACGCATCGAGAACGGCGACGCCGTCGGCCTGGGAAAGCGGCATCAGCGAGGCGGAGCTGCCGTGCCCGAGGCGCTCGACGATCGGGCGGCCGGAAGCATCATGCGCGACGATGCGCACCGGCAGATATTCCGCGCGACCTGCCTTCCGCTTCCAGCCGAAACCGGCCACCGCTTTCTCGACTGACATTTCCGCTCCCGAAAAGCCCAGCATCGCGGCGATCTGCCGGGCGACAAAGAGCTGGAATCCCGTATAGGCCGACAGCGGATTGCCGGGCAGCCCGGTCAGCAAGGCATCGCCGAGTCGACCGAAAAAGACAGGCTTTCCGGGCTTCAGGGCCACCCGGCAGGCTTCCACGGACCCGCCGGCCGCGTAAAGGGCCGGTCGAACGAAGTCCCGGCCTCCAACCGAAGCTGCGCCCGAGGTGAGGATCATGTCATATTGCGTCGCGTTCGCGCGCAGCAGTCCGGTCATGGCGCCGAGATCGTCGGCACAGATACCGAGATCCGTGACCTCCGCACCGAGCCCTTCGCACAATGCAAGCAGCATGGGCCGATTTGTGTCATGGATGCTTGCGCTGCCCTTGCCCCCATCGACGAGTTCATCGCCGGTGGACAGCACTGCGATCCGCGGTCGACGTCTTACCTGGACCGAAGCATGGCCATTGCCCGCGAGAAGCCCGATATGGCGTGCCTCGATTATCGTGCCGCGGCTTGCAAGAAGGGCGCCGGCGCCGATGTCCTCGCCCGCGCGACGTATGTTCTCGCCCATCGCCGGGCGGCTAAAAATCAGGACGTGTTCGCCCTGATCGTCGCAGTTTTCCTGCATCACCACGGCATCACAGATAGCGGGAACCGGCGCGCCGGTGAAGATACGCAAGGCCGCGCCGACAACAGCTCCGGCCAGCCCCAGGGCAGAGCCGGCCGTCATCGTGCCAGCGACCGGCAATCGCCAAGGCCCCGTTCCCGGAATATCCTGAAGTCGCAGTGCGAAGCCGTCCATGGCGGAATTGTCGAAAGCCGGCATGGCCTGTGGCGCGTGCAGATCTGCCGCAAGTATCCGGCCTCGGGCGAACCGGAGGACGACTTCTTGCGCCCCGGTGATCGGCCTTGCCATGCCGACCGCGACTTCGATAGCCCTCTCCACCGACATCAGGTTTGAGCCGGACGGCTGAACGTCACAGTTGCGGGCGGCTCTATGATTGACAGGCATGAGGCACCTTTCCATCTCGCGCAAAGCGCGGCGCGTTCGCCTCGTCGCATCGAAACGCAGCGACACTTCTGTCGCAATCGCATTTAAGGTCGCGGAGCAGACCATCCTTCAGGCCATAGATCCAGCCGTGGATCGTGAGCGGACGCCCCCGCCTCCAGGCTGATTGCAGGATCGGTGTCTGCGACAGACTGGCCACCTGCGAGGCGACCGTCAGTTCGCAGAGCCGATTCAGCTTCTCTTCCGTCTCGTCAATCCCCGCTAGCTCCGCGCAGTTCGCTTCCGCCACGTCGCGGATCGGCTGCAGCCAGTGATCGATGATGCCGTGCCGCTGCCCATCCATGGCGGCGCGGATCCCGCCGCAGCCATAGTGCCCGCAGACGATGATGTGCTTGACCTCGAGGGTCTCCACGGCAAATTCCACCACCGACAGCAGATTGAGATCGGCCCGGTGGACGAGGTTGGCGACATTGCGATGGACGAAGACCTCGCCCGGCTCGAGCCCAGTGATGACATTGGCGGGAACCCGGCTGTCGGAGCAGCCGATCCACAAATACTCCGGCCGCTGCAGGGCCGACAGCCTGTCGAAATAGTGTGGGTCCTCGGCGCATTTCGCCGATGCCCAGCGGACATTGTGTTCGAAGAGATCAGATAGCATGGGTGTACTCCAGGCCCGACGTCCCTTGCGGGCGGTACGGCAAGGAGAAACACTCGGGACATGCCCGTTTCGCCTTGCCGTTCCTTTCCGTCATCGCCGTTGCGTCACTGCATCAACGGTCCGTCGGCACCGAGCACATCGATCCCGGTGATGGTGGCATCGGCGGCCAGGATGGCGATGAACTGCGATACGGCTTTCGACCAGGTAGAGGCTTCGAGCCAGCCGGCGATCCGGTCCTGCACGAAGTCGAACGGCAGTTGTTCACCATCGATCCGCCGTTCCAGCCGGATGATGTGGAAGCCGAACCGGCTTTCGACCGGTGCGGAGGTAATCTGGCCCTCCTCCATCCGGGCAAGGCAACGCTCGAACTCCGCAACCGTGCTGCCATGGGTCAACTGGCCGAGATTGCCGCCCTGCGTGGCCGAGGGACAGGCCGAATGGGTTCGCGCCATCGTTGCAAACTCGCTCGGGTGCCCGACGAGGACAGCCGCCAGCCGTTCCGCGTCGTTACGGGCCGCATCCCGCGCGCGCTGGTCCGCAGGATCGGCGGCGATCAGGATATGGCTCGCCTCGAAGATCGGCTCGCTGCGGAACTTCGCCCGGTTGTTCTCGTAGAAACGCAGGCACTCCTCCGCCGTGGCCGATGGAATCGTAACCTTTCTCTCGATCAAAATTCGGATGGCTGCGTCCTCGTCGGTTTCATGACGCCCATCCGCCGTTTCCTCTCGCACAGGCGCAAGGTTCAGTTCGACCGCCCGTTGCAGAAGGAGTTCACGCACGACCAGCGCCCTTGCCGCCGCCAGAAGTGCCGCCCCCGGGTTTTCGGCCGGATGGTTCTGCGCCTCGGCGAGGATCTCGCTTTCGGCGATTTCCACGCCGTTGACTGACACAGCGTCGAGTACCGGGCGGGCCTTGGGCGGAATGCGGGTATCCGGTTCCTGGTAGGTCGAATAGCTGTCCTTCTTCCCGGATACTTCGGAAGCGGTCGAACCCTTGTCCGCATTGTTGAAGAGCGTGACCATGGGCTTACTCCGCCGGAGCGCGATTGACGGAACTGCCGTTCCGCTGCCGCACGACCTGATAGCCCGGACGCCAGAGATAGCGCACCGGCGCGCTCAGCATGTGAACCAGCCGGGTGAACGGGAAGAGCAGGAAGATCGTCAGGCCGAGGAAGAGGTGCAGCTTGAACACCAGCGCCGCGTCGGCGACGTAGGAGGCTGCGTCCGGGTTGAAGGTGAAGATACCCTGGGCCCAGTTCATAAACTTCACCATTTCATGGCCGTCGAGATGGGCAAGCGAGGTCGGGATGGTCGAGAGCCCAAGGAAGAGCTGGACCCAAAGCAGGATGATGATCAGCGTATCGGTCGTGCTCGATGATGCCCTCACGCGCGGATCGAATAGCCGGCGATGGACGAGAAGCGTCGCGCCGACGATCGCCATGGTACCGGCAATGCCACCGGCAACCACCGCCAGCGTCTGCTTGGCGCTGTGGCTGATGCCGAGGGTGTCGAAGATCACGATCGGCGTCAGCAGGCCGACTAAGTGGCCTGCGAAGATGAACAGCACGCCGAGATGGAAGAGCACCGAGCCCCAGATTAGCTGTCTGCGACGCAAGAGCTGGCTCGACCCCGAGCGCCATGTATAGGGCTCGCGGTCATAGCGGATGATCGAGCCGAGGATCAGCACCACGAGCGCGATGTATGGGTAGATGCCGAATAAGAGTGAATTGAAAAAGTCAGACATGTCCTGCCCTCCTAAACCGGTATCGTGTTCAAGGGATCGTTCGGCTTGCGCGCCGCGGCCCTCATCTGTGTGCGCAGCCGGTCAGGGCCGCAGCTGTTGTCACCCGCATTGCCGCCGAAAGTGACGACCTCGTCCTCCCAGATGCGGTCCATCGCTTCGAGGTCGTTCGGATCGTCCTCGGCGCCGTCCAGGAGCTCCTTCAGGAGCTTCAGGTCCGGCTTGGCTTTCGATATGAGGCCGAGAGCAGCAAAGGCGTTGGAATAGACCGATTCCCGTTTCCGCAGCCGCTCGCCGATCGCCGCCGTGATATGGCCGGTCTGGGCGAGGAGGTCATCGACCTCTTCCGTTGTCAGGGTAGCAAGGAATTCGAGGAACAGCGGCAGATAGTCCGGCAATTCCTTTGCGTCGATTTCGAAGCCCTGGTCCTCGTACATGGCCTTCAGGTCGACCATGGCCTGCCCACGGTCGCGGCTTTCGCCATGCACGTGCTCGAACAAGTTCAGCGAGAGCGACCGGCTACGGTCGAACAGGTACACGTAGCGCTCCTGAGCGTCGTAGAGGTCCTGTCCGGCGAGATCGTCGATCAGGCGGCCAAGCAGCAGCCTAACCTCCCGGGAGATCGCGTCATCGGCGTCAAGCGCCGTCTTGAGCTCCGGCGCCCCCGCGATGAGTTCCTCGGTCGGATAGCTGAGCAACAGCGATATAGCCTTCAGTGCCTTGTGCATCAGACATGCTCCTTGAAGAGATCGGTCGGGGTCTGGACCACCTTGCGGCGCTTGGCACCGAAGAGGTCGCTGTCCGACGTGCCGCCCGAGCAGCCATTGCCGAAGGAGAAGCCACAGGAGCCACGAACGTCATAGGCGTCCTCGGTCACCTCGCGATGCGTGGTCGGAATGACGAAGCGGTCCTCGTAGTTGGCGATCGCCATGATGTGATACATTTCCTCGATCATCTCGGCACTCATGCCAACCTTGGCGGCGATCGACGTGTCGATGACGCCATCGATCGTCTTCGAGCGCATGTAGGCGCGCATGGCGAGCATGCGCTCCAGTGCCGAGATCACGGGGGCTTCCTTGCCGGCCGTCAGCAGGTTGGCGAGATAGCGAACCGGGATGCGCAGCGACCGCACATCCGGCAGCGGGCCGTCCATGCCGAGTTTGCCCGACTGGGCCGCCGACTGCAGCGGCGAAAGCGGCGGGATGTACCAGACCATCGGCAGCGTGCGGTATTCCGGGTGGAGCGGGAAAGCGATCTTCCAGTCCATCGCCATCTTGTAGACCGGCGACCGTTTCGCCGCTTCCAGCCAGGCATCCGGAATGCCATCCTTGCGCGCCTGCTCGATGACGGCAGGATCGTTGGGATCGAGGAAGATTTTGAGCTGTTCCTCGTATAGGTCCTGCTCATTCGCCGTGGATGCGGCCTCCGAGATCCGGTCGGCATCGTAAAGGATGACGCCGAGATAGCGGATGCGCCCGACGCAGGTTTCCGAGCAAACGGTCGGATGGCCGGCCTCGATGCGAGGATAGCAGAAGATGCACTTCTCGGATTTTCCCGAGCTCCAGTTGTAGTAGATCTTCTTGTAGGGACAGCCGGAGACGCACATGCGCCAGCCCCGGCATTTTTCCTGGTCGATCAGGACGATGCCGTCATCCTCGCGCTTGTAGATCGCCCCCGACGGGCAGGCCGCCGCACAGGTCGGGTTGAGGCAGTGCTCGCACAGCCTCGGCAGGTACATCATGAAGGTGTTCTCGAATTGGCCGTAGATCTCCTTCTGGATGCCCTCGAAATTGTAGTCCTTCGAGCGCTTCTCGAACTCGCCGCCGAGGATCTCCTCCCAGTTCGGACCCCATTCGATCTTTTCCATCCGCTCGCCGGTGATCATCGAGCGAGGCCGTGCCGTCGGCATGGCGCGGCTTTCGCCGGCTGTCTGCAGGTGGCCATAGTCGAAGTCGAAGGGCTCGTAATAGTCGTCGATCTCCGGCAGGTCCGGATTGGCGAAAATCTTGGCGAGGATGCGCCACTTGGCGCCCATCTTCGGCTCGATCTTGCCGCTCGACTTCCTCACCCAGCCGCCGTTCCACTTCTTCTGGTTTTCCCATTCCTTGGGGAAACCGATGCCGGGCTTGGTCTCGACATTGTTGAACCAGGCGTATTCAACGCCTTCGCGGTTGGTCCAGACATTCTTGCAGGTGACCGAGCAGGTATGACACCCGATGCACTTGTCGAGGTTGAGGACCATGCCGATTTGCGCGCGGATCTTCATTCTGCCGGCTCCTTGTTGTATGGGGTGCTTTCGGTGTGCGGCCCTTCCTGCCAGTCCACCTTGTCGAGTTTGCGGACCACGACGAACTCGTCCCGGTTGGAGCCGACCGCGCCGTAGTAGTTGAAACCGTAAGCCTGATGGGCGTAGCCGCCGATCATGTGGGTCGGCTTGGTGATCACCCGCGTGACCGAGTTGTGGATGCCGCCACGCTGGCCGGTGATCGGCGAACCGGGCGTGTTCACGATCTTTTCCTGGGCGTGATACATGAAGATCGTTCCGTCCTTCATGCGCTGGGAAACAACTGCGCGGGCGACGATGGCGCCGTTGGCGTTGTAGACCTCAAGCCAGTCATTGTCGGCAATGCCGGCCTTCTTGGCGTCCGGCTCGGAAATCCAGACCACCGGGCCGCCGCGATTGAGCGTCAGCATCATCAGGTTGTCGCTATAGGTGGAGTGGATGCCCCACTTCTGGTGCGGTGTGATGAAATTCAGTACCAGGTGCGGCTTGCCGTCCGACTTCGCCTCGATCGCCGGATTGACGGTCTTGGTGTCGATCGGCGGTCGATAGACGCAGAAACCTTCACCGAAGGCCCGCATCCACAGGTGATCCTGATAGAGCTGCTGGCGGCCGGTCAGGGTGCGCCACGGGATCAACTCGTGGACGTTGGTATAGCCGGCATTGTAGCAAACCGTGTCCGATTCAATGCCCGACCAGGTTGGGGAGGAGATGATTTTGCGCGGCTGGGCGACCACGTCACGGAAGCGGATCTTCTCGTCCTCCTTGGGGATGGCGAGATGGGTGTGGTCGCGACCGGTGAACTTGGAGAGCGCTGCCCAGGCCTTGACCGCCACCTCGCCGTTGGTTTCCGGGGCAAGCGACAGGATGACCTCGGTCGCGTCGATGTCGGTCTCAATCCGCGGCCGGCCCTTGGTGACGCCCTCCTCCTGCACCACGCCGTTCAGGCGGGCGAGCAGGTCGACTTCGTGCTCGGTGTTCCAGGCGATGCCCTTGCCGCCATTGCCGAGCGTGTCGAGCAGCGTGCCGACCGAGGTGAACTTCTTGTAGAGGTTGGGATAGTCGCGCTCGACCACCGCGACCGACGGCATCGTCCGGCCGGGAATGGGCTCGATCTCGCCCTTCTTCCAGTCCTTGACGTCGAACGGCTGGGCGAGTTCGCCCGCCGTATCGTGCAGCGTCGGCACGAGGACGATGTCCTTCTCCACGCCGAGGACTTCCGGCGCCACTTCGGAAAACGCCCTGGCAATGCCCTTGAAGATGTCCCAGTCGCTGCGCGCGTCCCAAGCCGGATCCGCGGCACTTGACAACGGATGGATGAAGGGATGCATGTCGGACGTGTTGAGGTCGTTCTTCTCGTACCAGGTGGCCGTCGGAAGCACGATGTCGGAATAGACGCAGGTGGTCGACATGCGGAAGTCGAGCGTGACCAGCAGGTCGAGCTTTCCTTCCGGCGCTTCTTCGTGCCAGACGGCTTCCTTGGTGATCTGGCGACCTTCCTCGCCGAGATCCTTGCCGAGCAAGCCGTGCTTGGTGCCGAGCAGGTGCTTGAGGAAGTACTCATGCCCCTTGCCGGACGAGCCGAGCAGGTTGGAACGCCAGACGAACAGGTTGCGCGGCCAGTTGGCCTTGTCGTCGGGGTCCTCGCAGGACATGGACAGCGTGCCGGCCTTCAACTGCTCGGCGACATAGTCCTTGGCCTCCTTGCCTGCTGCGGCTGCATCCCTCGACACCTTCAGCGGATTGGTCTTGAGCTGCGGCGCCGACGGCAACCAGCCCATGCGCTCGGCACGGATGTTGTAGTCAATCAGTGTCGCGTCCCAAGGCCCTTCCGGCGCGGTCGGCGACAGGATCTCGTCCACCTTCAGCGTCTCATAGCGCCACTGGTCGGTATGGGCATAGAAGAATGAGGTGCCGTTCATATGGCGCGGCGGCCGGTGCCAGTCGAGCGCGAAGGCGAGCGCTGTCCAACCCGTCTGCGGGCGGAGCTTCTCCTGCCCCACATAGTGGCTCCAGCCACCTCCGGACTTGCCGACGCAACCGCACATCACCAGCATGTTGATGATGCCGCGATAGTTCATGTCCATGTGGTACCAGTGGTTCAGACCGGCACCAAGGATGACCATGGAACGACCATTGGTCTTTTCGGCATTGCTGGCGAATTCGCGGGCGACTGCGATGATCTGGTCGCGCGGAACGCCGGTGATCTTCTCGGCCCAGGCCGGCGTGTAGGGTAGGTTTTCCTGGTAGGACTTGGCCGAGTTCGGATCGTCGAGCCCGCGATCGAGGCCGTAATTGGCGACGAACAGGTCGAACACGGTGGCGACAAGAGCCTCGCCGTCGGCCAGCTTCACCTTGCGGGCCGGCACCTTGCGCACCAGAACGCTGGCATGATCCGTGCCTTCAAAGTAGTCGTGCTCGCGATTGCCGAAATATGGGAAGCCGACATTGGCGATCGTGTCGTGCTCGCCGTCGAGGATAAAGCTCATGGCGAGATCGACGTCGGCGCCCTTGCCGTCCTTCGCCTCGAGATTCCACTTGCCCTGCTCGCCCCAGCGATAGCCGATCGAACCACCGGGCGAGACGAACTGCTTCGTCTTGGCATCGACGGCGACCGTCTTCCATTCCGGATTGTTCGTCTCGTCGAGCCCGCCGGTGAAGTCCGAGGCGCGGACGAAGCGATCAGCGATGTAATGGCCATCCTTGCCGACCAGTTTGACCAGCATCGGCATGTCGGTATAGCGACGACAGTAGTCCTCGAAATAGTCGGCCTGGCGGTCGAGATGGAACTCGCGCAGGATGACGTGGCCCATGGCCATGGCGAGTGCCGCGTCGGTGCCCTGCTTCGGATGCAGCCAGAGATCGGAGAATTTCGCGGCTTCCGAATAATCGGGCGAGATGACGACCGACTTGGCACCCTTGTAACGCGCCTCGGTGTAGAAATGAGCATCGGGCGTGCGAGTCTGCGGAACGTTGGAGCCCCACAGGATCAGGAAGCCGGAATTGTACCAGTCGGCCGATTCCGGAACGTCGGTCTGCTCGCCCCAGGTCATCGGCGAGGCCGGCGGCAGATCGCAGTACCAGTCGTAGAACGACAGACAGACCCCACCGAGCAGCGAGAGGTAACGCGAACCGGCCGCATAGGAGACCATCGACATGGCCGGAATCGGCGAGAAACCGACCACACGGTCCGGGCCATAGGTCTTGACAGTGTAGGCGTTCGCCGCCGCGATGATCTCGTTGACCTCGTCCCAGGTGGCGCGCACGAAGCCGCCGAGGCCGCGCATCTTCATGTAGTCGGCACGTTTTTCCGGGTTCTCCTGGATCGCCGCCCAGGCGCCGACCGGGGTCTTGATCGTGCGTTCCTTGCGCCACAGCTTGAGCAGGCGCGAGCGGATCAGCGGATATTTCACCCGGTTGGCCGAGTACATGTACCAGCTGTAGCTAGCGCCACGCGCACAGCCGCGCGGTTCATGGTTGGGAAGGTCCGGCCGGGTGCGGGGATAGTCGGTCTGTTGGGTTTCCCAGGTGACGATCCCACCCTTGACATAAATTTTCCACGAGCAGGAACCCGTGCAGTTCACGCCGTGCGTCGAGCGCACGATCTTGTCGTGCTGCCAGCGCTTGCGATAGGCGTCTTCCCAGTCCCGGTTCTCGGTCGTGGTGACGCCGTGGCCGTCCGAGAAGGTATCGGCATTCTTGCGCGCCAGAAAGTTCAGGCGATCGAGGAGATGGCTCATGATGTTGTCCTCCGAATTCAGGCTGTGGCTGCGGCCGGGCTGGCCCGACCTCGCTCGACGTCATGGAGCAGTCCGCCCTTGCGGGTGTAGACGGCCCAGGTGATCGCCAGGCAGGTGACGTAGAAGATCAGGAAGGCCCAGAGTGCCGCGTCCGGTCCGCCGGTCATGGCGATCGAAGTGCCGTAACCCTTGGGGATGAAGAAGGCACCGAAGGCAGCGATCGCCGATGTGAAGCCGGTGATGGCAGCCGATTCCTTCTCGGCCTGCAGGCGGCGTTGTTCCGGGGTTGCCTGCGGCATCAGCCGCCCCATTTCCTTGCCCATGATCGCCGGGATCATCTGGAAGGTGGAGGCATTGCCGACGCCGGTGGCGAAGAACAGCAGCAGGAAGGAGGCGAAGAAACCCCAGAAGGCATTCGGCTGTTCCTTGATGCCGATGAACCAAAGCACGCCGAAGACGCCGATCATCATCAGGACAAACGCCCAGAAAGTGACCCGTGCCCCGCCGTACTTGTCGGCCAGCCAGCCGGTGCCGGAGCGTGATAGCGCACCGACCAGCGGACCGAGGAAGGCGAACTGCAGCACATTGACGTCCGGGAACAGCGTCTTGGTCAAAAGCGGGAAGCCTGCGGAATAGCCGATGAAGGAACCGAAGGTGCCCGTGTAGAGCCAGCACATGATCCAGTTGTGCTTGCGCTGGAAGATAACGGCCTGCTCCGAAAAGGACGCCTTGGCCGAGGCGATGTCGTTCATGCCGAACCAGTTGCCAAGCGCCGCAAGGATGATGAAGGGCACGAAGAAGAAGCCGGCATTCTGCAGCCAGAGGGGAGCCTCGCCCGTCGCGGACTTGACCATGGCAGGGTCACCGCCAAGACTGCCGAAGATGCCGGCGGTGATGGCAAGCGGCACGACGAACTGCACGACGCTGACGCCGAGGTTGCCGAGACCGGCATTGAGTGCCAGCGCATTGCCCTTCTCCGCCTTCGGGAAGAAGAAGGAGATGTTCGACATCGAGGAGGCAAAGTTGCCGCCGCCGAAACCGCACAGCAGCGCGAGCAGCAGCAGGATCGCATAGGGCGTGTCGGGATTCTGCACCGCATAGCCGATGCCGAGCGCCGGGATGATCAGCGACCAGGTGGTGAGCGTCGTCCACAGGCGCCCGCCGAAGACCGGCACCATAAAGGAGTAGAAGATCCTGAGCGTCGCGCCCGACAGGCCCGGCAGTGCCGCCAGCCAGAACAACTGGTCGGTGGTGAAGGTGAAGCCGACCAGCGGCAGCTTGGCGACGACGACCGACCAGACCTGCCAGATGGCGAAGGATAGAAGTAGCGCCGGGATCGAGAGCCAGAGATTGCGGCGAGCGATCTTGCGGCCCTTTGCCGCCCAGAAAACCGGGTCTTGTGGGCGCCAGTCGGTGAGGATAGCGGCGCCTTGCTTCACAGCCTTGCGGCTGCGCTTTTCCATGCCCTGCAGTTCCGGGAAAGCCGGAAGTTCGCCCAGTTTCTCGCCGGCGGCCTCCTGCTCCATCTGACGAACGGCGAAATGCATCCAGGTGAGCGAGCCGAGCGCGATCAGGAACAGCAGCATGAAACAGCTGGTCCACAGGCCGGTCAGGTCGAGCAACAGTCCGAAGACGATCGGCAGGATGAAGCCGCCAAGACCGCCGATCATGCCGACCAGACCGCCGACGGAGCCGACATTGCCGGGGTAGTAGACCGGAATGTGTTTGAACACCGCGGCCTTGCCGAGCGCCATGAAGAAGCCGAGGATGAAGATCGTGACGGTGAACCCGACCACACCCATCTCCGCATGGAAGGCGATCGGGCCGTTCACGCCCTGAACGACGTAGTCGGTCGGCGGATAGGAAAGAATGAAGGTCGCGACGACCGACACCAAGAAGGTCCAGTACATGACGCGGCGCGCGCCGTAGACGTCGGAGAGATGGCCACCATAGGCGCGGAACAGGCTGGCGGGGACCGAGAAGAAGGCGGCGATCATGCCGGCGGCGCGGATGTCCACGCCATAGACCTTGATCAGGTATTGCGGCAGCCAGAGCGCCAGGGCCACGAAGGCGCCGAAGACGAAGAAATAGTAGAGCGAGAAGCGCCAGACCTGGACATTCTTCAGCGGCTCAAGCTCCATCCAGGTGCTCTTCGGCTTTTCGCCGGTGCGGCGCCGCTCAACGAGAACCGGATCATCCTTGGTGGTGAACCAGAAGATGATCGCCATGACCACGAGGGCACCGGCCCAGACCTGGGCAACGGTGTGCCAGCCGAAGGCGACGAGCACCAGGGGTGCGAGGAACTTGGTGACGGCCGAACCGACATTACCGGCGCCGAAGATGCCAAGCGCGGTGCCCTGTTTTTCGGGCGGATACCAGCGCGACACATAGGCCACGCCGACAGCAAACGATCCGCCAGCGATGCCGACGCCAAGCGCTGCGATCAGCATCTGCGGATAGGTCGTGGCGTAGGTCAGGAAGAAGGTTGCCACGGCTGCCGCCAGCATGGTGGCAACGAAAACCACCCGACCCCCGTACCTGTCTGTCCAGATGCCGAGCACGACCCGGATGAGCGAGCCGGTGAGGATCGGTGTGCCGACCAGCAGGCCGAACTGGGTTTCCGAGAGGCTCAGATCCTGGCGGATCTGGATGCCTATGATTGCGAAGATCGTCCATACGGCGAAACAGACGGTGAAGGCGACGGTACTCATCGCTAAAGCTGTCTTCTGCCCCTGCGGATTGCCATCCAATGCGTTTGGCATAACCATGCTCCTGGTTCGGATTACACGTATTTGCAAACAATAAGAGACCAGTCGCGGATTGTTTTTATTGATCTGGGTCAACAGCATTGCTGTTTTACGATGTTTTCCTCATTTGTCTTTGGAAGTATTTCATCCTTACTTATTTCGCGCCTCGTTTTTACTTATGTTGACTGTCCATTTGACATTTTTCGTCTCATGGAATGATATCCGCGGCAACGAGGCAGGATCCACGCAATGCGCGCCGAAGATATCGAAAAGCTGAAATGCCTGAACGTTTTCAGGGGGGTGAAGGAAAACACTTTCCAACGGGCAATAGCCCCCAGCTTCCTGCAATCATTCCCTGCCGGGACGATACTCCTCGAGGAGAATAGGCCAGCAGATTTCCTTTACATCGTCCTCGAAGGACTCGTGCAAATGTCGTCGTCTGCAACTGGTGACGAGACGGTAATTGAAATCCTGGGGCCTGTAAATCTGTTCATACTTGCCGCCGTCCTTAACAACGATGTCTGTCTTCAATCCGCCAGAACTCTCACGCCTGCCCGCATCCTGATGATCCCGGCAACGCTCATTCGCGAACTGCTCGGCGAGGATCACGATTTCATGAAGGCGGTGGTGTTCGAACTGGCCAGCGCCTACCGGCGCACGGTGAAGGAACTGAAGAATCAGAAACTGCGCAGTGGCACGGAACGGCTGGCCAACTGGCTGCTCAGGGAAGAGCGCGGCCAGGGTGGAGAAGGATGCCTGACCATCCCATTCGAAAAGCGGGTCCTGGCCGCCTATCTCGGCATGACCGCGGAAAACCTGTCGCGCGGATTTTCGGCGTTGTCGGCTTACGGTGTGAATATCAAGGGGCTGCAGGTCGACATTGCCGATACCGGCAAGCTCACCGACTATGCCAGGCCCTCGCCCTTGATCGATGACGGCGAGCCACATTTTCCTGGGACATCGAGAAGCCTTGTGGACGGCTGAACCAGTGGGTTGCCGCCACGCCACCGGGTCCGGTGACGGCAAGGGTTAGTTTCGGATACCGGCCGCGGCCCGCCACAAGACAGCCGCGATGCACGCCCAGACGGCTGCCCGCAGCAGTCTCGCCCTGAGAGGGCGCATCTTATGGAGGCCGCCGCCTGCAACATGCACGCCGAAGGCAGCCAGTATCAGACCAGTCGCCGCAGCGATCGCAATGGGCAGCCAGACCGTCAAGCGGCGGCTGTGCAGAAGCCTAAAGCCGACCAGGACATAGAAAAATGCCCGCAACAAAATTGAACCGCAACAGAAAGGAACGGAACTGCGGACGGGCACTCGTGCAGTCTCGCCGCCGAACAGTGCCGTACCTCTCGAAAAGATCGTCAACGGCCCTCAGCCTTCGTCCGCCTTGCCAAATCGTGCTCACGTCTTTCCCCTTCCTGGTCTTCCAGCCGACGACGGTCCAGAAAGAAAAGCAGTGGTTGCTCATCTGGTGGCGCCCGATGCATTCGGTGGAAAGCCCCGAACTACTGCGTGCTTCCGCTTCCAGGCGACTTCAAGGCGCACGACAAGGAGACTGCGCTTCCCGCTCGAACTGCGCCCAAGCGAGTTTCAAGCTAAACAGTCATTGACGCAGCTACTTCTGTCGACTCGCATATCCATACCGGGCTTAACGCGCGGCCCTCGGTCGACAGGGGCAAAGGGTCTCGCGAGATTTGCACTGGGCTGGACCGGACCGGCAGAGCTAGCGCGGATCGCGACATAGTCGTCTAGTTCGCTTCCCTGCAACGGCCGTCCGAACAGATAGCCCTGCGCGTAATCGCAACCGTGGGCGTGCAGGTAGGAGAGTTGGCGCTCGTTCTCCACACCTTCGGCCACCACTTGCAGATCGAGGCTGTGTGCGAGTCCAATGATCGCGCGCGAGATGGCAGCACTATCCTGGCTGGTTTCGATATCGCCGATAAAGGACCGGTCAATCTTCAGCCGGTGCACCGGAAAGCGCTTGAGATGGATGAGTGAGGCATAGCCGGTGCCAAAATCATCTAGCGCAATCCTGACGCCGAGCTGGACAAGTTGGTTGAGTGTCGGGGCGATCGTATCCACGGCTCCATCGAGGAGGACATTCTCGGTGATTTCCAGTTCAAGGCTGGATGGCGCGACCCGGAACCGCTTTAGCATCGCAGCGACCAGCGGCACAAAGCCGACCTGCTTCAACTGTGCGGCCGCCACGTTTACGCCGATTGTGCCAAAGGCGAAGCCCGCCTTCTCCATGGCCTGGACCGAGGAGAGTGCCGTTTCCAGCATGAAGGTACCGAGCGGCACGATCGAACCAGTCTCTTCCGATACGGGGATGAACTCCCCAGGCGAAACCGGCCGGCCGTTGAGATTCCAGCGCGCAAGGGCCTCGAAGCCGACATGCCTGCCGTCGGCGAGCGAGACTTGCGGCTGAAGCGCAATGGCCAGCCGCCCGGCCGAAAGATCGCTCCGCAGCGCGACGGCCAGCCTTTCGCGCCGCTCCAGGGTCGAGCGTATGGTCTTGTCGAAGATGCGCCAGCCGCCACGGTTGGTGCCCTTCGCCTCATAGAGGGCGATGTCGGCGTTCTTCATCAGTTCATTGGGCGTATTGGCCTGATCGGGAAACAGGCTGACACCAAAACTGCAATTGGGAATAATGCTGTGCGATCCGATGGATACGGGCCCCGAAACGGTCTTGCGCACCCGGCTCATAAGCCGCTCGAGCGCCGCGTGACTGGCGATCCTCGGCAGGATGATGGCGAATTCATCTCCGCCGAGGCGGATGATTATGTCGCCTACGCGCAGCGCCATGCTGAACCGGGCGGCCACCGCCCTGAGTAGGGCATCTCCGGCGTCGTGGCCGAGCGTATCGTTTATCGACTTGAACTTGTCCAGGTCGGCAACCACCAGCGCGCCCATGTAACCACCGCGGCGGGCGCGGGCGCAGGCGCGCTGCAGGCTGTCCGTAAGCACCGAGCGATTGTAGAGACCAGTAAGCGAATCGCGCTCTGCCTGTTCCTTGATGGTGAGTTCCGCCCGCTTCAGCTCGGTGATGTCGGTGCGCACTCCCACCGTGTTGCCGGACTCCGAACGCCGCTCACGCACCTGCAGCCAGCGGTCGTCGCGCAGGTGCTGGACTAACGGGCCGGCGGGCCGACGGAATTTGGCGAGGCGGGCAGCAAGATAGCTGGCGATGCCCTCCTCCATATCGTTCGAAAGCACGAACTGCCCACGCTCCAAGGCTAGTCTCATCAGGTCCTCGAACCGAGCGCCCGGAACAATATCCTGCGCGATCGTGTCGTGGAGTTCTCGATAGGCCCTGTTGCTGAGGATCAGACGCTCCTCTCGGTCGAAGGCAGCGACGCCGTCTGGAATGGTTTCGATGATGTCGCGGAGCAGAGTCTCTACGTGTTCGCGGCGTGCGTTCTCCGCGCTCAGGTGCGCTTCGGCCAGCTTGCGTTTGGTGATGTCGTAGCGGATGGAGACATAGCCGTCCATGCGACCAGCTTCGTTAAAATAGGGGACGATGGTTGTATCGACCCAGTACAGCGTACCATCCTTGGCGCGATTGCAGATCTCGCCGCGCCAGATCCTGCCGTCGGCGATAACGCGCCACATGGCCGTGAAGAACTCCGGCGGATGATGGCCAGAATTGACGATGTTGTGGTAGCGGCCAATTAGCTCATCCCGCCCGTAGCGGCTGATGTGACAGAAGGGTTCGTTGACGTGAGTGATCCGACCCCGGCGGTCGGTGATTGCCACGATCGCATGCTGGTCGAGCGCGGTCTTGTAGGCTTCCAGCAAACCAGTCATTGCATGGATCGGGCGAGTTATCTTTGTGACGACGATGAAGAAGGCCAAAGCACCAAGCGCCGCGGCGACAACCAGCAGGACAGAGCTCGCCACCAGATTCGTGAAGCCGCTCGCGGCGGCCTGGCTGGCATCGTTGCTGGTCGCCAAACCCGTCGCGTCGGAAAGGGCAAGGAGACTGTCTATGGCATGGGTTGCCGCCGCCACCCACTCATCGCCATCAAGGGGATAGGGGCGCCCCTCGGCGCTGGCCTTGTAGACATTCTCTCGCAGTGTACTGAAGTTGCCGAAAAACTCTGCCTTCGCCACCTCAATGGCGCGAAGCACCGCTGAATTGGCGAAGGCGCGGCCGGCATAGACCTCAACCGACACCCACGACTGTTCGAGCCGGCCGCGATATTCGGTGAGCGTGGCGAGGGTTTCGTCGTCGATGCGATCCTGGCGGACGATCATGCTTCCGAGCATCGCCCGTTCGCGGCCGGCATATTCGCTAACGACCCACAGCATCTGGCGCAGATCAAGCATGATCTGGGTGTGGACGAGTGCTGTCGGTGGCACTTCCTGGGCGGTGACGTGCAGGTTTTGCAACGACATGATGAGCGCCGTGACAGTCGGCACCCACCGGTCCACAAGAGCACCATCCCGCGCCGAGCCGGAAAGCGAAAGCTGCAAGTCGACGTCGCGCCGGAGGGAAATGAGAGCGTCTCGGTTCTGGTGCACAGTGGCGATCAGGGCATCTTTGCCGGTGAAATCAGTTACGTCGCGCACCCTTTCCAATGCCAAAACGAGTGCCGCGTCGCCGCGCTGGCGCAGTTCGGCAATCCGCGCAACCTTTTCCGAATCGGCGGCGGCGGGGGCCGCGAGTGCGGTGTTAGTAATGCCACGCTCAATAGCGAGCAACTTGGCGCCGGTCAGAAAGAGACCACCAACTTCGGCATTGCGATGCATGATGTGCGCACTGCGCATGGTGCCCCATGCCGAGAGCAGATTGGCGGAAGCCGCGAAGAGCAAGCTGACCACAAAAATCGCCACGATCGAGAGGAGCAGGACACGGATGGTCAGCGATATACGGCGTTCCCGCGTCGGCAAGACGCCGGATGTCCCATGAATCGTAGAAGCACTTTGGACGTTCACTGTACTTTCCTTCAACGGGCAGAGATTCGTGCTGCAGACTTGATGTGATGCTAGCGCTCACGTGAGCACCGCCACGGAGGAAGGCAGGCGTCATGCCGCCGCCGCCGGACGAAGGAGGCATCCACATCAGTTCATCTTTTTTGATGAGCGATGAGGCAATAGTCGGATGGGAGCGGCAACGTGATGGCCGCCCCCAAACGATTCTTGTCCTCGGCACTCCCGCCAAACGAGCCGTCAGGCGGCCAAAGCCGATCTTGCGTTGGGCACTTGTGCTGCGGCAGGCCGTGTCACTGTGGACCCTTGTCCGAAGTGGAACCGGGCTAGCAGGCTGTTGAGGGCTCCTGCTTCCAGGGCGAGGCTGTGACTGGCGGCGGACGACTGCTCGACCATAGCCGCGTTCTGCTGGGCGCTCTGGTCCATTTGGTTAACTGCCTCGTTGATCTCGCCTAGGCCGACAGACTGTTCACGAGCCGCCTCGACGATGGCCACCACATGTCGGTTCACCTCCTGCACCTCGCTCACGATCAACCGCAGGGCGTTGCCGGTCTCGCCGACAAGCGAGACCCCCGACTGCACCTGCCCGGCAGAGCTCGTGATCAGGGCCTTGATTTCCTGTGCGGCATTTGCAGAGCGCTGGGCCAGTTCCCGCACCTCCTGCGCAACCACTGCAAATCCCTTGCCCGCATCGCCGGCGCGAGCCGCTTCGACCCCGGCGTTAAGGGCCAGAAGGTTTGTCTGGAAGGCAATATTGTCGATGACCGCGATGATGTTGGTGATCGCGTGCGATGAAGCCTCGATGGCACCCATAGCGGCCACAGCTTGTTCGACTATGACGCCAGAGCGCTCCGCCTGCTCACGGGTGCGAGACACGAGCATGCCAGCCTCTCCTGCCCTGCGGCTGGTGTCGCGGACAGCGGTCGTGATCTGTTCGATAGCGGCCGCTGTTTCCTCGACCGAGGCGGCCTGCATTTCCGTGCGTCTGGCCAAATCGTCCGCCGCGGCACGGATCTGTTCTGAACCGGCATAAATGGCCGAGGCATTGTCGCCAACTGATCGCAATGCATCTTCCAGCTTGGCCGCGGACTCATTGAAGTCGAGGCGAAGCCTGTCGAGGTCATCGGCGAATAGCGTATTGATACGATAACCGACATTACCTTTCGCCAACTCGCCCAGAGCCGTAGCAAGCGCGTCCGTTGCTTCCTTCAGCTTCTGCGCCTCGGCTGCCCTTTGAGCTTCCCTTTCACGCCGCTCCTGTTCGTTCAGTTCGCGACTGTCCAGGGCTTCGGCCTCCAGCCGTCGATTGTTTATCGCGGCGTCGCGGAACACCTCGACGGCGCGGGCCATCTGCCCGACCTCGTCTCCACGTTCCACCGAGGGAATGGACACCTCCAGATCACCGTCGGCCAGGCGCGACATCGTCGCCGTCAGGGATTGGATCGGGTTTGCCACCCTATATGCAACAACCCAGAAAGCGAATCCGCCCAGAACAAGCGTCAGCACGAGCACGGCGGCACTGATCATGACGCTGTCTCGACCGTCATTCTCGATCAGATGGGTGTAGTTCGCAGTGGCTTCGCCGATCGCGTCGGAGAGATGCAATAGACTGTCGATGCCCTTCGTGGCCGCGGCAAACCATTGATCCGCGCTGAGGGGATAGATCTCATGACCGGTACCGGCGGCATAGACCCGTTCCCGTACCTCTTCGAAACTGCCGAAATAACTAGCCTCTGCTCCACGGATTGCCGCTAGAACCAACGGATTGGCAAACTCGCGCTTCTCATAGGCCTTAATCTGCGCCCATGCCTGTTCCACCCGGCCGTGATATTCGGATAGCGTCGACAGCGTCCCGGAATCGAACTTGGCGTCGCGTGCAATCATGCCGCCAATCATTGCCCGCTCGCGTCCTGCGTATTCGCTGATCACCCACATGGCCTGCCTCAGATCCAGCATGATCAGTGTACGGGCCAACGCTGATGACGGCACGACCTGAGCTGAGGTGCGCAATTCCTGCGAGCTCATGATCAATGCCGTGACCGTCGGCACCCATTTGGCCGAAACGGACGCATCTCGCGCCGATGATTCCGATGCAAGCTGTGCATCGACTGCTAGGCGCAGCGACTGAAGGCCTTGGTGATCCCCCGTCACCTTGGCGATGAGGGCTTCCTTTGCTGGGAAATCGGAGGCCGAGCGGACTTCGTCCAATGCTGCGTCGAGTGCAGTTTGGCTGCGCTCGCGTAATCTCTGGATATCCGCCAGCACCTGAGGATCCGCCTTTGCCGGCGCAGCCAAGGCAGCGTTGGTCAAGCCCCGCTCCGCCGCGAGCGCTCCTGCACTCTCGAGGAAGAGGCTTCCCACACTGTTATTGGCACGCATCGTCTGGGCCGTGCGCATGCTGTTCAGCGCTGTGCTCATGCTGACAAGAGCGAAGCCGAGCAGGCCGAGAATGAATGCGGCGACGACCAGAAGTAGCGTCGTGCGAATGCCCCGCGAAGTTCTTCGAGAATTGCGGCGGCCGTTGTCTTGAAACTGCGTGCCCGATGGTCGGCGCGGGTTTAGAATAATACTCATAGGAATACCTCCCAGTATTCAGGATCTGTAGATGAAGAGATTTTCGGCGGGGTTATCGAATAGGTGCGCCGCCATGCTCTGGCGTGCAGAGGCCCGCGAGGAACTACGCGGCCACAGCGGCCGGCGGGGCGCCAGTCGAAACGATTCCGTATCTGTCGTAGGATGATCCCGTTGCAGCTTCCGATAGGTCGGAGAACGCAAAGGCCGCCAGATATTGGCATTCGCAAAAATTGACATGCTTGGGCAGTTTTTCCACATGCGCCTCCCCGCATACGGCATGGCGATGTCATGCCGCCAAAGCAGAATTAAGTAAGCCAAATCATGTACAACCGACGGAAGTCGGAGGAGCAAAACTGAACTATTCTATAAAGACACCCTACATATCCATGGTTAAATGAGACTTAACGAGAATATTCAATATGCATTTTTTTTGGGCACATGCCTCCTTTTCAGACCCAATATTTTGCTGAAACATTTGCCTCACGGGGCAGAAACACTAGGTCGCTAGCAGTAACGCATCTTTCTGGCTGCGGATCGGCGAAATCCAGTAGCCGAAGATGGGGCCGAATTCGGCAATCGGGACCGCATGTCGCACACGCCATTCGTCAGTTCAGTCTTTCCGGCAGTGTTCCGGCCGCTAATATGATCTGCGCTATTCTGGAAACCTTCGTCCGCGCCAATAGGATTGAGAACCTGTCGGCTTGATTGGACAAGCCCCCACGGCGCCCAATTGACAGCAGTCCGACTATTTTCGACACTCAAGGGAAGATCTTAAAGACCTGATTTCAATACGTTGATCGCGTCGGCATTATTGCAGAACGCTTCGTAGTCCTGGGCAATTGCGCCGTTTCTAATGCTGCCGCGACAAGTCGACTTCTGGCGGCAATCTGCGCAGGCCACCTTCATCCGATTCAACATACTTTGCTCTCCGGACTGAGACGGCGGAAATTCCATACCGAGTGCCCTCATGACCGCTGCGAGCTCGTCGGCCGCATCTGGGCCGCGGCTCATGACTTCAATGAAGTGCTTGGCGGAAAGCTCGCAGCTAGCGGCAATCGCGTCGATCTCCTCGGCGCGCAGACGCGACAACTCATGTCGAGTCTGCGCGCCATCCTGGTATCGCTTCCAACGGGAGACAATCGAGCCAAAAGCGGCATTTAGAGTAGAGTTGTCGAACATGGTTCACCTCCTGCCTCGATGAATACTATGGAAAAGTGTAAGCTACTTTGTGTCGGAGCAAACAGAATGTGCCTTTTCCTCCAGTCGATCGGGGATCGGCGAACCTCCCGTCACACACCTCCAAGGTCTCGTCGGCATCACGCACAGCAGCGCTGTTTGCTCCAACGCAAAGAACGAAGGCACTGGATCGGCTATCGGCGGGCCATGATTTTACCTGCTCCGTTGGCCCGTCGATGCTTTAGTCTGTTCCGCTTCCTCTACCCCCTCTGTCGGCGGTCCCCGGCGACAGGGTACGAGAGGCCGGGTCTCGTCTGAGCCGCCATCATCCTGTTGCTGGAACGACCTTGCCGCCAAGCACCTTGGGGGAAAGGAACAGATATGTCTCGGACACGGGAATTTCTACAGCGCGGCTTCGCACACGCACCGCGATCGACTAATCGCAACGGCCATCCGCATGGCATCTCGCTCGCCCTTCTCATGGCAATGGCCGCCCTCGGCGGCGGCATGGCCCTTGCCCAATCGGCGGCGCCAGGCGCCGGGACAGTGCTCGACCCGATCGTCGTCGAGGGCGGCTGGGACACGTCGCTCGGCTATATCGGCGACCGCCTGAAACATTTGCCCGGCGGGGTGGCGCTGATCTCCGAAGACGCCTATGCCGGCAACGTCTCGCCGACCGCATCTGACGCGCTTGCCGGCGTACCGGGCGTGATCGTCCAGGATTTCTTCGGCGGCCATGACCAACCGCGCATCCAGATCCGCGGCTCGGGCCTGCAGCAGAACCCGGTCGAGCGCGGCATTCTGATGCTGCGCGACGGCCTGCCGATCAATCGCGCCGACGGTTCCTACATCGCCAGCTTTGCCGACCCGTCGAACGCCCAGGCGATCGAGGTCTATCGCGGCTATCTGGCGAACCGTCTCGGGGCACCCGTCATCGGTGGCGCCATCAACTTCATGTCGCCCACCGCAGCGACCGCGCCCGGCACCGAGATCACGGTGAGCGGCGGCAGCTTCGGCCAGGTCGGCACCTCCGGTCGCACCGGCTACGACGGCGAACGCTTCGATGCGTCGCTGCATTTCGATATCTCCCGGCGCGACGGTTTTCGCGACTACAACAGTTCCGAACGCGTCTCGGTCGGCGGCAATATCGAAGCCGAATTGTCGGACACGCTCACCACGCGGCTGTTCTTCGGCTACACCGATCTCGGCTTCGACGTTGCCGGCCCGCTCAACAAGGACGCCCTGGAAAACGACCCGTCGCAGGTGTCGAGCGGCCCTGTCGTCACCCCGTCGGGCGTCATCAATCCCGGCCCCAATGTCGGTCGCGACAAGCCGCGACGCGACGCCAGCCAGTATCTGATCGGTTCACGCTCGACCATCGATCTCGGCGAGCACCAGATCGACATAGGTCTCGGCTATACCTATACCGATGATACCTTCCGCTTCCCGATCTCCTCGGGCATCCGTGAAACGGTCGGCGGCGATGCGACGGCGCTTTTGCGCTACGCCTACCAGCCCGACGCCGACAGTCTGCTGCCGCTGTTCGAGGCGAGCGTCCAACATGCCTTCGGCTCGGCCGAGCGGCACTACTATCTCAACGAATCCGGCCAGCGCGGGCCCCTGTTCGGCGAGAACGACCTGGACGCGACAACGTTCTCGCTCCATTCGGCCTTCAATATTCCGCTCGCCAATACCTGGACCATCTCGCCCGGCCTGTCCTTCGCCCACGCCACCCGCACCAGCGACGACACCTATTCGGCAGCAACCCGCCCAACCATCGCTTACAATCCAGCCAACCCGACCGTACGTCTGCCGGACGGCGCGGTGCCAGCGGTCAGCACCGACTACGATTATAGCTACAATGCCTGGAGCCCCAGCCTCGGTATAACCTTCGAGCCGGAGCCCGAGCAGGTGTTGTTCGCCGCCGTCAGCCGCAGCTTCGAGCCGCCGACCCATGACGACCTGCTCGCCACCGTCAACGGTACGCCGAACAGCAGCCCGGGGCGCCCGGCGCCGGGCATTCCGGGGCTCGCCACCACCGCCTTCTCGACACCGGATCTCAAGGCCCAGACGGCCACCACCGTCGAGTTCGGCTGGCGCGGAAGCCATGGCGACCTTGGTTGGGACGTGACGACCTACTATTCCTGGATCGACAATGAACTGCTCAGCCTGCGCGATGCGACCGGCGCCTCCCTCGGCGCGATTAATGCCGATGAGACGACCCACTTCGGCATCGAACTCGGCCTGAATGCGGAAATCCTCGACCGGCTCACAGGACGCCTCGCCTACACCTACCAGGACTTCCGCTTCCGCGATGACCCATTGCGCGGCAACAACCGGCTGGCGGGAGCACCGCGTCATGTGATCAATACCAGCCTTTCCTACCAGGCCACCGAGGACTGGTCGCTCGGCGCCAGCCTGAACTGGGTGCCGGACGAGACGCCGGTCGACAACATGAACACGCTTTGGGCCGATCCCTATGCCATGGTCGATCTGAAGACCGAATACCGGATCAACAACGATGTGTCGCTGTTCGGCGAGATCACCAATCTGTTCGATGAGAAGTATGCCTCTTCGACCCTGATCATCGATCAGGCCAACGCCGACCAGGCTGCCTTCCTGCCCGGCGACGGCCGCGGCTTCTATGTCGGCATCAAGAGCCGCTTCTGACGAGCCACTCTGCGACGCGCCGCAAAACCCGGCGCGTCGCCCCAATCCTTGCGTCACGACAAAGAAAAGAGCC
The DNA here is from genome assembly GCF_059424725.1 of Allorhizobium sp. GW101-3B10. Taxonomy (NCBI): domain Bacteria; kingdom Pseudomonadati; phylum Pseudomonadota; class Alphaproteobacteria; order Hyphomicrobiales; family Rhizobiaceae; genus Allorhizobium; species Allorhizobium sp. GW101-3B10. The sequence continues at coordinate 165,452 of NZ_JBWKZR010000002.1, read as the reverse complement.
GTGACATGGTGGATGTTTTGAGTGCAGTCAGGTGTAGGCCGCGCCTCGAACCGGTGGAGCGGGTCAAATCTCTGGCATGCTCCAAGGGGAAACAACCATGTCCATGACCATCGAACTGGATGCCGCAGGACTCGTGGAGCTCGAGCGCAATCACGCCGCGTTGCTGCGCCTTTGCCTGACCCTCGAGGAGATTTCCGATTCCATTCCCTTCGATATCGAAAGCGCGGTGTGCCTTCACGTTGCGGAAGGCCTCGGTCCGCTGCTGACGCGGGCGCACAGGCTGGAGGAGCGGATCCTCTTTCCCGACTTCGACAAGAATGCCGGCTCATGTTTTGCCGCGATGATGATCGAGCGGCTGAAGGCCGAGCATCGCTGTGACGGGCTGGCCTGCGAGGAAATGGTCGAGACGCTGAAGACGATGGCCGAGGGGCGATGCCCGCTGCCACCGGAAACCGTCCGCTACATGCTGCGGGGATTCCTCGAAGGCCTGCGCCGGCACGTGTCTTCCGAGAGGCTGATGATCGAGACGCTGCTTGCCGCCAAGGCGGAGGGGCGGGAAGTCTTCGCCTGAATCGCAACAGGCCGCCGAGGTTGTTTGTCCTGGCACAAAGAAGAGCGATGCGGCACGCCCTATTACATGACTAATCTAATCATGTTTATGCGAGACGCCCCGATGAATCCGAACAGCAGTCATGCACGCGAAACCGCAGGGGCCGACATCAACACGGCGGCGTCGCCGATCATGTTTTCGCGTCGCGCGGTCTGCGCCGGTCTGGCAGGCACTCTCTCCCTGCCCTGGATCCGACGCGCCGAGGCGGCCGCCCTCGGCGAACTCATCCTCTACGGCCCGCCGGCCGGGCCCTCGATTACGCTCGCCTATGCCGTCGGCGCCGGCCTGTTGCGCGGGGTTGCAGACAAGGCTTCGTTCAAGGTCTGGCGCACACCGGACGAAATGCGCGCCGGCCTGACGTCAGGCACGATGCAGGCCGTGGTCATGCCCGTCACGGCGGCGGCCAATCTGCACACCCGCGGGCTCGGCGTGAAGCTTGCCAATGTCATGACCGACGGCCTTCTCTACGTCATCTCAACCGACGCAGCGGTCACCCGGATCGCCGATCTTAAAGGCCGCCGGATCACGGTCCCCTTCCCCAACGACACGCCGGAACTCGTCTTCGACGCCGTTCTGGCGCATCAAGGACTCGGCACTGCCGATGTCGAGGTGGACAGGGCCGGCACGCCGATCGAAGCGATCCAGATGCTGCTTGCCGGGCGCATCGACATCGCGCTGGTGCCGGAACCGGCGGCAAGCGCCGCCATGGTCAAGGCGGCAACCTCGGGAAAGACCGTCTATCGTGCCATCGACATGCAGATCGAATGGGGCAAGGTGACCGGGCTCGGGCCCTCCATGCCGCAGGCCGGCCTCGCGTTCAGCCAATCCTTCCTCGCCGAACATGCGGACAGGGCCGCCCCGCTGCTGGCGGCCCTCGAGAAAGCGACGGCCGCCGTGATCGCCAATCCGGCGGACGCCGCCAGCCATGCTGCCTCCGCGCTGGAACTGCCCTGGCCGGTGATCGAGAAGGCAATCCCCCATTCCAATCTGGTGGCCACGCCGGCCAAGGCCGCGCGGCCCGCCATAGACGCCCTGCTGACCGCGATCGCCAAGGTCAACCCGCAGATGATCGGCGGCAGGATGCCGGACGAGACACTTTACCTTTAGGAACGCCGATGATGCCGATTGCCGATCGCGCCGGCCGGGCCGGACGATTCCTCTGGTCTGCCTGGGCAGGCCTTGCGGGACTGTCGGTCTTTGCCGCCGCCTGGCAGCTCGGTCATGAAGCCTATGGCAGCTTCATTCTGCCATCGCCGGCGGAGACCCTCGCCAGCCTGGCCGGATTGCTCAAGGACGAGGCGAACTGGGCGCTGGTCGGCGCAACCGCCGGGCGCGCACTGCTCGGCTTTTCCGCTGCCGCCGGGATCGGAACGCTGGTCGGCGTCCTGGCCGGCTATCATCCGGCGCTGATGCGGCTCGCGCGGCCGCAGGTCACGCTGCTCCTCGGCGTGCCGCCGATCGCCTGGATCGTCCTCCTGATGATCTGGTTCGGCAATGGCGCCGGCACGGTCGTCGCGACAGCCGCAATTGCCTGTCTGCCGATCGCCTTCATCGGCGCGGCCGAGGGCGTTGCCACCCGCGACCGCGGCCTCGACGAGATGGCCCGCGCCGCCGGCGCGGGGCCTTTTACCCGCCTTTTCCGCGTCGCTCTGCGGCAGATGCTCCACGCGCTGTTTCCCGTCCTGGTAATGGCGCTCGGCACCGCCTTCAAGGCGGCCGTCATGGCGGAGCTGCTGGCCAATGCCGGTGGCGTCGGCGAGGCGCTGGCCGTTGCCCGCGCCAATCTCGACGTCGCCGCGGCGCTCGCGTGGATCCTGCTGTCGGTCGCCGCACTGATCGGCGTGGAATACGGACTGCTCCAGCCCCTGCGCGCGGAATTCGAAACCTGGCGCGAGGCGGCAAGGCCCTGGGGTGTCAAGAGATGACGATGCTCAAGCTCGACCGCGTCGGTCACGCCTTTCTCGGGCGCACGGTGCTGGACGGCATCGATCTCGAGATCGCGGCCGGAGAACTGGTGGCCCTGGTCGGACCCTCCGGCTCGGGCAAGAGCACGCTCGCCCATATCGCCGCGGGCCTCGTCGACCCCCGCCTCGGCCGGGTTACACGCGCCTATCGCGAGCACGCGGTCATCTTCCAGGAGCCGCGGCTGATGCCCTGGGCCACGGCTGCCGACAATATCGCCCTTGGGCTCAGCCGGCACCGGCTCTCGTGTGCCGAGCGGCGCAAAAGGGTCGAAGCCGTTGCCGCCCGTGTCGCTCTCGAACCGGCCGATCTGTCGAAATATCCGGCGCAGCTCTCCGGTGGCATGCGCCAGCGCACAGCGATCGCCCGCGCACTCGCGGCGGAGCCGGATTTCCTGTTCTTCGACGAACCCTTCACCGCCCTCGATGTGGCCCTGAAACGCCGCATGCAGGACATCGTCATCGATACGGTGGCCGCCTCCGGACGCTGTGGCCTGTTCATCACACACGACCTTGCCGAGGCGGTGCGCATCGCCCACCGCATCCTCGTCCTTGACCGCCACGGACACGGCATTCTCGGCAGCCGTACGGTGCCCCTTGTACCGGGGGTACGCAACGACGCCATGATCTTCGAGACCGTGCAAGCCATGCTTGGGAACGACCCGCTGTTTGCCCATGTCAACGACTGCGACGAGCGGAGCGTGGCATGATCGCGGTCCGTATCGCTCCCCCCGTTGCCCGAAACCGTCTCTTCGACGCCATGACCGGCGAGGGGCTTCGGCTGTTCTTCCCCCTGGCCGCCCTGCATGCCGCGCTCTGGCCGCTGCTTTGGGTCTTCCTCTGGAGCTTCGGCCTGCCGCTTGTGAGCGCCACGGCGCCGGGGCAATGGCATGCGCAGGAGATGATAATCGGTTCCTTCGGTGCCGCACTCATCGGCTTCCTCACCTCCGCCCTGCCCGAGTGGACCGACACGCCACGGCTGAGCGGCCGTCCGCTGCCGGTCCTGGCGGGGCTTTGGGGGCTGGCGCGCTTTGCCGGCCTCGTCGGCTTCGAGCCGCTGATCCTCGTGGCGGCTCTGGCCGACCAGGCCTGGCTGCTCTTCTTGCTGGCCTATGTGCTGTTCCTGTCCTGGCGCCTCCGGACGACCGGCCTGCTCGGCTTTGCCGCCCTGCTGGCGGCGCTGGCGCTTTCCGCCGGCGGTCTGCGGCTCGCCATGCTGCAGGGCGATTTCGACGTCGGTGAGAGGGCGATCCGGTTCGGGGCCATCGCCTTTCTCGGCCTTCTCGGCCTCGCCATCGCGCGCATCACCGTGCCGGTGACCAATCTGGTACTCGATCCGAGCGAGGCGACCTCGCCCTACCGCCCCCATCCAGGTCGCATCAACCTGGCGCCTGCTCTCGTCGGCCTCCTGCTGGTCGCCGAGGCAACGGGTCAATCCGATGCCTTGCGCGGCTATCTGATGATCGCCGCCGGCGCGGCCTTCCTCGATCGGGTCGCCGAAGGATTTGTCGGGCGGGAGGCATTCAGGGCCGAACTCGCGGGGCTCTGGCTGTCAAGCGCCCTTGCCGGCGCCGGGCTCGTGCTCGGCGGGCTGTCCCTGACCGGGCTGCCCCTGCCCTTCGTCGGCGCCCTACATCTCATGCTGATGAGTGGCCTTGGCATCGGCGTGCTCGCCGTGCTGTCGATCGCCGGCCTTCTCCACACGGGCCAGCCGCTCGTCTTCGCTCCGTCGACCCGCATCGCCATGCTCCTGATGCTGGGGGCTGTGCTCCTGCGTATCGCACCGGAATTCCTGCCCGGGCTCCCGCTCCCGGGCGGCCCGCATGGCCTTTCCGCGGTTTTCTGGGGTCTGTCCCTGGCGCTCTGGCTGAAGACCTATCTCCCCCTGCTCTGGTCGAGCGCAACCCTTGCTTCCGAAAGCTGCTGAGAATGTCCCATCGTGCCGCCAATCGTTTACCCTCAGTGATCGCCCATTTCTTCTCGGGTGGTTTCCGCCCCTTCTTCATCGCCGCGGCCCTGCATGCCGCGCTGATGATCGCGCTCTGGGTGCCGTGGTTCCTCGGTTTCATCCACGTGCCCACGGCGCTGTCGCCGGTCGCCTGGCACCAGCACGAGCTGCTGTTCGGTTTCGTGCCTGCCGTCATTGCCGGCTTCCTGCTCACCGCCGTGCCCAACTGGACCGGCCGAAAGGCATTTTCCGGCTGGCCGCTCGGGCTGCTGTTCGGGCTGTGGCTTGCGGGGCGCCTGGCGATCGCCAGCTCGGAGACGATCGGTCGTTATACCGCCTTGACCGTGGCCGGCGCCTTCCTTCCGGTGCTGGCAGGTCTGATCCTGAGAGAACTCGCCGCCGCCCGCAACAGCCGCAACTACAAGGTCGTCGCCGTCATCGGCGTACTTTTTGCCGCGCAGTTGGCCTTCTTCCACGAATTCGATCGCTACGGGCGCATCGATATGGCCGACCGGATGGCGATCGCCACGATCATTTTCCTGATCGCGCTCATCGGTGGCCGGATCATCCCGAGCTTTACCGGAAACTGGCTGCGCCAGAACAATCCGGGCCCGATCCCGCCGGGCTTCGAACGCTTCGACCTCGCCGTCATGGTGCTGTCCGGGCTGGCGCTTGCCGCCTGGCCCGTTTCCTCAGCCGTCCCTGTCCTTGCTCCTCTCGCCGGCCTGGCCTTGCTTGGCGCGGGGATCGCCCAATTCGTCCGGCAGCTCCGCTGGAGGCCGGAACGCACGCTGGCCGAGCCGCTGGTGACGATCCTGCACGTCGCCTTCTTCTTCGTTCCGCTGGGCTTCCTGCTGAGCGGCGCTGCCCTTCTGCTGGACGATGCGGGCCTGCGCACCGCCGGCATCCATGCCTGGACCTCGGGGGCGATCGGTGCCATGACGCTTGCCGTGATGACCCGGGCAACACGCGGCCATTCGGGTCAGGCGCTGCGCTCGCCCGCCACGACCACCTTCGGCATCTATGTCCCGATCGCGCTCGCCGCCGCGCTTCGCATCGGCGCAGCCCTCGCCCCGGAATTCACCATGATCCTTCTGCCGCTCGCAGGGCTCCTGTGGATCCTTGCCTTCCTCGGCTTCGTGGTCTTCTACGGCCCGCTTGTTGTGTGCAGGAAGATTGCGTAAGCCCAGCCGCCTAGGTCTGAGTTCTCATGAGGTTGTTCACTTCGGCGAAGGCCGTTCGGCCGTTGAGTGCCAAGTGTGGTCTTGATCGGTTGAACCCGTCAAGCCATCTGATGAGGTCGGCGTCGCGTGCTCGGACGACGGGTGCGAGCGGCCATAGGCCCATTCGCCCCGTTGGAAACAGACCGCAGAATTCGACGACGGCATCCTTCGAATGGCAGATGAAGGTGATGTCGCCCCAGTCGGCGACATCACTCAGGACGTCGACGAAACGAGCGCAGGTTGCCGCCGTGGCGCTATCGTCAGGCAGGCAATCAATGACCGCCCTGAGCGAAACGCCATGTTCCTCGGCCAGATGCTCCAGAATCCCGTCAGGCTTTGCCAGGATCGCATTCCTTATGGTTTCCGTCGCATCCGTTGTGTGTTGTGTCAGGTTCATGTCGAATCCTCTCCTTGTTGGGACGAGCGTCAGGCCGCTGCGCTTTCTGGCAGCACCCTTGCTTCGATGAAGTTGTGAAGTGCGGTGATAAGATTGGCGTAGCAGAAGCGTCCGGCGACGGTGAGATCGATCACCGGTCCCGATAGGGTCAGCAGCCCGGCGGAGGACCACCGCTCCAGTAATGGGCGCAGCTTCAGGCTCAACGCCTGCCCTGCCGTTTGATCAAGGGCCGGCAGGTCGTGCCTGCCTATCTCAGGTCCCCAATGACCAAATCACTCAGGGGGCGCAGGCTATCCGTCGAGGCAAGCATGCCGATAGGCTTTTGACCCGCCAGGACCGCTTCCGAAAACTCCGATAACTCCCCCGTAAGTCCGAAACTCAGATTGCCCAGCGTTCCACCAGCACCCGCGCCTTAAGCCAGGCAATCCGCCCCCTCCTTGATCATCCGGTTGTAGCGATTGCGCTCCAACGGCGTTCGTGCCCAGTGATTGTTGCTGACCTGCCGCCATGATCGCTCGTTCAGGAAATCGCTGCCGATGCGGTAATATCGTCCGAGGTCGGCAAGGCTGGGCGCGGTTGCAAGCTGCCACCCTGGATCGCGGTGAAGAGCGGCGTGCCGGGAATGAGGTTGAGACCATAGAGATCGATTCCGTCCGGCGCGATGGCTGCTGCGGTAGCGAGGTCACGTTGCCAGACATCGAGCGGCTGGCCGGGCAGGCCATACATTAGGTCGATCACAATCGCCGCGCCGTTATACCGCTTCAGCCGCTCAAGGAAGGTGATCGCTTCCTCCCGGCTCGCGCACCGCCCCTGACGGCGGCGAACCTCGGTGTCGAAGCTTTGTACGCCAATGGAGAAGCGGTTCGCCCCCGCCTCCAGGCACGCAACAACCTTCTCGTCGTCGAGATGACTTATCCGGCCCTCGACCGTTATCTCGCAGTCGGCAGCAACAGCAGATGGCGACGCAGGGTCAGCAACAGTCCTGACAATTCGGCCGCAGTCAGCGCACTCGGGGTGCCTCCACCGAGATAGATCGCCGTGATCTCCTCGCTCTTCGCCGCGGCATACTCCGCTTCGCGCTCGATGTCGCGGATCAGGAGCTCCACATATTCGCCCGCTGCACGTGATGTATAAGCATTGCGAAAGAAGCCGCAGAACAGACAGTGATTGGCACAGAAGGGTATGTGGACATAGGCGAGCCTGCCGCTTCGAGATTGCCTGCAACAGGATTTGCGAACATCTCCTGCCAACGTGACGACACCTTATCTGCTTCCACCCGCTTCCTGCCACGAAACGGCATTGCCGCCCTTCTCGCTGTGAATGCCCTCGACAGCGTGTCATCGGAGATGTGGGCAAAATACGGTGCGAAGTCTATTGCCATGAACCGATAGGCCCAGCTTGGCTGCCAGGAGGATAAGTGCATAAGTGCCTGTTGTGTTTATCGGCTCAATAAGTTGACTACTGCTCAAGATCAAACATGAATCATTTATCAACTCCCATCTCCTTATAGTCATTCTAATAAATGGATTTCGCCATCCCTGCGCGGCCGTCCAGTAGAATGATCATCAACGGTTCCCCGTAACAGGTGAACTAGCTAAACCGGCTGCCCCGCCTTTCACGGCTTCCACCAAAGGGAGATAGTCGTCGAAGGGATTTCCCGGGCAACGAATGTCGCGCTCGCGCACTGACCGTCGTCGATCCACACACTGCTGGTGCCGTCTGGTCGTTGCGACGTGTTTGCGACAGCGCAACGACCAGACGGGGAAACGCCTGCAAGCTCACCGATATGATCGAGCCTGAAGGCTCGATAGGTCCATGAATGAAGGAACGGCCATGACGGATATCGATTTCAGCCAGCCAGTCGGAAAGGTCGCAACGACCGTGCCAGGAGCAGCCGACCTGTTCCGTCGCCACGGGATTAGCTTCTGCTGCGGCGGCTCTGAACGGATCGACAAGGCCGCGGAAAAAGCCGGCCTTTCGCCAGACGTGCTACTGACGGAGTTGCAGACGCTAATGCTTGCCAGCCACCGGGAGGCTCCGGAGAGAACGGCGGAACTGATCGACCACCTGCGCAGCCGCTACCACGAAACACACCGCAGTGAACTGGCATGGCTGATTCCACTCGCACAGAAAGTCGAGCGTGTGCATAGCGCCCATCCTCAAGCCCCTGTCGGCCTCGCCAATCTCCTGGAGTGCATCCAGGCCGATCTCGAAGGCCACATGAGCCGGGAGGAGGCCATTCTATTCCCGTTGATGGAGCAGAACGACGAGGTCGTACTGGCCCACCCGATCGCGCAGATGCGCCATGAGCACGACGTGGAGGCACGGCATCTGGCCGCACTCGAACATGTCACCGGTGGCTTCACTTTGCCGGATGGTGCTTGCAACTCGTGGCGTGCCCTCTACACCAGCGCGAAGAAGTTTTCGGAAGACCTCGTTGAGCATATGCATCTGGAGAACAACGTGCTTTTCCCTCGCTTCGCCGGCTGACGCCGACCACGTCGTTCAAAGGAGAAAAACCGTGACGAGCAACGGCGAATACAAGCCCTCCGTCGGGGGGGCTGTTACGAACCGGGATGGACAGTCTGCGTCCATCTACTGGACGTATCCCCGATTGCCGAGCGAACGACCCGGACTGTAACTGGATGTGTGACGCCTACGAATGCATGGCAGCGTGCTGCGACAATGACATTGTCGGCTATGTTATGGACCGCTTTTCTACCATAGGTGACGCGCGACACGAAGGCCGCACCAAGGGTAACCACGGGCAAGCCTCCGCGTCAGGCTGATCTGTCGAATTGCGCCGACCAATTGTGTCCGTCACATGACCTAGATCGCCATCGCCCTCCCAGTGCACCGGTCGACACCATCGGCAATGAGGGAAAGCGCTTGCCAGTTTTTGACGCAAAGGCGGCGATTCGTATCAAGGGAAATAGCCCTCTGCTGGACTAACTGACTGAAGACGCGAGAGACTGTCTCACCTCTCAAGCCGAGCCAATCGCCGATCTCGGTCCGCGTGAGCGGGAGACTCAGCGTCCCGCATGAAACTGGGTCAACACCGAATTGCAGGGCGAGATCCATAAGGACCGTGGCGATTCTTTGAACGGCCGTCTTGCCGCACAAGAGCGCGACATGCCGGTGGGAACGATCAAGGTTTTCGACGAGAGATTCGTGAATCATGCGGGCGTGCTTGCGAAGGTTGAGCACCTCGTACCGGCATTCTATGCGCACTTCGGCTAAGCTAGGCCTACTGGGATGGACGAAGATACGGCCGGGACCATAGACGTCAACGACCTGCGCAATGCCGTTGGCCGTAAGCCGGCTATGCACAATGCATCCCTCGTGGATATGATAGACTGGTCCATCGGCGCGATCAGAAGCCGTGAGGATCGTGCCGATTGGGAAGATTTCCAATGCTGTCGCGGTTTTCCGCCGATTGTCCTCGATTGGCCGGGATACCACACGGCGTTCTGGGGATACCATCGAGTTCATCGTCGAAGACCTTCAGTGACAGCAAAGCCGCATTTGTTCCCAGGAAGCTGGAAACACCAGTCGGGCGAGTGGCGCCGATCTTCAAACATAGGAAGTGGACACGACGCCCGCTTCTTTGAGCCAGCGCAAGCACTCCCGAGTTTTCGCCGGAAAAGGTCATCTGCCGCCTGATTGAAGTCGCCTTTCAGATTGTCGGTCGGGAGTGCATGCCTTACGGAACCTGTTGCAACTAACGGAACCCGGTGAAATTCCGGGACGGTCCCGCCGCTGTAACCAGATACGTGTGTGAGGAGGCATTGGCCGCCACTGTCCGCTTGCCGGATGGGAAGGTGCCTGCACCCGGTCAAGCTGGAAGTCAGAAGACGCGTTGCCACATCCTGAAACCGCCCGATGGCAAAGGGCGGGGCGATTGCTCATGCGAGCTTCGGTGTCACGTGGAGGACCCGTATGTCTGACCTAAGCAGCCTTTCGACAAGGCAACAATCCCTTGCACCCATAAAAGACCTCTCAGCCCTGCGCCGAATACTGCAGGACCTGCCGCCCGGAAACGAACACGCAGCTGGCGCGGCCGCGGCGCGAGAGGAGATATTGACCAAGCCACCGGGAAGTCTCGGCAGGCTCGAAGAGGTCGTCGCGTGGCTGGCCTGCTGGCAAGGACGCTATCCCCCGGTCATGGATGATCCGCAAGTGTGCGTATTCGCGGGCAATCACGGCGTGGCGGAAACCGGTGTGTCGGCCTATCCTCCGATAGTCACCGAGCAGATGGTGCAGAACTTCGAGCGCGGCGGAGCGGCTATCAATCAGTTGAGTGCCGAGCTGGGCGCCAAGGTGACCGTCGTGCCGCTCGATCTGGCTCGCCCCGTCAACAACTTCCTAAATGCCCCTGCCATGACCGAGGGCGAGTTCCTCGATGCATTCCAGTCCGGGATGCATGCGGTTCGACCGGGCGCCAGCGTGCTTTGCCCCGGCGAGATGGGCATCGGCAACACGACTGCTGCCTCGGCCATATGCTTCGCCCTTCTGGGCGGCGACCCGGCGAACTGGTGCGGGCGAGGATCCGGGATCTCGATCGGAACGGTAGAGCGCAAGGTCGAAGTCGTCTCTAAGGCCGTTAGACTGCATGGAAACGCCATAAGCGATGGGCTCGACGCCTTGCGCTTCCTGGGCGGACGCGAAATCGCCGCGATGGCCGGATCGATTGTCGCGGCGCGCCTGCTTGCCATACCCGTCATGCTCGATGGTTTCATCTGCTCGGCAGCCGCCCTCGCGCTTCACTGCAGCGGACCAGGAAGCCTGGCGCACTGCATGGTCGGTCACAGCTCGATGGAGCCCGGGCATCGGCGGCTTCTCGCCCATCTCGGATTGCGGCCGCTTCTCGATCTTGATTTGCGATTGGGCGAAGGAACCGGGGCAGTCTTGGCCACTCTCTTGGCAAGAGCGGCGCTGAGATGCCACCTCGGCATGGCTACATTCACCGAAGCCGGCGTGCATAACGGCATCGAGCGGTAACAGAACCCCTGCGGGACGCGAGAGCAATCGGGTAGCCGTCTCGCGTCCCCGTTTCGGATCAGCGGTGCCGAGGTTCGGGGCCAGCACTTCCGAGAACCCGAGGTGCGCTCGGCGTCATGGCTCCCCCTCCGACGATTCCTATCTGCTCTTCCCCACATACCCTTATCGGTCGATCTGCAGGGAGACCGAGGCGAAGCCGCTTGCGGGATAGACCGCACGCAATGGCTCCGTGCCCGTCAGGAGCGAAAACGGCCTGATCCTGCTCAGCAGTTCATCGATCATCACTCTCAACTGCATTCTCGCCAGGGCAGCACCCGGACAAATGTGGATGCCCGCGCCGTAAAGCAGGTTTGGCCCCTGGTCGCGCATGGGGCAATACCGGTCAGCAGCCTCGAAGGCCCGGGCGTCGCGATTGGCCGAAGTCCAGATCACCGTTATCCGTTCGCCGGCTTCGATCCGACTCCCACCGATCATCACGGGCCGCAGTGCCGTTCGCCGATTCGAAACCAACGGCCCGTGCAAGCGCAGGATTTCCTCGATTGCCGGTGAAAGGCCCGATCGGTCGAGGCGCAGCCCGGTCTGGATCTCGGGGGTCTCGGCAAGAAAATGCACGATGATGCCGACGCAGGCCGCAATCGTACCCAGTTCCCCCACCGTCCAGTTGCGCAGGATGCTGACGATTTCGCCGTGATCGAGCCGCTTGCCGTCTACCGTCTGGCGGACGAGGCTGGTGGTGATGTCGTCCGGCGCGGCGTCGCCGGCCTCTTCTCGCCATTTGAGCTGGGAGCGGATATGCCCGTCGAATTCGAGGGCGATGGCTGCCATGGCATCGGTATCGCGCGCAAGCGTGGCTTGGCGATTCTTGCGCACCCATTGAAGCAATGGCTCATGCAGCGACGCGGGCCAGCCGAGAAAACCGCACTGGATTCCGACGGCATACGGCTCGGCGAGACAGGTCATCGCTTCGAAGGAGGGGGCAGTCCCGAGCGCCTCGAGAAGATCGCCGGCGACCCGTCGACATTCAGGCTCGAAGGTTTCGACCCGTTCCCGGGTGAAATAGGGATCGATCATCCGTCGATAGACTGTATGTTGTGGAGGATCCATGCCGTTGGGCACCGATGGGTGCCGTGAAACGACATTGCTGAACGTTTCGTGATCGGTGAGCACCTGCAGAATATCGGCATGGCGGAAAAGGGACCAACCAAGATAGTCGCTGTAGGCGACCGGACAGGTTTCGCGCATGTGATCATACGCACGGATCTGGTCGATCTGGACCTCAGCGCTGCGGGGATCCCAGTCAGGGCAGCGCTCGCCCGAAGATGCGTCCACGACCGATTTCTTTCCATTTGCCGATATCATATGCTTTGGTTTCCCTTCCACGGATCAGCAGCTACAATGCGGCAGTTGAGAGCGGGGTCTTTGTCTCCACGCAAAGAACTCAAATCCCCGTTTCTGCAAAACCGACTGTCAGATTGACCGGAGAGACGGAATTGCCCAGCCAGATAAGACAGTTTGCGATCGCTGAAGTTAGAATAGGTCGAGCGAAGCCCTTTGGACCGGGAACAGCACGGTCGGCGATTGACAAACACCCGGTCACGGTTCCACTTCTGGCAACAGCACTGGGTCTAGTGGGTGACGAACAGGCGGATCTTCGCCACCACGGCGGCGCCGACAAGGCAATCCATGCCTATAGCGCGGCGCACTATCCCCAATGGGTGCGGGACCTTCCGGATGCCGCGGATCAATTCCGAACCGGCGGCTTCGGAGAAAACCTGGTGGTCGACGGCGCGACCGAGGCCGACCTATGTCTGGGAGATCGGTGGCGAGTTGGACAAGCACTGCTGGAAGTCTCCCAAGGCAGGCAGCCCTGCTGGAAGCTGAATATCCGCTTTGCGGTGCGCGACATGGCGCGTCGGGTGCAGGCAACCGGCCGCTCCGGTTGGTATTTCCGCGTGATAGAACCGGGCCAGATCAAAGCGCACGACCATGCTTCACTTGAGGAACGTTCCGCGCCCGACTGGCCTCTGACGCGGGTCAACGATTTATTCTACAAGGACAAGCTCAATCGCCCGGCCCTGGCCGCCTTCGCGGCCCTTTCCGGCCTCCCGGATAGCTGGCGCAATCTGGCAGAGCGCCGTCTGCAAAACGGTGAGGTGGAAGACTGGGGTTCCCGCCTGAATGGGCCGAAGGAAGCGATCTCCTGAACTCGAGAGACATGTTCCGAGAGGCGCATCGGTCTAGCGGTCACGGGCGAAGGAAGCTTACAGCGCAGGTGGCGCGAGTACCGTCGATGAAGCGGGGTGACGTGCGGGACCACCGTTTCCGCGGAACTGGCCCTATTGGTAACCAACACCCATCACGTAGTCCTGAAGCAATTTTTCCTCATGTTCAACGTCCTCAAGGAGAGACTGAAGCACGTCTCGCGCATTGGCCACGCCTATCGGCGCCAAGCGGTCATCCACGATCGGGACGTTCTTCAGACCACGCTTCCTGATCGCAAACCATACATCACTCAGAACGTCGTTCGATCGGCAAGACACGATCTCCGTCGACATCACCCTTGAGGCCGGCATCGAGCAACTGCATCCCGTGCAATGGCTGATGCGGTTGACAATGTCTGTCTTTGTAATGACGCCGATCGCCTTTCCGCCGTCATCGCAGACGACAACGAGATTGCAGCCAGGACTGCTCAGCAATTTTGCCGCGTCCATCAGCAATGCGTCTTCGGCCACGGTGGCGAGCCGTTCCCGCGCCACTCCAAGTATGTCCTCTACTCTCAAGACACCCTCCTTTCCGATAGCTTCCGCTTCTCCCTCAGGAAGCTCACGATATGGCCGGTTTATCCTTCCCTATCCCCGGGCGAAGCGCATCAGCAGATCGACCTGGAGGAAAAGAAGGATGAATGCAGTGTTCAGGCTCCAGGCCACGGTGAGCCACCTGACCATGGTGGCCCAGAAGGGAGACGCGTTGTCCGCGCAGCGCCAGATGGCGACGAGAATCCCCGGCGTATAGAGCGCAAAGGCAAGGATAACGGCTTGCTGAACCCAGATTTGGTCCAGGTACAGGGCAATCACATGCAGCATCGCGAGTTCGGCGCTGACGAAAACACCATAGATCCAGAAGACGGCGGCCAGGGACATCTCTCCCCGCCAGGCTCTAAGCTCGGGAACGAGATGGCGTTCAATGAAGAGTTCGCTGGCGGGTCCCAATCTCGGCATCTCTCTTGCTCAAACCTTATCTCGCCGAACCAGTGGTTCGGATGTTGTTGTCTGGCCCGGGCGACTTGATGACCATCGACCGGACCGGCGATCCGCCCCATCAGGCGTCTTACTTGTCACGCGCCCGGCTGGTATGGCCCGATCAGTAACGACCGCTAGCGGCGCGCTGTTCCGGCCTCTGTCACGACCAGATCCATCGGGATGTCATGCTTTTGCGGGTGAATTGTCGAAAGCTTCGCCGCACTATAGCTGACGCCGATGACCTTGGGCCTGGCCTGCATGGCAGCAAGCGTCCTGTCGAAGAAGCCGCCGCCATAGCCGAGCCTGTAACATCCATGATCGAAGCCAACGACCGGCGCGATCACCACATCCGGAATGCAGGATCGCTTTTCAGCCGGAAAGGGTATCCCCCAGACCCCTCGCGTCAGTGGCTGCCCGGCCTGCCACAAATGGAATTCCAAAGGCAGTCCTTTTTCCACCACGACGGGTAAAGCGGTACGGCCACCCCGTCTCATGACCTCCTGCATCAACGAACGAAGGTCAGGCTCCCCACGGAACGGCCAATAGGCGCTGACGACACGACCCTCGACATCTCCGATCTCGGCCAGGACACGGGCGGCGATCGCTTCTCCGGCTGCAGTGCGAACCTCGACGGGAACGGCAAGACGCTCCGCGATCAAGCGCTGACGCTCGCTCGTGCGCCAGCGCTTGATATTCGCCCAGGCCGTCATGTCCCGTGGATCGGCCAAGCCCGCGTAAACGGGGTCGATCTCGTGCAGAAAGCAGGCCGGTGAGGCGAAGGAGCGTGGATCATCGTCGTCGATCATTATGCGACCTCTGACAGGCTCTCTGCCGCCTGCAGGCCGACCTCGAGGCCCGCCAGAAGGTCATCGATGTGTTCCAGGCCGACCGAGAGCCGCAGGAGCCCGTCGCTGATGCCGGCGTTTGCCCGCGCCTCCGGCCCCATGTCGGCATGGGTCATGGTCGCCGGATGGGCGACCAGGCTCTCGACGCCGCCCAGAGATTCGGCCAGCGTAAAACCGCGCACCACGCCTACGAAGCGCTGCACGGCGGGGATCCCGCCGACAAGCTCGAAGCTCATCATCGCGCCGAAACCCGTCTGCTGACGGCTGGCGAGCACATGGTCCGGGTGATCGGCAAGTCCCGGATAGTGCACTCGGGCGACCGCGCGATGGCCTCGCAGCCGTTCTGCGACCGCCATGGCGTTGCGTTCCTGACCCGCCATTCGCGCAAAGAGGGTTCGAAGGCCCCGCAGCGTCAACCAGGAATCAAACGGTGACGCGATCGCACCGGTGACATTGGCCCAATGCTTGAGCTTCTTCGCCTCCTCCGGGTCGGCGGCGATGACGGCACCAGCAATCACGTCGGAATGGCCGTTGAGGAATTTCGTCGTCGAATGCAGCACATAATCGGCGCCGAGTGACAAGGGTTGCTGCAAGGCGGGAGACAGGAAGGTGTTGTCGACAGCCACCCGGGCGCCTGCATTTCTCGCGAGCGTCGACAGCGCCGCGATATCGACAACCCGCAAGAGGGGGTTGCTGGGTGTCTCGATCAGCACCAGTGCCGGGTGGTCGCGGAGTTGCTGCCCGAAGACCTCCATGTCGGACTGGTTGACCAGCGCGAGCCGGATCTGGCCAAGCTCGGCCCGTGCCTTGAGGAGCCGCATCGTTCCGCCATAGCAGTCGTGCGGAGCGACAACCAGGCTGCCGACCGGGAGACGGCCAATGAGAAGATCAAGCGCCGCCATGCCGCTCGGTGTCATCACTGCACCCGCGCCACCTTCCAGTCTGGCGATCGCCTCCGCCACGAGGTCACGGGTGGGATTGCCGACCCGGCCATAATCGTAAGCGCGGGGCGCATCGAAACCGGCAAACTCGTAGGTGCTGGAAAGGTAGAGTGGCGGCGCGACCGCGCCAAAGGCGGTATCGCTGGCAACGCCATATGCCGCAGCGACGGTTTCCGGATGGAACTCAGCCGGCGTGCGCTCGGACATTCTTGCTGCTCCTCATGTTGCAGTCTCAAAAATGGCCGGATTGATTACCCGTGACAAATGAATTCTATTGCTGTTTATGCGCAATTTTATTGCGGTTATTTTCGCTGGACGGAAAAGCTTGGACCACGCGATCGCTCGAACATTCCTGGAAGTGGTGAAAGCCGGCAGCTTCGTCGGCGCCGCGGAGGCACTCAACATTTCGCAGACGGCGGTGAGTGCGCGCATCCGCGTCCTGGAGGAACAACTGGAGCGTCCCGTATTCGTGCGCAACAAGGCCGGTGCCAGGTTAACCCCGGCCGGCGAGAAATTCCTTCCCTTCGCCTCGAGCCTGGTTCGGGTCTGGGAAACGGCTCGCAATGTCGTGGCGCTTCCGCCCGGCCGATCCGTGCTGGTGAGCCTGGGCGCAGAACTCAGCCTGTGGAGCCCCCTGCTCTCCCGGTGGCTGCTCTGGATGCACCGCGAATGCCCGGAGATTGCGGTGCGCACCACGATCGACACCGGCGAACATCTGCTGGCGCTGATGCAGGAAGGCGGGCTCGACGCCGCCGTCATCTACGGCGCCCAGCGACGGCCTGGACTGGTCGCCGAACTTCTGTTCGAAGAGCGCCTGGTGCTCGCCCGAACGCCGGGGCAAACGGGCGCCAATGAAATCATCGGGATTGACTGGGGCGCCGATTTCGCCGCGAGCCTACGCACTGCCTATCCTGAAAGCGCAAGTCCGGCGGTCTCGATCGGCTATGGCCCCCTCGCCCTCGACTACGTCCTTGCAGTCGGCGGCGCCGGATACTTCCGGGAGGGCTTCATCCGGCCTTACCTGGAGGATGGCCGCTTGCAGATCGTGCCCAACAGCCCAACCTTCGCTTACCCCGCCTATCTGGTCTTGTCCGAGAAGACGGATCCGGCCCTTGTTCTGCGCCTGCGGGAAAGCTTGCGCGCGGCCGCAGCTGGATCACGTTAGGACGGATCGGACAACAGCTCGGCAAGAACGACAGCCTGGTTGAGCTTCCGGTCTCGCGCGCCGTAGAGCAAGGTGACGGTTCTGGTTGCGCTCCGTTCTCTCAGGTCGTTGACGGCCGCGTTGCCTTTCAGCTCCAGAAGGTAGCGCTCCCTGAACTGCGCCCATCGCTCTGGCTTGTGGGCGAACCATCGGCGCAGTTCCGTCGACGGAGCGACATCCTTCATCCATTCATCCAATCTGGCCTGCTCTTTCGTACAGCCGCGCGGCCAGACGCGATCGACGAGAATGCGGTCGCCATCGTCCGCTTGGGGATCGTCATAGATACGCTTGATCCGCACAGGCATTGTCTAGCCTCCCTGGCTTACCGTGCAACCGAGGTTCGAAAGTAACCCGTCCTGCAGGCCGTAGATCCAGCCGTGAATGGACACCTCCTTGCCCGAGGCCCAGGCCGCCTGCAAAGTCGGGGTTCGGGCAAGGCGCTCCACCTGTGCGGCAACCGATGCCTCGCAGAGACGATCGAGTTCCGGCTCGCTCCAGCATTCGCGGCACTCAAACCGACTGCGCGCCAATTCACGGATTGGTTGCAGCCAATGGTCTATCAGCCCGAAGGACCGACCGCTGACCGCAGCCCGAATACCGCCGCAGCCATAGTGCCCGCACACGATGATGTGCTTCACGCCCAGCTGGTGCACCGCATATTCGACCACGGAAAGCATGTTGAGATCAGTCGGGTGAACGAGGTTGGCAACGTTGCGATGCACGAACACTTCCCCCGGCTCCAGCCCCGCGATCACATTGGCCGGCACACGGCTGTCGGAGCAGCCGATCCAAAGATATTCGGGCTCCTGCAAGGTTGCCAGGCGCTCGAAATAGTCTGCTTTTTCGGCCTTGCGCTCGCTGGACCAGGCCTTGTTCCGGGTGAAAAGCTCCTCGATCATGGCTATCTCCGCTTCCTGGGGTTCTGCAGGCCTCTCGATCAATAGTTGGCTGTTGTCAACTCAACGGTCTGTCACAGCACCGGCAATGAGCCCTCGCCGGACGCCTTCTCCCGGCAATTTGGCCCTCGGTGAGGGCCTGCGACATTTTTGCATCTTCACGCACTGCAATCGTCGGCGCAAAGTGGTATTCAGAATACCTCTTTGATAGAGGCCAGTCCCATTTGCAAGGATTCCGCATGCGAATGACGCTTCACACCGACTATGCGTTGCGAATGCTGATCTACCTGGCAACGCGACCGGACGGGGTTTGCACGGTCAGCGACGTCGCTGAGGCTTATCAGTTGCCTCGCAATCACCTTCTCAAGGTGGCCCAGACCTTGCGTGACCTCGGCTTCGTCGAAACGACCCGCGGCCGGGCGGGCGGTATCCGATTGGCGAAGTCACCAGAGGCGATTGGCGTGGGCGCACTGGTCCGCGCGACCGAGGAGGAGTTCTCGCTCGCCGAATGCATGCAGGCTCAAGGTCGGCCCTGCGCCATTTCGCCGGCCTGCCATCTCAAGGGCATGCTGCACGAGGCACTCGCTGCCTTCCTGGCGGTCCTCGACAAATACACGCTCGCCGACCTCGTGAAGAACCGCGCCGTCCTCGGCTCGTTTCTCGGGATCGGCGCTACCGCCAAGCTGGAAGAAGGGACACAACCATGGTGACAGGATTGACCCTGGCCGAGCGTCAGCTAGCGCTCGTTGTATTGGGCGTACTGGCGGTGGCCGGGCTTGCGATGGCGGTTGCCGGCCGCGGCGATCCGCTGGCCGTACACGGCTACATCGTGTTTTTCTTCAGCCTGGGGCTCGGCTTTTTCGTGCTTTCGGCCGTCTTTGCACCGGAACCGCCGGAAAGTCGCCATTCCGAATACTATGACGACCCGACGCGCGTCGGTATCATCCTGGCGCTCGCATGGGCTGTCGTCGGCATGTTTGTCGGGGTGTGGGTGGCATCATTGCTGGCCTGGCCGGAACTGACCTTCGTGGACTCGGCCTGGGCAAGCTTCGGACGGCTCCGGCCGGTCCACACCAGTGGAGTGATCTTCGGCTTCGGCGGCAATGCACTGATCGCTACGTCGTTCCATGTTCTCCAGCGCACCTGTCGCGCCCGGCTTCCGGATCAGTTCAGTCCATGGTTCGTGCTGATCGGCTACAACCTCTTCTGCCTCGTCGCCGCCACCGGCTACCTGATGGGCATGACGCAGTCCAAGGAGTATGCCGAGCCGGAATGGTATGCCGACATCTGGCTGGTGGTCGTGTGGGTGGTCTATTTCGTAACCTACATCCGCACGCTCCAGCGGCGCAAGGAGCCGCATATATACGTCGCCAACTGGTACTATCTGGCCTTCATTCTCGTTGTTGCCGTGCTTCACATCGTCAACAACCTTGCCATGCCCGTTACACTGGGTCACGCCAAGAGCTACTCGCTGTTTGCCGGCGTTCAGGATGCCATGACGCAGTGGTGGTATGGCCACAATGCCGTCGCCTTCTTCCTGACGGCAGGTTTCCTCGGCATGATGTACTACTACCTGCCAAAGCGCGCCGAGCGGCCGATCTTTTCCTATCGCCTCTCCATCATCAGCTTCTGGGGCATCACATTCATGTACATGTGGGCCGGTGCGCACCACCTGCACTACACTGCCCTGCCACAATGGGTGCAGACACTCGGAATGACCTTCTCCATCGTGTTGCTGGTTCCCTCCTGGGCATCAGCCGGGAATGCGCTCGCCACCCTCAACGGCGCCTGGCACCGGGTGCGCGACGACGCGACACTGCGCTTCATGATGGTCGCCGCCGTGTTCTACGGGCTTTCCACCTTCGAGGGCTCGTTCATGGCGATCCGTGCCGTCAACTCCCTCTCCCACTATACCGACTGGACCGTCGGCCACGTCCATGCCGGAGCCCTCGGCTGGGTCGCCATGATCACCTTCGGCTCGTTCTACGCCCTGGTGCCGTGGATGTGGAAACAGGAGCGCATGTATTCGCCCAAGCTCGTCGAGCTGCACTTCTGGCTCGCACTGGCCGGGACCGTCGTCTATGTCTTCGCCATGTGGAATTCCGGCGTCATCCAGGGTCTCATGTGGCGCACCTATAACGACAGCGGAACACTCGCCTATTCGTTCATCGACAGCCTGGTCGCCATGCACCCCTACTACATCGCCCGCGCTTTCGGAGGTCTGCTTTTCCTCACAGGCGCGGTCGTCTGCTCCTTCAATGTCGCCATGACAATCCGCATGGCCCGCAAGGCGCGCAAGGCAGAAATCGGTGACGATGTGCCTCTCGCTGGCCGGGCCGGCGCGGTTCAGGCAGGAGAGTGACCATGAAGGAATTCTTCCATCGCAAGATCGAACGCAATGCCATCGGCTTCGTGCTGGCGATCATCGGCGTGGCATCCATCGGCGGCTTCGTCGAGATCGCGCCTCTGTTCACAATCCACGAGACAGTCGAGGACGCGCCCGACATGCGTCTCTATACGCCGCTGGAGCTGGCCGGTCGCAATCTCTACATCCGCGAGGGTTGCTACGCCTGCCATTCGCAGATGATCCGCACGCTCCGCGACGAGGTCGAGCGCTACGGCCCGTTCTCGCTCGCGGTGGAATCGAAATACGACCACCCGATGCTGTGGGGCTCCAAACGTACGGGACCCGACCTCGCTCGCCTCGGCGGCAAGTATTCCGACGCCTGGCATGTCGCCCATCTCGTCAATCCGCGTGACGTCGTGCCGGAATCGGTCATGCCGCGCTATGGATGGCTGAAGAAGAATGCGCTCCGGATCGACGATCTTGGCGAGCACCTCGCGGCGCAACGCGCCGTCGGCGTCCCCTATACGGACGTGATGATCGAAAACGCAACCGCTGACGCCCGAGGCCAGGCGGCACCGGACAGCCCCGAATCATCCGGCGTCACGGAGCGTTATGGCGAGGCAACCAATGTGCGCGCCTTCGACGGAAATCAGGGTGCGCTGACCGAGATGGACGCGCTGGTTGCCTATCTGCAGGTCGTCGGCCAGCTGACGCAAGCTGCTCGACAGGAAACCCCAGCGAAGGAGGACTGACGTGGAGATCGACCACAACAGTGTCGTCGCCATTGCCAAGAGCTGGGGGCTGTTCTACCTCGTCGCAATGGCGCTCGGCGTCGTGATCTATGCGCTCTGGCCCGGTAACCGAAAGCGCTTCGACCGCGCAAAGACAAGCATTCTCGACAAAGATGATCGGCCGGGAGATTGAGCATGGCCCAGGAAAGACACGATCCCGCCACAGGACGCAGCACCACCGGACACGAGTGGAACGGCATCGAGGAGCTTGAAACGCCGATCCCGCGGGTGGTGCTATTCTTCCTTGCCGTCACCACGCTGATTGCGATCGGCTACTGGATCCTCATGCCGGCCTGGCCCATTGGCGTGACCTATACCAAAGGCCTGCTGGGCATCGACCAGCGCATCATCGTGACGAAACAGGTCGAGGAGGCGGCGGCCGCCCGGGCTTCCTGGACCGACCGCATTGCCGAGACGAGCCTCGATGAAATCGCCGCCGATCCGGACCTGATGCAGCATGTCCGCGAGGCGGGCCGCACGCTCTTCATAGACAATTGCGCTGCCTGTCACGGCACGCGAGGCACCGGTGGCCCCAGATTCCCGAACCTTGCAGCCAAGGCCTGGCTTTGGGGCGGAGAGCCCGAAACGATCCTCGAGACGATCCGCGTCGGCATCAACTCCACCCATGCGGAGACGCGTGTCTCGCAGATGATGGCCTTCGGCCGGGACGGGACACTCGAGCGCGAGCAGGTCCGCTCCGTCGCGGCTTATGTCCGCTCTCTTTCCGACCTGCCGATGAGCGCCGACCACGAGGCCCTGATCGAAGCCGGCAAGGAGATCTTTTCGGCCAATTGCGCGGCCTGCCACGGCGAGGACGCAACCGGCAGCACGGATATGGGCGCACCGAACCTCACCGACGAAACCTGGATCTATGGCAGCGACGCGCAGACCGTCTTCGCCACCATCTATTCCGGGCGACAAGGCCTGATGCCGAACTGGGAAGGACGACTCTCACAGGTCGATATGAAACTGCTGGCACTTTATGTCGGCACGCTCGGAGAGGACGCCAAGTGAGTACCACGATGGAAAAGACCGACTTGCAGAAACCCCTCAACTGGCGGGTCGTGTCATGGCTGCTTGCCGGCATGGGCCTGCTCGCCGTCATCGGGGCGAATGTCCATCTCGTTAGCGTCGCGACGGGCAGCCAACCCGAATGCGTGGATCATTTGAAGGCGGAAGGCCGCGACGGCACCTATCGTGCCGCGGCACCGTCCTGCTGAGAGGAGCAAGGTCACAATGAGCACGACCGAGAAATCCGGCGCCCCAGGCATGCCTCTTGCCGAACAGCGTCGACGTCACCTGCCCGCCAGCACGGCCTTCGGCTGGCTCTTAGCCGGTTGGCGCGACCTATGGCACAATCCGCTGCCGAGCCTGCTCTACGGGCTTGCCGTCTTCCTGCTCTCGCTCGCCATCATCTGGGGCCTCTTTCGCATTCAGCTCGACTATATCCTGTTTCCGGCACTCGCCGGCTTCATGGTGGTGGGCCCGCTGGTCGCCATCGGTCTCTATCGCAAGAGCCGGGACATAGAAGATGGGGTCCGGCCGAGCCTCTCGCGCATGATCCTAGTGAAGGCTGCATCCGGTCCACAGGTCTGGTACACCGGTGCGATCCTCTGCCTGCTGATGCTGGTCTGGATGCGTGCAGCGGTGATCATCTATGCGCTTTTTATGGGTTTGAGACCATTTCCAGGGCTGGACCGCATCGTGGCAATCCTCTTCACCACGACCGAGGGCTGGGGCATGATCATCGTCGGCACAGCGGTCGGCGGGCTCTTCGCCGCCTTCTCCTTCGCCGTCAGCACGTTTGCCATCCCGATGCTTCTTGCGGAAAAAACGGACGCCTTCACGGCCATGGGTACCAGTATCTCGCTCGTCTTCCGCAACCTGCGGGTCATGCTGGCCTGGGGTGCGATCGTGCTTGCACTGACCGTCATCGGCATCGTGACGGGGTTCCTCGGCCTCATCGTCATCTTCCCGCTGCTCGGCCACGGCACCTGGCACAGCTACAGGACGATCCGATGACCGGCGGGGGACGGATCACTCCGGGGTAATGCTCGGATCAAGGATTTGGGTCAGGGCTATTGTGACCGCTTACACCGCGCGCCTTCCACGATGGCAGGGAAACGTCGACGATCAGGCCCGGCCCTTCGGCGCGCTCCGAGAGCGCAAGGCTTCCGTGATGGCTTTCGACGATCGCCGCGACGATCGACAATCCCAGCCCGCTTCCGGAGGTGCCGCTGCCGCCGGCCCGGACGAAGCGATTCAGCACCCGTGCGCGCAGCTCCGGTGGAATGCCAGGCCCCGAATCCTCGACGCGCAGGAGCAAATTCCCCTCGCCCCTTGCGAGGCGAACAGTCACCCAGGCCCCCTCGGGGATGTAACGCAACGCGTTGTCGACGAGGTTGCGCAACATCGCCGCGAGGAGATCGGCATTGCCGCCGACCCTTGCATCGAGGCCCGGCTCCACCTCCAGCCCCAGATCGATATTGCGCGCGACCGCCTGCGGCGCCATGAGTGCAATCGTCTCGCGTGCGAGCTCCGCCATATCGACCGGCTGGGCCTCTTCTTCTATGGCGTCATGCTCGACCCTTGCCAGCGCCAGGAGTTGTTCGACGATGCGGGTGCCACGCTCGACGCCGATAAGGACATCCGAGATCGCCTGATCGCGTTCCGCCGTATCCTTGGCGTGACTTGCCACCTGCGCATGCGCGCGTATCGCCGCAAGCGGCGTGCGCAGTTCATGCGCGGCGTCCGCGGCAAAGCGGCGGTCCCGTTCGCGGGCAAGCGCGATCCGCTCGAAGAGGCTGTTGAGCGCGGCCACCAGCGGCAGAACCTCGGTCGGCGCAGATTGCGGACTGAGTGGCGAAAGATCTGCCGGCGACCGCTGCTTCACGCCAGCCGTCAGTCGCTCAAGAGGTCCAAGCCCCCATCTCACCAGACCCCAGATGAGGGCGGCGAGCAGCGGTGCGGCAATCCATACAGGATGGAGCATATGGGCAGCGACGCGCGCGGCAAAACTCGTGCGCACCTCCTGTCGGACAGCCACCTCGACCCGGGTGCCGGCACCGTTCGACGCGCCATAGACGCGCCAGCCCTCGCCCCCGTCGATGACATCGCTATATCCGGCCCGCCATTCCGCCACCGAAGGATTGCCCCCCCCTGAGCTTCCGTTTACCGCGGCCGGGGTGAAGATGCGGTAGGAAAGACGCTGATCCGGCTGGCGTTCCCGCAACAGGTCGGCAAGCAGCGCATCCGCCGGCAGTTGTCCCACGAGCCCGAGTATTATCTCGGCAGATTGCTGCAGGTGTTCGTCGGTCACCTCGTCAATCAGGCTTCGCGTATCGAAATAGGTAAAATAGGCTGTCGCGAGCCAGGCCGTAACCATGCTTCCGCAGAGCGACAGGACGAGTCGGCGGCGCAGCGAACCGGTCATGGCTGAGCCGGTACGATGTAACCCACACCGCGCAGGGTTCGGATGACATCCGGAAATAGCTTGCGGCGCAGGTTGTGCACATGGACTTCGACGGCATTGCTGTCGATTTCCTCACCCCAGCCATAGAGTTGTTCCTCCAACTGGCTTCGGCTCAGCACCCGTCCGGCGTGCATCATCAAGCCCTGCAGCACGGCGAATTCACGGTTCGAAAGGGTAACAGGCGCTCCGTCCAGCGTTACGCTATGGGCGGCAGGATCAAGGGTGACACGACCATGGTGGAGGACCGGTATGGCTCCACCCCTGGAACGACGCAGCAGCGCCCGCAGCCGAGCCTGCAATTCCTCCAGATCGAACGGCTTGATCATGTAATCGTCGCTTCCTGCATCGAGACCCGATACGCGCTCGGCGATCGTGTCACGTGCGGTCAGCACCAGAACCGGCGTCTTGTCTCCCGCGGCACGCCTGTGCTTCAAGAGGCTGATCCCGTCCATGCCGGGCAGTCCGAGGTCCAGCACGACCGCATCATAGGTCGTGGTGGCAAGCGCGGAATCGGCATCTTCGCCATCACGCACCCAATCCACCGCAAAGCCCGACTGGCCAAGTCCCGCAACCAGGCCACGACCCAACAATGTGTCGTCCTCGACCAGCAAAAGTCTCATGTCACCCGCCCATCGATATTCTTGGGAACTCAGCGGATGCCCGCCCGACGAAGTTCGGCGGGCAGGCCTTGTCGCAGTCTGGCATCTCCGGTCAGCGGGAACAATCCCGTGCTCACTGCCGATCTATTCGATCGGCTGCCAGTTGGCGTGTTCGAAATGCGCGCCGTAGGCATTCAGCGCTTCCACGACCAGAACCGCACCCCGGCGCGGATCAGCCTCGCCCTCGAGTTCCGATACCCCATCGAGCATGTGGCCCAGCACGATGTGGAACTGCTCGTCCACCTCCGGCGTCAGCTTGCAGTTTTCCACCATGAAGTCGACCTGCGCCTGGATTTCCCCTGCAAGCGCCTTGTAGTCCGCCGAGGGCAGCGTGCCGTCGTGGATCGAGGAAAGCCGCGGGGCGAGCGCGCTGCGGATGGCGTTCATGCCTTTCAGCATGTTTTCATCGCCTTGCCATTTCGCCTGGCCATTGAGCCTCAGTTCGATTGCGGCACCCTGGTGCCCTTCATGGCTTGTCGTCTCTGCCCAGGAGACACCGGTCGAGAGACCAAGACCGAGGACGAGAACAGGCAAAATCAGGCTTCTACGGATGTACATTTTCGTCATTCCCTTTCAAGACGAGAGGAGTTTCTCTTCGCCAGCTGGGATTAGCCTCCCCAGCTTATGGCTCGCTTAAGTGCCGAAAGAAAATTGAACAGCAAGATCGACGATACGCCCTCGACGCAGGAGCGTAGACCACAATTGATGCCTCACCCGCTTTGGGCAATCCAAACGCCCAACCGATCGTAACTGCCTGGCGATGACCGCACAGGAGTCTCAGGCTTGTGAGCGTGGTTGCAGCTCTCCTTCGGTCGGTCCATAAGACGCGAAACGTGCCAACAGTGCCACTGCATACTCAATTTGAATTTCGGCAATCACGCCGTGTGGCTAATCGAAGGCGGGGGCTGAGTATACTGATTCGCAGACACAGTCCTATTCCGGCCTGCTTCTTTTGCTCTATATAGGGCATCATCGGCAAGCCGAATGCAGCTCGCTGGTGTGACCGTTTCAGGATCCCGGGTTTTCAGACCAATTGAGACGGTAACAAGAACGCGCTCGCTGGCATCCGTTTCGATCGACAAGGACTCAACAATTGTGCGGATGCGTTCCGCCATCGCCATTGCCCCCGCCCCACTCGTATCGGGTAGGATCGCTGCGAACTCTTCGCCTCCATAACGAGCGATCGTATCGCCGGGTCGCATAGCGTTGGCTACGGCACCCGCCACCAATTTCAAAACATGATCACCTGCCTGATGACCATAGGTATCGTTGACGGATTTGAAGAAATCGATATCGATTAACAGTAGCGAGACCGGCGTTTTGTCACGGTCTGCTGATAAGCACACTGCGGACAAACGTTCATCGAATGCCGCGCGGTTCAACACACCGGTCAATCCATCATGTGTCGAACGCCGATCTAGTTCTTGATATAACTCCTGCAACTTCTTCGTGGAAGTGTTCAACACCTCGCCAAGCCGCCCCAGCTCGTCGTCCTTGTTGCGCAGAATGACCCTGTAAGAGAGGTTCTTTCGTCCGATATTATCGGCAGCAACGGTCAATCTTCCTATGGATTCAAGTACCGAGCGGGACAAAACAATAATAACTGCAGTTAGCACCAGAAAGCCAAGCAAGGCATAACTTAATATATGATAGAATGCTTTGCCCGCAATTGCCCTTCCAGCGTTTATACGCCATTGTAGTTCCAAAATAGACAGTTGACGAAACTGAGCGACTAACGCGTTGACGTTTGCGATGTCAGTATGCGCCAAGGAATAGGCGTCAATCGCGTTCCGTGTGCCGGCATCTTGCCGGAACAGAGCGTCGAGGGAAGCACGGGATTGGCGCCAAGCAGCAACTAGTTCGTCAGCCAGTCTGTCAGCGGACGGCGTAGCGGGATGGTCCTTTGCTTGTGCGTCGAAAAATATCCTGAAGTTCTCGGAAACTTCAGCTATAGTCGGCTCTGGCTTCTCGACCCCCCAGGTATCAAGGCCGAGCGCGTGTGTAGTCGCAATAGCTTCGATCTGATAAAGCAAATCCTGAGCGACAAAGATCGGCGACATCCTCGCCGTAATCGCTGTTATGCTGCTTTCATAGGATTGAACCAAGGTGCGTCCTGAGACGATCGCGATAACACCCATCAGAACCAAGCCGGATATGGCGAAGGCAAATGAAAACCGAAACCGTGTCTTGATTGAGAAATGAAATGGCGAGCTTATCGCCGGCCACACTTTCCCGAACGACGAAGCTCCAAAAGAACTCGAAGCTACGCGGCACCGAGCCTTATGGATGGCAAATACAAAGCTAGGGATTCTCGTCAATTCGCTCTCGCCGGCTGTTTTTCATCAGGCAAAGCTATAACGATGAGATCCTAAAATTCGCTTTGCATGATTGAATGATATCTAATGGATGAGCGCGGTGGATATGCAACCGGGAGCACCAGAGGCTCACTGGATGGCCAGCTTGTCGCCGGCATCGGCGTTAGATTGGCTACCGCCCTACACTGTCCGACGCGTTCTCGAGGCAATTTCGCCTTTAAAGGCTCCACATTGTCGGGACGAACTGCTTTGGAAGCCGATTCGTGCCGTGTTGCCATTCAATTCTGCATGATTATCAGTTGCCAGCAGCGTCTTCTTCATATGCAGCCCCCTTTCTGACACGTCCAATGTCCCGCACCTCCACGACCGCCGTGACGAAGAGGAAACCTACGGGCCGGGCCGTAATGGCAGACCTGCAGGCTCAAGGTTCGATACGTCGACTGAGCACGTGAGCATGCAGTGCCTCCGCGCATTCTGGACCCAGATCGGCGCTTCGAAGCGGTCGGATTGGATATTGTTGCAACAATCGGCATTCGCGGGCCTCCGTCCCCTTGAAAAAAGGCGGCAACCAGATTAGATAGTAATTACTCACTATCTTTCGGAGTCTCATGATGATCTCGCGATCAGCCTATCTTTCAGCAGAGGAGCGACGGGAGGCCACGGTGGAAACCGTCCTCGATCTCGCTGCGGAACAGAATCCCACAGACATTACAACTGGGGCAATTGCAAAGCGCATGGGTGTGACGCAAGGGGCCCTGTTTCGGCACTTCCCTTCCAAAGACGCCATTCTCCAAGCCGTTATGGAGTGGGTTTCGGAGCGTTTACTTACACGCATAGATCGGGCGATTTCCACGAAAACCTCCCCGCTCGATGCCCTCGAAGCTGCATTCATGGCGCATATCGAATTCATATCGGAACATCCGGGCGTCCCTCGGATGCTGTTCGGAGAGTTGCAGCGCGCCGAACAGACCATGGCCAAACGAATGGCACAGACATTGATCCAGTGCTACGGCGAACGCCTCGGCCGTCTCATTGCGGAGGGCAAAGAAAGCGGTGAGCTCACGCCCTCTTTGGAAGAGAAAACTGCTGTCACACTGTTTGTCGGCATGACCCAAGGCTTGGTCATGCAATCCCTCCTCGCCGGCGACGTGAAACGCATCCGCACGAGCGCGCCGGCCGTTTTTGCGCTTTATCGGCGTTCCATCGAGGTGGCAAAATGATCCACAGTTCGCCGTCCGACCCATCACCGATGAAATCCCTCGAAGCCATGTTTATGGCTGATGTCGCCTATGTCGCGGGCCATCCTAACATTCCCCGCATCTTGCTCGGTACACTGGCGACCAAGGAGAAGTCCGCGCTAAAGCTGATGCTCGAGGCCTTTGTTCGGCGATACGAGCGGCGTATCTCCTGTTTGATCGAAGAGGCGCAACAATGCGGCGAAGTCCGAGCCACAGTGGACAAGGAAGGTGCTGCCCGCCTGTTTATTGCAGCAATCCAGCACTTGGTCTTCAGGGCGCTGGTCGCGGATGAATTAAGCAAGATTCGCGAGGCAGCTCCTGCTGCTTTCACATCATATCGCCGATGCCTGGAGGCAATTCAATGAAACTTCCTTCTTTACAACGCCGCAGCTTGATGCTGATCGCGATTGTGATCCCGATTGTCGCCCTGTTCGGCTACGTGGTCCTGCGATCGGGGCCACTGGCGCCAGTCACTGTGATGACTGCTAGCGTCGAAGCCCGGTCCATATCGCCCGCATTGTTTGGTATCGGCACTGTTGAAGCCCGCTTCTCCTACAAGATTGGCCCGACCATCGCCGGCCGCGTCGGCAAAGTATATGTCGATGTGGGCGACAGGGTGCGCGCTGGTCAGGTTCTGGCGGAACTAAACCCTGTAGATCTCGATGATCGCATTGCAGCCTTAGATGCGGCGACTCGCCACGCCGAAGAGTCAATAAAAGCAGCCAAAGCTGAGTTGGAAGATGCCTTGGTGCGCAAAGATTACGCCGATGCGCAGGCCAAACGCTATGACCAACTTTGGAAGAATCACACTGTCAGCGAAATGGCCGTGGAAACTAAACGACAAGACAGTGAGGTAGCACTTGCCGCAGTCTCTGCCGCACAGTCAAATCTCGCGGCCGCACAACAGAACCTGCAACGCAATCGCGCCGATCGTGACGGCCTAATCAAGCAGCGGGAGGACTTAGTACTGCACGCGCCGGTCGACGGGGTGATTGCTGCACGCAACGCGGAACCTGGGACAACCGTAGTCGCCGGTGAGGCGATCATAGAGATGATCGACCCCAAAGAACTCTGGATCAATGCCCGGTTCGATCAGATAGCATCAACTGGCCTGCGCACAGGGCTTTCCGCTCGCATCTCGCTCCGGTCGCATGGCGACATATCTGCTCCAGGACAAGTGTCGCGCGTGGAGGTCCTCGCAGATTCCCTGACTGAAGAGAATTTGGCGAAGGTGGGATTCGACGCTCTGCCCGAGCCTCTTCCTCCGATCGGAGAGCTGGCCGAAGTAACGATTGCACTGCCAGGGCTTTCCGCAACGCCCACGATCCCGAATGCCGCTATCCAAAGTGTTGCTGGAAAGACAGGGGTTTGGAAAGTCGAAGAGGGAAAAGCCCGCTTCACCGCCGTTGAATTAGGGGCTTCGGACCTGGACGGGATCGTCCAAGTTACAAAAGGCCTCCAGACTGGTGATGAAATTGTGGTTCATAGCGCATCCCGACTGACAGGCACGAGTCGTATTCAGATCACGGACAATCCTGCGGAGCTTATCAAATGATTAGCCTAGCAGGACGCGATATCCTCCATTCATGGGGCAAATTTGTCTTCACCGGCGTCGGGCTCGGACTGTTGATCGGTGTCACTTTCACCATGGCGGGCGTCTATCGGGGCATGGTCGATGACGGCAAGGTGCTCCTCGACAACAGCGGCGCCGACATGTGGGTCGTCCAGCAGAATACGCTGGGGCCATATGCAGAATCCTCAAGCATCAATGATGATATCTACCGGATGATCCTGACGACTCCCGGCGTCGAACAAGTTGCGAATGTAACCTATCTGACAATGCAGGTCCGAAAAGGAAACACTGACGTTCGGGCGATGGTGGTCGGTATCGCGCCGGGTAATGTCGTGACACCCGGCTGGCCGCCATTTCTTGCTGCCGGGCGTCAGATCACGCGCGGCCATTATGAAGCCGTGGCCGATGCCGCAACCGGCTTTGCGCTCGGAGACACCATCGTTATCCGGCGAAATCACTACACCGTCGTTGGCCTCACCCGACGCGCAGTATCGTCGAGCGGCGATCCAATGGTCTTCATTCCGCTGAAGGACGGGCAGGAAGCGCAGTTCGTCAAGGACAACGATTCCATTGTTCGACAGCGTCGTCGCACCGGCGAGAACCCCGAATTCAACCGGCCGGGAGTTCCTGGTCTGTTGGATGCCGTCATCGCCTCACAAAACAGTAATCCTTATGTGAACGCTGTTCTGGTGCGTATCAAGCCCGGTTACGAACCGGAGCGCATCGCATCCGACATCGCCAAGTGGAAACGACTGACGGTCTATACGCGCTCGCAGATGGAGGAAATTCTGATCGGCAAGCTGATTGCGACCTCTGCCAAACAAATAGGCATGTTCCTCGCCATCCTGGCCATCGTTAGTGCAGCCATCGTCGCGTTCATCATCTACACGCTCACGATGGACAAGATACGTGAGATTGCCGTGCTGAAACTGATCGGCACACGCAATCGCACCATCGCCTCCATGATCTTGCAACAGGCGATTGTGCTCGGGCTAATCGGATTTGTCGTCGGCAAGATCACGGCAACCTTTGCGGCGCCACTGTTCCCGAAGTTCGTTCTGCTTCTGACCGAAGATACGATGACTGGGCTTGTTGCAGTTGTGATCATATGCGCGCTGGCGAGCGTGGTGGCTATCCGTGTGGCGCTCAAAATCGACCCCGCTGAAGCGATTGGAGGTTGAGATGGCTAGTGGTGGAATTCTCATCGAAGGGCTCAGGAAGCGGTATGGTAATGGCGATACCGCAGTCGATGCTCTCAAAGACATCAATATGCGGGTCGCCCCAGGCGAAGTGGTCGGTCTTATCGGCCCATCGGGCTCAGGCAAGAGCACGTTGCTTAAGGCGTTGGGGGCGGTTATTGATCCCAGCGCAGGACACATGACCCTCGGCGATGGGGTGATCTATCACGATGGCTGGAAGATCCCTGACCTTCGCGCTTTGCGGCGCGACAAGATCGGATTCGTCTTCCAGGCACCGTACCTCATACCGTTTCTCGATGTGACCGATAACGTAGCATTGCTGCCAATGCTGGCGGGCGTCCCCAACAGCGAATCGCGCCAGCGCGCGCGTGATCTCCTAAAAGCTCTTGATGTCGAACATCGCGCCGCTGCCATGCCTTCCCAGCTTTCCGGCGGCGAGCAGCAACGCGTTGCAATCGCGCGCGGGCTCATCAACCGCCCGCCGGTTATCCTGGCCGACGAACCGACCGCACCGCTCGACAGCGTGCGTGCCCTGAACGTCATCCGCATCCTGAACGACATGGCCGTCAGGTTCGGAACTGCAATCATCGTCGTTACCCATGATGAGAAGATTATTCCGACCTTCAAGCGCATCTACCACATCAGAGATGGCGTGACTCACGAAGAGGCGGGAGAGGGTCGTGGTTTTGATTAATTTCGGTGCAATCATGACGAAACAGGAAGGCGTGTACGTTGTTTCCACGCTGCGATCGTGGTTTTTGCTGTTCGTTGTAGCAGGATTGGGTGGGTGTGCCGCGCGGCCCGGTGTGGATGCTTTAGTTGTTAGGCAAAGTCCTATTGGATCGTATCAGACCGTCACAGTGGTCACAGCGACTGATCGTCAGCGCGACATCACCGGCGTGGGATATACCGCCAGGCGGTCAGCAACACTGCAATTCGAGCGCTTCACGGTTGCAGCTCCAGAAAAACCGAATGATCGAAGAAACGATAGCCGTGAGCTAATGCCAATTAGGCCAAAAAAATACGTAGTAACAAGACGCGAACCGGTTGCTACCAAGGGCATGAACGCAAACAAGAATACGCTGATATATGTGCATGGATACAACTATACGTTCCAGGAGTCGCTTTTTCAATTATCGAGCGTTGTCGCAGACGGAAGACTGACGGAGGTGCCGATCCTTTTCAGTTGGCCATCTGACGGCACCGTTACGGGATATATTGCAGATAAAGACGCCGCCACATTTGCCCGTGACGATCTTGTTCAATTGCTTGAGACTTTGAAGAAACAGAACCCAGAGGGTAATGTTACCCTATTTGGTCACAGTATGGGGGCATGGATTGTTGTCGAGGCGCTACGTCAACTTAAGCTCTCAAACCGGGATGATGTATTACGTCATGTGGACCAAGTGGTCTTGGCAGCACCGGATATCGACGTTGATCTCTTCAAGCAGCAGATCAATACAATTGGACGCTTGAACAAGCCCATCCTCGTGCTCAGCGCTACAGATGATCGTGCACTCACCATTTCAAGTCGTATTGGCGGCGCAAGAGCCCGAATAGGGATGGTGAACCAAAATGATCCTGCGGTCCAGGAGTTGATTACTGACGGCGCAATCAAGATTGTTGATTTATCGGCATTGCCAGCTCCCGACAGAACAAATCACAATCGCTTCATTCGATTGGTAAATGTTCTTTCCGATACAGAAAGAAAAAGTAGATTTCTATTAGCGCTTAGGTAGCGTTACGTTCTTGCATGAAATTTTCCCAATCTAGAGTTGATCGATATATCGCTGGAAGCATGTTTTGTCTTTTTCAAAACATATTAATCGCTACCCACTGATCACGGCTTAGGATATATGCATGAGGCGTACAGAAAGTGGTCGTGAAACCTAAACGTTACTTCGACGCCCCGAATACAAACTAGGATTTTACGATGGTATCCATTCGCGTAGCAACCCCCCTCGCCCTGCTCTTTTTGTCAGGCTGCGTGACCGGTCCCGATCACACGTCACCGCAGATGCCCCTTCCGGATAAATTTGCGGAAGGCGGAAAGAAGAGCAATGGCGAAGTCGCCATGGCCGCCTGGTGGACCGCCTTCAACGACCGACGCCTTAACGGGCTTGTGGAACAGGGCATTAACCAAAATCTCGACGTCCTGCAAGCGCTTGAGCGCATCGCCGCTGCCGAGGCGAATGTCGTCGTTGCCGGAGCCGGCGGTTTGCCCTCGTCGAACCTGTCGGGCGACGAATCCCTCACAAAAACGGGCGGCACCGGCGACTACGTCACCCGCACCACCGATACGACATCGACAGCGAGTGGCGGCCTGGGCGTATCCTGGCTGCTGGATCTGTTCGGTCAATACCGGCGCGCCAAGGAAGGGGCCACGGCTTCACTCGGTGCGGCCTATGCCAGCGCCGACGTTGCCAAGTTAACTTATCTCTCGGACCTTGTCACCTCCTACATCAATGCGCGCTACTACCAGGAACGCATTGCCATCGCCCGCAAGAACCTGGCTTCGCGGCGCGAGACGCTGGATCTGACCAAATTACAGTTGGAGGGAGGTGACGCATCGCGTCTCGACGTCGTGCAGTCGGAAGGTCTCGTCAATTCGACGCTCGCTGACCTGCCGGGCCTCGAAACGAGCTTTCGTCAGTCGGCACACCACATCGCAACCCTACTGGGCCTGCCGGCTTCCGCGCTCATTGCCGACCTGCAGAAGGGAGCCCCCCAACCGATCGCGCGGCGTAGCGTCAATGCCGGTGTTCCAGCCGACCTCATACGCAACCGCCCGGACATCCGCAAGGCAGAACGCGAGCTCGCAGCCGCCGTTGCCGAAATTGGCGTCGCCGAGGCACAGCTCTATCCGTCGATCACGCTGGGCGGCTCGATTTCTCCGTCCTGGATCTCGACGAAATCGCTGGCCGGCAGCGTCACCTCCTGGTCCTTCGGCCCGAGCCTGACCCTGCCGATCCTCGACGGCGGGCGCCTGAAGGCCAATGTCGACATCGCCGAATCCTCCGCGCGTGGCGCCTATCTCGCTTGGAAGGCGGCCGTGCTGAATGCGGTTGAGGAGGTCGAGAACGCACTCGCCGCGGTCAATCGAGACAGCCAGACGGTCAGCGCCCTGACAGCGACTGTCCACTCCTATGAGGAAGCGTTGGCGCTCTCGACGGCAAGCTACAAGGAGGGCGCGTCCTCGATACTTGACGTGCTCGACGCGCAGCGTTCGGTCTCGACTGCGCAGGCAAGCCTTGCCCAGGCCGTCCAGCGGATGGCAGCAGATTACGTTGCGCTCAACGTCGCCATCGGCGGCGGTTATGCCTTCGAGAAGAATGCCGGTCTTTAACAACAACAGACGTTGAAACGCAAGAAGCCCGGCGATCAGAGATGATCCACGAGTTTCCTGCCGATCGGAGTGAACCCTCGGTATTGATTCACAGCCACGCAGAAGCATGGCGTGCAACATCGCCGTTACCGCCATCGAGCCCTTCGACGAATTGGAGCGCATCCCAAAGCGGACGGCAAATCGCGGTTTCCACATCCTGCGTCGTTGCGCCACGATAGGCCATGGATATTTCCGCCTCGATCGGACGAAAACCGGGAAATGTCTCCCGCTTCAAGGCCGGAAAAGAAAACAAGCCAGCGGCGATGAAAAGCAAAAGCAACAGGTTCGAGGCTGTCGGATGCGCTGTAAACCAGCGGATCATGACTGCACCTCAATCGGCAAAAGATTGGCGTCGGGAATTGCCGGTGTGACGTCATCAAGTACCAGACGGTCACCCGCTGCCAGACCTTCGGCAATCACGGCAAGTCCATCCTGCCTGAAAGCTTCGGTGACCGGGCGTAATTCGAGTTGATCATCAGAATTGGCGAGATAGACCTGATCGCCGTGCAGCGCAGTTTCCGGCATAACCAGCGAGCCGCGAATTATCTGGCCAGTCAAGGTGACCTCGACGAGCATGTTGGGCAACAGTGGCGTACGTAAAGGCGGATTGGATCACCATAAGGATCCTCTACTGTAACCACGACGGGGACCGTCCGTGCCCTTGCATCAAGTGCACCCTCTACGCGGGTCACAGTTGCAGGCCAGGTTTGCGTTGGGTCGGACACCAACCGCACCTCAGCTGCTATGCGGCTGGACGGGCCGTTGCGAATTGCCGCTAGGGTATCCTCGACCGGCTCTGTCCGTGAAGAAGTCGCCGAAAGACGTCAAAGGGCAATTGCGCCACGACTTCAACCCGGGCCACGCCGTCCGCCTTCACCAGCGTCTGGCCGACATTGACATATTGGAACCGCTCTGCAGTCACCGAAGTTATCCGCACATCATAGGGGGTCATGATGGAAGTATGGTCCAGGTCCCGCTGATTGCGGACCAGGGCAGCTTTGGTGCGGGCGGCCTGCGCCGCCAGCGCGGCGCGGAGCGATCAGAGCCAGTGTGTTTTTCAACTCGACGACATTGCGCTGTGCAAGAAGGGTAGCACGCTCGGCCTCATCAACGCGGGTCTGCCCCATCACGCCTTTGTTAGAAGGTCGCGGTTGCGCACAAGTTCGCCTTCCGACAGAGCCAGCCGCGCTTCTTCCAGAGCCAGGATACGGCGAGTGTTTTCTGCTTCGGCATCGATCTGCGCCGCCTCGGCTTCAAAGGCGGCCAGATCTGCCTCCGCCTGAACTATCGCCAACCGATAATCGGCCGGATCGATTTCAAGCACCTTGGTACCGCCGGCGATCAGTTTTCCACTTTCCAGGTCAGAGTGACGCCAGATGACCTGACCCTTTACCTCAGAAACCGGGGCCCAGGTTTCCGCCGCGTACGCGTTACCCCAGCCACGCGCCACCTGTGCGATATCCACAGGCTCAAGTAAAGAGGTGCGCACTGCACGCCCAACAATCGGCTCATCGGAGCGTGCCGGTCCTTCGGCCCCGCTGATGAAGATGGCGGCAACTACGATCCCCAGCACAATGGGTAGCAGAAACAAAATACGGAACTGCGGCGCAAGATCGGCTTCCTCTTCATCAAGGTCTTGGACACCAAGGGTACAACGGAACAGCAACCGTGAGATACACAGACAAGCGAAATAGAGTGTTCCGCTTCATCGTTTTGCGGTGCTTGCCCAGGCCGCGAGGCTCCAGAAGCCGAAGCGCACTATCAGCGCACCCAAGGTCCGCGTCTCCCACTCCTGGCCAGCGGCAATAATTGCAAGAAACAGCGCAAACAGTCCGCCCAACGCCAGGGCCAGTATGATAGCAAGCTTCTTGCCCACATGGTGACCGAGAAAGATGCCAATACCGGCTGCAATATAGACCGGCCCTGACAGGAAATTGAACCAGAGCACCAAGGGCACGAATTGCCCAGCCGCCACGCGGGCCGCGTCTGGACCAAAAAGCACCATGCCGCCTGACCAGAGTGTCAACAAGCCAAAGGCAACGGCCAGCACCCCCAATAACCGATTACGTATCATTCACGGTTCCTCCCTTTTTATGTCCATCGTAGCAGTCCATAGGTTTCTGGCGCGCCAGCACCAGACCTTGGCGGAACGGCCGCCCCTCCCCGAGCGCTTCCAAGGTCTCTCGACCCCAGATACCTTGACCCGTTCCGCTACGGGACCAAAGCGAACCACTGCTCAGGATCGAGATACGGCACTGCAGGTATCCGCAACGGACGGCGATAAGGATTGTGGTCGCGATCCGAGTACCCACCAACCTTGCGCCAGGCCTCGTCGGCGGTCATTGCTGCACGCGCAGAATTTGACCTTCAGAGTTGCGGTAGCTGCCATCTTCGAGCGCCTCGAAACTGGTGCAGGTTTTACCGCGCTTTGGTCCATCAACCATGGTCATGCACAGGCCATCTTCGGCATAGGCCCAAGTGCCAGAGCCGGAAATGAAGCCGGCTTTCATGTTGACACTGCCATCAACATTGTAGCGTAGGCGCGCTGTCATGCCGAGACGCACTGTTGTCAGATCCTTGCCAATGATCTGCTGGGCGATCTGCTCTCTCGATAGAGTTGCAGCAAAGGCCGATTGGCTGATCAGGACGCTAGCTGCGAAAACGGCGGGACGAAGAAATCTAGGAGTGTGACGCATGACGTGTGCCCTTGTTGCGAGGAGTGCGATTCTTCTAAAATGTAATAGATTACTCACTTTGTAAAGCGCTCCGAATGCAATAAATTATGCATTAATATCAATATCATTTCAGTTTCAGAGAAGACATTTACACCTTACAAAGCGCGTGTTACAAAGTGATCAATCACTTTTTTTGAGGTTCTAATGATTTTACACACCAAGCACCTGTCTGCCGAGGACCGGCGTAGTGAGGCTGTCGAGGCGGTGATCGACCTTGCCGCCATCACCAATCCCGAAGAAATCACCACTTCGGCCATAGCTGCACGTATGAAGCTGACCCAAAGTGCACTGTTTCGGCATTTTTCGACCAAAGATGCAATCTGGCTAGGGGTGATGGAGTGGGTATCCGACCGGCTCTTGTCGCGGATCGACAAGCTGGCGGGAGCGGAGCCTGATCCGCTGTTGGCACTCGAGGCGATGTTCCTGGGGCACATTGAGTTCGTGGCCGACCACCCTGGTGTGCCGCGCATGATGATGGGTCAATTGCAGCGCGCCGGGATGAATCCGGCCAAGCAGATGGCGCAGACCTTGATGCAGAACTATGCCACGCGGTTGCGCCGCCTCCTCGCGGCGGCCCGCGGCAATGGCGCCCTGCCTTCGGACCTCGATGAAGCAGCCGCAGCAACGCTGTTTCTCGGCATGATCCAAGGTCTGGTAGTGCAATCATTGATGCATGGTGACAGCGCGCGGATGCGCGCGGATGCGCCAAGGGTCTTTGCAATCTATCGCGCGGGCCTGTTGCAGAGTCGGGCCTGAATGGAGGAAGGCGAATGAAGTTGACCGTTCTTGGGGCGGCGCGCGAAGTGACCGGCTCGTGCTATCTGGTCGAAACCAGCTCAGTGCGGTTCCTGGTTGATTGCGGAATGTTGCAGGGCGGGCGTGAGGCGGACTCGCGCAACCGCCAGCCTTTTGCTTTCGATCCGGCAACCCTGGATTTCGTACTCCTGACCCATGCACATATCGACCACAGCGGGATGTTGCCAAAACTCACGAAAGACGGGTTCCGCGGACCGATCCTCACCACCGCAGCCACCGCCAATCTGCTGGAGGTGATGTTGCGCGACAGCGCCCATATCCAGGAGGCCGACGCGGCACGAGCAGCACGCGGGCAGCACAGTAGGACTCGGGCGCGGCTTGCCCCGACCGCCCCAATTTACGTAATGCACGATGCAGAAGCCTGCCTGAAGCAAGTGCGCCCGATACCCTATGATAAAAAGATTTTTCCACACCCCGATTTGGCATGCACGTTCCGCGATGCCGGGCATATTCTCGGATCCGCCATTCTCGAACTCTGGATCAAGGAAGCGGGAAAATCCACGAAGTTGGTCTTCAGCGGCGATCTGGGTCAACCCGGGCGGGCGATCTTGCGCGACCCGACGCCGATTGCCGATGCCGACATCCTGGTAATGGAATCAACCTATGGGGACCGCATGCATCGCGATCAGACCGCGACGCTCGACGAAATGGTCACGATCATCACTGAAACTCGCAGGCGTGGCGGCAATATCATCATGCCTGCCTTTGCGGTCGGCCGCACCCAGGAGGTTCTCTATCACCTGCATTGCTTGGCGCGGCAGGGAAGATTGCACGACCTGAACATATTTGTCGATTCGCCGATGGCCGATCGCGCTACGCAGATCACCGCAGAGCATCTGGATCTGTTCGACAAACAGGCCCACGCGTTGGTAAATTGGCACAATGCCGGTGTGGGTCTACCCAAACTGCATTTTACCGCGAGCGCCGAGGAATCGAAGGCCCTCAACCAGATCCGGTCGGGTGCGATCATCATTTCAGCCAGTGGCATGTGCAATGCCGGTCGCATCCGACATCATTTGCGCTGGAATCTGCCTCGCCGGGAATGCGCGGTGGTGATCACTGGCTTTCAGGCGCAGGGAACACTTGGGCGGCGTCTCGTGGATGGTGCGCGGAAGGTGCGCATCTCTGGCGAGGACATCGCGGTGCGCGCCTCGGTGCATACCCTAAACGGCTTCTCCGCCCATGCCGATCAGCCAGCGCTACTAGGCTGGGCTACAGGGTTTCAAAAACCGCCCGCACAGGTTTACATTACCCATGGTGAGACTACTGCCGCCGAAGCGCTTGCCAAACGCCTACGTGCGGAACTGGGTTGGAATGTCACAGTTCCCGCAGTTGGCATGATACAGGAATGGGCGCCCGCCGAATTAGACGAGGCTCGGCAATGAGCGGGCCATCAGATCGGGTCACGCTCATTTCAGAGATCCTAGCCAGCCCATCGTACCGGCTGGCCGAGGAAGATGCCGATTTGCTGGGCGCCGACGACCTGCGCCCCCTGCGCCTGCAGCTTGAGCTGCTCAAGCCCGAACGCGTCCTGCGCCGAAACGGCATCCGTTCGACCGTGGTGGTGTTCGGCAGCGCTCGCATCGCCCAATGCGAAACCACGCCAGACACGGCACGGGCCCGCCGTCAGGCGCGCTATCTTGATGAGGCGCGGCGCTTTGCGGCATTGGTCTCACGGCGCTTTCAGCAGGAAGGGCGGTGCGATTTTGTCGTCGTCACAGGCGGCGGCCCCGGCATCATGGAGGCGGCAAATCGTGGCGCATGGGAGGTCGGCGGTCGCTCTATCGGACTGAACATTACTCTGCCACACGAACAAGCGCCCAATCCATTTATCACCCCCGAACTAGCGTTCCGGTTTCGCTATTTCGCGATCCGCAAGATGCATTTTGCAGTGAGGGCCAAGGGAATGGTTGCCTTTCCCGGCGGATTTGGCACGCTCGATGAGTTATTCGAGCTATTGACCCTGGTACAGACGGGAAAGATGACGCCGATCCCAATCGTGCTGGTCGGGGCCTCTTTCTGGCGACAGGCAATCAATTTTGACTTCCTGATCGAGGAAGGCATGATTGCTGCGGCTGACGCGGCGCTATTTACGCTTGTCGAAACCGCTGAAGAGGCAGTCGCTGCCTTGCAGGACTTCTACCATGGCAGCCCCCCGGACTAATAGGCCCACTGCATTGGAAATGATCCGCCCCATTCGGGCGACTAGGAGAGAAGACCGATGTCACGCAAGATTTCCATAGCTATTGTCCTCGGCGTATTGGTCGGCCTGCTGGGGTTCGGTGCTTGGACGGTGCTGCTCAAGCCTTCGGGCTTACCGCCCGAGGGTTTCGCACGTGGCAACGGCCGGATTGAGGCGGATCTTGTCGACATATCGCCGCGGTTAGCCGGACGAGTGGCAGAAATCACAGTGCATGAAGGCGATCTGGTTGCCGCAGGTGATGTATTGGTGGTGATGGATACTGCCGAGTTGCGCGCGCAGCTAGCCCGCGCGGATGCAGCGGTGGCCAGCGCCGAGGCGGCCGTTGGGGTCGCTGCCGCGCATGTTGCTGAGGCCCGCGCTCGGCTGGCGCTCGCACAAAGTCAGCAATCTCGCGCGGAAACGCTAAGCGTTCGCAACGTAGTCTCGCGAGAGGACCTCGATATCCGTCGCACCGAAACGCAGCTGGCCGAGGCGGCGCTGACTGCGGCCGAAGCCACGCAGCGTGCGCAGGAGCGCAGCGTCGAGGCCGAATCCGCCGCACGTGCTGAGATTGCTGCACGTATCGCCGATTCCACCCTTTACGCAGGTGGCCCCGCGCGGGTGCTCTATCGGTTGGCACAAGGCGGCGAGATCGTCGGCAGCGGGGGTAAGGTTCTTACGCTTGTCAGCCTCGAGAATGTCTACATGGAATTCTTCCTGCCCGCCGATGAAGCGCCCCGGTTGCGCGTCGGCGACGATGCACGCATCGTCGCCGACATCATGCCAAATATGTCGATTCCGGCAAAGGTTATCTTCATCTCACCGCAAGCTCAGTTCACGCCCAAGCAGGTCGAGACCCTGACTGAACGCGAGAGCCTGATGTTCCGTGTCCGGGTACGCATCCCGCCCGAGCTGGTGGCGGCGCGGATTGATCAGGTCAAGACCGGTGTGCGCGGTGTGGCCTGGGTGCGTTTAGCACTCGACGACGGAAGCCTTCCAGAATGGCCTGAAGGACTGACGCCGCCGTTGGCCCCTGTTTCGCCAGCGGCCGGCCCGAACCCGGTCCTGCCATGACCGATACACCCGAACCCATCGCCCGCCTTGAGCATGTCCGTCACCGGTTCGGCAAGGTTGCGGCACTGGACGATGTCACACTCTCGCTACCCGCGGGACGGATGATTGGACTGATCGGCCCAGACGGGGTCGGCAAATCGACACTCATGGGCCTGGTGGCGGGGGCCAAACGTTTGCAGGAGGGCACGGTTGTGACCCTGGGCGGCAGCATGGGCGATGCACGTCACCGCGCCTCTGTGGGCGGGCGCATTGCCTATATGCCACAGGGGCTGGGGCGCAACCTCTATCATGACCTGTCGTTGCGCGAGAACCTGGAGTTCTTCGGCAAGCTTTTCGGGCTCAATCGGATCGAGCGAGCCGCGCGCATCGAGCGACTGACCTTCGCGACAGGGCTTCACCCCTTTCTCGACCGACTGGCGGGAAAACTGTCGGGCGGCATGAAGCAGAAGCTGGGACTGTGTTCAGCACTGATCCATGACCCGGATTTCCTGCTGTTGGACGAACCCACGACGGGGGTTGATCCTTTGTCACGCCGCCAGTTCTGGGATCTGATCGACGCGATCCGCAATGATCGACCAGGGATGAGCGTCCTGGTTTCAACAGCATATATGGAAGAAGCGGCGCGTTTCGATCATCTGGTGGCAATGAACGCCGGGCACGTACTGGCTGAGGCTAGTCCACGTGATCTGATGACGCAAACTGCGACCGACTCGGTTGGTGCGGCCTTCGTCGCGCTGTTGCGGGCCAATGCAGAAAAGACGAATCCAGTCGAGGCGGCGGTGGAGGCTCCCACCCCGACTGAGGCGATCGCCACGCCTCAGACGGAGGCCAGCGAAGACCCGGCCATTCGGGCGCGTGGCCTTACCAAACGCTTTGGTGATTTTACGGCGGTGGAGAATGTCAGTTTTGACATCGCGCGCGGCGAAATCTTCGGCTTTCTCGGATCCAACGGCTGCGGCAAGACCACGACGATGAAAATGCTGACCGGCCTTTTGCCGGCCTCCGAGGGTGAGGCCTGGATCTTCGGTCGCCCGGTTGATGCGCAGAATCCACAAGCACGCCGGCGAGTCGGCTTTATGTCGCAGGCGTTTTCACTATATGGCGAACTGAGCGTGCGTGAAAACCTGATGCTGCATGCGCGTCTGTTTCATCTAGGGCGGGTGAGGACGGATCAACGCTTGGCCGACCTGGTGCCGCGTTTCGGACTTGAGCCCTATCTCGACCAGCGCGCCGATGCGCTGCCTCTGGGTCTGCGTCAGCGGCTTTCACTGGCTGTGGCGGTAATCCACGCGCCCGAAATCCTGATTCTGGACGAACCGACCTCAGGCGTTGATCCGCAGGCGCGCGATGACTTCTGGAGGCTGCTGCTGGATTTGTCGCGCCAGGATCGGGTGACGATCTTCATCTCGACCCATTTCATGGACGAGGCGATGCGTTGCGACCGAATCTCGTTGATGCACGCAGGCAAGGTTCTGGTCACCGACCGCCCCAGCGACATCATGCTGGCGCGCGATGCCGCGACGTTGGAGGAGGCCTTCATTGCGTTTATCTCAGCCGAGATACCGCCCGAACCCGCAAGCGCTGCGGCACTGGTTGTCGCATCGGACAATGTCGGCGACACCTCCAGCTTCAGCCTTCGCCGCCTTTTCGCCTATACAACGCGGGAGGCAATGCAGGTCCGGCGAGACCCGGTCCGGCTGGCCTTCGCCTTTCTGGGCAGCGCTCTGCTGCTCTTGATAATGTCCTTCGGCATCTCGCAGGAGGTGCGCAACATCCCCTTTGCCGCCCTTGATCAGGACCGCAGCCCTGAAAGTCGTGCCTATCTCTCAACCTTCGAGGATTCAATCTGGTTCCAGACCCATGCGCCGATCCTCGATCCGGCGGCGATGGAACAACGCCTGACCAGCGGCGAGTTGTCACTCGCACTGCAGATACCGCCCGGTTTTGGGGCCGACCTGCGGCGCGGAAGCAAGGTCGAGGTAGCGGCAATGATCGACGGTGCCGATACCTCGCGCGCGGGCACGGTGGAAAGCTATGTCTCAGGCGCCCATACAACGGCTCTGGGAGATGCAGGGGCTATGCTGGCTCTGGACATGCTGAGCCCCACGACAACGCCGGTTCAACTAACGCCGCGCTTTCGCTACAATCCAACGATGGCGAGTTTGCCCTCGACCGGCCCTTCGATCCCGCCGCTCCTTCTCTTGTTGTTCCCGGCGATCTTGATGGCGGTCAGCGTGGCGCGCGAAAAAGAGATCGGCACAATCACCAACTTCTACGTCACTCCTACCGGGCGGACCGAGTTCCTAATCGGAAAGCAGCTGGTCTACATCGGCATCACGCTGATGAATTTCGCAATTTTAACGGCGCTGGTGGTCCTGGTCCTCGGAGTGCCCTTGCGCGGCGATCCGCTGGTGCTTTTGCTGGCATCCTTTGTCTATGCGGTCGCGGCAACTGGCTTTGGCCTGCTTGTCTCTATGATGTCGGCAACGCAGGTCACGGCGGTCTTTGC
The DNA here is from genome assembly GCF_059424725.1 of Allorhizobium sp. GW101-3B10. Lineage (NCBI taxonomy): Bacteria > Pseudomonadati > Pseudomonadota > Alphaproteobacteria > Hyphomicrobiales > Rhizobiaceae > Allorhizobium > Allorhizobium sp. GW101-3B10. The sequence continues at coordinate 120,892 of NZ_JBWKZR010000002.1, read as the reverse complement.
CAGCACCGTCCTGTCGGTGATGCCGACGCTGCAGTTTTCCGGGATGATGACACCGGTTTCATCTCTGGAAGGCCCGGCACGGATATTGGGCAGCTTCTGGCCGACAACTTGGTATATGGCCGTCAGCGTCGGCACATATACCAAGGGACTTGGCCTGATCGATCTTAGCGCAGCGCTGATGCGTCTGGCGGTGTTCGGCCCTGTCTTCACCGGTCTTGCGATCCTCACTTTGCGCAAGCAGGAGCGGTGACATGCAGCGAATTGAGAACGTTTTCTGGCTGGTTGGTAAGGAATTGAAAAGCGTGCTGGGTGACCCGGTGATGGTGATCCTCATTCTGTGGTCCTTTGTCGTCGCCGTGATGCTCGAGGCGAGCGGTGCCGGCGACACGGTGAAGAACGCTGCCATCGCCATCGTGGACGAAGACCACTCGCCATTGACGCGACAGATTACAGAGGCGCTGATGCCGCCGTGGTTTCAGACGCCCGTCGCTATGGCCCCCGATCAGGCCGAGGCGGCTTTGGACCGGGGCGAAATCATGTTTGCTCTGGCTTTTCCGCCATATTTCGCCGCCGATACCATTGCGGGAAAGGCGCCGGTCGCCCAGCTTCTCGTCGATGCCACCGCAGTGTCCCAGGCCCAGCTCGGCACCGATTATATCCGCAGCATCGTGCAGGCCGAAGCTCTTGCTTTTGTGTCGGACAGCACCAAGGTGCCGGCGCCGCAGTTACAGCTGGAGCTGCGCCGTGCATTCAACCCTAATGGTAACCCGGTCTGGTTCAAGGCGATGTCCTCGCTCTTGAACCAGTTATCGCTCTTGACCATCGCGCTGACTGGGGCGGCGATGCTGCGCGAGCGCGAACACGGCACTATTGAGCATTTGATGGTGATGCCACTGACTCCAGTCGAGGTGGCGTTGTCGAAGGTCCTGGCTACGATGCTGGTTGTATTGGCCGCTTTCATTGGCTCCCTGTTGGTCGTGGTCCAGGGGTTATTGCAGGTACCGGTTGCGGGATCGGTGCCGCTGCTGGTGGCGGGGGCCGCAGTTTACCTTTGGGCCGCCGCAGCGATCGGGATGCTTCTGGGCACATTGGCGCGCAGCATGGCACAATTCGCGCTACTGGTAATCATGGTCATCATCCCGGTTATCATGCTGTCGGGCGGAATGGGGGCCGTCGAAAGCCAGCCCGATCTGGTGCAGAAGCTGACTTTGGCGCTGCCCTCTCGTCATTTTCTGGCCTTCGCCAAAGCGGTGGCTTTTCGCGGTGCTGGGCTGACCATAGTCTGGCCACAGCTTGCGCTAATGGCGGGATTGGGGATCGCATTCTTCGGGGCAAGCCTTACCCTGTTTCGTCGCTCGATGAGCCTGAGCGGTTGAAAACCTCTTGTCCCAACAAAAAGGAGATCACTCGTGAAGAGTATTCCCACAGGTTTCGCGCTTACGCGAACGTCGGCAGCTTCCAAGCATCGACCCATAAGAAACTGCTGGGCGAACATGAGACCAGCTCTGACAGATGGAGAAGTCCCAATGTCCCTGAAGAAATCGTAACATGACTGATCCGCGGGGACCGGTGGAAGAGCACGATCGCACTCGGTAGTCGCCGCCATCCGATGCTGAAAGACACCGGATCAGGCTTGCTGGGCCTTGATATACATCAAGCCACTCCTGCAACGTGGCAATTAAGAATATATCAGCCAAAGTCAGACGACGGGCTGACGCTGGGACCGCATGATGCTCCATCTTTCATGACGCTTGGTTCTGTCGCGAAAGGCATCGCATACCATCATTAAATTCTTCAACTGAAGGAACGCCGACATGGTTACTGCGAACGTTGCAACTCCCTCTTCCGCGACTGAAAAACGATCCGGCACGCTCGGCCTGTTGCCGCTTGTGGCTCTTGTCGTTGGCTCGATGATTGGCGGTGGCGTATTTAGCCTGCCGCAGAACATGGCCAAGGGGGCTTCTCCGGGGGCCGTCATCATCGGCTGGCTGATCACAGGTATCGGCATGCTTGCATTGGCCTTCGTTTACCAGGGCTTGTCGACCCGCAAGCCGGCGCTCGACGCCGGCCCCTACGCCTATGCCCGCGCAGGCTTCGGCGACTTCATCGGCTTCAATAGCGCTTGGGGATACTGGCTGAGCGCGTGGCTCGGCAACGTGTCCTATGTCGTCCTGATCTTCGGTGCGCTCAGCTATTTTTATCCGGCCTTCGGGGCCGAGGGCAATACTATCCAGGCGATCATCGGCGCGTCGATCGTGCTGTGGGCGACCCATGCGTTGATCCTCATGGGCATCCGCCAGGCCGCGATCTTCAACGTCGTGACGACGATCACCAAGCTGGCACCGATCGCGCTCTTCATTGTCATTGTCATGGTGGCCTTCAATCTGCCGAAGTTCAATATCGATCTATGGGGGGCGGCGACACCCGATCTCGGCAGCGTCATGGCGCAGGTCAAGAGCACCATGCTGGTCACCCTCTGGGTCTTCATCGGCATCGAAGGCGCGAGCGTTGTTTCGGGCCGCGCGGCCAAGCGCTCCGACATCGGCCGTGCCACGATCATCGGCTTTGTCGTGGCGCTCGCCGCCTATCTGCTCGTATCGCTTCTGTCCTTCGGCGTCATGACCCAACCGGAGCTTGCAGCGCTGCCAGCGGCCGCTTCCATGGCGAATGTTCTCGAACAGGTGGTCGGGCCCTGGGGCTCAGTGGTGGTGCGCATCGGGCTTGTCGTCTCCGTCGCCGGGGCATTCCTGAGCTGGACCCTGTTTGCCGCCGAAATTCCATACCGCGCGGCCCGCGAGGGCATCCTGCCTGACGTATTCGCGATCGAAAACAAAAACGGGTCACCGGCCGGAGCGCTGTGGATCACAAATATCCTGGTCCAGCTTTTCCTCATTGTTACCTTTTACGCGAACTCGACCTATCTTGCGCTCTTCTACATCGCATCGGCGGCCATCCTGGTTCCCTATGTACTGTCTGGGGCCTATGCGCTGAAACTGGCCCTTACCGGAGAGGGCTATGATGCCGGCGAGGGGCGGGGTCGCGACATCTTCACCGGGGCGCTGGCCACGATCTATGGCGCCTGGCTGATCTATGCGGCCGGTCCCAATTACCTGTTCATGTGCGCGCTGCTCTATGTCGTCGGCATTCCTGTCTATTGGTGGGCGCGAAACGCTCGGGGCGAGAAGGCCTTCTCTGGCATCGAAGCCCTCATCGGGGCTGGCATCGTAGTTGCGGCAGCTATTGCCGGCTATCTGATGTGGACTGGCGCGATCAGCGCCCTGTAGCCGCCTCGAGCGAGGGAACCAGTACGATGAACGCAACTCCGCAACTTGGCGTGCATTCCGAAACCGGCAAGCTGCGGCAGGTGATCGTCTGCCGCCCCGGGCTCGCCCATCGACGTCTCACCCCCTCCAACTGCCAGGAACTGCTGTTCGACGATGTCTTCTGGGTCAAGCAGGCTCAGAGGGATCACGACGTCTTCTCGGGCCTGATGCGCGACGATGGCGTCGAGGTGCTCGACGTCAACGTGCTCTTGGCCGAAACGCTGGATCTGAGAGGCGGCCGGGCCTGGGTCCTCGACCAACGCGTCAACGCGGATCAGGTCGGCGTGGGCATGATGGAGGAGCTGCGTGCCTGGATGGACGAGCTGACCGGCGCCAAATTGGCCGAATACCTGCTCGGCGGGCTTGCGGCGGATGAACTTCCGTTCAAACCGACCGGCCTATTCGGCAGCTATCTCGGTCATCACGGCCAAATCCTGCCGCCCTTACCCAACGCTCTATTCACCCGCGACAACTCGTGCTGGATCTACGGTGGAGTGACGGTGAACCCGATGTACTGGCCCGCCCGTCGCCCGGAAACGCTGCTCAACACTGCGATCTACAAGTTCCATCCGAAATTTGCCGGAAAGGTCGATATCCATTGGGGGGATCCGACCAAGGAGCATGGGCTGGCGACGTTGGAAGGCGGCGACGTGATGCCGGTGGGCAACCGCACCGTGCTGGTGGGCATGGGAGAACGCTCGTCACCGCAAGGGATAGGGCAACTGGCCGAGGCGCTGTTTGCGAAGGGCGTGGTCGATCGCGTGCTGGCGTTCCGCATTCCGAAGTCGCGCGCGGCCATGCACCTGGACACGGTCTTCACCCTGTGCGGCGGCGACGTGGTGACGACCTTCAAGGAGGTTGCTGACGAACTGGTCTGCTATGACATACGGCCGGGCGAAGGCAAGGCGCCCTTGTCCTTCCGTCACGATCCGCGCCCGATCTTCGACATCGTGGCCGAGGTTCTGGGCTATAAGAAACTTCAAATCGTGCCCACCGGCGGCAATACGGACGAAGAGCGCGCGCGCGAGCAGTGGAACGATGGGAACAACGTGCTTGCGCTGCGTCCCGGCGTGGTGGTCGGATACGACCGCAACGACGATACCAATGCCGCGCTGAAAGCCGTCGGCATCGAGGTCCTGGCTGTTCCAGGGGCCGAGCTTGGTCGCGGTCGCGGCGGCGGACACTGCATGAGCTGCCCAACCATCCGCGATGCGATCTGATCCCAAGGGGTAATCACAATGTCTTTCAATCTGAAAAATCGCAGCTTCCTGACACTTCGCGATTACACACCGCGCGAGATCACGTTCCTGCTGAAGCTCGCCGCTGACCTCAAGACCGCCAAATACGCAGGAACCGAGGTTCCCAAGCTGCAGGGCAAGGATATCGCGCTGATATTCGAAAAGGATTCGACCCGAACTCGCGTCGGTTTTGAGGTGGCTGCCTATGACCAGGGTGCGCGGGTTACCTATCTGGGGCCGACCGGCAGCCATATCGGCCACAAGGAATCGGTGAAGGACACCGCTCGCGTGCTGGGGCGGATCTACGATGCGATCGAGTATCGCGGTTTCGGGCAGGAGATCGTCGAGGAACTGGCCAAATATTCGGGGGTGCCGGTCTATAACGGCCTGACCAATGAGTTCCACCCCACACAGATCCTCGCCGACTTCCTGACGATGCAGGAACATGTCGAAAAGCCGCTGCACCAGGTTTCTTTTGTCTTCATTGGCGATGCCGGCAACAACATGGGCGACAGCCTGCTGATCGGCGGCGCAAAGATTGGCATGGATGTACGGCTTTGCGCGCCGAAGGCGTGCTGGCCCGTGCAGGAGATCCAGGACCACGCCCAGGCCGTTGCCACCGAGACCGGGGCACGGATCATGATTACCGAGGATATCGATGCCGCGGTGAAAGGTGTCGATTTCGTCTATACCGATGTCTGGGTCTCCATGGGTGAGCCGAAGGAGAAATGGGCCGAGCGGATCAAGCTTCTCACGCCCTACCAGGTGAACGCAGCGCTGATGACCAAGACGGGCAATCCGCGCGTGCGCTTCATGCATTGCCTGCCGGCCTTCCACAATACAGAGACGAGCGTCGGCGCGGACATCAAGGCCGAATTCGGCCTCGATGCGATGGAAGTGACCGAGGAGGTTTTCGAAAGCCCTGCATCCATCGTCTTCGATCAGGCCGAGAACCGGCTTCACACGATCAAGGCGGTGCTCGTCGCCACCCTGGGAGCCTGAAATGCTCGTGGTCGCAGCGCTAGGCGGCAATGCCCTGTTGAAAAGAGGCGAGCCATTGACGGCCGAGGCGCAGCGGGAGAACGTGCAGGTGGCAACCCGATCACTGGCCGCGGTGGTTCGCGCAGGCCATCGTCTGGTCGTCACCCATGGCAATGGTCCCCAGGTCGGTCTCCTGGCGCTGCAGGGCGCTGCCTACAAGCCCAACGAGGCCTATCCGCTCGATGTTCTCGGTGCGGAAACCGAAGGCATGATCGGTTACATGATCGAGCAGGAGCTCGAGAACGCGCTTGATCACGCGCAGCCCGTCGCAACGCTGCTAACCCAGGTGGTGGTGGACGGGCGCGATCCCGCCTTCGAAAAGCCGAGCAAGTTCGTGGGGCCTGTCTATGAACGGACCGAAGCGGAGGCGCGGGCCAAGGCGGCGGGATGGACCATCGCCGCGGATGGGGACAAATGGCGCAGGGTCGTGGCATCGCCCAAGCCCGTCGAGATCCCCGACTTCAAGATCATCAGACTTCTGCTGGATCACGGCGTTATCGTCGTTTGCACCGGCGGCGGCGGTATTCCGGTAGTGCGGCGCGACGATGGCAGCCTGATCGGGATTGAAGCCGTCATCGACAAGGACGCCGCCAGCGCCGTGCTGGCGCGCCAGCTCGGTGCTGACGCCTTGTTGTTGCTGACCGATGTGGACGCGGTCTACCGCGATTTTGGCAGAGCTAACGCCGGACCGCTTGCCCATATGACGCCGGACGAGGCCCGTGCCTTTAGCGCGCCGGCAGGGTCGATGGGTCCGAAGATCGTCGCTGCCTGTGATTTTGCCGACACCGGCGGCTTCACCGGAATCGGCCGCCTGGAGGATGCCGTCGCGGTCTTGGACGGCCGCGCCGGCACGCGGATCGACAAGAACATGGGGTCGAGCTGATCCGTCGGTCTGGCGATGATCGGGACGGTGCGAAACGCTAGATACCAATTCAAGAGAAGTTCCTCAACGTAGTCGCGCTTTCTGCCGAGCCTGCGGTCTCCGGCCGACGAGCCCGTTCGCCTGCCAACATCCGCATCGATCGGTGCTGAAGCGTCGTCTAACAATCCACTATAATTCAACGCCTGAGCACACAAATGCGCCTCGATCGTCAACTCTCCCAACGAGCAAGGACGCTTCAATTCTGATCGTCTGCATTTGACATCGGCGAGAAGTGCCTCCAATTCTTCTTCCATGGATTTGAAGGGGTGAAGTCTTGATGCTGAATTCTGCTCGGCTAAAAGGCGCGTTTAGTAAATGGATGTGCGGCCGTGCTCGGCCGCGGTCTTCCAGCCCTGTGTCTGTTGATTTCCACTGAGAGCTGACCCGGCGCAGCCTGATATTTCCATTGAGAATTGGCTCTGACTCACATTTGCTGCTGTTTGGGGCGACGCTTTCGCTGATTCACCGGAGGATCAGCAATGCGACATCGGTTCCAGCGCACGAGCCTCGCGCCGCCTGGCTTTGCAGTAGACGAAGTGATGGTTGTTGGGGAATGCGTTCAAGTTCGGCTCCGATCACGCTATCCCTCAGGGTCTTGTCCGGACTGCGGACGACCAAGCCGGAGGGTGCAAAGCAGATATCTGCGACGGCCAGCTGATCTTCCCCTCTGCGGCCGGCGAGTAGAATTGACGATCGTGGCGCGTCGGTTCTGGTGCGATGCAGTTCTTTGCGGACGGCGCATCTTCTGCGAGCAGTTTGATAGCGGCGTCTTGGCTCGGTATGGCCGGCGCACCCAGCGGCTAGAGACAATTGTTCACCACCTCGGCTTGGCGCTGGGCGGAAGACCTGCTGCCGGCTTTGCCAATCGTTTGATGGTTCCGGTGAGCAACGACACGCTGCTGCGGGTGGTTCGCCGCCGCATTGCTGACCAGAACGATGAACTCACCTTCATAGGCATTGATGACTTTGCCTTCAGGCGCGGCCAGACCTATGGAACGATCGTTTGTGATCTAGAGCGGCGGAGGCCTGTCACCCTGTTGCCGGATCGTGCGCTGGATACGTCTCGGAGATGGCTTGCCGAGCATCCGTCGATATCGATCGTCGCTCGCGATCGAGGCGGCGGCTATGGTGAGGCCATAGCGAAGGCCTTGCCCAATGCCGAGCAGGTCGCCGATCGCTGGCACCTGATGGAGAATTCCAGCCGGGCCTTCCTCGATGCAGTCGGCAAGTCGATGCGCCAGATCAGGCAGGCGGTCGGCAGCAATGTCGTTGACCCGAAGCTTTTAACCTACGCTGAAAAACTGCAGTACGAGGGATATCTGCGCCGCCAGGAAACAAACGAGGCGATCCGGGAGATGTCGAAGAAGGGAACGTCAATTCGACAAATAGTCCGGCAAACCGGCCATAGTCGGAAGATTGTCCGCGACGTTCTGAGGGGCCAGCGCCTCGATGTCTTCCGGACACGGCCCAGCTCATTGGATAGCTGGCTGCCGTGGCTCAACGGCCGCTGGGACGAAGGCGTGCGGAACGCCTTGGCGCTCTGGCGGGAGATGAAAGCGAAAGGCTTTCCGGGACAGAGCGGTGTCGTCTCCCAATGGGCTCAGCGGCGCCGTCTTGCGGAGAAAGCCAACCAGAGCGGGCTTGCGCGAACGCCATCGGCCCGGGTCATCGCCCGGTTGATGACAACCGCGCGCGATGACTTGGCGAAACCTGAAGCGATCCTGGTTGCGGCTATCGAAGTGAACGTTCCGGAACTGATAGTCGCCCGTGCGGCCATCGGCGAGTTCCAATCCATGATCCGTTCGAAAACAGCGCGAAAGCTGGATGAATGGCTTGAATCTGCCAAGAACAGCCTGGTCGGATCGTTTGCCGGTGGCGTTGCGAAAGATCTCGACGCCGTGCGAAACGCAATTCTCTCACCTTGGTCGAACGGACAGACGGAAGGTCAGGTCAAACGATTGAAGCTTATCAAACGCCAAATGTATGGGCGAGCCAAACTTGATCTGCTGCAGGCCCGATTGATCGGTGCAGCGTAAGCTCCGACGCCAGCAAAAGTGCGTCAGAGCCAAATCCTGGTGAAGCTCAACAGGCATATCTTCTGCACTCGGCAATCAGGCCGACCGAAAAAGTGACCTGTGCTGCAGACCATTTTAGAATGAACAGGCAAGGCGGCAGCATCGCATTGACTTTTGTCAGCGTTGATGAATTATGTCAGCGCCCCGCCTCATGAAGGACAACCATGCCGATCCGCGCCACCGATCAAATCATCCACAAGGCCGCCTGGCTTTACTATACGCACGGCCTGCGCCAGGACGAAGTGGCCCAAAGGCTGGAAATTTCTCGTGCCTCAGTCGCAATGTATCTGCGCCGTGCGCGCGAGATGGGCATTGTCACAATTACCACCTCGTCAGAGCTTTTCTCCGATGACGTCCTCGCCCGCGAGCTGGAGGACGCGACAGGGCTGACGACGGCATGGATCGTACCGGAGGACCGGCAGGCCATGGACCCGGCCGCCGAAATGCCGGTAGTCGCCGCCTCGGTCTTCCTCGAACTCATAAACAAGGGCGAGCGGGTTGGCGTGGCCTGGGGCCGCACCGTCTACCACATTGCCGACGTCATGCCCTTCGCGGATCTGCGCGGCGTTACTGTCGTGCAGCTCTGTGGCAACCTCGGTGCACCCTATTCCTATCGCCCCGACCAATGCACGACCGAAATCGCCCGTCGCCTCAATGCGGAAGGCATCAACTTCTATGCCCCTCTCGTCCTCTCCTCGGAGCGCCTTGCCGACGAGCTACGCGGTGAACCCGTCATCCGGGAGCAACTCGCGGCCATATCCGATTGCCAGCTGGCACTCTATTCCGTCGGCGGCATTGAGGAAGACAGCCACCTCGTCAAATGCGGTGCTCTTTCAGCGCAAGGCATGCACGAAATGGGTGAAAAGGGGGCGGCCGGCGTCATTGCCGGACAGCTCATTGACCGGGACGGCCGGTGGATGGATTGCGCGCACAATCGACGCTGCATCTCTGCCGATCTCGATTCCATCCGCGCGATCAAGAAGCGGATGCTCGTCGTGCAGGAAGACAACAAATTCGAGCCGCTGATCGCGGCGCTGAAGGGTGGCTTTGCCTCGCATCTGGTCATCACCACCTCAATGGCACGGAAGGTTCTGGAACACTGGAGCCGCGAGGGGCTCGGCAAGGGCGGTTTAAGCAAGGCTTGAACCCCAAAAGATTGGGCCCGCCGATGCCGGCCGGGCCGGTTTATCGGGAGGCTGAACACGATGGAAAATCTCTGGCGCGACGACGAGGCGGAAAAGGTCGTTGCAAGTTACGCCACAAAAGGCGTCAACCGCGACCTGGCGTTGCGCACTTATACAACACGCCTGCTCGGCGGTGAGCCGAGGCTCGTGCTGCACGGCGGCGGCAATACCTCGGTCAAGACCGAGATCACCGACCTCGTCGGCGACACCCATGCCGTTCTCTGCGTCAAGGGCAGCGGCTGGGACATGGGCACGATCGAACCGGCTGGCCTGCCCGCTGTCAAAATCGGCTCGCTTCTGAAAAGCCGCAAGCTCGAAAAACTCTCCGACGAGGACATGGTGACGCTGCTGCGCGCCAGTTTGATCGACCCGGCCGCCCCAAACCCGTCCGTGGAAGCGCTGCTGCACGCCTTCCTGCCGCACAAATTCGTCGATCACACCCATTCGACCGCCATTCTCGCCATCGCCGACCAGGCGAAGAGCCGGGAGATGAGCGCCGAACTCTTCGGCGGCAAGATGGGTTTCGTGCCCTATATCATGCCCGGTTTCGCGCTGGCCAAGGCAGCGGCAGAAGTATTCGAGCAGGATCCCACGGTCGAGGGCCTGATCCTTGACAAACACGGCATCTTCACCTTCGGCGACACTGCCAAGGAAGCCTATGACCGGATGATCCACTACGTCACGGTCGCCGAGGATCACGTCAAGAACAACGGCCGTAATCCCTTCACGCCGGCCAGCCTGCGGACCGAGCTGGCAAGCGTCACCGATATCGCCCCCCTGCTGCGCGGCGCCGTCGCCGTTGCCAAGGGCGAAGGCCGCTATGACCGCATGGTGAGCGTGTTCTGCACCTCCCCGACCATCCTCGACTTCGTCAATGCGGTGGAAGTCGCCGACATGGCGGCACGCGGTGTTTCCACGCCCGACCTCTCCATCCGCATCAAGACCGGTCCCATGGTGCTGCCGGCGCCGGCCAAGGACGACCTTGCCGGTTACCGTGCCGTCATCGACGAACGGGTTGCCGCCTTCACTGCCGATTACACCGAGTACTTCCGCAGCAATGATGCCCGCGACGACGTCAAGCGCATCATGCTCGACCCCATGCCGCGACTGACGCTGGTGCCGGGCCTCGGCATGTTTGGCCATGGGCGGACTTTCAAGGATGCGACGATCGCCGTCGATGTCGGTGAAATGTGGATCGAGGCTGCGCGAGACGCCGAATCCGTCGGACGCTTCGAGCCGGTCAGCCGGCCGGATCTTTTCGACCTTGAATATTGGTCGCTGGAACAGGCGAAACTGGCTGGCGCCAAGCCGAAACCCTTCACGGGCCAAGTCGCCGTGGTCACCGGCGGTGCCGGTGCCATTGGTGCCGCCGCGGCCAAGGCCTTCGCGGCCGAGGGCGCCCATGTCGTGGCGCTTGACCTCGACGGCGAAAAGGCGGCGGCCGTCGCCAACGCGGCCGGCAACAATTCGATCGGCATCGCCTGCGACATCACCGATCCCGCCTCCGTGCGCGCCGCCTTCGACAAGACGGTCGCCACCTTCGGCGGCGTCGACATCGTCGTGTCCAACGCCGGCGCCGCCTGGGAAAGCCCGATCGCCACGATGGACGACGCGCTGCTGCGCAAGAGCTTCGAGCTGAACTTCTTCGCCCACCAAACCGTGGCGCAGAATGCGGTGCGCATCATGAAGGCGCAGAAAACCGGCGGCGTGCTGCTGTTCAATGCATCCAAACAGGCGGTCAATCCGGGCGCAAAATTCGGCGCCTACGGCCTGCCGAAGGCAGCAACGCTTTTCCTGTCGCGCCAGTACGCGCTGGAGCACGGCGCCGACAACATCCGCGTCAACGCCGTCAATGCCGACCGCATCCGCTCGGGCCTGCTCAATGACGAGATGATCGCCAACCGTGCCGCCGCCCGCGGGCTCTCCGTCAAAGAGTACATGGGCGGCAACCTACTCGGCCTCGAGGTGACGGCCGAGGATGTCGCCCGCGCCTTCGTGCATCACGCACTCGCCGAACGCACGACCGCCGACGTGACCACCGTCGACGGCGGCAATATCGCGGCAGCGCTACGCTGATCAGCAGAGCGGGGGCAGACAACTGCCCCGGTTCCTCTTCAGGACATAGGAAAGGGGCGGCCCGCTGGGCCGCCCCTTCTGCATTTCCCGCAATCGGAAATCAGGGCTTGGGCATCCATGCCGGCATGGCAACATCGGCATGGGCAAACTGCGGCAGCTTCACGCCAAGCTCTTCCATGTTCTTGATGTCCTGATCATTGAGATCCTTCTGCGTGATCAGCGTCGGCGGCACGATGATCTGCTTGCCCGGGTCTTCGCCGGCGAGCAGCATGGCGAGCGAGCGCACCGAAACCTGACCGACCACGGCCGGGTTCGTCGCAGCCGTCGCGACCCAGGCGGAACCGGGTTCGCGCATCGCGGCGATGTCGGAGGTCGAGATGTCTGCTGAATAGATCTTGACGCTGGAGGACTGGCCCGCTTCGTCAACGGCGATCTTCACACCCTTGGCGAATTCGTCGTAAGGGGCAAACATCACGGTGATATCGGGGTTGGCGGAGATCACCGAACGTGCCTGGTTGGCGACCGAATTGGCAATCGGGTTGTCCATCGTGCCGAATTGGGCGGCCTCGTTGATTCCCGAATACTTTGCCTTGAACTCCTTCCAGGTCTCGTCGCGGCGGTCGAGCGGCGCAATGCCGGCGACGTAGACGTAACCAGCCTTGAAGCTTTCGCCATTGTCCTTGACCGCCTGCTCGAGCGCCAGGCGGGCCAGGTCGCGGTCGGACTGCTCGACCTGTGGGATCTTGTCGTTCTCGACATTCACGTCGAAAGCGACGACCTTGATGCCGGCGTCCACCGCACGCTGGGCGGCTTCCTTCATCGATTCCGTCAGGCCGTGCTGAATGATGATGCCCTGTACGCCGAGCGCGATGGCCTGGTCGACCATATCGGCCTGGAGCGCCGCGTCCTGGCGGCTGTCGAGAACCTGAAGCTGGACGCCGAGCGCCTTGGCCTGCGCCTCCACGCCTGCAAGGTAGGACTGGAAAAAGTCGCCGGTCGACAGATAACGCACGAGCGCGATCTTCACGTCGCCCGGCTTGTCGAAAGGCTTCGGCATATCGGCGGCAAAGGACGGCACGGCGAATGCCGTGGCGGACATCAGCCCGAGCGTAATTTTGCCCAGGGTTCTACGCGTAAAATTCATTTCAGTCTCCTCCACTGGTGAACCTTAGTTATCCGCCGAGGACTCCCGCCTCAGCGTTTGCCTCTTTTCGAGAGTGCAAAGGTGAAAATCAGGGCGATGACAAGCACGGCGCCCTTGACGAAATCCTGTGTGTAGTAGGGCGCGTTCATCATCGTCAGACCCTGCAGCAGGATGCCGACGAACAGCGCACCGATGGCTGTGCCGAAGGCATTCGGCTTGGCGGCACCGAGCACGGCAAAGCCGATGAGGGCTGCAGCGACAGCATCGAGAAGAAGGTTGTTGCCCGAGGCGATGTCGCCGCGACCGAGACGGGCGGCAAGCAGGATGCCGCCGATCGAGGCGAAAACACCGGAGATGATATAGGCGGCGATCTTGTAGGCATTCACGGGTGCACCAGCGAGGCTGGCCGCGCGCTCGTTGGAGCCGACGGCATACATCATGCGTCCGAAGCGCGTGTATTCGAGGAAGAACCAGATGACGATCGCGAGCACGATCAGCACGACCACCGAGACCGGCACGAGGTTGGGCAGGATCAGATCGAAACGGTGGCGACCGAGCGCCAGGAAGGCCGGGCTGAAGGTGCCTGTCGCGGTCGAACCGTCGGGAAGGGTCATGCCCGCGGCGATCGAACGCCCCTCGGTCGGAATGCGCTGGAGGCCGAGCAGCAGGAACATCATGCCGAGCGTCGCCAAGAGATCCGGTACACGCATATAGACGATGATGATGCCATTGATGAGGCCGACGATCATGCCGACGGCAAGGCAGACAAGCGTCGCTGTCAACGCATCGCCGCCCATCACCACCATCACATAGGACGAGGCCATCATGGCCGTGGTGGCAACAGAGCCGATCGAAAGGTCGAAGCCGCCGACGACCAGCGTCGCGGTGACGCCGAGCGCGAGAATACCTGTTATCGACACGGATTGCAGGATGAAGACGGCACTCTGCGGCGAGGCAAAGCCCCCGGTAACGAGCGAAAAATAGAGCACCATGCCGGCAAGCAGCACAAGGAAGCCGTATTTGATCGCGGTTTCCCGGATATTCAGGGCCGCGGGCGGAACGGCGCCATTGGCCGCGGATTTGCTCTCTTCATTCATCATCATGCGCTGACCTGTTGATAGAATTGCCCGGCAATCTCGCAGAGCAGTCGCTCGACATTGATGTCGGCATTGCGGTGCTCGCCCACGATGGTCTGTTCCGACATCACGAGGATGCGGTCGGCGACCTCGAAGGCTTCGTCGAGTTCCGTCAGGAAAAGGATGGTGGAGCGCCCGGCGGCGGATGCGCGCAGCTTCTCGCCGATGTCGCGGCGGGCAGCAATGTCGACGCCCTGAAAGGGTTCGTCGAGGATGAGCAGGCGCGACGGCTCGGACAGCCAGCGGCCGACCATCACCTTCTGCTGATTGCCGCCCGACAGTGTCTGCATCTCGTCGCGTTCGCTGCGGCAAACGACACCGAGCTCGGCGATCTGCTGACGCGCCTTTGCCTTCTCCGCCCGGCGGCTGGCAATGCCAAGGGACGAGAGACGGCGCAGGAACGGCAGGCTGATATTCTCGTAGATATTGAAATCCGGCACGATGCCGCTGATCGCGCGGTCCTTGGCAACGAGAAAGACCCCTCGCGCAATTGCCTCTTTCGTCGTCTTCGGCGCATAGCGCGCGCCGTCCAGCGTCATCTCGCCGGCCGCCGGAGCGCGGGCGCCAAACAGCGTTTCAGCGAGCGCAGTCTTGCCCACACCGACAAGGCCGGTGACGGCAACGATCTCTCCATCGCCAAGTTCAAAGTCGAAGGGGCGCGTCTGCCCGGACAGCTTGAGACCACGCGCACTAAAGACCGGACGGCCCGCCGCTCTCACGGCAACCTCGCCGGCGGAGACCTTTCGGCCGAGCATGGCATTGACCGCGCCTTCATAGTCGAGTTCAGGTCCTTCGAAGCGGCCGGTGATGCGGCCATCGCGCAGGGTGAGGATGCTGTCGGCAAGGCGACGGATATCGGACATGCGGTGCGAAATGTAGAGGATGGCGACGCCGCGCACCTTCAGGCGGTCGACGAGATCGAACAGGCGATCGGCCTCCGCGCTTGACAGCGACGAGGTCGGTTCGTCGAGGATCAGCACCCTCGGCTCATGCGCCATGGCACGCGCAATCGCCACCATCTGGCGGTCGGCGAGTGTCAGGTCGTTGATGCTGGCCGAAAGATCAATCGCAAGTCCCATGCGGGACGCGACGGCGGCGGCCTCGCGACGTACCCGTCGCGGATTGAAGAACAGCGGGGCGCCGCGCCCGTTCAGCCGGTCGAGCGTGAGATTGGTCGCGACATCGAGGTCGGCGATGACACCGTCATTGATGTTCTGGTGCACGGTGACGACGCCGGCACGGATCGCCTCGGCCGGCGTCGCCGGTTCGAAGGCGCTACCGGCCAGCATAATCGTGCCGGTGTCCCGCGTGTAGACGCCGGAGAGGATGCGCACGAGCGTGGATTTGCCGGCACCATTGGCGCCCATCAAGACCGTCACTGCGCCTGCCTTAAGGTCGAGGTCCAGACCCTGCAGCACCGTTACCGGGCCAAAGGATTTGCGCACGCCCTCAATGCGAAACACTGCCTGTTCGCTCATTCTCTCCTCCCAATGACGCCACGTTAGGATAGGCTTTCATCAAATGTCAAGGTCGTTGACATTTGACAGAATGTTGCCTTAGCTTTGCGCAAAGACTGCATGGCGGCGCGCGGTGGAGGCGGCCCCATGCGCAGGAGGGGAACATCATGAACAGCCAAGTCTTCGAGGCGCTGAGCGCAGAGACATTGCCGGTTCGGCTGGGCGGAAACGTCGCCGTGAAAGAAAAGATCGGCGACGATTCGTCCCGCTGGACCATCAAGGAAGTCGGCGACGGCAACCTCAATCTGGTCTTCATCGTCACGGGCGAGACGGGAGCCGTGATCGTCAAGCAGGCGCTGCCCTATGTGCGCTTGGTGGGCGAAAGCTGGCCGCTACCGCTCAAGCGCTCATTCTTCGAGTATCACGCGCTGAAGCGCCAGGGTACGCGCGACCCCGGCATGGTACCGGAGGTCCTGTTCTTCGACCAAGCGCAGGCCATCATCGTCATGGAGTTCCTGACGCCGCATGTCATCCTGCGGCGCGCGCTGATCGACGGGTGCAAGCTGCCGAAAATCGGCCGCGACCTCGGCCTGTTTGTTGCCCGCACGCTGTTTCGCGGCTCCGACCTTTTCATGGTGACCCGTGAGAAGAAGGCGGATGTCGCGCTGTTCTCCGACAATATCGAGCTTTGCGATATTACGGAAAACCTCGTCTTTTCCGATCCCTATTTCGAAGCGCCGCTCAACCGCCACACCACGCCGCAGCTCGATCCGCTCGTCGCCGAACTGCGCGCCGACCGCGACCTCAAGGTGGAGGCACAGCGGCTCAAGCACCTCTTCTCTGCCAAGTCCGAAACGTTGTGCCACGGCGACCTGCACACCGGTTCCGTCATGGTGACCGACGACGAGACACGCGTCATCGACCCGGAATTCGCCTTTTACGGCCCGATCAGCTTCGACGTCGGCATGCTGATCGCCAATTTCTGGATGAACTATTTTTCGCAGGCCGGCCATGAGACGGCACCCGGCGCACGCGACGCGATGCGCGCCTACCTGCTCGATACGATCGATACCCTTTGGGAAACGTTCCGCGCCGAATTCGCCCATCTCTGGCGCACCGAGCGCAAGGGCATCCTCTATCAGGCAAGCCTTTTCGAGGACCGCCATGATCCGCTCGCTGCCGAGCAGGCCCTCATCAGCGTCATTGACGAAATCTGGTGCGAGATGCTGGGCTTTGCCGGCATCGAGATCCACCGCCGCATCCTCGGCCTTGCCCACAACGCCGATTTCGAAACCATCGCCGACCCCGACCGCCGTGCGCCCTGTGAAATCAAGGCGCTGAAGCTCGGGCGTCACCTCGCCGTCAACCGGCAGCGCATCCACAGCCTCCGCGACATTCGCGAGACGGTGGAGCGGCTAGAAAAGGAGATTCTCGCGTGAAAGTCGGAGAACGCCACTACCATACGATCTGGCTGAACGAGGACGGCCGCGCCGTCGACATCATCGACCAGCGCTGGTTGCCGCATGAATTCCGCGTCGTCACGCTGACGACCGTCGCCGAGGTCGCCGTCGCGATCCGCGATATGTGGGTGCGCGGCGCACCGCTGATCGGCGTCACCGCCGCCTATGGCGTCGCCATCGCCATGGCGAAGGATCCGTCCGACGCGCATCTCGACGCCGTTTGGGAAGAGCTGAACGAGACCCGCCCGACCGCCATCAACCTGCGCTGGGCGCTGAATGCGATGCGCGAGCATCTGCGTCCATTGCCGCAAGCCGCGCGCGCAGAAGCCGCCTATCGGCGTGCCGCCGGGATCGCGGAAGAGGACGTCGAACTCAACCGCGCCATTGGCGCGCATGGCCTTGAGGTGATCCGTGAAATTGCTGCCAGGAAAAAGCCGGGCGAGCCCGTGCGCATCCTTACCCATTGTAACGCCGGCTGGCTTGCCACTGTCGACTACGGAACCGCGACCGCACCGATCTACATGGCCGTTGAAGCGGGCATTCCGGTCCACGTCTATGTCGATGAAACCCGGCCGCGCAACCAGGGCGCCTATCTCACCGCCTGGGAAATGAACGGCCATGGCGTGCCCCACACGCTGATTGTCGACAATGCAGGCGGCCATCTGATGCAACGCGGCGATGTCGACATGGTGATCGTCGGCACCGACCGCACGACGGCGAACGGCGATGTCTGCAACAAGATCGGCACCTATCTGAAGGCCCTCGCCGCACGCGACAACGACGTTCCTTTCTATGTGGCACTCCCCTCGCCAACGATCGACTGGACTGTGCATGACGGTGTCAGGGAAATCCCGATCGAGGAGCGCAACGCCGACGAAGTGAGCTTCGTGCAGGGTCGCGCCGCCGACGGCTCGATTGCCAGCGTGCGCATCTCGCCGGAAGGCAGCCCTGCCGCCAACCCCGCCTTCGACGTCACGCCGGCGCGCCTGATCACCGGCCTCATTACCGAGCGCGGCATCGCCACGCCGTCGCCTGAGGGCCTGAAGGCCCTCTTCCCGGAACGGAGATGAGACGATGAGTCTGACCAACGAAAAGTCCAGCGAGGCGATCGCGCTCGGTATCCGCCGCCGCGTGTTCTTCCACACGATGAAACACAATGGAGGCTATCTCAGTCAGGCCTGCTCGGCGGCCGAGAGCCTGGCGCTGCTCTATAATGAGTTGCTGAAGCTTGGCGAACCGACGCTGCCGAAGGTGCCGCTGCCGTTCCGCAGCGTACCCTCGGCCCATAATCCGGATGCCTTCACGGGCGCTGGCTATCACGGGCCCGTCGGCCCGCAATACGATCGCTTCTTCATCTCGCCCGCCCACTATGCACTCGTCATCTATTCCGCGCTGATCGAGACCGGCCGTATGGACGAAAATGCGCTCGACCATTTCAACAAGGACGGCGGCTCGGTCGAGATGATCGGCGCCGAGCATAGCCCCGGCATGGAAGTCACGACCGGCTCGCTGGCGCAGGGTCTTTCCATGGCGTCGGGCGTCGCGTGGGCTCGGCTCAGAAAAAAGGAGCCCGGCAAGGTCTGGGTCTACATGTCCGACGGTGAGTTTCAGGAGGGGCAGACCTGGGAATGCCTTGCGGCGATGAGCTATCACAAGATCGACAATATTCGCGTCATCGTCGACGTGAACCGCCAGCAATGCGATGGCGCCATGGCCTCAGTCCTGGATCTCGGCAATCTCGCCGCGCGTGTCGCGTCCTTTGGCGTCAGCTGCCGCTCGGTGGACGGTCATGATCTCGGCGCATTGCGCGCCGCAGGCGTCAGCGCAGAGGCCGGCAAGCCGCTTGTGATCCTCGCCAATACGTCTCCCTATCAGGGTATGGACTTCCTCAAGAAGCGTTTTCCACGCCTGCACTATGTGCGCTTCAAGAGCGCGGAGGAGCGACTGGAAATGCAGGCCGCGCTTGCCGCCGAACTCGGCATCGATCTCACCGTGATGGAAGGGGCCTGAGCATGGTCGAAATCGTCAACCGCCCTTACGCCAAGGCCTTCGAGGCCTTTGCCGCGGCTCGACCCGAAGTGCTGTGCCTCTCGGCCGACCTCACCTCCTCCTGCGAGGTCGATGGTTTTCGCGATCGGTATCCTGAAAAGTTCCTGTCGCTCGGCATGGCCGAGCAGAACATGCTGTCCTTCGCCGGCGGCCTTGCCATGCAGGGGTTCCGACCGTTCATCCATACCTTCTCGGTATTCCTCTATCGCCGGCCCTACGATCAGTTGATCAATTCCATCGCCTATTCCAACCGCAAGGTCCGGCTGATGGGCTTCCTGCCCGGCATCACCACGCCAGGCGGCATCACCCACCAGGCGATCGAGGACATCGCGGTGCTGCGCGCCGTGCCCAACATGACGATCCTGGAAACGGGCGATGCGACGGAAGTCGAGACCGTGCTCGAGGTCGCCGACAGCATCGACGGCCCGGTCTATGTCCGCATTCTGCGCGGCGAAGTGCCTCGCCTCTTCGCCACACCGTTCGAGTTCAACAAGCTCAGAGTTCTTTCGGAAGGCGACGACATACTCGTCGTCTCTTCCGGCGTCTGCACGGAGGAGGCCTTGCGCGCCACGCAGCCGCTTAAGGCGCGCGGGATCGGCCTGACGCATCTGCATGCGTCGACACTGAAACCCTTCGACCGTGACGGCCTGCTGAAGGCCGCACGCGGCAAGAAGGGTATCGTCACGCTGGAGAACCACACGATTGTCGGCGGCCTCGGCTCGCTGGTGGCGGAAATTCTCGCGGAAGAAGGGCTCGGCATCCGTTTGAGGCGCCTCGGCCTCAACGACACCTTCGCCCACGGCGCTTCAAAACCCTATCTCATGAGAAAGTATGGGCTCGACGCCGGCGCGCTCGTCACCGCGATCGGTGAGCTTGTCGGTAGGCCACTGGCGATCGATGAGGATGAACTTGCGGAAGTCCGCCTCGATCATGTCCATTCCGCGCAGAAGGCGGAGGCACTCTGATGGCCCCGCGCTTCACCGTGACTTATTTCATCCGCGCAGGCGATGGGGCGGAGGCGAAAGGCCGTGCCCTCGACATCGCGCTGGAACAGACCGTCGAAATACCCCGCGACGCCGTGCCAAAGGGCTATGTCGAAGACGAGATCCTCGGCAGGCTGGAGACGCTGGAGAAGGATCCGACAGGTCGGGTGGGCTATCTCGCGGCGATCTCCTATTCGGAAGACGACGTCGGTGGTGATTTCCTGCAGTTCATCAACATCGTCTTCGGCAACAGCTCGATCAAGCCCGGTTTGAAGGTGGAGGACATCGACCTTTCGCCGGGAATTCTCGACCTCTGCAAAGGCCCTCGTCACGGCATTGCCGGGCTTCGCGCCCAAGCGGGCATAGGCGAGACCCCCCTTCTGATGTCGGCTATCAAGCCGGTGGGCCTCTCGACAGCGGAGCTCGCCCGCCTCGCCCGTGACTTCGCGCTCGGCGGCATGCACTTCGTGAAGGACGATCACGGTCTGGTCGACCAGAAGACATCGCCTTTTGAAGAGCGGCTGAGAGCCTGCGTCGAAGCCGTTGGCGAGGCGAATGCGAAGAGCGGCGGCAAGACGAGCTTCGTACCGAATATCACCGGTCCCGCGACCTCCATCATCGAGCGCGCAAAACGCGCGCAAGAAGCAGGCGCCGGCGCCGTGATGATTGCTCCGGCACTGGCCGGCTACGACGTCGTTCGCACCCTTGCCGCAGATCCGGACTTCTCGCTACCCATCGTCTCGCATCCCGCCTTTTCCGGCGCGAATGTCGTCTCACCCGATTGCGGCTTCTCGCACCGCAGCTTTTTCGGCACCCTGCACCGGCTGATGGGTGCGGACGCTGTGATCTATCCGAATTTCGGTGGGCGTTTCGGCTTTACTCGCGAAGAGTGCCTGTCGATTGCGAGGGCTTGTGCGGTCGACATTGGCGGACCCAAGGCGATCGTTGCCGCGCCGGGTGGCGGCATGACCTTCAGCCGCGTGCCCGAAATGCGAGAGGCCTATGGCAACGACGTCATGTATCTGATCGGCGGCGCGCTGCTTCAGGAGCCTAACCTGGTCGATGCCTGCCGCCGCCTCGTCGCCATCGTCCAGGCCTGACAGGTATAATCAGGCCTGATAGGAACTACCGATTGGAGCGATTTGCATCTCTGCTTGGCTCCCTTTCGAGACACTTAAGAGCGATCGCTTTTCTGTTCTAGGCGCGGGCAAGTCCGGCCATGCCACCTCCGGCGTTGAGCACCGATACCGACTTACGACCGGCTGTAGAACATGAGTGCCCGCTGCAGCTCTTGTTCGTAGAAAGCGCGTGCCGCAGTGCCCGTAGGATCGCCGTGAAATAGACCCAGCGTATCGGCCGCCGCGAAAAACCCCCTGGCGGGCAGCCCGTGACTCAACCTGCTGACGCAGAGCGCCGCGAGCAAAGGCCGGCCTGCCGCGACGTCTTCAGCCATGAGGATCTCCAGTGCCTCTGTCACGCGATGGATCGTCTGCGGCGGAGCGAGCCCGAGACGAAGCGCAAGTTGATTATAGGTAATCGTGCGCCCTGTCTGCGCCTGGTCGATCAGGAGTTCCCGCATATGACGTGTCAGCATGATACCTCTCTGACTCCGGCCGACCTGGTTCGGCGAGGGTGGATGTGCGTTATACACCCAACCGGGTCCAACGGTACCGAAGCTCGCCTGGCCACATCTGCCGCGGTCTCGCCTTCCTTGACTTCTCGCTCTGTCGCGCCCATCTTGGGCTCATGTTGACCCAATGCTTCCATACTGGTCCAAAACGGGTGTGCCTTATCGCAGGCATATGACCCCGGCCCGTTCGCGTCGCGAACAGGTCACGGGGAACAGGTAGCTTTCCGCAAGTCGGATGAAGCCGCCACGAAGCGACAATCCAACAATCATTGACGAACTTCTGCAGCACGCGCCCTGGCGCCTAGCTGAACACATGTACAGGAAACCAGCAATGGCTCCCGAGAAGAAGACACACCGCAAGCCGGCAATCATCGTTACCTTGTCCGATCACAAGAGGCTGTCACGGCTGGCCGAGGCGCATGCCGCACGTGATCCGGAGGTTTCCGGCGAACTCCTGAGCGAGCTCGACCGGGCCCGCATCGTCAAGGACGACCAGATCCGCGCCGACGTCGTCGGCATGGGCTCGACCCTCAGATTCACCAGCGATCTTGGCGAAGACCGCACCGTGACGCTCGTCTTCCCTGGCGAAGCGGATATCGCGGCCGGCAAAGTCTCCATTCTTACCCCGATCGGTGCCGCCCTGATCGGGCTCTCCGCCGGGCAGTCCATCGATTGGTCCGCCCGCGACGGCCGCGTCCATCGCCTTACCGTGGAGGCAGTCAAAGCACCGGCTGTTGGCACCGCAGCTGTCGCGGCCTCCGCGGAACATCGGACGGCATCATGACATGCCGTCTGTTGCCTTGCCGCCTCTCGCTCTATGGAGGCTGCCTCATCGCAGGATAATCACCCCTGCCCCGCCACGTGCGGGCAGGGGATCTCTCGTCCATGTTTATGTACGCGCTCCTTGCGGAGCGAAGGAGAACTGCGAAATGTCGAACGACAACTTTATCCTCACCACGAAGGATCTTACTATTCTGGAGGCGATGCGCGACAACCCTCTGGGCCGCCACGCGCCGCTCGTGCCGCTCATTCTTCACAAGATCGGAAGGGCCATCGTCGTGTTCCGAGACGATCTGCCGGATGGCATCGCCAGCATCAACAGTCGGGTCACCTTCCGCGTCAACGGCGGCGAGATCGATACGCGCGTGCTTTCGACCGGCCAGGCAACGGGACCGGTTGGCATGTTCATGCCCATCACGACCCTGCGTGGCCTGGCTCTTCTCGGTCTTGCAGAAGGCCAAGGCATCGCGTTGACCAACGCAGACGGTTTCGAAGAGCGGATCCTGTTGGAAAAGGTGGAGTACCAACCCGAGGCGTCGCTTCGCGAACGCCGGGCGCTCGGCCAGGCGACGGTTGCCAAGGGGCAAAAGCCGGTGCTGCGCATTGTGTCCGGCGCGCTTGGCCAGGCGCGCCGCCCGGCTTCCGTCACGCCGGATGGTTTCGACGATCCGGGACCGTCGGCTGCCTGAGGCACGCCCAGCCGCCAGACACGGACGCTCGCCCGATACGGCGCACGCGTCCGTGTCAGAAAACGAAGAAGTGTCCGTCGTCGAATGATTTGAGACTTTTGGGGCTCTGGAAGAATGGAGTTTCCGGCTCGGTTTGCGGATTGATTCAAGCTGCTTTGGCCTGGTGGTTCAAGCGGCGTTGTCTGATGGTTTCTCGTTTGATCCTTTCGCGTTCGAGCAGTATGGTCTGGCCGCGTCCGAAGTAGACGTCGGCCGGAGTGAGGTTGTCGAGGCTCTCGTGGTATCGGCGATGGTTGTAGTGCTCGATGAAGGCTGCGATCTGGGCTTCGAGGTCTTCTTTGAAGAAGTAGTTTCCAGCAGGATGCGGTTCTTCAACGTCTGATGCCAGCGTTCGATTTTCCCTTGTGTCTGCGGATGGCCGGGAGCGCCATGAACCTGGTTGATCTTGTATGTCTCCAGCCATTCACCGAGATCGGAAGCGACGTAACACGGGCCGTTGTCGGACAGCAGGCGCGGCCGGTGCTCGACCTTGACCTTGTCGCAGCCTGAGGCGGCCAGCGCCAAGTCGAGCGTGGCTGTGACATCGTCTACCTTCATGCTGGTGCACAGCTTCCAGGCGATGATGTATCGCGAGAAGTCATCGAGAATGGTCGACAGGTAGAACCATCCCCAGCCGATGACCTTCAGGTAGGTGAAGTCGGTTTGCCACATCTCGTTCGGCCGCGTGGTCTTGTCCTTGAACTCGTCATTGGCCTTGATGACGATATAGGCTGGCGACGTGATCAGGTCATGAGCTTTGAGCAGGCGATAGACCGAAGGCTCTGATACGAAATAGCTTTCCATGTCGGTGAACTTCACCGCCAGCTCGCGCGGCGACAGATCGGCGTGGTCCAGCGCCATGGTGACAATGCGATCCCTGATATCGTCGGGAATGCGGTTCCACACCCGTGATGGCGCAGAAGTCCGGTCTTCCAGCCCCTCGACGCCGTGGGTCTGGAACCGGTCATACCATCTTTGAAATGTTGGCCTGGAAATGCCGAGCTTGTCGAGGGTCTGCCGAACCGACAGATGTGACTGCTCGACCAGCTGGATGATCTCAAGTTTCTCAGTGGCGGGATATCTCATTCCACGTCGCCCCCATGCCCGATCATGCTTTTTTTGAGCAGGCGGTTCTCCAGGGTGAGGTCGGCCAGCGCTTCCTTCAGGTCGCGGCTCTCCTTGCGCAGGGCTTTCACCTCGTCACTCGTTGCCGAACGGGCAGTGTCGCCTGCAAGCCGCTTCTTGCCAGCTTCGAGGAATTCCTTCGACCAGCTATAATACAGGCTCTCGGCGATCCCCTCGCGGCGGCAGATCGCGGCGATGCTGTCTTCGCCACGCAGGCCTTCCAGGACGACCCGGATTTTGTCCTCGGCTGAATGGTGCTTGCGCGTGGCGCGGCGGATGTCCTTGATCGTCTTCTCGGCCGCCGACGTCTGCGGCCCGGATTTTTGTCTCATCTTCGCTTCCTTTGATAGAGCTACGATGAGCCGAAAATCCTCTCTTCTCAATTAAGCCAGTTCTGTCTCCTGGGCGCTGATGTCGGACAAGGCTAGGCTCTTTCGGTCACGGATCAATGGGCCGGCCATGGGGCTGGATGCCGACCAGTTAGTCGGTGACTCACCCTTGCGCGACGGGATTTGGGCCAGCTGAAAGCTCCAGCACTGAGCGGGCCAGCGCGTTTCGATCAAGGCCGAAATGGCGGTAAAGGTCGCCAATGGTTCCGGTCTGCCCAAAATGTTCGACACCGTGCGGCACCGTTCTTTGCCCTGCGACTGCGCCAAGCCAAGCGAGGGTGGCCGGATGGCCGTCAATCGCGGTGACGATCATGCAGTCTCGTGGCAGGCCGGCGAAAAGGGTCTCGACATGGCTGCGGGCCTTCGCGTTTCCGCGCGCGCGGGCGCGCTGTGCCGCCGTCCAGCCGGCATTCAGCCGGTCGGCCGAGGTCACAGCCAGCACGCCAACATCGCGCCGATGCTCACCGACGATGCCCGCCGCAGCAATCGCCTCGGGGGCGACGGCGCCCTGATAGGCGATGACCACGCTACAATTGGGCCCAGGCTTGCGCAGCCAATACGCACCGTCAATAGCACCCTGGCGGAAGGCGTCGTCGGCGCGCTTGCCCGGCTGTTCGATCGGGTTGGTGGTTAGCCGCAAATAGACCGAGCCACCGGTTTCATCGCGCAGCCAAGTGCGTTCATCGGGGTCGGCGTCGCCATCGCGCTGCAGATAGTCGAAGGCCCATTCCATGATCACCGCCAATTCGTCGGCAAAGGCGGGCTCAAAAGCGGCCAGTCCGTCCTGCGACATACCGGTCAGCGGCGTGCCGATGGATTGGTGCGCGCCGCCTTCGGGTGCCAGGGTGACCCCAGAAGGCGTGCCGACGATCATGAAGCGCGCGTCCTGATAGCAGGCGTAGTTCAGCGCATCCAACCCGCGGTGGACGAAGGGGTCATAGACCGTGCCAATCGGGAACAGCCGCTTGCCGAAAAGACTATGCGACAGACCAGCCGCGCCAAGAAGTAGGAACAGGTTCATCTCGGCGATGCCCAGTTCGATATGCTGGCCTTCCGGTGCGAATTCCCATTTCGCGGTCGAGGGGATGCGGTGCTCGATGAAGGCATCGGCCTGGGGTTGGCGGGCAAAGAGCTTGCGCCGGTTGACCCAGGGGCCAAGGTTCGTTGTGCCGGTCACATCAGGCGAGGTGGTGACGATGCGGGCAGCAAACGCGCTGTCGCCCTTGGAGAGATCATCAAGGATCTTGCCGAATGCGGCTTGCGTAGATATCTCGCGGTTACTGTCAAAGGCGATCCGGGGAACCGCCAACTTGGCGTCGTGAAACCGGCGTCGGCCGTTGGCAAAGAAGGGAACTCGGCTAAGGAATTTGCGCAGGGCGGCCACATCGCTGACCGCCGCAAAAGGCTCCCACTCCTGCCCCTGCGGCACGTCCATGTGCTTTTGCCAAGCCGCAAATTGCGTCGGGTTCATCAGCCCGCCATGGTTGTCTTTGTGGCCTGCGATGGGTGTGCCCCAGCCCTTGATCGTATAAGCAAGAAAACAGGTCGGACGGTCGTGATCTATGGCCGCGAAGGCCTCGGCCATGGTCTGCACGCAGTTGCCGCCCAGGTTTTCCATCAGTGCGGCCAGTTCGGCATCGCTGCGCCGGTCGATCAAGGCGGTCACATCACCTTGATCACCCAGATCGTCCATCAGCCGCTTGCGCCAGACCGCGCCCCCCATGAAGGTCAGCGCCGAATACTGTTGGTTCGGGCAGGCGTCGATCCAGTCGTGCAAGGCCGCGCCGCCGGGTTCGGCAAAGGCCGCGCGTTGCAGCGCGCCGTATTTCACACGGACCACATTCCAGCCGAAGGCGTCGAAGATCTTTTCAATTCGGCCGAAAAGCCCTTCGCGCACGATCCCGTCCAGCGACTGGCGGTTGTAGTCGATGATCCACCAACAATTGCGCAGGTCGTTCTTCCAGCCTTCCTGCAAGGCCTCATAGACATTGCCCTCGTCCAGTTCCGCATCGCCCACCAGCGCCACCATGCGGCCGAGGATCAGGTCGCGGCCCCAGTCCTTTGCGGCGATGTAATCCTGCACCAGCGAGGCAAAGGACGTGATCGCCACCCCCAGTCCCACCGAGCCGGTCGAGAAATCTACATCGTCCCCATCCTTGGTCCGACTGGGATAACTTTGCACCCCGCCGTAGCCCCGGAAATTCTCCATCTTCTCGCGGGTCTGGTTGCCCATCAGATACTGGATTGCATGGAAGATCGGCGAGGCATGGGGCTTGACCGCCACCCGGTCCTCAGGTCGCAGCGCGCAGAAGTAAAGTGCCGTCAGGATCGACACCATCGAGGCCGACGACGCCTGATGCCCGCCGATCTTGATACCGTCCACCTTGGGCCGGACATGGTTCGCGTGATGGATCATCCAGTGTGACAGCCACAGAAGGCGCTGCTCGATAGTCTTCAGATGGATGAAGTCCGCGCGTGTCATCGGCAGCTCCTTTTCGCGGGTGGTGTCAGGCATCCGAACGGGCTGAGACGATCTCGCCCGTCAGCGCGACAGGGTTGAGGATGGTCTGTGCGTTCGGGCTGTGTGCCACGGCCTTGCGGTGCAGTTCGGCCAATTGTTCGGTGGTCGCATCGGCCATCACGTGGATCTTGTAGCGGATTTCCGGAAAACCTACGGGGGAATTGCTGCCGATCCCCAAGAAGCCTCGCAGGTCCAGCGTGGCATCCAGATCAATCCGCAGGCTTTCCAACTGGATGCCCCCGGCCGTTGCCCCGGCCACGAAGGCGACCATCATGCAGGCCCCAAGTCCCGACAGCAGCAGTTCCTGCGGGTTCGGCCCGTGATTGTTGCCCATCAGTTGGCGCGGCTCGTCCACCTTCCAGGTGAAGGACCGGCTGACACGGTGCGGCCCGACGCGCATCGGCTTTGCTTCGGCACGCGAGCGGGTGCCGCTTTCCCAATCAAGAACGACGCCATAGTCCATGACAGCTTCTTCAGGGACGCTGGTAACTTCGTTGGCAAATTCGCTGAGTGCGGCGGTGGGCAGACTGTTACGCATGAGCGGCTTCCTTTGCGGGATGGATCTGGGCAAGTGCCTGTTCGAAATCGGCAATCAAATCAGCGGCGTCCTCGATGCCGACCGAGAGGCGCACGCAGCCGGGATGAATGCCGATGGCGGCCCTCTGGCGGACCGTGAAGCTGGCCTGCGAGGTGTTGAACGGAAGGCTGACAAGGCTCTCCACCCCACCAAGACTTGTGGCCTGTTTGGGGATGCGCAGCGCATTCACCAGAGCCAGCGCCGCCGCATCGCCGCCGCCGACAAAGAAGGTGACGTTGCCAGTGCCGTTTCTCAGCAGCCGTCGCGCCACGGCACGGTCCGGATGGCTTTCGAGGAGCGGATAGAAAACGCGTATCACCCCCGGGTGGCTTTCCAGATACTGCGCCAGTGCAAGCGCGCCTTCTTCGTGCGCCCGCATCCGGATGGCCAGCGTCTTGAGCCCGCGTTCGAGTAGGAAACAGGCGTGCGGATCCAGTGAGCCGCCAAAGTTCAGGAGTCTCGGCCAGATCATGTCGATCAGCTTGCGCGGGCCGGCGGCCACCCCGGCGATAAGATCACTGTGGCCGTTGAGGTATTTCGAGGCCGAATGCACGACCACATCGGCGCCATGCTCCAGCGCGCGCATCGCAATCGGCGGGGCAAAGGTCGCGTCGATTACCAAGCGCAGACCATGGCGGCGGGCAATCTCGGCTAGACGCGGAACATCCATGATCTTCAGGAGCGGATTGGTGATCGCCTCGAAATACATCAGTTGCGTCTCAGGTCGGATCGCGGCCTCAATCGCGGCGAGATCCTGCGGATCGCAAAGCGTGGCCGACATGCCGAAGGTCGGGAACTCCTGGTTGAAGAGATTGTAGGTGCCGCCATAAAGATCGGCCGAGGCCACCACATGGGCGCCCCTGTCTACCAGCGCCATTACCGTGGCGGTAATCGCCGCCATGCCCGATGAAAAGACGATGGCCGATTCCGCCCCTTCCAGGGCTGCCAGCTTTTCCTGCACTGCCCACTGCGACGGGTTACCATAGCGCGAATAGATGAAGCGGTCGCGGGCAAATCCCTGTTCGATTGAGGCGTATTGATCCGCCCCCAGAAGGAAAGTTGAGGCCTGATAGATCGGGGTGCCGACTGCCCCAGTGCGCGGATCGTCATGGGTGCCGGCATGAACGGCCGTTGTCGAGGGCCCTGCAGCGGACAGATCATGGCCGGGCAGGAAAGGCCCGGCAACCCGCTTGCGATCAAGGCAGTTCAGCCAGCCGCCTTCGGTGGGACGCGGGGCGCGGCTGGACGCATCGCCGCGGATCTGGGTATCGGACATCGTTGCCTCCAACTGTCGGGGAAATGGGGTTATGCCGCTTCGGCATTGTGCGCGGCAAGCGCTTGCATCAGATCGTCAAGAATGTCCTCCACCCCTTCCAGCCCGACCGACAGACGCACCAACCCTTCCGCGATGCCGTGGGCGGCGCGTTCCTCGGGCGTATAGGTGGAATGGGTCATGCTGGCGGGATGCTGGATCAGGCTTTCGGCGTCACCCAGGCTGACCGCGCGCTGGATCAAACGCAGTCGGTTCATCATGGCAATGCCGCCTGCCTTCCCGCCGACCACCTCGAAAGGAATCATGCCACCGAACGCCGCCATCTGGCGCCGCGCAAGCACCGCCTGAGGAAAGCTGTCGAGCCCGGGATAATGCACGCATTTCACCGCCGGATGCGCCTCAAGCGCGCGGGCGATGGTCAGTGCAGAGACAGAATGGTGACGCACCCGCAGGTCCAGCGTCTTGATCCCGCGCAGAAGGAGCATGGCACTAAAGGGCGACATAACCGCCCCCGTCATGTCTTTGATCCCGACCAGCCTGATCTGTGCCATGTCTTCGGCTCGCCCTGCCACCAGCCCCGCGATCACATCACCATGCCCGCCCAGGTATTTGGTGGCCGAATGCACCACGATATCGGCACCATGCTCGATAGGCCGCGTCAGAACCGGCGTGGCATAGGTGTTATCCACCACCACCTTCGCCCCATGCCGATGGGCGATCTCGCTGATCGCGGCAATGTCCACCAGCCGATTATTGGGATTGGCGGGCGTCTCAAAATAGACGATCCGGGTCTTCGGCCCGATCGCTGCCGCCAGATTGGCTGGATCGGATAGATCGACCGGCCGCACAGTCACGCCAAAGCGCGGCAGGCCGTGGGTCAGGAAGGCAAAGGTGCAGCCGTAGAGCGTCTTGTCCAATATCACCTCGTCGCCCGCCTGCAGAAAGGTCCAGAGAGTCGAGGTGATCGCCCCCATGCCCGAAGCCGTACATAGCCCGGCCTCCGCGCCTTCCAGATTGGCGATCCGCCGCTCCAGATGGTCCAGCGTTGGGTTCGAGATGCGGCTGTAGAAATGCCCCTCGGCCGCGCCGGCGAACATCGCCCCGCCGGCCTCGGCGGTCTCGAAGGCGAAGGTCGAGGACAGGTACACCGGAGGATTCAGCGCGCCCTGATGCTCGCGGGCGTCGTAGCCATGGTGAATGGCGCGTGTGGCAAAGCTGGGTGAGGTGTCGCGCATGGTTCCATCCTTCTGGCTTGGTTCCAGACTGCGCTTGTTGTCGTGGCATTTGGTTGCTAATATTGCCATGAAATTCATTGAAATTGGCATTTAATGCCAAGAAAGGCCAGAATGGACGAGAAAGATCGCCAGATCATACGTGCGCTTCAACGCGATGGACGGGCTACGAATCTGGAAATTGCGGCCGAAGTGAACCTGTCGCCCTCTCCATGTCTTCGGCGTATGCGCCTTCTGGAAGAAAGCGGCGCGATCCTTGGCTATCGCGCGATTGCCGACCAACGCGCCTATGGCGTGCCCGTCACGGTCTTCATCCGCATCCGCTTGGAACGCCACAGCGGCGAGACCGTGAACCACTTTGAGTCGCGGATCCGGGCGCTGGATGAGGTTCTGGAATGCCACCTGATGACCGGCCCAGCTGATTACCTACTGCGGGTCGTCGTGGCGGGGCTGGATGCCTATGAGGATTTCATCCGAAATCGCATTCACCCCATCGGAGGCATCGCTTCAATCGATTCGAGTTTCGTCTATGGGTCGGTGAAGAATTCTGGCGTGTTTCCGCTGGTCGGATGATGAGTTTGATGTGTCTTCGCGGTGATGTCTGGATCGAGGACGAACTGACGGCAGAGTTGAAGAAACAGCTCCGACCCGGACTGGATGCGATCCTTCGATGGCTCGGAGCGCCGCCCCCCGCCGAAGATGCCCGGCCGGCAACGCAGGCTGGTCCAGCCAGTAGCGCAACGCAGGCAAAGCCGGGACGCGCGCCTTCCTCCACCAGAAACCGAGGCGCGTTGCGCCTGATGGCCCCTCGTCGCAACCAGCTTGCGCGTCACGCCGACCACAACCAAACCCGATCACCCCATTTCCCGAGCCGCTGTTTGAAGCGACTGAGGATCCGGCGGGTTTCCAGGACGCGCTCGTCTATCACATGCGCCGTTTCGGCGAGAGCTACGGGCACCGTTCGCCTTCGCGATGGACCTGATGTCCTGGGGCGTGCGGGCCAGCCTTAACGCTCGGCGTTGTGACGAACCCGTGGCTGTCATCCTCTCTGGCGCGATCGTCGTCCTGCGGAGGCGAGGTCCTTAGCCAGGCGGACCCATTGTCGGCTGATTGCCGTTCAAGGGAAAGGAGCCTCTCCGCACCGCCGGGACCGAAACGGCTCGCCCCAACGCTTGACGCCCGATCATGCCGATAGCGAGTGCCTTGTCGTGCGAAGATCTCGAACGAGGGGACGAGGACTTGAGCACACAGTGTGGACATCATGGCACAGGTCGTTTCGTGATAGTCGGCTGAAATTGGAGCTTCGCCCCGGCCAGTGAAGGTATTCATCATGGAATATCGGTCGCTGAAACAGGCCAAATTGTAAGCGAATGAGACCTGGAGCCGAGCGGTCACATTGCTCGGGCGCCGACCCCGCCTGCGATGGCGCCGCGCCTGAGCCGATGTGCCGGCCCTAAGGGCCGGCGCGGTTCGTCCGGCCTTGAATCCAGCCGAAGCCGAGTTTTTCTGATATTTCGCGTGAGGCGCCGACCAGACTCTCGAGATAGGCAGTGCGGTTGCGCAGTCCGTCTTCGCGCGGCGCCACCAGACAGAGCGTGGCGATGCAAACCCCATCGGCCTGATGGATCGGGGCGGCGAAGCAATGGGTAAAGTTCTCGACCTCGCTATTGAAGGTGAAGAAGCCGTCCTTTGAAGCCTGGCGGACCTGCGCGATGAAGTCCGCCGGATCGAGACGCCGGCCACTCGGCAATACGAAGTCCTCCTGCGGGATGTAGTCGAGCACTTCTGCATCTGAGAGATGCGAGACCAGGAGGCGCCCGGACGCGGTCCACGGAAGCGGAACCAACTCGCCGACGCTCGACGAAATGCGGAAAGGCCGCAGGCCTTCCCGCATCATGGCAACGGTATATTTGTTGCCTTCGAGAAGGCACATCTGCGCCGTCTCGCGGGTCTCCTCGACGAGACGGACGAGCATGCGATCGCATTCCCTCATCAGGTCGAACTGCTCGGCATAGGCCGAGCCGAGGAAATAGAGCTTTCGACCGAGAAAGACCCGACCCTCGCCGCCCTGATAGTCGAGCATGCCGTGACGCAGCAGGAGATTCACCAGCTCATAGACGGAAGAACGCGGCGCGCCGATCTCCGACGCGATCTCGTTCGGCCGCATCGGCTGGCGCTTCTGCCGCAGGAATTCGAGGATGTCGAAAGCCCGGTCCAGACCCCGCGTGCGGCGCGATACGATGTCTTCGGCATCAGCCATGGTGTTCCTCATCTGGAAGAGACGGGCCAGACCGGCGGCCGCATCCCTCGATCAGGCGCGGTCCGCGCGATAGGCCACGCAGTCGACTTCGACCTTGCAATCGACCATCATCCGGGACTGAACGCAAGCGCGAGCCGGCGGGTTGGCGCCGAAAAACTCGGCATAGACCCCGTTGAAGCTCCAGAAGTCGCGGGGGTCGTCCAGCCAGACGCCGATGCGCACCACGTCCTCCAGCCCGTAACCTGCCTCCTTGAGGATGGCGATCATGTTCTCGATCGCCTTGCGGCTTTCGGAAACGATTCCCCCGCTGACGATCTCACCCTTTTCCATCGGCACCTGGCCGGACACATAGAGCCAGCCATTGGCTTCCACAGCACGGGCAAAGGGCAGGGGCTGCCCGCCGGCGCCGGTTTCACCGGCGCCGTAACGCTTGATAGTCATGTGACCTCACTTTTCTTCTAGTTGAAACTCGATGTCTTGAGGAACTCGGCCAGCCGCTCCGTCTTCGGTCGGACGAACATCTCCTTCGGGTCGCCCTCCTCGCAGATCATCCCCTGGTTCATGAAGATGACGCGCGTCGAAACCTCGAATGCGAAGCGCATTTCATGCGTGACCAGCAGCATGGTCATGCCGTCTGACGCCAGTCCCTTGATCACCTGCAGAACCTCGCCCACCAGCTCGGGATCGAGCGCAGACGTGACCTCGTCGAACAGCATCAGCCGCGGGTTCATGGCGATCGCCCGGGCGATCGCGACACGCTGCTGCTGGCCGCCGGAAAGCTGGCCCGGATAGTGGTCGGCTCTTTCGCCTAGGCCGACCCGGTCGAGCCAGGTCTCGGCGATCGCCCGCGCTTCCGACCGGGCCATCTTCTTCACCTTGACGAGGCCGAGCATCACATTTTGGGCCGCTGTCAGGTGCGGGAAGAGATTGAACTGCTGGAAGGCCATACCGGTCAGCGCGCGTTGGCGGGCGATTTCCTTTTCCGCCTTTCGTCGCCGTTGCGCACCCTCGACATGGTAGCCGATCTCCTCGCCGTCGAGCCTGATGGTCCCGCCCTGGAACTCCTCCAGCATGTTGATGCAGCGGAGCATGGTGGTCTTGCCCGAGCCGGAAGAACCGATGATCGAGATCACCTCCCCTTCCCTGACCGTGCAATCGACGCCCTTGAGCACTTCGAGCGTGCCGTAGGTCTTCCGCAGTCCGGAGATTTCGAGAATTGTCTTTGCCATGGGTAGGAAATCCTCAGGTCGGCACGACCGTCTTGCGCTCGACATATTTACCGAAGCGCTCGATGGCGAAATTGACGACGAAGTAGAGCAGGCCGGCGAAGAAATAGAATTGCAGGCTCATGAAGTTGCGGGAGATGACCTCCTGCGTGCGCAACAGGAGTTCGGTCACGCCGATCACCGAGAGCAGCGTCGAGGCCTTGACCATTTCCGCCGCGGTATTGACCCAGGCGGGCAGGAACTGGCGCAGGGCCTGCGGCCACAGCACATGGGCGAAGGTCTGTCCGAAGGTCAGCCCGATCGCCTTGGCGGCCTCGGTCTGGCCGACCGGGATCGCCTGAAGGCCGCCCCGCACGATCTCGCCGACATGCGAGGAGCAGAAGACGGCAAGCGCCAGGACGCCCGCCGAAAACGGACCAAGATCGATCCCGACGGCGGCGGAAACATAATAGCTCGCCAGGACGAGCACCAGCACCGGCGTGCCCCGGACGATATCGGTATAGGCCCGGACGGCGAAGCGCACCGGCCCCTTGCCATAGGCAAGCGCCAGGCCGACGAGAACGCCGAGCGCCGAACCGAAGGCGATCGCCAGAAGAGAAATCGAGACGGTGACGCCGAGGCCCTTGAGGATGACGAAGCGGGCAAGCCAGAGCTGTTCGAAGAAGGCAGGAAAATCGCTCACAACATCACCTCGCAATTGCCAGCCGGCGCTCGGCGAGACGCATCAGTGCCGCCAGCGCCATGCAGGTCGCGACATAGAGGCCGGAAGCCACGATCCAGGTTTCGATGACCCTGAAGCTCTCGACATTGATCTTGCGGGCCTCGAATGTGAGCTCCGGCACGGCGATCGCCGCGGCGAGCGACGTGTCCTTGAAAAGCGAGATGACCGTCGACGACAGGGATGGCAGGACGTTGCGCAGCATCAGCGGCATGACAATGGATGTGCGGATCTGCATCGGCGTGAGACCGATCGCCAGGCCCGCCTCCGGCAATCCCTTGGGAATGGAAAGCAGTCCTGCGCGGAACACTTCCGCCAGATAGGCGCCGGAATAGATCGACAGGACCGCGACGAAGCTCTCGATCTTTCCCAGCCTGACGCCCATCTGCGGCAGCGCGAAATAGGCAAACAGCACCAGCACCAGGATGGGCAGGTTGCGGATGATCGTGACATAGGCCGTCGCGGGCCAGGACGCGATCCTGTGCTTCGAAACGAGCGCAAACGCCACAGCGAGCCCGATCAGCACGCCGACCAGGATGGAAACGAAGGCGAGCCCGAGGCTGAGCGCCAGGCCTCCCAGAAGCTGGTCGAAGTTGCGCCAGACCGCTGCAAAGTTCAGTGTGTAACCCATGACTACCCGTCGCCCGGAAGTGATGGAACGGGAGAGGGGTCTCCCGTTCCATTGTCGCTTACTTGTATTCGACCGGGAAGCCGATCTGCGGGGGCGCAAGCTCCTTGCCGAACCAGGTCTTGTAGGACTTGGCGTAAAAATCGAATTCGACGCCGGTCATAGCTTCGTGCAGAGCGGTATTGACGAAGTTCAACCAATCCTGGTCGCCGCGCTTGACGCCGCAGGCGTAGGTCTGCGGGTTCCAGCCGTAGCCGGCATCCTTGTAGCGGCCCGGGTTCTGCGTCATGTACCAGGCCAGCGAGGACTGGTCGGTCGCGGCGGCGTCCGAGCGGCCCGATTCCAGCGCCTGGTAGATCAGGTCGACGGAATCATACTGGTCGACGGTGGCTTCCGGCAGGGCCGCATGCACCATGTCCTCGGCGTAGACGTTCTGCAGAACCGAAATCGTCACGGACGAACCGGCGGCCTTCAGCGCTTCGTAGTCTGCATACTTGCCGTCTGCCTTCAGCATGAGGCCCACGCCCTCGCGATAGTAGGGGATGGTGAAGGCCACCTGCTGTGCGCGCTCGCCCGTCACCGTCATGAACTGGCAGGTGAGGTCGACCTTGTCGGTGGTGATGTTGGGAATGCGGGCATCCGACGACTGGTTGACGTATTCGATCTTATCCGGATCGCCGAACAGGGCCTTGGCGACGATGCGGCCCATATCGACGTCGAAGCCCTGGAGCTTGTCGTCGGCGCTCTTGAAATGCCAGGGCGCGTTGGTCGACCCGGTGCCCAGCACCAGATGGCCGCGGGCGAGGACCTCATCGAGCTTGCTCGCCTGCTGGGCGGCTGCCGGCATGGAAATCAGAAAGGTGGCGGCCGCCAGCGCTACGGCGCCGGCGCGGAAGGAAATAGTCATGACGTTCCCCTTTTATTGACTGGTCGCTCCGAATGTCCAATATAACGGACATGTGTCTGTGTTATTGGATTGACGTATTCAGGGACAGCCGTCATAAATTGTCAATAGACGGCCGTGCGCCTTTTCAAGAAAAAGCTTCGGCCTCATTGTCAGCCGCTGAAACTCGTCCATTTTTCCGCTTCCAGAGGTGCCCATGCCCCTTTCCGCCGAAAGTCTCCGCCAGATCGACACGCCTTCGGTGCTCGTCGATCTCGACATTGCGAGGGCCAATATTGCGCGCTTCCAGGCCTACGCGGATTCGCACCGATTGAAGGTGAGGCCGCATATCAAGACCCACAAGCTGCCAATGATGGCCGAACTCCAGCTCGCGGCCGGCGCGGTGGGCATCACCTGCCAGAAGATTTCGGAAGCCGAGGCGATGGTGGAAGGCAGTGCGGCCATTCGCGACGTGCTGATCACCTACAACATCGTCGGCGAACAGAAGCTCCTGCGGCTCAAGGCGCTCGGGCAGAAGATCGCGCTCTCCGTGGTGGCGGACAGCACGACCGTGATCGACGGCCTGTCCTCGACATTCCGGACCGCGGGCGAGCCGCTGACCGTGCTGGTGGAGTGTAACACCGGCGCCAACCGCTGCGGTGTGGCGTCGCCGGCTGAAGCCGCGGCGCTGGCCGCCCATATCGACCAAGCGCCAGGCCTGATCTTTGGCGGGTTCATGACCTATCCGCCGGCCGGTGGCGAGGCGGCGGTCCAGGCATTCATGACCGAGGCCAAGGCACGGGTCGAGGCACGCGGCATTGCGGTGCCCGTCATCACCTCCGGCGGCACGCCGACGATGATGAAGGCCGGCGACGCACCCGTGACGACGGAATACCGCCCCGGCACCTATATCTACAACGACCGTTCGCTGGTTGAACGCGGCGCATGTGGCTGGGATGATTGCGCCCTGACGGTCCTTGCCACGGTCGTATCGGTTCCGGCGGAAAACCGCGCCATCATCGACGCCGGCTCAAAGACGCTGACCTCCGATCTGCTGGGGCTTTCAGGCTACGGCCATGTGCTGGGGCGGGACGATATCGCGATCGACCAGCTCTCCGAAGAGCACGGCCGGCTGGTAAGCGCCTTGCCGATCAACCTGAAAGTCGGTGATCGTGTGCGGATCGTGCCCAATCATGCCTGTGTCGTTACCAATATGGTGGACTGCGTCATGGTCGTGGACGGAGCGAAGCCAGGGGCCGTCCGAGTAGAGGCTCGCGGTTGTCTGGTTTAGGAAAAGAACGGGCGTTTCGAAATCCATCTGCAGGGGTGGCTAGCCAAAGCCCGCGCTGATTTTCAAGCTTAAACGTTTTGAAGTTCGAAGAGGCGTGCAAGCAGATCGTTCTGGGGCGTTGTCACGTTGTTGGGGGCAACCATCCCATCAGTTCAGAGCCCTCTTATCCTCTCCGTTGAGCCTTGGCTTATGCGCGCCAGATTGAGTGGCGGCATCCCTTCGCCGTAGGGCGGAGGGGCCATGCAGTCCTGACCATGAACGGTTCGGGCGCGCGCAATGATCAACATCGAGTACGGCGACACGCCGGCCCCGCGGGCGCGAACCGCTGTCCAAGGCGACTGGAGAGTGTCCAGGAGACCGACTGGCGGGCGCCACCCGTCATTCATGTATCTCAGCGGAAGCCGATAGCCCCGAACGGTATACCAGGGAGCCAGGTTGCCTCCGCTCGCCTTCTCACTACATTTCCATCCCGGCCTTGCGACTTTCGAGCGCAGAAACAACGCGGAAACCGATGGATCGGAACGGTTCCGGAGCGATCCAGCTTGCCGTCCCCATGCTCGTGGTCATCCGCGTATGTTCGCCGACACCAAGCATCAGTTCGGCCAGATGCCGACCCAGCATTGTTCCCTTGGTAATGCCGCTGCCGTTGCAGCCGCCCGAGGCATAGAGATCCTCGTCGAGCTTGCCCCACCACGGAGCGCCGTTCATCGTAAAAGCTGTCGTACCCGCCCAAAGATACTCGAACTGAACATCCTTGAGGCCAGGCCAGCGCCGTTCGAAGCGATCGCGAAGATTGCGGGTCGCATCACCCTCGGCCAATTCGGCTTCGTGTGCGTAAAGGCTGCGGACCATGAGCCTGTCTCGTCCGATTCGGCGAAGTGTCGTGCCAAGCCGGTGGGAGGGCAAAAGTCCCCAGCAGGCGGACTCGCCGAGTTCGTGGACCCGGTTCTCCGAAATCGGCTCGGTCACGGCTGCATAGGTATAGATGGTCGCCATGCGCGATTTAAGGTAACCGAACTTCCGGATAAAACCATTTGTAGCAAGCGCCACCTTCTTGGCTTTGACGACACCCCCGGGCGTCTCCAGTATCCAGCCATCACCTTGGTGCATCCGCGACACGTGCGTATTCTCGAACACCTCGATCCGGGACGGCAATGCCTCCAGAAGGCCGCGCATCAGTGCCGCCGGCTGAAGCAGCCACGTGTCCTGCATATGAATTCCAAAGCGATAGTAGGACGAGCCTATGCGGTGATGGATATCATCCCGGGACAGCGTCGTGTGCGCGATGCCGTTGACCCGGGCAACTTCCAGCACGTTGCGCAGCGAAGCTTCCCCGAGTTCCGTGGCGGCGCCGCGGATGGAGCCGACCTGCTGGAGATCGCATTCGATCGCGTTCTCCCGCACGATCTGCATCAGCCAATCGAACGCTTCCTTGAAGAATGCGGACTGAACCCTTGCTTTGTCCGCCATCTCGATCGACGCGTTGCGCGGCAAGACCTCGGCACCGGTGAACCCGGAATTGCGGGCAGAGGAGCCTTCGCCCACCGTGGTCGCCTCGATCACCGCGACCCGTGCATCCGGATCCAGCTCAGAAAAGCGGCGTGCGATCGCGAGCCCCGTGAAACCGGCGCCGACGACGGCGAGATCGACGGACGTGTCCTGCTGCAATGCAGGTCTCGGGCTGCGGCTTGGCAAAAGAGCGTTCCAACCGCACAGGTTGGAGTATTCCGGGTAGGTCAGCTTTGTCATATTGGCGTCCAGGGGAGTTCCGGGACCGGCGGAACTGCCGGTCCCGGGCCATTCGGATTATTCCGTGAAATGGCTTTGTTCGGTCAGAAGCGGCCCGAGGGACATCGAGCCCTTCAGTTCGAAGCCCCAGTCCAGAGTGTCTTTGCGAATCCAGACCTGGCCGGTTTCGGTTACCGGAACCCCGCAAACATCGGCGACGATGAGTTTTTGCGCTTCCTGCCACAGTTCGATCTGCTTCTTCGGATCGGCTTCGGTGCGTGCGGCCTCGATCTGCTGATCCGCAACGCTGCAATGACTGAAGTTGGTCACCTGACCCGGCGCTCCGATAGCGCTGTTGGAGTGGTAGAATTGGGTGAGGTAGGTATCGGCAACCGGGAAACGTGCTGCGCCATAGTCGACCAGCGGGCTTAGATCCTTGCGGATCATCTGGTGCCATGTGGCATGCTCGACCGGCTCGAGATTGAGCGTGATGCCGGCCTTTGCGAGTTGCGCCTGCAGAAGCTGATCGGTCGTGG
Source organism: Allorhizobium sp. GW101-3B10 (assembly GCF_059424725.1). NCBI lineage: Bacteria > Pseudomonadati > Pseudomonadota > Alphaproteobacteria > Hyphomicrobiales > Rhizobiaceae > Allorhizobium > Allorhizobium sp. GW101-3B10. Next base: position 81,279 of record NZ_JBWKZR010000002.1, on the reverse strand, counting down.
CATAGCTTGGCATCTGGCTCGAGATCATCTTGATGGTCAGGCCATCAGGATAGCCAGCCTCGGCCAGTAGAGCCTTGGCCTTTTCAAGATCGTGCGGCAGCAGACCTACCTCAGCATTCAGGCCAAGGTTGTTCGAAGGGATAACGGACTTTGCCACACGCGTGAAATCGGCTCCGCGGAACTGCGCGATTTCACCGGGGTTGATTGCGTGGGCAATGGCCTGGCGAACTCGGATGTCATCGAACGGCTTCTGGTTCCGATTGAGGTGAATGACGGTAAGCTCGGCGGGATCGAAGATATCGATCTTGGCGCCCGGCATCTCCTTCATTCGCTGCAGCCAGCGCTGATCGGTCGTGCCAGCGGCCACATCGATTTCTCCTGCCGTGAAGGCGAGGTCTCGCCCTGCCGCGGCATTCAGAAAGCGATAGGTTACCTTCTCGATCTTCGGTGCGCCGCGGAAATAGTCCTTGTGAGACACCAAGTTCACAGCCACGCCCGGATCCACGGACTCAAACTGGAAGGGCCCAAAACCGACGGGATTGCGCGTGAAGCCTTCTCCGCGTTCCTCATAGGCCTTCTTGCTGATGATGAAACCACCAGAATAGTTGGTTAACAAGCCAAGCAGGCTCGGCACCGGATTGGCAAGCGTGATGCGAACCGTATGCGGGTCGACTGCTTCGACACTCTTGATGGCCTTGTAGTCCGTCGCAAAGGCGGAGCGTTTCGGATCGGCGGACTTCTGAAGGCTGAAGACGACGTCGTCGGCCGTCACCTCCCCATAGCCGTGCTGCCACTGAACACCTGGGTGGAGCTTGAAGGTCCAGACCAGATTGTCGCTGCTCGCTTCCCAGCTTTCTGCAAGATCCCCCTCGATGGAAGAGGGATCGGTCGAACCCGGGGCAAAGCGAACCAGTCCGCCATAGATCCAAGCGACGAGCGTTCGGTCCGACGTGCTGGACGCGAAGTGCGGGTCCAGATTACCGATATCGGCTGAAGCAGCGCCAACCCGCAGCTCCGTCTGGGCCGCAATCGCTGCGGCGGGAATAAGGGCGGCAGACGCTAGAAGCGCAGCCAGTAGTCGCATGCTCAGACGTGTTTGGTTCTTCATTGCAATTTCCTCCTCATTGCAGGTTAAAAGGCTCGGGCGCTGAAAGAGCATTGAACAGCGGAGCAAAACCTGCGGTCTCAAGCCCGCTGATCGCCGAGATGATGTGCTCCTGCCGCTGCCGGCTTAGGCTTTGTCTTCCAATGTTCTTGAACTTGTCTGCTATCTGGTCCCAGCTCATCGGATTGGCGACGTCGCCAAGCGGATAGTCGATGACCACTTCCTCCAAGCCCTCGCCCTGATCCATCAGGACACGGGCTGGCGTGCCCACCGGAAAGGCCGAGGTAAAATCGCTCGAGACGTCGAGCTCAATCTGGCTCGAAAGTGCCAGTATCTCCGCGTCCTTGAGGGTGTCCGGATCGACCGGCTGCAGTGCCTCTCGTCCGCGCAACGCGGCGAGCGCGCAGCTAAAATAGAAGCTGTATTGCCCCCCCTCGAGCGAGCGCGGTGCACGCTCGTTTCCAAGACGCAGCCCCTGCGGAAAGGTCTCGATCCGAAGCCTACGAATTTCCCGCCCGCTCTGCCGCAGCGTCAGAATGCCATCGATGGCGGCGTGCATGTACCGGCAGCAGGCATAGGGCTTGAGATAACATTTCTCCAGTTCCCAGCTTTCGCCCAGCCCGCCCGCAAGCAGCGTGGGCTCATAGCGCGCCGCGTCGTCAAGCAGATCGAGCGGCCCGGTCGCGCCGGCTCGGGCACGATAGGCACCGGTCAATCCCGCGACGACGGCTGGGGGAATGCCTTCCTTGACAGTACTGCCCTGAAATTTCGAAGAGCCTGTCGGGAAGACGATCGGGCCCTCGGCACCGGCAATCGCCAGGGCATGGGCTTGCTGACTGGAATTGAGCCGAAGAAGTCGACCAGCCGCCGCTGCGGCTCCATAGCTGACCCACCTGCCGCTTGCATAGGTTTCGATTGTCCTCGTCGGGCGGGAGGCGGCAACGCGAAGAGCCACGTCGTAACCAAGGGCAATCGCATCGAGGATTTCCCCGTCGGACGCGCCAATCGACTGCGCCACTGCCAACGCGGTCGGGATGACGCCCGCGCCGGCATGACCGGCTGCGCCACGGTGCCCATCATCGATATCGAGCGCGCTCGCCGCAGCGCTGTTGGCCATCGCCGCGCCTGCGACGCTCAGACGTGTTTCCGTCAACCAGACCTGCGCATTGCCGGCCCCATAAATATCTGCAGCCGCCTTGCGGGCAGATGCTGCCAGTGGTCCCATGAGCCCTGCCGCAGTGGCTCCCATCAGATCGAGCAGGAGAAGTGAGATCGCTTCACGGGTTTGCTGCGGCAGCTCGCCTCGCGGGTGGCCGCTGACGAAGTCAGCAAGTCGGGATATCATGTGCATTCAACGCTCCAGGGAGTTCAGCTTGCCTGACGAATGAAGTGACCTTCCGCCGCCATGCTCCAACGTGCGGCGGGCGGGGTGTAGCCCAATGGCTTCAATGGACTTTGCGGCGGTGCGGCATCGGCAGAACGACGCACGCGGGTTTCCCGCTGATCGGGATGGGTGATGGGGATCGCCGACAGCAGCCTCTGGGTGTAGCTATGCCCTGGACGTCCAATGACCTCGTCCCGCGGGCCGATCTCAACGATCTCACCGAAATACATAACGGCCACGCGGTTGCAGATCCGCTCGACCGCGGCCATGTCATGGCTGATGAAGAGATAGGAGACGCCGAATTCCTTCTGCAGGTCGATCATCAATTCGATAATCTGTCCCTTGATCGTGACATCGAGTGCCGAAACCGCCTCATCGGCAATAATGACCCTGGGCGACATGGCCAGAGCCCTCGCGATGCAGATCCGCTGACGCTGCCCTCCAGAGAACTCATGCGGCAGGCTGTTCGCGCGCCTGGGTTCCAACCCGACACGCTCCATCAGCCACTCCGTCTTCTGAACGGCCGCGCGTCCCGTCTCCAGTCCATGAACCTTCATTGGCTCAGCGATGGCCGAACCGATCGTCTGGCGCGCATCGAGCGAGCCGAACGGATCCTGGAAGATCATCTGCACCTGACGTCTCATGCGGGCGAGGCTGACAGCACTGCGATAGTCCACCTGCTGGCCGCCCACGGTGACGGAGCCGCCGTGAACCGGCGCAAGGTTGACGATGGCCTTGCCGATTGTCGACTTTCCCGAACCGGATTCACCTACCAGCCCGAGCGTTTCGCCCTTGCCGATGGAGAAGGAAACACCGTCGACGGCATGGACTGCGCCCTTGATTCGCCCAAGAAATCCTGCGCGATGAGGGAAGCGAACCGAGAGATCGCGCACTTCAAGCACGGCGCCCCCCGCGGCAACTTCCGGCAAATGGTCGATCGGTTGCGCGGGAACGGCATGCGCCTTCAACTTGCCGACCAGGCTGGGCACGGCGGCAATGAGGCTGCGCGTATACGCTTCCTTCGGGTTGCCAAAGACTTCGTGAACCGAGCCCTGCTCGAGGACCCGCCCGTGTCGCATGACGAGAACATCATCAGCCACTTCCGCGACCACGCCCATGTCATGGGTGATGAACAGGACCGCCGTACCGGTTTCGCACTGCAATTCCTTCAAAAGTTCGAGTGTCTGCGCCTGGACGGTCACGTCCAGCGCGGTGGTAGGCTCATCGGCGATGATCAGCGCCGGATTGCAGGCCAAAGCCATGGCAATCATCACCCTCTGGCGCATGCCGCCGGAGAACGTATGGGGATACTGGCCGATGCGCCGTTCGGGATCGGGGATTCGCACCTTTCGCAACAGGTTCAGCACCTCCTCGCGCAATGCAGCGCCCCTGAGGTTGCGATGGATCCTGAGCACCTCACCCAATTGGGCGCCGACCGTCTGGACGGGATTGAGCGATGTCATCGGCTCCTGAAAGATCATGCTGATCTGCCCACCGCGGACCCGACGCATCTCGGCTTCCGGCAGCGTCAGCAGCTCGCGCCCGCCGAGACGCACGGAACCGTCTGCCTTGGCGACATGCGAAGGAAGCAGCCGCATGATGGCCAGGGAGGTGACGCTCTTTCCCGACCCGGATTCGCCGACGAGCGCCATGGTCTTGCCAGGCCGGATCTCGAAGCTGATCCCATGGACAACGGGCGTGCGCGAGAATGAGATCCGGAGATCCGTGACTGTGAGTGCAGGGTGGTCCGTCATCTAGCTGGCATCCTTCAGGCGCGGATCGATTACGTCACGAAGGCCATCACCGATCAGGTTGAGGGCGAGAACGAGCACCAGGATCGCCAGACTTGGATAGAGAGCCAGGTGAAAGGAGCTCAGGATATTGTCAAAACCCTCCCGGACCATGCCGCCCCAGGTCGGGGTCGGCGGAGCAAGGCCCAGGCCAATAAAGGCAAGGGAGGCTTCCGTGCGAACTGCAGTCGCCATCCAAAGAGATGTCATGACCATGATCTCCGGCAAGATCGCTGGAAGAATGTGACCGAACAGAACACGCGTGTTGGAAAAACCCATTGCATGGCAGGCCTGCACATATTCACGATCGCGCTGTGTCAAGACGCCTGCACGCGCGATACGGGCAAAAGCCGGAATCGCCGTGAACGCGATCGCAATCACGATGTTTGTTAGCGTCGCGCCCATGAGAGCGACGAGTGCAAGTCCCAGGATGAGTGACGGAAATGCCAGGACCACATCCATGATCTGCATCAGGATGATATCGGTCCTGCCGCCGACATAGCCGGCGATCATTCCGATAAACGACCCGATGATCAACGCTGTCACGATCGCAAGGAAACCGATGGTCAGTGAATAGCGCGCGCCGTAAAGCAGGCGGGAAAGCACATCGCGGCCGAACTGGTCGGTGCCAAGCAGATTCTCCCAGCTCGGCGGCGACAGGTACACGATGATGTTCTGCTCATTGGGATTGTAGGGAGCGATCAGCGGCGCGAAGACCGCGCAAAGGACGAGCGCCACCACAATCGCGACCCCGAGCCAGGTCGAAATATTCAGCCGCCCGAGGACTGCCCATACGGATTGCATTCTCGGCGAAGCGGCGCCTGAAATCGGAATGGTCATTTGTACTGAACTCGCGGATCGAGGAAGCCATAGGTGAGATCGGTCAGCAGGTTCACCGCCACGACCATGAGCGTGTAGATCACGATCATCCCCTGAAGCAGCGTGTAGTCGCGCTGGGTGAGCGCGTTGAGGATGAGTTTGCCGAGCCCCGGCCGCGAGAAGACAATTTCGGTCAGCACCGAATTGCCGATCAGGATGCCCAGATAAAGGCCGACGACGGTGGTAATGGGAATCATGCAATTGCCAAGCGCATGGCGCCAAATCACAGCATGTGGGGAAGCGCCCTTGGCGCGCGCCGTACGTACGAAATCCTGATTGAGGACTTCTAGCATGGCCGAGCGAGTGACGCGGGTGATGTAGGCCATCATGATGAGAGCGAGCGAAAGCGTGGGAAGCGCCATCTGCCGCAAACGCTCGAGCAGACCGTCCCCTCCTCCGGCACTGATGACCGGAAACCATCGCAGATCGATGGCGAAGACCATCAGCAAGATAATGGCAGCCACGAAAGCCGGCAGCGACAGGCCGACCAGCGATACGAGCCTGAGAACAAAGTCGGCTGAGCGATTGCGTCGCACCGCCGCCCATACCCCTGCCGGCACACCAAGAATCAGACCCAGCAGAAGCGAGGCGATGGTGAGTTCCATTGTATAGGGAAGGACGTTCATGATCTCGGCGGCGATCGATCGGCCAGTGATCATCGAGGTGCCGAGATCGCCCCGCACAACACCGAGCATAAACTGCAAATATTGAACGATGACGGGGCGATCTAGCCCCAGTCGATGATGAAGCGCGGCAATGCTCTCCACGCTCGCCTGGTCACCAAGAATAACCAGGGCGGGGTCACCCGGCAGAACCCGCACAATCAAGAAGACAAGAGTCAGGACGCTGAACAGCGTGAAAAGCGCAAATCCCAATCGTTTTACCAGGAATGAAACCATTCGCCTCTCCTCACCAAGAGCGGATTCCAGGAGGAGCACGAGGACAAGCGTTCGCGAATGCAGCCGCGAACGACGCATCCGATCCTTGAGCACTCCTCCCTCGGCTCAGGATCACTTGACCTGACGAATGACAACAAAAAAGAACCGAGGAGTCAAACGATTCCTTTTATTGAAACGGTTTTCAGTATATGTTCTTATTATTAGAACGATGGAGAAACGCATTGACAGCCAATGCCTCGACAAACGCGGTTCGCGCGCTCGACATTCTCATTCTCCTGGGAGAAGGCGGTGCGGATGGCCTCGCGCTCGCGGACCTTGCCGAACAGATTGGTGAGGCCAAGCCCGCTGTCCATCGCAGCCTGGTATCGCTCCTACAAAAGGGTTTCGCCGAGCCCGCCGGCCGACACGGGTATTACAGGCTGGGACCAACCATACCCATGCTGGCCAGACGGCAGACCCGCATTGAACCGCTGATCCTCAAATACAGGCCCGGCATGGCGGAATTTTCGCGCAAGACGGGCCATGCGGTCTACATGATGGTGCAGGCCGGTGTGGATGCCTTGTGCGCAGAGATGGTCACGCGCTCCCCTAGCCGACAATTCTCCATGGGCGTGGGTGGCAGGGTACCGATGGGCATTGCGGCCGGTAGTGTTGCCTTGATGTCGATGATGTCGGAGGCGGAATACCTTCAGCTGCTCGAAACGAACGCACCCCGCTACCTCAATCATCCATCGGTGCAATATGTCGACAAGGCGGTCGTGCTGGGCCAGATCCTCGACGCCCAGCGCCGCGGCTTTTCAGTCAACATGGGATACTACCTGCCAGGAGAGGGCGGCCTTGGCCTGCCTGTGCGGCGATCAGGCAATTACGAAGTCGATGTCGCGATCTCCTTCACCGCCCCGCTCGAAATGATGACGGAGGACTGGTTGCCGAAAGTCATGGACGACTTGCGCGATTGCCTAGGCGACGCGATCCGATAGATGGCCCGGACCGGGCCCCAGCATCAATCAAGGAGGAGTATGGAATGAACATCGAACGTCAGGATGTAAATCATCGTCGCAGCCGCATGGTAAAGTATAATGGCATGTGTTTCCTGTCAGGTCAGTTTTCCGATTCCGATGGCGATATAACACAACAAACCCAAGAGACACTCGCCAAGATCGATGACCTCCTCGAACGGGCCGGCACGAACAAATCGCGACTGCTCACGGCTCAGATCTGGCTTCGCGACATGGCCGACTTCGCGGACATGAACAAGATCTGGGACGCGTGGATCGATCCCGAAAACCCGCCCACGCGCTGCTGTGGCCAGGTGCTCATGGCCGATCCCGACATGCGTGTCGAAATCGTTGTATCGGCGGCCGTTTGACGACAATGTAACGACTCACTCCGGTTGACGTGTAACGACTGCGGTCAACGCTTAAACAGCGGACGCGAAGAATACACGCAGCCGGTTGCTCAACCAGGTTCCGGCGACAGGATAAGCATCAGCCAGTCGGACGCTCTGAGGTGAAAGGGCGATATCCAGATGCGGAATCGCTCTCCGCATCTGGCCACGGCAGGCATCTGGCCAAATGGGCCGGGACTCGCTGTCTGCTCGAAGAGCTGTCCGACATCAGCGCCCATGAGACAGAACTGGCTTAATTGTTGATTTCCACTGAGAGCTGACCCGGCGCAGCCAGATATTTCCATTGAGAATTGGCTCTGACGCACTTTTGCTGGCGTCGGAGCTTACGCTGCACCGATCAATCGGGCCTGCAGCAGATCAAGTTTGGCTCGCCCATACATTTGGCGTTTGATAAGCTTCAATCGTGTGACCTGACCTTCCGTCTGTCCGTTCGACCAAGGTGAGAGAATTGCGTTTCGCACGGCGTCGAGATCTTTCGCAACGCCACCGGCAAACGATCCGACCAGGCTGTTCTTGGCAGCTTCAACCCATTCATCCAGCTTTCGCGCTGTTTTCGAACGGATCATGGATTGGAACTCGCCGATGGCCGCACGGGCGACTATCAGTTCCGGAACGTTCACTTCGATAGCCGCAACCAGGATCGCTTCAGGTTTCGCCAAGTCATCGCGCGCGGTTGTCATCAACCGGGCAATGACCCGGGCCGATGGCGTTCGCGCAAGCCCGCTCTGGTTGGCTTTCTCCGCAAGACGGCGCCGCTGAGCCCATTGGGAGACGACACCGCTCTGTCCCGGAAAGCCTTTCGCTTTCATCTCCCGCCAGAGCGCCAAGGCGTTCCGCACGCCTTCGTCCCAGCGGCCGTTGAGCCACGGCAGCCAGCTATCCAATGAGCTGGGCCGTGTCCGGAAGACATCGAGGCGCTGGCCCCTCAGAACGTCGCGGACAATCTTCCGACTATGGCCGGTTTGCCGGACTATTTGTCGAATTGAAGTTCCCTTCTTCGACATCTCCCGGATCGCCTCGTTTGTTTCCTGGCGGCGCAGATATCCCTCGTACTGCAGTTTTTCAGCGTAGGTTAAAAGCTTCGGGTCAACGACATTGCTGCCGACCGCCTGCCTGATCTGGCGCATCGACTTGCCGACTGCATCGAGGAAGGCCCGGCTGGAATTCTCCATCAGGTGCCAGCGATCGGCGACCTGCTCGGCATTGGGCAAGGCCTTCGCTATGGCCTCACCATAGCCACCGCCTCGATCGCGAGCGACGATCGATATCGACGGATGCTCGGCAAGCCATCTCCGAGACGTATCCAGCGCACGATCCGGCAACAGGGTGACAGGCCTCCGCCGCTCTAGATCACAAACGATCGTTCCATAGGTCTGGCCGCGCCTGAAGGCAAAGTCATCAATGCCTATGACGGTGAGTTCATCGTTCTGGTCAGCAATGCGGCGGCGAACCACCCGCAGCAGCGTGTCGTTGCTCACCGGAACCATCAAACGATTGGCAAAGCCGGCAGCAGGTCTTCCGCCCAGCGCCAAGCCGAGGTGGTGAACAATTGTCTCTAGCCGCTGGGTGCGCCGGCCATACCGAGCCAAGACGCCGCTATCAAACTGCTCGCAGAAGATGCGCCGTCCGCAAAGAACTGCATCGCACCAGAACCGACGCGCCACGATCGTCAATTCTACTCGCCGGCCGCAGAGGGGAAGATCAGCTGGCCGTCGCAGATATCTGCTTTGCACCCTCCGGCTTGGTCGTCCGCAGTCCGGACAAGACCCTGAGGGATAGCGTGATCGGAGCCGAACTTGAACGCATTCCCCAACAACCATCACTTCGTCTACTGCAAAGCCAGGCGGCGCGAGGCTCGTGCGCTGGAACCGATGTCGCATTGCTGATCCTCCGGTGAATCAGCGAAAGCGTCGCCCCAAACAGCAGCAAATGTGAGTCAGAGCCGAGAATTGACCCATGTTTCAACCGTCCCTCGCATGTTTTCAGCGGGGGCTCGGCGCACTCATTCCAGATCTCGATGATGCCGTTGAACGGCGGAGCCTACCGACGTCGGCAAGTCCAATCCTGCCGCTGCATCTGCGGTCGGCTCTGCTGGCCCGGATAGCCATCGTTGAGCGTTCCGGGCCCGAGATGCTCGAAATGCTTCGCGGCCAAATGATGGGCGCGAACAAGGCGCGGTTCAGCAGTGCAGTCGATGAGATCATAAGCAGTACCTGCCGATCAACCGCGTCATCGCAATTGCAGTTAATTTGAGAATCTTTTGGACTTACTCTCAAGTTAACTGCCAAGCCATATCGAAACGACCGCATTCTCACGGTTAAGTGCCAACCGACAGCTGTTCCGCTTGAAACTGAGCTTGCACTACAGGCGGACAAGATCGTTGGCGGGTTGCCTAAATCGGGGCGCCACCTTTGGAACGCATACGTTTGCGGAAGGCCGTCGGCTTCTCCTTGAAGCGATCGCTGAAGGCTTCATAGAAGCGCGAGACCGAGCCGAAACCGGATTCAAAGGAGACGTCGGTGATCGAGAGGTCGGTTGCGATCAGCAGCGACTGGGCCGTATCGAGGCGATGGCGGATGATCGCCTGGTTGATCGTCAGGCCGACAGCGCGTTTGAAGACGGACATCGCATAGTTGGGATGCAGGCCGGCATCTCGGCCGACGTCTTCGGCCGAGATTTCATCCAGCGCGTGCTCGGCAACATAGCGCAGCATGCGTTCGACGTTTTCCACCCGCTCGCTGTCGCTATGGCCGAGGCTGGCAATCGCCGATCCTTCCTCGCGCAGGTCGCGCCATCCGTCGCGCTCGATGCGCAACACGCGGGCCGTCAGTTCGTTGCGGACGATTTCGCTCAGGCCCTCATCGCCGGACAGAAGCTCCTCGCGCCAACGCTGGAAGATGTCGCGGTCATAGGGGCGCAGTTCGGTCGCCTCGATCATCGCGCCGCGAAACACCGCATCGCGGAAGCGGGTGAGGTTGGCAAGACCGAGGAAGAAGGACATCGGCACATAAAGGCAGACAAAGCGGGTGCCCCCTGCCCGATCGATCACCTGATGCGGGATCATACCCCAGAACAGGCAGAGGCGGCCTTTGCCGACGGTCAATTCGCGGCCGTCGAACCAGTAGGTCATATGGCCGTCCAGCACGAAATTGAGTTCGATCTGGCTGTGCATATGCGGTCCCGCCATGCGCTGGACGAGGAGGGCTTCACCGGCGCAAAAGCGATGGTCGCCGAAGATCACCAGCGGATGACGCGGGTCGTGATCGGGATGGACCGGAACAGATTCGTCCTGAACAACAGGTTGCAGAGGCATCATGCTTAGGATCCCGGAGAAGTTATATCAAAAGTCGGTAGATTATTACGGCTTTGCGCCTGATGCTCAAGATGAGCTGACATGCTTGTCCGGTGGGATCCGGATCGCACCAGCTCTGCGATATGCGATGCATACCGGTCATAGGGAGGAAAACATGACCCTTTTCAAGAGCCTGAGCGGGCTCGCGCTCTCCGTAGCGCTGTTCTCGACTGCCGCATTTGCCGGCGAAATCACCATCAATTCCGACCATTCCGATCCGGTGCCGAAAAAGGCGATGGAAGAACTGATCGCCGACTTCCAGAAGGCCAATCCGGATGTGACGGTCAAGTGGAACAATTTCGACCACGAAGGCTACAAGTCTGCTATCCGCAACTTCCTGACGGCCGACGCGCCGGATGTGGTTGCCTGGTATGCCGGCAACCGCATGGAGCCGTTCGTCAAGGCAGGCCTGTTCGACGACGTCACCGATGTCTGGACGGCCAATGGCCTCGACGAGCAGCTGAAGTCGTCGGCGCCGTCGATGATGATCGACGGCAAGAAATGGGGCATGCCCTATACCTATTACCAGTGGGGCATCTACTACCGTAAGGACATCTTCGCCGAGCAGGGCATCACCCCGCCGAAGACCTGGGCCGAGCTGCTGGCCGCTTCGGAAAAACTGAAAGCTGCCGGCATCACGCCATTCACCATCGGCACCAAGGCCCTGTGGCCGACCGGCGGCTGGTTCGATTATCTGAACCTGCGCGTCAACGGCTACGAGTTCCACATGGAGCTGACGGCAGGCAAGGTTCCCTACACCGATCCGCGCGTGAAGGCTGTGTTCGAAAAGTGGGGCGAGTTGGTCAAGGCAGACTACTTCATCGCGAACCATGCCGCGATCGACTGGCAGGATGCCGTGCCGCAACTGGTGCAGGGCAAGGCTGCCATGTATCTGATGGGCAATTTCGCTGTCGCTACCTTCAAGGAAGGCGGCCTGAAGGAAGAGCAGATCGGCTTCCTGCAGTTCCCGGAAATCACCCCAGGCATTCCAGTGGCTGAAGAGGCTCCGACCGATACGTTCCACATCCCATCGGGTGCGAAGAACAAGGAAGATGCCAGGAAATTCCTGGCCTATCTCGCGTCTCCAGCGGCTCAGACCAAGATGAATGCGACGCTCGGCCAGCTGCCGGTGAACAATACCGCCGAAAAGCCGAAGGACGTGTTCCTCGACGCCGGTTTCACCATGCTCTCCAACGCCCATGCGCTGGCACAGTTCTATGACCGTGATGCCCAGGCCGAAATGGCCAAGGCCGGCATGGAAGGCTTCCAGGAATTCATGGTCAAGCCCGACAATCTCGACCGCATTCTTGAGCGGCTCGAAAAGGTTCGCGCCCGCGTCTACAAATAAGGACCAAGGTCCTCCCGCGCCGGGTGCCGTCGACCTCGTTGTCTTCGGCATCCGGTTGCCATTCCCTTCCCGTTTCCAAAGGTGCCGCCGTGAGCAACGCCGTCTCCCCCTCATCCAGCTTCTGGAAGAAGAACCAGCAGAAGCTTGCGCCCTGGCTGTTTCTCGCGCCGGGCATGCTGATGTTCGTGATCTATGTCCTGGTGCCGATCTTCCAGTCGATCTGGATCAGCTTCCATGACTGGGACGGGCTGGGTGAACGAGTCTGGATCGGGTTCGGCAACTATGTCGAACTGCTCGACGACGACACGTTCTATGTCGCCCTGAAGAACAACCTGATCTGGCTGGTGCTCTATCTCCTGTCGATCCCGGCGGGTCTTGCGGCCGCCCTGTTTCTCAACCAGACGGTCACCGGCATCCGGCTCTACAAGTCGCTGTTCTTCTTTCCCTTCGTGATCAGCCAGGTCGTGGTCGGCCTGATGTTCACCTGGTTCTATGCGCCGGATTTCGGCCTGTTTTCCAAGCTGACGGAATGGTTGACGGGCGAGCAGATCGCCGTGCTGGCCGACGAGCGTTTCGTCACCTACGGCATCATTGTTGCCGGTCTCTGGCCACAGACAGCCTATTGCATGATCCTCTATCTAACGGGTCTCAACAATATCAATCCCGAGCAGGTGGAAGCTGCCCGCATGGACGGGGCCAAGGGCGTCAAGCTGTTGTGGAACATCATCCTGCCGCAGCTCGGACCGGCAACCTTCATCGCCATGGTGGTGACCGTGATCGGCTCGTTGCGTTCCTTCGACCTCGTCTCGGTCATGACTGCCGGCGGTCCCTACGGCTCGAGCCAGGTTCTGTCCTACTTCATGTATGAGCAGGCGCTGTCGGAATATGGTTTCCGCATGGGCTATGGTGCGGCAATCGCCGTCGTCCTGTTCCTGATCATGATGATCTTCATCTCGCTGTTCATCGTGCGCATGCTGCGCCAGGAAAGGAACGCCTGATGTTCCCGACACCCATCGAAAAAGCCTCGCGCTTCGTCCAGACCGGCTACAAGATCCTGCTGCCGGTGGCGCTCTTTCTCTGGCTGCTGCCGCTGATCGGGGTGGCGATCACCTCGGTGCGTCCGGCCGGCGATCTGGCGGCCGGCAATTATTTCGGCATTCCGTCCTCCTTTGCCGGGGTGGAGAACTATACCGCCGTGTTCCGCGATTCGCCGATCGGCTGGTACATCCTGAATTCGTTCAAGGTGACGATCCCGACGGTGATCGGGGCAGTTGCGCTATCCTGCCTCACCGGCTTTGCGCTCGCGGTTTACCGCTTCAAGAGCAATCTCGTGCTGTTCTTCCTGTTTGTCGCCGGCAATTTCATTCCGTTCCAGATCCTGATGGTGCCGGTGCGCGACATGACGTTGAGGGCTGGCCTTTACGATACGACGATGGGCCTCGTGCTGTTCCATGTCGCCTTCCAGACCGGCTTCTGCACGCTGTTCATGCGCAATTTCATCAAGGGCCTGCCGTTCGCACTGATCGAATCCGCCCGTGTTGAAGGCGTCTCGGAATGGCGGATCTTCCGCCATATCGTGCTGCCGCTGATGCGGCCGGCGATTGCTGCGCTTTCGGTGCTGGTCTTCACCTTTGTGTGGAACGACTACTTCTGGGCCACAGTGCTGGTCCAAGGCCTGCATGCGATGCCGGTGACGGCGGGTCTCTATTCTCTGAACGGCCAATGGGTTGCCGCCTGGCACCTGGTTTCCGCCGGCTCGATCGTCGCGGCGCTGCCGCCGGTCGCCATGTTCTTCCTGATGCAACGGCATTTCATTGCCGGCCTGACGCTTGGAGCGACCAAGGGATGAGTGAAATCGTAACAGTCGACTCGGGCCAGCTTTCGCTCAGTCTGCGCCTGCCGGACCTCGGCATGCCGGAAATTCTGTCCTTCGGCACGGTGCCGGTCGAGGTCGATCCGCTGTTCGACATCGAGCGCTCCAGCCGCGTCAACGGCATGGATATTGCCGTGCCGTCATCGGTCTTGCTGCCAACCGGCGGCATGGGCTTCTTCGGCTGGCCGGCGATATCAGGGCATCGGGCGGGTCGCGATTTCGTCGCGCAGTTCGGCGGCTGGTCGGTTGAACGTGACGGCAATCTCACCGTCCTGCGCGGTGCGGACACGGTTGCGAAGCTCGGCATTGCCATTACCCTGACTGCCCATGCGTCCGGCCTGATCTCGATGGCGACGGCGCTCACCAATCTGGGCGATGGTGACTACCAGCTTGATCGCTGCATGGCCGCGACCTTCCTTGCGCCTGCCGGCGACGTGCAGTTGATGAGCTTTACCGGCATCTGGGGTCGCGAGTTCCAGACGCGCCGCGAATTGCTCGGCAATGGCACCTGGATCCAGGAAAGCCGGCGTGGCCGGACCTCGCATGACCGTTTCCCGATGCTGTTTATCGAGAGCGAAACCCAGGTCTTTGGCGTGACGCTCGGCTGGAGCGGCAATCACCAGATGGTTATCGATCGCACCGACGACGGCCAGCGGCTGGTGCATCTGGGTGAATTGTTCGAGCCGGGCGAGATCGTTTTGCAGCCGGGCGAGAGCTACACGAGCCCGATTGCCTATGCGGGTGCCGACAGCCAAGACTTCCACGCCTTCGTTCGTGACGAGCTGACCCAATGGCCGGGCGGCAGGATGAGCCCGCGTCCGGTGACGCTGAACACCTGGGAAGGCAATTATTTCGACCACCAGATGGAGTCGCTCAAAGCCCAGGCGACGGCGGCCGCGGAGCTTGGAATCGAGCGTTTCGTGCTCGATGACGGCTGGTTCGGCAAGCGCGACAACGACACGACCAGTCTCGGCGACTGGGACATTGATGCGCGCAAATATCCCGATGGATTAAAGCCGCTGGTCGATCATGTGACGGGTCTCGGCATGCAGTTCGGCATCTGGTTCGAGCCAGAAATGGTCAATCCGGTGTCCGAACTCTACAAGGCGCATCCGGATTGGGCGTTGCAGATCGAGGGGCGTCCCATCCTCCAGTCGCGCACCCAGCTGGTGCTCGACCTGACGCGGCCGGAGGTGTCCGACTACCTGTTCGGCAAGATCGATGCGGTTCTGGCCCATCATGCCGTGTCCTATGTGAAATGGGACATGAACCGCGACCTGACCCATGCGGGTGGACGTGACGGCAAGGCGAAGATCGCCGCCCAGACGCGCGCCGTCTATGCGTTGATGGACCGGGTCCGCGCGGTGCATCCGGGTGTCGAAATCGAAAGCTGTGCGTCCGGTGGCGGCCGCATCGACTATGGCGCGCTGGCGCGCACCCACCGCGTCTGGACCTCGGATTGCACCGATGCGCTGGAGCGGCTGGAAATCCAGCGCGGCGCCTCGGTCTTCGTGCCGCCGGAAATTCTCGGGAGCCATATCTCGGCCTCGCCGAACCACCAGACAGGGCGGCGCCATACGCTGTCTTTCCGGGCGCTTGTCGCGATCGCCTATCATCTCGGCGTTGAACTCAATCCGCTGGAACTGACCGAAGACGAACGGTCGGAGCTCAAGGTCTATATCGAGGCCTACAAGCGGTTGCGCGGTCTGTTGCATGCGCCGGGCGCCGCGTTCCGGCTGGAGCCGATCGACGGACGTTATGTCTGGGGGGCCGCCAGTGCCGAGAAGATCGTCGTGATCGTAGCGCAGGGACCGCAGATGGTCGGCGAGCAGCCGGCACCGCTCAGGCTGCCCGACAGTATCACGGAACTCGGTGGCACGTGGCGGATCGCCAATGTGCTTCCGGCCGCACCGCAATTCATCCGTATCTCCGAGGGGCAGACGAAACTGCTGGCCGGCGAGATCAGCTTCCAGTTGTCGAGCACCGGCCTTGCCGGCCTGCCACTGCCGATGCTGATGCCGGAAAGCGCGCTGCTCCTCGAACTCATTCCTTTCAAGGGAGGCAAGACCCATGGCTGATGTGCGCCTGCGCGACGTCAAGAAACAGTTCGGCGCGCTCAGCGTCATCAAGGGCGTCGATCTCGACGTCGAGGATGGCGAGTTCTGCGTCTTTGTCGGCCCGTCCGGCTGCGGCAAGTCCACGCTGCTCAGGATGATTGCCGGCCTCGAGGACATCACCTCCGGTGCGCTGTCGATCGGCGGCCAGGACATGACCAAGGTCGGCCCGTCCGAGCGCGGCGTGGCCATGGTGTTCCAGTCCTATGCGCTCTATCCGCATATGACGGTGGCCGAGAATATCGGCTTTGGCCTGCGCATGACCGGTCACTCGAAAGAGATGATCACTGAACGGACGGCGGTTGCGGCCAAGATGCTGCAGCTCGAGCCGTTGCTGGGGCGCAAGCCCGGCCAGCTCTCGGGTGGCCAGCGCCAACGCGTGGCGATCGGCCGTGCGATCGTTCGCAATCCGGAAGTCTTCCTGTTCGACGAGCCGCTGTCCAATCTCGATGCGGCGCTGCGCGTGCAGATGCGCGGCGAGTTGTCGAAGCTGCATCAGGACCTGAAGTCGACGATGATCTATGTCACGCATGACCAGGTCGAGGCGATGACCATGGCCGACAAGATTGTCGTGCTGTCGGCCGGCAAGATCGAGCAGGTCGGCTCGCCCCTCGAGCTCTACCATCGGCCGAACAATCTCTTCGTTGCCGGTTTCATTGGTTCGCCGAAGATGAACTTCCTGAAGGTAGAGGTCAGCCCGAACGAAGGCGGCAATCTCAGCGTCGCGCTTCCGGGTGGCGTGTCCCTGGCAATGGCCGGCGAGGGAAAGCCGGCTCTTGGCGAGATGACCTTCGGTATCCGGCCCGAGCATATCGACGCGACGGGCAAGGGTGACGTGGTGCTCGAAAGCACGGTGAACCTTGCCGAATATCTCGGCTCCGAGACGCTGTTTTTCGTCACGCTGGCCGATGGATCGGAACTGTCGCTCAAGGCCGATGGCCTTGCGCGTGAAAAGCCGGGCGACAGGTTGGAAATCGGTATCAACGCCAAGGCCTGCCATCTGTTCAACAAGGATGGCATGGCCGTCATCAACGGGGACCTGACGCGATAATGCTGGGCGTATGTTATTATCCGGAGCACTGGGACGAAACACGCTGGGCCGAAGACGCCCGGCGCATGGTCGAACTTGGCATCTCCTTCGTGCGCATCGGCGAGTTCGCCTGGTCGCGGCTTGAGCCCGCGCGCGACACATTCGATTTTGGCTGGCTCGACCGGTCGATGGATATCCTGACCAAGGCCGGCCTGAAGATCGTGCTCGGCACGCCAACGGCGACACCGCCGAAATGGCTGGTCGACGAACATCCCGATATCCTGCCCTATGACGAAGACGGCAAGGTGCGTGGCTTCGGTTCGCGCCGTCACTACACGTTTTCGTCGGAGACCTGGTGGCGCGAAAGCGCGCGCATTGTCGAGATCGTGGCCGCGCGCTACGGTACTCATCCGGGACTGGTCGGCTGGCAGACGGACAATGAATATGGTTGTCATGACACGACGGTGTCCTGGGGGGCTGAAGACCTGAAGAGCTTCAAGCGCTGGCTGCGCCTGCGCTACCAGTCGACCGACCAGCTCAACGAGGCCTGGGGTTCGGTATTCTGGTCGATGGAGCTGAACAGCTTCGACGAGGTCATGCTACCGAACCTGACGGTGACGGAGCCCAATCCGGCAACGCGGCTCGATTTCTGGCGCTTCCATTCGGACCAGGTTGCGGCTTACGACAAGATGCAGTGCGAGATCATCCGCAAGCATTCGCCGGAGCGCTGGATTACCCATAATTTCATGGGCTTCGTTTCGGATTTCGACCACTTCAAGGTCGGCGACAATCTCGATCTGGCATCCTGGGACAGCTATCCGATCGGTTTCGTCGAGAAGTTTCCGTTCTCGGAAGCCGAGCGGAATCGCTGGGCGGAAACCTCGCATCCGGATATTGCGCCCTATCACCATGATCTCTACCGCGCCGTCGGCAAGGGTCGTTTCTGGGTGATGGAGCAGCAGCCGGGGCCGGTGAACTGGGCGCCGTGGAACCCGGTGCCGAAGCCCGGCATGGTGCGACTGTGGACCTTTGAAGCGCTGGCGCATGGGGCCGACGTCGTCAGCTATTTCCGCTGGCGTCAGGCGCCGTTCGCGCAGGAGCAGATGCATGCCGGTCTCAACCTCGCCGGTCTCGACGAGTTGTCGCCGGGCGGCATCGAGGCGCGGCAGGTGGCCGAAGAGTTGAAGGCGCTCGGACCTCTGCCGGTGACGGACAAGGCTTCCGTCGCCCTGGTCTTCGACTACCAGAGCTACTGGACGACGATGATCCAGCCGCAGGGCAAGGACTTCCGTTACGAGGAACTGTGTTTCCGCTGGTACGAGGGCCTGCGCCGTCTCGGTCTCGACATCGATTTCGTCCGTCCGGGCGCGTCGCTGGAGGGCTATGCGCTGGTTGTCGTTCCTTGCATGACCGAAGTCAATACGGCGACCCAGTCGGCGCTGGAAAAGGCGACCGGCTATGTGCTGATCGGCGCGCGCACGGGTTCGCGCGACCGCAATTTCGTCATTCCGGAAAACCTGCCGCCGGGTCCGCTCGGCGCGCAGACAGGCAACCGGGTCATCCAGATATCGACCTTGCGTCCGGGGCTTTCGGATGCCGTTTCCGGTGCCGTCTCGGGTGCCGGCATCCGCTGGCGGGAATATCTGGAAACGTCCGCCACGGTTCTCGCCCGCTTTGCCAATGGTGGTCCGGCGCTGACCGAAATGGACCGCATGCTTTACCTCGCTTGCTGGCCGGACGAGACCTTGTTGTCGAACGTTCTGACGCTAGCCGTGGAGAAGGCGGGGCTCACGACGCTGCCGGTGCCGGATTACATCCGTATCCGTCGTCGTGGCGACCTGACTTTCGCCTTCAACTACGGCAGCGAGGACTGGACCGTTCCAGCCGGTGCAAAACTGGCGCTCGGCAGTGCCGTGCTGATGCCACAAGCGGTTTCGGCCTGGCGCTAACTGCCGGCATTGCAAGGGTTGTTACATCCGGGGACTATAGTGCCGCTTTTCTATGCCCATGGGCCCGGACAAATGGCACCCTGATCGCCAGCGGCTTGCCTCGCCATTCGATGATCTGGTTGAGGCTGCGCACGACCCGCTCGGCAGGTGGTGAGAAGTCGACCTCGATGCCCAGTCGCTCTCGGTTGAAGTCGTCCAACACGTTCAGAAGCCTGAACTGGCAACCGTCCGCCAGGCGATCCGCCATGAAGTCCATCGACCAGACCATGTTCGGAGCGTCGGGCACCGCTAGATGTGAGGGCCAAGAGGCCAAAGCCCCAGGTGGATAGGATCGCCAGCCATTTCATGAAGTGCATGTCGGCGCTGGAGTAGACAGATACCGCGATCACGACAACAGCAAGTGCCCAAATGCCCCAGTTCGGCATATCCGGAACGTAGGCTGGCAGGTTCTGCATGAACAGATAGCAGGTGAAGGCGCATGTCAACGGCCGAGTAAAAACCGGCCACGCGGCGGCGCAATAGTCGGCCACTTGTGGCGCGCATGAGACCGCCGGGAGGCTGCTTAGCTCGACACGAAATGCTGCGATGACTCACGACACCAAAGACGCGTTATGACTCATCATCAAAAACGCTTATTGAATCATCACCTTGAACGTGTATTGACTCAACGTTAAAAACGCGCATATAAACGACATCAAAAACGTGCAATGATGCAGGCATTGCCTTATGAGACTCGGCATTGTGAGTTCGCGCAAGAACAACGAGGTCGTGAGAACCAAAATGGCTACACCAAATGAAAAGTTGGCTGACGCCCTGCAAGCCCTCAAAACATTGCAGGATGGCGGGCGTCGAATATTCAAGTCCGACGAGTTCAGCCGACTACATCGAGAGCGCCTTACACGGAGCGGATTTCTCCAAGAAGTCATCCGCGGCTGGCAAATGTCAACGGGACCCCAGTCCCAAGACGGCGACACAACCCTTTGGTACGCTTCATTCTGGGAGTTCTGCTCCCTCTACTGCAACGACCGCTTTGGACGGGAATGGCATCTATCACCAGAACAATCGATGCTACTCCACGCAGAAGCAACTGCGATTCCGCCCCAGGTGATCGTCAACAGTCCAAAGGCAACGGGCAACAATTTATCACTGCTTTTTGGCACATCCATCTACGATCTCAAGACCAAGCAAATGCCACCGCGCGAGGATCTCGTCGAGAAAAACGGATTGAGGTTCTATACTGCGGACGCCGCCCTGGTAAAAGTTGCTGGAGCGTTTTTCCAAAGATCACCTATCGAAGCCCAGATCGTGCTGAAATCCATGCGCGATGTGTCGGGTGTCCTCGGTCGATTACTCGACGGAGGGCATTCGGCCGTGGCAGGCCGTCTGGCCGGGGCATTTCGGCGCATAGGAAAAGGCGAGTTCGCCGACGATATCTTGAAAACGATGAAAGGCGCGATGTACGACGTTAGAGAGACCGACCCGTTCGATCAAAACCAGCAAGTCTCCACCTTAGCTGTCGGTGGATCTCCCATTGTGGCGCGTCTCAATGCTATATGGGAAAGCCAGCGTCAGGCGGTCCTCGATGTTTTTCCTGCTGCACCCGGACTTCCCTCGGACACCGTCGCTTTCATGAAATCGGTCGAGGACATATACAAGAACGACGCATACCATTCACTTTCGATCGAAGGGTACAGCGTTACTCCGGAACTCATTGATCGCGTGCGCGCTGGTACGTGGGATCCGGATGTGGATCAGCAGGATAGGCAAAACCGGGACGCCCTGGCAGCACGCGGTTATTGGCAGGCATTTCAGAGCGTGAAGGAATCTGTTGCGGAGATTCTCCGCGGTGCACCGGCTGGAGCCGTTATCCGTAAGCAACATAGGGATTGGTACCGCGAACTGTTCGGTCCCTCCGTAGCCGCAGGTATCCTGAAACCCAGCGCCCTCGCGGGCTATCGAAACCACCCTGTATATCTTCGCGGATCATGGCATGTACCACCGCGTTCCGAAGCGGTTCCGGATGGAATGGAGACCCTGTTCGATCTACTGGAGAAGGAAAGCGAACCAGCGGTTAGGGCCGTCCTTGGCCACTGGTTGATAGGCTATGTTCATCCCTATCCTGACGGCAACGGGCGGATGGCGCGCTTCCTAATGAACGCCATGTTCGCCTCGGGTGGGTTTCCATGGGCAGTGGTTAGGGTTGAGGATCGGTCAACTTATTTGGCCGGCCTTGAACAGGCGAGCGTCCACATGAACGTCAAACCGTTCGCGGAATTCATCGCGGAGCGCACCTCTTGGTCGATGAGTAAGGCACTCTAAAATCATCGATCGCCTTGAACCAAATCGAACTAGCAACATGCGTTCTTGAAGATTTTTACTGAAAATTCCGGCTTTTCACCTTCAGCGTATCGATGTGCAAGTCAGGTATATAAATTTCCCGCGCCTTGACGCCCATCGGCGGCCGCTCGCGGCTATCGGGGCTGCCCGGTGAACCATGCGCGAACTCGTCGCCCCGTCCTGACGGCAGCCGGAAACCATCCCGCTCGCCAAGGCTTGCCAGATCGCTGGTCAGATCGAACATCCGTTGCGCCACCAGATGCACGACCCCCCCTTCGCGCTGGATCTTGCCGTTGATCGCCATCATCGCGGATCCGAGCACGACGCGGCGCTGTTTCTCAAAGAGGCTCGGCCAGACGACAATATTGGCAATGCCTGTCTCATCCTCGATGGTCATGAACATCACGCCCTTGGCACTGCCGGGTTTTTGCCGGACAAGGACAAGGCCTGATGTCATCAACCAGCGACCATCGCGTGCCGAAGTTGCCTCGGCGCAGGTGACGATGTTTCGGCGGCTGAGATCCTCGCGCAGGAAGCTGACCGGATGGGCACGCAACGTCACGCCGGTATGGCCATAGTCCTCGACGACATTGGCGCCCTCGGTCATCTGCCGAAGCGCCACGTCCGGTTCCTGCTGTTCGGCAATCACCGCCCGCTCACGATCGGCAGCCGCGGCAAAAAGCGGAAGCGGTTCGTCGCGTAACGCCTTGATCGCCCAGAGCGCATCGCGTCTCTCAAGGTTCAATGACGGTCGGAACGCATCAGCTTCAGCAAGCTTTACGAGAGAGGCCGACGACACGCCGGCGCGCCGCCACATATCGTCGATGGAAGAGAAGGGCTCGTCGCCCAGCGCCACCGCGATCCTGGCGGCATCCTGTTCCGGCAAGCCCTTTACCAGACGCATCCCTAGCCGCACAGCATGGCTGTCGGTTCCCTCGATCTCTTCGAGCGTGCAGTCCCATCGCGAACGGTTTATGCAAACCGGCCGGATCGCAACGCCATGGGCTCGAGCGTCGGTGACGATCTGCGCCGGTGCGTAGAACCCCATGGGTTGCGCATTGATGAGGGCCGCACAGAACACATCCGGATAGTGGCATTTCATATAGGACGAGGCGTAGGCGATGAGAGCAAAGGAAGCGGCATGGCTCTCGGGAAAGCCATAGGAGCCAAAACCCTCGAGCTGCGAGAAGGTCTTTTCGGCGAATTCCTCAGTGTAGCCGTTTTTCACCATCCCCTGGACGAGCTTGTCCTTGAACTTGCTGACCCCGCCGGTGAACTTGAAGGTGGCCATGGAGCGCCTTAGTGCGTCGGCCTCGCCGGCGGTAAAACCGGCACAGACGATCGCGACTTTCATGGCACTTTCCTGAAACAACGGCACGCCCAGCGTCTTGCCGAGGACAGCCTCCAGTTCCGGCTTCGGATAGACGACCGCTTCCTTGCCCTCGCGCCGTCTCAGATAAGGATGCACCATGTCGCCCTGGATTGGACCCGGGCGAACGATCGCCACCTGGATGACCAGGTCGTAATAGGTCTGAGGTTTCAGGCGCGGCAGCATTGACATTTGTGCCCGGGATTCGATCTGGAAAGTGCCTAGCGTGTCGGCCCTGCGGATCATCGCGTAGGTCGCCGGGTCTTCCTGCTCGATGGTGGCGAGATCAAGCTTCACTCCCTTGTGCTCTTCCAGCAAGGCAAAGCCCTTGGCCATGCAGGTCAGCATTCCCAGGGCAAGCACGTCCACCTTCATGAACTTGAGCGCCTCGATGTCGTCCTTGTCCCATTCGATCGTTTGTCGATCCTCCATCCTCGCTTGCTCGATCGGAACCAACTCGTCGAGCCGGTCATTGGTCAGGACGAAGCCGCCCGGATGCTGGCCAAGATGACGCGGCGCGCCCATCAATTGCTGCGCCAGTTCCAATGTCAGCCGCAGGCGGCGGTCGGACATGTTCATGTTCAGCTCGTTGACCTGCTTTTCGCCGACGCCCTCCTTGCTCCAGCCCCAGACACCGGCTGATAGCGCCGTGATCATGTCTTCGGGCAGGCCGAGCACCTTGCCGACATCGCGAAGCGCACCCTTGGCGCGGTAGCGGGTGACGGTCGCGCAAAGGGCAGCCTTCTGCCGGCCATAGGTCTTGTAGATCCACTGGATTACCTCTTCGCGTCTGGCATGTTCGAAATCGACGTCGATGTCAGGCGGTTCGTTGCGCTCCTCCGAGATAAAGCGCTCGAACAGAAGATCGTTTGCGGCGGGATCGATCGCGGTGATCCCCAGCACATAACAGACGGCGGAATTGGCAGCACTTCCGCGACCCTGGCAGAGAATACCCTGAGATCGCGCAAAGCGGACGATGCTGTAAACCGTCAGGAAGTACGGCGCGTAGTCGAGTTTGCGGATCAGATCGAGTTCGTGATTGAGGGTTTTCACCACGTCATCCGGCACGCCCTCGGGGTAGCGATCGCTCGCACCCTCCCAGGTGAATTTCTCCAGCGACTGCTGTGCCGTCAGTCCGGGGATGATCGCTTCCTCGGGATATTGGTATGTCAGCTCGCTCATGTCGAAGCGACAGCGGTCGACAATCTCTCGTGTGCGGGCGAGCGCCTCCGGATACCGACTGAACAACCGGTGCATTTCCTCTGGCGGCTTCAAAAAACGATCGGCATGCCGTTCGCGCAGGAATCCGGCCTGATCGATGGTGGTGCGATGGCGAATGCAGGTGACGACGTCCTGCAGCTGTCGTCTGCCCGGCTCGTGAAACAGCACGTCATTGGTGACGACAGGCCGTACCTTGTGCCGGATCGCCAGAGTGTTGAGCTCGTGCAGGCGCAGTTGGTCATTCGGCCGCCGTCGCAGCGTCAGCGCCATGTAGGCGCGGTCGCCAAATATCTCCTTCACCTTGCGCAGCTGGAAGGCGCATGTGTCATCGGCCTCGTCAGGGATAAGGACGGCGAGCAGACCCTCCGCATAAACGGCCACATCCGTCAGATCGAGAATACATTTTCCTTTGCCGCCCCGCTCCTTGCCAAGGGACAGAAGCCGGCAAAGCCTCGAATACGCCGCCCGGTCCGTTGGATAGACCAGGATCGACATGCCGTCCGCCAGATCGAGCCTGCAGCCAACGACCAGCCGGACGCCGGTTTCCTTGGCCGCTTCCCAAGCGCGCACGATCCCAGCCAGGCTGTTGCGATCGACGATCCCGAGCGCCTCGATACCGAGTGCCTGGGCGGTCGCAAACAGCTCATCGCAACCTGACGCGCCACGCAGGAAGGAGAAATGACTGGTGACCTGGAGCTCGGCGTAGCGCATCAGCCATAGATCCCATGCAGGAACCATCTGGCCGTTCCGGTCGCGGGATCCACACCGTCGCCGGAGCGATAGACCCAGAAGCGATTGCCGTCCTCATCCTCTACGGAATAGTAGTCCCTCACCGCCTCCATCTCGGAGGAGCGAACCCACCACTCGCCGAATACCCGTTCCGGCCCATCGCCGCGCTTGATGCGCCGGCGCTTGCCGCGCCAGGTCATGGAGGCCGGCGGGTGGTCGGGTGTGAGCGCAATCACTTCGATCCGTTCCGGGCGCGCCAGCATCCGGCTCGGCCGGGGCCAGCGGGTCGGCCAGGCCTGACCCAGCTTTTCGGAAACGGGGGAGACGCGCCCGACATTGCGCTCGGGAACGTCGCTTTCGACAGGCGCCAGCCGGTACATGCGTTGGCCTCGATTTCCAAAACTGTCGAGCAGGGGCGTGACGTCGACGACGGTTTCCTCGACCAGTGAGGAGATAGTCTGCTTCTCTTCGAATGGCTCGATCATGGTTGCAGCAAGAGACAGTTTTTCGATACCGAAGCCGGGATCGATTTTCTCGATGCTGGAACAGAGAAGCTTTGTCAGACGCGCAATATCCCGTACCGGTTTGGCCGTACCGGCACGCAGAGACTGCAATGTGTTGTCGACGCGGTAGACAATGAGATCGGCGCGGCGAACGCCCTGCCCGCGCGTCTCCAGCGCGGCGCAAAGTTCGACCACGAGCTTGCCGATATATTTGGCGATGGTTTCAGCAGCCCCGATCGGCTCGGAAAAGGAACGCGCCACCTCGATCAGGTCCGCTGTGCGAATGGGATCGATCGGTTCAGCAAGGCGTCCGAACATCTGATCGAGCCTGCGCCCCACCTCTGGCCCGAAACGCAATGTCAAAGGCGCCCGCGGCGTTACTGAGACGTCGCCGACGGTTCGAAACCCAAGCACGGCCAAGCCGCTGACGATGTCGGAGGGCAGACGAAGGCTGGAAATCGGCAAGTTGACGACGGCCTTGGCCGTTTCTCCAACCGGCACGATGATGACCTCGCGCCGCGTGGCGCGGGCGATCGCGTGGGCGCTGCCCCAGGTGTCGGCGATGGCGCCGCGGGCCTGAAGACCACGACCTCTCAGGGCGTTGACAAGGCCAGTGAGCATCGCCAACTCGCCGCCGCGCAGATGGTCGGCGCCCTCGGTGTCCATGACGATGCCGTCGGGACTGTCCATTGCTACGACCGGCGTATATTGGCGTAGCATCCACAGCGCCAGGCGCTCAACCGCCAAGGCGTCACCGATGGGGTCGGCATCGACGAGCTGCAGGCCGGATATCATCGCCTGGGCTTTGGCGGCGGGCATGCCGATGCGGGCGCCCGCCTTGAAGGCCGCAGCGTCGATTGCCGCGATGGTGCGTTTCGATCCACTGCGCGCGACGACTACCACCGGTGTTTCAGGCAAGATTCCGGGCTCGGCGCGCCTGATCCTGTCCGTCGCGAGCGTGGGGAGAAAGACTGATACGACCCGTGGCATCGCAGGCACCTATTTCAAATTCCGCGGCTTCTCCCGCTCTTGCTCTGATCAATTCCGCCAGCCACCGCGCCCGTCCGATGCCCGGCACGGGAAGCGGTTCGGAGGGAAGGACGCTGATGCGCCACCGTGTCGTGGCGGCCGTGGGTTGGCCGAAGTCGGCGGCCTCCGTCGGGCGCCGCCATCGGCGCAGCGCAATGCCGATCGTTCCCGAAGCCTCAGCCGCCAGCTGCAGGCGTCGCGAGGCGGTCATGGGCAGGCGCACAAGCTCGGCAACCACGGCACCAAGCCCGCCAAAACGCAGACCCTCTTCGAAATTCGTGAGCACGTCCTCTTCCCGGTCGGCCTCGACATAGATCACTCGATCATGGTGGAGCCCCGCCTGAGCTAAGGCAGGGGCAAACAGATCCGGCCGTGTCAGACACCAGAGGACGTCGCCTTTCGTGCGCGCGACGATGCCGGCGACAAAGAGAGCGGCGGCAGCGCCATGCACGGCGTCGGCGCCACCACCGGCCACTTCGTGCAAGGAGCCGCAGGCCAGCCCACCACCGGGAAGCTTTGCGTCGATCTCGGTAATTCCGAACGACAACACCTCGCCTTTGCGCGCAGCTCCGCCTTCAAGCCGCCGGATGCGGTCCTGAAGCTCGGAAATGACGGGGTTGGCGGCAGTGATTGGCATCGGTTTCCTACGTCAAGAGTGCATTTGCATAGGCGAAAAAGGCTGATATGTTCCGTTTTTGTTCTTTAAACGGCGATGAGTCAACGGGCAAGAATCGGGTGGACTGCAGCCAGCATCACGAGACGGTTGTTGCTCGATCGATTCATCAAGCAGATTCAATTCGATGCTGAATGTGATGAAAATGTCGTGGATGAGAAAATAGAGATATGCCCGGCCTGCTGACGCTCAGAGATTTCAAGGGACCGGTGATTGCCGTCGAATGCAAGCCGTGCGGGCAACGGGGCGAGCTTGATCGCAAGGCGCTGGTGAAACAGTTTGGCGCCAGCATGCGTTTTGTAGATCTGCGCCGGCGCATGGCGATGGGTTGCGACAAGATGCACTGCTCTGACGGGCAGGATAGATGCGGGACGGGATTTCCCTGTTTGCTGGAGGCGGCAGTGGTTTTTGAGCTGCAAAAGCCCACGTGATCGCTGGAGCGTTCAAAGCTTGATTGCGTTCCGAAATGGCCGGAAACTTCGCCTTGAGCCGCATTGGATAGGAGGACGGGTAGTGTGTAATCTCTATAATGTGACGACCACGCGTGACGCGGTTCTGCAATTTACAAAGGCGTTCCGGGATCGAGCCGGCTGGAATGAAGCCTCGTTCGATGTTTATCCAGGCTATCAGGCGCCGATTGTCCGCGTCGCCGAGGACGGACAGCGCGAGATTGCCCGGGCGACCTGGGGAATGCCGTCGCCGCCGGCCTATGTGAAAAACTACGATCCCGGCGTCACCAATATTCGCAATGTGAGTTCGCCGCACTGGCGGCGCTGGCTCGGCCCAACCAGCCGCTGCGTCGTGCCATTCACCTCCTTTGCCGAACCTGACCCAGCCAGCAAGATTGAGGGCGGGCGTGTGCCGAACGCCTGGTTTGCCGGCAACGAAGATCGGCCGCTGATGTTCTTCGCGGGCTTCTGGACCCCATGGAAGGGTGTGCGGAAGGTCAGGGATGGGGAGCAGGAACACGAACTGTTCGGGTTTCTGACAACCTCTCCGAACGAGATCGTCTCGCCGATTCATCAAAAGGCCATGCCCGCCATCCTGACCACGCCTGAAGAAGTCGAGACCTGGCTAACAGCACCGTGGGATGAAGCCCGCCACCTACAGCGTCCGCTCCCGGGCAATATGCTGGTGATCGTGCCGCCACAGGCCAAACCGAAGCCGGACGAGGAAGGTCTGTTGCTTTGATCACCAGCACTCAGCGCGACCAGAGCAGTCAGATGCCTGTACACCAAATGCCGGCTTATCGTGTGGGAACTGACGTCATGGGGAGCGTGCAACCCGTGCGCAAAATCATCCATGTCGATATGGATGCCTTTTATGCCTCGGTCGAGCAACGTGACAATCCGGAGCTGCGTGGCCTGCCACTGGCCGTCGGTGGATCCGCGGCACGTGGCGTTGTGGCGGCCGCGAGTTACGAGGCCCGTGTCTTCGGCGTGCATTCGGCCATGCCATCGATCACCGCCAAGCGCAAATGCCCGGATTTGATTTTTGTGCCGCCGCGCTTCGACGTCTATCGGCAGGTCTCGCAGCAGATCCGCGAGATTTTTGCCGAATACACGCCGTTGATCGAGCCACTGTCGCTGGACGAAGCCTATCTCGACGTCACCGAAAACCTGAAGGGCATGGAGATCGCCACCGAGATTGCGCTTGAGATCCGTGCGAAAATCAAGGCGGTCACGGGCCTCAATGCGTCGGCTGGCATCTCCTACAACAAGTTCCTGGCCAAAATGGCGAGCGATCTGAACAAGCCGAATGGCCAGGCGGTCATTACGCCAAAGAACGGCCCGGGTTTTGTCGAGGCCCTCCCCGTCAAGAAATTCCATGGCGTGGGGCCGGCCACGGCCGAGCGAATGAAACGGCATGGCATAGAGACCGGGCTTGATCTTAAGTCGAAGTCGCTAGCGTTCCTTCAGCAGAACTTCGGGAAGTCCGGTCCTTATTTCTACGGCATTGCCCGTGGGATCGATGAACGCCGGGTGAGACCCGATCGCATTCGAAAGTCTGTTGGCGCCGAGGACACGTTCGTTGAGGACATCGACGATCTCGATCTGGCCAAAGCCGAGTTGCGGCCGTTGGCCGAGAAGGTCTGGCGCTATTGCGAGGCGCACGACATCACGGGAAAGACAATCACCGTCAAAATCAAATATTCGGATTTCAGTCAGGCGACCCGCAGCAGAACCGTGTCGGGATCAGTGTCAGACATCGACATGGTCCTGGAGAATGCAGAGACCCTGCTCGCCTCGGTGTTTCCGTTCAAACGTCCGGTGCGGCTCTTAGGGGTCACCCTTTCGTCGCTCAACATCGAAGAGAGCGGGCAAGAACCGCAGCTCGATCTGGGACTTTGATGCAGCCGGGCCCGAAAACGAAAAAGCCTGCCGCGGGAGGAGGTGCGGCAGGCTTTCCGAAAAGAACCGAACAACGGCTGGGAGGAGGAGTGCCGCTGTTCCGACAGACGTCCCTTGGGAGGAGGAGTGAGCCGTCTGAAATCGAAGCTCTGCGGGAGGAGGTGCATCGCTTCGATGAAAACCAAGATACCCATTCTCTCCGCACATTAAATAGACTTTGCTGCAGCGCAGCTATGCGGAAAATGCACAGCATCACCCTGACAAAAGGTTTCTCTAGCACAGTGCCTCGCGGCGGCCAGACACAGAAACGCCCGCGTCATCAGCGGGCGTGGTGTCATTCAGGATGGGCAGGAAAAAAGCCGCTTAGCGAGCGACCGACTGGCGAGCAACGCTGTGGATGTTGGCCCGATTGATACCGAGGTCCTGCAGTTCGCGCGAGCTCATGCGGCCAAGTTCGGTAACGGTCTGACGATACTTGCGCCAAGTGTTGAAAGAGCGTGCTACGTTCATGATGATCCCCTTTCGTGAGGTCTCTTGACGCCAGCAACCTTGCTTTGGTTCCAACGTCGCTTCTCTGATTGGAATATAGGCCCTTGGACGCCCGTCGATAAGGCACAAGGCCTCAGGTCGGCCATGCGCTCAAAGCATGGGTCCAATTAGAGATGAGCTGAACGGGCTATCAGGCCCGAAACCGGTCGAAGGCAGTGAGGCGTTTGATTGGAGGATCGGCGTCTGGATAATGGTAGATTTCGGTCCTGAGATAGTGAAGCTCATCGTCGAGGGACTCTTCCCCAACCTCGATCCACCAGGATTTCGGGCGGCCGTCGCTACCGTCAGACCAGCGATAGCCTCGCGCCTTCAGGTGATCCTTCATGTCGAAGGGGCTGTTCTCCGCAAAGATCCGGACACGCGACCTCTGGCTTGCTTCATAGAGCTCGGCGAAAGCGGTGAAAGCCGTTCCGTCCACCTCGCAATCCAGGACCTCCAGAAGTGCGAAGCAATCGTCGACCGCACGATGACCCTCATGAAAATAGCCTGCCTGCCCGATCAGGTATCCGAGCTTGGTGCCTTCATATCCCCGCGACGACCAGTCGATCTCGGAGTTTGAGCAAGCCCAGGCCTTGCCGGAAAACAGGTGAGAAAATGCCTCGCAGAATGGTCGGTCGAAACCAGCATTGTGGGCAATCAGCAGATCGGCAGGCTCAATCAACGCCTGTAACGCCGCCATGTCGATCGACTGCCTGGCGACCATATCGTCGGTAATCCCGGTGAGCCTGGTGATTTCGGGGGGAATGGAAACGCTTGGCTGCTGAAGCCCACCATAAATCCCGGTCACGTCACCAATGTGTCCTGTCGCATCGAAGGTAAAAGCGATCATGCCAATCTCGATAATCTCATCCTTGCGAGCATCGAGGCCCGTGGTCTCTGTGTCGAGAATGATGCCGTTGAGGGGGTATTCCGGACGCCGGAATGGTGCGATCGCGCGCGGCACGAGTTTCGTGAGGATGCGGTAGCGGCCCGTCTCTGACAGATGTCGCACCATATCCTCTTCACTCATGGCGACGGCATGCTGTTCGGGTTTGGTCAATTTGAAAATGTCATGCGGGACCACCCGGTCACGGGCAACCTCTTCCGAAAACATGTCAAACTGTTCTGCCATTCCTGTTGTCAAAGCCCCGCCACCAATCTTCCTACTTCAAAACACGACGCGATCGGCAGATCAACCTTGCTGGTGGGGGTGCGATTTCAGCCAACCTGGGGAGCAATGGCAACAATCACGCTGTTTCACCCAGTGACAGCGACTCGGGCCCAAGGCAGAAGCGTCCAGAACAGAAATGGGCATACCAGCTGTAGCAGGCACTGCGAAAGCCGTTCGCCTCCCGCAAGACCGGTTAAAAGGGCAGCCGCAGGAGCCTCAGCATAGATGGGCTAATCGGCTTCGTGCCCCATTCCATCCGTAGGGAGCCAGGGGCTGCACCGCACTGCCGATGATACAGTTGCCTGTCGGAACAGGCACAACCATCATGCAGAGGAGCGCAGCCATGAAACACTATGCCGGCCTTGATGTCTCGGTCAAAGAAACGAGCGTCTGTATCGTCGATGAAAGCGGGAAACTATGCCGCGAACGGAAGGTGGCATCTCACCCGGAGGACCTTGTCGCGATCCTCAGCGATCCCTCTTTCAGCTTGGAAAGGGTAGGCGTTGAGGCGGGGCCCTTGTCCCAATGGCTGTTTGAAGGACTGGCAAGAGTCGGCTTGCCCATCTTCTGCATCGAGACGCGGCACACCAAAGCTTTCCTGGATGCCCTTCAACAGAACAAGAGCGACAGGAACGATGCACGCGGCATCGCCCACATGATGCGGGTCGGCCTGTTCAAGGACGTGCATGTGAAGACGCTTACCAGCCAGAAGCGCCGCGCATTGCTGACGGCCCGATCGCTGCTGCAGGAAAAGGCGATCGACCTGGAGAACGAGATGCGTGGGCTGCTGCGCAACTTCGGACTGAAGGTTGGCCATGCCTCGGGCGGCACATTCGAGAGAAGAATACTCGAGCTCGTCGAACACGACGTTGAGCTAGCGGAAATCATGGAGCCACTGCTAGCCGGCCGACGCAAGTTGCGAGAAGGCTTGGCCAAGCTGGAGAAGCGGGTTCTATCGGAGGCCAAGCAGGATGAGGTTTGCAGGCGGCTGATGACAGTACCTGGCGTTGGCCCCATCGTCTCGCTCGCTTATGTCTCGACGATCGATATTCCCAGCAGGTTTCGTCATTCCCGCTCGGTCGGAGCGATATTGGGTCTCACTCCAGTGCTCAAACAGTCCGGCGAAATGAGCCGGGTTGGCCATGTCTCTCTACGCGGGGACGCCATGATGCGGCGACTACTCTATGAGGCCGCCCAGTCGATGATGACACGCGTGGTGAAATGGTGCTGGTTGAAGGCATGGGCCATGAACATTGCCAAGCGCCATGGCAGCAAGAAAGCCAAGGTCGCACTGGCCCGCCGCCTCGCCGTTGTCATGCATCGCATGTGGGTGGATGGCACCGAGTTCCGCTGGACAAGGGAGGACACCGTCTCAACGGTCGCGGCATGATGATCGGCTATAGAGGCGAAAGGGACATTCGAATCCAAGGTTCCGTGTAGCAACGGAAAACGTCCTTCGCGGACGATGGTGATGTGAGTTCGCGGCGTCGCTTATACCGATGATCCGTCATCAGGATGCAGCATAGATTGGACCACTTCATCTACTGGAACCCATCATGGGAGGGCTGAGTGCCGATCCCGGAGAGAAGCGCGGGCCGCGGAAAGACGTTGAACGCTGCATCAGCCGGACGCAGATAACACCTGCTCCTGTAGAGCAACGCTTTCGGCTGGAAAGCGCCGACACCGGACATTGCCACTGGCATGTCGTAAATCGCTGATAGCGTCCCCGACGGAGACATTCCGTAGCCAACGAGGACTGAATGAGTGCGACATTCAAGGAGCTAAGCGACCAAATTGGTCAAGTCGGAGAGCTCTATGCTAGAGTGCATGACATCGAGCGCAGCGCGGACTGGTATCTTTTGAAGTTGACAGAGGAGTTGGGCGAACTGACGGCCGAACATCTCCTGATGGCTGGTAGGGCGAAGCCAAATAGCGATGGTTCAGGTGGCACGCGTGAAGCACTAGAAAACGAAGCGGCTGACCTGTTCGGCCAGTTCGTTCTGTATCTGCGGGCGAACGAAATCGATATCGAAGCTGCCATTGAGCGCAAATGGCTCAGGCACCTCGACAAGTATGTCAGTCTCGATGCCGACAAGGTGGCTAGCGGCAACTGACATCTATCCCGCAATGTCGGCAATGGGCCGACTGCGGACGAACCCTTGCTTTCTTGGCTAACGGATAGACGGGATAGAGCTTGACCTCAGCCCGCCGATTAGAGAAGCGCCGGCCGAAGGCCGGGAGGCGGGACCGACAGTCCCCGGCGCGCGGGTCCACAGGAGGGCCACCCTCCCCTCACCTGCTCGGTCGCGCCAAGGATCTGGCAATATCGATTATGTCGTCACGCGCCGCCGTCGGGTCCTCCTTGTTCCAGGCGACCCCGAGCCCGATCCTGAAATCGATCCCCCGCACCTTCTTTAGCACGATGTCGCGGTCCGGAAGCTCGGCCGTCCATTCCGGGGCAAACCCGACACCGAGACCTGCCGACACCAGCGAGATCAGCGCGAAGGTGTCGTCGCAGGTGTAGGCGACATTGCCGGCCAGATCATGCTCCTCGAACTTCTCGGCAAAATACCGCTCGGTATAGGAGAGGTTCTGCCGACGAAAACCGATGATCTTCTGGTTCCGCAGATCAGAGACCGACACCTCATCGAGACCGGCCAGCGGATTGTCACGGGCCACCGCCAGCAGATAGCGCTCATGGGCAATGGAGAAAAAGCGCAGCGATCCGATATTCTCGACGGGGCGGATGAAGCCGAGGTTGATGCGGCCGCATTCCAGCTGGCGCATGATGTCGCTGGTCGAGCCATTGGAGACATGCAGGCGGATGTCGGGATATTTCCGGCCGATGCGTGAGAGAAAGGCCGGCAGCACACCGGTGGTTGCCGGATAGATCGTACCAATCCTGATCTCGCGCACCGTCTTGCCGGCAACAGATCGTGCCATCTCGGCCGAGAGTTCCAGATCGCTCAGCATCCTGACGCAGCGATCGTAGAACACCTCCCCTGCCCTGGTCAGTTCCACCCGCCGGGTCGAGCGCAACAGCAGCTGCACCCCCAGAG
The DNA here is from genome assembly GCF_059424725.1 of Allorhizobium sp. GW101-3B10. Classification (NCBI taxonomy): domain Bacteria; kingdom Pseudomonadati; phylum Pseudomonadota; class Alphaproteobacteria; order Hyphomicrobiales; family Rhizobiaceae; genus Allorhizobium; species Allorhizobium sp. GW101-3B10. The sequence goes on along the minus strand of NZ_JBWKZR010000002.1, from coordinate 47,178 downwards.
ACTTCTCCAGCGCCTGCACCTGCGTGCTGAGCGCCGGCTGGGCGATGTTCACCCGCATGGCGGCACGACCGAAGTGCAGCTCCTCTGCGACGGCCACGAAGTAGGAAAGCTGGCGGATTTCCATGGCAGATCCTGGTGATTGTTCACGTCGCCCACATCGCATGCAACCGCGCTGCGGTTTCTGTATGTGCGTTTGTAGAGAATACTCCGTGGATGAATACTCTACAATCAGATTTCCTCGCGCTCATGGAAATTCGCGAGGTCTTTGCAAAGAATCTGCGCCTCACAAGACAGTCGAAAGGACTGTCGCAGGAAGAGCTTGCTCATCTTGCGGATATCGATCGGACATATGTGAGCTCTCTAGAACGCGGCGTGTACAGTCCGACGCTTGACGTAGTGGAGCGCCTGGCGAAGGCTCTCGACACAAATGCGGCTGAGCTCTTGAAGAGTCGGCCATAAGAGGCTGATGCCGAAACCAGAAACGGTAGATTTTCACCGGTATCGATAAGCAGCGCCGCGAACGCCATTTCCTCGATGACCGCTCCCTGGCCTGAACGCGAATGTCTCGGCCTCGCGATCCAGCGTTGCAGAATGTAAAATCCCGAAAACTAGCTGCAACGCAATCTGGCCCTAGCCCACGGACAGCATATTGGATGAGGCGTGCTGGCCACGCGCTTTTGAAGCAGATGGGTTTCCACGAACAGGCTAGCTATGCCATCCAGGGTACGCCGGAAATAGTCGCCTTGATGAGGGTACCAGCGTCAGTGTTCCGTAAGGCGCTGATTTTGATGCTTTTTCGGGGGAGCGCCCGGATCACTGCAGAATTGGAGAAACCGCGTGTTGGCAGCGGGCTTTGACAAGAAGTACAGAGCGTGTTTTTCTGTCCTTGGTCCTAGGACAAAGGACGTCAATTGGAACGTGCGATGAAAAGCCAGGACATCGTCATACTGCTCAAGCTCATCAGCCTCCAAGAGCAGGAAAAAGAGCAAGGGGGCGAACACTTGCGGCCAGCGGCGCAGGGCGATGACCCATACTCCGTCCGGAATCTGGAGGCATCTCTCGGCATAAGCAAGACCGAGGTCAATGAGTCGATCAAGAGGAGCCTAGCGTCCGGCATTGCCAGCAAAGATCGCGAACTTGGCCGACCCAAGCCGAGCCGACGGAATCTCTTCAATTTTATCGTCCATGGCTTGAAATTCACCTTTCCGGCAAAGCCCGGAGCAATGCAGCGAGGCATGCCGACTGCGTTTGCTGCTCCCATGCTTGAAGGCCTTCTAATGAGTGCCGGCAACTACATTTACGTGTGGCCGCATGCCAGCAGCCATGAAATGGGCCAGTCCGTCGATCCGTTGTTCAAAAGCGTACCGGAAGCTGCCCAAAAAGACGTCCGCCTCTACGAATATCTGGCACTCTGCGACGCGATCCGTCTCGGAAACCAAAGGGAAGTGGGTTTGGCAAGTGAGCGCCTCTCAACACGGATACTCGGCAAATGACCACTGTCCGCGGCCAACTGCTCGAAATGTTGAAAGTCGTCGCAACGGCGCTCGAACAGGATTTACGTGGTCGCCTTGTATTCGTCGGGGGCTGCACAACGGCGCTCTTCATCACAGACCCGGTTACTCTCGAAGATGTCAGGGCTACCGACGATATCGACCTTATTGTCGATCTTGCAGGGCTTGCCGAATGGGGCCAGTTATTAGAACAGCTGCGAGAAAGGGGATTCAAAGAGTCCTCAGATGACGATGTCATCTGCCGAATGCGACTCGGCCCGCTCAAAGTCGATTTCATGCCGGATGATGAAGCGATCCTTGGCTTTAGCAATCGCTGGTACGCAAGAGGTATCGAAACCGCTGAGGTTCACCAACTGACTGAAAGTCTCACCATCCGGCTCCTTACGCCCGCCCTCTTTATAGCCACGAAGCTAGAAGCATTCGCCGGCAGGGGCAGTGATGACCTTTATTCCAGCAGAGATGCTGAGGACATACTTCTCGTCGTTGATGGGAGAGAGGAACTTGATCACGAATTGGCGAATGCCGATCCCGACGTCAAGACATACATCGCTGAACAATTCCAGGCGCTACTCAAGCATCGCGACTTTGACGATTTCCTCGAGGGAAATTTGCGTGGGCAGCCCGGCCGCGCAGCCATCGTGCGCGAGCGCTATGTTGCCATCAGCCACTGCGCAGACGGTGGCACCCATGCGCATTGAAGCAAACTGGTATAGCCGGCAAGGCACCAGAACCGCAGACAATCGGGACCATGCGGGCCTTGGCATCAATACCTGCGGCGTGATGGGCATCGTAGTCGATGGCTCTACCGCGGGCGAGAACAGTGGAGAATATGCCGAAGCGATCGTGCGGGAAGTGATCGACTGGTTTAACGGTCTGCGAGGAACACTTGATGTCGATGCTTTTTCGAAACAGCTGCGCGGAATCCATCTTGATTTGCGCGCGCGTTATCCCAAAAGCTCTGCCAGTTTCGCTATTGTGCATGCCGACCCAAGAACACTAATGACAGTTATCCATGCCGGCGACTGTCTTTTCGGCCAGATTGAACGAGGCGACAGAATTCATTGGCGGACTCAACCCCACACGCTTGCCAATGCCCTTACTGACGTTGCCCTTGACGAATTATCGAAGATGCCGGCCAGACATCTCCTCACCAAGAGCTTCCGTTCCCGGGAATATATGACACCCGAAATCCTGGAAACTGACAGCTTACCTGGCGTCTATTTAGTCTCCACGGATGGCTTTTGGGCCGAACTTTCAGCACACGAGCAACTTGCCGTGATCGATGGCCGGAAAGTCGAGGTGAATGGAGAGCATGACGACTGCAGCGTTCTAGAGCTCACAATCACGGATAATACCGACCCGCAGATTATAACTCACATGGGCGGGGCTTCCCCCAATTTTTACAGTGCCCACATATAGCGGCCGCGAGATTTTCATCATCTCGCAACCTCCGATGCCAAAGGGGCAGAGGGCTATTGTCGAACCTTTACAACGTTGCGAGTTTTCACCAGCACTTGAAAGTGCGCTGCCACGCTGAGCATCGTTGCCTTGAGGGGATCCGACCAACAGCGCCGTTACCGAAAGAACTCGAGTACGGAAAAGTCCCTTAAGCGAGCCAATTACTTGGCCAAGCTCGAATGACCGATCTGGGCCGACAGCAGACTTCAGCCGTTTGTTCGTCCCGAATAATTCAACGGCAAAAGCTCATTGATGCAACTCTGCCGGTGACCGTTGACGATGGCGGTGAGCGTCGCGGTCAAATAGGCCAGCGGATCGACGGCATTGAGCTTGCAGGTCTCGATCAGCGAGGCGATTGTCGCCCAGTTCTCTGCTCCGGCATCGTGCCCCGCAAAGAGTGCGTTCTTCCGGTTCAGGGCAATCGGCCGGATGGTTCGCTCGACGCTGTTGTTGTCGATCTCGATACGACCGTCGGTCAGGAAGAGCTTCAGACCATCCCAGTATTTGGCGATGTAGGCCAATGCCTCGCCGAGCGGCGACTTCATTGCGACGCGGGCGCGGTGATGGACCAGCCAAGTCTGCAGCTCTGCCACACGCGGTGCTGATCGTTCCTGCCGTCCGGCGAGACGAGCCTCCGGACCAAGGCCCCGAAGTTCGGCTTCGATGAGGTACAGTTCGCCGATCCGCTTGACGCCATCCTCGGCGATGGGTGCGGAGCCGTTGCGGCTGACCTCCACCAGCTTGCGCCGCGCGTGGGCCCAACAATAGGCAAGCCTAATGTCTGGGCCAATTCGCTCTGGCGCGATCAGCCTGTTGTATCCGGCATAGCCATCCACCTGCAGAATGCCGGAGAAGCCCTGCAATATCCGCTCTGCATGAATGCCCCCGCGACCAGGCGCGTAGGTGAAGGCGACACTGGGCGGAGCGCCGCCGCCCCAAGGGCGGTCATCTCTCGCAAGTGCCCAGAAGTATCCGGTCTTGGTCTTGCGCGATCCGGGATCGAGAACTGGGGCATGGGTCTCGTCCATGAAGAGCTTGGTTGAGCGCTTCAGGTCGGCGATTAGCGCATCGAATACAAGACGCAACTCGAACGCTGCCCGGCCGACCCAGTCGGCGAGCGTGGAGCGGTCGAGATCAATGCCCTGGCGGCTCATGATCTGGGCCTGCCGATAAAGGGGAAGATGATCGGCATATTTGGAAACCAACACATGCGCGACTGTCGCTTCGGTCGGCAGTCCTGCGTGGATCAGGCGAGAGGGAGCCGGGGCCTGAACGACACCGTCTGTGCAGGCACGGCACGCATACTTGGGGCGACGTGTGACAATGACGCGGAACTGTGCCGGGACCACATCCAGCCGCTCGGAGACATCCTCGCCAATGCAATGCAGGCAACCTCCGCAGGCGCAGACCAGGCTTTCCGGCTCGATGACCTCTTCGACACGAGGAAGATGCTTTGGGAGGGAGCCGCGATTGATCGCGCGGGGCTTGGTGATCCTGTTCCCGGCAGGAACGTCCGCCTCATCCTCGGCGTGGATCACGGCTATGGCCGTCTCCAGGTCTTCCAGTGCCAAATCAAATTGGTCGGGATCGGTCTTCTCGGATTTGCGTCCGAAGGCTGCCTGCTTGAACGCTGCGACCAGCTTCTCAAGCCGTTCGATCCGCTCATCCTTGCGGGCGATATGCTCGTCCTTACTGGCTATCGCGACGTCCTTGGCCGCCTCGCGGGCCTGCGCCGCGATCAGCATCGCCTTCAGGGCAGCAACATCATCGGGAAGATCGGCGGCATCAAGCATGGCTGGAAGCTACCAAATCCGGAACCGATTTGCCTTTGGAGTTTGCTGCTGAGTCATCGTGCCGCAGCTATTCGACGGCCTCTGGCGTTCTCGTTTGGACGGCATGAACCCGCCGCCAATCGAGGCCTGCGAACAGCGCTTCGAACTGGGCGTGGGTGAGCGTCATCAGGCCATCCTCTATGCCGGGCCACGTGAATGTGTGCTCTTCCAGCCTTTTGTAGGCCATGACGATCCCGGAGCCATCCCAATAGATCAGCTTCAATCGGTCCGCCTTGCGTGACCGGAACACGAAGACCGTTCCGGTGAACGGGTCCTTGTGCAGTTCGTTCTTCACCAAAGCCGCCAACCCGTCATGACCCTTGCGGAAATCCACGGGTTTGGTCGCGACCATGATCCTCACGCGGTTCGACGGAAAGATCATGTCGCCGCAGCCATGGCGCGGGCGATGGAAGCGATCCGGGCAGCAGACGCCCCTTCCTCCAGACGGATTGTCACCGGACCGACGATAATCTCGGTGCGCGTGGCGGCCTTGACCGTCAGCAGCTCAGGCGACGGCGGCTCGACAACCATGGCCGCGAACTCGACCGCGTCTTCTGGCTCTGGCAACACCAGCTTGCCCTGCCGCGCCATCGTCCGCCATGTGGAAAGGCTGTTGGCTCGCAATCCATAGCGCTGCGCAACTTCATTGACTGTCGTGCCAGGCCTCAAGCTTTCCGAAACAATCTTCGCCTTGACCTCGTCCGGCCAATGTCGGTGAACCTCACGTCCAGGCTTCCTGGTTGTGAGAAACTCTAATGTAGTCTCCATGGAGAAACTCCCGTTCTTCATCCATGGAAAGGCGATCACAGATCAGACGGCGGCTGCCAATGTGGTGGCAGAACACCGGTTACCCTTAACAGTCGGATCAAATCGATGATCGCGGTTCACGAGCAGATCTATAAACATGACGCATATGCGCAGATCGATGCGGCAGACCTGACCCGAGCTGTCGTCTGCAGCGCGGTTTCGGTCCATGATGCAAAACTTCGTGTCGAATTCGATCTGCAATCAACGCCAGTCTCCGCTGACAAGGCGACAGCGCTTGCCTTGCTGGTGAACGAAGTTGTGACGAATGCCATCAAGTATGCTTACCCTAACGGTGTTGAGGGTAGCTTGTTGGTCTCGCTGACGGCGAAAGACGAGCTGGGCAAAAATCTCCTGACCATCAGCGATGAGGGTGTAGGCTTCGACGTCAGTGCGGTTACGCCGGGAACCGGCATGCGGCTTGTCGATGGGTCGGTTCGCCAATTGGATGGCACCTACGAATTCCAATCTCAAGCAGGAACGCAATTCTCAGCGACCGTGATACTGGCTTGAGAAACCGCTGCTGAAAGCGGCTATTTGTCGGCTCGTCCTTTTTTGTAACCAGCGGTCAAGCCGGCTTCTTGACGCGCTCGTCAGCCAGTCTCTGAAACCCGACGCGGTCTCTCCCCGCATCCTTTGCCTGGTAGAGCGCCAGATCGGCCCGTGCCACGAGCTCGGCTGGGTTACCCACTCTTGAATCCGGTGTGAAGACGGTGGCTCCCAGGCTGGCTGTGACAATCCCATACTCGCTGCCTTCGTGCAGCATCTCGAGGTCCCTAATCGAAGTTCTGATGTTCTCGGCGATGGCGATCGCCATGTCGCCGTCGGTCTCGGGCAGGATAACTGCAAACTCCTCGCCGCCGAAACGCGCTGTGATGTCGCCAGACCGGCGGGTCGCGCTCGCGATAGCCCCCGCAACTGATTTCAGGCAGCCGTCACCGGCGAGATGGCCATAGCGGTCGTTGAAAGCTTTGAACCTGTCGACATCTATGAGCAACACCGACAAAGGCCGACCGGTCTGCTTGGCTGCCTCGAACTCCCGCTGCAGACCTTCATCAAAAGACCGGCGATTGGCCAGTCCGGTCAGTGCATCCGTTTCAGCCAGGCCTTTCATCCGCTCTGCAAAACTCTTGAGTGAGAGCTCCGACTCCTTCATCGCAGTGATGTCGGACACCAGCGCCAGAACGTGTTGATCCTCGGTCACCCGGGTCCTCAAAGCCAGCCAGCGTCCGTCGGCCATTGGGATGACTTCATTCTTGTCGACGAAGAGAGCTTTGGCGGCCGCCTGAATGCTGTCTTCATCCAGATCTATCGGAAGATCCTGACGCTCCCCATTCCGCACAATCGCCCTGAGGATGTCGCTGATGTGTGCCCCTTCTTTCCGAGTATAGGCGGACTTCGGGAAAAGCGACTGGTACTGCTCGTTGCAGAACACGATTTTTCCATCCTGCCCGAACATAGCGAGCCCATCAGACATTTCGGTCATCGCCTGCGCCATGATGTTTCTGCTGGAACGCAGTTCCTGCTCAAGGAGCTTCTTCTCGGTAATATCGACCGTCACCCCGGCCAGACCAACCATATCGCCTTGGCGGTTTCTCAAGGGCACTTTCGATGTCGAATACCACCGCGGCGGCTTTCCCTCTTCTACGAGGAACTCCTCGAAGCGGTCTAGCGCCTGCCCGGTTCGCATAACGTCGACCTCGGCTCTCACCAGCTGCTCGGCTCGCTCCCTCGGCGCGAGATCGTAGTCCGTCAGACCTACCATCTCCGACGACCTCGCGCGTCCATTGTGACGTGCAACGTTCAAGTTCGCGACGACGAAACGATGTTGAAGGTCCTTGACGTAGTGGTAGTCTGGAGCCTGTGTCAGAGCCGCATACAGGATATCGCGCTCCAGCGTGAACCGACGGAAATAGGCAAGAAAGAAGCCAATGGCGGCCGTCGTTGCAAAGTTCAGAACGGCGATCGGCACGCCCACCTGATCGACGGCGCGCTGGAAGTCAGCTTGGGGAAGGAGCGCAAGGACCGCGATCGAAAGACAGCCCGCAAGCGCCGCGGCGCTCAGGATCGAGGGCGGATGGCTCAACGGCTTTCTGCCGGCGAAGAACCACAGCGTGCTTCCAAGGGCGAAGACAAGGGCGATTGCGGTCAAACCGGGCGCCACCCCTGCCCCGCCGAGATAAAAGCGGAAGCAGGCCGCCATGACAGCGGTGATCAATGCGGCACCCGGTCCGCCGAATACAGCAGCAGACACGATGATCGCAAGGCGGAGATCAAAAATGACGCCCACACCGAAGCGGACTGAGAGCAGCATCGAGGCGATCGCCGCCAGTCCCATGGAGACCCCAAGGCCGGTACAGCGCAGCTTCGGCGGCAACTGGTAAAAGCGATAGGAGAGGTGTGTCCAGATCGAAACGATCAGTGCGACCGCGGCAAGATTGCCAGCCAGTACTTTCCAGACATGATCCATTCTCAAGCACCGCCACGCTACGCCCCAAACACTCAACCGGAAGAGACGACGCTGCGCTTTCGACCGCCCAGATGGACGCGCGGTGACATGCCAGAACCGTCATTACAGTTCGCTCTCACTATGTGCCCGAAAGCTAAAGCAGCGGTTTATATCCAGCGATTTTTGACTAAAGTCTCATCTCATTGAGACATCGCGTTCGCCGGGATGTCCAAGACCACATCACAGGAAGCAGCTTGCTGCTCAACCGCCGAGCGGCTAGGGTCAATCTCCCACCATCAACGAGGCAAATATGGCGACTGGAACAGTGAAATTCTTTGCTCAGGACAAGGGCTTCGGCTTCATCACCCCAGATGACGGCGGTCAGGACGTCTTTGTGCACATCTCCGCGGTCGGCTTCGGCGACGCGCTGAAGGATGGCCAAAAGGTCCGCTACGAAGTGGGCCAGGACCGCAAGACGGGCAAGTCCAAGGCTGAAAACGTCTCGGTGATCTGAGGCGCTCGTATGTAGATACTCGTGCGCGGCGGATAGTCCCAAAGGCTACCGCCGTGCATGTCGATTGAGTTTGTCAGCAAGACAAACATTCAGAATACTATCCACGAAACCCCGTCCACCAGCGATTTCTAACTTTGCACGGAAGCTAAAGTAGCCAACCGACGGGTCGGTCACGTTCTCAGGGAAATCTTTGCCCCGTCAGCATTGCCACAAGCTGGTACCTGTTCCGGATGCCACTCTGATAGAGATTTATCAGAACCTTGGCACTCTCTTGCGCCGGAAGCGAGGTTTGCGAAACGCCGCGCAGTTCACATACACGCGCAAAGGCATTCTGAAGCAGTGCCAGATCTTCAGGTGTCAGAACTGTATTCAGTTTCTTGGCAACGTCGTGGATCATGAGCAAGAATTAGGCGCTCGCGCGCGCTGATCAAGTCGTTTGTTTTTGGTGAATGCTGGCAGGGCTTGCATCACATTACACTCTGTCGCCGCAGGGCAAAACGGGAACTTCCCTAGACATTCTGATGATTCAGAAAGCTGCATCGCTTGGCCATGGCTTTCAGCTCCTCCTCGCTCCGAAAACCAGACTTGAAGAGAGCCACCAGCTCCTTTGCCAGACCAAGCTCTTCATCCGCACCCGAAACATCAGCGTGATCTCGAAACAGATCTGCAAGCACCTTGCGCAGCAGTGTCAGTCCCTGGGGGCCGATCTCCTGCTCATCATCGAAATAAGTTCCACCCATCAGCGTCCCATCAACCCGCTTCATCTGATGATGATGACACTACGTTCATAAGCTTCGCAACACATTCTTGTTGATTTCCACTGAGAGCTGACCCGGCGCAGCCTGATATTTCCATTGAGAATTCTCGGTGGAAACGCCGGGTCAGCTCTCAGTGGAAACGTATGGCCCGCCCTGTTTGCAAGTTGTTTTTTGATTTCCTGTGCAGTCTGCTTCAACGTATTCGGTCTTACGGTCAGGCCGTAGCCAAGATGGATATCCGCACGCTCAGAGCCACAATAATCAACTCGGTTTCCATGAACCATTTCCACTGCTGGGCTATCCGAACGCCGATCAACTGTCAGGCCATCTCCATTCCACTCGCAAACATCGTAGGCTGCGCTCCTGGCAGCCAGTGACTCAGATTGCCGCTACGCCATAGGCCCGCTCATAGGGCTGCCCCTTGCGCAACACCGCCCAGGCGATACGCGCGAGCTTGTTTGCCAGGGCCACAATCACGACATTGCGCTGGACGCCTCGGGACAACATTGTCCGGAGCCATTGCCCGATTGGCGTGTCACTTTGACTGAGCGTGTGCATTGCCGCTCGCGCGCCGTGGACCAGCAAGGTTCGCAGATAGGTGTTACCGCGCTTTGTTATCCCAAGCAGACGTGCCTTGCCTCCGGTGGTGAACTGTCGTGGCACAAGCCCCAACCATGCTCCGAGATCTCGGGCATGCTTAAAACTACCGGCGTCACCAATTGCGGCAACAAGTGCCGTGGCGTTGAGCACGCCGATGCCGGGAATCGATGTCAGGCGGCGCATCGCGCTGTTCTGCCTGGCGAGTGCTACGAACTCTGCGTTCAACGCCTCGATCTTCTTGTCAAGCATTCGCCATTCGTCCCGCAATTCGATCACCAAGCTGCGGATGCGCGGAGACAGGATCTCATCAGCTTCGGCAAGGAGGCCGTCCAGGGCGCTCTCGAACTTCACGCGGCCTACGGCGAAGATGACACCTCTCTCCAGGAGAACCGCACGGAGCTGGTTGATCAAGGTCGTCCGTTCCGCAACCAGCCGTGAGCGAACCCGATGCAATGTCTGGATATCCAACTGTTCTTGGCTCTTCAGTTCGACAAACCGCATCGTCGGGCGAGATGCAGCCTCTGCAATGCCCTCGGCATCTCTGTCATCATTCTTCTGTGCTTTTACATATGGGTGGACATATTCCGGCGACATCAGCCGGATCTCATGACCTCTCGCGGTAAAGAACCGGCCAAGATGGTGAGCCCCACAGCAAGCCTCCATCGCGATAACGCAGGTTGGCAGCTTCTCGACGAATTCGATCAATGTCTGTCGCCGCATCGTTCGACGGACAACCACAGCGCCGCGGTCATCCACCCCAACAACGCTGCAGCTGTTCTTCCCGATGTCGATACCCAAAATGGAAATATGCATGGCTCGGCTCCTTTCCCTTCAAGAGAAGGACATCATACTCGATGTCCTCGGAAGGGCGGGCCATCCCATAATCAACAGGCCAGTCTTCTGCTGAATAAACATGGCGCGGGTGCGGATATCTTTGCCTGTGACGAGAGTTCCAAGCTTGATCTTGACGAGAACACAACCTCGCAGCTTGCTGTCGATTGCAAGATCGAACAGCGCGCGATCTCGAGGCCGTCCTCCCTGGCCTAGGAAGTAGCGGATCTGCCAGATCTGTTTTTGCTTGGGAGGTTTCTAACCCCAACCGTTCGGCCAGCTTCCAGACAGCACGCCCCAGCGCGGCGGGGATCGTATTGTGCAATACCCATTTGAGTTCTGCTTCGGCCACCATTGGCCACAAGGAAAACGTCCAGCGTACTGAAGTCGATTACTAGCAGTCCGCAGCCGACGCCATAGGGATCGTGTTCGGCTGTTGGCCTGCAGAGGCGTTCATCCGCCACAGCTATCATTGCCGTTTTCGCATTCTGCGTTGAGCAGCTGCATCGGAGCCGTTCCTGAGAGTCCCAGAGCAGCGCTTGCCTTTCGGGGCAGGAAATGCAAAAGAGAATTGCATATTCTCTTTTCGAGGCGGCACAGATGCAAGACATAGATACGCTTATGACGACAATGGACGCCTCCGCGCTCGCAGACCTTGTCCGCCAGAAGCAGGTAGCGCCAATCGATCTTCTAGAGGGGGCTCTATCACGGATAGCCCGGTTGAACCCTTTGCTGAATGCCGTTGTGTCCCTCGATGATCAGCTCGCACGCACGAGAGCAAACGCTGTCGCACAAGACGGACCGTTTCCTGGGGTCCCCACTCTCATCAAGGACGTTCTCCCCTATCCGGGATTTCCGTTGAGCATGGGCGGTGACTTCATTCCGCCGTTCAAGATGCCCGTCGGTTCACCTTACACTGATGCGCTGAACGCCTCAGGTCTTGTGGTGGTCGGCAAGAGTGCGACATCAGAGTTCGGTCTGTTAGGCACCACGGAGTCAATCTGCCGTCCTCCTGTCCGCAATCCTTGGAACCTTAGCCTATCGGCTGGCGGATCCTCGGGGGGAGCGGTTGCCGCGGTTGCTTCAGGCATGGTTCCAATAGCCCATGCATCGGACGGGGGTGGTTCGATCCGAGGACCGTCGTCTTTCTGTGGACTCTTTGGATTCAAGCCCAGCCGGGGAAGAACCGAATCGAACGGCTTGTCCGACGATACGCCGATGGCCATGCTTTTGAGCGAGCATTGTGTCACGCGTTCGGTGCGCGATAGCTTCAGCTGGTTGCAAATGACGGAACGTAGAAGTTGGCAGCTTAAGATGCCTACCCTAGACGCCGTCAGGAAAAATGGGCGAAAGCTTCGGATTGGCTTTTACACTGCCAGCAGTTCTGGTCTCTCTCCTGAGCGAGACGCGGAGGAGGCAGTTATGACGGCAGCTAAGGCATGTGAGGCTCTTGGCCACACTGTCGTTGAAATTGCTCCTCCGAGTGTGGACATGGATGCTGCGGGTGAAGCCTTCTTTGCTCTGGGAGGGGCAATGGTTTCAAACGCGTTGGACTATTTTCGGTCTACATTTGGCGACGCTTTTGCCGAAGATAGATTGGAGCGGTACACGAAGGCGCTGGCGAATCACGGCCGACGGGCGGATGAAACGTCGCTGGCTGGGTTTGCTCAGACCCTTCGGCGCGTGGCGCACGAGCTCGACGCGGCGATAGCTGAACATGATGTTCTTTTGTGCCCCACTGTCCCGTTCCCGGCATTCGAACTCGGGAAGTTCACTGGTGACAAGGACTTCGAGGAACTCAACGCCTTCGTCGTAAGCGTTGCTCGGTATACATTTCTCGCTTCTGTCGCGGGTTGGCCCGCCATGTCTCTTCCGCTATTCTGGAGCAAAGGCGGTCTACCCATCGGGTGCCATTTTGCGGCTGGCCACGGTCAAGATGACGTCCTTTTCTCACTTGCCTTCGAGCTGGAGGACGCACTTCCGTGGCAGCCACGTTTGAAGCAACTTATGGATCACCTTGATGCCGCAGCGCCTTAAAGAAGAGGTCCGAGCACGGATATTGGCCTCAGGCGCGGTCATCTTCGCTAAGAAAGGATATGAGGTCGCTACCCTCGCAGAGGTCGCCAATGCGTGCGGTATAGCGACGAGCAATATCTACAAGTATTTTCCAAACAAGAAAGCGCTGCTGGACGCCATCGTAGCACCTTCAATAGCAGCGCGCCTCCTTCGTCTGATGCGCAAAAGGGTTCGGGAACTAACGACTTTTGAAGCGTGGTCTTCAGCGCAAGACCGGCAATCGAGCTCTGCCGCAGATTTATTGTCATTTTGGATTGATTATAGATTGCAGGTTCTGATCCTTTTCAGACCTCTCGATGGAACCCGATTTTGCAATGTCCGCCCGCGATTTATATATGAGATGGAGCGGCTGGCAATCGAGCTGGTGCTGAGCACCAGAGGACCCAGCGCAGTGACGACAGAGTCCCGTTTTGTTCTCACGGCGTTGTTTGCGAACACAGCTGACGTAATCGTCGCAATACTGGATAGATTTGAAGACCCCGAGCAAATCAGAAAAGCGTTTGCAGCGTTTTGGACCTACCAGCTGGCCGGCCTCCAGGAACTGCTCGGGCCCAGATAGGCCTCAACCGGAAACTAGGACTTGCTGATCTCCGCAGTAGCAGGATGTCCGCATATGGCGCTTTGGGGAAGTGAGAAGCGAACAGTCTGCTCACCGGCGTCGGCCCGAACCGCTTCAACGTCCGGATTGGAGGCGCCAAGCGGCCGTAGCGATACGCGCCTTCGCCTTGAAAGGAATCGAACCGGCGACCTTGTGCGTTGATCGCTAGGCAAATGCCCGAGCTGCTCAACGGCGATGGGTTCTCTTTGAGCATAGCTTTCCGAACCTGCTCGACGTTTGCGTGAAGGAAATCAGAAGCTCCGGATCGCTCTCGACACTTGCTGAAGGTTGAGAAAGGCCTGGTAACGTCGTTCATGGATTGCTGCCACGTCCTGGCCAGCCGGTGTGTAATCCGCGGCAGTCTTGGAGAGGGCTTCCATGGCCTGACGAACATCCGGGTAGACGCCCGCCGCCACGCTTCCAAGGATGGCAGAACCGAGCAGGACAGGCTCTTCGGAAGCAGGCGCCACCACCGGCTTGCCGCAGGCATCCGCCAGGATCTGTCGGACCAGAGGACTTGCACCCGCCCCACCGCTGATGACTACCCGTTCAATTGATGCCCCGGACTTGGCCTGGGTTTCGATGATCTGGCGCAGGCCGTAACCGATACCGCAGAGGCCCGCGATGTAAAGCGCGACGAGATTGTCGAAGTGGCGCTCCATGCCGAGGCCTGCGATCACGGCGCGGGCGTGAGGATCGGCGAAGGGCGCGCGGTTGCCGAGGAATTCCGGAACGACATGCAGGCCGGCTGCGAGCACGACTGCCTCGGAAGCCGTCGACACCTTTTCCGAAGCAGCCTCTGCCATGTATGCCGGAAGTGACTTGCCTGTCTCACGCGCCCTAGACGTCGTCTCGCTTGCTGCCGGATGAAAGGAAAGCAACTGATCGATCGCCGCACCAGCCGCGCTCTGCCCACCCTCGTTCAGCCACATGCCGGGAACCATGGCGGAGTAGTATGGACCCCAGACGCCGGGCACGAAGACCGGCTCGACGGTCGAGGTCATGGTGCAGGACGACGTACCGAAGACGTAAGCCAGGTTCTCGGTGGGTGTGCCGCCAATTCCAACCGTGCCGATCCCGCCGGCATGGGCGTCGATCATGCCGGCTGCCACCGCCGTGCCGGGCTTCAGGCCCATGGCATGGGCTGCCTCTTCGGTCAGGCCGGTGCCCAGACGCGTTCCGGGCTCAACAATCACTGTCCCGATGCGGGCAAATCCCTCCGCCGCCAAGTGGCCAAGGCCAATCTCTTCGAAATAGCTTTCATCCCATCGCGCCTCATGGGCGAGATAGGTCCATTTGCAGGTCACCGTGCAGGTCGAGCGCGACAGATCCCCGGTCGATTTCCAGGTGAGGAAATCGGCGAGATCGAAGAACTGCCACGCGGCGGCAAAGGTGGCAGGGCGGTTTTCCTTGAGCCACAGAATTTTCGGCGTTTCCATTTCGGGCGAGATGCGCCCGCCCACATAACGCAGGACTTCATGGCCCTTGGCATTGATCCGCTCGGCCTGGTCAACAGCGCGATGATCCATCCAGACGATGATGTCGCGCTCGTTTTCCTCGGACGGCCCGACGGCGAGCGGTTGACCGCCCTCCCCCAGCACGACAAGTGAGCAGGTCGCGTCGAAACCAAGCCCAACGACATGGGCCGGTTCGACACCGGCGGACGCGACAACCTCGCGAATGATCGCGCAAACCGAGTTCCAGATTTCGGTGCTCGACTGCTCGACGATAGAGCCCGCCTCGCGGAAAAGCGTGATGTCGCGTTTGGCGACAGCCAGCATGTGACCGTCCAGATCGAAAAGGCCCGCGCGCGCACTGCCGGTCCCGACATCGACGCCGATCACGTAACGCGGGGCACCCTTGGGCAGGCTTAGTGTCTGGGTCATGGTCGCTTGCTCTGCTATCGGATTTGTATCGGCATGCCTGGAACCTGGCCGGCGTCAGAGATCGACGCTGTTCGGCAGGATCACGAGGTCACGAATGGTGACATTGCGCGGCCTGGACAGCATGAAGAGCACGGCATCGGCCACTTCCTTCGGCTGCATCAGGCTGCCATTGGCAAGCGCTTCTTCCATCTTGGCCTTCGGCCAGTCGTCGAGCAGTGCCGTGACAACCGGACCCGGCAGGACCGCACCGACACGCACGCCATGCTGTGCAACCTGACGGCGGGTCGAATGGACGAAGGCCTGGACCGCGAATTTGGACGCCGTGTAGATCGGCTCCCACACGACAGGCACGACACCGGCGATCGAGCTCGTGAACAGGATGTCGCCCGACTTCTGGGCGATCATGTGCGGCAAAACCGCATGTACCGATCGGAAAGCCGCGTTTATATTGAGGTTCAGCATCCGATCCCAGGCATCCGGATCGCCTTCCGCGACCGGACCACCGATATAGGCGCCGGCATTGGCGTGGAAGATGTCGAGACCGCCCGCCAGCTCTAGGATGCGCGGCAGCATGCCGGAAACCGCGGGACCGTCGAACAGGTCGACCACCAGCGGTTTGGCCCGCTCGCCAAGTTCCCCGCACAGTGTCTCGAGCTTGTCCTTGGCGCGGTCGATCAGCACGACCGTCGCCCCTTCGGCAATCAGCGTGCGGGCGCATTCGAGGCCGATGCCCGAGGCGGCACCGGTGATGGCGGCGACCTTGCCCTTCATCAGTTCAGTCATGTTCAAGTCTCCAGTCGTTTGATCAGGCTCGGCCGTGGCTGACACGCGAGCGGCGAGCAAGCGAGTCGACGATGACGGCGATGGCAAGGACGGCACCGGTAATCATGTAGCGCAGCGACGAGCTCAGGTTGAGAAGCGTCAGGCCGTTCGAGATCGCCTGGATGACGATGATGCCGAGCAGGGCCGAATAGGCACTGCCGCGACCGCCAAACAGGCTGGTGCCACCGATGACCGCCGCGGCGATGGCGTTGAGGTTGACGTCACCCGTACCGGCCTGTTGGCTCGACGAAGCGAGGCGTGAGGCCGACAGCGTTCCACCGAGGGCTGCCAGTGTCGAGCAGAGCATGAAGGCGCTCATATAGATCCGGCGGACATTGATGCCGGAGCGGCGGGCGGCTTCGCGATTGCCGCCGACGGCAAACATCGAGCGACCCCACTGCGTCTTGGTCAGAGCATAGTTGAGAACGACGACAAGAAAGACGAAGAGGGCAAACATCCATGGCACGCCGCGCCCGGTATTGAGGTAGAAGACGATGGCCTCCAGCACCACGGTCAATACGCTCGCCTTAACCAGCAGGCTGCTCAACGGCTGCGTGGATAGATTAACGGCCGCACGCCGCCGGCGAATGACCAACCCAGACAGAATGATGATTGCGCCCGGCACGAGTGCCAGCAGGAAGGAGAGCCAGTCCGGCATAACCAGGATCTGGCCGAACCGTACGAGCGGCGATGCATAGGGTAGATTGATGCTGCCTGTCGGACCGAGAATGTAAAGCTGCATGCCGAGCAGAGCCAGAAGGCCCGCCAGCGTCGCGACGAAGCTCGGCATGCCGAGACGGTTGTAGAGCATGGCGTACAGCGCACCGACTGCTGCGCCCGTGACCAGAGCGGCAAAGATGGCAAGCGGCAGCGAAATGCCGGAATTGACCCAGAGAACCCCAATGATCGCAGAGGCGAGGCCACTCATCGAGCCGACTGACAGGTCGATCTCGCCGAGGATCAGGACGCAGACGATACCGAGCGAGATGACGCCGACGGTCGCGCAGTCGAACAGCAGGTTCACCAGATTGTTCGGTGCGAGGAAGATCGGATTGAGGATGCTGAAGACCGTCGATATGACGATCAGGCCGATCGCAACCGGCAGCATGCCGAGATCGCCGGAGCGAACACGGGAAATGAAGGCACGGACCATGCCCGACACGCCTTCGGAATGCCTGACGCGCTCATCGCTGCGGTCGAGTGCGAGCGGTACGGGATTTCTATCATTCGACATTTGAGTGCTCATGCTGGGCTCCCACCGATTTCGGCATGCTCGACGGCCTTGCGGTCGGCGCGGCGCGAAACAGAGTTTTCCGTGGCGCCGGTGATCGAGGCCACGAGTTCGTGGTTGGAGGCGTCAGGGGTGAAGACACCGTTGTTCTTGCCGAGACGCAGAACGACGATCCGGTCGGCAACCGCCCGCACGTCTTCCATGTTGTGGCTGATGATGATGACGCCCAGGCCGCGCTCGCGCACCCGCTCGATGAGGTTCAGGACCTC
Organism: Allorhizobium sp. GW101-3B10; assembly: GCF_059424725.1. NCBI lineage: Bacteria > Pseudomonadati > Pseudomonadota > Alphaproteobacteria > Hyphomicrobiales > Rhizobiaceae > Allorhizobium > Allorhizobium sp. GW101-3B10. The sequence continues at coordinate 29,539 of NZ_JBWKZR010000002.1, read as the reverse complement.
CGCCGTCTGGGCGACGCCGAGGGCGGCTGTCGGCTCGTCGAGCATGATGATCTTGGGATCCAGCAGCAGGGAACGCGCGATGGCGACCGTCTGGCGCTGGCCGCCGGACAGAGAGGCAATTGGTTCGCGGACCGAGGGGATGCGGGCGGCAAGCTCGCGCAGCAGCGTCCAGGCGCGCACTTCCATCGATACTTCGTCGAGGATCCAGGGCGAGATTTCGTGACCAAGAAAGAGATTGGCGACGACATCTAGGTTTTCGCAAAGCGCCAGGTCCTGGAAGACCGTCGCAATGCCGAGCTCGAGTGCCCGGCTCGGGCTGTCGAGCGACACTTCCTGGCCGCAAAACTCGATCCGCCCGGAGGTCGGCTGATGAACGCCGGCGAGGACCTTGATCAGCGTCGATTTGCCGGCACCATTGTCGCCGACGAGAGCGACCACTTCGCCAGCCTTCACTTCCAGTTCGATGTCCGTCAGGGCGGATACCGCACCGAAGTTCTTCGAGACATTGCTCAGCTTCAAGATGGTCGTGCCCTTCGGGGGCAGACCAATGTCATTTCGTTGCATGACGAGGCGCTCTTCTTTGGGACTGGGATACGCCCGGCCGGAGCAAGCCCCGACCGAGCGCCTTGGGAGATCATTACTGGGTGATGCCGAGCTTCTTGCAACCCTCGGCATATTCACCGGTGCAGACATCTTCGGGCTTCTGGATGCCCTTGTCGAAGATCTCCGCCTTGATGTTCTCTGCGGTGACGACGGCCGGCACGAAGAGCTCGGACGGCGTGTTGTAGAGCGTCGTCTTGGCTTCGACCGTCTCGCCCTTGAGCAGCTTGACGGCAACGTTGGCCGCAGCGGCCGCCACGATTTCCGATGGCTTGGAGATCGTGTTGTACTGGTCGCCCGAGATGATCAACTGGAGGGCGGCGATCGTCGCGTCATTGCCGGTGACCGGCGGAACCGGGTTGACACCCGCTGCCTTGAAAGCGGCAATCGCGCCACCGCCCGTGCCGTCATTGGCGGCGACCACGCCCTTGATATCCGCGCCAAAGCGGGTGATCTGGCCGGCGGCCCATTCCTGCGCCTTCGGCGGAGCCCATTCCGGCGTGTCGAATTCGGCCAACGTCTTGTAGCCGGAGTCCTTCAGGCCGCGATGGATGCCGTCACGGATGAGGCCGGCAGCCGCATCGGTCGGCGAACCATTGATCTGCAGGACGCCCGAACCTTCTGGGACTCCACTCGCCTTCATGTGGTCGACAAGCGACTTGGCGATGGCATGGCCGATGCCTTCGTTGTCGAAGGAGACGTAGTAGTCGGCAGCCTTGTCCGGGATCGGGCGGTCATAAGCGATGACCTTGACGTCCTGGGACTGGGCAATCTCGACGAGAGCGGCAGCGGCAGCGGAATCAACGGGGTCGAGAACGACGACCTTGGCACCCTGGGCGATCACCGAGTTGAACTGCTGCTGCTGGAGCGCGACATCCGCATTGGCGTTCTGATAGATGACGGTGCAGGACGGGCAGAGCTTGGCCATCTCGGCCTTGAATCCCGGATAGTCGTGCTCTTCATAGCGCGTGGATGCCTGGTCGGGCATCAGGAAGGCGACGGTCGCCCCTTCCTGCGCGAGAGCGGAACCGGAAAGCATTGCGGCGAAACCGACGGTCGCCAGCAGCATGGAACGAATTTTCATGTCTCATTCTCCTCCTTGAATGGAACAGCCTGCGTCGAGAGACCACCCCCGGTATTTCGCCTGCACCCCCATCCTGCGTCGCCTGACTTCGGGACGCAGTTGATCGTCCGTCGCCGAACTCTTCGGCGCCGCAAGACATGGGCAATAGCAGAACGCCTCCCGGTCGACCCTCCACAGCCAACCTGTATCATCGATAGAGCACCCTTGCTCAATCGATGAAGCAGAATTGCCACCTTCCCCGTTTGATGTCAAGTTGGCTTTCGCAGGAGGAATTCGTGAATCAGCAACGTCCGCAGAAAAAAACAACGATCTATGATCTGGCAGAGCTTGCCGGAACGTCCGCCAGTGCCGTCAGTGCCGTGCTGAACGGCAACTGGAAGAAGCGTCGGATCAGCACCCAGCTTGCCGAAAAGATCACCCGGATCGCCGAGGAGCAGGGCTATGCCGTCAACATGCAGGCAAGCCTGCTGCGGCGAGAAAAGTCCCGCATCATCGGCATGATCGTACCGAAATACGACAACCGCTATTTCGGCTCGATCGTGGAAACGTTCGAAGTCATGGCGCGAAAGCGCGGCCTGTTTCCGATCATCACCTGCACGCTGCGCGATCCAGACCTGGAGGTGGAGGCCGCGCGCACCATGCTGTCCTATCAGGTCGAATGGTTGATCTCGACGGGCGCCACGGACCCCGACCGGATCACCGACATCTGCCATGCTGCCGGCGCGCACAGCCTCAATCTCGATCTTCCGGGAACCAAGGCCACATCGATCATCTCCGACAATTTCGCCGGCGCGCGCGAACTGACGAGGCGTACCCTTCTCAACCATCAGCGCAAGACGGGCGACATGTCGCCGCTCCTGTTCATCGGCGGGCGCGGCTCCGATCACAACACCGCAGAGCGTATCCGCGGTTTTCGGATGGCGCATGAAGACCTCGGCGTTCCCATCGAAGAACACCACATTCTCGCCTGTGGCTACGCGCCTGAGAAGGCCGGTCATGCCCTCAGTGCCATGGCAACGACGGAAGGCAGCGTGCCGCGCGGCATGTTCGTTAATTCCACCATTTCGCTGGAAGGTGTCATGCGCTGGATCAAGTCGTCGCCGCAGTTCGACGGAGCCACGCCAATCATCGGCTGCTTCGACTGGGATCCCTTCGTTGCTCTACTCGGGCACGACATCGAAATGGCCCGCCAAGATGTGCCGGGCATGCTGACGGCTGCCTTCGACATCGTCGAGAAGGGAAGCAGCGACATCGGGAAGCTAATCGAGATCCCGCCCATCTTTGCTTAAGCCTACCACGCTGGCAGGCCTTAGGTGCCAGAAAGTGCTTGATGCCGGTCTTGAGCGGGATCGAACCTACGACCTCGCAGTTGTTCCGCGTCGATCTCATCCCAACTCTTAGAGACGTCAGAGACTTAGAAATCCTCGTCCTCGGTCGCCAGTGCCTTGTCAATGACATAGGAGGGCCGTCTCGAGGCTCGAGCAGACTACTACCCTGTTGCCTCCTCACCCGGCCCAAATGATGGGACATCAACCGAATTTGAAAGTCCATACGAATTTCACGACCGCTATGGGCAAAACCGGCCGAAAGCTTCGCGCGTGCGAGAGATCAACGCGATCATGGGTCCGGCTGGGGCCAGCGCTCTAAAGCTTCACGGCCAGCGCCAGTCAAGCCGTAGACGCCTCTGTCGAGACGCTCGAACCACCCGTAAACATTGGAGAGCAATATCTTGCCTGCGTCTGGTATGGCGGTTCTGAGATCGCGAACACGCGACGGTCCGACAGAAAGAATTGCCGCGCAGGCGAGTGCCTGCTGGCGATATGCCGTCATCACAGGGATTCGGGTACTTCCACCGAGCGCAGGATCGCCACGTCTTTTCTGGTGCTCGCGCAGGAGCCGTGAACGCCGCTTCGGATTGGTCCGCGGCATGGGTGATACGGATCCGACAATTACGCTGACTTCGCCGTCACCGGAAACGCCGAGCATGCCGATCCCGAGCCGGCGACAGAGGTCGCGATAGCGCTTGTCCGCTTCCCGTCCCTTGCCTTTGGCAGAGAACTTCGCCGCAATCCAAACCTCATCGGAAATGGCGGCCCGGTCGACCGCCTGAAGAACGAGTTCCAGATTGAAGCTCATCTTGAGTTCACAGATGATAACGACGGGCGGTTCGCCTTCGCTCAGTCCAACGAGATCGCAGCCGCCGACCTCACCTTTAACGACATAGCCAAATGTCTCGAGAAAGGCTTTAACCGGCAGATAAAGGGATGTTTCCATAAATTTGCGCATCGCAGTCGAGAATCGTTCTGCAAGCATACAACGATGTTTCGTGGAGAGCAGTTTATCCTGACTGTCGCTGCGACATGGTGCGGCTCCGCAGTTATCGCTGACACCGGTTTTCCTACGTGCTCGGAAGGCTCGGATTAGAGGACCGAAGAAATTCAACCACGCTAGAACGGACTGGCGTTCAGGCCAGCTTTGGGCCGAAAGGCGATCTTCACTTCCATGCGCCAAGGTCACCAACACCGCACCGAAGGCAGCTGCCCTCGGCGCGGCATGACACCCGCTACGCCGACTTCAGCCGCTGCATCTCCTCGGCGAGCGTCCAGAGCGCCCGGTTCAATCCAACATTCTGGTCGATCCCCTTGATCGGCCGGGTACGGCTGCGCCGAACCTGCCCATCGGCCGTCTGACGCCGGTCCGGCAATCCGCCGCGAATGAGGTTCTCCTGGATGACGTTGAAGCTCGTCCACAGGCTTTGGCCGACATCTTCCTTCCGCCGCGGCGTGACGATCTGATCGGCGCGAAGCGGGCTCTTCTCCTCGCCATAGCGGGCAATCAGGCTGGCCGTCGCCAGAACCGTCTGCTCGTCCTTCGAGAGCCTGGTTTCCTTCATCTCCTCGGCGGCGTCGATCAGCCGCGGAAAGTCCTTGGCCACCGTATGGACGCCCTCGATGCGCGGGTCCTCGATACCGCCCTTGTGCGACACGCGCACCTCCTCGAACCGGTCGCCGGCAATCATGCTGTTGGTGCAGACGAAACGTAGCATTCCGGCAAACATCTGATAGGCGCTGGTGCCGTCATGGCTGTTGACGATGATCACCTCGGCCTCGGCCTCAGCCTCAGCCTCAGCCTCAGCCGCCTCCGGCTTATCCATCCCGTCGTCCCGCCGCAGCCGCAGCATATGCTTGGCATGACCAAGACGGCCCCCGTCGGGGGAGCACGGCCTGCACGGCAAAGAAGGGAAACCATCCTTCCCTCCTCAATTGCTCGACGATGTCGATCGCCGGCACATAGACATAGCGCTCGGAGCGGCTGTCATGCAGCTCACGGGCAAAGATCGAGGGCACGTGACGAAAGAGCGCCTCATTGTCGAGCGCCTCGCGGCCGCTGATCTGGTGGGCGGAGCGGGCAAAGCGGGTGGCCAATTGATAGGTCATGCTGTTCATCCTCCGTGGGGACTGGGTTGGAGCGCTACGCTGCGCTGCAGCCCTGGCCGTCGCCGAGACCGGGGGGTGCAAGGGCGGAAGGGCCGGAGGGGGATCGCCCGGCCTGCACGAACCGAAGGAGAGGAAGGTCGGGGATACCGGCTCCTTCGAGAGCCAAGCGATCCCTTGGCACCGCGCCGTGGGGAGTCCCCCAAGCCCTGCCCGGCAAAAAGACGGGCAAAGACAAAGCCGGCAGCCTTGCTGCCGTCCAAGCCGGAAGGTCACCATCAAGGTGACCGTTGTCAGCAAACAGGAAAATGGGCATACCAGCTGCAGCGGGCCAGGCCCGCGAAAGCCGTTCGCCACCCGCAAGACCGGTTAAAAGGGTTGCCGCAGGAGCCTCAGCATAGCGCCGGCCGAAGGCCGGGAGGCGGGACCGACAGCCCCCGGCGCGCGGGACCATATGAGGTCCCGTCAGGGACCGCCCTCCCCCATCCAGGCTCGGCCTCACCTTCCCGGCCGCGCAAGCGATCGTGCGATGTCAATGATGTCGTCACGCGCCGCCGTCGGATCCTCCTTGTTCCACGCAACCCCAAGCCCGATCTTGAAATCGATCCCGCGCACCTTCTTCAGCACGATATCGCGATCGGGAAGCTCGGCCGTCCATTCCGGGGCAAAGCCGACACCGAGACCGGCCGACACCAGCGAGATCAGCGCGAAGGTGTCGTCGCAGGTGTAAGCGACATTGCCCGCCAGATCATGTTCCTCGAACTTCTCGGCAAAGTACCGCTCCGTATAGGAGAGGTTCTGCCGCCGGAAACCGATGATCTTCTGGTCGCGCAGATCTGGTACCGACACCTCGTCGAGATCAGCCAGCGGATTGTCACGGGCCACCGCCAGCAGATAGCGCTCATGGGCAATGGAGAAAAAGCGCAGCGATCCGATATTCTCGACGGGGCGGATGAAGCCGAGGTTGATGCGGCCGCATTCCAGCTGGCGCATGATGTCGCTGGTCGAGCCATTGGAGACATGCAGGCGGATGTCGGGATATTTCCGGCCGATGCGTGAGAGAAAGGCCGGCAGCACACCGGTGGTTGCCGGATAGATCGTACCAATCCTGATCTCGCGCACCGTCTTGCCGGCAACAGATCGTGCCATCTCGGCCGAGAGTTCCAGATCACTCAGCATCCTGACGCAGCGATCGTAGAACACCTCCCCTGCCCTGGTCAGTTCCACCCGCCTCGTCGAGCGCAACAGCAGTTGCACGCCCAGAGACTTCTCCAGCGCCTGGACCTGGGTGCTGAGCGCTGGCTGGGCGATGTTCACCCGCATGGCGGCACGTCCGAAGTGCAGCTCCTCGGCGACGGCCACGAAGTAGGAAAGCTGGCGGATTTCCATGGCCCCTCGGTCGCCCTTTTCCAAAAACGGGCGCGGCTGAAGACAAAGCTTTACGGGGAAATTAATAGCATATCTGTATAGAATAGCCAGTTATTTAATTCGCGAAGCATTGGTCAATATGCGGGAATGACACCTCGCGATCTGTTGGCTTGGAACGTAAGAAAACTGAGGGTCGAGCGCGGCCTTTCTCAGGAGCGCCTTGCTTTGGAAGCACAATTGGAGCGAGTCTCCGTCTCTCAAATCGAGCGCAAACAGGTGAACCTAGGAATTGATTCCCTAGGGAAAATTGCGACAGCGCTGGCGTGCTCAATCACAGACTTGTTTCAGGTGCCAACCGCCGGTGAAGAAATGCCGCCGAACCTGCGCCCCGGACGCAAACCCTGAGGGTGCTGTGCGGGATATTTGCCATTCAAAAAGAGACCCGAACATAGGTGCTTGGTCGCCTTGATGGGAATAGAGCCTATAACCCGTGGCCTATTAACGTATCTATCTGATTCTTTGGAGAAATCGCCTATCACGCCGCGCCATGTGTCGCAGCTGCCTGTGAATAGCGAGCCGTCAACAGCTAGGTTCGCTCAGCCGGGCGTATCAGATCAATTGCCAAAATATATCCCCGCTATATCGACTAACTTCGTATTGAGCGGGGGCAATGCCAGTTTAGATGATGATGAACACCGATAATGTTCTCCAAATTGCATCTGATCGACTCCCACTTTCAAGATTTTCAGTACTTAGAAACTGCTGGAATCGCCTCTCAAAGGCCTAATCATTTCGCGATAGGCATATTCGATTAGATCTCGAACAAGTTCGAGCAGCCCGTTCCATGGCAGACCGTCAAATGGATCTCCATGCGCAAGCCCATTGCGAATGCTGGCCAATGTCGTTTGCTCCGGCCTGCCGTACTTCTTTCGATCTTCACGGGCCTCATCGCCTTCGAACAGTATGGTCTTCACAGATCCACCATACAATCGCGTAAACGGCAGAGCGTCATCGGTAAGATGGTCTTCCTTGACGAGGTAGCGCAGCAACGCATCTAGCATCGGGCGTTTGCTCGACAGCCGGCCGGCATAACGGTCCTTTAATGCCAGCTCTAGCGCCGTAATCGCGACCATCTCGCCTGCTTTGATGAGGTCGAAGTCGAGCCAGCTCAAAGCGTAAAGCCGTTGAGCGCGGCTATATTTCGCAGAAACGATCTGAGGCACGTGCGGATCAAGGCTCCGCTCCTCAAGAAACGAAAGCCAGGCATTCGGCGAGCCAAACTCAAGAAGCGCGGCTGGCGTCTGTTTCGTTGCCCATGGAACGACGAAAGGCGTCGACCGTCTCACGCTGGCTAAGATGTCTGGCTCGATCATCGCGTGTTTGCTCCGTATTTCGGCCCACCGGTCGAACTGCCGCTCACACTTACGCTCTCGACCATTGCCGGATCCTCTTGGAAACGATGTCGAATGGCAATATCGCTAAAAGCGAACCTTGTTCCATCGGTGACTAGCTCTGTGGGCCGGCTGGTAATTCGGCCTCGAAATGCAATGAATTCTTCCCCTGCTCTCCCATTGGGTTCCTAAGTAGGTGTAATCCTGGCAATACCAGAAGATCAGGGCTTCCGCATCGCCCACATATTTTCAATCGACCCCGCTATGGTCCGCCGGATGACTTTCTCGAATATTTGGCAATCATCACGGCGAATGATCGCAACCGAGCCTCTACAATCATGCTCTACCTGTCGCCAAACGGGCGACGAATCGCCCGTCATCCTTCGGAGCCAATTCTTAGGCTGGCGGATCACCTGCCCGCTTTGCGGAGGGACATTACAGACGATTGGCGGCCGTGACGGCCCCACTCCCTTCGCCGGCTATCACCATGCAGCTCTGATGGGGGAAGAAACGCTAGAAAGCGAGGCTGAGCATGGTGTCCAAAACTGGGTATCGCCGAGTGAGATTGCCCGTCTCCTAGTAATGCGGCGCGTTCCAAAGTCGCTGCCCGGTTACGAACCGTCCGGATATAGGGTACTCGGTGTCATTATCCCTGATCTCGATGAAGTTATGCAGATGGAAAACAGCAAACTTCCGAGTCCGGCAAGTCCGATCGTACCCATGTATTTGCGCCCTGCCCTCTTGGCAGGTGTGGCCATTGCCCAGAATGCCGGCCCGAAATGCTTCGCATGCTGAGTGGCCATATGATGGGTGAGAATAAAGCCCGCTTCGACCGCGCTATAGAAGAGATATCAAACTGTTCGCGTCAGTCACTTGGTTCGTCACAGTTGCACTTCATCTGAGATTCCCCGCCGATCGAATCTCAAATTAAGTTCCAAACGGAAAACAACTGCGGCAATCTTTACGGTTAACTACCAAACGACAACAATCTCCTATTGGACAGCGGATTTGGGATTTTCGAACGGAACTTCGCCACTTAAGGTTAGGTGTTTCGCAAGGGGAAAAGCGTTCGCCAGTCTGGATGGTAAACGCAAGATCCCGCGGGAAGCGGCGCATTCACGGGATTAAATCCCAAGTAACAATTGTATAGATTTTTCGAAGCGAGCCCGTCTGGATCGACTTCCGTATCACAGGTGCAAGCCATGCCGACATTAGCCGGATCCAATATACCATCACCCAAGTCCTGGGACGAATTCGAGGATATCGCCCTGTCGGCGGCAAAGCTGAGGTGGAAGTCCTCGAACTTCTTCAGGCACGGCCGAGGCGGCCAGCGGCAGGATGGCGTTGATGTCTACGGCACTTTGCCCGACGGCAAGCAAATTGGCCTTCAGGGAAAGAACACGATCAGCGGAGTGAGCCAGAAAACGGTATCGGCGGAAGTTTTGGCGGCGGAGTCCTTTCAGCCGCCATTAGACGAACTTTACATCGTAACGACAGCCAAACGCGACGCTCCCACTCAAAAGGCTGTCCGAATGCTATCAGCCGCGCGTGCAAAGGTCGGCAAATTCACCGTCGACATTCTCTTCTGGGACGACATCGTCCAAGACCTCCTACTTGATCTTGCCATTTTCCGAAAACACTACCCGGAGCTGGTCCCTGTGCGGGACAGCGTCAAAGAGCATGATCAGGCGCTCGCTGAAGAACTTTTGGCGCTCCTGCCGTCCAATGGCATTATCAATTTCCTGGACCAGAATAACATGGCGGGGTTCGCCTTCCCTTATGCGAAGTTCGATCCTCTGCGAGATTTCGCCTATGATTGGGACAAGCCTGAAAAGGAATTCATCGATCCCGAGCTTGAGGAGGCCAAATCAGCCCTCCGCAAGAAGATCGACGAATATGTCGGAATGCTTTCGCTTGAGACCTATCCGACAGAGAGAAACGTTGATTTTCACACGGTGCCGCCCGAATGGGAGATAGATCAGCCAGAACGCTTCTGGAAGGTGGTGAACCGGTTTCATGACTTGGCCGGAGAAGTCGTAGAACAGCACCGCGTCTTCGTCCGCACGGTGAAGAGGGTCCTTATCGGAACACCAAAGGCAAGAAGCAAAGCTCCAGGGAAAAACCGGAAACCGGAAAAATAATATCGGAAGCGTGAAAGTCATCAGTCGCGCTCGAAGAGCAGGTTTCTTTGCTGTCCGGGGCGGACTTTTGGACGACTGTTGCCATCGAACGTCTTGCCGGGCAAAAAAATAAGGTCACTGACGGATCAAATGGGGCTCGTGGTGGTGGGTCCTTCGTTGGCGGCGTCAAATCTGCATGCTTCCCAGCCGCTATCGGACTTGGCGCCACATGGAACCCGGATCTTGTCAGGCAGATGTGCGTAGCGTTGGCCGACGAGGCCAAGAGTAAGGGCGCGCGCGTTCTCGACCGACAAGGAAGCCAAGGAACGAATTGGAGCCACCGGGTACGGCAAATCGCGCCCGCGCAGCCGGCCACTCATGAATTCCTAGATAACCGGGTCACCCTCGAGACCGATCCCACCTCCGACCACGTGGTGGGAGCAACCTGCGGGTAAACTGGCTCAAAAAGGTTGTCAGGCGCACTACTACGATTTGGCGAATTGGCAGCGGAGATCATTCCTCATAGTCTTCTTCTTCGAAAACATCTACGTCGCCGAGGTCGATCTCCTCGTAGTCGAATTCGAACTCGCAGTCCGCCAATTCAACTTCAGGCTCTTCAGATCCGAGACCGTGAAGCCGAATGGAAAGAACGGCTCTCGCGTCAATGTCCCGCTCGACCTCAACAGACCTCCCGCCCATTCCGACCGCTTCTCTATCGACGCTATCCCAGACCGAGAACGAGAGCTCGATCGGCACCTTGACAGTCAGAAGCATTGGAAAGCTCAGAGTCACCGGCGTGATACCGTTTTCCTCATCGCCGAGTTCAATGATGTCGATCTCGTCTCGATCCGGCCAAATCACTTCCTTCAGTTCGCCGGCGTAGGCGTCCGCTTCCATCTCCCCGGAGGTTGCGTTTCCGGTGACGGAGAAATCGACGCGCTCGATCTCATTCGACAGGAAGCCTCGCACCTCCCCCCGGCCATCCTGCCCTTCCTCCAACCAGGTCTGAACTGTTTCCTTCAGAACAACCGGCGGCGCGTTGATTAGATCAAGCGCCCGCTCGAGTTCCGGAAGGAGATGCAGACGCTCGGATCGCTCGCATGACTTTCGCCAGTCGCCATCCTTGGAAACCACCAAGAAGTGCGTATTTCGCCGTTCAGCTTCGACTTCGAGCGCCGACAGCGCAATCGCGTCTGGAAATTCGTTTTTCTTGGCACCTGAACCAAACGGTGGATTGCCGGCGAAATAATCGTCGAATACTTTCCGCATATTGGCGAGCGCTGGATCGTCAACGATTTCGCATCCCGTCTCAGCCACGTATTCCGCGAAGCGGCGGGTTGCGGCCGCCACCGCCGTCTGTCCTCCCGATACAATATGGAGCAGTTCGTCGCGGCCCGGTTTCTTTGTATCGAAAGCCGCCAGCGCGTCACCAAGCGCCTTGCGGGTTGCCACAAGTGCTTTTTCCGCGTCTTTCACAAGATGATCGGTGAATTCCTTTGCGACAGTTTCCGAAAGCAAAAAGCGGAACTTTCGATGCTTCAGTTTCCCAACCGCCTGCAGAGCAGGAGCTGATAGCTGGCCACCTTTTTCGTCAAAGATATTCGTGTCAAAAGACATCGCGGTTATCACACCGTCCGCGAGAAGCTTCGACAGAACTTCGTCTTCTGTAATCGGCATGTTCTTGGGTCCAATCGAGGCCTTCTACGAACATTACCCGAGAGCCCTAGTCAACTCAGATGCCCATGAAACTTCACGGAACATCTTAACATTAATCGGCGGAGCCCGCGGTACAGGCTTCGTTGGGGGCGGCCGGCAGATCCCGACGAAGCTAGGGTGCATGTTTCGCCTCTTTCAACCTGCCGCGGTGCTGTCGTGCTAGAGCGAAGTTCGCGGAGCACGTGTCGGCTACGGCATCTGAAACTAGCTGACTAGTAAGCGCACAAGAGGAACTTAGAGGCACTCGACACACATGTTTCTATGTGCTTAAGTCATTAAATCATGTGCAAACGCATGGGATCCACATGTCGTATGACGATTTTTTAGCGGAGCTGGGAAAAGCCGGGCTAAGTGTCCGCGGCTTTGCTGAGTTATTAGGTATGCGTCCGAACTCGATCTCTAACAATAAGAAGCAGGGCGAAGTACCCGGTCATTTAGCGGTGATAGCTGCTCTTCTTGCCGAAATGCGGTTCCGTGACATGGATTACGAGCCCGTTTTCGCGCGCGTAAGTCTAAGCAAGAAGAAATCCCGCGGCGCGGCGGGGCCGGGAAAATTTGCCGGTGACAAGCAAGGCATACTGGAGTTGGGCTCGTGAGGGTTGAAGCAATTGCCTCGCTTGAACTAACAAGCCAACGACTGGGCTGGCCTACCCCCGACGCTGTAACCCATCCACAAGGAGCCGGGGCGTCGGTATTTGCATCGCTCGTCCGGGGGAAAATTGGACGTTCTCTTGCACAGATGCCGGATGCCGAAGGAGTCAAGCTTGGGGTCCTAATGGCGGACCATGAAGCAGCGACTTCGGAGCCACCGTTGGCAATTGTCGCCCAATTTGACAAAGGTGTAAGCGAGAAAACACTCCGTGAGCTGCACAGACTTTCGTGGAACTTCTCCCATGCGCCGACCCTCGTGACTATTGAACCGGCCCTCATACGGGTTTGGAGTTGCTGCGAGGCCCCTGATCCCGATCAGAGCATTGATAGCTACGTTGTGAAGAGCCTAACCGTCCGTCAATTAGAAAGCGGAGATGCGAACGACCTCGATGGGCGCGCTGCGCGTGCTCTACACTGGATAAACCTCGTCTCAGGTCAGTTCTTCGTCGATCACTCTGAGAGGTTTGACAGAGATGGGCGCGCTGACCAGATGCTACTCGGCAACCTGCGGCACATTCGCGATATCCTCGCGAAAGAAGGTCTAGTTGATGATGACATTTGCCACGATCTTTTAGCTCGGGTTATCTTTGTACAGTTTCTTTTTGATAGGAAGGATCAAGACGGAAATCCCGCGCTCACCCCGGCGAAATTACACCGTTTGCAGAAGGACGGAGTTCTCACGAAGGCCCACAGTTCGTTCGAGACAATTCTTTTAGACTATGATGAGACCTATCGGCTCTTTGACTGGCTTAATACAAAGTTTAACGGCGATCTTTTTCCGGGCAAAGGAGACTCGGTCGATGCTCGAGCTCAAGGCTGGGCCAGGGAGATGCAAGTCGTCACGCCGACGCACCTATCTTTGCTCGCTGAGTTCATTCGCGGGGATCTCGACCTTGCGACACGCCAAATGTGTCTCTGGCCCCAGTATGCCTTTGACGTCATCCCCCTTGAGTTCATTAGCAGTATTTACGAAACATTCGTAACAGAGCGCGCATCACATGACGGAATTTTTTATACCCCCCCGTACCTTGTAGACTTCATATTGGACCGAGTGCTGCCATGGGAAGGCATTCAGTGGGATTTGAAAATTCTAGACCCTGCATGCGGTTCCGGCATCTTCCTCGTGAAGGCGTTTCAGCGCCTAGTGCACCGATGGAAACTTGCTAATCCCGGCGAGCCGGTTCGCGCCGAAACGCTACGCCGTCTTCTGGAAAAAAACATTTTTGGGGTAGACAAAGATCCTCATGCCGTTCGAGTGGCTTGCTTTAGCTTGTATCTGGCAATGTGCGACGAGATTGAACCAAGGCATTATTGGACACAAGTTACTTTCCCTTCGATGCGTCAGCGACGTTTGGTGTGTTCGGATTTCTTCTGCGAGGATCAAAGAGGGTTCAATACCAAAGATGATTTTAAATCTTATGATCTCGTGATCGGAAACGCTCCATGGGGAGACGGCGTCATCACGGACGCTGCCACGCTGTGGGCGAACGATAAGGAACACAAATGGACCGTTCCGAATAATGACATTGGTGGTTTGTTCTTAGCTAAGGGCGCTCAGCTTGTAGCCCACTCCGGCTGCGTTGCGCTGATCCAATCGGCCAATTCCCTGCTTTTCAATATCAGCGGGACCGCATCTGATTTCCGGAATGAACTCTTTTCACGACATCGCGTGGAGACAATCTATAATCTATCGGCTTTGCGTTTCCGTGTATTCAAGCGAAAGACCCACACGACCAAAACCTCAGCAGCGCCGGCCTGCATTATTATACTGAGGCAGGACCAACCATCCGACCACGACACTATCCCTTACATCAGCCCGAAACATGTCCGCCCACTCGTGGACGAATTCACCATCGTCATCGAACCGTTCGATGTGAAATCACTCACCGCGCGAGAAGCTGCCACGGATCCGCTCGTCTGGTCGAAACTGATGTGGGGGAACCCGCGCGATCTCCAATTGATCAGAAAGCTACAGAGCTTTCCAAGTTTAAGCAGCCTCCAGACTGATCACAAAATCAATTACCAGCAAGGCATTACTTTCGGGGATCGAAAGAAGCCTGCACCACAACTGGATGGTAAGCGGCTCTTTGATGCACCAATGTTCCCGTCAGGCAAAATTCTGGAAATCGATGCGGACGCATTCGAAGTGGTCCAAGGGCTAAAAATTCATTCCAAAGCCTCCACAGGCTTGGCAGCATTTTCTTGGCCCCAAATTATCATAAAGCATAGCTGGAATAGGGCGACTGGCCGATTTCATGCGCGCATAAATTCCTCAACTCGGCAAGAGGGGCTCCTTTGCAATCAAAGTTACTTCTCTGTACATGCCGATGCCAAAATCTTGGAAGCTGCGTGTATCTCTCACAATAGCAAAATTGCCGTGTACTTCCATTTTTTGACAAGTGGTCGATTTGGCGCCTACAGACCGAAACTCTCGAAGGACGAAATATTAGGATTGCCAATCCCAAGTCCGGCGACAGGTCTTTTGGATGGAATCGAGGACTACGCTTCACTTGACGAGCGGATATTTGAGCTGTTCGTTCTTAAGGACTCTGAACGCGTACTGGTCGAAGATGCCGTCGATTATACGCTTGATGGTTTCTTGGGAGGGGACGAGCCTCGGGGTGAGCAACGGACCTCACATTACAATGGCGAAAGGGACGAGAACCACCTGAGGGCATACTGTCAATACTTCGTTCGCGTATTGAAAGCTGGGTTTGGCAACGGAAAGTCAGTTTCGGCAACCATATATCAGACGACTTCGGAGTCTATGCCCTATCGCCTCATTGCTTTTGAACTTGGAGCGAATGCCCAAAGCACGATTCAGGTCAGAGAGATCCCCCCCGGCGCGTTGTTGGAGCAGTTCCTCCAACTCGACTTGAAGGACAAAGGCTCGGGCGGTGGTATATTCAACCAGAGGATCGCGCGTATCTACGACGCAAGTACCGGCGTTCCGACCGTTTTCATAATCAAGCCCGACCAGAAGCGGTTCTGGACTCGGAGCATGGGACTTCGAGACGGGGATGACGTCGCTTTGGATCTCTTCACCTGGCAACAGCAATCAATCTCGGACAGGTCAGGAGCGGCACAATAATGGCGTTCGATGAAGCTAATTCCGCCCGTGCTTCAATCGACCCTGCCTTCATAGTCCTGGCACGCTCTTGGATAGACCAGCCGACAAGTCAGTTCATTAGTTTGGTCTGGTCAGCATATGATAATATGCGTGCCGCGTCGCCGCATGTGGATGGTCGCGACCTTGAAAGAAGCATCACCCAGCTCTTAGAGCCGCGAATTCGGGATGCAATGTCCGGCGACGAGCCATTTTATATCCAGCACAGCCCTTTTGAACGTGAAACTATGAAGGCTGCACCGGCGCAGCCGCCCGCGTACGACCTGGCTTTCGTATTGCGAGCAGACGAGCGGATCATGTGGCCGCTCGAGGCAAAAGTCCTTGAGACACCAAAAAACATATCGAAATACATTCAAGACGTCCAAAATGAGTTTCTTACCTGCAGATATGCACCCTTCTCCAATTCAGGGGCGATGCTTGGTTACTTATTGACTGGGAGCACAGAAGACGCTTTCAGGGAGATTTCCAAAAAACTGGGGTGCGTTCTTGACGCGCTACCCGAGCATGCAACAAAGCCAAACCGTCGGTCACATCACTCTCGGAGCGTGCCGCCCGAAAAATCTTACCCAGCTGAGTTTAGATGTTATCATCTCATTCTCGAATATCCTGATCTAAGGCGATCGACAAAAATGGATAATTTGGGCGGAAACTGCTAGCAATGGATTATCACAGAGATCTTGGCTTTTCTAAACGGGCCGCTTTTTCCATTTAGGACTAAGTTCGTAGACCACTAATTTGCAGACCGAGCTAAGATCGAAAAAGTGTGCTGCCTGCGCCTTGACTGCCTATTCTCGCGATCCCGACGAGGGATGTTGGCGTGGCGACAATGCGCCGACCTTTGAATGCTGATCTAAAACGCTCTTACGATCTCGGTCCCCTTGCCGGTCAGGAGATCGAAATCTTGGCCGTACATGTCAGGGCCTAGCATGGTCAGGCTGTCTGTCGACACCGCCAGTTCGAAGCCGGCCGGATCGATCCAGCGTAGGCCATCGGCAACCCGGATAGGGATGACGGAGTATTTTCCGTTTGCGCCGGTAGTGCCGGACAGACCGGCTTGCAGCGATCGGGTTACCACTCGGTCGGTCGGGCTTTTTCGCCTGCTGCGCGACCACTCGAGGAAATTCCGCGGATCGATCAGATCCTCGTCGTCCGCCGCTGGCTCATGGCGATCATCCATCCAGTCCAAGAACTCCTGTCTCAGCGGGATGGCATCATCGCGGGAGCGAGCGATGCCCTGCGACAAGGCGAACGCCACGAACGGATCGAGTGTCCCCCAGCGCAGCAATTCCTTTGCCCAGAATGCGAACCACGGGAGATCGGCCGTCTCTTTCCAAGTGTTGAGGGCCGGGGTGGCGAAAGGATCGGGGTTTTCTTCAGTCCAGCGCTGGGCAATGGCGGCGCCGATGGCAACCGCAAGACGGAATTCTAGATTATCCGCGACGAAGGTCTGCCACGCGCGAAGATCGTCGGTTGGCGGCTGTGGAGCATCGTTAGCAGACATCCACCATGCCAGAACCTCGTGCCATCGGGCGTAAAGCGCGCGACCGATCACCGTGTCGCGCACGGCAAAGCCAAAACCCCGGTCATCGGCGATGACGTCGCCCATCTGCCGGAACAAGGCCAGGCGATCGTCGTCCTGCATGCCGCCATAGCCATCGGCATAGTGTAATATGTCCAGCAACTTTTCTGCCGCGGGGCGAAAGCGCCGGCCAATGCAAGGTGTATAGCCGAAGCTGTAGAGCACCCTTCGCTCCGATGCGTCGGGATAAACCGTCGCGACTAGACCTCTGCCCCTCTGGATGAAGGCTACTTCCATCCAGTTCTCATAGGCCGAGGCCACCCTGGCGAAGGTGTTCTGCCAAACCTTGGCTAAAGCCGCCTCGATCTGCACTTGTGTCAACTGGACCGGGTCGATTGCCTGCAGCTCTTCGATCGCGGACAGGATGATGCCATCCAGCTCGTCGATGCTATCTGCTAGTCGAGCTGTCGCGGAAGGCGAGGCGGTCCCGGCCTCGCCGGACAGTTCCTCCGGCACAGCACCTTCCAGCCAGTTCAAAAAGTTGGCAGAAGTCACGAGGCCGAGCTGCAACGATCGCTGCCATATCGAACGCATCAGCACCGCGAGCGGACTGTGATGTTCGCCGCCGCCTGCAGCGTCCGCAATCAAACCTCCAAGGAGATTATCGTATTCCGCCCGACGCGCGCCGATCTGATTACGCTGCGTCTGGCGCTGACCTGGAGCCGTGGTTGCTTCCGCCACAGGAAGCGCAACGAGTGTCATGCCTTCCATTCCTTTGGCGGCGCCAGGGCGGCCGGCGCGGCCGGCGAGATTGCGAAACTCCGCCGTTGACATCGGATGTTCGGTTCGCGTTCGCGTGGCGACATCGAAGGAGCTTCTCATCACCGACGGCAAGAAGATCAGATCAAAAGGCAGGTTGACGCCTTCGGTCAAAGTGGCCGTTGCCACGGTTATCCGGCAGATCGAACGCTCGATCAGGGCAACCATCATGCGCCTGAGGCGCTGCGGCATCTGACCGTGGTTGGTCGCTATCCCCCTCTCAAGTAACTTCAACTCGTGGGAATCCTGGCCGCAATAGTCGGCGCAGACCATTCTTGCCGACTTAAACAGCTCAACGTCCGAGCCTTCCGCCGGCGGCACGAAAGCGGGCGCCGCGTCCCACCCCTTTAATGCAAAAGCGTCTGCATACCATTTGATAGTGTCCTCTGGGCTTTGTGACACAGAGACGAGGATACGCCGGTCACTATCGGTCAGGTGAAGCGCCGTCCACAAGACCGCCAATTGCGTATTGTGGTTGAGGCTACCCCTGACCACCGCCGGTGCCTGTGGCATCGGCGCAATTCGAAGTCGCATATAGACATTCGCATCTCTGCCTCTCACCGCGAGAACGCGGTCATTGAGCATGTCGAAGAGGATTTCCGGGGCAGCGCCCGGGCGAACTTCGAATGTTCCGATCGCCTGCCTCGTGCTGCGATAATAGGACCCGACTGCCTCAGCGGTCGAATTCCCTTCGATCCATCGAGCGACCGGGCCCGCTGCCCCGCCCGCGACGGCCGTTAGGGCAATCCTGACCACATCTGGCTTGCGGGCCAAAAGCCTGGAAATGAAGGCCTCGAGCCGTGCCGCGCGGCTGGTATGTCCCGCCAGTGCTTCCTGGGCATAAACCGTATTTTCAATGACGACTTGGTGGGCCTCATCCACCAAGAGGAGCTTCAACCGCGCAAGTAGCATGGGTCCAAGATAGCGCATCAGCGCATCGGCTTTTTCGACGGTGGCAATAAGCACGGTCGGCGTATCGGCTGTGAGCCATGCGTCGGTGATGCCCCAGTCGGCGCCACCGTAGAGCCCAGTGACGATGAATTCCCGGCCAAGTTCGCCAGTGAGTTTTGACTCGACCTCGCCAGCAAGCGCGCGAGAGGGAACGATATAGAGGGCAAGCGGCGCCAGATGGCCGTCGCCCTGCAAAAGTAGCTCTTTTACGATTGCCAGATTTGCGACGAGCGTTTTTCCCGATCCGGTTGGCGTGCACAGGGCGAAGGAGGAGTTTTGTAGCAGCCGCTCGATGCCCTGATGTTGTGATTGCCAGAGCACCCCGCGTCCTCTGGCATATTGCCGCCTGGCAAAACCGTCCAAATAGTTTAAATGCCCCGGACGCATCGCGGCCAACCGCCGAAGAGGCTGATAGATCGTCGCCTTGGCATAACGCTCGCAGGCGGACCGGATGAAGAAAGCCAGCGTCGCGACATCTTCGGGGGCGAGGCGCACTAGAAAGCGCTCGACCTGGCGAAGGTGCGTCATTGCAGCTTCCAGCCTGTCGAACTGGCCCCGGCGCAGGCTGTCAGCCGCGAGGCCGACCGACCTGATCAGCTCGAGCGTCGTCAACCACGCGAGATCGGAGTCTATATCTTCCTTGAAAAACGCGTTGGACGCGTCCGGCACGGTCGCTTGAGGATTGGCGTTCCAGAAGGCGGCAACCCTTTCAAGCACGCGGTCGAAATCGGCACTCAGGAAGTCGGCGAAGAGGAGAATGCCGTCGTCATTCGACTTTACCTGCCGTAAAAGACCCGCTGCCATCGCAGGCAACCCGCCCAGCTGGTAGGATCCCGCCGCAAACAGTGCCAGCGGCACGACTTCAGCTAGGCTATCGTTCGAACGGGCCAGCCATTCGAACAGCTCGCCGGCCCGGCGGAAAGCAAGGCTCGCGTCCATCTGGTTTCCGCCCACGACCGACTGAAGCACCCCGCCGGCATGGATGAGCCTGTAGGCCTCCGCCAAGGTTTCTGCGGAATCGCTTTGCGACCAATGGATGGTCTCGACATCCCATGTGGTCTGTATCGCCCTGACGAAAGCCCTCGCCTGCCTCGGTGTCAGGAGCTGATCTTGGCCGATGGCGTTCCGAGTCCGTGTTGCGATTGCTATGCGTTCTGGATCGGTGATCGGCATGAATGTCCCTCAGGTCCACAGACTGTCATAAAGCGCGTCGATCAGTGCATCGCCGTCGGACAAGATGATTTCTACGACTTGAAGGTCTCTGTTCTTCTGGTGCTGGACGGGTTTGTTTCCCCGTTCTAGCAGCGGTTGTCCCGCGCTACGCCCGGCGGCGCTGCCCCCAACCAGGAGAATAAGATCGGTACGCTGGGATGGCGCCGGATTTTCCAACTGCTGGATCCTGTCCAGGGAGAGTATAACGTCGGCGTATTCATCGGGCGCCAACTCCTGGAGGATGTCCTGCAGCTGTTTGACGCCAATCGGCACATCGAGGGCGCGGTTGATCTCGAACCAGACACCCTTGCCGTCATGGACAAGGTTACCGGACTTTTTCGGCACCTCGACCTTCTTGCCAAGCATGACCTCGTCGAGAACGGACGGGATCCATTGCTTGCGCCATTTGGCTTCGCCGGCAATGAAACGGCTGACCGAGCCGTCGTCGTTGACGACAATGCCGATGAAGTCATCGCCCTTGCGGCCGAGAATCTCTCTTGTGCGAAGGGGGTCACGCGACAGAACATAGATATACTGCCTTGCGTCTTCCTGGTTGCGGAAGAGAAAGACCGGGACGACCCACTGGTGATGGCCGACGAAGTCCAGCGCCTCGGTCATCAGCCCCGACATCACCTCTCCGAACACGCCTCGCCTTGCCTTCGGGGGAAGGCAGTTTGGATATTTCGCGTTGAATCCCGGAGCACCGGCATCCGGATGGAGGCTCATCCCCGCATAGCCATGAAAGTACTCACGCGCATCCGAATGTGCAGACTCAAAATAAGGACGCAACCCCTCCCGTATCGTTGCGTCGCCCGGAACGATTTGTTCCAGCAGGATGTGACCGTAACCCTTTGTCGACGCGGGATAGCTGATGAGCCATTTGTTCAATGTCGCGTTTGGCGGTGCTTGTTTATGCATGATATCTCGACAGGAAGTTGCAACTCTGGAGTTACACGAGAACAGCTACAAACTCCACAACTACGCCCACCTGAAAAAGGCCGGAGCGTTTATCGCATTTGGTCGTTACAACACCCCCCACGCCCGAAACCTCCCCCTGCCCGTCATCTCCCGCAAACCCAGCTCCTCGACAATGCGCAGCGCCGCCCGCGGCGTGACGGCAAGTTCCTTGGCGATCATCCCGGCCGACACCAGCGGCCGCGAGATCACCAGCTCGATCAGTTCCGGCAGTTTTGACGATGTGCGTTTCCCGACCAGTCGGCGCTCCATCATTTTTCTTGCAAGCAGCAGACGGTCATGTTCCTTGAGGCCGTGCTCTGCGGCGGTGATGATGCCGCCGAGAATGGCCAGCAGCCGGGTTTCGCGGTCGCGATGCCGGCGCCGATCGACGGGGACAGTTTTCAGGCCGAGGTTGATCGCCGCGAGATGCGCGCCGGTGGTGATGCCGGCCTGACGCAGGATGGATGCGGAAAATAGCCGGCCAAGCCAGGGGGCGTGCTGTAGCACGGATAAATCATTCCAGGCATCGAGGGCGACCAACGCCTGCAGCAATGGCGGCAGATTTTGTGCCTGGCGCAACACGCCGCGCCATTCTTCCAGCCGCTCGTCCTCGTCCCAGTCGAGATCATAGACCAGCGGATCTCTTTCGCGCGCGCCAGCCGCACTAGGCTGCTTTGCATTTTCGATGGCCGCCTCCGATCGCGCGAGCACCGCATCGATGGCAGCAAACTCGGCGTCAAGCGCGCTTGCGTCGTCATCGCCGGTCTCCCCCTCCCCTGCTCCGTCCGCGTCGACATTCGGCTCGGCAGTCCCGATCGCAACGGAGCCGTCGTCACCATGAGATGGTGCAGGCCACGGCTGCCCGCGCACGCTGCGAAGACCGTCCGGCGACAGCGCCCAACCGGGTGTCTGCGCGGCGATGCGCCGGCGAGTTTTCAAAACGTCGCGAGCGATTGTCAGCTCGTGGGTCGGCGTGCGAATATCCTTCGTCGCGTCGTGGAGGACGAGGTCTTCTAGGTGGACGAGTTCGCCATCGATCCACAGCGAAGCGCAGGCATCGGTGAAGTGCGAGCGTTCGACAAAACCCTCGCCGACCGGCGAACGCGCGATCCGCTCGTCTAGACGGGTCAACGCCGAGCCCGCGTCCGAAATTGGCCGCAACAGCGCTGAAATGGGCAATTTGGTGAGATCATAAGACATTGAAATCATGGTAAATGATTTGCTAAACGGACACCAGTCGATAGTTTGTGTCCGTCACTACGTGGTTCTGTAGGTTGCGGTCATAACCATCGATAAGTATTGCTTATCGGAAGCGATTGATCTGACGCGGTGCTGACACTAGAATGTAGGCAAATCACCCCCAGAGGGGCGGCGAGCACCCACGCCACGCTGAGAAGCAATGACTGGACACCGATACAGGTTACTCGTTGCGAGCCGTGGCCTGATGGCGCTGGCCTCTCGCCAGATCCACAAATCGCCGCTTCACTTCGTCAAACAGTGCTGGCGGCAAGGGACCATAGTAGCCGGTATCGCTGTCGACAGGCCGGACGTCCGGTCCCGGCCAGACAAAACGGTTACTCTCGGTCAGAACAATCCAGGATCGATCGTTATCCAGGCCAAGCCGCCGCTTCGTGGCAACTGGAATCTCGATCGCTTCGTTCGGATCGGATGGCGGCGAATGGGTAATGGGCAGAACGCGTACCGCGGGTGTGCCGTCATCCAGCGTAGCGACAATCGCAAGCACCAGCGCGGGACGATCCTTATCGCCCTCTTCTCGCCCTTCCAGATGCTGCCAGTGCCACAGGTAGGAGTAACGAAAGACCCAGCCGACCCTCGGTTCAGTCGGCAGCATGCTTGTCCTTTAGCAACTCGGCATTGAGATGATCAAAACCGGGCTCCATCTGCGAAGCTGCAATCGCCGCAAGCTCGTCATCCCCGAGTTGGGTCGTCAAATCTACCCGACGGTCGCGCTTGGCAAGCCGCAGGTAATCCTCATAGGCGATCAGGACCGTGCGCGGACGGCCGTTCTTGGTGATGATCACCGGTTCGCGAACCGCCGCATCCTGATAGGCGCCGAAATTCTTCGACACGGCTGCTGCTGTCACTATCGATGTCATGGCAGAACTCCTTTTTACGGAATATACGGGTTTTCCGTAACTTTTGCAAATACCCTTTCACGACAGGATGGACGGCATGACGGGAAGGTCCACAAACAGATACTCAAGCGCCAAGAGCATATCGCGACGGGCCGCGCAGCTCGACACGATCGCCGCCGTGTTGCCAATAGACCGACGTGACGAACTGGCCGAACTGCTGACGGACCAGGACATCGACACCCTGCGACATCTGGTCAACGAGGGCATGGGGCCGAACACGCTGCGCGCGCTTACCTCCGATCTGTCCTATCTGCAGGCATGGTCGCTGGCATCCACAGGCAAGAGCCTCCCCTGGCCTGCTCCCGAAGCCTTGGCGTTGAAGTTCGTCGCCCATCATCTCTGGGATCCGGAGAAGCGGCTGGCGGAGCCCCAGCATGGCATGCCCGCCGAGGTCGAGAACAGACTTAAAACGCAGGGTTTTCTGAGATCGGCCGGTCCGCATGCACCCGATACCGTCCGCCGGCGCCTTGCCAGCTGGTCGACGCTGACCAAATGGCGCGGATTGGAAGGTGCTTTCTCGTCTCCTGCCGTGAAATCGGCTATCCGGCTTGCAGTTCGTGCCACGCCGCGCCCGCGCAAGCGCAAGAGCGCCAAAGCTGTCACCGGGGATGTCCTGCTTCGGCTGCTCGCGACCTGCAAGAGCGACAGTCTGCGCGATATCCGCGACCGCGCGATCCTGATGGTGGCCTTTGCCTCCGGCGGTCGTCGGCGCAGTGAGATAGCGGGCTTGAGAAAAGAGCAATTGACTGTCGAAGCACCGATTGCAGTGGACGACGGCCCTCCCCTCTCCTCGCTGTCCATCCATCTTGGACGCACCAAGACAAGTGGTGCCGAGAACGATGAGGTCGTCTATGTGACCGGCCGGCCCGTCGATGCGCTGAATGCCTGGCTCGCCGCAGCGAAGATCGACAGTGGCAGCGTGTTTCGGGCGATCGACCGATGGGGCAATGTTTCGCGCCGCGCGCTGGATCCGAAAGCCGTCAACGACATTGTCAAGCACCGGGCGGCGCTCGCCGGGTTTGAGGCTGGAGAGTTTTCCGCGCACGGATTGCGATCCGGATATCTGACCGAGGCCGCCAATCGTGGGGTCCCCCTCCCCGAAGCAATGGAGCAGTCGCGACACCGCTCGGTGCAACAGGCATCCAGCTACTACAACCATGCCACAAGGCGAACAGGACGGGCTGCGCGCCTTGTGCCATAATTGATTATCCTCATTGGGAAACGAGGCGAGCCTATGTAATGCTGCCAAACCATTTCTAGGGCGAGCGATCCAAAGGATCGCGCGTACGCACAACTTGACGCGCCAGCCGAACCTATTGAACGAACCTCAATTTGGTAGCTCGGGATTACTGCCCTGCCCTGTAGAACAAAGCCCGCCCGGAAGGGATCAACTGCAGAAGGTAATCAAAGTCGCTGACGTTGGCTGTAAGGACCGTAAATCCCATTTTCTGAGCCTGCAAAAAGAGAACACAGTCGTGAAGTGCCCGCAAGCGTGCATCTTTTTCATAGCCCTGAAGGCGGCACAGCATGCCGGAAAGGAGCGCTGAGCGCCCCAGCACGTCAGGATCGGGCGCAAAAATACGGTGCGGCTTCATGTCCGTGATTGTCACGCCAATCTGGCGCACCGCTCCCTTGGTGCCAGCGTGCTTAGGATCCAGGACGCCAACAGTGTGCATCAACTCCTGAATAGCCACGGTCGAATGATTGCTCACTCTGATATCCAGCAGATCGGCGACGACCTCGGGCGCACGTCCCTGGAGGCCGTCGATATAGACACACGTATCGAGAAGAAGCTCCTGGCCACTGTCCGCCCGATCACTGACGAACGGGAGTTCATCGTCCTCACGTCGAGCAAGAGTTCGGTAGGGATCAAAGCGAGCCCAGCGGGCTGCTGCATCAAAATCAAAGTCTGACAACTTAGAAACCCAGTTTCAGATCGGGGTCTACAGTGCCTTGCGTCTTCCGGAACGTGGCTCCAAAACTATCATCCAGGGCTACATTCGCCAATGCAAATTCGATCAGATCCGTGTCTGTCTCAATACCCGTATGTTTTTTCGCCTGCTCGATGAGAGCAGGACTGATACGGCCGCCGATCCGCCTGCTCTTTTCACCCAGCAAGCCGGAATGCTCAGCGGCTTTCATCACGGCCTCGAACCGGGCCTTGCTAACCGTTACGAATTGCTCGGCTTTAGCGGACCGGGCGGCCGTTGTGAGAAGGCCGCCCGGCGACGATGATGTGATGTTTTTTTCGCGGCTCTGTTTTGTCATCGACGTCTCCATAAAACGATAGATGTTAGACGTTCTTAGATTTTGTCTGACACTACCCGGTTTGCACCGGGTGTGCAAGCTGCGGAGCAATGAACCAAAAATCTGATCGTTATCTCTCCGAACCCTCCCTCTCGTTCTGGTTCTGCCGCTGCTGATCCGCGTCCTTGAGAACGCGTTAACGTTGCCCCTCCTGGCTAGCCTTTTCTGAAGCCGACTGTTCGCGGGAGCTTGTCGCAAATTTTCGTGGTTAACGGTATGTTGACCACGGGAAGAGAAATAGTGGCCCCGAAAGTTGTCCGGGTTCGTGCATTGCTCTCAAGAACACGCGCTGCGCTCGGGTGACTTCGCTTGAAGCCTGCACAAAACGGCACCCACCGGTCGATCCTCCGCCGCCCGCCTATGCCGTCCAGGGCAAACGCATATGGAAATTTGGGATTCCAATCTTTCGTCGCAAGACATTTCTCGATTCCAAAATTGGGTCTCGGATGCACCTGGGATTCGATCCTTGCGCAAAAAGAGAAAATTCGAGCCAGATGCCATTGCCCTGCTATGCCGTCCTCTGCCCCTTGACACTATTTGCCCGCATCAACGCCATCAGCATGGGCCCGAGCGAGAACTCGCCACGTTCCGCCTTTCGCGTCAGATCGCGCAGGTATCCGCCGGCGGAGTTGATATGCCCTGCCCTTTCGAGGATACAGGCAACCGCAACCGCTGCATTTTCTGGCCCCATCGCATCGCAGGCATCCTGATAAGCCGATGGGCTCACGCCGAGCATAGATCGAACCACGACCGCGGCCGCCATCAGATCCCGCCAGTTTTCGATCTGGCCCCCGGGCCCGTAATCGGCGATGTCGGGGCTCGCCTTCAACACCATCGCCAACGGAAAAGCCTTAAGCGGCTCACGCGTCTGCCGTTTGGCCGGGCTCGGGCTTTCGCCCTGCTCTTTTCCAGAGCTAGGTTCAAGTTCATGGATGGATTCGGTATTTGAATTCTGTATGTGGCGTTCAAAACGGACATCATTGGCGTCTGTTTTTTGTGATTTCATCTGGGATTCCAGAAGATTGACGATCTCGTCGCGCAGCATACCCATTTCTTCGAGGATGGGGGCGAGCGTTTCGATCGTCGGTGTGCGCGGAATCCGCCGCACAAGACCCAGATACTGTTCCTCGATCACGGCCCAATTGCCAGCAGCACCTTCTTCCATGGCCGCCGAGATCAACTTTCGGACATCCCGCCGGCAGATGGAAAGGGCTTCCTTGGTGATCTGGAACCGCTTGCGCGCGGCAGCGGTCTGCTGAGCCAGGTCGGCCAGCTCCTCGACGCGCACCAGAAGCGGGGCTAGGCTGAACCCATAGGCCTGTTCGATATCGCCTGAGCGATCCTTGTGCGCGTAACGCTTGCCGTTGGGACTGTCCTTGCGGGAAATCAGGCCAGCATCCACCAGGGCCGCCAGGTGCCGTCGAAGGGTCGTCCCAGTGATCCCATGCGCGCGGATCGACAATTGCGCATTCGAGGGGAATACGACGAGACCTCGATCCTCCGACAATTCGTTTTGCGGATAAAAGCTCAGCAGTGCGTCGAGAACGGTGAGCGCGCGATCCTGGACGCCCAGGAGCGCCCTTGCCTCGCACACATCACGAAACACTTTCCACTTGTCCGCGGTCTTGCCCGCCTTGATATCTGCGCTCTCGAGCTGCCTTCCCACAAGGGCAAGCGTCATCGACCGCCGCCCAAAAGGCGTCGTCACACCATGCGTCTGCATCTTTCTTCACCTTCTGCAAGGCAAAAGAAATCCACTCACCCAAAACGGTGCCAAAGACTCTTGACTATGATTCCTGGAGATGCGATTCTCAAACTGCTAGGATATGAGGAAGGCTTCCGGGACGGCGACGTTTGGGGGGCCTTTTTCTTTTGCGGTCAGTCTCCTTGAGATTTCATCGTCTGTTTGAACTCTTCGTGTAGTCTCTCCAAATTCTCGGAGATGAACCGGCCGAAACTCGCGGCATCTTTGGCCTTAAGGGCGATCGAGTAGCTCTTTCCCGCGCCCTTGAACTCAGCAGTTACGCCTGCATCCTTGGACTGCCAGCTGCCGGCTGCCTTGGTCCGTTTTTGCGGCTTGCGCGCCTTCCTGATCTCTAAGACCAGAAGGTCGAAACGTTCCTCCGACTGCAGCTTGGAAAAGCGCTCGTCACCAACAAGCCGGTTGGCAGCAGCCAGAGCGTCCGGATGTTCGATCAGCTGGGCAACATCGAGCCAGCGATCGCGACCGATCCCCTTTGCCGCGCCGATCGCCCGAATGAGCGCCTCGGGCACGCGGCTGGTCACCGACAACATGCGGGTGAGGAGAGGGGCATCCACAGACAGGGCCAACTGGATCGTGCGTCGCTCGTGGCCCATCTCCTGAAGGTGGTGGGCAAAGGCGGCACGCTCGATGAAGGAGAGGTTTTCCCGGGCAGAGTTTTCCTGGCCCTGGGCAATCACATGGTCGATGTCGGAGACAGGCTTGACGACTGCTTTGACATTGCGGCCAAGGAGCCTCGCCACCCGGACCCGCCGGTGACCGAATACGATCTGGTAACGCCCCTCGCTGGTCGGGTGCGGGCGCACCAGGACAGGCGTGTCCTGTCCCCGCTCCCGGATCGCATCGACCAGTTCCTTGAAAGCGGCATCGTCCTCGCCCATGCGGTCCGAGATGAAGGAATCATCAACCTGGGCCGGATCGATATCCAAGACTGCTTCGCCTACCAATGCCTGGTCGGCCATGGCCGCCTTTTCCGCAAGCTCGCTCAGCGAATTGATCATGGAGCGCGATGCACCGCGATTGGCATAGCCAGGGGTGGCCTTGCGTTCCGGCCTGGTGGTCTCGTTCGCCGTGATGTTGGCGAAGATGTCCTTACGCGCCATGCCGGAAACCTCCCAGGCAGATCAAACTCATGTAATCTTTCAACAAAATGCGGGTTTGTACGGCTGACAACGGCTCAGTCATTGCGGCGCCCCCAGGCGGCCTGCAGCAGCTCGATCACTTCGCCGTTTACCAGATCCATGGCCTCGCGCGCGCGGTCATAGGTCGAGGAGGTAAATTGTGACCGTTCAACCTCGTAGAGCGTCTGTTTCGTCAAGCCGGCGTCCGAGACGGCGGTGGTCTTGACCATGTGGTTCTTCATCATCTGCTGGGCAAACATGGACTGCATGAACCCGACCATTTGCTGCTGCGGCACGTCCATCGGCTCGAACCGGGTGATCAGGTAGCGGAACCAGTCGAGACTGACGTTCACGCCTGCGCCCTCGACACTCTTCAAGATGCTCCCGAGCATCAGCAGAAACTGGGACATCGACATGATGTCGAGCATTTGCGGATGAACCGTGATCAGAACGGAGGTGGCGGCGGTCAGGGCCGTCAAGGTCAGATAGCCAAGCTGGGGAGGGCAGTCGATGACAACGACGTCATAACGGTCATCGACTTCCGCCAGCGCGGAACCAATACGGGTGTAGAAGAGCTTGCCTTGCATCGAGTCCTTCCGCTGCATGGCAAGCGGCGTCTCGTATTCATATTCCTGGAGCTCCAGGTTTGCCGGCACGATGTCGAGATTCGGGAAATTGGTAGACTGGATGATCTCGTCGATCGATCGGCGGCCTTCGTCATACCGTATCGCTTCATAGAAGGACGGCTTCTCGTCGAGCTCGGGCTGGATGCCATAAAGAGCGGTCAGTGAGGCCTGGGGGTCGAGGTCGATCGCCAGGACCCGGTAACCGCTCAAGGCCAGGAACTGCGCCAGGTGGGCTGCCGTCGTTGTCTTGCCAGAACCGCCCTTGAAATTGACAACGGCGATGACTTGCAGCTTGTCACCGGGTTTGCGATGGGGGACGCGATCGAGAAGGGTGCGAAGCTCGTTCATCTGGGCGGCTGTATAGTAGCGCCTGCCGGTCGAAGTGACACTCGGCTCGACACCCTTGCCCTGGAGATGCAATTTCTTCAGATAGCTCTGCGAGACGCCCACGAACTGGGCGACTTCTGCCAGCGAAAACATGCGAAGGGTTTTTTGCGCATTCGGCGGAAACTTCTCCATGCGCAGCATGTCGAGTTTCGACGAAATCTCGCTACCCTGTTCGAGAATGATATCGGCGAAGCTCGATACCGAGTCCAACATCGCCTTTTTCACGTTCAT
>NZ_JBWKZR010000001.1:4962500-4988821 GCF_059424725.1 Allorhizobium sp. GW101-3B10 | reverse complement strand
GTTTCGCAAGCAATAAGAGGCCAATCGCAGGATTTTTTTATTGATCTGGGTCAACGGTTACGTATTTTTGTTCTATTTTTACTTTATTGACACTTTTCGTTACTTAAGTTGATGTATTTGTATTTTGGTAATACGTATTTCGTTTCTTCGTTTGACATTTTTCGCTGCATGGATTGATATTCGCCGCAACGAAGCAGGACCCATCGATGCGAGCAGAAGATATCGAAAAACTGAAATGTCTGAACGTCTTCAGGGGGGTGAAGGAAAACACTCTCCAACGGGCAATAGCCCCCAGCTTCCTGCAATCATTCCCTGCAGGGACGATGCTCCTCGAGGAGAATAGGCCAGCAGATTTCCTCTACATCGTCCTCGACGGACTTGTGCAAATGTCGTCGTCTGCAGCTGGTGACGAGACGGTAATTGAAATCCTGGGACCTGTAAATCTGTTCATACTTGCGGCGGTACTAAACAACGACATTTGCCTTCAGTCCGCCAAGACGCTGACACCCGCGCGGATACTGATGATTCCAGCCACTCTCATTCGGGACCTGCTGGGAGAGGATCACGATTTCATGAAGGCTGTGGTGTTCGAGCTAGCAAGCGCCTATCGGCGAACGGTGAAGGAATTGAAGAACCAGAAGCTGCGCAGCGGCACGGAAAGGCTGGCCAACTGGCTGCTCAGGGAAGAGCGTGGCCAGGGTGGAGAAGGATGCCTGACCATCCCCTTCGAAAAGCGGGTGCTGGCCGCCTATCTCGGCATGACCGCGGAAAACCTGTCGCGCGGATTTTCGGCGTTGTCGGCTTACGGTGTGAATATCAAGGGGCTGCAGGTCGACATTGCCGATACCGGCAAGCTCACCGACTATGCCAGGCCCTCGCCCTTGATCGATGACGGTGAGCCACATTTTCCTGGGACATCGAGAAGCCTTGTGGACGGCTGAACCAGTGGGTTGCCGCCACGCCACCGGGTCCGGTGACGGCAAGGGTTAGTTTCGGATACCGGCCGCGGCCCGCCACAAGACAGCCGCGATGCACGCCCAGACGGCTGCCCGCAGCAGTCTCGCCCTGAGAGGGTGCATCTTATAGAGGCCGCCGCCTGCAACATGCACGCCGAAGGCAGCCAGTATCAGACCAGTCGCCGCAGCGATCGCAATGGGCAGCCAGACCGTCAAGCGGCGGCTGTGCAGAAGCCTAAAGCCGACCAGGACATAGAAAAATGCCCGCAACAGAAAGGAACGGAACTGCGGACGGGCACTCGTGCAGTCTCGCCGCCGAACAGTGCCGTACCTCTCGAAAAGATCGTCAACGGCCCTCAGCCTTCGTCCGCCTTGCCAAATCGTGCTCACGTCTTTCCCCTTCCTGGTCTTCCAGCCGACGACCGTCCAGATAGAAAAACAGTGGTTGCTCATCTGGTGGCGCCCGATGCAATCGGTGGAAAGCCCCGAACTACTCCGTGCTTCCGCTTCCAGGCGACTTCAAGGCGCACGACAGGGAGACTGCGCTTCCCGCTCGAACTGCGCCCAAGCGGGTTTCAAGCTAAACAGTCATTGACGCAGCTACTTCTGTCGACTCGCATATCCATACCGGGCTTATCGCGCGGCCCTCGGTCGACAGGGGCAAAGGGTCTCGCGAGATTTGCACTGGACTGGACCGGACCGGCAGAGCTAGCGCGGATCGCGACATAGTCGTCGAGTTCACTTCCCTCCAACGGCCGTCCGAACAGATAGCCCTGAGCGTAGTCACATCCGTGGGCGTGCAGGTAGGAGAGTTGGCGCTCGTTCTCCACACCTTCGGCCACCACTTGCAGATCGAGGCTGTGTGCGAGTCCAATGATCGCGCGCGAGATTGCGGCACTGTCCTGACTGGTTTCGATATCACCGACGAAGGATCGATCGATCTTCAGCCGATGCACCGGAAAGCGCTTGAGATGGATGAGTGAAGCATAACCGGTGCCGAAATCATCGAGCGCAATCCTGACGCCGAGCTGGACAAGTTGGTTGAGTGTCGGGGCGATCGTATCCACGGCTCCATCGAGCAGAACATTCTCGGTGATCTCCAGTTCAAGGCTGGATGGCGCGACCCGAAACCGCTTTAGCATCGCAGCGACCAGCGGCACAAAGCCGACCTGCTTCAGCTGTGCGGCCGCCACGTTTACGCCGATTGTGCCAAAGGCGAAGCCCGCCTTCTCCATGGCCTGGACCGAGGAGAGTGCCGTTTCCAGCATGAAGGTACCGAGCGGCACGATCGAACCAGTCTCTTCCGATACGGGGATGAACTCCCCAGGCGAAACCGGCCGGCCGTTGAGATTCCAGCGCGCAAGGGCCTCGAAGCCGACATGCCTGCCGTCGGCGAGCGAGACTTGCGGCTGAAGCGCAATGGCCAGCCGCCCGGCCGAAAGATCGCTCCGCAGCGCGACGGCCAGCCTTTCGCGCCGCTCCAGGGTCGAGCGTATGGTCTTGTCGAAGATGCGCCAGCCGCCACGGTTGGTGCCCTTCGCCTCATAGAGGGCGATGTCGGCGTTCTTCATCAGTTCATTGGGCGTATTGGCCTGATCGGGAAACAGGCTGACACCAAAACTGCAATTGGGAATAATGCTGTGCGATCCGATGGATACGGCCCCCGAAACGGTCTTGCGCACCCGGCTCATAAGCCGCTCGAGCGCCGCGTGACTGGCGATCCTCGGCAGGATGATGGCGAATTCATCTCCGCCGAGGCGGATGATTATGTCGCCTACGCGCAGCGCCATGCTGAACCGGGCGGCCACCGCCCTGAGTAGGGCATCTCCGGCGTCGTGGCCGAGCGTATCGTTTATCGACTTGAACTTGTCCAGGTCGGCAACCACCAGCGCGCCCATGTAACCACCGCGGCGGGCGCGGGCGCAGGCGCGCTGCAGGCTATCCGTAAGCACCGAGCGATTGTAGAGACCAGTAAGCGAATCGCGCTCTGCCTGTTCCTTGATGGTGAGTTCCGCCCGCTTCAGCTCGGTGATGTCGGTGCGCACTCCCACCGTGTTGCCGGACTCCGAACGCCGCTCACGCACCTGCAGCCAGCGGTCGTCGCGCAGGTGCTGGACTAACGGGCCGGCGGGCCGACGGAATTTGGCGAGGCGGGCGGCAAGATAGCTGGCGATGCCCTCCTCCATATCGTTCGAAAGCACGAACTGCCCACGCTCCAAGGCTAGTCTCATCAGGTCCTCGAACCGAGCGCCCGGAACAATATCCTGCGCGATCGTGTCGTGGAGTTCTCGATAGGCCCTGTTGCTGAGGATCAGACGCTCCTCTCGGTCGAAGGCAGCGACGCCGTCTGGAATGGTTTCGATGATGTCGCGGAGCAGAGTCTCTACGTGTTCGCGGCGTGCGTTCTCCGCGCTCAGGTGCGCTTCGGCCAGCTTGCGTTTGGTGATGTCGTAGCGGATGGAGACATAGCCGTCCATGCGACCAGCTTCGTTAAAATAGGGGACGATGGTTGTATCGACCCAGTACAGCGTACCATCCTTGGCGCGATTGCAGATCTCGCCGCGCCAGATCCTGCCGTCGGCGATAACGCGCCACATGGCCGTGAAGAACTCCGGCGGATGATGGCCAGAATTGACGATGTTGTGGTAGCGGCCAATTAGCTCATCCCGCCCGTAGCGGCTGATGCGACAGAAGGGTTCGTTGACGTGAGTGATCCGACCCCGGCGGTCGGTGATTGCCACGATCGCATGCTGGTCGAGCGCGGTCTTGTAGGCTTCCAGCAACCCAGTCATTGCATGGATCGGGCGAGTTATCTTTGTGACGACGATGAAGAAGGCCAAAGCACCAAGCGCCGCGGCGACAACCAGCAGGACAGAGCTCGCCACCAGATTCGTGAAGCCGCTCGCCGCGGCCTGGCTGGCATCGTTGCTGGTCGCCAAACCCGTCGCGTCGGAAAGGGCAAGGAGACTGTCTATGGCCTGGGTTGCCGCCGCCATCCACTCATCGCCATCAAGGGGATAGGGGCGCCCCTCGGCGCTGGCCTTGTAGACATTCTCTCGCAGTGTGCTGAAGTTGCCGAAAAACTCTGCCTTCGCCACCTCAATGGCGCGAAGCACCGCTGAATTGGCGAAGGCGCGGCCGGCATAGACCTCAACCGACACCCACGACTGTTCGAGCCGGCCGCGATATTCGGTGAGCGTGGCGAGGGTTTCGTCGTCGATGCGATCCTGGCGGACGATCATGCTTCCGAGCATCGCCCGTTCGCGGCCGGCATATTCGCTAACGACCCACAGCATCTGGCGCAGATCAAGCATGATCTGGGTGTGGACGAGTGCTGTCGGTGGCACTTCCTGGGCGGTGACGTGCAGGTTTTGCAGCGACATGATGAGCGCCGTGACAGTCGGCACCCACCGGTCCACAAGAGCACCATCCCGCGCCGAGCCGGAAAGCGAAAGCTGCCAGTCGACGTCGCGCCGGAGAGAAATGAGAGCGTCTCGGTTCTGGTGCACAGTGGCGATCAGGGCATCTTTGCCGGTGAAATCAGTTACGTCGCGCACCCTTTCCAGTGCCAAAACGAGTGCCGCGTCGCCGCGCTGGCGCAGTTCGGCAATCCGCGCAACCTTTTCCGAATCGGCGGCGGCGGGGGCCGCGAGTGCGGTGTTAGTAATGTCGCGCTCAATAGCGAGCAACTTGGCGCCGGTCAGAAAGAGACCACCAACTTCGGCATTGCGATGCATGATGTGCGCGCTGCGCATGGTGCCCCATGCCGAGAGCAGATTGGCGGAAGCAGCGAAGAGCAAGCTGACCACAAAAATCGCCACGATCGAGAGGAGCAGGACACGGATGGTCAGCGATATACGGCGTTCCTGCGCCGGCAAGACGCCGGATGTCCCATGAATCGTAGAAGCACTTTGGACGTTCACTGTACTTTCCTTCAACGGGCAGAGATTCGTGCTGCAGACTTGATGTGATGCTAGCGCTCACGTGAGCACCGCCACGGAGGAATGCAGGCATCATGCCGCCGCCAGACGAAGGAGGCATCCACATCAGTTCATCTTTTTTGATGAGCGATGAGGCAATAGTCGGATGGGAGCGGCAACGTGATGGCCGCCCCCAAACGATTCTTGTCCTCGGTACTCCCGCCAAACGAGCCGTCAGGCGGCCACTGCCGATCTTGCGTTGGGCACATGCGCTGCGGCAGGCCGTGTCACTGTGGACCCTTGTCCGAAGTGGAACCGGGCTAGCAGGCTGTTGAGGGCTCCTGCTTCCAGGGCGAGGCTGTGACTGGCGGCGGACGACTGCTCGACCATAGCCGCGTTCTGCTGGGCGCTCTGGTCCATTTGGTTAACTGCCTCGTTGATCTCGCCTAGGCCGACAGACTGTTCACGAGCCGCCTCGACGATGGCCACCACATGTCGGTTCACCTCCTGCACCTCGCTCACGATCAACCGCAGGGCGTTGCCGGTCTCGCCGACAAGCGAGACCCCCGACTGCACCTGCCCGGCAGAGCTCGTGATCAGGGCCTTGATTTCCTGTGCGGCATTTGCAGAGCGCTGGGCCAGTTCCCGCACCTCCTGCGCAACCACTGCAAATCCCTTGCCCGCATCGCCGGCGCGAGCCGCTTCGACCCCGGCGTTCAGGGCCAGAAGGTTTGTCTGGAAGGCAATATTGTCGATGACCGCGATGATGTTGGTGATCGCGTGCGATGAAGCCTCGATGGCACCCATAGCGGCCACAGCTTGTTCGACTATGACGCCAGAGCGCTCCGCCTGCTCACGGGTGCGAGACACGAGCGTGCCGGCCTCTCCTGCCCTGCGGCTGGTGTCGCGGACAGCGGTCGTGATCTGTTCGATAGCGGCCGCTGTTTCCTCGACCGAGGCGGCCTGCATTTCCGTGCGTCTGGCCAGATCGTCCGCCGCAGCGCGGATCTGTTCGGAACCGGCGTAGATGGCCGAGGCATTGTCACCGACTGATCGCAACGCGTCTTCCAGTTTGGCCGCGGACTCATTGAAGTCGAGGCGAAGTTTGTCGAGACCATCGGCGAACGGCGTATCGATACGATAGCCGACATCACCTTTCGCCAACTCGCCGAGAGCCGTAGCAAGCGCATCAGTTGCCTCCTTCAGCTTCTGCGCTTCGGCTGCCCTTTGTGCCTCCCGTTCACGTCGCTCCTGTTCGCTCAGTTCGCGACTGTCCAGGGCCTCGGCCTCCAGACGACGATTGTTAATCGCGGCCTCGCGGAATACCTCAACTGCGCGGGCCATCTGCCCGACCTCGTCTCCACGCTCCACCGAGGGAATGGACGCCTCCAGATCACCGTCGGCCAGGCGGGACATCGTCGCGGTCAGGGACTGGATCGGGTTTGCCACGCGGTAAGCAACAACCCAGAATGCGAAACCGCCCAGAACAAGCGTCACTACAAGAACGGCGGCACTAATCATGACGCTGTCTCGACCGTCATTCTCGATCAGATGCGTGTAGTTCGCTGTGGCTTCGCCGATCGTCGCGGAGAGAAGCAAAAGACTGTCGATGCCCTTCGTGGCCGCGGCAATCCATTGATCCGCGCTGAGGGGATAGATCTCATGACCGGTACCGGCAGCATACACGCGTTCCCGGACCTCTTCAAAACTGCCGAAATAGCTAGCCTCTGCTCCACGGATTGCCGTAAGAACCAACGGATTGGCAAATTCGCGCTTTTCATAGGCCTTGATCTGCGCCCATGCCTGTTCCACCCGGCCGTGGTATTCGGATAGAGTCGAAAGCGTCCCGGAATCAAACTTGGCGTCGCGTGCAATCATGCCGCCAATCATCGCCCGCTCGCGTCCTGCGTATTCGCTGATCACCCACATGGCCTGCCTCAGGTCCAACATGATCTGTGTTCGTGCCAGCGCTGATGACGGCACGACCTGAGCTGCGGTGCGCAATTCCTGCGAGCTCATGATCAATGTCGTGACCGTCGGCACCCATTTGGCCGAAACGGACGCATCTCGCGCCGATGATTCCGATGCAAGCTGTGCATCGACTGCTAGGCGCAGCGACTGCAGGCCTTGGTAATCCCCCGTCACCTTGGAAATCAGGGCTTCCTTTGCAGGGAAATCGGAGGCCGAGCGGACTTCGTCCAATGCTGCGTTGAGTGCGCCTTGGCTGCGCTCGCGTAGTTTTTGGATCTCCGCCAGCACTTGAGGGTCCGCCTTGAGTGGCGCGGCCAAGGCCGCGTTGGTCAAGCCCCGCTCCGCCGCGAGCGCTCCTGCACTCTCGAGGAAGAGGCTTCCCACACTATTATTGGCACGCATCGTCTGGGCCGTGCGCATGCTGTTCAGCGCCGTGCTCATGCTGACAAGGGAAAATCCGAGCAGGCCGAGCATGAATGCGGCAACGATGAGAAGGAGCGTGCTGCGAATGCCGCGCGAGGATTTTCGAGCTTTGCGGGGGCCGTCGGCCCGAAGAATAGCGCCCGATGTTTGGCGCGTGGTTGTAATAATAGACATAGGAATACCTCCCAGTATCCAGGATCTGTGGACGAAGAATCATATCTGTGGGTTTAGTAATCGAGGGGGGGCCGCCCCGCGTTGCGGTTCAAAGGCTAGCGGGGGAAGTACACGGCCATGGCCGCCGGCGGGGCACCGGTTGAGACGATGGCGGAGCTGCCGCAAATCGGTTCAGCGGCGAATATCTGCGGGTCGCAGTTTGCGACACCGCCATGTTCTGGCGTTCACAAGAACGGAAATGCTTGGGCAGTTTTTCCACGTGCGCCTCCCCGTATGCGGCATGGCGATGCTATGCCGCAAGACGCTACTTGATGATTAAATGCCACCGCTGCACTCGGTGGGAAACCGAACTAATTCGTAGAAAAACCCTACAAACATAGGGTTAAGCATCGCTTAACGTGAATATCCGATATGCGTAATTATTATGCATATGCCCGCTTTTTGTAGCACTCTACAGACGGCCAGCGCATGAACGCGAAATGCGCATCAGTTCTGCCCAACATATTTTCGCCACGAGTGCTTCTCACGGAAGCCGAGGATCTCGCGCACCTTGCGATTCGAAAGCAGGCTCTCATACTCGCCGATAGGACGCGTGATCTCGACGCCCGGATAGAAACGGTCGATCAACTCCTGCGTCGGCAGGTCGGAGGATGTCTCGTCGTTGGCGGCGTTGAATATCTCGAAACCCAGCCCGTCCTTGTGGACAGCAAGATCGATGATCTGTCCAAGATCGCGCGCGTCGATGTAGCTCCAGGCGATCCGCTTGCGGAAACCGGGATCGGCGAACCATTTCGGGAAGAGTTCGTATTCGTGCGGCTCGATCACATTGCCGATGCGAATAGCGTAGATGTCCGCCCCGGACCGCAAGGCGAAAGCCTGTCCGGTCTTCTCGTTGCAGATCTTCGACAGGGCATAGCTGTCCATCGGATCGACGGGATAGTCCTCTTCCAGCGGGAAATGCACCGGATCGCGGGGCTCGTTGGCGAAGACCAGACCGTAGGTCGTCTCCGAGGAGGCGATGATCACCTTCTTGATCCCGAGCTTCACCGCAGCCTCGATGACGTTGTAGGTCCCCATCGTGTTGATGCGGAATACCTCGTTGTCCGGTGTGATCATAATCCGCGGGATCGCCGCGAAATGGACGACAGCGTCCACAGGCTGGGCCCTCAGCGAGGGGTCGAATTCATGCAGACCCATATAGCTCGAAAATGCGTTGAAGACCTGCCCGCTGTCCGTGATGTCGGTGATCAGCGTGCGGACCTTGGGATTATCGAGCGGCTTGGTGTCGATATTCAGGACCTGATGACCCTGGTCGACGAGGTATTGAACGACATGCTTTCCAGCTTTGCCGCTGCCACCGGTAAACATTATGCGTTTGCTCATCTCATGCTCCATTACTGCTGATATTGCTGTTGCGGATGTTGCGCTGCCTGACCGGGTTCAGCCCGTCGCCGCCAACATCACGTTTTCCTGATTGGCTTCCTGATGGGTGAAACCACCGCTGATCCGCCCCTCCTTGAGGACAATGACCCGGTCGCTGATCGCGAGGATTTCCGGCAGGTCCGACGACACCACAATGATCGACATGCCTTCCTCAGCCAGCTTGTTGAGCAGCGCGTGGACTTCGGCTTTCGCACCGACGTCAATGCCACGGGTCGGTTCGTCGACGATCAGGATGCGCGGCCTGCGGGCAACCCACTTGGCGATGATCACCTTCTGCTGATTGCCGCCCGAAAGATTGACAACCTTCTGCTCCGGGCTGGGCGTCTTAATCCCGAGCGACTGGATGAATTCCCGGCACCGCTTCGTTTCGCGGCCGCGATCGACGAAATCCAGGCGGCAATAATCCGCAAGGTGGGTGAGGCTGAAGTTTTCACGGACCGACATGCCCAGTACCAGACCTTGCGCCTTGCGGTCCTCCGTGACGAAGCCCAATCCCTCGCGGATGGCGACTGAAGGGTCGGTGATCTTGACCGTCTTTCCGTCGATGCGGATCTCGCCGACATAGGCTCGGCTGCCGAAAATCATCTCCATGATCTCCGTGCGGCCGGCACCGATAAGGCCGAAGAAGCCGAGAATTTCCCCTTTATGCAGATTGAAACTGACGTCACTGACGCGAGCCGAATGATGGGTCGGCCGGTACATGCTCAGATTGCGCACCGACAGAAGGACTTCATCGGTCGCATGGGAAACATGTTCGCCGAAGAATTGCGACAGCTCGCGATCGACCATTTTGCGCACCAGCAGATCACGGGTCATCTCCGCAATGGGACGCGAATCCACGGTTTCGCCGTCCCGCATCACGGTCACCGTATCGGCAATCTCAAAGATTTCTTCCAGGCGGTGCGAAATGTAGACGATGCCGATACCCTGCGCGGCGAGCTTCTTGACCATGCGCATGAGGACCGTGGCCTCGTGATGGCTGAGCGATGCGGTCGGTTCGTCCATGATAATGAGCTTCGACTGATAGGAGATCGCCCGCGCGATCTCGACCATCTGTTTCTGCCCGATGCTCAGATCGCCGAC
Organism: Allorhizobium sp. GW101-3B10; assembly: GCF_059424725.1. Classification (NCBI taxonomy): domain Bacteria; kingdom Pseudomonadati; phylum Pseudomonadota; class Alphaproteobacteria; order Hyphomicrobiales; family Rhizobiaceae; genus Allorhizobium; species Allorhizobium sp. GW101-3B10. The sequence goes on along the minus strand of NZ_JBWKZR010000001.1, from coordinate 4,978,851 downwards.
CAGCATTGCCGGATTGAGCTTCATGTCGAGCTCGGCGAGAACGGCTGCTGCTGCCGCATTCATCTTTCGCCGGTCGATCAGACCGGCCATGTTCAATGGTTCCCGGGCAAGGAAGATGTTCTCCGCGATCGAGAGATTGTCGACCACCGCGAGCTCCTGGTAGATGATGGTTATTCCCAGGGATCTGGCATGCACAGGATCGGAGATCACGACTTCCTGGTCTTCGACCTCGATCCTGCCGCCAGGATCGCAACGCAGCACGCCGGTCATGATCTTCATCAGCGTGCTTTTTCCCGCTCCGTTCTCGCCGGCGACGGCATGGACCTGGCCCCGATAGAGGGTGAGATCAACCCCGTTCAACGCCTTCACGCCTGGGAAGGTTTTTGAAATATTGTGCATTTCAAGAAAAGGGGTCATCGTCCGCTCGCATCCTGGCCCAGTCGAGAGGGGTGCGGAAGCACAGTGGCTCCCGCACCCGCCTATTGCAGGTCTTACTTCGTGTAGCTTCCGAGATTCTCGGCAGTTACGACTGTGACGCCCGTATCGACATCGGCCGGGCTCTTCTCTTCGCCGGTGATCTGGGCCACCAGATGCTCGACGGCCAGACGTCCCATCGTCACCGGACGCTGGACCATGATGCCGTCGATGAAGCCGTCCTTGACGCCCTTGATCGTATCCGGCAGGTCATCGAAGGCGAACACCTTCAGCACGCCCTTGCGGTCAGCGAATTCCTTTTCGGCAAGCACCTTGGCGACTGCGGGACCGCCGACCTGGCTGATGCCGAAGATGCCCTTGAGATCCGGATTGGCGCGAAGCAACGCTTCGGTCACCGAGACACCGCGGGCAAGGTCGTCTTCGGTGCCTTCGGTAGCGGCGATCGTGATCTTCGGATACGCTTCCAGTGCCTTCTTCACGCCGGCGATGCGTTCGTTCAGGTTCGATGCACCCAGCTGACCGGTCACGATGGCAACCTTGCCCTCGCCTCCGATGGCCTCTGCCATCGCCTTGCCCATGGTTTCGCCAGCGGCTTGGTTGATCGTGCCGATATACATGCTACGGCCGCTGTTTGCGCTGTCGCTGTCGAAAGTCAGAACGGAAATGCCGGCATCGACAGCCTGCTTGATGATGCCTTCGACGGACTTCGGCTCGTTCACCGAAATTGCGATGCCGTCTACGTGACGAGCGATCAGATCCTCGATGATCTTGACCTGGGTCGAGCCCTGGGTGTTCTGCGGAACAACCCACTGATACTTGACGCCGAGCTTGTCGGCAGCTTCCTGCGCACCGGTGTTGCAGTCGTCAAAGAACGGAACGGCAACTTTCGGAACGACGGCGACGGTGATGTCGGCCTTGTCCTTGGCGAAAGCGGCGCCGGTTGCCAGAAGCGACATCGTCAAGATCGCCGCGCGAGCGGAATTGAAAATTACACGCATGAAATCCTCCTCCTCAGCAAGCTCTCCTCGAGCCTGGATTCTTCGTGATTAGATTAGACGTTACGCCATGCTCATTCTTCTCGTTTCAGTTCTTTCCTCCCATGATTCTGCTCCGCAGCACGTCCAGGCTGACGGCGATCAAGATCACTCCGCCAGTGATGGCCTGTTGCGCGTAGGTATTGATGTTGAGAAGCACAACACCGTTGGCGATCACGCCGACAAGCGCCGCACCAATGACCGCGCCAGTTACGCTCCCCGCACCGCCGGCAAGGCTTGCTCCGCCGATCGCGGCCGCGGCGATGACATCGAGTTCCGACCCGAAACCCGAAGCCGGCTCGGCCGAAAGGTAGCGGGAAAACCCGATCACCCCGGCCAATGCAGCGATGGTGGAAGACAGGACATAGACAGACAGCTTGACGCGATCGACCTTGACGCCGCTCAGGCGCGCGGCGTGCTCGTTGCCGCCGGTAGCGTAGACATGCCGGCCAAAGCGGGTACGGCGCATGATCACCGCGAAGATCAGCATCAGCACGACCATGATGATGACTGGCACCGGCACGGGCCCGAGGTAGCCCTGGCCAAGGATCGCGAAGGCTTCCGGCGTTTCCGGCGTGACCGGCACGCCGCGGGTGATCATGTACATCAGGCCACGCCCGATGCTCAGCGTTCCGAGCGTGGCGATAAACGGCGGCAGGCCGATGAAGGTGATGAGCAGACCATTACATAGCCCGAAAACAAGACCGACGCCGAGGCCCGCCGCGATGCAGACCCCAGTGGGATAGCCCATGCTGAAGCAAAGGGCGGTCACCAGCGAGGCAAGGCCCATCGCGGAGCCGACCGACAGATCGATCCCGCCTGTGATGATGACCATGACCATGCCGATGCTCATGATCGCGGTCAGCGAAAACGCCCGGAACACGCCCATGAGATTGTTCGTCGTCAAGAAGTAGGGCGTATAGAGACTGATCAGTGCGCCGACCACGACCAGGGCGATCAGGACGTTGAATTCGCGCACCTGGAACAATCTGCCGGCTTCTGCCAGCAGACGGGAATGCAGCGATCCGGGTGCATTGTGGTCCTGATCGGTCGCGAGCATGTCTCATTCCTCCCAAATGTTGTTCCGATGCGCCGCCACCTCGATTCGAGGCGCTCCTCAACGCCGCAGGGCCACCTCCGACACCCCTCCCGGCAAGGAAAAGAGGCTAAGGCGGCCAGCGAGTGGCAGCGCTGTCATTCTCTGTTTCAAGTGGCCTGTTTTGTCAACAGGCTTTTTATCTCATGCAGATTGCCGCAGTTCGGGTGCAGATTCCCGCAATTGCAGAGCAATCCGAATTAACGGCGCTCAAGATCGCGTAGAATGGATATTGCTTTCGTCTGTATAGCAAACATAGTATGGCAGCGCTACCACACGAAAACCCCTGTTTCCCGCAATCGCCGGAGAGAAGATCAGGCTTGGAGACCGAACGCATGACCGCCTCGACAGCCGAAACCATGTCCATTGCCATGATCCACACGGTCGCCGGTCTGGTTCCGACCCTGGATGCGCTTGCCAGGCGCGAGCTGCCCAGCTGCGAGCCCTTCAACATTCTCGACGAGAGCCTGCTGAGAAACACCATCCGCGAGGGAAGCCTGTCGAAGACGACGATGCGGCGCCTGACGCAATATGTATGGTCGGCGGTCGACGGTGGGGCGGAAGCCGTTGTCGTCACCTGTTCCTCCCTCGGTCCTGCCGTTGACGCGGCACGGCCGCTCTGCCCGGTACCGCTCTTCCGCATCGACGAGGGCATGGCGCTGCAAGCGGTGTCGCGCGCCTCGCGGATCGGCGTTCTGGCGACATTGTCGACGACGCTCGGCCCTACCGGGGCAATCATTAGACGCTGTGCGGCCGAAACCGGCCGAACGGGCTGCCAGGTCACGGAAATGCTATGCGAGGGGGCTTTCCAGCGTCTCTCAGGCGGCGACCGCGAGGGTCACGATGCGATGGTGATCGAGGGGTTCCGACGCCTGGCACCCCAGGTCGACCTGGTCGTCCTCGCCCAAGCCTCGATGGCAAACGCGCTTGTGCCCCTTGGTCCCGAACCGGACGGCATACCCGTTCTGACGAGCCCGGAGCTCGGCCTGCGCCATGTCAGGAACCTGCTTTTTGGCGGAAATCCGCGTTAATGAGGTGACCGGCCTTTGCCGTCATCCCGAACACAGTATCAACCCTGCCGGGATCCCGTCCCGAACAGCCTCAATTCAAGGAGAAAGCCATGGAATATCGACAACTCGGCCGCTCGGGTCTCAAAGTCTCAGCGGTGAGCATGGGCACGTTTTCGTTCGGTGGAAAGGGCGATTTCGCCATGGTCGCGAGCCAAGGCGTCAAGGAGGCGCAAAGGCTGGTCGATACCTGTATCGAGGGCGGCATCAACCTGTTCGACACGGCCAACATGTATTCCGCAGGACGCTCCGAGGAGATTCTTGGCGAGGTCATCGAGGGACGCCGCGACAAGATACTGATCTCCAGCAAGGCGCGGATGCGCATCGGCGACGGCCCCAATGACGAGGGCGTGTCGCGCTATCATCTGATCCGCGAATGCGAACGTAGCCTGAAGCGCCTGCGCACCGATCACATCGACGTCTATTTCATGCACGAATGGGACGGGCTGGTCCCAGCGGAGGAGATGCTGTCGGCACTGGATGCCTTGGTGAACCAGGGCAAGGTCCGCTATATCGGCTGCTCGAACTATTCCGGCTGGCACATCATGAAGGTGCTGGGCGTCGCGGACATCAAGAACTATCCGCGCTTCGCCACACAGCAGATCCACTACACGCTCGAGGCGCGCGAGGCCGAGTACGAACTCCTGCCGATCTCTGTCGATCAGGGACTGGGCGTCATGGTCTGGAGCCCGCTTGCCGCCGGCCTGCTTTCGGGCGCGTTCCGCCGCGATCGGAAGCCTGTGGATTCCCGCCAGGCCGCCGGCTGGAGCGAGCCTCCCATCCGCGACGAGAACCGTCTGTGGAATATCGTTGACGTCCTGGTCGAGATCGCCGACGGACGTGGCGTGACGCCGGCCCAGGTCGCGCTGGCTTGGACATTGTCGCGGCCGGCTATCGCATCCGTCGTCGTCGGCGGCCTGAGCGAGCAGCATTTCAGGGACAATATCGCCGCGGCCGATTTGAAGCTGACGGCCCAGGAACTGGAACGGCTGAACGCAGTCAGCCGTCTTCCCTACATCTACCCCTATTGGCACCAGCACAATTTCGCGAAGGAGCGCTTCTGCGCGGGCGACTGGGCGCTGCATCAAAACTATGAGGATCTGGGGAAGGTCTGAGCAAGAAAGGCGGGTCGCAGACCCGCCTTCAAGTCCCGTCGGATCAGCCGGCAAACGCCTTCAGCCAGCCAAGCCCGGCGACGGTTTCGCCCGCCGGACGGTATTCGCAGCCGACATAGCCGCCATATCCGAGCGCATCCAGTTCCCGCAGAACCCGGAAATCGTCGAGCTCGCCGGTCCCCGGTTCATGGCGTGAAGGCACCGATGCGATCTGCACGTGCCCGGTAATCGGCATCAACTCCCGCAGGCCGCGGATCACGTCGCCATGGATGATCTGCCGATGGTAGATGTCGAACTGCAGCTTCAGATTGGGGTGACCAAGATCGGCGATGAGGTCCGCAGCAAAATTGAAATCGTTGAGAAAATAATTCGGCATGTCATGCGGATTGATCGGCTCGATGAGCACGTCGAGACCCGCCTCTCCGGCCCTGTCGCAAGCAAGAGCGAGCGAAGCGCGATAGGTATCGCGGGACTTGGCGTCCGAGCGGTCTGCAAGGCCACTCATCACGTGCAACCGTCCGACGCCAGTGGCACTGGCATAGCGCAAGGCCGTCTCGACGGATTGGCGGAATTCCGCCTCCCTCCCTGCCAGCGCCGCGAGCCCCCGTTCGCCGGCAGCCCAGTTTCCGGGCGGAAGATTGAACAGGGCCTGGGTCAATCCGCAAGTTTCCAGCCGCTGGCGGATGACATCCGGTTCGAATTCATAGGGAAAGAGGAACTCGACCGCCTTGAAGCCCACAGCCGCCGCGGCCGCGAACCGGTCAAGAAAGCCGGTCTCGTTAAACATCATCGTCAGGTTTGCAGCAAACCGAGGCATGGTCAGAGCGTCCCTGGCGCTTCTGGCAAGGTCAGTCCGCTCACCTGCGCCAGCAGGCGGGCGACCGAGGCGTCGTCGTCACGGCCCATTCCAGCAGCGGACGTCATGATAAACATCTGCAGCGCCGTCGAGGCGATCGAGAGCGGGAATTTCAGGTTTCGACCGATATCCGAGACGATGCCCAGATCCTTGGTGAAGATGTCGATCGCGCTCCGCGGCGCGTAGTCGCCGTCGAGAATGTGCGGAACACGGTTTTCGAACATCCAGGAATTGCCGGCCGATGCCGTGATCACTTCGTAGACCTTGTCGATGTCCAGGCCCAGGGCCTTCGCGAAGGTGATGGCCTCGCAGGCGGCGGCGATATGAACGCCGGCTAGGAGCTGGTTGACGATCTTGAAGGAGGCGCCGATACCGGCGCGATCTCCCAGTTCGTATACCTTTTGCGCGATCGCATCGAGCACCGGGCGGACCTTGTCGAAGGCCTCCGGACGGCCCGACCCCATGATGGTCAACTCGCCGGCCGCAGCCCTGCCGGCACCGCCGCTGATTGGGGCATCGATATAGCCGAGCCCAAGCGCTTCCACGCGCTCTTCCAGACTGCGGGCCATGTCCGGCCCCATCGTCGCGAAGGAGAGCACGACGCCACCCTTCATCATCGCCGTGGCAGCCCCCTCGTCGCCGAACAGGACGGCCTCCGTCTGGGCTGCGTTCACCACGACCGTGATGACGACATCCGTACCTCTGGCAGCTTCCGCCGGATTTCCGATGGCTTTTCCGCCCGAGGCGACAAAACGCTTCATGGCGTCCTCACTGACGTCGCAGCCGATCGTTTCAAAGCCGCCGCGCAGCAGTGAAGTCGCCACGCCCATGCCCATCGATCCCAGTCCGACGACGCAGACCTTCAAACCCGTTTGCTTGCTCATGTCAGCCACCAACCTTCCGATCCATCGTACGCTTACCGCTCCGCAGGTGCTTGCTTTTCCCTTCTCGGAAAAGTAATGATAGCGTTGCCACAACATGGTTAGCCTATCCGCGAATTCCATTGCAAGCCCTTATTTTCGTCTGGAGATCAAGGACTTCGAGAGCTTTGCGGAGGGCGGGCTCGCGAGTATCGAGCCGCAACCGAAAAAGGAAGAAAGACGTGCTGATTGGCGCTGTTGCCGACGACATCACCGGGGCCACGGACCTGTGCCTCATGCTTTCACGCGAAGGCATGCGCACGATCCAGGTGATCGGCGTGCCCGGCGACGATATAGAGTTTTCCGGAGCGGACGCGGTTGTCGTGGCGCTCAAATCGCGCACGATACCGGCAACCGAAGCCGTCGAAATGTCGCTGGCGTCCGCTCGCGTCCTTCTGGCCGCGGGCGCCGAGCAACTCATCTTCAAATACTGCTCGACATTCGATTCGACGGATGCCGGCAATATCGGCCCTGTCGCCGAAGCGCTGCAGGATCTGACCGGCACGCCGCTAACGATTGCCTGCCCGTCCTTTCCGGCCGCCGGGCGGACGGTCTACAAGGGTCACCTCTTTGTCGGCGACAGACTGCTGTCGGAAAGCCCGCTCAAGGATCACCCGCTGACCCCCATGCGTGATCCAGACCTTGTTCGCGTGCTCCAGCGCCAATGCAGCCGGCCAGTGGGTCTTGTTCAGGCCGATATCATTTCCCGAGGTCCGGAAGCATTGAAGGCTGGCTTCGCCGAACAATACGCCGCCGGCAAACGCATCCTGATCGTCGACACGCTGACCGACGCCGACCTCAGGGTGATCGGCAAGGCCTGCGCCGGAATGAGGCTTGTCACCGGTGGTTCCGGCGTTGCTATGGGACTGCCCGAAAATTTCAGGCAGACGAAGGGGTTCACGCCGCCCGCTAAAATGGCGCGAATGGCGGCTCCTTCCGGCCGTGCGGCAATTCTTGCCGGCTCGTGTTCTGCGGCGACACGCGGCCAGATCGAAGTGGCGGAGGCCGCCGGCCTGCCTGTGTTGCAGCTAGACATCGCAGCCGTTGCGGGGGGCCGTCAGACGGCCGCCGATCTCGCCGACTGGGCAATCCAATCGGCGGGCGATCGGCCGGCATTGATCTATTCGAGTGCCGGTCCCGACGAATTGGCCAAGATCCAATCGCTTATGGGACGCCATGAGTCCGGAGCCCTGGTGGAAAGGACGCTGGCTGAGGTTGCACTCCGCCTGCTGAAAGCCGGTTTTTCCCGCTTTCTGATTGCCGGCGGAGAGACTTCGGGCGCAATCGTCGAAGCGCTCGGCGTTAAGGTCCTGCTGATCGGGCCGGAAATCGACCCGGGCGTGCCCTGGACGCGCAGCATTTCGGGGCCGGATCTTGCGCTGGCGCTCAAATCCGGAAATTTCGGCGCGAGAGATTTTTTCCTGAAGGCTTGGGACCTGCTCGAAATGGAGACCGAGAATGCATGACGTCAACCGTCTTCGTGACGAAATCTGCCGGGTCGGGCAATCCCTGTTCCAAAGGGGCCTCACCTCCGGTTCGACCGGCAACATCTCTGCCCGCACACCAGACGGTGGTTGGTTGATGACCCCGACCAACGTCTCTATGGGCACCCTCGACCCGGCCCGACTGTCCCTGTTCGACGCCGATGGGCGTTTCGTATCGGGAGACGCGCCGACCAAGGAGGCCTTCCTGCATTTCTCCATGTATGGCGAGCGCGCCGACGCCGGTGCGGTCGTGCACCTCCATTCCAGCCACTCGACCGCCGTCAGCATCATGGCTGACATCGATCCCGAGGACGTGCTGCCGCCGCTGACCGCCTACTACGTCATGCGCGTTGGCCGCCTGCCGCTCGTGCCCTACTTCGCGCCGGGCGACCAGGCGCTCGCCGAAGCGGTGCGCAGCCTCGCCGGTCGGCACCACGCCATGCTGCTTGCCAATCACGGCCCTGTGGTCGCCGGTACCAGTCTCGCCAATGCACAGTATGCCGCCGAAGAGCTCGAAGAGACCGCCAAGCTTTTCCTGATGCTGCAAAACCACGCCAAACGCGTCCTCACACCCGAGCAGGTGGCGGATCTGCGCCGACGCTTCAACCTTGAATAATGCAGCTGACCTCCGTCAGCGACCTCGATTTTCGAACAATTCCGCAGGAGAAAACAATGAACACGATGGCAAATGAAACGGTCGGCTTTGTCGGCGTCGGCCTTATGGGCCATGGCATAGCCAAGAACATCGTCGAGAAGGGCTATCCGTTGACCGTCATCGCCCATCGGAACCGCAAGCCGATCGAGGATCTCGTCTCGCGCGGCGCGACCGAAGCCAAGTCTCTGGAGGAACTCGCGGCAGCGTCGACGATCGTCTTTCTCTGCCTCACCAGTTCGAGGGAGGTCGAGTCGGTCGTCAACAGCATGATGCCGAAACTCGCCCAAGGATCGGTGGTGGTCGACTGCTCGACCGGCGATCCGAGTGTCACCGCCCGCTTGGCGGACGAACTGAAGGCGCAGGGCGTCCATTTTGCCGATGCCCCGCTCAGCCGCACACCAAAGGAAGCCTGGGAAGGCACGCTTGACGCAATGGTCGGTGCCGATGACGCGATCTTCGCAAGAATTCGACCCGTCATCGACACCTGGGCCGGCAAGATCGTTCACATCGGCGGTATAGCCGATGGCCATCGCATGAAATTGCTGAATAATTTCATAGCCCTTGGCATGGGTGCACTGTTCGCGGAGGCGCTCGCCCTGTCACGCAAGGTGGGAATTTCCGTCGATCGGTTCGACAGCGTGATCCGTGGCGGCCGAATGGACAGTGGTTTCTATCAGACCTTCATGGGTTATGTCCTCGAAGGAAACCGGGAGGCTCACCGTTTCACGCTGTCCAACGCCTACAAGGATCTCAAATATCTTGAATCCATGGCCAACGCAGCGACGGTCGCGACACCGCTCGCCAGTGCGGCCAAGAACTCGTATGCAATGGCAGTCGCTGTCGGCGGCGATGGGCCTGAGGACTATGTGCCGCATCTCGCCGACTTCATTGCCAAGCTCAATGGTCTCGACCGGAAGTAGACTTGCGTCTTTGATACAAGATCGACTGGGCCCGGCCATTGATCCGATGCCGTCAACAGCCTTTCGGCTGGCAGGATTACTCCGCCGGCCGAATTCGGGGTGCCCGTGCCCCGGTTTAGGTGGCCGCTGGGTTCAGGACAGCGAGGTCAGGAGATGATGTTGGAACCGGAGGGCAGAAATCAGAATAGAGAATTTGGCCGGGCCTCGGCTGGCAGTTGCGAGGTGATGTCGTGGACGATCCTCCTGCCTTCTCCGGACAGCCTTTGGCTCGCCCCTTTCGCCATCAGCAGGAGCCTCGGCGTCACCGTCTCGATTTCTCTTCTGGCGATATCCGCCGGTTCGGCACTCGGCGTTCTCGTCCTTGCCGGCTACTCCGGCTCCGCCATGGTCGGGATCGATCTCGGCCCGTTTTCCGCCGGGATCATGGCGCTTGCCGTCTTCGGGGAGATCGCCCGGCGCGGCCTGCAGGCGAGATCGCGCTGATCCCGCCCAATCGCGGGAACGCCGCCTGGCGAAGATTGTCGAAGCATGTGGCGCCACAGGTTTGAAATCAATATTCGACCGATATGCTTCGCAGCACAGGACGACTTAGTATATTGGTTCTCGACGCTGTGGTTGAAACGGCCGGCAGTTTTTTTGTTGATTGGGAGCGGATCCAGGAAGAATGGGAGAAGGTATGGGACCAAGGCTGCGCCTGCCGGACAGGAAGAGCAAGGTGACTGTCAAGGAGGTGGCTCAACGTGCCGGCGTTGGTGAATCGACAGTGTCGCGCATCATGCGCAACAAGGGACCGGTCGCCGAGGAAACGCGCAAAAGGGTCATGGAGGCGGTTCGCGCCACCGGTTATGTACCTAACAGAATTGCCGGTTCTCTAGCCTCGCTCGATTCCCATCTTGTTGGCGTCGTCATTCCGTCTCTGTCCAACATCGTTTTTCCCGAAGTGCTTCAGGGTATCCACGCAGCACTGTGGGAGAGCGAGAACCAGCCCGTAATTAGCGTCACCGAATATGACATCGAGCGCGAGGAAGCGGTCGTGAGAGGGCTTTTGTCCTGGCAGCCGAGCGCGATCCTGATTGCCGGTTTCGACCACACCGAGGCAACGCGCCGGATGCTCATCCAGAGCGATATCCGGGTCGTGGAGATGATGGATATCGATGCCGTGCCGATCGACATCGCGGTTGGAATGTCGCATCGCCGCGCCGGCTACGCCACAGGGCGGTATCTGGTCGGGCGGGGCTATCGCCGCTTCGGCTATGCCGGCCATGACTGGAATACGGACCGGCGCGCGCGCTTGCGCTATGAGGGGTTTGTCGACGCCCTTCGCGATGCGGGCCTGACAATTACGGCGGAAGCCATAGCGGAAGCGCCGAGTTCCGTCGGCGTCGGCAAGGAGATGACCGCGCTCCTGTGCGCTCATGAGCAGATGCTGGATGTCATCGTGTATTCCAACGACGATATGGCGGTCGGCGGTATCTTCCACTGTATGGGTGCGAGCATTACCATTCCCGATCAGCTCGCCATTTTCGGCTTTAACGGCCTTGATATCGGCCGAGAACTGCCCCAACCGCTTTCGACCATCCGCTCGAATCGCTTCCTTATCGGTCAAACAGCGGTGGAAAAGGCCTTCGAATCGCCGCAACGCCCCCCCGAGCCCTCCGTGGTCGACACTGGGTTCGAGGTTTTTGCCGGTGCGACTGCCTAACGCTACCTGTTGATTATGGGATGGCCCGCCCTTCCGAGGACATCGAGTATGATGTCCTTCTCTTGAAGGGAAAGGAGCCGAGCCATGCATATTTCCATTTTGGGTATCGACATCGGGAAGAACAGCTGCAGCGTTGTTGGGGTGGATGACCGCGGCGCTGTGGTTGTCCGTCGAACGATGCGGCGACAGACATTGATCGAATTCGTCGAGAAGCTGCCAACCTGCGTTATCGCGATGGAGGCTTGCTGTGGGGCTCACCATCTTGGCCGGCTCTTTGCCGCGAGAGGTCATGAGATCCGGCTGATGTCGCCGGAATATGTCCGCCCATATGTAAAAGCACAGAAGAATGATGACAGAGATGCCGAGGGCATTGCTGAGGCTGCATCTCGCCCGACGATGCGGTTTGTCGAACTGAAGAGTGACCTGAGACCCACTTTCCCTCCAGTTTTCGGGAGAGTCTTGGGTTTTTAATCTGGCCTCATGCGGCCTGTTTTTCCATAGCCATTTTCATTGCGAACTCGCTGGGGGTGATATTGCCCAGCGACGAGTGGGGTCTGCTCCTGTTGTAATCCTCCTTCCATGCGTTGATGGCGGCTCGGGCCTGAGTGAGCGACGAGAACAGGGTCTCGTTGAGGCACTCGTCACGGAAGCTGCCGTTGAAGCTTTCGACGAAGCCGTTCTGCATCGGCTTGCCTGGGGCGATGTAGTGCCATTCGACCTTTGCTTCCTGGCACCATTTGAGGATGGCCATACTGGTCATCTCCGTGCCGTTGTCCGAGACAATCGTCCTCGGCTTTCCCCGTCTGGCGATGAGACTATCCAGTTCGCGGGCAAGCCGTGCCCCCGACAGGGATGTGTCGGCGACCAGGCACAGGCATTCACGGGTGAAGTCGTCGACCACCGCCAGCACCCGAAAGCGACGACCGTCGGTGAAGGCATCGCTGACGAAGTCCAGGCTCCAGCGCTCGCCCGGACGCGACGGCAGAGCCAAAGGACGTCTCGTCCCCAAGGCCCGCTTTCGGCCGCCGCGCTTGCGCACCGTCAGCTTCTCCTCGCGATAGAGACGTCGAAGCTTCTTCAGGTTCATGACCATCCCCTGCCGGTCGAGCATCACGTGGATACGGCGATAGCCGAAGCGACGACGCTCGGACGCCACCTTCTTCATCGCCTCGCGGATGGACGCATCGTCCGGCCGCACGCTCCGATATCGCATGCTCGAACGATCCACCGATAGAACCTCGCACGCCCGACGCTGGCTCACCCCGTGCTGCGCACAGACGTGAGCCACCGCATTCCGCTTCACATCGGGCGTCACCATTTTTTTGCAGCGACATCCTTCAGGATCGCATTGTCCAGCATGGCCTCGGCGAGCAGCTTCTTCAGCTTGGCGTTCTCGTCCTCGAGCGCCTTCAGCTTGCGGGCATCGGACACGTCCATGCCGCCGTACTTCGCCTTGTATTTGTAGAAGGTTGCATCCGAGATGCCGTGCCTGCGGCAGACATCGACTGTCTTCGCGCCCGCCGCCTGCTCCTTCAATATTCCGATGATCTGTTCTTCCGTGAACCGTGAACGCTTCATTCGTCCGTCTCCTTGATGTGACGGACTCTACCAAATTCTGGAGGAAGTTCAGGGTCTCAGGTCACAGGGCAAGATCGCCATCAGGCACTGGACGAGGCAGATAATTGACAGTGCCACGGCTGAAGCCGAGGAGCTTCGCCTGTGCGCTGGCCTGCTTCCCTGCCAGCTTAGGCCGGCTTAAACGGCAAAAACCGCCCGGGTTAGACCGAGGCGGTTATTGATTTATGTTTGAACTGGTTGCGGGGGCAGGATTTGAACCTGCGGCCTTCAGGTTATGAGCCTGACGAGCTACCGGGCTGCTCCACCCCGCGTTATTGTTCGAGCGCCGGTCATTGGCCGGTTTTATGTTTTGCCGGTCCTCGAAGGCTTTTGCCTTCTGCGGGTCGGCTGGGGGTGCTCCACCCCGCGTTATTGTATGAATGCAAAAAGGCCGCTTGATGCGGCCCTTTGGTTTCGGCAGGGCCGATTGGTTGTGATGAGAAGATGTTTGTTTTGCGCTTAGCAGACCTGGCAGCGACCTACTCTCCCGCGTCTTGAGACGAAGTACCATTGGCGCTGGGGCGTTTCACGGCCGTGTTCGGAATGGGAACGGGTGCGGCCGCCCCGCCATGACCACCAGGTCGGCTAAGGGCAAAACATTGAGAAGCTGGTAGAGGCTTTCGCCTCGTTTGTCTTTTGTGAACACGTCTTTTTTCTTCTGATCGGGCGTCGGAGCGAAGCTCCGCAAGGCCAAGCGGCCGTCGCACCTGATGGTGCGGCCCGTCCGGAGCGAAGCGGCAAAGCCACGACAGCGTCAGGACAGAAGAACAGCATCATCATCGCGCCTTGAGGCGCGCTGATGAGCATGGTCAATGAGAACGATCAAGCCAATCGAGCTATTAGTACCGGTAAGCTTCATGCATTACTGCACTTCCACACCCGGCCTATCAACGTGGTCGTCTTCCACGGCTCTGATAGGGAACACTCGTTTTCAGGTTGGTTTCCCGCTTAGATGCCTTCAGCGGTTATCCATTCCATATATAGCTACCCTGCTATGCCGTTGGCACGACAACAGGTCCACCAGAGATATGTCCATCCCGGTCCTCTCGTACTAGGGACAGATCCTGTCAATATTCCTACACCCACGGCAGATAGGGACCGAACTGTCTCACGACGTTCTGAACCCAGCTCACGTACCGCTTTAATTGGCGAACAGCCAAACCCTTGGGACCTGCTCCAGCCCCAGGATGCGATGAGCCGACATCGAGGTGCCAAACAACCCCGTCGATATGGACTCTTGGGGGTCATCAGCCTGTTATCCCCGGCGTACCTTTTATCCGTTGAGCGATGGCCCTTCCACGCGGGACCACCGGATCACTATGACCGACTTTCGTCTCTGCTCGACTTGTCAGTCTCGCAGTCAGGCGGGCTTATGCCATTGCACTCGACGACCGATTTCCGACCGGTCTGAGCCCACCATCGCGCGCCTCCGTTACTCTTTCGGAGGCGACCGCCCCAGTCAAACTACCCACCATACACTGTCCCGGATCCGGATAACGGACCGCGGTTAGACATCCATGACGATAAGGGTGGTATTTCAAGGATGGCTCCACAGAAACTGGCGTCCCTGCTTCAAAGCCTACCACCTATCCTACACATGCCGACACGAATGCCAGTGTAAAGCTATAGTAAAGGTGCACGGGGTCTTTCCGTCTGACCGCAGGAACCCCGCATCTTCACGGGGAATTCAATTTCACTGAGTCTATGCTGGAGACAGCGGGGAAGTCGTTACGCCATTCGTGCAGGTCGGAACTTACCCGACAAGGAATTTCGCTACCTTAGGACCGTTATAGTTACGGCCGCCGTTTACTGGGGCTTCGATTCAAAGCTTGCACCTCTCCTCTTAACCTTCCAGCACCGGGCAGGCGTCAGACCCTATACGTCGTCTTGCGACTTCGCAGAGCCCTGTGTTTTTGATAAACAGTCGCTACCCCCTGGTCTGTGCCACCCTCACATACTTGCGTACATAAGGGTCACGCTTCTTCCGAAGTTACGCGTGCAATTTGCCGAGTTCCTTCAGCATAGTTCTCTCAAGCGCCTTGGTATACTCTACCTGACCACCTGTGTCGGTTTCGGGTACGGTCTATAGGGTGGAGCTATTTCCTGGAACCGCTCCACCGCACATTCAATCCAATAAGAATGTACGATTTGTGCGATCCGTCACTACCACCAGGCCCACGAATATTAACGTGGTTCCCATCGACTACGCATTTCTGCCTCATCTTAGGGGCCGGCTAACCCTGCTCAGATTAACTTTAAGCAGGAACCCTTGGTCTTTCGGCGAGGGAGTCTCTCACTCCCTTTATCGTTACTCATGTCAACATTCGCACTTCCGATACCTCCAGGGCCCCTCACAGGTACCCCTTCACAGGCTTACGGAACGCTCCGCTACCACACGTCTTGCGACGTATCCTCAGCTTCGGTGCATGGCTTTAGCCCCGTTACATTTTCGGCGCAAAGACCCTTATTTAGACCAGTGAGCTGTTACGCTTTCTTTAAATGATGGCTGCTTCTAAGCCAACATCCTGGTTGTTTTGGGATCCTCACATCCTTTCCCACTTAGCCATGACTTGGGGACCTTAGCTGGAGGTCAGGGTTGTTGCCCTCTTCACGACGGACGTTAGCACCCGCCGTGTGTCTGCCGACTAGTACTCCTCGGTATTCGGAGTTTGGTTAGGATCAGTAAGACGGTGAGTCCCCATAGCCCATCCAGTGCTCTACCCCCGAGGGTATTCGGTCGACGCACTACCTAAATAGTTTTCGCGGAGAACCAGCTATTTCCGAGTTTGATTGGCCTTTCACCCCTAGCCACAAGTCATCCCAATCTATTGCAACAGATGCGGGTTCGGTCCTCCAGTTGGTGTTACCCAACCTTCAACCTGCTCATGGCTAGATCACTCGGTTTCGGGTCTAATGCAACTAACTATGGTCGCCCTATTCAGACTCGCTTTCGCTGCGCCTACACCTACCGGCTTAAGCTTGCTAGTTACACTAAGTCGTTGACCCATTATACAAAAGGTACGCCGTCAGGCTTGCGCCCTCCGACTGTTTGTAGGCAACCGGTTTCAGGTTCTATTTCACTCCCCTTGTCGGGGTGCTTTTCACCTTTCCCTCACGGTACTTGTTCGCTATCGGTCATGCACGAGTACTTAGGCTTGGAGAGTGGTCTCCCCATGTTCAGACAGGATTTCACGTGTCCCGCCCTACTCTAGGACATCAAGTGTTCTACGCGTACGGGGCTGTCACCCACTATGGCCGCACTTTCCAGAGCGTTCCGCTTTATTCCTTGATGCCACTGGCCTGGTCCGCGTTCGCTCGCCACTACTTGCGGAGTCTCGGTTGATGTCCTTTCCTGCAGGTACTTAGATGTTTCAGTTCCCTGCGTTCGCTTCTTACACCCTATTTTATTCAGGTGCAGATACCTTATTAACAATGCTTGGAAACCCAAGC
>NZ_JBWKZR010000001.1:4667500-4957500 GCF_059424725.1 Allorhizobium sp. GW101-3B10 | reverse complement strand
TCGTCCGAAACGGTTGCACCGTTGACGTGGCAAATGCCGGACTCGATCCGCCGGGCGACGGCGATCGCTTGGCCGAGGTCGCCCCCGAACACCGATGCCGACAGCCCGTACTGGCAGTCATTGGCAATCGTTACCGCCTCGTCGATGCTCTGCGCCCGGATCAGCGCCGCTACCGGGCCAAAACTCTCCTCGCGGTAGAGCCGCATCCGCGGGGTCACGTGATCGAGCACGGTCGCATCCATGAAACTGTGATGGGTGGTCCCGCCTGCAAGCAGCCGGGCACCCTTGCCGAGCGCCTCGTCGACAAGCGCCTTCACCCGCTGCACCGCCTCGGTGCCGATCATCGAACCGAGCGCCAGGCCGGAGATGCGCGGGTCGCCGGCCCTGAGTTTGCTGGCCCGCGCGGCAAACCGCTTAGCGAATTCGTCGGCGATCGGGTCGATCAGGACGATCCGCTCGGTCGACATGCAGATCTGGCCCTGATTGAAGAAGGCGCCGAAGGCGGCCGCCTCGACCGCGTGATCGAGATCGGCATCGGCCAGCACCAGCAGCGGCGCCTTACCTCCCAGTTCCAGGAGGCAGGGCTTCAAATGCCGCGCCGCAATCTGCGCGACAATCCGGCCGACCCGGGTCGAACCGGTGAAGTTGACGCGACGAATGGCCGGATGGGCGACCAGCGCCTCGACTATGTCTTCGGCATCGGGCGGGGCGTTGCTGACGACGTTGACGACACCGGGCGGCGTTCCCGCCTCGATCATCAGTTCACCGATCAGCCGATGGGTCTGCGGGCAGAGTTCCGACGCCTTGAGCACCACGGTATTGCCGCAGGCAAGCGGCATGGCGATCGCCCGGATGCCGAGAATGATCGGCGCATTCCAGGGTGCCATGCCGAGACAGACGCCGGCCGGCTGGCGGAAACCCATGGAGAGCATCGCCCCCTGGTCGGAGGGCAGCAGCGAACCGCAGACCTGGGTCGTCATGCCGGCAGCGTCGCGCAGGATCTCCGCGCCAAGTTCGATGTTGAAGCGGCACCACGTCTCGGTCGCGCCCGTCTCCGCCGTCATGGCTGCGGCAAATTCCCCGGAGCGCTCGACAAGACGGTCGGCTGCCGTCAGCAGGATCGCGCGCCTCTCCGTTGGTCCGACCGCGGACCACGCCGGAAAGGCCGCGGCCGCGGCGTTGGCCGCCCAGCGCGCATCGTCCGCCGTCGCGGCAGCGGCAATGGTGGCCGTCGTACCGCTGATCGGGTCAAGACGCGTGAAGCTTGCCTTGCCTTCGGCATCCTCGTCGCGATTGTCGATAATGAGCTTGGATTGAAACATGCCTCCGTACGCCTCCTCCCAAAAGCGATGCCAGACTAGCTGTCGGGTCCCGACTTGAGAATGCAAGTATCTGGGTTTATCTTGCTGTTTTCTGGGAATCGCGGAAAGGCGCGCGGCGATGAAGCATGCGGCTGGAGAGATCAACCTGCACCGCCTGGAGCCGGCGCTTGCGCGCCGGATGTTGCGGGTGCCTTCCGGTCGCGCCATTGCCGGGCACCTGCTCTTCATCGAAAGCGGCGGCGCGCGCATCGCGCATGGTGAGGAGAGTGACATCTGGCAGGGTCCGTGTCTCGCATTCCTGCAAGGCGGCAGCGACGGCTCGCTCGTCCTCGAGGCCGGATCAAGCGCGAGCCTGATCGGCCTTGAACCCGCGCATCTGGATGCGCGCATCTCCACCGGCGGCGACATGCTGCGCGAATTGCTCGCCGGAGAGAGCCGGGCGATCCCCGTCGAACGCCGCGATATGCAGCGCCTTTCGCGGCTGCTTGGCGACATCGTTCGTGAACTCGAAGAACAGGGGAGCCATGCGCGCGCGGCAATCGACGCATACTTGACCCTGATCCTGATCGAGACGTACCGGCTGGCCGGGGGAGGCCGGGACGCTCCTGTCGAAGAGGCAGGATCGGCCAATCTCCTGCAACGCTTCCGCCAACTGGTCGAGCGGGATTTCCGGCAAAACCGATCGATCCACGCCTATGCCGTGGATCTCGGCATAACCACCGACCGCCTGCATGACATCTGCCGCCGATCCACGGGTCGCACGCCCCTGCAGCTCGTCCATGAACGGCTGACACGCGAGGCGACGCTGCATCTGGAACGCTCGGCCCGCACCGTTCAGCAGATCGCCGCAACCCTGGGCTTTCGCGATCCGACCTATTTCAGCCACTTCTTCAAGCGGCAGACAGGGCTGCCGCCGGCCACCTACAGGGAACGGACACGCGCCGCAGGGGAAGAACAGCGCCGAGGGCCCTCGGCGACCTATGCCGACTGGCCCTGACGGACGTATCCAGATATATCAGCCTTGCCAAACTGCCGTCGTGCTGACAATTTGCACGCCGACTCCTGTCATCCGCACGCGGACCGGCGGCCTTGCGTCGCGCCCATTTCACCGGAAGGAACACCCCATGACATTCGACAATCTCATCGCCGGCGAATGGGTTGGCGGCAACGCCACCGAAAACCGCAATCCCTCCGACACCAATGACGCGGTCGGCCTTTATGCGCAGGGCACCCCCGACGACATGCGCGCCGCGATTTCGGCGGCAAAGGCCGCCTTTCCGACCTGGTCGCGCTCTGGCATCCTCGAGCGTCACGCGATCCTGAGAAAGACGAGCGATGAAATTCTTAGCCGCAAGGAAGAACTCGGCACACTGCTCGCCCGCGAGGAAGGCAAGACCCTGCCCGAGGCGATCGGCGAAACGATCCGCGCCGCCCAGATCTTCGACTTCTTCGCCGGCGAATGCCTGCGGCTCGCCGGCGAGAGCCTGCCGTCGGTCCGTCCGGGCATCGGCGTCGAGATCACGCGCGAGCCGATCGGCCCGATCGGCCTCATCACCCCGTGGAACTTCCCGATCGCCATCCCGGCCTGGAAGATCGCCCCGGCCCTTTGCTACGGCAACACGGTCGTCTTGAAGCCGGCAGAACTGGTTCCCGGCTGTGCATGGGCGCTCGCCGACATCCTGCATCGCGCCGGTCTGCCGAAGGGCGTCTTCAATCTCGTCATGGGCAAAGGCTCGGTCATCGGCCAGGTCATGCTCGACAGTCCGGACCTCGCCGGCATCAGCTTCACCGGTTCGGTCGGAACCGGCAAGCGCGTGGCGCTTGCCTCGATCGAACACGGCCGCAAGTACCAGCTGGAAATGGGCGGCAAGAACCCCTTCGTCATCCTCGACGACGCGGACCTGTCGATTGCCGTAGAGGCCTCGCTCAATTCCTGCTTCTTCTCCACCGGCCAGCGCTGCACCGCTTCCTCGCGCCTGATCGTCACCGAGGGCATCCACGACCGCTTCGTCGCAGCGCTGATCGATCGCCTGAAGACCGTCAACGTCGACAATGCGCTGAAGGCGGGCACCCATATCGGCCCGGTCGTCGACGAGCGCCAGTTGATGCAGGACATCGACTATATTGACATCGGTCGTTCGGAAGGGGCCAAGTTGGCCTTCGGCGGCGAACGCCTCAACCGCGAGACGCCCGGCTTCTATCTGCAGCCTGCGCTATTCACCGAGGCCAGCAACCAGATGCGCATTTCGCGTGAGGAAATCTTTGGCCCGGTCGCCTCGCTCATTCGCGTCAAGGACTATGAGGAAGCCCTCAGTGTCGCCAACGACACGCCGTTCGGTCTGTCGTCGGGCATTGCCACGACGAGCCTGAAGCACGCGACGCATTTCCGTCGCAACGCGGAGGCCGGCATGGTCATGGTCAATCTTCCGACCGCCGGTGTCGACTTCCACGTGCCTTTCGGTGGGCGCAAGGGATCGTCCTTCGGTCCGCGGGAACAGGGACGCTATGCGGCCGAGTTCTTCACCACCGTCAAGACGCAGTACACCTTGGCCTGACCTCGGAACCGGTTCCGCCGCCGCCTGCGGCGGAGGCCCCGACCGTCCGAATGTGAAACGGGCCGGCCTGCCGGCCCGTGGCGTTTCATCCTTTGGTGATCAGGATGAGGACGACGAACATCAGCGGCACGGCCGTCAAGGCCGGAATGATGATCGCGGGGTAGCCGAACGCAAGGATGGCGAGCAGCCAGACGAGCAGCAGATTGAGGATGAAGAGGACCTTCGCCGTGGTCGAGCCACTGACGGCCTCCTTCAGCATCCAGCCGAACACCGGCACATGATAGATCATTCGCGCAATCATCGCTTCATCCCTTCCGGGCCCAGGCCCATTCTTGATATTTGTCACACCTATCGACCGTCGGCGGTCGCCACAATGCGGCAAAATGACGTTTGCCAAGTGGCGGGCACGGCTCGAGGAGCCCTGGCCTTGCATCTTCACCGAAGAAACGTGTCCTCCCCGCCGTTCCATCCGGCAAAACGAATGGCGCTTCTGGACAGGCGGCGCGGCGTGATCCTATTAGTGTGATTGTGATGGTTCCGCCGAACCGAGCGGAGAGGCGGACGAAGAGGGAATACGGTGAGGACTACCCATCAGGGGCCGAAACCGTGGCTGCCCCCGCAACTGTAAGCGGCGAGCGACGTCCACAATGCCATTGGCCGGAAACGGCTGATAAGGCGGACCGAGCCAAGACCCGCAAGCCAGGAGACCTGCCATCACATGCGCCGCGAAGCGGCATCCACTTGAAGAACCGCGCGGTGGGCGCGGACGAAAGGAATGAAAAATGCACATTGAAGTGGGAATCATCGATCCGGCGCGTATCGCCCTGGCGAACGCAGCCGCTCTCGCCCTCGTCGCCGCACAACTCCCGGCAATCGTCAAGAACCCGCTGGTCGTGCCGAAGGCAATCCTGGCCGCCGTCGGCTTTTCCGCCATGATGCAGATCTGGCACCTGCCCGTCGGCCCTTCCGAACTACATCTGATCGGCGCCACGACCATCTACATGCTGTTCGGCTTTGCGCCCGCCATGCTCGGCTTTGCCCTTGGCCTCGTGCTACAGGCTTTCCTGTTCGAGCCGGGCGACATCCCGCATCTCGGCGTCAACGCACTGTCCCTGATGATTCCGATGGTCGCCGCTCACTATAGCTTCGGCCGCCGCCTGTTCGACGCGAATCTTCGTGACCGCTTCAGCCTCGGCAAGGTCCTGCGCATCGACGCCGTCTACTATGCCGGCGTTTCCGCCATGGTCGGTTTCTGGCTGATGATCTCGAACGACAGCTTTGCCGTCGCCGACTGGGCAACCTGGGTCGCCGCCTACTTGCCGGTCTTCGTCGCAGAAGCCGTGATTACGTTCTCCGCGGTATCGCTAATCAAGGGTCTTCGCGCGAACGGTCTCGTCTCGCGCATGACCGAAGTGAACCGCCTGACCTTCGCCTGATGGCGCAGGAGCCGGTTCGACAAGAATGACGACATGAAGCGCGTGGCCCGGGTCACGCGCTTTTTTCTTTGAAAAATGGGCCGGCTTGCGCTACCGGCCTTACAGAAGCCGCCCGCGCTCGAATTCCGGCCGGCTGGAAACCACGGTCCGGCTGGCACTTCCGCCGTTTCGACCCGCTGATCAAAGGGTAACGCCGTTGCGCATTCTCTCCGAAGCACACTTTCCCGAACTGCCGAACTACTATCGCGGCAAGGTGCGCGAGAACTACGACCTGCCCGACGGCAGCCGCATCATCATCTCGACCGACCGCCTAAGCGCGTTCGACCGGATCCTCACCTGCATTCCCTACAAGGGACAGGTGCTGACCCAGACCGCACGCTACTGGTTCGAGCAAACCGCGGACATCTGCCCCAATCACGTGATCGCCTATCCCGATCCGAACGTGGTGGTGGGCAAGCGGCTCGACATCCTGCCGGTGGAGATCGTCGTGCGCGGCTATCTCGCCGGCACCACCGGCACTTCGGTCCTGACGCTCTACAAGAAGGGCGAGCGCGCCATGTATGGCATCACCGTGCCGGACGGCCTGCGCGACAACCAGATCCTGCCGCAGCCGATCATCACGCCCACGAGCAAGGCCTTCGATGGCGGCCATGACGAGCCGCTGAGCGCCGAGCAGATCGTATCGGAAGGCCTGCTGACGCAGAAGCAGTGGGACACGGTCTCCGCCTATGCCCTGGCGCTGTTCGCCCGCGGCCAGGAGATCGCAGCGCGGCGCGGCCTGATCCTGGTCGACACCAAATACGAGTTCGGCACCGATGCCGACGGCAACATCCTGCTCGCCGACGAAATCCACACCCCGGACAGCAGCCGCTACTGGATCGCCGACAGCTATCAACAGAGCTTTGAGAAGGGCGAGCGTCCGGCGAGCTTCGACAAAGATTTCGTCCGGTCCTGGGTCGCTGAGCGCTGCGACCCCTACAAGGACGAGATCCCGGAAATCCCCGTCGAACTGGTCGAGGAAACCTCCAAGGTCTATATAAAGGCCTACGAGACCATCACCGGGCTTCAGTTTGTGCCGGATGACCGTTGCGAGACTCCACGCGACCGCGTCCGCATGAACCTTGCCCCATACTTCCCCGGGAGCTGATACTGTGTCCATCGCGCGTGAGACGGCAAGACCAGCCGGTGCCGAGGCCGTGTGCGGCGGCAGCGTGGCTTTACCGGCACGCCGTACCCGCCGGCCGGCCGAGGAAACGCGCGAGGACATCCTCAACACCGCTGAACATCTGTTCCGTACCCGCGGTTACGGAAGCGTGGCGATCGCCGACATTGCAGCGGCGCTTGGCATGTCGCCGGCGAATGTGTTCAAGCACTTCCACACGAAGACCAGCCTGGTCGATGCCATCTCCTCGCGCCATATCGAAAACATGATCGCCCGCCTGGGCTGTCTCGATACGGCTAGAAGGGCGCCCGGGCGTCTGCTGGATTTCGTCAAGCAGCTGATGGAAAGCCACCTCGGCGACCTCGAGCGTAACCCTCACCTTTTTGAAATGGTCCTGCTGACCGCCAAGGACGACCTCCAGTGTGGCCATCGCTATCGGGATATGCTCGTGGACGAGCTGTCGTCCATTGTCGAAGATGGCATTGCCGAGGGCGTGTACACGGTCACGGAAAGCCGCAAGGCTGCAAATTCGGCCTTTTTGGCCCTCGCCTGCGTTCTTCACCCTGTCATGATTGCGAACGAAAAGGCTGACATATTGGCAACACGCTGCGAAGATGTTGTCTCGCTGATCAATGCCGCACTGCAAAGCCCCCTTGCAAAGTGACGATAGTATCAATACGTCACTTGGAAATTGATACCAAGCATTTTGTTCCATTGCCCCAGTGCGTGTTCGGTCGACCGATTAACAAATGTCAATTTCGATGACGGACCGTCATGCTTTAGCGCTTCACTGCCCTGCCCCAATGATGACCCGGAAAAGACGATGAAAAGACACCTCAAGCTGACCACGGCCCTTTTGGCACTCTCCGCCGCTCTCGCAGGCTGTAACGATGCAGCGACCGAGAGCAAGGCGCCCACCGGAGCTGGTGCCGAACGCCCTCCGTCACCGGTCAGTGTCGTCATCATGAAGAAGGGGGAACAGCCGCTCACCACCCTGCTTCCGGGTCGCGCCGCAGCCTTCCAGGTCGCCGAGATCCGCCCGCGCGTCAGCGGCATCATCAAGGAAATCGCCTTCAAGGAAGGCGGCGAGGTGAAGGCAGGCGACCTGCTTTACAAGATTGAGGACGATACCTACCGCGCCCAGGTGGCGCAGGCGGAAGCCAGCCTCTCCAAGGCCGAAGCGGGCGTTCCGAGCGCCGAGGCAAATCTTGCGCGCTACGAACGTCTGGTCGGCAGCGGTGCCACCCAGATCGAATTCGAAAACGCCAAGGTCACGCTGCTCCAGGCCAAGGCCGACGTGGCGGAAGCCAAGGCGTCGCTGAACTCCGCGCAGATCAACCTCGACCTCACCAGCATCGAAGCGCCGTTCGACGGCGTCACCAGCGCCTCGAATTTCTCAATCGGCAACGTCGTGACAGCCAATCAGACCGATGCGCTGACGACACTGCGTCGCCTCGATCCGATCTATATCGAACTGACGGAATCGAGCGCCAACCTGCTGCGTCTCAAGCAATCGATCGCCGCCGGCCGGTTGAACGAAGGCAAGAGCGACGGCACCGCCGACATCCACCTGACTCTGGAGGACGGCATTGAATATCCACATGTGGGCAAGCTCGACATGTCGGATATGGCGGTCAGCGAGACGACCGGCACCTATTCGATCCGGGCCGTTTTCGACAACCCCGACGACATGATTCTGCCCGGCATGTATGTCCGCGCCAGCGTGACTGTCGGCAAGGAGAACGGCTATCTGATTCCCCAGCGCGCCGCCACGCGCGACGCCCGGGGTGAACTGACCGCCAAGTTCGTCAACGCCCAGAACACCGTGGAAACCCGCACCTTCTCCGAAAGTGTCGTTTCCGGCAACAATTGGCTGGTCACCGAAGGCATCAACGACGGCGACAAGCTGATCGTCGACGGCTTTCAGTGGATCGGCGACGGCGCCCCGGTAGCCCCGGTGGAAGCAACTGTCGATGCAAAGGGCCTGGTCGTCGAGGCGCCCAAGGCGCCGGAAGCAACCCCGGCCGCAAAGCCGTGATTTTGCGGCTCAGCAAGCAGCATACAGGCGCTAAGGGGTAACCAATGGCCAAGTTTTTCATTCGCCGTCCAATCTTTGCCTGGGTGATCGCAATCGTGATCATGCTGGGTGGAGCTCTGGCGATCTCATCGCTCTCCATTTCTCAATATCCGGAGATCGCGCCGACCACCGTGCGCATTTCCGCAACCTACAACGGTGCCAGCGCCGAGACGGTCGAGAAGTCGGTCACATCGATCATCGAAGACGGCATGACCGGCCTCGACGACCTGACCTATATGACCTCCTCCTCGAGCACAGGTCAGGCGTCGGTAACGTTGACATTCGGCAACAGCATCGAGCCGGACATTGCCCAGGTGCAGGTGCAGAACAAGCTGCAGTTGGTTCAGTCTCAGCTTCCCGACGTCGTGCAGTCGGCCGGTATCTCGGTAACCCGCTCCACCTCGAGCATCCTGCTCGTGGGTGCTCTGGTATCGACGGATTCGAACCGCAGCCCCGTGGAACTCGGCGACATCTTCTCCTCGAAGATCGAAGATCAGATCAAGCGCCTGGAAGGCGTCGGCAGCATCGAGGTCTTCGGCACGGGCTACGCCATGCGCGTGTGGCTCGACCCCTTCAAGCTCAACAAGTTCCAACTGACCCCGACCGACGTCACCTCGGCCATCAAGGCTCAGAACACGCAGGTTTCGGTCGGCTCGATCGGCGGGCAGCCGGTCGCGGAGGGGCAGCAGATCGACGTCACCGTTACCGCCCAGAGCCAGCTCACCAGCGTTTCGGATTTCGAATCCATCATCCTGAAGGTCGAGACTGACGGCGCGACCGTTCGACTGAGCGACGTCGCCCGCATCGAGATCGGCCAGGAAAGCTATTCCACGAATACCCGCTCCAATCGCAAGCCCGCGACCGGCTTCGCAGTGAACCTCGCAACCGGCGCAAACGCGCTGGATACGGCGGAGCGCGTCAAGACTGCGCTTTCGGCGATTGCTCCGGCACTGCCCGAAAACGTCATCATCACCTATCCGTATGACACCACCCCCTTCGTCCAGCTCTCGATCGAGAAGGTGGTCCACACGCTGATCGAAGCCATCGTGCTTGTCTTCTTCGTGCTGTTGATTTTCCTGCAGAACCTGCGCGCCACCTTCATTCCGATGATCGCGGTTCCCGTCGTGCTGCTCGGAACCTTCGGCATCCTGGCGGTGACCGGCTACTCGATCAACACGCTCACCATGTTCGCCATGGTTCTCGCCATCGGCCTGCTCGTCGACGACGC
Source organism: Allorhizobium sp. GW101-3B10 (assembly GCF_059424725.1). Taxonomy (NCBI): domain Bacteria; kingdom Pseudomonadati; phylum Pseudomonadota; class Alphaproteobacteria; order Hyphomicrobiales; family Rhizobiaceae; genus Allorhizobium; species Allorhizobium sp. GW101-3B10. The sequence goes on along the minus strand of NZ_JBWKZR010000001.1, from coordinate 4,947,720 downwards.
CATCGTCGTGGTGGAGAACGTTGAGCGCATCATGTCGGAGGAAGGCCTCTCGCCACTTGAGGCGACCGAGAAGTCGATGGGCGAAATCACCGGCGCCATCGTCGGCATCGCTCTGGTTCTCACGGCTGTGTTCATCCCCATGGCCTTCTTCGGAGGCTCGACCGGGATCATCTATCGCCAGTTCTCGGTCACTATCGTCTCGGCCATGCTGCTCTCAGCCATCGTCGCCATCGTGCTCACTCCGGCGCTCTGCGCCACGATGCTGAAGCCGATCGACCACACCAAGGAGCGTCGCGGACCGGGCGCTTGGTTCAACCGCAACTTCGACCGGACGACGGGCGGTTATGTCTCCAGCATCGGCTATCTTCTGAAGCGTCCGTTGCGCGTCATGATGATGTTCGTGGTCGTGATTGTCGGTTGCGCCTGGATCTTCTGGCGCCTGCCAAGCTCCTTCCTGCCCCAGGAAGACCAGGGCGTGCTGATGACGATCGTCCAGCTGCCAAACGGCGCGACCACGGCGCGCACCGAGGAAGTCCTCAAGAAGATCGAGGACTACTACCTTGAGAAGGAAAAGGACGCGATTCAGGACGTCTTCTCCGTGTCCGGTTTCAGCTTCGTCGGGCAGGGCCAGAATTATGCGCTGGTCTTCGCCAAGCTCAAGGACTTCGACGAACGCACGGCGCCGGAAATGGCCGCCTCTGCGATTGTCCAGCGTGCGATGGGCTACTTCTTTACCCTGCGCGATGCCATGGTCTTCCCGCTTCAGCCGCCGGCAATTCCGGGTCTGGGCAACTCCAGCGGCTTTTCCATGTACCTTGTCGACAGCGGCAACACCGGCACCGATGCGCTGACCGCGGCCTCGAAGCAACTGATCGGACAGGGCAGCGCGAATGCCAAGGTCAGTTCGCTCAGGTCCAACAGTCCGGATGCCGAAAGCCAGCTCAAGATCCTGCTCGATCAAGAGAAGATGGGCGCCATGGGGCTCGACCTCGCAACGGTCAACTCCATGCTGTCGACCATCTTCGCCGGCCTCGACGTGAACGACTTCACGCTCAACAACGAGCTGAAGCCGGTCTACGTCCAAGGCGACGCTCCGTACCGGATGCAGCCGGACGACCTCGGTCACTGGTATGCGCGCAATACGGCGGGCGAAATGGTGCCCTTCTCGGCGTTCAGCCAGGTGTCGTGGGTCGGTGGACCACCCACTCTGGCGCGCTTCAACGGCATCAGCGCCATTTCATTGGAAGGCGCTGCGGGTCCCGGCGTCAGCTCCGGTGATGCGATGGACGAGATGGAAAGGATGACTGCAAGCCTTGACGGTGGTTACACCGTCGCTTGGCAGGGTATCTCCTATCAGGAGCGTCTGTCTGGCTCCCAGGCTCCCTTGCTCTACGGCCTCGCCGTGCTGATCGTCTTTCTCTGCCTCGCCGCCCTCTACGAAAGCTGGTCGATCCCGTTCTCGGTCATCATGGCGGTGCCGGTCGGCGTACTCGGCGCGCTCGCAGCGGCCTATTTCTTCGGCCAGGCGAACGACGTCTACTTCAAGGTCGGCCTGCTGACCACGATCGGGCTTGCCGCAAAGAACGCCATCCTGATTGTGGAATTCGCCAGAGACCGCATGGATCGCGGCGTAGGTCTGATGGATGCGACGCTGGAAGCAGCGCGCCTGCGCCTGCGGCCGATCATCATGACCTCGCTTGCCTTCATCCTCGGCGTCGTCCCCTTGGCCGTCGCCACCGGTGCAGGCTCGGCGGCGCAGAACTCGATCGGTATCGGCGTGCTCGGCGGCATGCTGGCCGCGACCCTGCTAGGCATTTTCTTCGTGCCGTCCTTCTTTGTCATTGTGCGCAGGCTTACAACCCGTACAAAAATCGAAGAGGCCCTGTCATGACATTCGATGAGTTGATAAGCTAAAAATGATCTGCGCCGCGATTAGCGAATCACGGCGCGGTTGAGGCACGGGGCGCGCGGCGACAGGTGATGACAACCTTGACCGATGCGTTCGACACCCTGAATGCAATCTAGGATAAGACGATGGTATCCATTCGCGTAGCCGCCCCCCTCATATTGTTGCTGCTGTCCAGCTGTGTAACCGGCCCGGACCATACGCCGCCCCAGACCCCGTTGCCGGAAAAATTCGCCGAAGGCGGAAAGAAGAGCAATGGCGAGGTCGCCATGGCCGCCTGGTGGACCGCCTTCAACGACAAGCGTCTCAATGGTCTGGTCGAACAGGGCCTCAACCAGAATCTCGACGTCCTGCAGGCGCTCGAGCGCATCACTGCTGCGGAAGCGAATGTCGTCGTGGCCGGCGCCGGCGGCCTTCCCTCGTTGAACGTGTCGGGCGACGAAACTGTCTCGAAGTCCAAGGGCACCGGCGACTATGGCACCCGCACCACGGATACGACCTCCACGGCGAGCGGCGGCGTAAGCGTGTCCTGGCTTCTGGACCTCTTCGGCCAGTATCGCCGCGCCAAGGAAGGCGCCACGGCCTCGCTCGATGCGGCCTATGCCAGCGCCGATGTCGCCAAGCTGTCCTATCTTTCCGACCTGGTGACCTCCTATATCAACGCGCGCTACTATCAGGAGCGCATCGCGATCGCCCGCAAGAACCTCGCTTCGCGGCGCGAGACCCTGGATCTGACCAAACTGCAGCTCGAAGCAGGCGCGGCTTCGCGTCTCGACGTCGTGCAGTCGGAAGGTCTGGTCAACTCGACGCTGGCCGACCTTCCGGGCCTCGAAACGAGCTTCCGCCAGTCGGCCCATCACATCGCCACGCTGCTCGGCCTGCCCGCCTCTTCGCTGATCGCCGACCTGCAGAAGGGTGCGCCTCAGCCCCTCGCCCGCCGGAGCATCAATGCCGGCGTACCGGCCGACCTCATTCGGAACCGCCCGGATATTCGCAAGGCCGAGCGCGAACTCGCGGCAGCCGTCGCCGAGATCGGTGTCGCCGAGGCACAGCTCTATCCGTCGATCACGCTCGGCGGTTCGATTTCGCCCCAGTGGATCTCGACCAAGTCGCTCGCCGGCAGCCTGACCTCCTGGTCGTTCGGCCCGAGCCTGACCCTGCCGATCTTCGATGGCGGCCGCCTGAAGGCCAATGTCAACATCGCCGAGTCCTCGGCTCGCGAGGCATATCTCGCCTGGAAGGCTTCCGTGCTCAACGCGGTCGAGGAGGTCGAGAATGCGCTCGCCGCCGTCAACCGCGACAGCCAGACCGTCAGCGCGCTGACCGCGACCGTCCGCTCCTACGAGGAAGCCCTGGCACTCTCTACGGCAAGCTACAAGGACGGCGCATCCTCGCTGCTCGACGTGCTCGACGCCCAGCGTTCGGTCTCCACCGCGCAGGCGAGCCTCGCCCAGGCCGTCCAGCAGATGGCAGCCGACTACGTTGCGCTCAACGTCGCTATCGGCGGCGGCTATGCCTTCGACAAAAAGGCCGGCATGTAACTGCCTTCGATCAGAGAAACAGGAAAATCGACGGCCGGAAACGGTCGCCGATTTTTTCTTTTTCAGGAAACAGACCGTGATGGGCCGATCGAGCCCAGCCCGTCAGAAGGTGGCGGGCGTATTGATCCACAGCAGCACCGTCTCGCCGTCGAAGCTATTGTGCCAGGAGTGCGGTCTGCGGCTCTCGAAATAGAAACTGTCGCCTGCATGCAGTTCGAAGAAACGGTCCCCGTCGAGAATGATCTCCAGGCTGCCCGACAGCACATGGATGAACTCTTCGCCTTCGTGCTGATAGGCCCCTTCGCTGGAGGCACCGGGCGCCAGCTGGAAGCGGTTGCATTCCATCTGGTTGCGGCCTTCGGCCAGCACCTGCACCTTCACCCCGGAGGTGGTGGTCGGCCAGGTCGGCCATTTGCCGTCGCGGATAAGGGACTCTCCGCCCTGGCCCTGTTCCTGACCGCTCAGCGAAGCAAGCGTCGTACCCAGAAACGCCGCAACGCCATGCAGCGCCGTAAAGGAAAGCCCTTGTGATGTCCTCTCGAAGGTGGACAGCTGCGAAACCGAGACGCCGGTCGCCTGGGCAACGGCCTCAAGCGTCTTGCCCGCATCTCGCCGCAGACGGCGGATCTTCAGGCCGACGGGCATTTCTGCCGGCTCGGAACCAACCTCCGCTTCGCCCTCTGGAAAGCCTGCCGCATCCGCAGCATCTTCGTCCCGAAGGCTTTGGCGGATCGCCGCGGGATTGAGCCCCTTTTCGCTGCGCAACCAGGCAATCGTCTTCAGGCGCTCGACAAGCGCGCGATCATAGAGCCGCTGACCGGACGGGGTTCGGATCGGCTCGATCAAATCCTGCGTTTCCCACAGCCGGAGAGTCGAAGGGGAAACCCCCACCATCCGGGCGGCTTCGGCAATCTTGAAACGGATATCATCCATGCGGATCGAACCTGTCAGCGCGATGTCATCGCCATGCGTGATAATTGCGACAAACCATATTGCAAGTCTACAGAAAAAATGTAGGAAATATTGCAGCCTTGCGATCGAACACGAATGGCCGACGCCGAGGGTCAAACCGTCACCAGAGGAATTTTTGAAATGAAGAACTCCGAAATCGCAGTTCGCAAGAACGAAGCCATCTCGCGCGGCGTCGGCATGACCACCCAGGTCTATGCCGCCAAGGCCGAAAATGCCGAGGTCTGGGATGTCGAGGGTCGTCGCTACATCGACTTCGCCGGCGGTATCGCGGTTCTCAACACCGGCCATCGCCATCCGAAGGTCATCGAGGCGGTGAAGAAGCAGCTCGATTGCTTCACGCACACCTGCCACCAGGTCATGCCCTACGAGAACTATGTCGCGCTGGCCGAACGCCTCAACAAGCTGGTTCCGATCGCCGGCCCGAAGAAGACCATTTTCGCCACGACCGGCGCCGAAGCCGTCGAGAACGCCGTCAAGATCGCCCGTTGCGCCACCGGCCGCTCGGCCGTCATCGCCTTTACCGGCGCCTTCCACGGCCGCACCTTCATGGGCATGGCGCTGACCGGCAAGGTCGTTCCCTACAAGGTCGGTTTCGGCCAGATGATGGGCGACGTCTTCCACGTCCCCTTCCCGATCGAACTGCACGGCATCAGCGTCGAGGAATCGCTCGACGTTCTCGACAAGCTGTTCAAGGCCGACGTCGACCCAAAGCGCGTCGCAGCGATCATTCTCGAACCGGTTCAGGGCGAAGGCGGCTTCTACGAAGTGCCGCGCGCGCTGATGAAGGCCGTGCGCCAGATCTGCGACGAGCACGGCATCCTGCTGATCGCCGACGAGGTCCAGACCGGTTTTGCCCGTACCGGCAAGCTGTTCGGCATGGAAAACTACGACGTCCAGCCTGACCTGATGACCATGGCCAAGAGCCTGGCCGGCGGCTTCCCGCTGTCCGCCGTCACCGGCCGCGCCGAACTGATGGACGCCCCCGGCCCCGGCGGCCTCGGCGGTACCTATGCCGGCAACCCGCTGGCGATCGCCGCGTCCCATGCCGTGCTCGACGTCATCGAGGAAGAGAAGCTCTGCGACCGCGCCAACCAGCTCGGCGGCCGTCTCAAGCAGCGCCTTGAGGCCCTGCGCGCCGACATTCCGCAGATCTCCGACATCCGCGGCCCGGGCTTCATGGTTGCCGTTGAGTTCGGCCAGGCCGGTTCGACCAAGCCGGATGCCGACCTCACCAACGCCATCCGCCTGAAGGCGCTGGAAAAGGGTCTTATCCTTCTCACCTGCGGCGTCTATGGTAACGTCATTCGTTTCCTGTCGCCGATCACCATCCAGGACGAGGTCTTCAACGAAGCGCTCGACATCATCGAAGCCTCGATCCGCGAAGTTGTGGGAGAAAAGAAGTAATGACCATTTCCAACATCCTCGCCTCGAAGCTGAAGGATGCCTCCCTCGCTACCGACAAGGCTCTTGTCGGCGACGAGTGGGTTTCGGCGTCCACCAGTGGCAAGACTTTTGAAGTGACCAATCCGGCGACCGGCGACGTAATCGCCGTCCTCCCGGATCTCGGCAAGGCGGAGGTCGCCCGTGCGATCGCCGTCGCCGACAAGGCGCAGAAGAGCTGGGCCAGGAAGACCGGCAAGGAACGCGCCGGCATTCTGCGCAAGCTCTTCGACCTGATGGTCGCCAATGCCGACGACCTGGCCACCATCCTGACGATGGAAATGGGCAAGCCCTGGCCGGAAGCCCGCGGGGAAATCCTCTATGGCGCGTCCTATGTCGAATGGTTCGGCGAAGAAGCCAAGCGCGTCTATGGCGACACCATTCCGGGTCACCAGGCCGACAAGCGCATCATGGTCATCCGCCAGCCGGTCGGCGTCGTCGGCGCCATTACGCCGTGGAACTTCCCCAACGCCATGCTGGCACGCAAGATGGCCCCCGCCGTCGCTGTTGGCTGCGCCATGGTGTCGAAGCCCGCCGCCCAGACTCCGCTTTCGGCCCTGGCGCTCGCCATCCTCGCCGAACGTGCCGGCCTGCCGCTCGGCGTCTTCTCGGTCGTCACCTCGACCGACGCCGCCATGGTCGGCAAGGAGTTCTGCGACAACGACAAGGTCCGCAAGCTGACCTTCACCGGCTCGACCAATGTCGGCCGCATTCTGATGCGCCAGGGCGCCGACCAGATCATGAAGCTCGGCCTTGAACTCGGCGGCAACGCCCCGTTCATCGTCTTCGACGACGCGGATCTCGACGCTGCCGTCGAGGGCGCGATGATCTCCAAGTACCGCAATGCCGGCCAGACCTGCGTCTGCGCCAACCGCCTCTATATCCAGTCCGGCGTCTATGATGCCTTCGCCGCCAAGCTCGCCGAGCGCGTCGGCCAGATGAAGGTGGGCGACGGCTTTGCCGAAGGCGTGACCACCGGTCCGCTGATCGACACCAACGCCCTGAAGAAGGTCGAGGAGCATGTCGCCGACGCCGTCTCCAAGGGCGCCAAGGTGGCATTGGGCGGCAAGCCGGCCGACCAGGGCGGCCTGTTCTTCCAGCCGACGATTCTCACCGGCGTGACCTCCGACATGAAGGTCGCCGTCGAGGAGACCTTCGGCCCAGTCGCACCGCTCTTCAAGTTCGAGACCGAAGAGGAAGTGATCGAGCTCGCCAACAACACCGAGTTCGGCCTTGCCTCCTACTTCTACTCGAAGGACGTGGCGAAGATCTTCCGCGTTGCAGAGGCGCTCGAATACGGAATGGTCGGCATCAATACCGGCCTGATCTCTACCGAGGTCGCGCCGTTCGGCGGCATCAAGCAGTCCGGCCTCGGCCGCGAAGGCTCGAAATACGGCATCGACGACTATACCGAGCTGAAATACATGTGCCTGGGCGGCATCGAATAAGCCTCAGACATTCAGATCGATCCATCCCCGGCGCTCGCGCCGGGGATTTGTTTTGCCCTGTTGCGCAATTGAAAAGGCCCGGCGCCAACGGCGGCCGGGCCTTTTCGTCAGATGGAAATGGACGCGAAAATCAGCTCTTCGCACGCTCGACGTAGGAATTGTCTTCGGTCGCGATGACGACGCGCGTGCCAGCATCGATATGCGGCGGAACCAGCGTGCGCAGGCCGTTCGACAGGATGGCCGGCTTGTAGGAAGACGACGCCGTCTGGCCCTTGGTGACCGGTTCGGTCTCGACGATCTCGAGAATCACGTGACGCGGCAGCTGGATGGCGAGCGCGATGCCTTCGTGCATCGACAGGACGCAGGTCATGCCTTCCTGCAGATAGGCCTTCTGGTCGCCCATGGTCTCGGCATCGACGACGACCTGGTCATAGGTTTCCGGGTTCATGAAATGGAAGCCTTCGCCGTCCTCGTAGAGGAACTGGAAGTTGACGTCTTCGACGAAGGCGCGCTCGACCTGCTCGGTGGTGCGCCAGCGTTCCGACACCTTCACACCGTCGACGATGCGGCGCATGTTCACCTGGGTGACCGGCGTACCCTTGCCAGGATGGAAGTTTTCGGCGGTAAGAACGACATAGAGCTTGCCGTCCACATCGATAACGTTGCCCTTGCGAACCGAAGAGGCGATGACCTTGACCATTGGAATTCCTTGTAACTGCGAGAGTCCCGTCGTAAAGGACGACCCGCCGTCCCTGCTGACGTTTTTTTGAATTTTCCTGCGCGCAACTAACCCAAAATCGTCCGAATAGCCAGCCCGCGTTGCAACAAGGACCGAGAAAGCCGGAATGAACGATCGCCGCCGCTCCTCTGCCCAATGGTGGACGCCTTCGGCCCATGCCGACCGGCGCCCCTTCCTGCTCGGCCGCAATGCCATCCAGGCGGCATTCCGTGGCTATTTCGCCGATCGCGACTTCATCGAGGTGGATACGGCGACGCTGCAGGTTTCGCCCGGCAACGAGGCCCATCTGCACGCCTTTGCCACCGAAGCGATCGGCAATGACGGCATAGCGTCCCCGCTCTACCTGCACACCTCGCCCGAATTCGCCTGCAAGAAGCTGCTGGCCGCCGGGGAGCGCCGCATCTCCTGCTTCGCCCATGTCTACCGCAATCGCGAGCGCGGACCGCTGCACCACCCCGAATTCACTATGCTGGAGTGGTACCGCGCCGGCGAAGGATACGAGGTCCTGATGCAGGACTGCGCCGCCCTTCTCGCCCTGTCCGCGGAAACGACGAAGACGCGCAGCTTCGCCTATCGCGGCCGGACCTGCGATCCCTTCCTGGAGCCGGAACGCCTGTCCATCGCCGATGCCTTCAAGCGCCATGCCGCGATCGACCTGCTCGCCTCGGTGCGGGCAGACGGTTCCACCGATCGCGATCATCTGGCAGCCGAACTGCGCAAGGCCGGCATGCGGGTCGCCGAAGACGACACCTGGGCGGACCTGTTCAGCCGGGTGATCGTCGAGAAGGTCGAACCGCATCTGGGCTTCGGCCGTGCCACGATCCTCGACGAATACCCCGTCTGCGAGGCGGCGCTCGCCCGGCCTTCCGCAAGCGACCCGCGCGTTGCCGAACGCTTCGAGCTCTATGCATGCGGCGTCGAGCTTGCCAATGCCTTTGGTGAACTGACGGACTCCGACGAACAGCGTCGCCGCTTCGAGGCCGAGATGGCGGAAAAGGAGCGCGTCTATGGCGAGACCTATCCGCTCGACGAGGATTTCCTCGACGCGCTTGCCATCATGCCGGACGCCTCCGGCATCGCCCTTGGCTTCGACCGCCTGGTCATGCTGGCGACGGGTGCCCTGCGCATCGACCAGGTAATGTGGGCGCCGGTGTCGGAGACGTCGTTGTGAGCACGGCCGGCCTGCGCAATGTCGAAGACCTGATCACCGCCGGCCTTGTTCGCCCGGACGAGCGTAGTGCGCTCGAGCGCGTGGCTGCGAAATATGCGATCGGTCTCACCCCGACCGTAGAGGCACTGATCGACAAGTCGGACCCGGCCGATCCCATCGCCCTGCAATATGTGCCGACAGCGGCGGAAATGATGGAAACGCCCGACGAACGGGCCGATCCGATCGGTGACCATGTCCACAGCCCCGTCGAGGGCATCGTCCACCGCTATCCGGACCGCGTGCTGCTGAAGGTCGTGCATGTCTGCCCGGTCTACTGCCGATTCTGCTTCCGCCGCGAAATGGTCGGGCCACAGGGCGACGGCACCCTGCCGCCGGCACAGCTGGAGGCGGCCCTGGCCTATATTCGCTCCCAGACGGAGATCTGGGAAGTCATCCTGACGGGCGGCGATCCGCTGATCCTGTCCCCCCGTCGCCTGCACGAAATCATGACCGCGCTCGCCGCGATCCCCCATGTGAAGATCGTGCGCATCCACAGCCGCGTCCCGGCCGTCGATCCTGCCCGGATCAATGGCGAACTCGTCGATGCCCTCAAGGCGAGCGACAAGACGATCTATGTCGCCCTGCACGCCAACCATCCGCGTGAAATGTCCACAGCCGTCCGGGATGCCTGCGCCCGGCTCGTCGATGCCGGTATCGCCATGGTCAGCCAGAGCGTACTCTTGAAGGGCATCAACGACGATCCGGACGTGCTCGCGGAGCTGATGCGTGCCTTCGTCGAAGCCAGGGTCAAGCCATATTACCTGCATCACCCGGATATGGCGCCGGGAACCGGCCATTTCCGCCTGTCGATCGCCGAGGGCCAGGCGATCATGCAGGCCCTGCGCAGCAAGGTCTCCGGCCTCTGCATTCCCACCTACATCCTCGATCTGCCGGGAGGGCACGGAAAAGTGTCCATAGGCGACGGCATGCTGAGCGAAATCGAACCCGGGCGCTATGCGGTCACGGATCGCAACGGCGATATTCGCCACTACCCCTAGACCGGAAATTCTTCCCGATCTCACGCTTTTTGCCGCGTCGCGGAACGCGCGTATCCGTCATTCCGGCATTCGTTGACGATCGTCAGCGCCGCTCAGTTTTCCTTAACTACGGCATTTAGCGGAATCTTATGCTTTCGCGCCTAAGAAATTACCCAACATTTTGGAAGAATAGCATCCGGGAAGGGTAAGTAGATGAACGAAACAATTCGGACTTTGCTGGCAAAGCTCGGTGGCCTGCCTGTCTCCGTTGAGACCGTTGCCGACGACGCCGATCTCTATGCGGCCGGCCTTTCGTCGTTCGCTTCGGTGCAGCTGATGCTCGGCCTCGAGGAAGCCTTCGACATCGAGTTTCCGGACCACCTGCTGAACCGCAAGTCGTTCGCCAGCATCGATGCGATCGAAGCCACCGTCAAATCCATCATCGAGGATAGAAAGGTCGCCTGATGGACCTCTCCACGAAACAGCAAGAAATGCACCTGAAGGCCCGCGCCATTCGGGTCGCTACCGTCGCCGCCGCCCATGCCGAAGACGTCGACAAAGCAGGACGTTTTCCCCGCGAAGCGATCGAGGAAATGAAGGCCGTCAAGCTGATGGGCATCATGATCCCCGAGGAACTGGGCGGCGAAGGTCTGTCCACGTCCGAGATCGCCGAGGTCTGCACCATCATCGGCCAGGCCTGTGCGTCGAGCGCGATGATTTTCGCCATGCACCAGATCAAGGTCTCGAGCCTTGTCTCGCACGGCCATGAAGCCGAGTGGCACCGCAACTTCATGCGCAGGGTCGCCTCGGAACAGTTGCTCCTCGGCTCGGCAACGACCGAGGCCGGTATCGGCGGCAACATGCGCAACAGCATCTGCGCGATCGAAGTGATGGACGGACGCTGCTATCTGGAGAAGGACGCAACCGTCATCTCCTACGGCATCGACTGCGACGCCATCCTGATCACCTCGCGCAGCCACAAGGACGCCGCTTCTTCCGACCAGGTGATGACCGTCTTCCTCAAGGACCAGTACACCCTCGAGCATACCCAGACCTGGGACACGCTCGGCATGCGCGGCACCTGCTCCGACGGTTTCATCTTCAAGGGCGAGGCGCCGGCCGAACAGATCCTTCCGCAACCCTTCGCCGAGATCGCCGCGCAGTCCATGCTGGCCAGCGCCCACCTGTTGTGGAGTTCGCTCTGGTACGGCATCGCGGTCGACGCCTTCGCGCGTGCCCAGAACTTCGTGCGCGCCGTCGCCCGCAAGGCACCCGGCACGCAGCCGCCCGGCCTCGTCCAACTGGCCGAGATGTCGAGCCAGCTTCAGGTGATCCGCGCCAATATCGTCAACGGCCTCCAGTCCTTCGAGGCGGCCCGCAAGGACCAGGACCGGCTTTCGTCGATGGGATTCGCCGTGGCGATGAACAACGTGAAGATCGCATCCTCGGAAATGATCCTGCCGGTCATCAACCAGGCCATGCGGATCTGCGGCATTCTCGGTTACAAGAACGGGACTCCCTACAGTCTCGGCCGGCATCTCCGCGATGCCCATTCCGCGCAGCTCATGATCTCGAACGATCGCATCCTGGCGAACACCTCGAACATGCTGCTGGTCCATAAACAGGAAACAGGTTTGTTGGGGTGAAGCCAATGGATATGCAGACGAGCTTTCTGGACCGCCTCTTCGAGAGCGGCCTGCTGATCGAGACCGGCGTCGACGGCCTTTATGGACGCGGTGGCCGTTTCGAGGATGTCATTGCCGCCTTCGAGCGGCTGATCGACCGCTACGGCGCGGCCGACGGTGCGGAAGCGATCCGCTTCCCGCCGGGCATGAACCGCGCCTATTTCGAAAAAAGCGGCTACATGAAGAGCTTTCCGCAGCTGGCCGGCACCGTGCACAGCTTCTGCGGCAACGAGCTCGACCATGTCAGCCTGCTGAAATGCATGGACGCCGACGAGGATTGGACGGCCGAGCAGAAGGCGACCGACATCGTGCTGACGCCGGCGGCCTGCTACCCGCTCTATCCGACGATCGCCAAGCGCGGCAACCTGCCGGAAAAGGGCGGGCTCTACGACCTGCAGTCCTACTGCTTCCGTCATGAGCCCTCGAACGACCCGGCCCGCCAGCAGCTGTTCCGCATGCGCGAATATGTCTGCATGGGCAGCCAGGACCACGTCACCGACTTCCGCCAGACCTGGATGGATCGCGGCGTGAAGATCATGGCCGAAGTCGGCCTGCCGGTCGAAATCGACGTCGCCAACGACCCGTTTTTCGGCCGCGCCGGCGAGATGCTCGCCAACAACCAGCGCGACCAGAACCTCAAGTTCGAGCTGCTGATCCCGATCACCTCGGTCGCCAATCCGACGGCCTGCATGAGCTTCAACTATCACCAGGATGCCTTCGGGTCTAAATGGGGCCTGAACCTCGCCGACGGCTCGGTCGCCCATACCGCCTGCGTCGGCTTCGGTCTGGAGCGCATTGCGCTGGCGCTGTTCCATCACCACGGTCTGGACGTCGACCAGTGGCCCGCATCGGTCCGCGCGGCACTCTGGGGCTGACCCGGTGACGTCTGCGGTCTTTCCCGGACTGGATCCGGCCACCTACACGCCCCATGCATTGCATGCGAGCGAACGCATGTGGCCGGAAACCAATTGCTATGTCGATCTTTGGATCGAGGTTCTGGCAACGCTCGGCCTCGCGCCCGAGGCCATGCTCGGCTTCACGCTGACCCAGGACTTCGAGGGCGACCAGCTGACTTTCTTCAAGGTGCCGTTGGAAGACCTCGAAGAGCTCTACGGCATTCGCGTCACCGAATTGGCGATCTTCGACACCGTCGAGGCCCATGTAGCCCAGCAGATCGCGCGTGGCCGCCTCTGCCTCGTCGAGATGGACAGCTATTTCATGCCGGACACTCGCGGCGTCGGCTACCGCCAGGAGCATGGAAAGACCACGGTTGCCATCAATCGCCTGGATCTCGACGCCAGGACGATGGACTATTTCCACAATGGCGGCTTCTTCCGTGTCGAAGGGGAAGACTTCGACGGGCTATTCCAGCATCATTTGCCGGAAAGCGCCCTGCCCTTCCTTCCCTACACCGAGTTCGCCAAGTTTCCAGCCACAAGGCCTTCGAACGAGCACCAGCACGAAACCGCCCGGCGCCTGCTGAAGCGGCATTTTGCCCGCCGTCCCGACGCCAATCCGATTGCCGCCTTCGCCGAAGTCTTCCCGACTCAGGTCGAGGCGATCGCGGAACGGCCATTCGGCTATTTCCACACATACGCCTTCAACACGCTGCGCCAGTTCGGCGCCAACTTCGAACTCCTTGCCAGCCATCTGGCCTGGCTTTCGCCCTTGCAGTTCGAGGAGGCCGCAGCGCATGCCTTGAAGATTTCGGAGACGGCCAAGACCGTACAGTTTCAGCTGGCCCGTGCGGTGACGCGGAAAAAGTTCGATCCGTTGCGATCCGCTCTGGACCCGGCGGCCGAGGCTTGGGACAAGCTCATCGGAGAACTTGGCAAAACCCTCGCCTGAGGAGGCATGATGACGGGCATGACCACTTACCTCGCAGCGGACGAACGCCCGCTGGAGCACGGCTGGACGCTGCTCGTCACCGAGGCGGGACGCTATGGCGGCCCCAAGGAGGTGCATCGCCCCGCGGCCCGCATTCCCGCACCTGTTCCCGGCACGGTGGCTTCGGCGCTGACAACCGCCGGCCTCTTCGATCCGGAAAGACCGCAACCGCTGCACGACAAGGATGCCTGGTATTTCCGCTCGCTCGAAGGCGAAGCGGAAGGCCCGGCGATCCTGCGTCTTGCCGGACTTGCAACCATCGCTGAGATTTATGTGAACAGCGAACTGCGCCTGTCCTCGGACAGCATGTTCGAGGCCCATGATCTGGACCTCGTCCTCACCGGCCGCGACGAGATCGCCATCTGCTTCCGGGCCCTTGCGCCCCATCTCGACAAGCGCGGCCCGCGGGCACGCTGGCGCCCCCAGATGATGGATCACCAAGGCCTGCGGCTGATCCGCACGACGTCACTCGGCCGCATGCCAGGCTGGTGTCCCGAAATCCACCCCGTCGGGCCTTATCGGCCGATCAGCCTGATCCGCCGATCCAAGCACGCGATTTCCAATCTAGCCGTCCGCGCGGACCTCGACCTGGACGGCACCGGCCGGCTCTTTGTGTCCTTCGCGCTGGAGGGCGAGGCCAAGGATCTCAGCCTGTCCTGCGCCGGTCACGACACTCATCTTCAGCTGAACGACGACGGCAGATGGGCGGGCGAGCTCGCCATTCCCGCCATCGAGCTCTGGTGGCCGCGCACCCACGGCGAGCCGAAACTCTACGATGCGCGTCTGACGATCGACGGCCAGCCGCATTCGCTCGGCCTCGTCGGCTTCCGCCGCATCGAGATCGACCGGGGACCGGATGGGCGCGGCTTCGGCCTCGTCGTCAACGGCGAACCCGTGTTCTGTCGGGGCGCCGTCTGGACCAATGCCGACATCCTGCGCCTGCCTGGTGCTGCCGAAGACTATGCGCCCTGGCTGACGCTCGCCGCCGAGGCAGGCATGAACATGATCCGCATCGGCGGCACCATGGCCTACGAGAGCGCCGATTTCTTCCGCCTCTGCGACCGGCTGGGGCTGATGGTCTGGCAGGACCTGATGTTCGCCAACTTCGACTATCCGACAGCCGACGATGCCTTTGCCGCAAGCATCGATCGCGAGATGCGCCAGTTTCTCGGTTCCATCCAGGGCTCCCCCTCCCTCGCCATTCTGTGCGGCGGCAGCGAGGTCTACCAGCAGGGCGCCATGCTGGGCCTGCCCGAGCGCATCTGGAAGACGTCGTTCTACGAGGAGACCCTGCCGTCTCTTGCTGCCGAAACCCGCCCGGACGTACCCTACGTGCCAAATTCGCCCTCGGGCGGCGCCATGCCGTTTTCGCCCAATGAAGGCGTCACTCACTATTACGGTGTCGGCGCCTATTGCCGTCCGCTGGAGGATGCGCGCCGAGCCGAGGTTCGCTTTGCCGCCGAGAGCCTCGCCTTTGCCCATGTTCCGCAGCAGGCAACGCTCGATACCCACCTGCCCGTCGCCCCGGTCCACGACCCGCGCTGGAAGGCCCGCGTCCCCCGCGACCGCGGCGCCTCCTGGGACTTCGAGGACATCCGCGATCACTATCTTCAGGACCTCTACAGGCTCGACCCTGCCCGGCTGAGACGCGAGGATCCGACCCGCTATCTCGACCTGTCGCGCGCCGTCACCGGCGAAGTGGTGGCCGAGACCTATGCCGAATGGCGCAGCACGGCTTCCACCTGCAACGGAGCGCTCGTCTGGACGCTGCAGGATCTGGTTCCCGGTCCCGGCTGGGGCGTGATCGATTCCACCGGCGAACCGAAACCGGTCTGGTATGCGCTCAAGCGCGCCTTCCGCCCCGTCCAGGTCAATCTCACCGACGAGGGCACCAACGGCTTGGACGTCCACATGCTGAACGAAACGGCCGGCAACCTTGAGCTTGTTCTGGAGCTGGCCAGTCTTCGTGACGGCAGCCAGCCCGTCGTCAGCGGGCGCCGGTCATTGACCATTGCGGCCCGCGGCGCGCTTCGCATTCCGGCAACCGACCTGTTCGGCGCTTTTTTCGATACGACCTATGCTTTCCGCTTCGGCCCGCCTTCCCATGACGTGACAGTCGCCCGACTGACAGATGCCGAAACCGGCCGCCTTGTCGCCGAGGCCTGGCATTTTCCACTCGGTCGGGACAAGGCCATGCACGACGCCCCTGTCGAGGTCCGCGTCGAAGAGGAGAACGGCCGTTGGGTTCTGCTGCTGTCGACGCCGATCTTCGCGCAGTCGGTGCATATCGAGGTCGAGGGCTACCGCTCCGAGGACGATTGGTTCCATCTGGCGCCGGGCTCGGTGCGCCGCGTCGCTTTGTCCCCGCGAGACGACACTGCGGCCGGACTGAAGCCGACCGGGACCATCACCCAATTGGGTTCGCGCCGCCGCATCGCCTTCTGAAACGTCTTCCCCCGGCTCATTCGCCCGGCGGAAAGCGCCGGGCCATGTCGATCAAGGCGTTGAGATAGGCACGCCGCGCCGGCGCCGGGGTGAAATTGTGGTCGGCCTCAGGGACGATGGACAGCCGGACGTTGGGATAGCGCCGCAGGCCCTGCCCCTTTGGGCCAAAATGCTCGGCGAAGTGCTCGAAACCGACGTCGTTCTCGCTGTAGAGCAGATAGAGCGGCATCTTCCGTTCGGCAAGCGACTGGAAGGATTTGCGGACCTCCGCATATTCTCCGCCGCTCCCCGGCAGCATCTGGAGAATCGGCGTGGCCTTGCGTGCGACACGACGCCAGAACGCCCGGCCCATGTTGGCGATCGCCCGCTTTACGTCGACGCGCCCCTGCAGGAGCCGCCGAAACGTCTCCGGCTGGAACATCTTCTCGCGATAGACGTCGAGCGAGCGCGGCATGTAGCGAAGGGATTCGTCGATATCGCGACCCTGCTGCCAGTGGAAGACGAAGGGATTGACGGCAATGGCGCCGGAGACGCGCTGGTCGGCGACGGCGCTCTTGAAGGTCAGATACCCCCCGCTGCAGCGGCCGGACACGACGACAGGCGTCAGGTCGCGCCGAGCCAGGAAGTCCAGCGCCGCCCGAACGTCGTCGATCTGGCTGTCCTGGTAGAGCACCTGGTCGGGCACGCCGGGCACCGGCGGACTGTCGCCGATATTCGCGCCGTCGAAGCGCAGGCTCGCGACGCCGGCGGCCGCAAGGTTGCGCGCCATCATCACACTGGCGCGCCCCCAGCCGGAATGACGGTCATAGGCCGTGCCGAGGATCAGCACGGTCGCACCGCTGCGGGGACCAAGCGGCTCGCACAGCATGCCGTACACGCGTCCACCGTCACCGAAGTTGACCGGCGTCTCGCGAAAATCCGGACCGAGCAGGCTTGCCACTGACGCGTGCCGTTCGACGGGCAAGGGCGCCTCGACGGGAAGTGCAGCGGCGACAGACCCGATCCACTCGAGCACGACCTTGCGGATGTCGTCCGGCATGGTGGAGATGGCCGGGTTCGAAATGAATTCGTCGTAGCCGGTATAGTCGGCTTCGCGCACATCGACGCCCATCGCTGTCAGCTGTGCGGAAAACTCCGTATCCGCCGGTCTGTCGGCACGCTTGACCACCAATGCCCGGGGCGCCGGACGATGCGTCAGGCCGGTGAGACTGAGCTTGCGCAAATCGGCGGCGATCTCGTCGGGCATCCTCAGCCCGGCAATCCCCACGCCGTCGCGCAGCCGATGGTCCTCAGGCACGCCGAGACCTTCGTCCACCATGCGAGCCCAGATCTGCATTTCCCGCAGGAAGGCCCGACCCGATGTGACGGGCGCAAGGCAGGCGATCGCCGCAAGCCCCTCGATGCGCTCGGCAACGCGGACGGCCAAGGCGGACCCGAGCCCCTGGCTGACCACGATCACGTCGCGACAACCCGACTGCCTGCGCAACACCTGCGCCGCCTCGACGACACAGTCCTCCCACGACGAAAGCCCGCCGGCATGGTCGTCGCGATCCAGCGCGTCTCCGGTGCCCGGATAGTCGAAGCGCAGGCTCGCAATGCCCTGGTCCGCCAACGCATCGGCAACGACCCGCCAGAACTTGCGCATGCACATTTCCTCGAGCCCCCACGGGCTGACGAAGAGCACACCGGTCGCCCTCGCCCTTCCCCCTGCCGGCATGAACAAACCGACCGTGTCGCCGAATGTCACGGGCCTCGCGGCAGCCGTGGTCGCGACAACCGGAACGGATGGCTGGATTTCTGATTTCGTCAGTCGAGTTCCCATGGTTCCCCCCAGTGCGCGCGCGCGTCAGCTGTCCCCTTCGAACGATGCAGGTTTCACAAGCAGAAATCGGAGCAGCCGGTCGCCGGCAGCCGCAGCGCGCGCCGGAAGGCGTGCGATCAGATCCTCGATCGGCGCGTGATCTTCGACGGGAATTGCCGCCAGCAGCCGCAAGGCGATGAAATAGACCAGCGCGCCGCATGCGATCGACACGATCAGGCCAAGCACGCCGCCGATCACATGCAGAACAGCATAGGCGGCGAGCCCGCACAACAGGGCGGCGGCGGCGACCTTGCCGACGGTGCGGTACATGCGCGAGAGCGAACCCTCGAACTGCATTCCGCGCATCATCAGGACGGCCATGACCAGGAAGACGAACAGGCGAACAGCCGCCGCTCCCTCGCCACCGAACGAGGGCACGACCAGCAATGAGCCCGTCACCATGATGACGGCGCCGAGCAGGCCGATCATCAGCCGATCCTTGATGCGGTCGAGGGAGAACAGGTACTGCGTGCAGATCATGCCGAGCACGAACACGGGCGCCACCAGCGCCAGAATGACCAGCATCGGGCCGCTGGGCGCAAACGCCTCTCCGAACACGACGGTGACCAGTGTCGGAGCGATGGCGGCCAGACCGAAGCTCAGCGGCAGGGTGATATAGCCGATACTGCGCACGACGCTTTCGAACACGGCGACCGGAAGCCGGTCGGTGTCGTGCAGCTTCAGCTTTTCCGAATAATAGGGAACCAGACTGCCGGTGAGCTGGACCGGCAACTGCAGGGCGAGGTTGGCGAGCGACAGCGCGGCCGCATAGTAGCCGACCATTTCGACGCCGTGCGAGCGCTCCAGGAAGAACAGCTCGACGCGGTTCAGGAAGATCGAATCGATGATGTATTGCACCGACAGGATGAGCGACGAGCTGACGAGATAGCGCGGGGCGATGCCGCAGGCATTGGTGCGGCTCTTGAGGATGCCGAGCGAATAGAAGAATTGCGGCACGAAGCCGAGGATATAGCCGCAGATCGCCCCGGGAATGCCGAAGACCAGCGCGCCGGCGAGAACGCCGGCAAACTGGAGAATGCCGGCAATCACCGACATGCGGAAGAAGGCGGCCACGTCCTGCTCGCCGAGCATGACATTCTTGGTGAAGGAGCCGATCGACTGGACGAAGATGAGAATGCCGGTCAGCAGCACGACGAGCGGGGCGGTTTGCGCCCAGTGCTCCTGCTCGGCCACCCAGAAGGCGAGAAAGTAGAGAACGGTAACGACAACCGTCGCCAGCACGACCGGGCGAAGAAGATAGGCGGCAAAGCCGCGCCGCGCCGCATCGTCATGTCCCTGTACCTTCAGCTGCGGCAGGAGTCGAAGCAGGATGACGCCGGTGCCCAGTTCCGAGATCAGCGCCGCCGTCACCGCAAGCCAGAGCGAGAAGGCAATGATGCCGTTAGCCTCTGGCCCGAGCAGGCGGGCGGTGATGATGGAGCAGACGAAGCCGATCAGCAGCAGGGCGAGGCCGGCTGCGGCGTTCAAAGCTGAATTGGCGACGATGCGCTTGACCATCAAGGATACTCTGTTTGAACGCGGGCAACCCTGGCCATTGCGCCGACGGGTGCCGTTGCCTGTCCGTATGGGACAAGCCTTAAGGTTTCATTCGCAGGCATGCGCGTGCCTGCACCGCCTCTGTCGCCGCCGCTCATTTCACGTCCTTGTGATCGAAAAGCAGTCGTACCGCCTCCTGCCAGCCGCGGATCGATGCCGTCTCGATCGTTTCCCGGTCGAAGCTCTGGGCACGCCGGAATGCTTCGATGATCGATGCCTCATCACCCGGATCGTAGGCGCAGACATGGTCGCGCCCGCCGGCCGCGAAGGTGGGAGCGACGATCGGCAGGCGGCAGTAGCTGTACTGGATCATCTTCAGGCTGGACTGGCTGAGATAGTCGGCCCCCTCGCTGCGTCCGTAGGGGGCAAGGCCGATATCGGCGAACTTGATGAAGGGCACGATCGTCTCGAAGGCCACTTCGCCATGCACCACGATGTTGGTGCGCCGCTCGGACGGCACCGCCTTCTTGCCGAACAGGTGGAAGGTCCAGTCCGGATAGGCGGCGGCCAGCGTATCGATGACCCGCGCGTCGAACAGCATGTCGCCGACGCTGACGGCATTGCGCGGCGTCGCATAGGGGCTCTCCACCGCCCTGTCGAAACTGTCCCTGGCGATCCCGTGCGGCAGATAGAGGATCGGCGCATCCGCGGGGAAGTCGGCGCGCATGGCTTCGGCCATGATGTGGATCAGGTCGTAGTCGCCGATACCCTTGGCGAGAGCCTGCTCGACGCAAGGGTGAACCCGGATCGTCTTCAGGCGGTCGGCCGCGTGGTAGATGATGCGGGCCTTAGGCGCCGCCTGCCGCATTCGATGGGTCAGCAGGGGCGGCGGTCCGCTTTCGATCAGGATGTGGGTATAGCTCGCCATTCGGTCCATGACCGCCTTCGGCAGAAGCCGGTCGTAGAGCCGGAAGAGCGGCCCGCTCAGGGCGTTGAGCAGCGGCAGCTTGAGGTTCATCGGGTGGAAGGGCGCGTACCAGAGAAACTCCTCGAGCTCCTCGCCTACAAGGTTCCAGCGATTGAGCGGCCGCTGGCGGGCATAGATGAAGCGTCCGTCCTTGAGAAAACGGCTGAGAAAGCTCAGCCGGCAGGCGAGGAAATCCACGTGATCGCCGCCGGCGCGCAGCGCATCGGCCATGAAATGCAGGTCGACCTTGCGCGGCGCCTCGGCAAAATGATGCCCGGTCACGATCAGCACCCGACGCTTCGAACCGGAGGTCGTCATGCGGACAGGCTCCGGTTATCGGTGACACCGGCCGTTCCCAGCGCCTGGCGATAGACGTCGATATAGCGATCGGCAACACTCTCCCAGGCATGAACCGAAGCTGCCGCCATCATCTCGGCGCGTTTGCCCGACGGATCGGCCAGCAATTCCTGATAGGCCTGCTCGATGCGTGCGGCGCTCTCCTCCGGCCGTGAGAAATCGGCAAGCGGAATGCCCGGATGCTGCCCCGCGAGCACCTGATAGGCATCGTTCGAATGCAGCACCGGCACCAGTCCGGCGCTCATCGCTTCGACTGCGACCAGCCCGAAGCCTTCATATTCGGAAGCGGAGGCGAACAGCGAGGCCTGCGCGATCAGGCGGCACACCGCGGCATTGTCGACACCGACATGCAGCGTCACATGATCGGCCAATCCACGCCGGGTGATCTCGCTGCGCAGGTCTTGCTCGCTAAGATCGGACGGAGACCCGACGACGTCGAGATGCCACTCCGGCGACACTGCCTGCAGGGCCTGCATGGCGTCGAACAGGCGATCGAGCCGCTTGTTCACCGAGAAACGGCCGATCGTGACGATCCGGCGCTGAGGGTTGGTCGACGAGAGAGCCGCGAATTTTGCGGTATCCACGCCGTTCTCGACCAGTACTGCGCGCTGGGCGGCAATCTGGGAGAACAACGCCATGTCAGAGCGGCTGCAACACAGCAGCGAGCGATAGGCGAGTGCCGACAGACGCGTCACCGAACGGAACCAGATCCGCTTGATCGCCGCGAATTTCGGCGTGTGGAAAAAGCCGCCATGGGTCGTCGCCACCATAGGCTTGCCGTGAAAAGGTCGAGCCCAGGCCAGCGCGTCGAAGAAGAAATCGATGCCGTGAACGTGGACGAGATCGGCATCGCCGATATGGCGAAAGACACCCGGCGCCAGCGGATAGCGGGTCGACCCCTTCCACGGGATGCGCACGACCTCGACGCCATCGATGACCTCGCGTTTGCGCAGGACACGATCGCGGGACTGGAACAGGCGGTCGAGCGTGACGACGCGAACGCGAAAGCCGCGCTGCATGAGCAGCCGGCTGAGATTGGCGACGACATCTTCGAGGCCGCCGCGGCCAGGCGCGTACTGGCGCACCACCTGGACGATCAGCGGACCCTCGCCGGCCTTGCGGCCGCCAACCGTTTCCGCTCGCTCGAGGCTTTTCATTCTTCACCTGTCGGCGTCATTCATCGACGCGGGTAAGACCAAATTGAGAGGACCCATCAAGCAGCGCAAACTCTTAAAATCGGGTTTGTCCGAGCGTTTTCGCCAATGCCTTGCTGTACCAAGGTTAACGAGCCTCGATACTCTCGTTCAGAACTCGTTAACCACGATCTGCGAAGGTCGTTTCGATGGGAACTGTCCGGCCGGCCCTTGCCCAACGGCCTACACGCAGTCCGACGGCATCTTCCCTTCACGCGGACATCTCGCATTCACCGCGGGCTTTCCGGACGATTGACGCACCGAAGAAACATGGCCGGCCAGCGGTTCTGGGCAGGAAAATGGACATCGACATTTTTCAACTACCGGCAATCTTGAGGCGACGGATCCACTACGTCGTGGTCGCCGTCGCCCTGTGCGTGGCGATTGCGTCGGTCTATGTCCTGCAGTTGAAACCCACTTTTTCCTCGACCGCGGAAATCCTCCTCGATCCGCTCGGGCTTTCCGCCGAGAGCGTGGACGGCAAGGGCACCGGCAATTCCGCCCAGCAGGACCAGTCCAATCTCGACAGCCAGATCTACGTCATGCAGTCGCGCGGCGTGATGAGCGACGTGGCGCGCAAGCTCGATCTCGTCGAGGATCCGTTCTTCGCCCCGAAGAAATCGGCATCCGCCAAGCCGGTCAGCGACGCCGATCGCGTCGTCGCGGTGGCGGAAGCGATGAAGACGCACGTGACCATCGAGCGCGCGGGCCAGTCTCTGGTCTTCACCATCTCCGCCGAGCATCCGGATGCCGGCAAGGCCGCCGACATCGCCAATGCCGTGGCCAATGTCTACCTGCAGCAGCTGGACCAGGCACGCGGCGATGCGGCGCGCCGGGCAAGCAATTCCTTCCAGGTCCAGGCGAGTGAGCTTCGCGACCGCGTTCTCAAGGCGGAACTGGCGGTCGAAAAATTCAAATCCGAGAACGGTCTCGTCAGCACCGGCGAGCAGGGTCTGGTCATCGACCAGCAGGTGCAGGGCATCAACGACCAGCTGATCGCGGCGCGCGGCGTCGAGGAACAGCAGCAGACGATCTACGAGCAGGCCAAGAACCTGACGATGAGCGCTATCGAAGCCGGCGCCATCCCGGAAGTACTGCAGTCGACCTCGATCGGCCTGCTGCGGGACCGCTATGCGGAACTGCTCGACAAGCGCACGCAGCTCGCGACCAATCTCGGCGCCAACCATCCCCAGCTCAGGGCCATCAATTCCCAGGTCGCCAACATGCAGCAAGCCATCGAGGCGGAGCTTGCCCGCGTGCGCCAGTCGATGCGCGTCAACTACGAGCGCGCCGCCGCCAACACCAAGGCGCTCACCGATCGGCTGCAGAACCTGACCAAGACCAGCTTCGACAGCAGCGCGGCGCAGATCAAGATGCGCCAGCTCGAAAGCGAAGCCGATGCCGTGCGCGCCATCTACAAGACCTTTCTCAGCCGGGCGGAAGAACTTGCCCAGCAGCAATCGGTGAACATGAACAATTCGCGGGTGATCACCGCAGCCGTGCCGATGCCCAAATCGTCGCTCAAGCTGAAGCTGATGATCCTGGTCGCCGCCGGCCTGTTCGGAACCGCGCTCGGCAGCGGGCTCGCGGTGCTCAGGGAGCTCCTCTCCGGCACCCGGAAGCCCGAACAGTCGCCGCTTGAGCGGGCAGGCCTTCCTGTCATATCCCGCATCGCCACCGGATCTCCGGTGGTGGAAGAACCGCCCTCGCGCCTGCGCTCGCTGTTCTCCTTCGGGAATAAACCCGCCCCCGTTGCCCCGGTACCGCAGGGTGACGGCATATTGCAGGCGGCCCGCGCGTTGCGCGAGGCAACAGCCGGACAGCACCCGGCAACGGTCCTGTTCATCTCCGCCGGACACGTCCCGCAGGCCAGCAACATCGTCGCCGACATCGTTCATGCACTGATCGACGCGGGCCTCGGAATTCTCTATGCACCGGGCACCATCGCGGAGGCCCGGACACGCTTGCGTTCTGGGTCGACGCCCAGCCTCGCGGCCGCCCTTGCCCGGGACGAGACCATTGCCGCGGCCCCGCTCTCCGATATTCTGAAATACGAAAATTTTCCGGCGATGGCTCAGCCCTCGCGCCCCGGCCGGCCCACGCTCTCTCGCTATGTAGACAAGGCCCGCCAGTCGGGCAAGGACCTGATCGTCATCAATGCCTGCCGCACCGCTGCCGCCGAACACCTGCCGCTGCTGATCCAGAGCGCCGACGCCATCATCGTCGTCGTCGAACCGGCGACCGTCACGAACGCCGACATCGACGCCACGCTGGATGTGGTGGGCTATGCCCGCGATCTGGTTCTTGGCACAATACTTGTCGAGACGCCGTGATGCAGGGCGGCGGTGACCTCCGATTCAGGGGACACGCGGTCATACAACCGACGAGCACGCATTCCGCGGCCGAAATCAGCCCCGCCCGCGGCAATGGGGCCGTCGGCCGGGTTCCGGGCGCGGCCCTCGATACCCTGCGCCGCCAGCTCGCCACCATCGCCGTTCTCGGCGGCCTGACGTTCAACGCCTTCTTGTGCTTTCTCAACACCAATGTGATGGGCATTCGGGAAAGCCACGTGATGCTGTTCGAGATGGCGCTGATCGGCTGCGCCTATCTCGCAGCGCTCAGCCGCCGTATCGACCTCTATCTCGTTTCGGCATTCTTCCTCAGCTACATGCTGTTGCTCTTTGCCCTGCGCGGTGAGATCGACCTCAAGGCCGTCCGCGACGTCCTGATCCCCATCGGCTTCTATTTCATCGGCACCCAGGTTCGCGACATCAGGCTCGCCGACCGCCTGGTGACCATCTCGATCGCCATCGTTCTCGCCTTCGGCCTGTTCGAATATTTCCTCACCGAGCTCTATCTCGATTTCTTCAACGTGCTCGGCTACTTCATCGCCCGCGGTTCGCTGACGCTCGAGGATACGTTCGGCGCCACCCGCGGCCTGTTCATCAGCGGCCTGCGCCCGGAGCCGCGCACGCTGCTGTCCTTCCTCGGCCAGCACCGCGTATCCTCGGTCTTCCTCGAACCCGTGTCCGCCGGCAATTTCGGGGCGATCGTCTTTGCCTGGGCACTGTTTCGCACCGACATGCGCTATCGCTTTGTCGTCATGGCCGCGGCGATCGCCACGGTCGTGCTGGCAGACGCTCGTTTCGGCTTCTACACCTGCATCCTGATGACACTCATGCTGCCCTTCTACCGGCTGGTGGCAAAGCCGGTCTGGATGGTGCTGCCCTTTCTGCTGCTGGCGCTTATCGCGGTCTACGGGCTGGCCACCGGCACCGATGGCGGCGCCAACGACATCGCCGGGCGTTTCAAGGTGACTGCCGCAATCCTGACCCGCCTCGACCTGCCGGTCGTGCTCGGCATCGCCACCACCGACGAGTTCACCGCCGACTCGGGCCTCGCCTATACGCTCACCAAGTTCGGCCTTTTCGGCTTCGTCGCACTGTGGGCCGCTTTGGTCTTCGCCCCGTTCAAGGACGCGAAGGCCTGGTCCTTCCATTCCATGGTGCTGATCTATCTGCTGCTGCTGATGATCATCAGCAACTCGTTCTTCTCGATCAAGACGGCGGCGCTGCTGTGGTTCGTGCTCGGCACGGCGCATTCAGTCGACTGGTCGAAGCTAACCTCGCGACCGGCAGCATCCATGGCCCCGGAACCGGCCCGCACGAACCGTTCAGGGCCTCTCGAGCGCAGGGCATGAAGAGCCGGACGCGGAAAAATCCTTGAGCGCCGGCGCGAGCCCCTTGATCTGTTCCCGGTCGCCTTCCTCGGTCGGCTGGATGTTCAGCGCTTCGCTGGCCGGCCACCAGTCGCCCGCCACCCAATAGGCCCATCCGACCCAGAGTTCGCGATCCCCCTCGACCACGGCGACCATGTCGGCGAGTGCCGAAACGCAGGCGGCGTCCTTCGGCACGCCGAATTCGCCGAGATAACCCCGCTTGCCATGGGCGCGCAGCCAGCGGGAAAACCTCTCGATCGCCGCGACCGCGTCCTTTGCACGGCTGCAGTTCTCCTTGGTTCCGGAGAAGTCGTCGTCGAAATACTGGTGCACCTCGTAGGCGAAATTGTCGACCGGATCGACGACACCGAGCATCGCTTCACCGTTCGGCGTACCGTAGCTTCCGCCTTCCCAGCTGTGGGCGCCCGTCCAGGCCGTGCCCGGCACAAGAACGAGATTGTCGGCGCGTTCGCCGCGGATTCGCGCCAGCGCGGCATTGGCCGCATCGAGCCACTGCTCTGCCGGCATGTCATGCGGTTCGTTCATCAGGCCGAAGGTGATGTCCGGCTGATTGGCGAACTGGCGCGCAAGGCGTCCCCAGAAATCGGCAAAGTCGTCGCTGCTGACCGTGTCCGATCCGATCACTCCATCGTGGTAACGTGCATAGTTATGCGGATCGAGGACGACACGCAGTCCGGCCGCCCTCAGCTTTTCGACGCTTTCCTTCAGCCGCCCCAGTTCGCCGGGGTCGAGCTCACCGCGCAATTGCGGCTGAAGACGCTCCCACAGGAAGGGAAGTCGAACCGAGGTGAAGCCCTTCTTGGCGAAATACTCGATCGTCTGATCGGAGGGATAGAGATAGTCGGTGCCGGCAACGCCCTCCGGCTGGCCGAACTCGGCGCCCGACAGGTTGACGCCGCGAAAGCACGGCTCGGCGGCCTGTGCCGGTCCAGCAAGAAGGCCGAGGACGGCAAGCACCGCCCCGATACGTCGTGAACGTTGGAAGGATGGCTCGAAGCCGCCGGAAGACTGAAACATGCGAGCCATGGTAACCTTTCGCGTTCGATGCCCCGCAGGGTAATGACTGCGCCGCCGCCCGGTCAACCGATCCGATCGCGCCATGCGTCCATCGCGCTTGCCAGCGACGACGGGGATACGCAGATGAAAGGCGCAATGGGAACGGAGTTTTCCCGGCCCGTCCCTAAGCTTGCTGCCAATGGGTGAGACGAGCATCACCGCGGCACACCGAAACGCCGATCTTTCCGGCGCGTCGTGACTGCGATAAGACAGCGGCCTCCACCCCCGGGACGAGGAAAAGGTTGAGACTATGACGAGCTATGTACTGACGGTATCCTGCAAATCCACCAGAGGCATCGTGGCTGCCATTTCCGGCTATCTGGCCGAGCAGAGCTGCAACATTGTCGACAGTTCCCAGTTCGACGATCTCGACACCGGCAAGTTCTTCATGCGCGTCAGCTTCATCTCGGAAGGCGGCGTCAAACTCGACAAGCTGGCCGAAGGGTTCAAGCCGATTTCGGACAAGTTCGGCATGATCAGCGAGATCCATGACGCAGCACATCGGGTGAAGGTGCTGCTGATGGTGTCGCGCTTCGGCCACTGCCTGAACGACCTGCTCTACCGCTGGAAGATCGGCGCCCTGCCGATCGAGATCGTCGGCGTCGTCTCGAACCACTTCGATTACCAGAAGGTGGTCGTGAACCACGACATTCCCTTCTACCACATCAAGGTGACCAAGGATAACAAGCCGCAGGCGGAAGCGCAGCTTCTCGACCTGGTCGAACAGACCGGCACCGAACTCATCGTGCTGGCGCGCTACATGCAGGTGCTCTCCGACAATCTGTGCAAGAAGATGTCCGGCAAGATCATCAACATCCACCACTCCTTCCTGCCGAGCTTCAAGGGCGCGAACCCCTACAAGCAGGCCTTCGAACGCGGCGTGAAGCTGATCGGCGCCACGGCCCACTATGTCACGGCCGACCTCGACGAAGGCCCGATCATCGAGCAGGACGTCGCCCGTATCACCCATGCCCAGAGCGCCGACGACTATGTCTCGATCGGCCGCGACGTCGAAAGCCAGGTGCTGGCACGGGCGATCCACGCCCATATCCATCATCGCACCTTCATCAACGGCAACCGGACCGTCGTCTTCCCGGCGAGCCCCGGCTCCTACGCCTCCGAACGCATGGGCTGAGCATGCCTTAAAGCGCCCGCCGGACCCGGCGGGCGCTTCGGTGCGCGGGATGGACGGCTGTCATACCTTTGATAAGGTCGGCAATATGATTCTCGAGGGAGAACGCCCATGCCCGACTCCGCATTGCTCAAGCGCACTGAACTGCCCCGACCCAACGTGTCGGCAGAGCAGGCGGCTGGCGTTCTCAGGGATTATTACGGTCTGGAGGGCGCGCTCAAGGAACTCGGCAGCCAGCAGGACCGGAACTTCCGCATCGACACCGGCGAGGCGTCCTACGTCCTGAAGATCTGCCGCGCCGAATACGCGACGATCGAACTGGCCGCGCAGAACGCCGCCATGCGGCACCTGGCAACGCTTGCAGACATGCCCCGCATCCCCGAGCCCATGCTGGCCGAGGGCGGCGAGGACATCCTGGTGCTGACCATCGACGACGAAGACTATCAGGTACGGCTGCTCACCTATCTCGACGGCGAGCCGCTGACGCAGCGCAAATATCTGGCGCCGCAGGTTGTGGCCGAACTGGGAGCGCTGACCGCCCGCATCGCACTCGGCCTCAAGGATTTTTCTCATCCGGGTCTCGATCGTGAACTGCAGTGGGACCTTCGCCGCGCCGGCCCCGTCGCGCTCCACCTACTGAAGGCCGTGACGGACCATGCGCAGCGCGACCGGATCGCCAAGGCCATGGTGACGGCAGTCAAGCGCATCCAGCCGCTCGCCGGCAAGCTGCGGGTGCAGGCGATCCATCACGACATCACCGACGACAACGTGGTCGCCCGGCCCGACAGGGAAGGCCGCCTCATGCCGGACGGCGTCATCGATTTTGGCGATGTTGTCACCGGCTGGCTGGTCGCCGACCTCGCCGTCACCTGCACCGCGCTGCTGCATCATTCCGATGGCGACCCGTTCTTTATCCTGCCGGCGGTTCGCGCCTTCCAGGAACGGTTTCCCCTCAACGAAGCGGAGCTGAAGGCGCTCTGGCCGCTGATCGTGGCGCGCGCCGGCGTGCTCGTCGCCAGCACCGAGCAGCAGCTGGCGATCGATCCGGACAACGACTATGTGCAGGGCAACGCCGCCCACGAGCGGGAGATGTTCGAGGTGGCAACCTCGGTTCCCCTGGCGCTGATGGAAACCGCGATCCTCGACGCGGTCGGCCATAGCGCCCCGGCCTTCGACACCGGCATGTTCGCACGGCTCCTCCCCGAGATCGCACCCGAAACGGTGCGCCTGACCGACCTGTCAGTGACGAGCGAGACGCTGGCCGAGGACAACTGGTCCGACCCGCAGATCGACTGGAAGCTTCTCGCCCGCGCGGCCGCCGAGACCGGCGTCGCCTCGACGCGCTACGGCGAATACCGGCTTTCCTACACCCGAACGCTGTCGGATCGCGCGCCGGCCACCTTCGCCCTGCATATCGATGTCTGCCTGCCGGCCACGACCGCCGCCGTCGCGCCATTTTCGGCGCGGATCGTCAAGGATGGGCATCACCTCATTTTGTCGACGCCGGAGATTTCCTTGCATCTGGACGGCATCGACTGCCCGCTGGAAGACGGCGCGGAGATCGAGGCCGGCGCGCCGATCGGCACGATCGCCGGCACGGCCGGCGCGGTCGGCGGTCTCAGGATCCAGCTCTGCCGCGATCCGGATCTCGTTCCGCCCCTCTTCGCCAGGCCGACCCATGCCACGGTCTGGGGCTGGCTCTGCCCCTCACCCGCCGCGCTGATCGGCGCGGACCTCGATGCACCGGCGCCACAGAGCGCCGCCCTGCTTGCCAAGCGCCAGAAGAGCTTCGCAAGGCCGCAGAAGAATTACTACGCCGACCCGCCGCAGATCGAGCGCGGCTGGAAGGAGCACATGTTCGCCGTCACTGGCCGGTCCTACCTCGACATGGTCAACAACGTCTCCATCGTCGGCCATGGCCACCCTCGGCTGGCGCGTGCCGCCGGGCACCAATGGTCGCTGCTCAACACCAATTCGCGCTTCCACTACGCCGCCGTCGCGGAGTTTTCCGATCGCCTCGCATCGCTGGCGCCCGAAGGACTCGATACGGTCTTTCTCGTCAACAGCGGCTCGGAGGCCGTCGACCTTGCCCTTCGCCTGGCCTGGGCCAAGAGCGGATCGCACAATATCGTCAGCCTGCTCGAGGCCTATCACGGCTGGACCGTCGCAAGCGATGCCGTCTCCACATCGATCGCCGACAACCCGCGCGCGCTCGAGACCCGCCCCGCATGGGTTCACCCGGTGACCGCGCCCAATACCTATCGCGGCCCTTTCCGCGGCGCCGCATCGACCGCCGACTATGTGGCAAGCGTCGCCAAGGCACTGGACGCGATCGAGGAAGCAGGCGAAAGCCTCGCCGGCTTCATCTGCGAAAGCGTCTACGGCAATGCCGGCGGCATTCCGCTGCCGCCCGGCTACCTCGCCGAGGTCTACGGCATGATCCGCGCGCGCGGCGGTGTGTGCATCGCCGACGAGGTGCAGGTTGGTTACGGCCGCCTCGGCCATTTCTTCTGGGGGTTCGAAGAACAGGGCGTAGTGCCGGACATCATCACCGTCGCCAAGGGCATGGGCAACGGCCAGCCGCTCGGCGCGGTCATCACCAGCCGCGACATCGCCGACGCGCTGGAGAAGGAAGGTTATTTCTTCTCCTCGGCCGGCGGCAGCCCGGTGAGCTGCGTGGTCGGCATGACTGTGCTCGACATCATGCGCGACGAGGGCTTGCAGGAGAATGCCCGGGAAACGGGCGACTATCTGAAATCCCGGCTCGAAGCCCTCGGCCAGCGATTCCCGCTGGTCGGCGCGGTCCATGGCATGGGGCTCTATCTCGGCCTCGAATTCGTCCGCGACCGCGAGACGCTGGAGCCGGCCACCGAGGAGACGGCGGCAATCTGCGACCGGTTGCTTGATCTCGGCGTCATCATGCAACCCACGGGCGATCATCTTAACGTTTTGAAAATAAAGCCGCCGCTCTGCCTGTCCCGGGATGGTGCCGACTTCTTTGCCGCCATGCTGGAAAAGGTGCTTTCCGACGGCTGGTGAGCCTGGGCGGCATCGCCGGTCAGGTCCTTAATTCAATATAACGGCGGTCGTTCAACTTTTCGGATGTTGTAAACGCTTCACAAATGGCAAACCGAAGCTCTGCAGAAGCCGCCTTCACAGCCGTTCCGGGGAGTGTCTATCTTCCTGCCAGACAGCATCCTGGTTGAAGGAAACGAAATGCCGAGCCTGCCCGATACGATCTCCACCCCTTGGATAATGTGGGGCATCGCGCTTTTCCTGCTGAAGCACCTCGTTGCCGATTTCGTCCTGCAGACCCGATGGATCGCCGTCGGCAAGCAGCATCGCGAGGCCTGGCTTCTGCCGCTGACACTGCATGCCGGACTGCACGGGGCGATGACGGGCCTGATCTTCTCCATCGTTGCGCCGTCTCTTGCCTGGATCGGCCTCGTCGACTTCCTCGTGCATTTCGCCATCGACCGGGCAAAGGCCATCCTCCAGTCCCGGCTGGGGCTCGACGCCGCCAAGACCGGCTTCTGGTGGCTGCTCGGCACG
Source organism: Allorhizobium sp. GW101-3B10 (assembly GCF_059424725.1). Taxonomy (NCBI): domain Bacteria; kingdom Pseudomonadati; phylum Pseudomonadota; class Alphaproteobacteria; order Hyphomicrobiales; family Rhizobiaceae; genus Allorhizobium; species Allorhizobium sp. GW101-3B10. The sequence continues at coordinate 4,916,116 of NZ_JBWKZR010000001.1, read as the reverse complement.
GACCAAACGCTCCACCACCTGACCCATCTCGGTTTTGCAGCGCTGCTGGCCGCAAGCCGAACACTCTGATCGCTGCCGTCAGGCGGTTTCGGAGGGCCCCGACCGCTCCCGCGCCGCTTCCTCGGTGATCCATTTGCGAAACGCCACGAGTGGCGGATAGGCAGCGCGTTCGCGCGTGAAAGCCAGGTAGTAGCGTCCCTCGCTCTCAACCTCGCGGTCGATTGCCGGGACCAGATCGCCACGCGCCAGCTCCTCGCGGAACAGGAAGATCGGCAGAAGGGCGACGCCGAGCCCGCCGATCGCCGCCTGCGAGGCTGCGGCGAACTGGTCGAACAGCATGCCGTGAATGGATTCGAACGCCACGCCATTGGCAGTCAGCCACTTTTCCCAGGCATCCGGCCGGGTCGTCAGATGCAGCAGCGGCACATCGAGGATGTCGGCCGGCCTTTCGAGCCTGTGCGCCGCCTTGAACGCCGGGCTGCAGGCGGGAATCGTCGTCTCGCCCATCAGCAGGGTGAGATCGGCACCTGGCCACACCGGTTCGCCGAAATGGATCGCCGCGTCGATCGAATCCAGCCGAAAATCGAAGGGGGACAGGCGGGTGATGAGATTGATGGTAATGCCCGGATTGGCCGCGAGGAAATGGGCGAGCCGCGGTGCGAGCCATTGCGCCCCGAAGGTCGGAAGGACCGCAAGGTTCAGCGTACCGCCATGCGGATTGGCGCGCAGGTTGAGCGAGGCGCTGGAAATGCGCCTCAGCGCCTCGCGGATTTCCCGGGCATAACCGTCGCCGGCGACGGTGAGGCGAATGGTCTGACGTTCGCGCAGGAAGAGTTCGACGCCCAACTGGTCCTCCAACGCCTTGATCTGGCGGCTCACCGCGCTCTGCGTGAGGTCGAGTTCGCGCGCCGCAGCCGTGATGCTGCCGGTTCGCGCTGCGGCCTCGAAGGCGGCAAGCAGGGAGAGCGATGGAAGGAAGCGCCGGGCCGGGAGCATGTTATACCTCGACGGAATGAACTCTTGAGAAATTATCGTTGGAACGGGTTAGATTCGTCTTCTAGATTTCGCAAGACTTTACGTTTCGGAATGATGCGAGCGAAAGACGCCTCTGGCGACTTCATGCAGCAAGAACCAGCCGCGACCGCCCGTTACCGCAAGCGACACGTCTTTTCGGCCGCCTCCCGCGACCACCCTGAAGGAAAGCCCGATGCTGAACGATCCCCGCTCCCACGGCCTGTGGGAAAAGACCGCCCCGGCCGCACCCGTGACGCCGCCGCTTTCGGGGCAGGTCGAGGCCGACGTCGTCATCGTCGGCGGCGGGTATACCGGCATTTCCGCAGCGCTGCACCTGGCCGAGGCCGGAACGAAGGTGGTCCTGCTCGAAGCGACCGAGATCGGTTTCGGCGGTGCCGGACGCAATGTCGGCCTGATCAACGGCGGCATGTGGGTCATGCCGTCCGAAATTCCCGGCGTGCTCGGTCCGGTCTATGGCGAGCGCGTCCTCGACCTGCTCGGCAATGCGCCACTCCTGGTGCGGGCTCTGATCGAAAAGCATGAGATCGCCTGCGAACTGGAGAAGAACGGCACGCTGCACTGCGCCGTCGGCGAAGCCGGCCTTCAGGAAATCAAGGAACGTTGCAGCCAGTGGGCAGCGCGGGGCGCGGATGTCCGCATCCTGTCGGCCGAGGAGACGGCCAAGCGGATCGGGACCACAGCCTATGCCGGATCGCTCCTCGACATGCGCGCCGGAACGCTTCAGCCGCTGGCCTATGTTCGGGGGCTCGCCAAGGCAGCGATCGCTGCCGGCGCGAAGATCCATACCGGTAGCGCCGCCGTCTCGACGGAACGCGATGGCAATCGCTGGGTGGTGAAGACGGCAAACGGTTCGGTTTCGGCCGACTGGATCATCGTCGCTTCCGAGTACTATTCGACCGGTCCGTGGGAGGCGGTACGCAAGGAACAGGTGCTGCTGCCCTATTTCAACTTCGCCACCAGGCCGCTCTCCGCCGAACAGCTGAAGAAGATCCTGCCGGGCCGCGAAGGCTGCTGGGACACCAAGGAAGTGCTTTCCTCCTTCCGTATGGACCGGGCCGGTCGCCTGATCTTCGGCAGCTGCGGCGCTCTTCGCAACACAGGCCTCGGCATCCACCGCGCCTGGGCCAAGCGCGCGCTCAGGAAGCTCTTCCCCGATCTCGGCAACGTCGAGTTCGAAACCGAATGGTATGGCCGCATCGGCATGACCGACGACGCTATCCCGCGTTTCCACAGGTTCGCACCGAATGTCGTGGGCTTTTCCGGCTATAATGGCCGCGGCATTGCGCCGGGGACGGTTTTCGGTAAGACACTGGCTCGCCATATCCTCGGCGAGCTCTCGGAGGCGGATCTGCCGCTGCCGGTCAGAGACGTCGTCGAAGCTCCGCTTCGCAACCTGAAGGGCGCCTACTACGAGGCTGGCGCCCAGATCGCCCATTTCACCGGCGCGCGCTTCTGAAGAGACGCACCTCGAAGACAACCGATAACGGAACATCCGAAATCACTGGAAGGAACACCATGACCCTTGCCAACCTGAACTTCGCGGCCGAAGTGGCCGCCATCATGGGCCGCCTCGGCGTCCCCGCTGCCAGCCTCGCCGGCGGCACGCTGTCCGTCCGCTCGCCGATCAATGGCGAGAAGATCGCCACCGTGGCCGAGATCAATGCTGCCGACACCAAGACCGCCATCGGTGCAGCCCATCAGGCCTTCCTCGAATGGCGCCTTGTCCCGGCGCCCAAGCGTGGCGAGCTGATCCGCCTGCTCGGCGAAGAACTGCGCGCCGCCAAGGCCGATCTCGGCCGTCTGGTCTCCATCGAAGTCGGCAAGATCACCTCGGAAGGTCTTGGCGAAGTCCAGGAAATGATCGACATCTGCGATTTCGCCGTCGGCCTGTCGCGTCAGCTCTACGGCCTGACGATCGCCACCGAACGCTCCGAGCACCGCATGATGGAAACCTGGCATCCGCTCGGCGTCACCGGCATCATCTCGGCCTTCAACTTCCCGGTCGCCGTCTGGGCCTGGAACTCGGCGCTGGCGCTGGTCTGCGGCAATTCCACCATCTGGAAGCCGTCGGAAAAGACCCCGCTCACCGCCATCGCCACCCAGGCGATCTTCGAAAAGGCAGTCAGCCGCTACGTCGCGGACGGCGGCAAGGCGCCTGCCAACCTGTCGACCCTGCTGATCGGTGGCCGCGACATCGGTGAAGTCCTCGTCGACCATCCGAAGGTTCCGCTGATCTCCGCAACCGGCTCAACCGCCATGGGCCGCACCGTCGGCCCGCGTGTCGCTACCCGCTTCGGCCGCTCGATCCTTGAGCTCGGCGGCAACAATGCGGCGATCGTCGGCCCGACCGCCGACCTCGACCTGACCCTGCGCGGCGTCGCCTTCGCGGCCATGGGCACCGCCGGACAGCGCTGCACCTCGCTGCGTCGCCTCTTCGTCCATGAAAGCGTCTACGACACGCTCGTCCCGCGCCTGATCAAGGCCTATGGTTCGGTCACCATCGGCAACCCGCTCGAAGCAGGCAACCTGATCGGTCCGCTGATCGACAAGGGTGCCTTCGACCGCATGCAGCATGCCCTGGATGCCGCCAAGGCGGCCGGCGGCAAGGTTGCCGGTGGCGAACGGGTGAATGCAGGCGATGCTGCGGAAGCCTTCTACGTTCGTCCGGCGCTCGTCGAAATGCCGGCCCAGACCGGCCCGGTCGTCGAGGAAACCTTCGCGCCGATCCTCTACGTCATGAAATACAAGGACTTCGATGAAGCGCTGGCGCTGAATAACGACGTTCCCCAGGGCCTGTCGTCGTCGATCTTCACCAACGACCTGCGCGAGGCGGAAGCCTTCGTGTCGGACCGCGGCTCGGATTGCGGCATCGCCAATGTCAACGTCGGCCCGTCCGGTGCTGAAATCGGCGGCGCCTTCGGTGGCGAAAAGGAAACCGGCGGCGGCCGTGAATCCGGCTCCGACGCCTGGAAGGCCTACATGCGCCGCGCCACCAACACGATCAACTACGGCAAGACGTTGCCGCTCGCCCAGGGTGTCAAGTTCGACGTGGGCTGATCGACGATCCTGCAGACCGGATTGGAGGCCACGCGGTTCGGAGGGACCGCGTGGCCTTTCCTTTTTTGAATTTTCCATGACATTTCAAGCGCCTCAGACCAAGGTTTGACGGGCCGCACTGGCCTTCGCTTTCGGAATCGGCCAAGGTGCCCCCTGTGATCTGGCGGCATTTCGAGGCGAGCGAATGGATATTCACGATCAGTCGGCGGCGATCGCCTTTCTGAGCGCCCCGGAAACCTACGGCGAAACGGGGACGGTGAAGATCATCGAAACCCATATCTCGCTGGTCTTCCTGATCGATGGCCGCGCCTACAAGCTGAAGCGTGCGGTCAAACTGCCCTATGTCGACTTTTCGACCTACGAACTGCGCCTGCACTACTGCCGGCGCGAGGTAGAACTCAACAGCCGCGCCACGCCGGACCTCTATCTCGGCATCCGCCGCATCACCCGTGAGGCGGACGGGCGAATGGCCTTCGACGGCAAAGGCGAGGCACTGGACGTGGTCGTCGAGATGAATCGGTTTGCCCAGCACGACCTGTTCGACCGCATGGCGACGGAGGGCAGGTTGAATGCGCCTCTGATGCGCCAGACTGCTGCGATGATCGCCGCCGTGCACGCCACCGCCCCTGTTGTTCACGCCGGCAGTGGCTCGGCCAACATGGCCGGCGTGCTCGACATCAACGAGGCGGGCTTTGCCACCAGCCATGTGTTCGCAAAGGATGCAGTCAGGCATCTCACCGATGCGTTCCGGCGCTCCTGGGCGGACCACGTCGCCCTGATGGATCGGCGGGAAACCGAGGACAAGGTTCGGCTCTGCCACGGCGACCTGCACCTGAGAAACCTGTTCATGAGCCCCGCCGGACCGCGCATGTTCGACTGCATCGACTTCAACGACCAGATCGCCACCGTCGACGTGCTCTATGACCTCGCCTTCCTGCTGATGGATCTCTGGTTTCGCGGCTTCGCAGATTTTGGCAATGTCGTGGTCAATCGCTACCTCGACATCAGCCGGGACGACGACGGCTTTGTCCTGCTTCCCTTTTTCATGGCGGTTCGCGCTGCCGTGCGCGCCCACGTGACCGGCACGCAGATCGAGGAAGGCGCCGGTGCGGGCGGACCTCTGGCGGAAAGCGCAAGAGGCTACTTCGATTTCGCCGCTTTGCTGCTGGCGCCAGGCTCGCCTCGGCTCGTGGCGGTCGGCGGTTTGAGCGGTTCCGGCAAGTCGACGCTCGCCGATGCGCTCGCGCCGCGACTGGCAGGACCGCCTGGAGCCCGCATCCTCGAAAGCGACCGCATCCGCAAGGCGATGTTCGGCGCGGCTCCCGAGGAGCGCCTGCCACTCGAAGCCTATCGTCCGGAGGTCTCCCGCAAGGTCTACAAGGAACTCGGCGATCGTGCGCATCTCGTCCTCTCCGGTGGGGGAGCCGTGCTCGTTGATGCCGTCTTCGACCGTCCGGAAGATCGCGACACTATCCAGTCGCTCGCGGAAGAACTCGGTGTGCCCTTCACCGGCATCTGGCTGGAGGCCGACGCCCCTCTTTTGAAAACACGTGTCCAATCAAGACCGCAGGGCCTCTCCGACGCGACAGTCGATGTGCTGCAGGCGCAGCTGGCGAAGGACCTGGGGCAGATGCGCTGGAACCGCATCGATACCGCCGGCCCGATCGAAGCGGTGCTGGCTGCGACCGAAGCGCTCCTCGCCTGAGCGCTAGCGGATATTGAAGCGCACCGGCGCGGTGATCGTCTTGCTGACACCCGGTGGCGGGGCCGGAACGGGCGAGGCCCGACGCACCATCTCCAGCACAGCCTGATCGAGGCTCGAATGGCCTGACGAGCGCGACAGCGACACTGAGAGCACATTGCCGCCGTCGTCGATGCGGAACCGCACGTAGACGGTGCCCTCCTCGCGATTGCTGCGCGCCTCGGACGGGTAACGCTTGCGGCGTTCCAGATGCGACATCAGACGTGACTGCCACTTGGCGGGACTGACATTGCGCCCACCGCCGGCGCTTGTCACCTTTGCCGCAGTCCGGTCGGACTGGGCCGTCTCGACCTTGGCCTTTCGCGCGGCTTCGGATGCCGGCGGAGGCGGCGTCTTGGGCTTCTCCGCCTTCTTCTTTTCCGGCGCCTTCTTCGGCTTTTCCTCGACCGGCTTCGGCGGCGGCCGCACGAGGGGGATCGGAACGGTCACATTCTCCAGCTGCGCCATCACCATCTGTTCGACCGGATCGATCTCCTCGGCCGGCTCCGGCAGGGGCTCGGGAGGAAGCGGCGGAGGCTCGACCACGGGCTCCGGCACCTGCTCCACCACCTCTTCGACGGGCGGCTCGGGGGCGGGTTGCGGCATGGGTTCGGGTGGCGGTTCCTCGACCGTCTCCGGTACCGGCTCGTGCGAGGCCGTCTTGATCTCTTCGGCATCGACCTGATCGGGGACGATCTGCTCCGCCTCCGTCACATCGGCAACCGGTTCGGGGGCAAGTTCGATCATGATCGCGGCCGGGGGGGCCGCGTCCTCGGCGACCATCTCCGGTTCCCGCAGCAGCAGCGCCACCGCCCCGGCATGAACGGCCGCGACGCAGAGGGCCGCCGACGTCCACAGCAGCAGTTCGCCGAACGCCCGGCCCGGCGAACGTTGCAGCGGGTCCCGGCTCACGGCCGCACCACTGTTTCGGCAGCCGCCGGCTCGTCGGACAGCTGCGCCGAAGGCAGCGTCTCGAGCCCCACCAGCGCGATCTTCAGATAGCCGGCATCCCGCAGCAGGTTCATCACCTCCATGAAGGCGCCATAGTCCACCGCCTTGTCAGCGCGCAGGAAGATCCTGGCTTCCTTGTCGCCATCGGTCAGGCGATCGAGATCCGCACCGAGCGTCTCGCGGGCAGCCGCCTCGTTGCCGAGCGAGAGGCTCATATCATCCTTGAGGGTGACATAGACCGGCTCGTCCGGACGCTCCGCAGGCTTTGCCGTCGACGCCGGCAGGTCCACGCTGACATCGACGGTCGCGAGCGGCGCCGCCACCATGAAGATGATCAGCAGCACCAGCATGACGTCGATGAAGGGCGTGACGTTGATCTCGTGGTTTTCCGCGAGATCGTCGCCGGAGTGATTTTCCCGTATGCCGCCGGCCATGTCCGTTACTCCGCAGCGAGCGGCATGGGAGCCGCCGGTACGCCATTGGGCACCTTGCGATAGTCGAGATCGCGGCTGACCAGCCGCTCGATTCCCGCGGCCGCGTCCCCGAGCAATTGCCGGTAGCCGGTGACCGAGCGGGCGAAGACATTGTAGATGATGACCGCCGGGATCGCGGCCACCAGGCCGATGGCGGTCGCCAGCAGCGCTTCGGCGATACCGGGCGCGACGACGGCAAGGTTGGTCGTCTGCGACTCCGAAATGCCGATGAAGGCGTTCATGATGCCCCAGACCGTTCCGAACAGCCCGACGAAGGGCGCCGTCGAGCCGATCGTCGCGAGCACGCCGGTGCCCTTGGCAATCTGGCGGCCGGCGCGCACCTCGATGCGGGCGAGCGCCGAGGCGACGCGCTCCTTTACTCCGTCACCGCCGACATGATCGATGGCGGCGTCCGACAGGCGGATTTCCGCGCTGGCGCTGCGCAACATGGACGCGACGACACCGCCGTGGCGCGCGACCCGGCCAAGCGCGGTCTCGAGCGTGTGGGCCTCTATGATCGCCTTCAGCCCGCGGGCCGCGCGGAGCCGTGCGCCGGTGAGCTGCAGCGTCTTGGCGAGCCAGACTGTCCAGGTGACAAGCGACGCAAAGGCAAGCGACAGCATCACCCCTTTGACCACCCAGTCGGCGGCCATGAACATGCCGAGCGGCGAGAGATTGTGCGGCAGGTCTGCGCGCGGGTTCTCTCCGCCCTCCGGCGATCCGACCGCGGCCTCGGCCGTGACCGGCACGCCGGCGGGAGACGGGGAAACGGGGGAGACCGGCGCGGGGGTGGGGGCCGTCGCCTCGGTGACGGACGGGGCGATGCTTGGCGCCGCTTGCTGCGCACACGCGACCCCGGATGCGAAAACGACATAGGCCGCAAGGGCAAGACCTGCGGTGGAAGATCCCGAATGGTGACGAAACATTGGGAATTCCTTTTCTGACAACAGGCATTGAAGACATGGCACACCACCCGCGCCCCGAAGATCGGGGCAGCGCAGCGGGATATCTCCTCGTTATTAAACTTGACTTTAGTTGACAAGTAATAAGCGGAGCAATGTCCGAAAAAGTTGAAGAAGCCACACAGGTTTCCGTATCCGGCACCGGTGGCTCAGGTGGAGGTGGACCGAACCCTGGCGCACGCCCTGGGGTAGATCCGACTATTGATCCCTGCCTTCCATCTTGCGGTGGACCTTTGCCGGCTTCTCCTGGCGAAACTCGCGCACGACCAAAGCGTAGAGCGCTTCGGCCGGCGGGCTCAGCGGAATGCCTTTGCGCATGATGATGCCAATGGTGCGCACCACCGAGGGATTGCGGATCGGCACGGCAACGATATCGGTGGACCGGCTCGCTTCGAGGGCGAACTCAGGCAGCACCGTCAACCCGAGACCCGCCTGAACCATGTTGATCGCGGTCGCTATGTGGCGCACTTCATAGCGCCACAACAGGCTCTCCCGACGACTGCCCAGCGCGTCGTCGATCAGGATGCGGTTGCCGGTCAGCGTACCGATGCGGATCAGCGGCTCGCCCTCGAGATCCTGCCAGGTCGCGGCGTCACCCTTGGCGAGCGGATGGTTCTTCGGGCAGGCAAGGACGAAGGACTCCTTGAAGAGCGGTGTGATTTCGAGATCCATGGCCATGGACGAGACGATGGATATGCCGAACTCGACCTCGCCATTGCGCACATGATCGATGATCTCGGAGGCCGAGTGATCAAGGATGCGAACGCGAACATCGCGATATTCCTCGAGAAAGCCACCGAGGAAGCGTGGCAGATATATCGAGGCGACGGTGGGCAGGCAGGCAATCGAAATATGCTCCTGCCGTTCCTTGCCGCGCTGCCGCAACTGCTCGAATGACGTGGTGATCTCCTCCATGATCCGCCGCGCCTTCGGCAACAACTCGACCCCGGTCGGCGTCAGCGTCACCTGACGTGTCGTGCGGGCCAGGAGCTTCAGGCCGAGATCGTCCTCCAGCTTCTTCATTCGGTGGCTGAGCGCTGTCTGCGACAGGTTGAGATGGGCCGCGGCCCGGTGAAAGCTGCCGCGCTCGGCAATGCACAAAAAGGCTTCGAGGCCGAGAAAATCGACGCGCATGGATCATGCCGTTCCTTTGATGAAATCTGGGAATGAATACTGCTGAAAACAGAATTTGATTCAAGCCCGGCGGGGACGCAGGCTCAATCATCGCGCACGTTGCGCCCGCGACCGCGACCGCATTCGCCCTGCTCTTTGATCATTGTCAAAGCACCGTGACAATGCGGTGGTTATTCTCGATAACATTACAATCGCTCCGAGCGACACGTCATCAAGAACACCATCCGGGAGGGTTTCCATGTCCAAAGCGCAGCAGTCCATCGCATGGTTTGAAACACTGGGGCGCCATGACGTCCCACGCGTCGGCGGCAAGAACGCTTCGTTGGGTGAAATGGTACAGACCCTGGCCGCCGGGGGCATTCGCGTGCCCCCGGGTTTCGCCACGACCTCCGACGCCTATTGGAGCTATGTGGCAGCGAATGCCCTCAGGGAACGGATGACTTCCTTCCTCGCACAATGGGAAGCCGGCAAGGCGACGCTGGCCGAGACCGGAGAGGCCATCCGTAATATCTTCCTCAAGGGCGACTGGCCGGCAGACATTGAAACGGCGATCCGTGCGGCCTATCGCGAGCTGTCCAAGCGGGCCGGCTTGGACGAAGTCGAAGTCGCGGTACGATCGAGTGCTACGGCCGAGGACCTTCCGGATGCCAGCTTTGCCGGCCAGCAGGAAACCTTCCTCAACATCAAGGGCGAGACGGCACTGATCGATGCCTGCCGCCGCTGCTATGCCTCGCTCTTTACCGACCGCGCCATCAGCTACCGCAAGACCAAGGGCTTCGACCACATGAAAGTGGCGCTGTCGATCGGCGTGCAGCAAATGGTGCGCTCCGACATCGGCGGCTCGGGCGTGATGTTCTCGATCGACACCGAGACCGGTTTCGACAAGGTCGTGCTGATCAATGCCGCCTGGGGCCTGGGCGAAAACGTCGTCCAGGGCACGGTGGACCCGGACGAATATCAGGTCTTCAAGCCGCTGCTCGACGACAAGGCGCTCGCGCCGATCATCGAGAAGAAGAAGGGCGCCAAGGACATCAAGATGATCTATGCGGTCGGGGAAAAGCCGACCCGAAACGTGCCCACCTCCAAGGCCGAGCGCGCGGCCTGGGTGCTGAGCGACCCGGAAATCGTCGAGCTCGCCCGCTGGGCGGCGACCATCGAACAGCACTACGGCTGCCCGATGGACATGGAATGGGCGCGAGACGGCAACAGCGGCGACATGTATATCGTCCAGGCCCGCCCGGAAACGGTCCAGGCGCGACGTGACGTCGGCATCTTCAAATCCTACACGATCCACAACAAGGGCAAGCTCCTGACCAAGGGCCTGTCCATCGGCGACGCGATCGCCAGCGGTCAGGTCTGCCTGATCGAGACGGCGAAGGACATCGACAAGTTCGTCGAGGGCTCGATCCTCGTGACCCAGACCACGGACCCGGATTGGGTGCCAATCATGAAGCGCGCCGCCGCCATCGTCACCGACCACGGCGGACGCACCTCGCACGCCGCCATCGTCAGCCGCGAACTCGGCCTGCCCGCCGTCGTCGGCACCGGCAATGCCACGGAAATCCTGCATACCGGCCAGGACGTGACCATTTCCTGCGCCGAGGGTGATGAAGGCTTCATCTATCAGGGTATCGCCGATTTCTCGGTCGAGGAGCTCGACGTCACCGACCTGCCGGAGACCAAGACCAAGGTGATGCTCAACCTCGCCAATCCGGGTTCGGCCTTCCGCTGGTGGCGTCTGCCGGCCGACGGCATCGGCCTCGCCCGCATGGAGTTCGTCGTCTCCAACGCCATCCGCGTCCATCCCATGGCGCTCGTTCACTTCGACAGGCTGAAGGACGAGAAAGCCAAGGCCGAGATCGCCACGCTGACCGCCGGATATGACAACAAGCCGGACTATTTCGTCGACAAGCTGGCCCTGGGCCTCGGAAGACTCGCCGCCGCCGTCTACCCCAAGCCGGTCATCGTGCGCATGAGCGACTTCAAGACCAATGAATATGCCGGTCTCGTCGGCGGTGCGGAATTCGAGCCGGCGGAAGAAAACCCGATGATCGGCTTTCGCGGCGCGTCGCGCTACTATTCGCCTCGCTACCGCAACGGCTTTGCGCTTGAGTGCCAGGCGATCAAGCGGCTGCGCGACGAGATGGGCTTCACCAATGTGGTCGTCATGATCCCCTTCTGCCGCTCGGTCGGCGAGGCCGACAAGGTGCTGGGCGTCATGGCGGAAAACGGACTGAAGCGCGGCGAGAACGGCCTGCAGGTGTACGTGATGTGCGAAATCCCCTCGAACGTCATCCTGGCGGCCAAATTCGCCAACCGCTTCGACGGCTTTTCGATCGGCTCGAACGACCTGACGCAACTCACCCTCGGCGTCGACCGGGATTCCGGCGAACTGGCCGACCTGTTCGACGAGCAGGACGAAGCGGTGAAATGGATGATCCAGAAGGTCATCTCCGAAGCCAACAAGGCAGGGGCCAAGATCGGCCTCTGTGGCCAGGCACCGAGCGACCATCCGGAATTCGCCGAGTTCCTGGTCGAATGCGGCATCGACTCGATGTCCGTGAGCCCGGACAGCTTCATCGCGGTCAAGCAGATCGTCGCTGCGGCCGAAAAGGCCAAGGCCAGCCGCGGCTGATAGTCCAGCGGCAAGAAGAAGCGGTGCGGGCAGAATCTCCCGCACCGATTGATCGGTGTCAAAACATGCAGCCCCTATCGTTGTATCGTGATATCGTTCGCATGCCCGCAAAGCGCGCATACCGGCTAGTGCGGGTTTCTACGCAGAACAAGTAGCCTTTTCCAAAATGCCATTCGGCAATCGGACCCTTGCGTCCGCAATAATCGGGAGGATGCCATGCGTAACTTGAAATCCATTTTGACTGCCACAGCCGTTTCCCTTTTCATGCTTCCCGCGACCGGCCATGCCGGCGGCACCGTGGAAGTCCTTCACTGGTGGACCTCGGGCGGCGAGGCCAAAGCCGTCGGCACGCTCAAGGAAGCCTTCGAGAAGCAGGGCGGCAAATGGGAAGACTCGCCGATCGCCGGCGGCGGCGGCGATGCCGCCATGACCGCGCTTCGCGCCCGCGTGATGGCCGGCAATCCGCCGGCGGCCGTGCAACTGAAGGGTCCCGGCATACAGGAATGGGCCGACCAGGGCGGTCTCGCCGATGTCGAGGATGTGGCCAAGGCCGAGAAATGGGACGATGTGCTGCCGCCGTCCATGGCCGAAATCATGAAATACAAGGGCAAGTATGTCGCCGCCCCGGTCAATGTCCACCGCATCGACTGGATGTGGATCAATCCCGCAGTGCTGGCCAAGGTCGGCGCCGAGGTGCCCAAGACCTGGGACGAATTCAATGCGGTTGCCGACAAGCTGAAGGCGGCCGGCATAACCCCGCTCGCCCATGGCGGCCAGCCCTGGCAGGACGCGACGGTCTTCGAAACGATTGTCCTGTCCGAAGGCGCCGACTTCTATCGCAAGGCGCTGATCGAGCTGGACGAGGAAGCCTTGACCGGCGAAACCATGATCAAGGTCTTCGACCAGTTGCGCAAACTGCGCGGCTATGTCGATCCGGGCTTCTCCGGTCGCGACTGGAACCTTGCGACCGCCATGGTCATGAACGGCGAAGCCGGCTTCCAGATCATGGGTGACTGGGCCAAGGGCGAGTTCCTCGCTGCCGGCAAGGTGCCGGGCAAGGATTTCATCTGCGCGCCCACGCCGGGTAACGGCTACAGCTTCAACACGGACAGCTTCGCCTTCTTCAAGGTATCGGGCGATGACCGCATCGAAGGCCAGAAGGTGCTGGCCAGCCTAATCATGTCGCCCGAGTTCCAGGAAACTTTCAACCTGGCTAAGGGCTCCATTCCGGCCCGCACCGACATCAAGCTGGACAAGTTCGACACCTGCGCACTCAAGTCCCACGAGGACATGACCGCAGCCGTGAAGAACAACACCTTCGTTCCGTCCATGGCGCATGAAATGGCGGTTCCGCGCACCGTGCGCGGCGAATTCCTCGACGTCGTCACCAACTTCTTCAATTCGGAGATGAGTTCGGCCGACGCGGCCAAGGCGATGGGCGAAGCGGTAAAGCGCGCCCAGTAAGGCCTGCCTTCGATCGATGACCCACCGGGGTGCGGCAGAGCCGAACTCCGGTGGTTCCCTTTGATGCGGCGCAGAACCGCACATGGGATGAGGACCGTGCGGGAGGATCATGGAAATGAATATCAGAAGCCGAAGGGTCGCCTTCGATCGCTTTTTCGAGCGATGGCTGCCGCAGATCGTCGTGTCGCCGATGTTTGCCGCAAGCCTGCTGTTCGTCTACGGCTTCATCGCCTGGACGATCTACATCTCCTTCACCAAATCCGGCGTCATGCCGAACTATACGCTGGCGGGCCTCACCCAATATGAGCGGCTGTGGACCACGCCACGCTGGTTCGTGGCGATCGAGAACCTGTTCATCTTCACGAGCCTGTTCATGGTCTGCTGCATGGTGATCGGCCTGTTCCTGGCGATCCTGCTCGACCAGCGGATTCGTGCCGAGGGCATGATCCGCACCGTCTATCTCTACCCCATGGCGCTGTCGTTCATCGTCACCGGCACTGCGTGGAAATGGATCCTCAACCCGACGCTCGGCATCGAGAAGATCATCCAGGGCTGGGGCTTCCCCAACTTCAATTTCGACTGGCTCGTCGATCCGAACATGGCGATCTACACCGTCGTCATTGCTGGCGTCTGGCAATCCTCCGGCTATGTCATGGCGCTGTTTCTCGCCGGCCTGCGGTCGGTCGACGACGAGATCATCAAGGCTGCGGCGATCGACGGCGCAGGCCCGCTTCGGACCTACTGGAGCATCATCCTGCCGATCGTCCGGCCGGTCTTCTTCTCCTCCTTCGTCGTTCTCGCGCACCTGGCGATCAAGAGCTTCGACCTGGTCATGGCGCTGACCGGCGGCGGACCGGGCTATGCCACCGACATGCCCGCGACCTTCATGTATTCCTTCGCCTTCCAGCGCAGCGAACTTGGCACCGCGGCCGCAAGTGCCGTCATGATGCTGGTCACCGTGACGGCGATCTTCATCCCCTATCTCTACTCGGAACTGAGGAGGCCGGCGAAATGAGCAGAGCCGCCATCTCCGGCATCGTCCGACCCCGCGGACTGAAGAACACTCTGCTGCGCCTGCTGCTCTTCGCCATCCTTGGGCTCTTTTGCCTCTACTACCTCATGCCTCTGTTCGTGATGATTTCGACCTCGCTCAAATCGCTTGAAGAGATCCGCACGTCGTCGCTGATCAGCCTGCCGAAGGATGTGACCTTCGCCGCCTGGGAAAAGGCCTGGAGTGCGGCCTGCGTCGGCGTACGCTGCACCGGGCTGCAGCCCTATTTCATGAACTCCATCCTGATGGTCGTCCCGGCGGTCGCCATCTCCACCCTGCTCGGTGCGCTCAACGGTTACGCACTGACCAAATGGAAGTTCCCCGGCGCCGACATCATCTTCGCATTGATGCTGTTCGGCTCCTTCATCCCTTTCCAGGTCGTGCTGCTTCCCATGGCCCGCATGCTCGGCTATTTCGGCCTGGCCGGCAGCGTCTACGGCCTGATCCTGGTCCACACCGTCTACGGCCTTTCCTTCACCACGCTGTTCTTCCGCAATTTCTTCGTCAGCGTGTCGGACGGCATCGTTCATGCGGCGAAGATCGACGGAGCCGGCTTCTTCCGCATCTTCTTCACCCTGCTCTTGCCCATGTCGCTGCCGACCATCGTCGTCGCCGTCATCTGGCAGTTCACCCAGATCTGGAACGACTTCCTGTTCGGCGTCGCCTTCACGGTCGGCGACAGCAATCCGGTCACGGTTGCGCTCAACAACATCGTCGCGTCGAGCACCGGCGTGAAGGAATACAATGTCGACATGGCGGCAGCGATCATCGCGGCCCTGCCGACGCTCCTCGTGTACATCGTGGCGGGAAAATACTTCGTGCGCGGTCTGGCCGCAGGTGCCGTGAAAGGGTGATGAGATGGCGAAAGTAGAACTGCGGGACGTCTGGAAAAAGTTCGGCGCGGCCGAGATCATCAAGGGCGTCAGCATCGACCTTGATGACGGCGAGTTCGTCGTGCTCGTTGGACCTTCGGGTTGTGGAAAGTCCACGCTTCTCAACCTGATTGCCGGGCTCGAGACCCTGACCAGCGGCGAGATCCGGATCGGCGACACGCTGGTCAACGACGTGCCGCCGAAGGACCGCAACATCGCCATGGTGTTCCAGTCCTACGCCCTCTATCCGACCAAGACGGTGCAGGAGAACATCACCTTCGGCATGCAGACCCGCGGCGTCGATCGCGCCGTCCAGGACAAGGCGCTCGCCGACGTCTCCCAACTCCTGCATATCGAGCAGTTGCTCGACCGCAAGCCGGGGCAATTGTCGGGCGGCCAGCGCCAGCGCGTCGCCATGGGCCGAGCCCTGGTGCGCAATCCCGACGTCTTCCTGTTCGACGAGCCACTCTCCAATCTCGATGCCAAGCTGCGCATTGAAATGCGCACGGAAGTGAAGAAGCTGCACCAGCGCCTCGGCAAGACGATCGTCTACGTCACCCACGACCAGATCGAGGCGATGACGCTCGCCTCGCGCATTGCCGTCATGGACAATGGCCATGTGCGCCAGTTCGGCACGCCTGAGGATGTCTATGAAAACCCCGTCGACCTCTTCGTTGCCGGCTTCATGGGCTCGCCGTCGATGAACATCGTCAAGGGCAAGGTCTTCAATGAGGATGGCTATGCGATCGCCGTCACCGACGAGGAAGGCACGGTCCGCTTTCCTCTCGGCGCCGAGCAGGCCGGCAAGGTCAAGGGACGGGACGGCGAAGAGATCTATCTCGGGCTGCGTCCCGAAACGATCACCCATGTCGGCGCCCACGCCGCAGAGCAGACCGAGCTCTTCGTCTTCGAGCGCGCGGTCGACGTGGTCGAACCCACCGGTCCCGACACCATGCTGGTCTTCACACTGGGAGGCATGGAAGCGATCGCCCGGGTGCGGCCCGAAGAGCGGGTCAAACCGGGCGAAACGTTCCGCTTCGAGGTCAATATGGGCAAGGCCAAGCTGTTCGACGGCAAGACCGGGGTGCGTCTGTAAGCAGTCGGACGAAGCCGCCTGGCCAAGATCAGCCCTTATTCGCCTCGTAAAGCGCCAGCACGTCGGCACGTCGGCAAAGCTCCGTGCCGGACGTCATGACCGCCGCGGCACCCGCCGCCAGGCCGAAGCGGAAGGCCTCGCCGATCTCGTGGCCCTCGGCCAGTGACCAGGTCATTGCCGCGACGAAACTGTCGCCCGCACCGACCGCCGATTTGACCGGCACTTCGATTGCCGGCGCGCGATGAATACTGTCGGCACCGACCAGGATCGCGCCGTCCGCACCAAGCGTCACGGCGATGTACTGGGCGGCACCGCTACGGACGATGGCCTGAGCAGCCGCCCCGGCGTTCTCGTGGTCGATCTTGTGCCCGACGAAGCTCGCCAGCTCGCCAAGGCTGGGCTTGACGAGGAATACCTTCGCCTTCGCCAGCGTCTCGTGCAGCGCCTCGCCGGACGTGTCGAGGATGAAGCGGATCTTCTTGCGCGCAGCAATGTCCGCCATCCGGACATAGGTCTCTCCCCCGACGCCGCGCGGCAGGCTACCGCTGGCGACGACATAGTCAGCATCGCTTCCCTCGAGCAGATCGAAGACCGGCGCAAGCTCTTCCTCGGTGACCTCCGGACCTTCCGGGACGAAGCGATATTCGAGATTGGTCGAGAGTTCCCGCACGTTATAGGCGACCCGGACAGGATCATGGATACGAAACCGGTGTTGCTTGACGCCGAGCGGCTCGAGCATGGCTTCGAGCAGCGTCCCGGTGGCACCGCCGGTGAGGTAGAGCAGCTCGCATTGTCCGCCGAGTTCGACGATGACGCGTGCGACATTGATACCGCCGCCGCCCGCATGCTGGCGCTGATTGTGCGTCCGGGTCTTGTGGGTGTGACGAACCGCATCGGCATCGCTGGAAATATCGATGGCGGGATTGAGCGCGATGGAGAGAATTTTCGACATGCCCGAGCCTAGCGTCCCTTCATGACAGATCCAAGAAATCGTTTCGCACCGCAACCGACCGAGTGAAGCTATAGCCTCAATGCACCGAGGGCCGCAAGAAAGCGCACGACCGCAACAGCCGTGTTCCTTCGTCTCAGGCCGCCGCCCTCCACAGCCCCTGGGCGTCCCGCTCCAGCAGCGGCGTGGCAAGGACACTTCGGGTCCTATCCGGCCACCCCTCACCAGAAGCCGAAAGCGCCGACCTCCAGCGCTCGGTCTGCAGCATCGCCACCGCGAGCGCCACCGGCTCGATGTCGAGCGCCGCGAGCAGGTTCAACCCTGCCGCCATGGATGCGCCACTCGACATGACGTCATCGACGAGAACGACGCGACGGCCCTTGAGCAGCGGCAACATGCGCGGATCGGCGAACAGGCGCTTCTGCTGGTGCGGCGTGGTGATCGAACTCATCGGCACCGACAACTCGTCGAGATACCAGAACTTGCGCGAGGTCCCGAACGGGACATAGCGGGCGTGTCCGAGCTTCTGCGCCACAGCGCCGGCAAGCGTGAGCCCGAGGGTCGGCAAGCCCACGATCACGTCCGGCCGGTCTTCGGCGAGCCTGTCGGCAAGACAACCGGAGAGCATGTCAAGCACCGCGAAGCTCGCCTGGTTGATGATGAGGGAGGCGATGCCGTGCTGGCCGTCGGCAAGCGGCCGGATCGGCAGGAGCATCTGCCGACCGTCGGGCAAGCTTGCCGGATAGCTTTGGCGGTGCGGACCGGTGGGGTCGAAGCTTCCGGGAGAATGTATCGTCTGCCAATAATCGTGCGGCTGCATGCTGTGACCCTTGCTCCCCGGCTTCGTTCCGGACATTTCGTTCATCGCAACCGCGCGCGTCTTTGGCAATCCGCTCGCGCCCTGCAGGCCCGCCCGCAACCGTTCAGCATTTCTTGACGGAGCGTCCCGATTTAGCGGTTGTCTTTGGCCGATCGCACATTACCTTTGGCCAACGACGCCGCGACCGGGCTTTGCGAGGCTGCGCGGGCAAGATAGGAAGAGACATGTATACCGGTATCGTCCAGGCGGTGGCCCCGGTCACCAACATCATCCGTCATGACGGATACACCGAATTCCATATTCAGTTTCCCGAACCTCTGGTCGAAGGCCTGCAGATCGGCGGCAGTGTTTCGGTGGAAGGTGTCTGCCTTTCGGCGACTTCCATCAAGGGAACGACCGTAACCTTCGACGCCATGGATGCGACGCTGGAGCGCACCAATCTGTCCGACCTTTCCGTCGGCGACGGTGTCAACCTGGAGCGCTCGGCCAAACCGACGGACGAGAACGGCGGCCATGCCATTGCCGGCCACATCGCCACGACCGCGACGCTGATAGGCGCCAAGAGCGAAATGCCGGGCGCTCATATCCGCTTTTCGGTTCCCGAGGAATGGGCGAAATACATCTTCCCGCGCGGCTTCCTGGCCGTGAACGGCGCAAGCCTGACGGTCGCGGAAGCCGAAGGCAACGTGTTCCAGATCAATCTCATTCCCGAGACGCTGCGGCAAACGACCTTCCCCCGTTACAGGCCCGGCGATCGGCTGAACATCGAAGTGGACCACCAGACGATGGTGATGGTCGATGTCGTGGAACGGACGCTGACACGGCTGCTCGACAAGCGCGCCTGAGAAATGCCAGCCCGGCGAATGTTCAGTGACTCGGCCTCAGCGCCGTCCACGGCCGTTCATTGATCAGCGAGACGAGCACCTTGAAATAGTCGGCCGGCTTCTGTGCGCAGAGCCCGGGCGGAATGCCGTTGGCTGCGATCTCGGCGAGAGGCGAGCCGGAGACGATGCGAAACGGGATGCCCTTCTTCCGGAGTACGGCGACGATCGGTGTGACCGCGCCGTCCCGGACATGAAAGTCGAGGATTGCGGCCGAGATGTCCTCCTGCTCCAGAATGTCGAGCGCATCACGCACGGTTTCAGCGGTGACGACATTGACCCCCGCGCGCGACACGCTGTCGGCGGCGTCCATGGAAATGAACACATCATCCTCCACGATTAGGATTGTATCGGTGGGCAGGTTGGCTTTCATCGGCATGGCGAAGATCTCCTTTGCTGCCACAACGCCTGCAACTCGAAGTTTGTTCAGATTTTAGTCAATTCGTGAACGGCTTGGTAAACAAAGGGTTTACCGCGCTACGCGGAACAAATCGCAATTGACAGTTGCCGGTGGCGCATTCAACAGACGGGCATCGCGCCACATCGTTTTCTTTCGATGGAACCAGTGCGGTCGGCATGCGTTTTCCATTGGATCATCACAATGGGAGAATGACCATGCAGATCGTTGGAACACAAGTACACGAAGATATGGGTGGCGTTCCGGGCTACACTGTCGAGTTCGTCGGCGACGGTGGCGAAGTCGTATCCGTTCGCATGAAGCAGAGCGAAAGCGGCGATCTCAATCGGGAAAACGCCCTTGCCAAAGCGCGCGTCCTGCTTCTCCAGGTGGCCACCTTCGACGGCACCACCAAGAAGGAGCGCGACGACAACCTCGCCCGCAGCGGCGACGATGCGGTATCGGATGCCGTTCTGAGCGCCCGGCGCGCGCAGGACGAAACCGAACTCGAATCGCAGGTTGACGAGGGGCTGCTCGACACTTTCCCGGCCAGCGATCCGGTCTCCGCCACCTACTCTTCTACGGCCGGCTCGAAGGAGCGCCACTAACATTCGGATTTGATGCAGAAAAGAGGGCGTGTCGGCATCTGCCGACGCGCCTTGCAACAGTGTCAAGTGCCTCAGGGCCGCCCTCATGCCGTCATTTGATCCCTATTTCGCCACCGATACCGCCCTTCCCCTCTCCGTCATTGTCATGCGGCTGCTCATCGCCATGCTCTGCGGCGGTGCGATCGGCTTTGAACGCGAGCGGAAGAACCGGGCCGCAGGCCTGAGGACCCACATTCTCGTCTGCCTATCGAGCGCGATCGTTGCCATCCTGACCATTGAAATCGCCCACCATTCCGCCTTCCAGGGCGACTCGGCCCGCATCGATCCTCTGCGCCTGATCGAAGCCGTCACCGCCGGCGTCGCCTTCCTGGCAGCCGGTATGATCGTCTTTTCCAAGGGAGAAGTGCGCGGCCTGACCACCGGTGCGGGTCTTTGGTTCGCGGGCTCGATCGGCCTCGCCGCCGGTCTTGGTTTCTGGCACATCAGCCTACTGGCGACCACCCTGGCGCTCATCGTTCTCTGGCTCCTGCACGGACTGGAGCGCCTCGTCGTTTCAAGGCCCGACACGGACTGATCCATGTGCCAGCCAAATCAGGCAGGATACACTTCGCACCCTAGCGCAGCAGGCTCTGGCCTCCGTCGATCCATATCGGCGAGCCGCTGACATGACGCGCCCTGTCGGAGGCGAGAAACGCGATGACCTCCGCCACTTCCTCCACCTGACCCGGATGGCCGCCCGTCAGCGGTATGTCGCCCTGGGGAAAATGGACGGGCACCGTCGCCTCCTCCCGGTGGCGGATGGTGGTATTGTCGTCGATGTCGGTCTCGATCGCCCCCGGACAGACGGCATTGATCCGAATGCGGTGCTGACCGAGCTCGAGGGCCAGTTGCTGCACCATGGCAAACTGCGCCGCCTTGGTCGCGGAATAGGCTGTGGCGCCGGGGGTTGTGAACGTGCGTGTTCCGTTGATGGAGGAAACGACCACGATCGCGCCGCCTCCCGAGAGCCTCAATTTGGGCACGGCGAAATGAAGCGTCAGATAGGTTCCGCGCAGATTGACTGCGATGGTCTGATCGAATTCCTCCGGCTTCAGATCCTCGATCGGCGCCCATGTGCCGTTGATCCCGGCATTGGCCACAACCACGTCGAGCCGCCCCTTGAGGTTCCATAGCGCCTCGACGGAATCCCTCATGGCCGCCTCGTCGCTGACATCGGCAACCAGGACGAATCCATCACCACCAGCTCGCCGGATTTCCTCAAGTGCCTCGTGCAATTCGTCAGCCGTGCGACCGAGCAGCCCGATGAAGGCGCCTCGGCCGGCCAGTATCAGCGCCGCACTCTTGCCGATCCCCGATCCGGCACCGGTTACAAGCGCTACCTTTCCGCTGAAATCCATGGCGTTGCGCCCTCCACTACGATCGATCGCTACGTCTTCGGTACGTGTTCCGGCTTGCCCTTCCGCTTGGTCGAGGCCAGGGCCTCCAGTTCCTTTTCGGTCATGGATTCGACCATATCCTTGGAGGCGCCCTTGAGCGCGCTCTTCCTGGTCTCCCCGCGTTTCGCCGAGAGTGCGGCGCCCGCGGCCTTCTGTTGAGCCTTGGATTTTGCTGGCATTGAAGCCTCCTGGGTTACGAAATGACGCATGGGAGTGGCGCCTTTCGTCAAACTACCGCAGAGTGTCAAAGGTTCCGGCAGCCACGGAGACAGGCGGGATTCCTGGCGCCGTCAGGGAACCAATTCCGCATCGCAGCATTGAAAGTGCGCAATTTCGCTCGATCAAGGATCTACCTATGGATGCTCGCAGCACACAGTTCGCAATCGAAGCCGGTGAATGGCAGGCGCTCGGCGCACGCTTCGATGGAGGGGGCACGAATTTCGCGCTGTTCTCCGCCCATGCCGACCGGGTCGAACTCTGCCTGTACGACGAGAGCGGCAAGACCGAGATCGCCCGGATCGAATTGCCGGAATACACCAATGAAGTCTGGCACTGCTACCTGCCGGGAGCAAAGCCCGGCATGCTTTACGGCTACCGCGTGCACGGCCCCTATGACCCGGCCAACGGTCACCGCTTCAATCCCAACAAGCTCTTGCTCGATCCGTATACGCGCGAAATCGTCGGCGACATCGTCTGGACGAAGGCGCATTTCGGCTATGACATCGACAGCAACGAAAAGGACCTGTCGTTCAGTGCGCTCGACAATGGCGCTGACATGCCCAAGGGCCGGATCATCGATCCCCGGATCAGCCGCGAATACAGTGGTTCGCCGGTCATCCCGTGGGCGGACACGATCGTTTATGAAACCCATGTGAAGGGTTTCACCAAGCTCAACCCGGCGATCCCGGAACACCTGCGCGGTACTTTCGAGGGCCTCGGCCAGTCGGCTGCCGTCGACTACGTGAAGAGCCTCGGCATCACGTCGATCGAGCTCATGCCGATCCATGCCTTTCCCGACGACAGTCACTTGCTCGACAAGGGCCTGCGCAACTATTGGGGCTATGACACGATCGGCTTCTTCGCGCCCGCGGCGCGCTATTATGGACCAAAGGGGCTGGACGGGTTTCGCGACATGGTTCGGGCCTTTCATGACGGTGGCATCGAGGTGATCCTCGACGTCGTCTACAACCACACGGCCGAAGGCAACGAACTGGGACCGACCCTCTCCTTCAAGGGCATCGACAATTTCTCCTACTACCGCACCATGCCCGACAATCACCGCTACTACATCAACGACACGGGAACCGGGAACACGGTCAACACCTCCCATCCCCGCGTCCTGCAGATGGTGATGGACAGCCTGCGTTACTGGGTGGAGGACATGCATGTCGACGGATTCCGCTTCGATCTCGGAACCATTCTCGGTCGCGAGCCGGAGGGCTTCGACCAGCGCGGCGGCTTCTTTGACGCCGTGGCGCAGGATCCGGTCCTGTCGAAGGTCAAGCTGATCGGTGAGCCCTGGGACATCGGCCCTGGAGGATACCATGTCGGCGGCTTCCCGCCGGGTTGGGCCGAGTGGAACGACAAGTATCGCGACTCGACCCGCGACTACTGGCTGGACAAGGACAATGGCGCGCCGGACTTCGCGGCCCGACTGCTGGGCTCAGGCGACATCTACGACCTCAGGGGCCGGCGCCCGTGGGCCAGCGTCAACTTCGTCACCGCCCATGACGGCTTCACCCTCAATGACCTCGTTTCCTATGACGGCAAGCACAACGAGGCGAACGGCGAGGGCAACAACGACGGCCACAACGACAACCGGAGCCACAATTACGGCACCGAAGGCCCGACGGATGACGAGGGCATCAACGCGCTTCGCGAACGTCAGAAGCGCAATTTCCTCGCCACGCTGTTCTTTTCGCATGGGACGCCGATGCTGCTCGCCGGGGACGAATTCGGGCGCTCGCAGATGGGCAACAACAACGGCTATTGCCAGGACAGCGAGATCAGCTGGCTGCATTGGGAAAACCTGCCGCAGGGCTGCGAGGTGCTACGGGAATTCACGAAAAAGCTCATTGCCCTTCGCAAACAGCAGCCGCTGCTGCGCCGCGCCAGTTGGCGAGACGGTACGACGATCGAATGGTACAACGTGAAGGGCGGTGCCCAGCGCCCGGAGCACTGGCTGGACCGCAATCCCCTCGCGCTGAGACTGCAACGCGACGATCTCGAAAAGATCGAGGGCGCCTGGCCGGAGATCCTGATCCTGTTCAATCCCGTCGATGCGGAAATGCACTTCACGATGCCCAAGAGCCGCGGAGGCGCCAGCAATTGGCAGCTGGAACTCGACACGAGCGATCCTGTTCGGCACGGCGATCAGGTCGCTGCAACGGAGACCATGTCGCTTCTACCCCGTTCGCTCGCCCTGTTCCGCCGCGCCTGACGCGGCGGCCCCGGCGATCAAAAGGGATCCGGCTCAGATCTGTGAAGCGTCGGTGATGACCTCAAAGTCGTAGAGCGCGCCGGCGAGCTTCAAACGGCGGGCCGAGATGAGGATCGGGACGATCTCACCCCTGGCGTTGCGGATTTCCGCACGCTCGCCCGAATAACCGCCCTGCTGGTCCAGCATCGCCAGTCGTCGCTCGCGCGCATCGTTGCCGATCACCAGTCCGGCGGAAACCATTTCGTGGCCGCGGATTTCTTCCCAGGTCTTCCCCACCAACTCCAGATAGGCATTGTTGACGCGCACATAGCGCGAACTGTTCTTGCCGATGGTGGAAATCGAGAAAGCCACGGGAGACAGGTCGAAGAGCGTCTGGATAAGAGCATCCGACGCGCCTTCGGTTTTTCCGGGATCGCCGATCAAGCGGTCCAGATCCTCCAGTCCACGGGCCATCGGGACTTCGTTGTCGACGGGCATGGAGGCTTCGTCGCGAACGACCGCAACCAGACGCCACAGATCGACCTCGAGGAACAAGGGCTTGGTCGCCTCCGTCACCTCGTCCAGACTGGCGGGCAAGGCGCGCGCAGCCTGCCCCAACCGCTCGACCTCGACCGGGGACCGCGCTGCCGCGGCAAGCCCCTGATAGGCTTTGACCGCCATCTGCCTGAGGAGTTCGTAGGCTTCGCCGAGAAGGGCGCGACGGGATGCGTCCAGCGTCTCGTCGACCAGCACCATTTCATCGCTCGTCGGTAACCGTTCGAGAATCCGCCAGACGCGCGCCTCGTCGGGGCTTTCCCACGTCATCGGTGTCCCGTGCGGGGCAAACCGGATCAGCGCCAGCACGGTGTCGGTGGAAAACGCGCTCGGGTCTGCCGGACGGTCGACGCCGTCCGCCCCGACCTCGATCGCCGTCAGACGTGCGGGGCTGCCATTGTCGTCGAAGAAGAGCGAGACCTCGCGCACCTTTTCGGGAAATCCCAACCAAGGATGCTCCCGCCTGAATCCGGCCAGGGCTTGCTTGTCCAATACGGCTACGGCGTACATGTTTGCTTCTCCTCGCAATGGGCAAATCCGGACTCGGATATATGTCACGATCCAATACGTGCCGGCAGTGCGATCGGATCGATTGCGCGCCGACACGGGAGATCGCGCGGTCCGAACGACCGTCCCGTGGGATTGCCGCAGGTGGCGCATCTCAAATTCTAGCAAACCGTGAATCGTTTGCGCACTGCTAACTGCGGAGCAGTTGGTGAACAACTAGATTTCGCTGTCGATGGATAAACCGCAAGAATCGAAGGATTTTCAGGGAAGTTCATGCCAAGACCTCGGAAATCGAGGCTGTGCAATCGCCTCCGTATTCAACAAGACGGACCGTGCCGGCCCGAAATGGACCGGGAACTGCAGCAAGTGCCAAAAAAAGTAAGGCGGCCCGGTGGCCGCCTTTTCGGTTAGCTCACTGCATCCTGCCTCAGAAGAAGGCCTGGATGCCGGTTTGCGCTCGGCCAAGGATCAGCGCATGAACGTCATGCGTGCCCTCGTAGGTGTTGACCGTCTCCAGGTTCTGCGCGTGACGCATGACGTGATACTCGATCTGGATGCCGTTGCCGCCGTGCATGTCGCGGGCCTGGCGGGCGATGTCGAGCGCCTTGCCGCAATTGTTGCGCTTGATCAGCGAGATCATTTCCGGAGCGAACTGGTGCTCGTCCATCAGCCGGCCGACGCGCAGCGAGGCAAACAGGCCGAGCGTGATTTCCGTCTGCATGTCGGCGAGCTTCTTCTGGTAGAGCTGCATGCCGGCAAGCGGCTTGCCGAACTGCTTGCGATCGAGGCCATATTGACGCGCACGATGCCAGCAATCCTCGGCCGCCCCCATGACGCCCCAGGAAATGCCGTAGCGGGCGCGGTTGAGGCAGCCGAACGGACCCTTGAGGCCGGAAACGCCCGGCAGGATCGCATCTTCGCCCACCTCGACGCCGTCCATGACGATTTCGCCCGTGACCGAGGCGCGCAGTGACAGCTTGCCGCCGATCTTCGGTGCAGAGAGGCCCTTCATGCCCTTTTCGAGCACGAAGCCGCGGATCTCGCCGCCATGGGCTTCCGACTTCGCCCAGACGACGAAGACGTCGGCGATCGGCGCATTGGAGATCCACATCTTGGAGCCGCGCAGACGATAGCCGCCCTCGATCTTCTCCGCACGGGTCTTCATGCCGCCCGGATCGGAGCCGGCATCCGGCTCGGTCAGGCCAAAGCAGCCGATCAGCTCGCCCGAGACGAGACCCGGCAGATACTTGTCTTTCTGCTCTTCCGAGCCGTAGGCATAGATCGGATAGATGACCAGCGAGGACTGCACGCTCATCATCGAGCGGTAGCCGGAATCGACACGCTCGACTTCGCGGGCGACAAGACCGTAGGAGACATAGCTCGCATCCGCCGCGCCGTACTTCTCCGGCAGGGTGACACCCAGCAGGCCGGCCTGGCCCATGAGCTTGAACAGTTCGGGCGCAACGGTTTCGCCGAGATAGGCTTCGTTGATGCGCGGCATGAGCTCGCTCTGGGCAAAGGCCTCGGCGGAGGCCTGGATCATGCGCTCGTCTTCGGAGAGCGCCTCCGCCATCAGGAATGGATCACTCCAGGAAAACGGCCGCATTTCGCTCATAGGTCTGATATCCTCTTTAAACTGGTGCATAGATTGATGAAACGGGAAGCGAACGCAAGACATGTTTACTCATGCGGCTATCAGGTCTATTCATAGCCAATGCTGACCCATCAACGCCGTTTCCTGCCTTCGACCAGTGCGCTCGCCGCCTTCGATTCCGTCGCCAAGCTCGGCAGTTTCTCCGCCGCCGCCAACGAACTGAACCTGACCCAGGGCGCGATCAGCCGGCAGATATCCCTCCTCGAAGACCAGCTCGGGGTCAAGCTGTTCGACCGCAACAACCGCGGCGTGGAGCTCACATCCATCGGCCGGGATTATGCCAAGGGGATCGGCGACGCGCTGGCGACCATACGCACCTTGTCATTGGAGGCGATGGCGAAAGCGGAAGACACCCACCTGCGGCTCGCCATCCTGCCGACCTTCGGCACGCGCTGGCTGATGCCGCGCATCCCGGACTTCCTGCAGAAGCACCCCTCGATCATCATCGACTTCGCCACCCGCATAGGCCAGTTCGATTTCGAAAGCTCTGGCCTCGATGCCGCGATCCACATCGGCGAGCCCAACTGGCCCGGCACCGATTGCCAGTTCCTCATGCAGGAAATGGTCGTGCCGGTCTGCAGCCCCGCCTTTCTGCGCGATCATCCCGTGTCGCGGCCGGAAGACATGCTCTCCATGCCGCTGTTCGACATGGCCTCGCGTCCGCGCGCTTGGGAACACTGGTTCGCAAGCCTCGGCATAGCCAACGGCCGCGGCGGCAGCATGCGCTTCGAACAATTCTCAAACGTGGTCCAGGCCTGCCTTGCCGGCCTCGGCATTGCATTGGTGCCGACCTTCCTGATCGAGCCGGAACTGGCGAGCGGGCAACTGGTCCGCGCCTGGAACCACGAGGTAAAGAGCGCCAGCGCCTATTATCTCGTCCGCCCGCTGTCGAAGATGGCCTACCAGCCCGCCACCGCCTTTTCCAACTGGCTGCTGGGACAGGTGCGGGAATTCAACGCTTCGAACGACGGCGCAGCCGGATAACCGAATGAAGGCCAAGCCGCCCACGGCGAAGGTTCCGCTTGCCAAAGTCATCCGATGATTTAATCTATTCGACATGAAGCCCGTTCAGAAGACCAGCCTTGCCGACACGGCGACCGAAGCCATTCGCGCCGAGATCATCTCCGGGCGTTTCGCTGTCGGCTCGCGCCTGCCAAACGAAGCGACCCTGTCGGCCACGCTCGGCATCAGCCGCGGAACCGTTCGCGAGGCCGTAAGGGTGCTGGCCTCTCAGGGCCTGCTCGAAGTGCTGCAGGGTTCCGGCACCTATGTCCGCTCCGCCGTCGACAGCCGCCGCACGCTGGAAGTCGCCCGCCATGCGAGCCTTCGGGACCGCTTCGAGGCCCGCTGCGCGCTCGACGTCGAGGCCGCCCGGCTTGCCGCCAAGCGTGCAGGCCCGGCGACGATCACGCGGCTGCGCGCCCTGCTCGCCCAGCGCGGAAATTCCGATGCCGGCGACCGGGAGAGTTTCATTGCCCGCGACCTCGCCTTCCACAAGGCGGTGATCGCCGCCTCGGCAAACCGCGCCCTGATCGAGCTTTTCGATTTCTTCTCCACCTCGATCGCGGAGACGATCCAGGCCACGATCGCCGGCGACCTGCCCGAACCAGACATGGCCGCCCATGTCGCGATCGTCGACGCGATTGAGACCGGCGACCCGGACAAGGCCGATGCCGCCGTGCGGCGTTTCATGGCGCCGGTCTTCGCCTTCCTCGACGGAAGACTTGAAGCGTGACCATCTCCGGACCGACCAGACCGCTGGACCTTGGCGACGAACTCCTGATCGATGCCGAGGACATGGCACCCGAGGCTCCACCGACCGCTTCGATGAGCCCGCTGGCACGCCTGCTGCTCGGCATCAGCCTGGTGCTGATCGCCTTCAACTTGCGGCCGCTGTTTTCCAGTGCCTCGGCGCTACTGCCGGAAATCCGCTCCGAACTCGGGCTGTCGGCGGCCGGCGCGAGCCTGCTCACCACCGTGCCCGTCGCGTGCCTAGGGCTCTTCTCGCCCCTCGCGCCGCGCCTGGCCGCGCGTCTCGGCGCCGAGCGTACCCTGCTGGCGGCCGTCGCTCTTCTTGCCCTCGGCACGGCTCTGCGCGCCTTCCACTCCCTCCCCCTGCTCTTCCTCGGCACCGCCCTTGCCGGCGCCTGCATCGCCGTCGGCAATGTCCTGCTGCCCGGACTGGTCAAGCGCGACTTTCCCGACAAGGCCGCGCTGATGACCGGCTTCTACACCATGGCGCTCTGTGCCGGTGCAGCGGGCGCCGCCGGCCTCACCCTGCCGATCGAGACGGCGCTTGGCGGTTCGCTCGGCGCTGCCCTGGCGATCTGGGCCATCCCCGCCGCCGTCGTCGGGTTGATCTGGCTGCCCCAGGCCCTCGGCAGCAGGGCGAAACCGGCAAAGACCAGTTTTCGCGTCGAAGGCCTCTGGCGCGACAGGCTCGCCTGGCAGGTCACCCTGTTCATGGGTCTGCAATCGGCTCTCGCCTATTGCGTCTTCGGCTGGCTGGTCCCGATCCTTCGCGATCGCGGCATTGACGGCGTCACCGCGGGCGCGATCGTTTCGCTCTCGGTCATGGTTCAGGCCGCCTCCTGCATCGTCTCACCGCAGATCGCCGTGCGCGGCAAGGACCAGCGCGTGGTGCATGTTGTCCTCGCCGCAATCGCCGTCATCGGCCTGCTCGGCCTTCTGTTCGCACCACTCTGGACCGTGTGGCCCTTTGCCATTTTGCAGGGCATCGGCCAGGGCGGGCTGGTTGCCGTGGCGCTCACCGCCGTCGTGCTGCGCTCGCCCGACCAGCATGTCGCCGCACACCTTTCCGGCATGGCACAATTCGTCGGCTATACGCTGGCCGCCGTCGCACCGCTCTTGGTCGGCCTGATCCGCGACTGGACCGGCAGTTTCGCCGCCACATCCGTCGTCTTCATCGCCTTCGGCGTGGGCGCCGCGATCAACGGCTGGGGTGCGGGGCGCGCCCTGCACGTTGACGTCAGGACCATCCAGAATCCGGCGTGACGCAGACCTGTGTCGGCGCTCACAGCGCGTCATCGGCGCCGATTGACAAGCGCCTGTTATGGACGAAGAGTACTCTCCGCTAAAATGCTCGAGCGTGGGGAGGGACATCATGTCCAGGCGCAGGTCCAACGGTTTCACCGCACTCTTGTTTGGCCTTCTGGCGCTTGCGCCACCCGCGCTTTCCGCCGGCGGACGCAGCGTCGTCACCACGCGCGACGGCGACTATTTTGGGTTCGACCTCAGAACCGAACAGAATGTTTCGCTCGCCCAGTGCCAGTCGAGCTGCATCGCCGACCAGGAATGTCGCGCCTTCACCTACAATCCCAAGGTGAAATGGTGCTTCCTGAAATCCGACTTCAACCAGCTGAACACCTTTGCCGGTGCCGTGGCCGGACGCATCGTCGAGCAGGGCGCGGAACCCGATATCGGCGCGCCCCAGCGACCCGATTTCGTCTCCGACCAGCTGATGGAAGATGCCCGACAGCAGCGCGCGGACCTCGCGCTGGGTGAAGACCAGCAAGGTTTCGGCCATAACGCCCTGCTCGACCAGGGGCGGCAGGCGTTGCTTGCCGGCAATTACGAGGGCGCCCTCCACGCCTTCAAGGGCGCTCTCGCGCTCACCCCCGAAGATCCGGCCCTGTGGATCGAGGTGGCCCGCGCCGCCAATTCCGTCACCGGCAACAGCGAAATGACCGGCCAGGGCGTGCTTGCCGCGCTCAACGGTTTT
The DNA here is from genome assembly GCF_059424725.1 of Allorhizobium sp. GW101-3B10. Lineage (NCBI taxonomy): Bacteria > Pseudomonadati > Pseudomonadota > Alphaproteobacteria > Hyphomicrobiales > Rhizobiaceae > Allorhizobium > Allorhizobium sp. GW101-3B10. The sequence continues at coordinate 4,885,677 of NZ_JBWKZR010000001.1, read as the reverse complement.
CTCCTCACCCGCTCCACCCAGGCCCGCGCCGATGCGCTCGCCGTGCTCGCCAAGGGGCTGGAGAATTCGGAAAACTATCGCGGCGCGCTCAGCGCCTACAAGGCCAGCCTCGAACTGGTGACGGCCAAGACCGTGCAGGCCGCCTTTAACGACCTGCGCGCCCGCAAGGGCTTCCGCGTCGTCAGCCACACCGTCGATGCCGACAGCCTGACGCCGCGTGCCTGCGTCGAGTTCTCCGATCCGCTGGTCAAGCGCGGCGTCGACTATACGCCCTTCGTCACTCTCGATGGTTCAGCCCCGAAAGCCGTCGACGCCAAGGACAACCAGATCTGCGTCGAAGGCCTGACCCACGGCCAGCGCTACAAGCTGGCGCTCCGTGCCGGCCTGCCCTCCTCCGTCGAGGAAAACCTCGAGGCCCAGGTCGATCTCGATGTCTATGTGAAGGACCGCTCGGCCGCCGTGCGCTTCACCGGCGACAATTTCGTCCTGCCGTCGACCGCCCGGCGCGGCATTCCGATCGTCTCCGTCAACACCGAGAACGCCAAGCTGGAACTCTACCGGATCGGCGACCGCAATGTGGCCCCGCTGCTGGCCGGCTCGCAGTTCCTCACCCAGCTCGACGGCTACGGCGCCGACCGCATCGAAAGCGAAAGCGGCGAGTTGATCTGGCAGGGCACGATCGACATTGCCAGCGAGCTCAACAAGGACGTGATCACCAGCTTCCCGGTCGATGAGGCACTGCCCAAGCGCCGCGCCGGCATCTATGTGATGACCGCGGCCGTCGCCAATGCCACCAGCGAGGACTGGGACACCCGGGCCACCCAGTGGTTCGTCGTCTCCGACATCGGGCTTTCGACCTTTGCCGGCACTGACGGCCTGCATGTCTTCGCCCGCTCGCTGGCAAGCGCCGCACCGCTGGCCGATGTCGATCTGCAGCTGATCGCCAAGAACAACGAGATCCTCGCCACCGCCCGCACCGATGCAGACGGCCGCGCCCGCTTCGATGCCGGCCTGATGCGCGCCGGGGCAGCCCTTGCTCCCGCCGTCATCGTCGCCCGCAAGGGCGAGGATGACAACGTCTTCCTCGACATGACCCGAGCCGGCTTCGACCTGTCGGACCGCGGCGTCACCGGACGTCCGGCGCCCGGCGCCATCGACGTGCTCGCCTGGACCGAACGCGGCATCTACCGCCCCGGCGAAACCGTCCATGCGGCGGCCCTGTCGCGCGACACCGAGGCCGATGCGATCGAAAGGCTGCCGCTGACCTTCATCTTCAACCGCCCCGACGGCGTCGAATTCCGCCGCATGGTGGTGACCAGCGATACGCTCGGCGGTTATTCCGCCGACCTCCCGCTGCTGGCCGATGCCATGCGCGGCACCTGGACGATCAACATCCACACCGATCCGAAGAAGGAACCGATTGCGCAGAAGGGTTTCCTGGTCGACGATTTTGTGCCGGACCGGCTGGAATTCGACATCACCAGCGAGACCAAGAGCGTCGAGCCGGGCGTCCCCGTTCCGGTCTCTGTCGACGGCCGCTATCTCTATGGCGCTCCGGCGGCCGGCCTGATGCTCGAGGGCGAGGTGAACATCCGCCCGACCCGCACGAGCCCGGCCTTCGAACGTTATGTCTTCGGCCTTGCCGACGAGGAGCAGAGCGAAGACACCCGCATCCCGCTCGAGGCGCTCGAACCGCTCGACGAGGACGGCAAGACCAGCTTCGACGTCGACATCAGCGAACTGCCGTCGACCACGCAGATGCTGGAAGCCGAGATCGTGCTGCGCATGGTCGAAGGCGGTGGCCGGGCCGTCGAGCGCAAGCTCACCCTGCCGGTCCGTCCCGAAGGGGCGATGATCGGCGTGAAGCCGGAGTTCACCGGCGACCTCGCCGAGAATTCCACAGGCCGCTTCCACGTGATCGCCGTCGGACCCGACGGTGAAAAGCAGGCGCTGGCCGGCGCCAGGTGGAAACTCGTCAGCCTGGAACGGAACTACCAGTGGTATCGCGAGGGCTCGTCCTGGCGCTATGAACCGATCATCACCACCAAGCAGGTGGCCGACGGCACCGTGGACATCGAAAGCGACGGCGCGGAGATCGCCGTGCCCGTCACCTGGGGCCGCTATCGCCTCGAGATCGAACAGGCGAGCACCGACGGTTCCGCGTCCAGCGTCGAATTCGACGCCGGCTGGTTCGTCGAGGCCAGCTCGACCGAAACGCCCGACGCGCTGGAAATCGGTCTCGACAAGGAGAACTACAAGGTTGGCGATACCGCCAAGCTGAAGGTGTCCCCGCGCTTTGCCGGCGAACTGTTGCTGACCGTCGGCACCGATACGCTGGTGACCGCCCAGACCGCCAGCATCACCGTCGGCGGTGGCGAAGTCGAGATCCCGATCACGGCCGATTTCGGCCCCGGCGCCTATGTAACCGCCACCCTCTTCCGTCCCGGCGAGGCCCAGGAAAGCCGCATGCCGATGCGCGCGATCGGCGTTACCTGGCTGACGGTCGATCCGGGCGCCGACAAGCTGGCGATCAAGCTTTCGCCCCCGGACAAGACGCTGCCGCGCCAGGCCCTGCAGATCCCGATCGAGGTGGCCGGAGCCGGTATCGGCGAGGAAGCCTATGTCATGGTCGCCGCCGTCGACGTCGGCATCCTCAACCTGACGCGTTACGAAGCGCCCGATCCGGAGACCTGGTATTTCGGCCAGCGCCGCCTGGGCATCGAGATGCGCGACCTCTATGGCCGCCTGATCGACGGTTCGCTCGGTGCGACCGGCAAACTGCGCACCGGCGGTGACGGCGGCGAGATGCCGCTTCAGGGCAATCCGCCGAAGGAAAAGCTCGTCGCCTTCTTCTCCGGTCCGGTGAAGCTGGATGCAGAAGGCAAGGCGACCGTCAGTTTCGACATTCCGCAGTTCAACGGCACGGCCCGCATCATGGCGGTCGCCTGGTCGAAGACTGGCCTCGGCCATGCCCAGACCGATGTGATCATCCGCGATCCGATCGTGGTCACGGCAAGCCTGCCGCGCTTCCTCGCCCCCGGCGACGTCAGCGCGCTCAGGCTCGACATCGTCGCCACCGACGCACCGGCCGGGGACTACACGCTGGCGGTCACGCCGAGCGATCCGGTCTCGGTCAATGCAAACGATGCCACGCAGACGATCAGCCTCGAAGCCGGCGGCAAGACGACGGTGACCCTGCCGCTGACCGGCGTGCAACCGGGCCAGGGTACCATCGACATCACGCTTTCCGGTAGCGATGGGATTTCGCTCGACCAGCAGCTTATCGTCCCGGTCAGGCCGTCCTCGCTGCCGGTCACCGAACGTCGGATTATCAACCTTGCCGCCGGCCGCAGCCTCACCGTTGACGGCGACCTTCTGGCCGACAGCCTGTTGCAGGATGCCTCGGTCAGCCTGAACGTCTCCCGTGCCGAGGGCTTTGACATCCCGGCGCTGATGATGAGCCTCGACCGCTACCCCTATGGCTGCGCCGAGCAGACCACCAGCCGCGCGCTTCCGCTCGTCTATTTCGACGAGCTGCAGTCCGGCTCCGGCCTGCCCGCCGACGCCGAGATCAAGAAGCGTGTCCAGGACGCGGTCTATCGCGTGCTGTCCTACCAGTCGTCCAGCGGCAGTTTCGGCCTCTGGGCACCGGGCTACGAGGACCTCTGGCTCGACGCCTATGTCAGCGATTTCCTGACCCGGGCGCGCGAACAGAAGTTCGACGTGCCGGACGAAGCCATGGTGCAGGCGCTGCAAAACCTGCAGAACCGCATCGGCTACGACACCAACATCAAGGATCGCGGCAACGAGATCGCCTATTCGCTCTACGTGCTTGCCCGTAACCGCAAGGCCGCGATCAGCGACCTGCGCTACTATGCCGACACGATGCTTGGCGATTTCCCGACGCCGCTCTCCAAGGCGCATCTGGCGGCCGCCCTCGCCCTTTACGGCGATGCCGAACGCTCGCGCGCCGTCTTCCTCGATGCCGCCGGCATGTCGGAGGAGGCACGCATCCACAAGGTCAGCCTCAACCGCTCGGACTACGGCTCGTCCTTGCGCGACGCCGCTGCCGTCCTCGCGCTCGCCGCCGAGAGCCGGCCCGTGCCGCCGATCGTGCCCATGCTGGCCAAGGTGGTCAGTGCGGAACTGCGCGAGAAGCGTTACCTCAGCACCCAGGAACAGACCTGGGCGCTGCTCGCCGCCCGCGCGCTCGACCAGGGCGACGAGGGGATCCGCGTGGAGGTCAACGGCGCCGACCATAGCGGCGGCTACCGCGCCAGCATTCCCGGCGACGCGCTGCTTCAACATCCGGTCACGCTGACCAACAAGAGCAGCGATCCGCTGACGGCGTCGGTCACCACGGTCGCCGCGCCGAGCGTGCCGCTGCCGGCAACCGAGGAAGGCTTCACCATCGCCCGCAGCTACTTCACGCTCGACGGCGAGGAAGCCAATGTCAGCGAAGCCAGCCAGAACGAGCGCTACGTCGTCGTGCTCGAAGTCACCGAAAACGACGAATGGCCGGCCGAACTGCTGATCACCGACCTTCTGCCGGCAGGCTTCGAGATCGACAATCCGAGCCTCGTCGACAGCGCCAAGCTCGCCAATTTCGACTGGATCGGCGAAACCGAAACCGCCCATCTCGAATTCCGTAACGACCGCTTCGTGGCGGCCATCACGCGGAACGCGGGGGAGAATGGTGCGATCACGCTGGCCTATGTCGTCCGCGCGGTCACGCCTGGCGTCTATGACCACCCCGCCGCCCATGTCGAGGACATGTATCGGCCGCAGTTCTTCGCCCGCACGGCGACGGGACGCATGGAGGTTCTGGCAGCGGAATAATGAGGCTGGCTCGAACCATCGCCATCGGCACCCTCGCCGCCTCCCTGGCGGCGGGCATGCTGGTCGTCGGCCTTTTCTGGGCCGACCGGGCGTTCCCTCCGCCGCTGGAAGGGACCGCAAGCGTCTCTGCGGAAGTGGTGGATCGCGACGGCCGGTTGTTGCGCGCCTTTGCCACGCGGGACGGGCTTTGGCGCCTGCGGACGCGGGCCGCGGATGTCGATCCGCAATTCCTCAAGATGCTCATTGCCTATGAGGATCGACGGTTCGAGGACCATGACGGGGTCGATCCCGTGGCACTTGGCCGGGCTGCGCTCCAGCTACTGGCCAATGGCCGCATCATCTCCGGCGGCTCGACCATCAGCATGCAGGTGGCACGCCTGATCGAGCCGCGGCGCGAGCGGTCGATCACCGCCAAGCTGATCCAGATCGCCCGGGCGATCCAGATCGAGCGGCGCCTCGGCAAGGCGGAAATCCTTGATCTCTACCTGACGCTCGCGCCCTATGGGGGCAATCTCGAAGGCGTGCGGGCCGCAAGCCTTGCCTATTTCGGCAAGGAGCCGCGCCGGCTGTCGGTGGCGGAGGCCGCCCTGCTCGTCGCCTTGCCGCAACTACCGGAACGTCGCCGGCCCGATCGCCATCCAGCAACGGCCGAAGCCGCCCGTCACCGGGTTCTCAAGCGCATGCAGACGGCCGGTGTGCTCGACGCGAGCGAGATCGCCCGCGCCGACACAAGTGCCGTTCCGACCCGGCGTGCGCAGCTGCCGGCGCTGGCCGCGCACCTGGCCGAAGCCGCGCGCAAGAAGGACTCGACGGCCGAGCGCCACGAAACGACTTTGAACGCAGACATCCAGCAGAGGCTGGAAACCGTCGCGCTGCATGCCTCGGCCAAGCTCGACCCCAAGGTTTCGCTCGCCCTGATGATGGCCGATGCGGAGACCGGCGAAATCCTCGCCGAGGTCGGCGCCGCCGACTATTTCGACGCCTCGCGTTCGGGCTGGATCGACATGACGCGCCAGAGCCGCTCGCCGGGCTCGACGCTGAAACCCTTCATCTACGGCCTCGCCTTCGAAGAGGGCATCGTCGCCCAGGAGACCATCGTCGAGGACCGCCCCGCCGACTTCTTCGGCTATCGACCGAAGAATTTCGACATGACCTATCAGGGTGACGTGTCGGTCCGTCAGGCACTGCAGTTGTCGCTCAACGTGCCGGCGGTTCGTCTACTCGATGCGCTCGGCCCGACCAAGCTGATGGCGCGCCTACGCCGCGCCGAGGTCACGCCGCGCCTGCCGACGGCCGAAGCGCCGGGACTCGCGATCGCGCTCGGCGGGGTCGGCCTGTCGCTGAAGGATCTTGTCCAGCTCTATGCAGGGCTCGCGAGCCGCGAGAAGCCGGTAAGGCTCGGTGACGGCATTCGCGATCTGCCCGGAGCGATCGACAGCCCGCCACTGTTCGAACCCGTCGCCGCCTGGAATGTCGCCGACGTGCTCTCAGCCGTTCTGCCGCCGCTCGGCAGCCCGAAAAGCGGCATCGCCTACAAGACCGGCACCAGCTACGGCTACCGCGACGCCTGGTCCGTCGGCTATGACGGGCGCTACGTGATCGGCGTGTGGATCGGCCGGCCCGACAACGCCGCCATTCCTGGCATCTCCGGCTATGCCACCGCCGCGCCCGTGTTGTTCGAGGCCTTCGCCAAGTCCGGCATTGCCGGCACGCCGCTTCCCCCGGCACCGCGCGGCGCAGCCCGCATCGCCCAGGCCGAGCTGCCCGTCAGCCAGCGGCGGTTCTCCATTCAGGCGAACGGCCTCATCTCGGCATCTGCGCGGGAAAAGCCACCGCAGATCGTCTATCCGCCGGAAGGTGCCCATGTGGAGCTCGGCATCGCGCCGGACGGCACGGCCCTGCCGTTGATCCTCAAGCTGCAGGCCGGGCGCGCGCCGTTCCGCTGGCTCGCCAATGGCAAGCCGCTCGCCGAACCGACGAGGCGGCGCACCAGCGACTGGACGCCCGAGGGCTCCGGCTATTCGACGCTGACCGTGATCGACGCCGCCGGCCGCGCGGCAAGCGTCGGCATTTTCATACGCTCGCCCTGACAAGGCACTGATCCACCGCCCCATCCGGTGCGTATCCCTCAACGGAACACGCTTGGAAACCGGCAGGGAGACCAGACAAATGACGACAGCAAAGGCGATCACGGTGTTTGCAGCGCTTGCCTCTGCGCTTCTTATGACAAGCACCGCCGTTGCCAATCAGGAACGCTACAGCGCCACCGACATTCAGCAGTCGATTATCGGCCGGCGGATCTATCTCGCTGTGCCGCTCGGCGGCGAATTCCCGCTCAATTATCGCCCCAACGGACAGGTGGACGGCTCCGGCGAGGCGCTCGGCCTCGGACGGCTGGCAAAACCCACCGACACCGGTCGCTGGTGGATCGATGGCGACCGCCTCTGCCAGAAGTTCACCAGCTGGTACAAGGGCGAACCGATGTGCTTCGAACTCGAGCGCATCAGTGACAGCAAGCTGAAGTGGACGCGCAACAACGGCCAGACCGGGACGGCCCGCATCGGCAGCGCGCTCTGACCTTACGCACGATCGGCGATACACGGTCACCTGCCGGCTTGCAGGACGGCGCCTTTGACCGCTAAGCATTGGCCATTGCAGAGCGAGAAAGTGAGGCGATGCACGAACCGAAGACGCGGGCGACCGGAGCTACGGCACGACTCGGCCGCACCGGCTTTCCCCATATCGTCACCCCGACGGGCGGAGCGCTGGACATCGTGACCGGAGCATCCCAGCCCGGCTTCAACCCGCTCGACCTGCTCTATGCATCGCTTGCGGCCTGCATCGCGATGAGCGCTCGTATCGCCGCAAGCCGCAGGGGCGTGCTTGAGCATATCCGCGATATCCGCGCGCAGGTCAGTGGAGAAAAGGCGGCAGGTGAACCGTCCCGCATCGCCCGCTTCGAAATCGTTCTCACCATCGACGGCGATCTCGATGCGGCCACGAAAATGGCCCTCGTCCATGAGGCCGAGGAAATCTGCACGGTCAGCAATACGCTTGGCTCAGCCCCCGTTGTGGACCTACGGCTCGCAGAATGAGGCTTTCTCCCGCGCAATGACCGCGGCCCGCATTTGGACAAGCCGGAATACCACCCTAAATCGATTAGCGCGCGGTCAGCGACCAACGAAGTCTTGACGCAAGGTCCGACTTCGTTGAAAACGACCGGGTTCCGTGGCTCAAGGACCAGAGTTCGCCACGGTTAAACTATGGTGCCGGGCCCCTCTGGCGAGAGTATACGGCGCTCTCGTGATGTCGGTACCGCCAGCAATATGAGCCGGCGGATTCAAGAAAATGATCTCTTTGAACATGCCACTAACCCGTGCGTGCTGGGCGACGCGCGGAGAAACCTCACGCCTTTTCTCTTTGACGACGGTTTTCGCCGGGGAGATGCGTCGATGAACAATCAAGCCACCGGAAACAGCACCCTCGGTTATTTCAAATGGGCCTTCATCGTGACCATCGCCGGCCTGGCGCTCGGCGCCTGGCTCGGTTGGCAGACAACCGGCACGATCGGCGGCATGGCGACGGTGTTCTTCATCTGCGCCGTTCTCGCAGTGCTCGAAATCTCTCTCTCTTTCGACAACGCCATCGTCAATGCCAACAAGCTCAAGGACATGACGCCGATCTGGCAGCATCGCTTCCTGACCTGGGGTATCGTGATTGCCGTGTTCGGCATGCGTATCGTCTTCCCGCTGCTGATCGTCGTCATCGCCGCCGGCATCGGGCCGGTCGACGCCATCATCCTCGCGGCGCACGAACCGGCCGAATATGCCCGCATCATGAACGAGGCGCACCTGCCGATCGCAGCCTTCGGCGGCACCTTCCTGATGATGGTCGGCCTCACCTATTTCTTCGACCATGAGAAGGACGTGCACTGGATCGAGATGATCGAGAAGCACATGGCGCGGTCGGCCACCATCAAGGGGATCGAGATCGCCTTCGTCCTCATTCTCATCCTGCTGTTCTCGAACCTGCTCGAGGGCGAGGAATCCGTGACCTTCGTCTATTCGGCGATCTACGGCCTCCTGACCTTCCTCGCCGTCGAAGTGCTGGGTGGGCTTCTCGACCAGTCGCAAAAAACCATGTCGGCAGCGGCCAAGGGCGGTCTCGGCGCCTTCATCTACCTCGAAGTGCTCGACGCCAGCTTCTCCTTCGACGGCGTCATCGGCGCCTTTGCGCTGAGCCAGAACCTCTTCGTCATCGCCATCGGCCTCGGTATCGGCGCCATGTATGTGCGTTCGATGACGATCATGTTGGTCGAAAAGGGAACGCTCGCCGAATACCGATACCTCGAGCACGGCGCCTTCTACGCGATCCTGATCCTGTCAGTGATCATGTATTGCCAGACACTGGTGCACATCCCGGAGGTGATCACCGGCCTCGGTGGCGCCGGCCTGATCGGCGTCTCGCTGTGGTCCTCGATCCGCTACAACCGCCAGGAACGGGCGGAAGAACTGCAGCGCGAGCGGGAAACTGTCGCCGAAAACATCTGAGACGATCGCAACCAGATACAGAGAGGCCGGCGGACACCCGCCGGCCTCTCGTCATTTCCGCCATATCGCGCTGCTCAATCGGGACCGACATCGGCCTTGGCAGCGCCGGGTTCCGGCAAGGAGCCGGTTCCCGGAGTCTCCATCGGGTCGGTCAGTTCCTTGCGGGCGTGCGGGCCGGCCGCCGGCATTTCCTCGTCGCGGCGCTCGCGTTTCAACTCGGCGGGGTCGATCTTCTTCTCGCGGCTCATCATGGTCTCCCGGTTTCCATGTCGGAGAAACAGCAAAGCCCTCCTTCCGGTCCCAGCCACCATCAGTCGACCATAAGCAATGCCAGCGCGAGACGCGTGTCCTCGTCGAGCGCCAGCGGCCGACGCGTCGCGCGATCGACTTGCACATGGATGAAATAGCCTTCCGCCGCGGCCGTCGGCTCTTCATTACGGAACAGGCCGACCTCGTAGCGAACGGACGAACCTCCGAGCCGGGCCACCCGGATGCCGGCATGCACGACATCCGGAAAGGCCATTTCCTCGAAGTAGCGGCAGCCCGTCTCGACGACGACAAAGATTCGACCACCGGCATGGATGTCGAGCACGCCTTTCTCGATCAGAAAGCCGTTCACCGCCGTGTCGAACAGGCTGTAGTGCACCACATTGTTCATGTGGCCATAGATGTCGTTGTCCGCCCAGCGCGTGGTCAGCGTGCGGAAGACCTTGTAGGCAGCACGATCGGCCGCTATTGCCCTGCTCACGCCGCTCACCATGCCGCCCGGTAGATCGCCAGTGCATCGGCCTCGGCAAGGTCGCGGGGGTTGTTGACCAAGAGACGTGTCTGTTTCATCGCATCCTTCGCCATCCGCGGCAGGTCCGCTTCGCCGATGCCGACATCGCGCAGCCGGGTTTGCAGCCCGAGCCTCCGCGACAGGTCGGAAAGACGCTCGATGAAGGCCGCACAGCGCCCCTGCGTCCCCTCCACCGCCACCAGATCGGGAAAGACATCCACGGCGATCTCGGCATAGAGAGCAGCCGCGTCCGGCGCGTTGAAGCGCAACACGTGGGGCAGAACGAGCGCATTGGACAGCCCATGGGGGACATGGAAGATCCCGCCAATCGGATAGGCAAGCGCATGGACAGCCGCCACCGGGGAATTAGCGAAGGCCTGGCCCGCCAGCATCGAGCCGAGCAACATGGCACCCCGTGCCTGGCGATTGGAGCCGTCGAAGACCGCCGTCTCGATATTTGCCCCCAGCAGTTGCAGCGCCTGGCGCGCCAGCATCTTCGACAGGAGATTGTTGTTGGCGTTCTTCGACGCATAGGCTTCGATGGCGTGAACCATCGCATCGACGCCGGTGGCCGCCGTGATCGGCGCCGGCAGCCCGAGCGTGAGGTCGGGATCGAGCAGGGCGAGATCCGGCAGCAGGATCGGCGACGACACGCCGCGCTTCTCCTCGCCGCCGACGGTGATGATCGACACCGGCGTGACTTCCGAACCGGTGCCCGCTGTCGTCGGCACCAAAACGAGCGGAAGGCGTGGACCTTTGGCATTGCCGACGCCCCAGGCGGAATCGATCGGTTCGCCCGAGCCGAGAAGCAAGGCGACGACCTTGGCGACGTCGAGCGAAGAGCCTCCACCGAAACCGATCACGCCGGTCACACCCGCCGCGCGGCCGGCCTCCACGGCCGCCATGACCGTCGCAAGCGAGGGGTCGGCTTCGACCCTGTCGAACACCGTCACCACAAGTCCGGCTTGCTCGAGCGAGCCCAGCGCCGGATCGCACAGACCGAGCCGGCGAAGCCCGGGATCCGTGACAACAAGCGTCCGCGTCCCGCATCGTCCGGCGACCACGGAGGCGAAGTCGGTCGCAGCACCCGGCCTGAAAACGACTTGCGGCGTGGTGTTGAATTGAAACGGCTGCATTGCTCCTCCTTCAGATCCGGTTTCCCGGCCGGCATGCTAGTCGAGGCGCGATGCGATGGCCACAGGAGCCAGCCACGGAAGCGCTCCTGTCCTTGTCCCGTCCGCCGGCGGCCTTACATATAACGACATGCACAGTGCCAGGAAGGGAAGAGCGTCCCGTCGATCGGGCGACAAATATGCAGAGGATCGAACCTTGGACCATGTTCCACCGGAAAACCGGTCAGGGACCGCCTCGCTGCAACTCGCTGCGCTCGCACAAGCCGCCGGCGAAGCGGGAACGATAACGCTTGGCGAACTCCTGGCCGCCATGGGCCGCACCGGCATCGCCTTTGCCATCCTCATCCTGGCGCTGCCGGCTCTGACACCGATCCCCGGCCCGTTCGGCATGTTCTTCGGCACCTGCCTTGCGATCGTCTCGCTGCAGATCATCGGCGGGGCACGGTCCATCTGGTTGCCGCGAGTACTGGCAAGGAGAAGCCTGTCGGCCGCGACCGTCGAACTCGTGGTGCGCCATACCTCCCCCTTCATCCAGCGCGTCGAGACGATCCTGCGCAGGGACAGGCTGAGGCTTCTGACCGGACGCACCGCCGAGACCCTGCTCGGCGTTCCCGTCTTCCTCCTGGCGGTCGCCATTGCGCTGCCGATCCCCTTCGGCAACTTCCTTCCCGTCGCCGCACTCGTGGTCATTGCCATGGGGCTGATGGAACGCGACGGGCTCGCCACCCTGTTCGGCATCCTGCTTGCGGCCGTCGCGCTCGGCACGTCCGGCGGCTTGCTCTACGGCACCGCCTCGGCGCTCGGTTGGGTCATAGGCTAGCGGCGCATCATCTTCCCGCCGTCTCCGGCCTCCGGGCAAAACGGTAAAATTGCCCAAGAAATTCAGCCAATCGAGAAAACGCCGCGCCATTCCCGGGTCGGGGCAGAACAGCCTCTCTCGTCGCTGCGGGCTGCAGGATCTAGGATCGCGACCCTAAACGCAAGGAATCCCCCCATGTCTACAATTGCATCACCGTTGAGCGCGCCCGAACGGCAACCGCTGCTTGGCGCACCCGGGCTTGGCGCTCTCGCCGTCCTCGTTCTCGGAACGCTCGTTCTGGGCTATGCCTATGGCGTCAAGCATGGCGCGCTCTTCCTCGTCGGCGGCGGTCTCGGCATCGCCCTCTATCACGCCGCCTTCGGCTTCACCTCGGCCTGGCGCGTCTTCATCATGGACGGCCGCGGACGCGGCTTGCGGGTGCAGATGATCCTGCTTGCGCTGGCCGTCATCCTGTTCTTCCCCTTCCTCGCGGGCGGAACCCTGTTCGGCAATCCGGTCAAGGGCTTCGTCTCGCCGCTTGGAACCTCTGTACTGGCCGGCGCCTTCATGTTCGGCATCGGCATGCAACTCGGCGGCGGCTGCGCCTCCGGCACGCTGTTCACGGCCGGCGGCGGCAATGCCCGCATGCTGGTCACGCTGCTGTTCTTCATCATGGGTTCTGTGCTGGCCACCATTCATTTCGACTGGTGGGTTGCCCTGCCGTCGCTGGCCCCTGTCTCGCTGGTCGATAAATTCGGCGCCGCCGGCGGCATCTTGGTTTCGCTGATCCTCTTTGCCGTGATCGCCGCCGTCACCATCCTGGTCGAAAAGCGCCGCCATGGCGCACTGGAACGTGAACCGGTCACGCAGCGACAGGGCGTCTCCCGCTTGCTGCGTGGACCATGGCCGCTGGTCGCCGGCGCGGTCGCTCTGGTGCTCCTCAACTTCGCGACACTGGCGCTGGCCGGCCGCCCCTGGGGCATCACCTCGGCCTTCGCGCTGTGGGGTGCGAAGGGTGCGCAACTGATCGGCATCGACCCTTCCGCCTGGGCCTACTGGCAGCTTCCGCCGAATGCCAAGGCACTCAGCGAAAGCGTTCTGGCGGACGTCACCTCGGTCATGGACTTCGGCATCATCGCCGGCGCCATGCTGGCCGCAGCACTCGCCGGCAAGTTCGCCCCGAGCCTCGACATCCCGCTGCGCTCTGTGCTTGCCGCCGTGATCGGCGGTCTGCTGCTCGGCTATGGCGCCCGCATCGCCTATGGCTGCAATATCGGCGCCTATTTCTCCGGCATCGCTTCGGGCAGCCTGCACGGCTGGCTCTGGGCCGTATTCGCATTTGCCGGCAACATGGTGGGCGTGAAGCTGCGCCCCTATTTCTTCTTCGAGAAGAAGATCTTGTCGCGCGCCGACGGCTGATCCGCCAGCGAGCATAGTCTCAGCCGAAGGCGTTGGCGGGATAGGGCTTCGTCACCACCGGCAGGTGGCGGGCCCCTTCCGCCAGCAGAAAACGCTCGAAGGCCTGCATGGCCGGATTTGTCGCGCGATCCGTGCGTGACACGCTGAACCACTGGCGCCGGATCGGCGTGTCGATCACGTCGAGAATGACGAGCCGGCCGAGTTTCACTTCCTGCTCGATGGTGTGCGCCGAGATGAAGGCGAGCCCCAGCCCGGCGATCACCGCCTGCTTGATCGTCTCGTTCGAACCCATTTCCGTGCCCAGTTCCTCCAGCCGTCGCGGCACTTCGCTAAGGAAGATTTCCAGCGAGATCCGCGTCCCCGATCCGCTTTCCCGCACCAGGAACTGTTCCTGGGCGATCCGCTCGCGGGAAATGTCGAGCACACCGGCCAGCGGATGTCCGGCCGGCGCGATGAAGACCAGGGGATGGTCGCCGAACATCTGCGAGCGGACGTCGAAATCGCGCGGCGGCCGACCCATCAGGGCGATGTCGACTTCGTGATCGCGCAGCTTCTGGATGATCTCCGCCCGGTTGCCGATGAACAGGTTGATGTCGATATCGGGCACCTGCTTGCGAAAGGCGGCGATCAGCTGCGGGGCGAAATACTTGCCCGTCGACACCACGCCGAGCCTCAGCCGCCCGCTCCTTAGTCCTTTCATCGAATCGATCGAATCCGCCAGTGTCGCAAGGCTCTCCTCGATCGCATGCGCCGCCTCGAGAAAGGCGAGTCCGAAAGCGGTCGGCACCATGCCTTCACGCGTGCGGTCGAAGACCACCACGCCCGCGTCCCGCTCCAATTGCTGGATCTGCAGGGTGAGCGCCGGCCCGGTCAGCCCCAGCTCTGCGGCCGCGAGATTGATTTTTCCGAGCCGGCTGACGGCTTCCACGGTGCGGAGTTGGCGAAGGGAAACGTTGCGCATATTGGAAAGTAAGTATTTTTAATCTCGTAAGTCAATATAATAAAATTTACAAACTCAACGGTTCCGCCATTCTCTTCCTGACAGCGGATGGGAGGAGACATCGTAATGTCAGGCGCAACCCTCGAGGCTTACCTCGTTTCATGCATCGCCACGCGCGATGAAACGGCGCGCGACGTGGCCGCCATTATCCAGCGGCTCGCAACCGCCGCGCTCGATATCCGTAAGCTGGTCGGCCAGGGCGCGTTGAGCGCCCACCTCCACGGCCTGCGCGGCGGCGCAAACAGCGACGGCGACATGCAAAAGGAAATGGACGTCATCTGCGATGACCTGTTCCTCTCCTCGCTGCAGGGTGCGCCGGTCGCCTTCTACGCCTCGGAAGAACTGGAGCATCCTGTCTCGCTAAATCCGGACGCCCGGCTCGCGGTGGCGATCGACCCGCTCGACGGATCGTCGAACATCGACACCAATGTCTCGGTCGGCACGGTCTTTTCGATCCTTCCGGCAATTGCGAGCGCTGACCACGACCCGATGCCGACATTCCTGCAACCGGGCAGCCGCCAGTTGGCCGCCGGCTTCTTCATCTATGGCCCCCAGACCGCCCTGGTGCTGTCGCTCGGCAAGGGCACGGAGATCTTCATCTTCTCGAGCCGCCTCGGCTGCTTCGTCCAGGGCTACAAGTCCGTCAGCATTGCCGACCGCGCCCATGAATTCGCCATCAACGCCTCGAACTACCGTCACTGGGAAGAGGCGATCCGCCTTTATGTCGACGACTGCCTGGCCGGCGCCGACGGCCCGCGCGAGCGCGATTTCAACATGCGCTGGATCGCATCGCTGGTCGCCGATGCCTATCGCATCCTGGTCAGGGGCGGCATCTTCCTTTATCCGGCCGACAGCCGTAGGGGCTATTCCCAAGGCCGGTTGAGACTGGTCTACGAGGCCAATCCGATCGCCTTCCTCGTCGAGAACGCCGGCGGTGCCGCGACCAATGCCGTCACCCGCATCCTCGACATCGAGCCGGAGAACCTTCACCAGCGCGTGCCGCTGGTCTTCGGTTCACGCCGCGAGGTGGCACGCGTCGCCCGCTACCATGTCGACCCCACCATGATCGGTGAACGCGCGCCGCTGTTCGGCAAGCGCGGCTTGTTCCGGGCCTGAGGAGAATACGATGTCAGCCAAATATCCCATCATTTCGATCACCGGTTCGTCCGGCGCCGGCACGACCACGGTCAAGGACACCTTCGAGAAGATCTTCAAGCGCGAGAACATCTCGGCATCCTTCATCGAGGGCGACGCCTTCCATCGCTACGACCGCGAAGCGATGAAGAAGAAAATCGCCGACGAGAAGGCCAAGGGCAACGACTTCACCCATTTCGCCGCCGAAGCGAACGAACTGGAAATCCTGGAAAGCGTGTTCTCCGAATATGGCCGTCGCGGCGTCGGCCGCACCCGGCACTACATCCACGACGATGCGGAGGCCGCAAAATACGGCTCCGCACCCGGTACTTTCACCGAATGGGAGGAATTCAAGGGCAGCGACCTGCTGTTCTATGAAGGGCTCCACGGCTGTGCCGTGACCGAAACCATCAACCTCGCCCAGCATGGCGACCTGAAGATCGGCGTCGTGCCTGTCATCAATCTCGAATGGATTCAGAAGATCCACCGCGACAAGGCGACCCGCGGCTATTCGACGGAGGCCGTCACCGACACGATCCTTCGCCGCATGCCGGACTATGTCCACTATATCTGCCCGCAATTCTCGCAGACCGACATCAACTTCCAGCGCGTTCCGATCGTCGACACCTCGAACCCGTTCGTCGCCCGCTGGATCCCGACGCCGGCGGAATCGATCCTGGTGATCCGCTTCGCCAATCCGCGCGGCATCGATTTTCCGTACCTGCTGTCGATGCTGCAGAACAGCTTCATGTCGCGCGCCAATTCGATCGTCGTTCCCGGCGACAAGCTCGACCTCGCTATGCAGCTGATCTTCACGCCGCTGATCCACAAACTGCTCGAACGCAAGCACCGCATGTCGTGAGGAGGACACCCATGAACATTTCGCAGAAGATCGAAACCCGCAATGCTGTGTCCGAACAGGACATGGCGAATGCCATCCGCTTCCTCGCCATGGACGCGGTGCAGAAAGCCAATTCGGGCCATCCCGGCATGCCGATGGGCATGGCCGACGCTGTGACCGTCCTCTTCAACCGCTTCATCACCATCGATCCCTCGATGCCGGACTGGCCGAACCGCGACCGCTTCGTGCTGTCCGCCGGACACGGCTCGATGCTGCTCTACGCGATCCACCACCTGATCGGCTTTTCCGACATGCCGATCTCCCAGCTGGCCGCCTTCCGGCAGATGGGTTCGAAGACCGCCGGCCATCCGGAATACGGCCATGCGCTCGGCATCGAGACGACGACCGGTCCACTCGGCCAGGGCATCGCCACCGCCGTCGGCATGGCGATCGCCGAACAGATGATGGCCGCCCGCTTCGGTTCGTCGCTCTCGGATCACTTCACCTACGTGGTCGCCGGCGACGGCTGCCTCCAGGAGGGCATCAGCCACGAGGCGATCGACCTGGCCGGGCACCTGAAGCTGCGCAAGATGATCGTGCTGTGGGACGACAACCACATTTCTATCGATGGCGCGACCGAGCTGTCCACCTCGATGGACCAACTCGCCCGCTTCCGCGCCGCCGGCTGGGATGCGCAGGCCGTCGACGGCCATGATCCGGAAGCGGTCGCCAAGGCGATCGACCGCGCCCGCAAGAGCCGCAAGCCGTCGCTGATCGCTTGCCGGACAAGGATCGGCAAGGGTGCCGCCAGCATGGAAGGCTCGCACAAGACCCATGGCGCGGCCCTTGGCGACAAGGAAGTCGCCGCGACCCGCGAAAAGCTCGGCTGGCATCACCCGCCCTTCTTCGTACCGTCCGACATCAAGTCGGCTTGGGAAAGCGTGGCCTCCCGTGGCCAGACGGCGCGCGAGGCGTGGGAAATCCGCCGCGACACGTCCCGTTCCAGAAAGCGTTATGAGCAGACGATCGAACGTGACCTCGGCCCCGAGGTCGCGCGCCAGCTGACGAAATTCCGTGCGGAGCATCGCAACAAGGCCACCAAGGTGGCGACCCGCCAGGCCTCGCAGATGGCGCTTGAGGCGATCAACGGCGCGACATCACTGACGATCGGCGGCTCTGCCGATCTCACCGGTTCCAACCTCACCATGACCTCCCAGACGGCTCCGATCGCCGCCGGCAACTTCAAGGGCCGCTACCTGCACTATGGCATCCGCGAGCACGGCATGGCGGCGGCGATGAACGGCATTGCGCTGCATGGCGGCTTCATCCCCTATGGCGGCACCTTCCTGGTGTTCTCCGACTATGCCCGGGGCGGGATGCGGCTCTCGGCGCTGATGGGCCTGCCGGTCATCTACGTGCTGACCCACGATTCCATCGGCCTTGGCGAAGACGGACCGACCCACCAGCCGGTCGAGCACCTCGCCATGTTGCGCGCCACGCCGAACCTCAACGTCTTCCGTCCGGCCGACATCATCGAGACGGCCGAATGCTGGGAAATCGCATTGAGGGAAAAGGCGACGCCGAGCGTGCTTGCACTCTCCCGCCAGGCCCTGCCGATGCTGCGCGCGGTCCCCGGCGACGAGAACCTCTCTGCCCGGGGCGCCTATGTATTGCGGGAAGCCAAGGGCCCCCGCGACGTGACGCTGCTTGCCACCGGTTCGGAGGTCGAGATTGCGGTCGCCGCCGCCGACAAGCTTCTTTCCGAAAAGGGCATCGCGGCGGCTGTCGTCTCCATGCCTTGCTGGGAGAAGTTCGAGGCGCAGGACGAGTCCTACCAAAGCAAGACCCTCGGCAGCGCACCGCGCATCGCCATTGAAGCCGCCGGTCGACTCGGTTGGGACCGCTGGATGGGGCCGCGCGGCAGCTTCATCGGCATGCAGGGCTTCGGCGCCTCGGCCCCGGCAGGCGAACTCTACAAGCATTTCGGCATCACCGCCGAGCATGTCGTCGCGGAAGCGCTGCGGCTTGCCGGCCACCACAAGGGCGAGCGCGGTCGATGACGCAAAGCCCCACCCACATCACCACCGCACACAGAGAGGACGCCTGACCATGGCCCGCATCACGCTTCGTCAATTGCTCGACCATGCCGCCGAACGCGGCTACGGCGTGCCTGCCTTCAACATCAACAACATGGAACAGGGCCTCGCCATCATGCAGGCGGCCAAGGCCTGCGATGCGCCGGTCATCCTGCAGGCATCGCGCGGCGCCCGCTCGTATGCCAACGACATCATGCTCGCCAAGATGATGGAAGCGCTGGAGTTGATGTATCCGGACATTCCGCTCTGCATCCACCAGGATCACGGCGACCGGGTCTCCACCTGCCTGTCCGCGATCCAGCACGGCTTCACCTCGGTGATGATGGACGGTTCGTTGAAAGAGGATGCCAAGACGCCAGCCGACTATGCTTACAACGCCGGCATCACGGCAGAAGTGGCGCGACTGGCCCACATGGTTGGCGTCTCGGTGGAGGGCGAACTCGGCTGCCTGGGCTCGCTCGAAACCGGCCATGGCGAGGCGGAGGACGGCCATGGTTTCGAAGGCGCGCTCGACCGTTCGCAATTGCTGACCGATCCCGACGAGGCGGCCCGCTTTGTCGCCGAGACCGGCGTCGATGCGCTGGCCGTCGCGATCGGCACCTCGCACGGCGCCTACAAGTTCACCCGCAAGCCGACCGGCGAAGTGCTCGCCATGGACGTGATCGAGAAGATCCACCGGCGCTTGCCCGACACCCATATCGTCATGCACGGCTCCTCCTCCGTACCTGAGGAATGGCAGGAGATCTTCAACGCCCATGGCGGCGAGATGCGTGAGACCTATGGCGTCCCTGTCGAGGAGATCGTCCGCGGCATCCGCTTCGGTGTGCGCAAGGTCAACATCGACACCGACCTGCGCCTTGCCGCCGCCGCCGAATTCCGCCGCGTCGCCGATACTCGCCGCGACGAATTCGATCCGCGCAAGTTCCTCAAACCCGCCATGGATGCCATGGCCTCTGTCTGCAAGGCCCGCTTCGAGGCCTTCGGCACGGCGGGCAATGCGTCGCGCATCAAGGTCATCCCGATGAGCGACATGGCCAAACGCTATGCGAACGGCAGCCTGAAACCCTCAAACGCGCGGTCAGAAGCCGCCTGAACTCCCATCCGACCAAGGAAAGGACAGTGCCATGAACGCCGATGCGAAAACCGAGATCAAGGGCAAGGAACGCTACAGGGCGGGCGTCCTGAAATACGCCCAGATGGGCTATTGGGACGGCCATTACGAGCCGAAGGACACCGACCTGATCGCCCTGTTCCGCATCACGCCGCAGGAAGGCGTCGATCCGATCGAAGCGGCGGCCGCCGTTGCCGGCGAAAGCTCGACCGCCACCTGGACGGTCGTCTGGACCGACCGTCTGACCGCCTGCGACCAGTACCGCGCCAAGGCCTACCGGGTCGACCCGGTGCCGGGAACGCCGGGGCAGTACTTCTGCTATGTCGCCTATGACCTGATCCTGTTCGAGGAAGGCTCGATCGCCAACCTGACGGCCTCGATCATCGGCAATGTCTTCTCGTTCAAGCCGCTGAAGGCCGCCCGGCTCGAGGACATGCGCTTCCCTGTCGCCTATGTGAAGACCTTCAAGGGCCCGCCGACCGGCATCGTCGTCGAACGCGAGCGGCTCGACAAGTTCGGCAAGCCGCTGCTCGGCGCCACCACCAAGCCGAAGCTCGGCCTGTCGGGCAAGAACTATGGCCGTGTCGTTTACGAAGGGCTGAAGGGCGGGCTCGACTTCATGAAGGACGACGAGAACATCAACTCGCAGCCCTTCATGCATTGGCGCGACCGATTCCTCTACTGCATGGAAGCCGTCAACCATGCTTCCGCCGTCACCGGTGAGGTGAAGGGCCATTACCTCAACATCACCGCCGGCACGATGGAGGAAATGTACCGCCGCGCCGAATTCGCCAAGGAACTCGGCTCGGTCATCGTCATGGTCGACCTGATCGTCGGCTGGACGGCGATCCAGTCGATCTCGGAATGGTGCCGGCAGAACGACATGATCCTGCACATGCACAGGGCCGGCCACGGCACCTACACGCGCCAGAAGAACCACGGCATCTCGTTCCGCGTCATCGCCAAGTGGCTGCGTCTCGCCGGCGTCGACCACCTGCATGCCGGCACCGCCGTCGGCAAGCTGGAAGGCGATCCGATGACCGTGCAGGGCTATTACAACGTCCTGCGCGAAACCAAGAACGAGGTCGACCTGCAACGCGGCATCTTCTTCGAACAGGACTGGGGCGACATCAAGAAGGTCATGCCGGTGGCCTCGGGCGGCATCCATGCCGGACAGATGCACCAGCTGCTCGACCTGTTCGGCGACGACGTGGTGCTGCAGTTCGGCGGCGGCACGATCGGCCATCCGATGGGCATCCAGGCCGGCGCGACCGCCAACCGCGTGGCCCTCGAAGCCATGGTGCTCGCCCGCAACGAGGGCCGCGACATCGCCAATGAAGGGCCGGAGATCCTGAGAGCCGCCGCCAAGTGGTGCAAGCCGCTCGAAGCCGCCCTCGAGACCTGGGGCAATATCAGCTTCAACTACACCTCGACCGACACTTCGGACTTCGTACCGAGCGTAAGTGTCCTCTGACAGAGCGAGAGAAAAGGAGAAACGACATGCGTATCACCCAAGGCTGCTTCTCGTTCCTGCCGGACCTGACGGACGAGCAGATCACCGCGCAGGTGGAATACTGCCTGCGCAAGGGCTGGGCGATCGGGGTCGAGTACACCGACGATCCCCACCCCCGCAACACCTATTGGGAAATGTGGGGTAATCCCATGTTCGACCTGAAGGACGCTAAGGGCGTGATGATGGAGCTCGATGATTGCCGAAAGGCCTATCCGCAGCACTACATCCGTCTCAATGCTTTCGATTCGATCCGCGGTTTCGAGACCGTGACGATGTCCTTCATCGTCAATCGCCCGGCCAAGGAACCGGAACTCAGGATGACCAGGACCGACGGTCCGGGCCGCTCGCAGCATTACTCCTGGTCGACCATCGGCTGACGAAAGGACGAGACAATGGCAATGCCCGAGACAACCGTGACGCAGGAGAGCCCGCCGACTTCGGTCGACCTCGCCGAGGAATACCGGACCTCGGGCGTCGCCGAGATCCTCGAAGAGCTCGACCGTGACCTTGTGGGCCTCAAGCCCGTGAAGCGGCGGATCCGCGAGACGGCGGCGTTGCTGCTGGTCGAGCGCGCCCGCCGCGCCATGGGCCTTTCCCACGAGCCGCCGTCGCTGCACATGAGCTTCACCGGCAATCCCGGCACGGGCAAGACGACGGTTGCCCTGCGCATGGCGAACCTGCTCCACCGCCTCGGCTACATCCGCAAGGGCCACCTCGTCTCGGTGACGCGCGACGACCTGGTCGGCCAGTATATCGGCCACACGGCGCCGAAGACCAAGGAGATCCTCAAGAAAGCCATGGGCGGCGTGCTGTTCATCGACGAGGCCTACTACCTCTACCGGCCGGACAACGAACGCGACTACGGCCAGGAAGCGATCGAGATCCTGTTGCAGGTGATGGAGAACAACCGCGACGACCTCGTGGTGATCCTCGCCGGCTATTCCGACCGCATGGATCGCTTCTTTGAAAGCAATCCTGGCTTCCGCTCGCGTATCGCCCATCACATCGACTTCCCCGACTATGCAAACGACGAACTGCTGTCGATCGCCGAGACCATGCTGGAGCGGCAGGGTTACCACCTCGACGCGGAAGCGACGGCCGTCATGACCGACTACATCGCCCGCCGGCGTAGCCAGCCGCATTTCGCCAATGCGCGGTCCATACGCAACGCGCTCGACCGGGCGCGCCTGCGCCAGGCGAACCGCCTGTTCGAAGAAGCCAAGGGGCCGGTCAATGCCGAGCAGCTGTCGACCATCATCGGCCGCGACATTGCCGCAAGCCGCGTCTTTGCCATGAAGCCGGCCGCACCGCCCGAACATCGTCAGGAGACAGCATGAGCCCGAAGACCATCATTGCCCCCTCGGTCCTGTCTGCGGATTTCTCGCGCCTTGGCGAGGAAGTGGAAGCGGTCTGTCGTGCCGGCGCCGACTGGATCCATCTCGACGTGATGGACGGGCATTTCGTGCCCAACATCACCTTCGGCCCGCCGGTGATCAAGGCGATCCGCAATCGCACCGACAAGGTGTTCGACTGCCACCTGATGATCGAGCCCGTCGACGGCTTTCTCGCCGCCTTCGCCGATGCCGGCTGCGACATCGTCACCGTCCATGCCGAGGCGACCACCCATCTCGATCGCTCGCTGCAGGCGATCCGCGACCTCGGCTGCAAGGCCGGCGTGTCCCTCAATCCCTCGACGCCGGAAAACGTCATCGAATATGTCCTCGACCGCCTCGATCTTGTCCTGCTGATGACGGTCAATCCCGGCTTCGGCGGCCAGGCCTTCATCCCCGCCGTGGTGGACAAGGTCGCGCGCATCAAGGCGATGATCGGCAATCGGCCGATCGTGATCGAAATCGACGGCGGCGTGACACCCGAGACCGCGCCGCTCGTTGCCCGGGCCGGCGCCGACATCCTCGTCGCCGGCTCGGCGATCTTCAAGGGCGGAGCGGATGCCTATGCGGGCAATATTGCCGCCCTGCGCCACGCCGCAGACAATGCGATCCGTCCCCTCGTCCAGAACGAAAGGTAGCTCCATGGCATCCACCGCACCGCTCTGCCATTTCGGTTGGAAAGCCATCGACGCCCGGCTGCCGAGCACCGAGGGACGCGCCCGCTCCATTCTCGATCTTGCCGGACCGAACGGTCTCGTCGTCGCCTTCATCTGCAATCACTGCCCCTATGTGAAAGCGGTGATCGGCCGGATCGTGCGCGATGCGCTGGAGCTCGAGGCGCACGGAATCGGCTTCGTGGCGATCAACTCGAACGATGCGACGGCCTATCCGGAAGACAGCTTCGGCAATATGAAGCGATTTGCCGCCGATCACGCCCTGCCCTTCCCCTATCTGCATGACGCCGACCAGTGGGTCGCCAGGGCCTATGGCGCCGTTTGCACGCCGGATTTTTTCGGCTTCAACAAGCGCATGGAGCTGCAGTATCGCGGACGGCTCGATGCCTCGCGCAAGGAGATCGGCCCGGCGGATCTGAGGCGCGACCTGTTCGAGGCGATGGTCGGGATCGCCAGGACCGGCAAGGGGCCGGAGGAGCAGCATTCGGCAATCGGCTGTTCGATCAAATGGAAGCAGGACCCGTCCTGGGCCGGCGCGGAGATGATGACACACCGTTGAGCACACGATCATTCGTCGCGATCGCCGCGGCATCGAAGACCTCACCCACCAAACTCCAGTCGTATGCAGGCATGTCGCAAACGTCAAAAGCCGCCGATGATCCACCATCGGCGGCTTTGTCTATTGCTGTCGAGCCCGTCTCGACCGGCAGGCCTGCGTGTCCCCCGACAACCTCAAGCCCCGCCCGTTTTGGCTTCCGAAAGGAAGAGACACGGACAGGGCTCAGGGGGAGGAGCTCGGAAGCCTCGCTTAAGCCGGCAGCGCGCCGGATTGCTTGGCAATATGGGTGGAGATCGCATCCATTAAGGCCGGCGACAGCGCATCATAGGGCGGGAGCCCGAGTTCATTGAGGCGCGCGCGGATCTCGCCCATCTTGTCGGGGCTGACCCCGCTCTCGATGACCGACGAAACGAAGGCGGCGAATTCCGGCGGAGACCAGCCGGTCTGGTCGCTGAGTTCGGTATGGACGAAATCCAGGCCATAGAACGGATGCTTGGTGTTCTCGATGCGGCCGTACATATGCGTGCCGCAGTCCTTGCAGGCATAACGCTGGATGGTCGCGTTCGGGTCGACGATGTGAAGCTTCTCGGCGCCGGAGGTAACCTTAACGTTGTCACGCGACACGACGGCGATCTGTGCGAAGATCGCGCCTTTGGGCTTCCAGCACTTGGTGCAGCCGCAGGCATGGTTGTGCGCCGTCTGGGAGCTGATTTCGACGGTCACCGGATTGGTAGCGCATTTGCATTTGAGCGTGCCCCCGGAAAAGCCGGGCTTGGCCGGCGGAA
Organism: Allorhizobium sp. GW101-3B10; assembly: GCF_059424725.1. Classification (NCBI taxonomy): domain Bacteria; kingdom Pseudomonadati; phylum Pseudomonadota; class Alphaproteobacteria; order Hyphomicrobiales; family Rhizobiaceae; genus Allorhizobium; species Allorhizobium sp. GW101-3B10. The sequence goes on along the minus strand of NZ_JBWKZR010000001.1, from coordinate 4,861,055 downwards.
AGCCGTTGTCGATGGCCGGATGCAGTTTGATCATGGGTCCCTCCTCCTCAAGTTTGGACGTCTGAAGCGTCTTCAATCGGGGACAGGATCGGAGCAAATCAGGCGATCGGCAACATAGCGGAAAGTGGCGGTTTTTGGCGCGGTTGCGGCATTCGAGGCGAAGCCGGCAACTACCGGCCGCGGGCCCGCAGCATGGCGCGGGCCGGATCATAGCCCCAGACGGCGGCCAGCATGAAGACGACGAAGCAGCCTGAGACCCAGGCCAGGGCTTCGAGATTGAGCTGACCATAGAGCGCGAAGCGGATCAGTTCGACCGCATGGGTGAACGGGTTGTAGGCACAGATGTCGCGTAGCAGCGGCGAGCTCTCCGCCATCTTCCAAAGCGGGTAGAGGGCCGACGACAGAAAGAACATCGGGAAGATGACGAAATTCATCACGCCGGCGAAGTTCTCCAGCTGGCGTATGGTCGACGAAATCACCAGGCCGAAGGCCCCGAGCATCAGGCCGCTCAGCAACAGCGCCGGAAGCACAGCGAGGTAGCCGAGCGGCGGCAGGTCGATCCCGGTCAGCGCCGCAAGACCCAGGAACACCATGACCTGCAGGATCGACACGATGACACCGGCCAGCAGCTTGGAGAACAGCAGCCACCAGCGCGGCAAGGGCGAGGTCAGCAGAAGCCGCATGGAGCCCATTTCCTGATCGTAGACCAGCGACAGCGACGACTGCATCCCATTGAACAACTGGATCATGCCGCAGAGTCCCGGCAGGATGTAGACCTCGTAGGTAATGTAGGTCTGGTACGGCGGAATGATCGACACGCCGAGCGCCGCACGAAAGCCGGCGGCAAACACGAGAAGCCAGACGAGCGGCCGCACGAGGGCGGCAAGGAATCGACCACGCTGCCTGACGAAACGCAGGTTCTCCCGGGTGATGATGGCGAGGAGCGCGGTCAGCCAGGCCTTCATGCCGTCGCCTCCGTGCCGTCAGCCGTCATCGCGAGGAAGGCCTTGGCCAGGCTGCGGTCGCCGGCCAGTTCAGCCGCCGGACCGTTGCTCAGCACCCGGCCGCGATGCAGCACCACGACCTGGTCCGACATGGCGATCTCGTCCACCAGATGGGTCGCCCAGAGCACGGCAAGCCCGCTTTCGGCGAGCCCATGCACATGGTCGGTGATCGCCTGCCGCGAGGCGGCATCAAGGCCGACGGTCGCTTCGTCGAGCAGCAGGATTTCCGGTTGGTGAACAAGCGCGCGGGCGATCTCCATGCGCCGCCGGTGCCCGCCATTCAGGGAACGCACCAGTTCGTCGGCGCGCTCGGCCATGCCGAGCTGGGCAAGGGCGCGGTCGATTGCCATGGCCGCGGAACGGCCCGACAGGCCGTGCAGTCCGGCGAAGTAGCGCAGGTTGCGGCGCACCGTCATGTCGAGATCGAGCGTCGGCTGCTGGAACACGACGCCGATCCGGGCGAGCGCTGCGCGTGGAGATGTGGCGATATCGAAACCGGCCACATTGATCATCCCCTCGTCGGCAACGATCAGCCGGGTCAGAAGGGCAAAGAGCGTCGACTTGCCCGCACCGTTCGGCCCGAGCAGCGCGCAGAACCGTCCCGGCTCAACATTGAACGAGACATCGTCCAGCGCCTTGCGCTCGCCGTAGCGAAAGCCGACATGGCTGATCTCGAGACCCTTCATGCCGCACCCTCCCGCTTCACCGTCGGAGGGCCCGTCCCATCGGCGATCGTTGCCGGCCGCCCGGCAAGCCGGAGCGTGCGTTTGGCCAGACGCCTCGCCTCCGCCTCGGAATGGGTGACGAGGATGACGGCGGGACCGGTCTCGGCGATCAGCGCCTCGGTCAGTTCCAGCATTTCCTCGGCCGTCTGCGGATCGAGCGAGACATAGGGCTCGTCCATGACGAGAAGTGCCGGGCGCCCGGCAAAGGCGCGGGCCAGCGCCAGTCGCCGCTGCTGGCCGAGCGACAACTGGCCGGGAAAGAGCCGGGCCTTGTCGGCAATACCTATGCGCTCCAGCGCAGCGCGCGCCGCATCCTCGCCGAGCGTCGGATGGATGAGGGTGAGATTCTGCAGCACGCTGCGCCAGGGCAGCAGAACCGGCTCCTGGAACACCATGGCGATGTTCTGCGGCCGGACAATCTCGCCCTCGAAGGCCTCGTCAATGCCGGTGATCAGCCGGAGCAGTGTCGACTTGCCGATCCCGGAAGCACCGAGAATGGCGACCGCCTCGCTATCGCCCATCTCGAAACGGATGTCGCGCAGGATCTCCGATGGACCGAAAGCTTTTCGCCGGACGTCGACCTTGATCATGCCGTCCTCCAGGCCCGCGCCCGCCGTTCGACCGGCTGCAGGATCAAGGCCTCGACCATCAACATGACGACGATGAAGGTCAGCGAATAAACCAGCACCATGGCGACGTCGAACAGCTGGAAATAGAAATGGATCTGGAAACCGACGCCGCTGGAACGGCCGAGAAACTCGACCACCAGCACGATCTTCCAGATGACCGCAATGCCGGAACGCGCGGCACCGGCAATGTAGGGGGCGAGCTGGGGAATGACGACATGACGCAGCCGCGCCATGGGCGGCATGCGATAGACCTTGGCCATGGCATCAAGGTTCGGATCGAGCGCGCGCGCGCCTTCGCGCAAGAGGGTCGCGACGTTCGGGATCTTGTTGAGCACGACCGCGATGATCGCTGCCGTCTCGTTGAGGCCGATCCAGAGATAACAGAGCACGATCAGGACCAGCGCCGGCAGGTTGAGAAACACCACCAGCCAGGGATCGAGCCACCGGTCCAAGGCGGGAAAGCGCCCCATCAGGAAACCGAGCGCCACGCCGATCGCCATGGCCGGCACAAAGGCCATCACCACGCGCGCAAGGGTCATGGCGAGATGATACGGCAAGGCACCGGAGCCGACCGCCCGGGCGAGCGGCTCTGCGAGCGCCCAGGGTTGCGGCAGGATGCTGGCATCCGCCGTCAGCGCCGCCGCGGAGACCCAGACCAGGAGCAGCAGGCCGAGCGATAGCGTGCGGACGATCAGCGGATTTTGGCCATTGTCACTCAAGGTGCAGGAAGACCCCCTTGGGCAGCGTGGTCGCCTTGCCGACAAGCTCCTCGCCGCCGAGTTCGGCCATCAGCCGCAGGAAGCGATCGGCGGCCGCCTCGTCGATCGGCTTGCCGCTCGGAATGCCGGCGCGATAACCGTCACGCAACGCCGCGAACTCGGCATCATCTGCGGCGTTCATCTGACCGCGTAGCCCCTCCCAGGCAGCATCATCGCTGCGCAGCAATTCTTTCGCCGCCACCGAGGCCTTGTAGAGCCCCTGCGCCACCTCGGGATGCGCCTTGACGAATTCGCCCTTGAGCACATAGCCAAGGAGTGGCGTGTCGGGGTCGAGCCCGAGTTCGGTCGCGGCATCGGCGACAGAAACGAGATCACGCATTCCCTTCGCCTTCATCTTGGCGAGGAAGTGCCAGAAGTTGATGGCACCCGCGGTCTCGCCCGACAGCGCCGACTTGAAGATCAGCGGCGGCGCGGCGAACACCTGCTCGGTTTCCTTCGCGAGGTCCATGCCGTATTTCTTCGTGGCAAAGGCCCGCAAAATGAGCCAGCTCTTGTCGAGCGGCCCGCCGGCGATGCCGATCTTCTGCCCCTTGAGATCGGTAAGCGCTTTGACCGGGCTGTCGTCCTTGACCACGAGACCGCCAACCGCGCGCGAATACGGAATGAAGACATAATCCTTGCCGGCGGCGCGCTGGTAGGCGACCCAGATCCAGTCGGCCACCATCGTGTCGGCCTCGCCTCCCTCGAAGGCAACGCGCGTCGCACCGTTGTCGGCATAGTCCTGAACGGACATGACGAACCCGTTCTTCCGGTCGAGCTCGTTCGCCTTGATCGTCGAAATCTCCCAGTTCACCGTACCGGAAGCCAGCATCGCCGCCCTGATCTGCGGCAGATCCTGCGCCATGGCCGGCGCCATGCCGAGCGCCAGCAGGCACCCCGTCAGAAATCGTCTAAAGACACGCATCGCTCGTTCTCCCCGGGATTGCCGCCCTTGCCTTCGCGGCTCGTTGACCAGCGGCTTCTACACAACTCTTCTGGCAATTCGCCAACCTGTCCAGCCTATTCCTTGCGCTTGTCGGCGACGCTCAGGTCGGCGTTGAGGTCCATGTCGTACTGCCCGTCGGCGCAGAAAACGTCGTCCAACTCGAAGCCATCACCGTCGGCCTCGATATTGGCCGGATCGACCTCGCATTGCATGGTCTTCAGCATGTCCTGGATCGCCTTCTGCTTGTCGGCAGGCACCTCGGCGGCCGATGCGACAAAGGGCAAGGAAAGAAAGGCGGCAAGAAATACGGTCGTCATTTTCTGGCTGTGCATCGCAATCGTCCTTATGTCGGTATTGGCTTACTGAATGGAAATCGTCACCTTCTGCGTATCGCTCGTCGTGTTCGGAATGCGAACCTCGTAGGAACCGGGCTTGATGGCGATGAACGACATGGTCGCCACCCCGGCCTTGTCGAATTCAAGGCTGTCGATCGCCATGGGGCGCACCTCGATTCCATTGATGACGATCTCGTTCATCCAGATCGCCCGGAAGAAGGGAGCGCCGGTGATTCCCAGTTCAGCGGAGCCGTCGGCGGTGATCTTCATCTCGTAATAGGCGCCCGATTGCAGCGCCACGTCGCCCTTGCCGAGCGGCTGGCCCGAGGCAAGCGTGATCTCGATCGGCTCGCCGCGATTGCATTTGGCCAGGAGCCCGGCAAAGCCGAGCTTGTCACAGAGCGGTGCCGCAGTGGCCGGCGTGGCGACGATCGGACTGACCAAGGGAATGGCAATGAGAGCGGCCAATCCCGCCAAAAGGTTTATCGTCATCGATGAATTCCTCCCAATATCGTTTCAATTTCAAAATGGTCAGTTCGGTGCGACGACGACCCCCCAGGGCTGCTCGCCGACCGGAACCGAACGAATGACCTTCTCGGCCTTCACGTCGATGATGCTCACATCGTTGGAATTGCCGTTGGTGACGACGAGGAATTCCTCGCCCGGCGTGAAGGCCATCTGCCAGACGCGCTGGCCGACGAGCAGATAGTCGAGCACCTCATCGGTCTTGGCGTCGATCACTGCAACGCGATTGGCCGGCCCGAGCGCGACGAAGACCCGCGATCCGTCGCTGGTCGCCCGGACGCCGACCGGCTGCAGCCATTCCGGCAGAACGCCGGGAACTTCGAAGGTTATCTTCTTGTCGACCTTCGGCTCCCCGGCGCCGAGATTGATGACGGAGACGGTACCGCCGATCTCGGCGCTGACATAGAGCTTCTTGCCGTCGGCCGTGAACTCGGCATAGCGCGGCCGCTGGTCGACAAGCACATTGTGCACGATCTCGTAGGTCGAGGTGTCGATGAAATGCGCCATGTTGGTGGTTTCGGAGGTGTTGATCAGCGTCTTGGAGTCGGGGCTGACCGCGACCCCCTCCGGTTCGACACCGACCGGGATCTCCGCCAGAACCTGATGCGTTTCTGTGTCGACGACCGTCACCAGGTTGTCGTCCTCGTTGGCGACATAGAGTTGCTTGCCCGAGGGGTTGAGCGCGAACAGTTCCGGATCAGGACCGGAGGGAAGGGTATGCAACTCCTTGTAGGTCTCGGGATCGAAGACGCGCACCGTGTCGTCGTCCGAGGCGCACACATAGAGTTCCTTGCCGTCGGGGCTGATGGTGATGCCGCGCGGCCGGTTGCCGGCGGGGAACTCGGCAATCTTCTCCCAGGTCTCGCTATCGAGAACGGTCACCGTGTTGCCGCGCTCGTTGGTCACGAACACCTTGTTGGCGAGGGCGGAGCCGCTGGCCAGAAGGGCGGCAGGCAGGATGATCCAGGCGTAACTCGGCATTCTATCCTCCAAAGGCACGGCATGCGGTTTCGGGTGCGTCTATGCCCAGCGTGTCGAGCGGCGAATGCTGGTGAAGATAGCCGTCCTGGGGAGAGACCGATACGGTGATGCGGCCGTCGCCGAGCAGGATCGGCTGCCGCAGCTGCCCGTTCCACGCGCGGAAGGTCAGCTTCTGGCCCTTGAAAGCGGCGATCTCGAAATCCTTCGACAACAGATAGGAGCGGATCGAGGCGACATCCGGTTTGCCGGACCGCGTCACCGCCTCGCCGATCACGCGGACGGCAAGCCACGCCTGGTAGTCCTCGTCCCGCGCACCACGGCCCGTCAGCTTCTCGAAACGGCGCTGGAATTGCGTCGCGCCCCAGGATTCGTGCGCCTGGTGCCAGCTGAGCGGCATCAGGCCCGCCGAGCCGGCGACCGGGCGCGGATCCCAGGAATGGTAAGGCAGATAAGCCGCGAAGACGTCGGTCTCGTCGGCCGCGACGGTAACGTCGTGCTCCTCGGCGCCTTGCATGAACACCGGGATCTGCTTCTGGACCAGGACATGGCCGGTATCGGTCCGCCGCGCGCCGCCGGTATCGACGAATTCCCGCTCCTCGACGATCTTCGCGCCGAACTTCGTCGCCGACTTCCGGTAGCTTTCGGCGAGCAGCTTGTCCTCAGGATGGGAGCCATGGATCAGGAGGATGCGCGGCCACTTCTTCCACATCAGGAACTGCACGACCCCGTCCGTGAGCATCGACCGGCTCGGCGCGATGTGCAGGACATTGGCCCGGCACTCTGCGTCGCGCAACGCATCGTCCCGCGCCCCGGCATTGAGCAGCAGCACGTCCGATCCCGCCCGATCGGCCAGCGCCTTCAGGATTTCCCCATCGGAAATAACGGCGATCAGCTTGACGCCTTCGGCCTTCAGCGCATCGAACGCCGCCTCGGCCTGTTCCGGAGGCACGGCCTTGGTGGTCAGCTGATAGTCCATACCGGTGAAGGCGCCCGTCGTGCGGTTGTCCTCGTTGCCGAGCGTGGCACCGGCAAAACCAAGATCCGCAGGCGCGACGTCGAGCCGGGAGATCGGCGGCAACTTGGCGCGATCGACGCGAAGGACGGCGGTTTTCACCTCCTCGGCCCACGCAGTCTGCGTTGTCATCCAGGCAGCACAGAAAATGGCAAGCCCAAGCCGCTGTTTCGACATCGTCGGAATGACCTCCCAATCTTCCTGACACATCTTAAAGTGGAGAATAGACGAGAGGTTTGTGCCGCGAAACCGATACTTATGGATCGTGGTGTCGCCGGCTCGCTATGTTAGGCTGGATCGCATGCAGCGTATTCTGATGTCACTTGTGCTGGTCCTGATCCCCGTGTTTGCCTTGGCCGCGCTGGACAAGCCGCTCAAGCCGGGCGCCCGAATTGCCTTTCTCGGCATGACCTTCATCGATACGTCGACGGAAGGCGCCTACGACGGCGAGCGACCCGACCAGACGGCCCGCACCCGCCTTCTCGAAGAGACGACGCGGCAACGCCTGCGCGACGAAGGTTTCGTCGTTCTCGACAACCAGCCGATCGCCGACGAACTCGCCGGCACCACCAATCCCGCCGACTGCTACGGATGCGAATTGCGGATGGCCGAGCGACTCGGCGCCGACTACGTGCTGGTCGGCGAGGTTCAGAAGGTCTCCAACCTGATTCTGTCGATGAATCTGGTTCTGCGCGACGTGAAGTCCGGGGAGGCCTTGCGTGCGCTCGCCGTGGATATCCGCTCGAACACCGACCAGAGCTGGCTGCGCGGGCTCAATTACATCTTCAAGAACCACTTCTTCAAATCGTGAGGAGACCCATGGGACAGCTTCGTAATTTCCTGCTGACATTCTTCCTTCTGGCACCGGCGATCGCCTTTGCCCATGGCCCGACGCGGCAGAAGCTGAGCCTGGCCGTTGACGTCAAGGCTCCCCCGGCAGAGGTCTGGGCGGTGATCGGCAATTTCCAGGACATGAGCTGGCACCCGGCGGTCTTTTCGTCGACCGGCACGGGCGACAATGCGATCGACGCCACGCGCGTTCTGACCCTCGGCAAGGAAGGCGGACCGACGATCTCGGAGCAGCTCTACAAGTATGATGCGACGAAGATGACCTATTCCTATCGCATCACCGCGGTGGACGTGGCCGTCCTGCCGGTCACCAACTACTCGTCCCACCTGACCGTGACGCCGACGGCGACCGGCGGCTCCCATATCGAGTGGCGCGGCGCCTTCTATCGCGGATATCCGAACAACGACCCGCCGGAAAACCTCAACGACGCGGCCGCCATCGCTGCTGTCACCGGCGTCTACAAGGCTGGCCTCGATGCCCTGGAAGCGAAATTCGGCAAGTAGGACGCTCCTGGTCCTCGGTGCCATCGCGGCGCTCTGGGCGCCGCGGTCGGCCACGGCCGACTATGCCTATGTGACAAACCAGTCCTCCAGCGATCTGAGCATCATCGATCTCGAGCGGATGACCGAAGTCCGCCGCATCCCCGTGCCCGGAATGCCGGCCGGCATCGCCGTCTCGGAGGCGCTTCAAGCGGTCTTCACTGTCAGCCCCGACAGCAAGACGCTCCGCCGCTTCGGTATGGCGTCCGACCTTCCGCAGATCGAACGCCAGTTGGACGGGGGTCCGATCGGCGTGGCGGTCGACGAAAAGCGCCGCCGGGTCTTCGTCTCCGACTGGTACAATGCCCGCGTGTGGGTCCTGACGGCAGACGATCTCACCCTCACGGCAGTGCTGGAAACCGGCAGCGCGCCGGCAGGCCTTGCAATCTCACCGGACGGCCGCTGGCTGGCGACCGCTGATCGTGATTCCAATCAGGTGTCGATCTTCGATGCAGAAACGCTCGTGCTCGTCCACCGCATCACGGTCGGCGAGCGGCCCTTCGGCGTGACCTTCGCGCCGGATGGCCGGATATTCTCCGCCGATGTCGGCAGCAATACGGTAACGGCCATCGATCCCGAAAGCGGTGCCATCCTCGGCAAGGCCAAGACGCGCGAGCGGCCCTATGGCCTGGCTTTCGCCGCGGGGCGTGGCTTCGTCACCAACCAGTATGATGACACCGTCAGTGTCTTCGACGCCGAGACCTATGCACCGGTCGCTGTGATCGATGTCGGTGGCTATCCCGAAGGCATCGACACGACCGGGGACGGTCTCAGGGTCGCCGTCGCCAATTGGGATTCGAACACCCTGTCGGTGATCGACGCCCGGACCTTGAAGGTTGTCGGCGAGGTTGCGACCGGCGACGGTCCCAGGGCCTTCGGGCTGTTCCTGTCAGCCAGGATGCAAGAGGAGTAGACCCATGCGTTCGCATTCGCGTCTTCTTGCCGTGGCCTTCGGCCTGGCACTCCTATCGTCGGGTCCCGCCTGCGCCGAAGACGAATGGTCCGATATCCGGCAGCAGCTGTTCGGCGCACGACCGATCGCCGCCGCCGACGGAATCATCACCCTGGATGCGCCCTATCGCTCCGAAAACGACGCAAGGACAGTCATCGGCGCAACGCTCGCCGCACCGCCGGGCCAGATGATCAGGGAAGTCACGCTGGTGCTCGATCGCAATCCTATGCCGGTCTCCGCGGTGTTGCGACTGTCCCAGCCCATGGCGCGCGTCGCCGTCGAAACGACATTGCGGGTCAACGGTCCGACGCCTGTTCACGTCGTCGGCGAACTGACCGACGGTCAGTTGCTGGCCGCGGAGGGCTTCGTCAAGACATCGGGTCAGGGCGCCTGTGCGGCGCCGCCCGGCAGCGACCCGGAGGCAGCGCTGGCGACGCTCGGCAATATGGAGATCGAGATCGGCCATGAGCGCGGGACCGACGATGGCCATCTGTTGGCCAATCTCGCGCGGCTGAGGAACCAGCAGGTGTCGATGAACCTCAAGATCAGCCATCCCAGCCATTCCGGCATGCAGATGGACCAGATCAGCCTGCTCTTCATTCCGATGCGTTATGTCGAGACCGTGGAGATCGATCTGGACGGGCGCCCCTTTGCCGAGCTCACGGGCTCGATCTCGCTCAGTGAAAACCCGGAATTCCACCTGTCGATCCCGGCAGCGACCCATGTGATCGACGTGACGATGACCGATACTGACGGGACGGTCGGCCGCAAGACGCAGAGACTGACGAGTTACTGATCGGCGCCAGGCTCTGGTTGCAGTTGCACGGTCGGATGGCCGGCCGCGGCCCAACCTTCGCTGCCCTCCGGATACCAGTAGACCTTGCCATAGCCAAGCTCGAGCGCGCGCTTGGCTGCGTTCCACGACATCCAGCAGTCGGGAAGACAGAAGAACAGCAGCGGCTTCGTCTGGTCGCCCCCGGTCGCCTTTTCCAGACCGTTGCGGAAATAGGCGAGCGTGGGGTCCGCCAGCTTGCCATAGCCGGTATTCGGCAGCCAGATCGCGCGCTCGATCGAGATGCGGGGCTTCTCGTTCCACACCGTGCCCTCGGGCAGCTTTGCCGGCTTGGGTGGCCGTGGCAGCACGTCGATGAAGGCCGCGCCCCCGCTCTCCCACAGTGCATGCGCTTCGGCGGTCGAAACGACCGTCGCGCCGGCAAGCGTCGCCGGCACCGGAGCACGATATTCGTCTTCCCGGTAAGCGGCCGGCTCCTCGACTGTCTGGCGGGTTGCCCCCTGTGTCGCGGCCGCTTCCTGCGCCGCAGGCGCCGTCGGAACCAGCAAAAGCATGCCGACAAGAAGCAGCTGCGTACGGGTCATTTTGCTGCCTCCAGCGGGGCCGTGCCCATGTCGTTCAGCAGTGGCACGCCCGCCTCCATCAGGATCTGGTTGATTCTTGCCTGATTGCGGCGGATGAGCGAGTTGAGCTTGCGCTCCCAGACCTTTTCACCTTGCCGGACGCCCATGGTGATGCGGTAGAAAAGCTTCGGCGGCAGCGGTTCGGCAAGAAGCGGCGTCACCTTGAAATCCGGGTGGCTCTGCTTGACCAGGGGACCGCCGATCGGCCCCCAAAGGATCGCCGCATCGATGACGCCGGCCTTCAGGTCGGCCAGCATATCCCCGGCCGGATCCTGGTAGCGTCGGTCCACCATCAGGTCGTAGCCCTTGGCCTTGGCCAGAAGGCCGTGAAGCGCCATATGGGTTCCGGGCGGGCTGCCCGCGACCACCCCGACGCGCTTGTCCTTCAGCGCAGGGTCGCCGATGGCCGTGACACCGGCGAGCGGGCCGTCCGTGGGCACGATCAAGACGAAGCCCGAGGTGTAGTAGTGATTGGTATTCAGCACCATCTCGTCGCCTTGCGCATAGCCGATGACGACGTCGCAATTATAGGCCTGCAAGGTCTTGCGGATGAAGCCGGTCGCCATCGGGAACCAGGTATATTCCAGCGGCAGCTTGAGTTCGGCCGCCAGCAGTTCGGCGATCTTGTTCTCGAACCCCGCCCCCGACTTGTCGGACATGGGCATGTTGGCCGGGTCCGCACAGACCCGGAAGGCCGTTTTCGACACGAGGTCGGAGGTCTGCGCCGCCGCCGGGGCTGCGGCGCCCACGGCGAGAAGCAGGCTCACCAGAACGGACAGGCGACTAGTTGCCAAGGCAATCGGCTTCCGCTTGACGGATGGCATCGGATTTCGGCTCCTTCTTGCCCGGCCGGCCTCTCGGCAACGCCTCGGCGCCGCGCGCCTTCAGATAGGTATAGATGTCGTCGAGATAGCACATGACGTTGGCGTTCTGGCCGAATGACGGCATCACCGAGTTCTGCGCGGCATCGACCTTCTTCCGCCCGTTCGTCACCACGTCGACGAAGGCGTAGTAGTCCAGGTCGATCGCCGATTTCTTCAGCGCCGGCGCATAGCTCGATCCTTCGCCTTCCGGTCCGTGACAGACATGGCATTCGGAATGATAGCGACGGAAGCCGGAATAGGTCATCCAGTCCATCGTACCGTCCGGAGCAATATTGAAGGTCGGCACACCATCCGCGGTGTAGTACCGGCCGTTCTCGTTGGTAACGGCAGTGATATTGTCGACCTTTTCCGCATCCTGCGCCGTTGCTGCACTGGCAAACAGCGCCAAGGCGGCAAGCGAGGTCGGCAGAGCTGATAGTCTTCTGGTCATGTTGCGTCCTTTTGGGCCAGAGAACGAACTGGCGCGGGCTGATGTCACCCGCGCCAGCTTCATTGGCGTTGGGCTGCCGTCAGTTCGGCAGCGAGAACACGGTGAGCGTACCACCGAGCGCGGTATAGTCGCTGAGGGCTGCATAGCCGCCCACGGCGCCGAGACCTTCGTTCGGGTTGGTCAGGCCGGCTGCGAGACCGATACCGGCCCAGCCGCCGACGCCGGACAGAACAGCCACATACTGCTTGCCGCCATGGGTGTAGGTCATGACGTTGCCGATGATGCCGGAGGGGGTCTTGAAACGATAGAGTTCCTTGCCCGTATTGGAATCGACGGCCTTCAGGTAGCCTTCGAGCGTGCCGTAGAACACGACATCACCAGCCGTTGCGAGCGCGCCGGACCAGACGGAGAACTTCTCCGGCAGAGACCACTTGATCTTGCCTTCCTTGCCGTCCCAGGCAATGAAGTTACCCATGCCGCCATGGCTGCCCGGAGCGGGATACATCGACAGCGTTGCCCCGACATAGGGCTGGCCGGCGGTGTAGCTGACGCGGAAAGGCTCATAGTCCATGCAGACGTGGTTGGTCGGAACGTAGAACAGCTGGGTTTTCGGCGAATAGGCCGCAGGCTGCTGGTCCTTGGTGCCGAGCGCGGCCGGGCAGATGCCGGTCGAGTTCACGTCTTCGCCGTTCTGTTCGGTCGAATACTGCGCGACGACCTGAGGACGACCGTACTGGTCGGACTTCGGATCCATCACGACTTCGGTCGCCCAGTTGACGGCGGGGTCGTACTTCTCGGCCACCAGCAGTTCGCCGGAGACGCGATCGAGCGTATAGCCGAAACCGTTGCGATCGAAGTGGGTCAGCAACTTGCGTGCCTTGCCGTCGATCTCCTGTTCGGTCAGGATCATCTCGTTGATGCCGTCATAGTCCCATTCGTCGTGCGGGGTCATCTGGTAGACCCATTTGGCCACGCCGGTGTCGGCGTCACGAGCGAAGATGGTCATGGACCAGCGGTTGTCGCCCGGGCGCTGTGCCGGATTCCACGTCGAAGGGTTACCCGAACCGTAGTAGATCAGGTTTTCTTCGGCATCATAGGAATACCAGCCCCAGGTCGTCCCGCCGCCGATCTTCCACTGGTCGCCTTCCCAGGTGTTCAGACCGGAATCGGCACCGACCGGCTTGCCGAGATGGGTGGTCTTCTCCGGATCGATCAGCGTGTCGCTGTCGGGACCCATCGAATAGCCGCGCCACAGAAGCTTGCCATCGGCGATCGAATAGGCCGTGACCGAACCGCGCACGCCGAACTCGCCGCCCGAAATGCCGACGATGAGCTTGTCCTTGACCGGCATAACGGTCGCCGTGTTGGTTTCGCCCTTCTTCGGATCGCCGTTCTTGACGCTCCAGACGACTTTGCCGGTCTTCGCGTCGAGCGCGACGACCGTGGTATCGGCCTGATGCAGGAAGATCTTGCCGTCGGCATAGGCGACGCCGCGGTTGACGGTGTCACAGCACATGACCGGAATGACGTCCGCGTCCTGCTTCGGCTCGTACTTCCAGACGATCTGGCCTTCCTTGCTGAGATCGAGCGCAAACACGGTGTTCGGGAACGGCGCATGGACATACATCATGTCGCCGATGACCAGCGGCGAGCCTTCGTGACCACGCAGCACGCCGGTCGAGAAGGTCCATGCGACCTGCATCTTGCCGACATTGTCCTTGTTGATCTGGTCGAGCTTGGAATAGCGCTGGTTGGCGTAGTCGCCCGTCTGGATGGCCCACTGGTTGGGGTCATCGATGATTTTCTGCAATTCCGGATTGGCGAAGGCGACCTGTGAGCCGCCTATGGTCAACACGGCAAGCAATGTGAGAAGTCGTTTCATTGTATCCTCCCGTTGAGTGATGCCGATCAGGGTCATCCACCCTCTTCGCCCCGGGAAAACCTCGCGGTCTCCTCCTTCCCGGCATCGGCTTTGCGAAAATCCCCCGAGACCTTGCACCTCGGATGTCCGAGGCTTCGATCTCATTATCCTGCTGGTCACGTCCCTCCTGTCGTTAGAGGTGCGCGGCGACTTACACTAAGAAGCCGCGAACCCACCTGTCGCCTTCTGGTGCGACACATCGGCACCGGTTGATGCCGGTGCCATGCGCAGTCTTGTCACGCGGCGTTGAGCCGCTCGGCGTGCCAGCGCACGTGGTCCTCGCCGAAACTCGCCACAAAATAGTAGCTGTGGTCATAGCCCGCCTGCATGCGCAGGACGCCGGGCTGGCGCCGCTCTGCGATCAGGCTGGCCATGGCCTCGGGGCGCAACTGTTCGAGGAACTGGTCCATCGCGCCCTGGTCGATCAGAATCTCGCCGGCCCAGCCCCGTTCGGCGAGCAGCAGGCAGGCGTCGTACTCCACCCAGTGCGCCTCGTCGTCGCCGAGATAGGAGGAGAACTGCTTGCGCCCCCAATCCGATCGTGTCGGATTGACGATCGGGGCAAAGGCGGACACCGAACGAAATTGCGCCGGATTGCGAAAGGCGATCGTCAGGGCGCCGTGCCCCCCCATCGAATGGCCGGTGATACCGTGCACACCGTTGAGCGGCTGCTCCGCCATGAGCAATTCGGGCAGTTCCGAAACAATGTAGTCGTACATCCGAAAGTGCCGGGACCACGGCTTCTGCGTGGCATTGACATAGAAGCCCGCTCCCTGACCGAGGTCATAGGCCTGATCGTCGGCGACGCCTTCGCCCCGCGGCGAAGTGTCCGGAAAGACCAACGCCAGGCCATGTTCCGCCGCGTGGCGCTGCAGCCCCGCCTTGGTCATGGCATTCTCATGCGTGCAGGTCAGTCCCGACAGGTACCAGAGCAACGGCACCGGCCGGTTCCCGGCCTGCGGCGGCAGGAAGAGGCCGAAGGTCATTTCGCCCCCGCAAACCTCGGAGCTATGCCGGTAGACCGACTGTGTACCGCCGAAGCACCGGTTTTGCGATACGAGTTCCATCGGCCCACTCAATAGATCACGACGCCGCGGATGCTTTCGCCCTTGTGCATCATGTCGAAGCCCTTGTTGATGTCGTCGAGCGGCATGGTGTGGGTGATCATCGGGTCGATGAGGATCTTGCCCTGCATGTACCAGTCGACGATCTTCGGCACGTCGGTGCGGCCGCGCGCGCCGCCGAACGCCGTGCCCATCCAGTTGCGGCCGGTGACCAGCTGGAAGGGGCGCGTTGAGATCTCCTGGCCGGCGCCGGCCACGCCGATGATGATCGACTTGCCCCAGCCGCGATGCGAGGCCTCCAGCGCCTGGCGCATCACCTTGGTATTGCCGGTGCAGTCGAAGGTGTAGTCCGCCCCGCCGATCAGGTCGCCATTGCGCTTGGTCAGGTTGACGAGATAGGGCACGATGTCGTCGCCGACTTCCTTCGGATTGACGAAATGCGTCATGCCGAACTTTTCGCCCCAGGCCTTGCGGTCGTTGTTGATGTCGACGCCGATGATCATGTCGGCACCCGCCAGCCGCAGGCCCTGCAGCACGTTGAGCCCGATGCCGCCGAGCCCGAAGACGATGGCGGTCGCGCCGATCTCGACCTTGGCGGTGTTGATCACGGCGCCGATGCCGGTGGTCACGCCGCAGCCGATATAGCAGATCTTGTCGAAGGGGGCGTCCGGGTTGACCTTGGCGACCGCGATCTCCGGCAGCACGGTGAAGTTGGAAAAGGTCGAGCAGCCCATGTAGTGGTGGATCTTGTCCTTGCCGATCGAAAACCGCGAGGTGCCGTCCGGCATCAGCCCCTGGCCCTGGGTGGAGCGGATGGCGGTGCACAGGTTCGTCTTGCGCGACAGGCAGGAATAGCATTCGCGGCATTCCGGCGTGTAGAGCGGAATGACGTGGTCGCCCTTCTTCACCGAGGTGACGCCCGGTCCGACATCGACGACGATGCCGGCGCCCTCATGGCCGAGAATGGCCGGAAACAGGCCTTCCGGATCGGCGCCCGACAGCGTGAAGTCGTCGGTATGGCAGATCCCGGTCGCCTTGACCTCGATCAGCACCTCGCCGGCCCGCGGGCCTTCAAGCTCGACTTCAGTGACGACAAGGGGTTTTCCGGCCTGAACAGCCAGAGCAGCGCGTGTGCGCATGGAATGCCTCCCGGTATCTGCGTTATTGAATGCCGGCCTTCTGCGACCTTGGGGTGAGAGTACAGACCAGCCAAGCGCACTGACAATTGCGACCTTAGTGTGTAAATCAGCACCTTTGGCATCCCCCTCCGTTTGCCTATAGTGACACAAGGTCGAGGAGGGACTTCATGATGAAAGCCGTGAACCTGGTGCTTCTGTTGGCGCTCGTCCCGGGACCGGGCGTCGCCGCAGACTTTTCCGACCCCGACTGGCCCTGCATCCAGCGCAAGGTGGAGAATCTCTCGGCGGGACTGATGTGGCCGCATCCCGTCACAAAGACTGCCCTGTCCCCGGAAGCGGAAGAACTCGCCGCCGTGCTGGCGCTACGCCGCGTCAGCCTGGAGGAAGCCGAAACCCATGTGCGCGATTTCGTCGCCAGGCATCCGTCCGACGCGCAAGCGCTCGGTGCCATCTTCCTGAGCGTTTTCGACAGGCTGTCGGAGAACCGCAAGCACCTGATGTCCGGCATTGCCCGCTACTCGCAGAGCCAGATCGCCCTCTCGGCCAGGATTGACGCCGATCGCATCGAAATGGCGAAATTGAGCGCGGAGAAGGCGCCGGATTTCGACCGGATCGACAAACTCGAGGAAGAGATGGACTGGAACGAGCGCATCTATCTCGACCGCTCGCGGGCGCTCACCTATGTCTGCGAGACGCCGGTCCTGATCGAGAAGCGCGCCTATGCGATCGCGCAGATTCTGCTCAAGCATCTGCCCAAATAGCGTCTGCGGCTACTCCCATTCGAGTTCGGTATAGGCCACGGTGGCGTTGCGCGGATTGTGCAGGTCGAACAGCTGCCAGTGCCCCGCTTCGCTGCGGCCGATCGTCCTGATCGCCGCGCTGAGCGTCAGTCCCGCCTCCAGCGCAGCGCGCGTATCCGCCTCCAGCACGCCGAGATAGCGGGATTGAGGGGCCGCGGCCTCCGGCCAGGCCAGTATGGGACCTCCGTGGCCGGGGACCACCTGACCCGCCGGCATGCGCATCATGTCGCCGAGAACCGCCTGCCAGCCCTTCAGCGAGCCGTCGAGTGCCGGGGCATATTCGTCGAACAGCAGATCGCCGGCAATGAGCACGCGCGACGTTTGGTCGAGTACCGTAAGATCGGTCGCAGTGTGCGCCGTCGGCCAGGACCGAAGCTCGAGAACACGCCCGCCGAGGTCGATGGTCTCCAAAGGTGCAGCATTCCGATCCGGGGCGATGATCCGGCTGCCGAGAAAGGCCTGCGCGCCGATCAGCCGGTCGAAGCTGATCTCGTAACTGCCGGCCCGATCGGCCAGCGCCCGCGGCAGGTTCTGCTGTCCGACGACCACAGCGCCTGCCTCGCGCAACGCCTCGGCGCCGAACACGTGATCCGGATGCATATGGGTCAGGATCAGGTGCGAGATCGGCAGGTCGCTGTGTTCGCGAATGGCGAGATAGACCTGTTCGCCGACCTGACGCGAGCCGCCGGAATCGATGACCGCGATACTGTCGGCACCGACGACGAAGGAAATATTGGCGACATCGCCGGCATTCGTCGCATCCGGCTCGGCGATCGCGCCGCGATGGACGAACAGGCCCGGCATCACCTCGGCAAAGGCGAGACGCGATCGTGGTCGCACCGCGCAGAACGGCTTGCCCGCACCGCCCTTTGACAGCCATGCGGGCGGGCTGGCAAGGACCTGCTCCTCGCAATCCGCCTCACTTGCCGCGGCATGGCCCGGCAGAAGCGCGGTGCGGCAAACCTCATGCGCAACGGCGGCCCCTTGCGGATCGGCGGATGCCAGCAGGCAGATCGTCACGAATGCCTCGAACACATCTCACCTCCGATCCGCCTCGAACATGGTCGCGCTCAGCCTGGGACCGCGCCGGCTACCCCGCAACACATCCGAAAGGCTCGGTTCTGCGCATCGGCGCGCAGGAGTATGATGCATCTCCACACGGCTCTATGTCGTGTCTGGTCCTTGAAAGCGGGGACTTACCGTCATGAGACAGGTACTGGCAGGATTGTCCTTCTTGCTCGCAGCAGGCCTTGCCGGCGCCGAGGAGGCTTTGCCCGACAATCCTCTGATCGATGGACCGACATGGAATACGATCAAGGGCGCCATTGTCGGCGATGCGGTCCTGCGCGATGCGGCGCCACTATTGTCCCTCGTCGCGCCCTATCGCGCCGACGACGCGGCGACCGTGCCGGTGACGATCGAGCAGACAGATCCGACCGGCGGCCCGATCAATGCCATCAAGCTGGTGATTGATGAGAACCCGGCGCCTGTGGCCGCCGAAATCCGCTTCGGTGCGGCCATGATGCCGCTGAAGTTCGAGACGCGCGTCCGGGTCAACCAGTATTCCAATATCCGCGTCATCGCCGAGACCCCGAACGGCAGCTATATGACGGGACGCTTCGTCAAGGCGTCCGGCGGCTGCTCCGCGCCGGCCACCAAGGACTCGGCGGCAGCACTGACCGGCGTGGGCGAGATGCGGCTTAAGCTCTTCGACCTTCCTGTCCCCGACCAGACCTCGCGGCGCGAGGCGCAGATCATGATTCGCCATCCGAACTATTCCGGCTTGCAGCGGGACCAGGTCACCCAGCTCTTCATCGGGGCACATTTCATCAACGAACTCGAAGTCCGCCAGGGCAAAGAGCTGCTGTTCTCTCTCGAAGGCGGGATCTCCATCAGCGAAAATCCGGTCTTCCGCTTCAACTACATCGACAACGGTTCGCCTGACTTCACGGTCCATGCCGTCGATACCGAAGGCAATACCTTCGATCGGGTATTGCCGAAACGGCCACCCGCCTGAGGCCCGGAAGAACGAGGGTCAGAAGCAGAGCATCTCGGCTTCTGCCTGGGCGCGTCTGAGTTCGGCGACCATGGTCTGCGACACGACCGCCGTCTTGTACATCGCCAGTTGCTCGCCGCTCCCCTGCTGCAGGGCGAGCACCGTTTCGGCCTCGACATATTTCTCGTAGGGCAGGATCGACGCGATAATGTCGATGGAGCATGCGCACTTGCGCAGGACCTCGCGGTTCTGACCATTGGTCGCCATGCAGCCGAAGACATAATCGGTGCGGGCCTCTGTCGGATAGTCATTCAACCGCTCGGAAACGCCCTGCCCGCCGGCCGGCGCGGCCAGCAGCATCGCCGCGAGGCAGAGCGCCACCCGTCTCATGGTTTGTCCTCCCCGCCGTCCGACAGAGTGACGGCTGCGGTATAGCCGATGTCCGCCTCGCCGGCCCCTTCCGGCACGGTTGCCTGTAACGAGTAGTACCAGCCGGGTATGTCTTGCGAGACGGTGACGGCGAGCGCGAGTTCGGCAAAACGTCCCATCTGGGCGCGCGCCTTGTCCTCGGCAAACGGCCGGATCGTCACCTGGCTCGCGGCAATGTCGCGCTTGCCGAAGCGTAGCGACACCGGCACGATCTCGGCTTCCTTCAGCAAGGCTTCCTTGACCCGGTTGCGCATGTAAAACGGGCTTCCACCTGACTGCTTGGCGATGTCGGCAAGCGCGCTCTCGAGGAAGTACATGATCAGCGGATTGCCGACCGAGGCCGGGAAGGTGCCGATGAACCGCATCTGCGGGCCCCTGTGCAGGATCAGGGCGACATTGTCGTCCGAGGTCAGTTGCAGGCCGATCGTGTCGTTGTCGGGCGACTCGCCCTTCTTCAGGGGGGACACCACCCGCTTGTAGACCAGGGTGTCTTTGCCCTTCGCGCCCTCAGGCGGCGGTGGCGAAGCTTCGAGGCCCGAGAGAGCTCCCTTGCGGAACAGCAGATCGTAGGTTTCGGCAGCCGACAGTGGCGCGGCCGTCCAGCCGAGAAAGACGAGAAGAAGCAGAAAGACGCGCATGGCAAACCTCCCTTTTTCCGTTGAGCCTAGTGTCGCCGGCGCGCTAGTCACCGCAGACATTGGTCGGTATTGGCTCATGCCGCCCGGCCACGCGTCTGCCAGTCGATCAAGGCCCTCAGCCGCACCAGCTGCACCGGCTTGTTGAGCACGGAGAACGACATTTCCTGGCCGAGTTGGAAGAGTTCGCGCTGGCGATTGGCCGAGATGATGACCGCCGGTATCTCTTCGCCCGCCAGAGCCCTCAGCGTCCGGATCGTGTCTATCCCCGTATCCTCGTCGTCCAGTTGGTAATCCGCCAGCAGGATGTCCGGCGGGGTTCCGATCTCCTGCATCAGCGCCACGGCCTCCGCCGTCGATCCGGCCGCCAGCACGCTGGCCCCCCAGTTTTCCAGCTTGCGCGTCATCGCATGGAGCTCGTCGGCATCGTTCTCGACGATCATGACGATGAGATCGAGGCTGCCTTCGGGCATCGCCTCCACCATGGCGCTCTCTCCGCTACCGACGTAGCCGGGCGCGGCAAGCGGCACCTCGATCGAGAACATCGAACCATGGCCCAGTCGCGATTCAAGCCTGACGGGATGTTCGAGATGCCGGCACGCACGCTCGACGATCGACAGGCCCAGGCCCATGCCGGTGCCCTTGCCGCCGCCACCGCGGGTGAACTCCTTGAAGACCCGCGCTTTGTCTTTCTCCGAAATGCCGATCCCGGTGTCCCAGACCTCGATGCGCAGGCGGTTGCCGGCCAGTCGGCAGCCCACCAGCACGCGGCCGCGCTCGGTGTACTGGATGGCATTGACCACCAGGTTCTGCACGCAGCGCATCAGGTAGCGCTGGTCGCTGGTCACCCATCGGCTCGACGGCACAATGGTCAGATCTATGCCTTTCTCCCCAGCCAGCGGCGCCAGGTCTTCCGCCAGTCCCTGCAGCATGCTTCCCAGGCTGAAGGAGGTGATGTTGAACTCGGCACCCGAACTGTCGAGACGCGAGATGTCGAGAAGGGCCTGCAGCAAGGTCTCGATCGAGTTGAAGGATCGGTTGAGACGGCTCACCACTTCCCTGGCTTCGGACTGCTCGACGGTCTCGGTGAGGGTCGAAAGATAAAGCTTCGCCGCATTGATCGGCTGCAACAGGTCATGGCTTGCTGCGGCGAGAAAGCGTGTCTTGGAAACATGCGCCGCCTCGGCCGCCTCCTTGGCCTGTCGGAGCGCGCCCTCGATCTTCGTCTGTTCATTCGCGTGGACCTGCAGCAGCCGGTTGGCTTCGGTAAGCTCGGCCGTGCGCTCCTGCACGCGCCGCTCGAGCAGGGCCGCGGCTTCCGTTTCCGCGGTGACGTCCATGATCGAGACGATAAAGCCCTCGTCTGGAAGCGAATGAAGCCGCATGTCGAGGCTCATGCCGTCGCGGCGGCGGAAGCGCCGCTGCACGGTCTCGCCGCGCCGGAGCGCCTTGAACCAGCCGGCGACTTCCGGTCCCTGCGACCGCCGGTCGATGATCTCGTGGCGCTCGATATGCTCGATGATCCGCTGGAATCGCGTTCCCTTCTTGAGCAAAGGTAGTGGTATGCCGAGCAGTTCCCCGAACCGTTCGTTGCGCACCAGGAGCTCCCCGCTGGACGAAAACGTGCAGACGCCGAGCGACATGTGATCGAAGGCGGCCTGCAACAGATGCGCCTGCTGGTCGATCAGCCGGTTTTTCTCGCGCCGGTTCTCCCGCACCAGGTCGGTGATCTCGGTCTGCAGGACGGCCATGTTGTCCGAACTGGTCTGGCGATAGGAGATCTGAAACCAGCGATCGTTGCGCAGCGCCATGACGAAGGAGGAGAAGCGCTGCCCGGACGGTCCCTGCGCCGTGGCCATTGCCCCGCTCCTGGCATCGGCGCCATCGCCCTCATCGCGCGACAGATAGCGACTCGAATTGACGGCCGTGAGATACTCGTCAAAGGCGAGCCCCGGCTTGATCAGTTCCTCGATATCCGGCAGCAGATGGCGGAACTGGCTGTTGCAGACCTGCAGCCTGTCCTCGGAAAACAGCGCGAAGCCGCCCTCCATCGCCACCATGGCATCGGCGAGGTTCCGCTGGATTCGCTCTTGCGCCTGATAGGCGATCTCCAGTTCGCTCGACGCGCGGCCGAGCGTGTCGAGCGCCTTTTCCAGGTCCTTGGTCTTCTCCCAGACCTCCGTCTGCAGCGCGATCGCCGACTGGAACAGGGAATAGGCGGTGCCGCCCACCTCATGGCCACGCTCGGCGCGGTTGATCAGCGCCTCGATGATCTTCGCCTGCTTGGCGATCTGGATTTCATACGGGTCGCTCGGATCGATCACAGCGGCGTGCTCCCCCTGGGACGAAAGAAGGCGACGCCGACGAAAGTCTGGTTCACATGCACACCGAGATGCTGTTCGCCATAGGTGCTGAAGCCGACGACGCGGCGTTCGCGGAAGCGGTTCGAGGCCTCCACGTCCAGCCCCTTCCTGTCGATCTCGAGCTTGCGCAGATAGCAGTCGAAGCCGAGGATGAAATCCGGTGCCTCTCCCTGCTTGTCGGTGACGGTAAGCCCGCTGTCGAGCGTGCGAATGATCTCCTTGCCCCGACCGAGCGTCAACAGCAGCCCGTCATCGATCGCCGACAGGAAGGTCAGGCCGTGCTCGCCGTGAATCTGCTGGATCGCCCGCACGTGATAGATGTTGCCATTGCGCACGAGAACCGGGTTCTCGGCGAAAATGGTCGGCGAAAGGGCATCGACCGGCACCCCGACGAGACGGGCATATTCCGTGGCCGCCGGCGAACCGTTGATCTCCAGGACCAGCCGCTCCTCGGGCACCGCCTTGGTGACGACCATGCGGCTTTCGGTCGGTTGGAAATGGTCGAAACCGAGGCCGCAGAAGGCGAGGTCGGTCTCCAGCAGCAGAAGCAGCGCGGCGTTGCTGTGGAACTCGCCATTGCGCAGCACCTGGGTCCGCTCGAACCGCAGGCCGTCGCCGGCCGATCCGCCGAAAACCGGGATGTCCTTCAATCCAGCTTCCAAAGCTGCCACCAGGATATCCTCCTGTTTGGAGAGCCCGTCGGCGAAGATCAGGGCCAGCCGCTTGCGACCGGGCGTGGCGCGGAATTGCTCCGCCAGCCGTTCCGTCTGCTGCATCACCTCGGCGATCGACACCGGAGAGATCGGGGTAAACAACGTCGAAGCCACGCGAAAATGGCCCCGCTCGAAAGCAAGGGCCACCAGTGCGTCGTCCTCATAGCCACGCGGGGTGATCTGTCCCGCCGTGGTGCAGCCGAAGACGACGGCATCCGGCAGGGTTGCCGGCAACGCGGCGGCGATGCCCTCCGGCGAAAGCCGGTTCGGCACGAAGAGCAGGATGAAGCTCGGCCGGGCATGGTCGAGCTGGCGGCGAATGTCCGCAAGTGCCGCGGCCGGCTCGTCGGCATGGGACACGGCGATCCGCACCGCCTTCGCGGGGCTGCGTTCCAGATCCTCCAGAGCCTTCACCGCGCCGCCGACCTCCTGTGAAAGACCCGCCACCACTCGCGGTTCCGTTACTGCAGGCTGTGGCGGATCGAGACTTCCCGCACGAGCATTGCCGCCTGGGTGCGATTGTGCACGCCGAGCCGGCGCAACAATGCCGTGATATGCGCCTTGACGGTGGCCTCCGCCAATTGCATCTCGTAGGCAATGAGCTTGTTCGGCATGCCTTCGCAGATCAGACTGAGGATGCGCGTCTGCTGTTGCGACAGATGGGCGATCTTGCGTGATATGGTTTCAACCGAACGGTCCGTGGCCTGCGCCCGCGTCGGCAGGGTATAGCCGGGCGGCACATAGGTCTTGCCGTTCCAGATGTCGCGCATCGCGTCCTGGAACGTCTGCCGGCCGGTATCCTTCGGGATGAAGCCCGCAGCGCCGGCGGCCATGACAGACTGGACGACCCCTTCTGTGGTGATCGCGGAGATGACGATGACCGGAATGTCCGGCGTTCTCTCCTTGATCTTCATGAAACCACTCAATCCGGACGCATCCGGCAGGTTGAGGTCGAGCATGATCAGATCGGGCGAGAAGCGCATCCGCAACTGCTGCAGCGCCTCGCCCAGTGAAGTTGCTGTTCGAATGCGTCGGGTATTGAATATGCTCTCCATCGTCGTCGCGAGAGCATCGCAATAAAGCGGGTGATCATCGATCACCAATGCCGACTTTATCGAAAGCAAGTGGTCGGACAATTCTGCCCGCGACATGGCTTTCCTCCCAAAAATATCTCCTGATCGTCATCAGCGGAGCAGCCTCCAACTGCCCCGTATGCCACGGAAAATATTCCCGCTCTCAAGCGTGGCTGAGCTCTCCCAAACGCAACCACGCGTAATTTGTTGCACAGATTCGAGGGTAGCGCAATTGCGGAGTTTCTCGACGAAAATGCGACATCAAATGGCGATCAATCAATCACCAAATTATTGAAAACATTACAATATATCAGCATTCTTCCGCACTTAATCCGTTAGGAATTCATTACATTAGGCGGGAGATTGTGGCGCAAGCATGCCCGGCCCCGCACCTTTTCTACGCAGTTTGCCAGGGCCGGACGGCTGCGCTAGCAATCGGCCGGCATGCAGATTAAATTAACGCGTTAACAATTGACATCAGACATTTTCGCGAAGGACCAGACGATGGGGATAAAGAACACCGCTCAGTCCATGGTGGATGCGTTGATCGCCCAAGGGGTCGACACCGTCTTCGGCATACCGGGAGCCCACACCTACGACTTCTCCGACGCGCTGTACAAAGCGCGCAACCAGATCCGGATGATCCATACCCGCCACGAACAGGCCGCCGGATACATGGCCTATGGCTACGCCAAATCGACCGGCCGGCCCGGTGTCTTCACGGTCGTGCCCGGCCCCGGCGTACTCAATGCCGGGGCCGCGCTCTGCACGGCCTACGGGGCGAACGCGCCGATGATGTGTATCACCGGCAATATCATGTCCCACCTGATCGGCCAGGGACGCGGCCAGCTCCACGAACTTCCGGATCAGTTGGCGCTGCTGCGCGGCCTGACCAAGTGGTCCGGTCGTATCGACCACGTCACCGAGGCGTCGGGGGTCATGGCCGAAGCCTATGAAAAGATGATGAGCGGCAGGCGGCGTCCCGTGGCGGTGGAGGTGCCTTGGGACGTGTTTGGCCAGACCGGTCCCGCGATATCCGTGCCGGCCGAGCCGGCACCGGCCCCCATGCCTGACCCCGCCCGCATTGCCGAGGCCGCGGCGCTGATCCGTCAGGCGAGGCGACCGATGATCATGGTGGGTGGCGGCGCCGTCGATGCAGGGGCGGAAGTCCTGGCGTTGGCCAGGGCGATCGGGGCCCCGGTCGTGTCGCACCGCTCCGGCAAAGGCGTCGTCTCCGATGACGAACCCTGCGCCTTCGACCTCGTGGCCGGTTATGACTGGTGGAGGGAATGCGACCTCCTGATCGGCATCGGCTCGCGGCTGGAACTGCAGTTCATGCGCTGGCGCTGGCAGCCGGCCGGGCTGAAGACGATCCGCATCGACATCGATCCGACCGAAATGGTGCGGCTCAAGCCCGGCGTCGGCATCGTCGCCGACGCGGCGGAGGCAACGCGCGCCCTGATCGCCGCCCTCGCTGGCCTTGCATCGTCGGATCGCAGCGGGGAGTTCTCCGCCTGCCGTGCCGAAGCCCGCGCACGGATGCAAGCCGTGCAGCCCCAGATGACCTATCTCGAAGCGATCCGCAGGGCGTTGCCACGGGACGGCTTCTTCGTCGAGGAAGTCAGCCAGATGGGCTTTACCGCCCGCTTCGGCTTTCCGGTCTATGCTCCGCGCCAGTACGTCACCTGCGGATACCAGGACAATCTCGGCTTCGGTTTCAACACGGCGCTCGGGGTCAAAGTCGCCAATCCGGAAAAGGCCGTCGTCTCGGTGTCGGGCGATGGCGGCTTCATGTTCGGCGTCCAGGAACTGGCCACCGCCGTGCAGCACAACATCGCTGTGGTCGCGGTCGTGTTCAACAACAACGCCTTCGGCAATGTCCGCCGCGACCAGGCGACCGTCTATGAAGGGCGGCTGATCGGCTCGGACCTCGCCAATCCCGACTTCGTCGCGCTGGGAAAAAGCTTCGGCGTGGCGTCGGAGCGCGCGGACAGCCCGGCGGCGCTCGAAGAGGCGGTGAAACGGGCGCTTGCCTCGGGTCGCCCGGCGCTGATCGAAGTTCCGGTGGAAACCGGCTCAGAAACCAGTCCCTGGACCTTCCTGCACCCCACCCCGCATACCTGAGAGGCGCCACTCCCGAGGAGAAGGGCGGGGCGGCTAGCCGCCGTTCACCAGTTGCAGGATGAGCGTATGCACGTTACCGCCCGGACTGAGTTCGACTTGGTCGAAGTCGCGGCTGCGCTGCCGCTGTTCCTGCGACAAGGCACCGAGGCGCTTGGTCATCTCGTCTCTGATCTTGCGACAGTTGGGATCGCCGGGCACGGTGAGCCCGACGGTCGCCGCCTCGATCTGTTTCACCATCTCGACGATATAGTCGCCGTGCACCCGCTCGTGATCGCGCACGCCGCTGATGAAGCTCTCCCAGTTTGCCTCGACCGATGCCGGCAGGACATTGGCCGGTTTCGGCAGCACATAGGTGATGATGAGCTTGGGCTTCGCCGTCGCCAGAACGCAGTCGTCGCCGCGCGTTTCGTATTTGCGGGTCCAGGTCAGGGAAAAACTGGTCTGGGCGATCGCCCGCGTGCCGATGCTGAGCTTCGGTCCCCGCGCACCGATCGAGGCGTAGAGTTCCGCGCCGCTTACGCCGGGTACCGAATAGGTCTGCACCTTTTCCACGGGCTGCCATTCAGCCGCCGTAGCTGGCGACGTCGCCGCGAGGCCGGCCAAGATGAGACTGAGTGCAATGCCTGCTTTCACGCGATGATCCTGTGCCTGGTTTCCGCGAAACTAGAATCGAAGCCGCGCTCACGCAATCGGCCAGCTTTCCGTAACGCGATATACAGGGACCGGAACGGAAAAGCCCGCGCCAATCGATACCGGCGCGGGCTTCTCAACGCTCGATGCGTGATGTTTACTGGATGGATGCGAGCGCAGCCACGAAACGTTCCTGGGCTTTCTTCGGCACCTTGACGTCCTTGTAGGCTTCGAGATTGGCAGGAGCGTCGCCGACGACGACGAGGCCGACCATGCCCATGCCGACATGCGGTGCGCACTTGACCCCATAGGCACCGGGCACGTCGAAGGTCACGGTGATCTTCTCGTTCATCTTGCCCTTGAACTCGGCGGCGCCGGCCGGAAGCATGCCCTTGATGATCTCGGCATTGTGGCCCTTGTCGGTCGGGACGAAGGTGACGGTATCGCCGGCGGCAATCTTCACGCCGGCCGGCTCGAAGACCATGGCGCCGTCCTTACCCTTGTTCAGCATGTGGACTTCGTGGTCGGCGGCAGCAGCGGAACCGGCGAAGGCGGCAAGCACGACAGCGGCGGCAGCAAGGCGCTTCAACATCATGGACATTCTCTTATCTCCTTGAAATCAGGACCCTTCGGATCCGTTGGGACAGGAGATACGCCTTTCGCATGGGCCCTTCTTTGTGCTTGCGCAACTAACAAAGCGCAATTTCCGACCCTTTCGATTGCGCCGCCTCAAGAGTGATCCCTGAGCCCCTCGGCAAGCTCCGAAAGGCCGGCAATGTTCCTGACCAGCAATTTCTGCCGGCCGCCCTCGACCAGTCCCAGGCCCTCCCAGGCGCTGAGGATGCGCGACACCGTGTGCAGCGTGGTCCCGGTCATTTCGGCGATGTCCTGGCGGGAAATGGGGAAGTCGATGCGGATACCGCCTTCCTCCTTGCGTCCTGCCTTGCGCGCAAGGCGCACGACGGCGTGGGCGACGCGGCGCTCGACCTCCTGCGTGGACATTTCGCGGATGCGGGTGTGCGCCTCTTCGAGCCTCTGCCCGATCGTCTGCATGGCGGTGACGGCGAGCCGCGGATTATGCTCGACGAAGCTGGGCCACAGATCCGTCGGCCAGCCGAGCGCCAGGCTTTCGGTGGCGGCAATCGCGGTTCCCGGATAGTCACTGCGCTGCAGTGCCTTGGCAAAGCCGAAAAGATCGCCCGGATGCACCACCCGCACGATGATCTGCTGCCCGTCTTCGGTGACCTGGGTCACCTTCAGGCGGCCATGCAGGAGCAGATAGAAACTGACCGCGGGCTGGCCCTGTTCGAATATGTACTCACCCTGCGGAACTCGTCGCGAGGTCGCGTGCGCCAGAAGCTTGTCGAGCTCCTCGTCGCTCATCCGGTCGAATAGCGGAAGAGCCTTGACGACGGTCCGATCGATCTTCACCGTCGCTGATCCTTTCTGCGATCACCCGCGCCCAAACTGTGCCGGGGGCCGAACGAAACCGCCCTTGAGCTACAGTCAATCTGGGTTCTAGACTAGGATGCCGCCTGACGAAAGGCAAAAACGAGCCTTGCATACCAGCTATCGTCACGGACCAGGCGAAAACCGACATTGTCGGGCGGTGTACCGACCGAACAACCGCCGCTCTTCGGGTCGCGGATGAAAGCGCTGAGCGGGGAACGATGCTTGCCCGACGCAATATAGATCCCGCAGCTTTCGCTGGCATGGGCGGCCTTTGCGCCATCGCCCAGTGTGACTTTGCGATTGCAGGTCGACGTCCACTCCCAGACATTGCCGGCGAAATCGGCCAGGCCGTATTCGCCTTCGCCGAAGTGGCCGAGCGGCTGCGGCGCCGGATCGCGCGAGGCTTTGCGCGACGCCTCGCGCTGGTAGTCGGCCAGCCATCGCAGGGCCGGGTTCTTGCTGTCGGGATCGACACCGAGAGCATCGTCCGGAAATTTCGAGCCGGCGGCGAAGGCGAGATCCTCATCGCTCGGAAGGGTCCAGACCGCGTCGGTGCGAGCGCTCAGCCAGCGGGCATAAGCCGTCGCATCGTCATGACTGATCGAAGTGGCGGGCAGGTCGAACGAAGAGGGTGTCGTGGCCTCGCGGGCCGGGCACGCGCCCTGGGCGACGCAGGCATCATATTCGGCCGTCGTCACCTGGTACTTGGTGATATCGAGCGCCCGCGTGCGGCGCACCTCGACCTTCGGCGCATCGACCGCGAAGTCGTTCTTGTAGAACTCGCCGGCCGGCCGGTAGGTGAAATCATGCGGCTCGATCCGGATGGTCGCCGGCACGGGAAAATCGGCTGGCGCCGCCCTGAACAGGCCGGTCTGAACGCCAAGGCCGCCGACGACAGCCATCATGAGAAGCGCCGGCAAGGCGACCGAGGCACCGGAAACGAAATGGGCGTGACGGATGGCGGACATGGCGACCTCCCGGAGGCAGTCGATTGGCGGGCAAATGAAGAGGGTGCCCATGCCCGCACATTTCGGGCATGGGAATTTGCGGAGGTGATCAGCTGGCCGAGGGTGCCAGGACCGAGGTCATCAGGTCGTCATTCCACTCGCCCGTGACGGTGAAGTGTCCGGCGGCGCCGAGTTCGAAGGCCTCGATCAGGTTGTGGTTGACATAGGCGTAGATGCCCGGCTGCTGGAAGGTGTAGTAGGCGGCCCCTGCCGCACCACCGGGGATGAACCAGGTTTCCTGGTCGGTTTCCGGAGGATTGTGGAACTTGCCGGTCGCCCAGACATAGTCGCCGTGGCCGCCGATCAGGTGGGGGCGGGTGTCACGGTTCGCCTGCGAATGGATGACCAGAACCCGATCGCCGACTTCGGCCTTCAAGGCATTCTCGCCGGTCAACGCGCCGACGGCGCCGTTGAAAACGATGTGGCTCGGAGTGAGGGTGCGCATGACCTGCAGCACATCCTGATAGGCATCGCCGGCCGACTCGTACTTCTTGAAGTTGCCCTTCTCGTCCTTCGGAACGTAGAAGTCCTGCTCGCCGACATAGTAGACCTTGTCATAGACCAGTTCATTGCCCTTGCCGTCCTTCAGGCCGTCGCGCGGCAGCACCATGATAGCACCGTTCATGCCCGAGGTGACGTGCCACGGAACCATGCCGGGAGGTGCGCAGTGGTAGACGAAAACGCCAGCCTTGGTGGCCTTGAAGCGCAGTATCGTCTTCTCTCCCGGATTGACCACCGTCAGCGCGCCGCCGCCAAGGGCACCGGTGGCCGAATGGAAGTCGATATTGTGCTGAAGCGTATTGGTATCGGGATTGATCAGCGTCAGTTCGACATAATCGTCCTGGTGGACGACCATCAGCGGACCGGGGACCGAACCGTTGAAGGTCATGGCATGAACCTCGGTTCCCTGGTCGTCGACGATGATCTTCTTTTCCTCGATCGTCATGGTGAACTCAACGACCTTCGGTCCGCCCTCGGCCTTCTGGCTATGGGCATGGACGAAGGGCGGCTTCACGAGTTCGATCTTCTGGCGAGGCAGTGCAGCGATCTGGGCTTCGGTTGCCTTGGGCGTTGGTCTTGATCTCGCCGCCTTCGGCGCGGGCTTCGGACGTGCTGATGATCGGCGCCAGTGCGCCGGCGAAGGCCGCACCGGCCAGGATCGTGCGGCGAGTTACCTGAAACTTCTCGGTCATCGGATTATCTCCTTTAGAGTAGAGCGGAGCGAATGTCGTCCGGTCGAGAATAGTTTTACGCCCGGACCGGAAACGGCAATTTGTGCCAGCACAAACTTCCCTGGGCACAGGGCCACCTGCGTCATTTTGGCAGAGGGAGGCGATTTTGAAGATGCTGAATCCATTGGGAAACCAAGGTTTTGCTTGCGTCTGATCAAAGAGCGGACGCCGGCGTGCCCGTACTGGTGATTGCGATTTGTCAAAACCACGGAGTTTCGCGATGAGCAGCCAGCACACAGCCCGCAGCGGCGGCATCCCACGAGGCCTGTCGAAGACAGGACCGGTCCTGTTCTCCTATGGCTTCAGGCCGTTCTTTCTAGGCGCCGGCCTGACGGCGATCTTTGCCATGGTCTTGTGGATCCTGGCGCTGACGACCGGGCTGGAGATCGGCGGATCCTATGGCGGTCACAACTGGCACGCCCATGAAATGCTATTCGGCTTCGCGCCGGCGGTCGTGGCCGGCTTCCTCCTGACCGCGGTGCCCAACTGGACGGGCCGGTTGCCGGTATCCGGCCGCCCGCTGATGATGCTGTTCGGTCTGTGGGTCGCCGGACGCCTCGTGCTTCTGCAGCCGGACCTGATCGGCGTCGAGATCGCCGCCGCCGTCGACAGCCTGTTCCTGCCTGCCCTGCTCTTCATCTGCGCGCGCGAGATCGTCGCCGGCCGAAAGTGGAAAGACCTGAAAGTCCTGGTGGTGCTCACCTTCCTGTCGGCAGCCAATATCGGCTTCCACGTCACCACGCTGAGCGGAGAGCAGGGCGGTTTGACGCAGAGGCTGGCCGTGTCAGCCTATGTCGTCCTGATCATGATCATCGGCGGCCGGATTATTCCGAGCTTCTCCCGCAACTGGCTGAACCAGCATGGCGCGACACGCTTCCCCATTCCGTTCAATAACTTCGATACCGCGGCGATCGTCGGCGGCGGCGTCGCGCTCTGCGGCTGGACACTCCTTCCCGACAGTCGTCTGACCGGACTGTTCGCCCTCGTCGCCTTCGGCCTGCATGTCGCCCGCCTCGCACGCTGGCGCGGCCATGCCGTCTTCGCCGAAAAGCTGCTTTTCATCCTGCATCTCGCCTATGGTTTCGTGCCGCTCGGTTTTCTCGCTATTGCCCTCGGCTCAGAAGGTTACATTGCCACCAATTCGGTGCTGCACGTCATGACCGTCGGTGCCATCGCCGGGATGATGCTGGCCGTCATGACCCGCGCCACCCGAGGCCACACAGGCCGCGTGCTGGCCGCCTCCCGCATCACCACACTGTCCTACGCGGCTATCCTGCTGGCCGCCTTGCTACGCCCCGCCGCCGACCTGCTGCCGAACTACATGATGGAACTCTATTCGGCGGCCGGCTTCTTCTGGATTGCCGCCTTTGCACTGTTCGTCTTCGAATATGGACCGATGCTGGCCCGCGTCCGACGTGTGGCGATCGGCTGACCGACAGCCAAAGAGCCCGACGCCTGCTGGCGCCGGGCTCCTTGCAGAAGACCGCAAACCAAAGCGAAATCAGTGCCGGGCGACGACTGGAAAAACCCCGGATCGGATCAGATCCGGCGTCCAGCGCGGTTCGTAGGTGAGTTCCACGACGGTCGCCGTCACCCCTTTGACGGCCTCGACGGTCGCCTGAACGGCCTGCTGCAGGAAGCCCGCGGCGGGGCAGCCACGCGAGGTGGTCGTCATGACGATTCGTGCCGCGCCATCCGCATCGACGCTCACGTCGTAGATCAGGCCGAGATCAACGATATTGCCGCCGATTTCCGGATCGGTGATGACCGTGAGCGCCGCGACGATGTCAGCGGCAAGCCCCGATGCGCTGTCGATGTCCATGGTGTCACTCCTGCGCCTCGCCGATGCGGATCAGCATGCGATAGGCCGTTCCGCTCTCGTCGTAATTGCCCACCCACTGGTGGCCACGCTTTTCCAGTTCCGGCAGCAGGAACACCGGTTCGCGCGACAGGAGCGCGAACAGAACCTCGCCCGGGTCCATGAGCTCGGTCTTGGAGAGGATGCGCGCCATCGGCTCTGGCGGATCGAGTTCGGTCAGGTCGAGGTGGAACACCGGTTCGGCCCACAGCGCCGCCGACACGGCACCTTCGGAGGCCGCGACATCGGCCGGCCCGCCCGCTTCGGGCGTGAACAACACCTCCCAGTCGCCGCCGCCAATTTCGGACGCTTCGTGCGAAAAGCCGCGCTTGGCCATGACGTTGAACAGCGGCGCCGGCTTGAAGGTGGCGATCAGGCGAAATCCCTCGCCGGGCTTGAGCGACTGGACGGTTTCCATGATCGCCTGGAAGGGTTCGCCCCCATTGCGCAGGATCGGTCGGACGTCGAGTTCTTTGTAGGGGGTTGTCATCATGACCTCGTGGGCTGAAGGGACGGCAGGAAGAAATTGGGGCGGATCGCTCCGCCAGGCAAGCGTTTGTCGGGCGCGATTTCCATCAGGCGGCGCGTGCGCAGGAATTCGGCGACGAGCGCGACGCTCGCCCCGAACTGTAGCCCGGCCGCCGTCCGAAAGACCAGATCAAGGTCCAGCGCCAGCGCAAGGGTCGCGATCAGCACGCCGGCGTGAAACAGCATAAACCACGCCCGGGCGCGGGGCTCGCGGACGAGATCCTGCACGCGCGGCGTCGGCACGCGGCCAAGCACCGGACCGTAGCACTCGAGCCAGGTGAGGAAAGGAACGATCTTGTAGAGCTTGGCAAGGCCGAGACCGGTCAGCCACCCGAAGCCAAGCAGGTAGACGATGGGGGCGATGTCGACGGCCAGACGCCCAGTCGCCGCAGCCACGGCGAGCCAGGCCGCCCCGACGAAGAGCGCGGCAAAGGAAGCGATGCTGGCAAGACTGTTGAGTTCCAGCTTCGGCCGTCGCCGCGCACGATAGATGGCAAGCAGATCGACCCCGTAGAGACCCAGGCCGACCAGCGAGAACAGCAAGGCCAGCGTCAGGGCGATTGCACTTCCCGCCAGATCGCTCGCCGACAGCAGCACGGCAGCCAGCAGGAGGGCGATGGCCGCCGCGCCTGTCAGCCACACCTTGCGGGCTCCACCGGATGCGCGGTCGGGAGCAAGCAGGAACATCGGCAGCAGCTTGTAGCTGACACCGACCGCCGATACCGTCAGCCAGCCGCCAAGGCCGAGCGCTGCATGCAGCGGCAGTCCCGCCGGCAGGAAAGCCGCCCATGACGGCGGCAGAATGCCTGAAAGGATGAGCGCGAAGCCTGCCCCCAGTCCGAGCGTCGCGACGAGCGCAATCAACCCGAGGGCGACGAAACGGGCAGGCAGGGGCAACGGCCATGCGCCGGCAAGCGTAACACCCACAATCCCGGCGATGGTGAGGTAGCCGAGCGAAAGGAATAGAGCGCCGAGCGAAAGCAGTGGCGCGGCGAAAACCGCACCCCCGCCCATTGCCACGAAGCCGAGCACGAGGCCGGTTTCCCCGACGACGATTGCGAGGAGAGCCGGCAGGGCCGCGCTACCGCCTCTTAGCGGTTTCGCCACCAGCACCGGCACGAACTGCAGGAGTGCGCCGGACATCAGCAGGCCGAACCAGCCCGCAGTGATCAGGTGAACGACAGCCAGCGTCGGCGGCGCCTCGATTGCCGCGCCGGGATAGCCATAGCCCATCGCCAACAGGGCCTCGGCCACAAGCAGGAAGAGGCAGGCCGCGGCGAAATAGCCCATCGTCCAGCGGGAAAGGCTCGCACCTGGCATGTCGGTCACCTCACTGCGGAACCGTTTCCGGCAACCCGCTCAATGCGCTCCGCCGCAGCAGCAGTCGCAACCGGCGCTTTCCAGTCGCGCGATCTCGACCCGCCACAGATCGGGGCCCTGTTGCAGATATTCCCAACCGAACAGGCCGGGAAAATGCGTCTCCAGATGATAGTGCAAAGGCCGGGGATCATGATCGCTGATGATATGCATCGAGCCACCCGGCAGAAGCGCGTTCAGCATCCCGAAGATGCGGGGATGGCGTTCCGGCGGCGGCACGAGGCGTACATCGATCGAAGGCTTGGTCTCTGCAATATCAGTCATTTATCCGTCCTGTTCGTCGAACGGCCCGCCAATCACCGTCGCGGCCCGGGCCCAGCCAGCGCTTTGGATTTAGACCCAAGTCGGGGGAGCGACCTTGTCGCTGCGCAAACAAATCCGCAAAGGCGAAACCGCTTTCGCCGCGATCCTTGGGATTTGGCAAAGAGCAAGAACGCGAACCGATCTACTTCAGGGACACGTTTGAACCGGAGTAGCCCCATGTCCCGCGAACTGATCGAAAAATACGGAGAGGCCCGTCTGCCCCGTTACACCAGCTATCCGACCGCGCCGCGTTTTGCCCCCGGCATCGGTGCTGGCACCTATGGCGACTGGCTGGCCGCCATTCCGGCAAGCGAGGCGATTTCGCTCTACCTGCACATCCCCTTCTGCCGCTCCATGTGCTGGTACTGCGGCTGCCACACGTCGATCACCCAGAAGGACCAGCCGATCCTCGACTATCTCGAGGTGCTGAAGCGCGAGATCCGGCTCGTGGCGAAGGCGGCCGGCAAGCCGCTCAAGGTCGGCCAGATCCATTTCGGCGGCGGCACCCCGACCATCATGACGCCGGAGGAATTTCTCGATCTCTCCGCCTTCCTGCAACGGGAATTCAACGTCGCGCCCAACGCCGGCACAGCCGTCGAGATCGACCCGCGCACCCTCACCCGTTCGATGATCGGCGCGCTCGGCCAGTCGGGCGTGACCCGCGCCAGCCTCGGCGTGCAGAGCTTCGATCCTGTCGTGCAGAAGGCGATCAACCGCATCCAGACCGCCGAGCAGACGTCCGATGCGACGCTGGGCCTGCGCGAGGCCGGCATCGACAGCGTCAATTTCGACCTGATCTACGGCCTGCCGCACCAGACCGTCGCCTCCTGCATCGAGACGGCCAGGACCGCGATCGCCATGCGGCCGGACCGTTTCGCCGTGTTCGGCTATGCCCATATCCCCTCGTTCAAGAAGCACCAGCGCCTGATCGACGAAAGGGCGCTGCCGGATGCCGCCGAGCGCCACGCCCAGGCGGAAGCGATCGCCGAAACCCTGTCCGCCGCCGGCTATCGCCGGATCGGCCTCGACCATTTCGCCCTGCCGGAGGACGATCTTTCGCAGGCCGCGGAAACCGGCCGGCTGCATCGCAACTTCCAAGGCTACACGACGGATGCCTGCAAGACGCTGATCGGCCTCGGTGCCTCGGCGATCGGCCGGACCGTGGACGGCTATATCCAGAACGACGTGGCGATCGGGCAATATGCGCAACGCATCGCGTCGGGCAAGCTCGCCACGGTCAAGGGCTATCGGCTGACGGCGGAGGACCGGCTACGGGCAGCGGTGATCGAACGGCTGATGTGCGATTTCCGCGTCGATCTCGCATCGCTCTGCGAAGCGCACGGTTTCGAGCCGGACCAACTTCTGTCCGGCAATGCCATGTTCCAGCGCCTGCTGGAGGACGGGGTTACCGAGATGACGGACGGCGTGGTCACGGTGCGGCGCGACTGCCGCTTCGTCATCCGCGCCGTGGCGGCCAGCTTCGATGCCTATCTCGACCAGTCGGCCCGCACCCATTCCAAGGCCGCGTGAGCCGACAGAACAGAGCAGACAGAGAAAGGCCCGGCGCTCCCCCTAGCGCCGGGCCTTTCCTTTACGCGGCCTTGCCTCCGCCTCAACCGGCAAGGCCGCGATAGATAGCCGGCAGAGCCGCCGGCAGCCGGGCGATGTTCGACACCACGGCATAGCCGTGCTGGCCGAAGATCGCCGGCACATAGGATTTGGCGTCGCGGTCGACCGTCACGCCGAAGACGCGCACGCCCTTGCGCCGCGCCTCGATGACCGCGCGGCGACTGTCTTCCAGGGCAAAGCGCCCCTCGTAGTGATCGACGTCGTTGGGCTTGCCGTCGGTCAGCACCAGCAGCAGCTGTCGCCGGTTCGGCTGCTCGACGAGCTTGGCCGTCGCATGGCGGATCGCCGCGCCGATGCGGGTGTAGTAGCCCGGCTTGAGCGCCGCGATGCGGTTCTCCACCACAGGGCCCATCTTCTCGCCGAAATCCTTGACGGTCTCGATGCGCACCCAGGAGCGGCGCCGCGAGGTGAACGTCAAGATCGAGTGGTTGTCACCGCAGGCGGCAAGCCCGTTGGCCAGCACCAGAAGCGCTTCCTTCTCGACATCCAGCACGCGCAGGTCGTCGAACCAGGCATCGGTGGAGAGCGACACGTCGACGAGCAGGGTCACGGCAAGGTCATGTGCCTGCGGCCGGCTCATCAGGTGGATGCGGTCACTGCCCTCGCCGCCGGCCTTCAGGTCGGTCCGGCTGCGCACCACGGCATCGAGGTCGAGGTCGGCGCCGTCGAGCTGGGCTCTCAGCATCTCGTGCTTCGGCCGCAGCACTTCGAACTGCCGGCGCACACGGCGGATCAGGCTCTTCATCGCGGCACTGGCTTCCGGACCCTGCACCTCCTCCGGCGCCGGCCCCGCCAGCACACGGCAATAATCCTTGAGATAGGCGTTGCGTCGGTAGTCCCATTCCGGATAGCTCAACTCCGCCGTCAGCGGCGTACGGTCGAGCGCCTCGGGTGGCAGATCGAGATCGAAGCGGAACCGCGCCGATGGCCTGCCCTTCCGCTCGCCGAGCGTCATGTCGTCCAGTTCCTCGGCTGCGGCCGCATCGTGATCGTCGCTGTCGTCGCCGGGGCGATCGACATTGACCATCTCCGCCATCGCGAGGATCTTCTCGAAACGGTTGAGGATGAAGGGGCTGCGGTCCTTGTCGCGGCCGTCGCTCTTTTCGCGCGTCGCGATCTGGCGCCCGGTCGTAGCGCCCTGACGGTCCCCGCCGGCGGCCGGCCGATCCTCTTCGGCGCGTGGTGCACTCTCCTCGCGCAACAGCGCGTCAGGCCACAAAGGCACAGGCATCATCGGCAGATAGCCGGGCGGCGCCTTGACCGGCAAAGGCACCGGATAGGCAAGCGGGGCAAGGCCTGCGCCGGCGCGAAGGAGATTGATGACGCGGTCCTCGATGAGGCTCTCCACGCGCGGCAGCTTGCCGCGCTGACGCTCGACGAGCACTGCGGCGCAGAGCGCACGGTAGCGGGCTATGAGGCCGGGAAACTGGCTAACCACGGCCTGCGCCGTCTGCGCGGCCCTCTCGAGCAAGGCAAGGTCGCGGACGAGCGGATCGTCGGCCGAGACCGGATCGAGCGGCATGACCGCCATCGCGGCTGCCAGCCAGACATAGAGATCGCGGTTGAGTGCGACCGTCGGCAGGAGATCGAGGACCGCGGGCAGCATGACGGTCGCGTGGTCGCGCCCGGGCTGAACCAGCTTCTCCTCGCCAAGGCCCAGCCGCTGGCGGAATTTCAGCCGGTGACCGGAGGTTCGCCCGCGCGCCGGGGCGAGTTGCACGGCCCGCTCCCCACCGAAGCCGCGAAAGCAGACGGAGAGCACCGGCTGGACCTCCTCGAGCAGGACCGCCGCCTCCGGATAGCGCGGCCAGGTGCGCGTATTGCCGGCAATATTGTGCCAGGCCCGCCCGACGGTCTCTTCCAGTTCCAGGAAGTCCAGCATGATGCACCTCTTTAGCGGATGACCGCGCTTGCCAGTTCGAGAAGAGCGGCTCGCACGTCCGGTTCGTCGGTCAGCGGCTCGATCATGGCGCACCGGACCGCATCCCTCGGCGCAAGGCCCGCATCGATCAGGCTGGCGCAATAGACCAGAAGACGGGTGGAAACCCCTTCCTCGAGATCATGGCCTTTCAACGCACGCAGCCGGCGGGCGAGCTCGACCAGCGGCGCGACCATGCCCTCGGCAAGGCCGCTTTCCGCCGAGACGACGGCAATCTCGCGGTCCTTGGGCAGGAAGTCGAACTCGATGGCGACGAAGCGCTGACGGGTGGAAGGCTTCAGCGTCTTCAGAAGATTCTGGTAGCCCGGATTGTAGGATACGACCAGCATGAAGCCGGGTGGAGCGCTCAGCACCTCGCCGGTGCGCTCCAGCGGCAGGATGCGTCGGTCGTCGGTCAGCGGATGCAGCACGACCGCCACGTCCTTGCGCGCCTCGACCACTTCGTCGAGATAGCAGATGCCGCCTTCGCGCACCGCCCGCGTCAAAGGCCCGTCGACCCAGACCGTGTCGCCGCCCTTCAGAAGATAGCGGCCGGTGAGGTCCGCAGCAGCCAGGTCGTCATGGCAGGAGACGGTCGAAAGCGGCAGGCCGAGCTTCGCCGCCATGTGTCCGACGAAACGGGTCTTGCCGCAGCCGGTCGGCCCCTTGAGCAGCAGCGGCAGCTGGCGCATCCAGGCCGTCTCGAACAGTTCGCATTCGCTTCCGGCCGGCGAATAGGCCGGAATGTCGGGCGACGGCGGATTGGTGAGCATGAGGTTCATGGGGTGTATCCTTCTTGGGCAATATTGAGTGAGGCCTGGGCTCGCCGACTGCTTCTCCCCATGGAGGAGAAGCGTCGAACATTCGTCGAGAGGCTTGGGGGCAAGGCGATGAGGGGGCCGTTGGCGCAAGCACCCCCTCACCCGACCCTACCGGCCATCTTCTCCCCGACGGGGAGAAGGCTGGATCACTCGGCGGGTTCGGCCACGCCGCCGAAGGCCGGCGCCTTTTCCTTGCCGGGCATGAGTACCGACCAGGCGAACATCAGCGCAGAGATCAGAACCACGACGCCGGAGCCGAGCCGTACCCAGTAGAACAGCGCGAGCTGGTCCTGGACGGCCATGTAGCTTTCGCCGAGCACCCGCTGCAGATGGACCTGCAGCACGCCGGCGAAGGTGAGTGCGAAGGTCATCACCGACATGGCCGTGCACATCATCCAGAAACTGGCGATCGACAGCCACTGGTTATAGGGCTGGCGGCCACGGATCTCCGGGATCGCATAGGCCATGATCGCAAGGTTGAGCATGACATAGGCGCCGAAGAAGGCGAGGTGGCCATGCGCGGCGGTGACCTGCGTGCCATGGGTGTAGTAGTTGATAGAGGACAGCGTGTGCAGGAAGCCCCAGACGCCGGCGCCGAAGAAGGCCATGACCGAGCAGCCGATCGACCACAGAAGAGCGGCCTTGTTCGGATGCTTGCGACCGGCCTTCCAGGTCATCACGAAGGTGAAGATCACCATGGTGAAGAAGGGAGCGACCTCGAGCGTCGAGAACAGCGAGCCGATCCACTGCCAGTATCCCGGGGCGCCGATCCAGTAGTAGTGGTGGCCGGTGCCGAGGATACCGGAGAACAGCGCCAGGCCGACGATGACGTAGAGCCACTTCTCGACCACTTCGCGATCGATGCCGTTGAGCTTGATCATCAGGAAGGCCAGA
This sequence comes from Allorhizobium sp. GW101-3B10, assembly GCF_059424725.1. Taxonomy (NCBI): domain Bacteria; kingdom Pseudomonadati; phylum Pseudomonadota; class Alphaproteobacteria; order Hyphomicrobiales; family Rhizobiaceae; genus Allorhizobium; species Allorhizobium sp. GW101-3B10. Next base: position 4,821,163 of record NZ_JBWKZR010000001.1, on the reverse strand, counting down.
ACCGAAGCCATGATCAGTTCCCACACGCCTTCGACCCACAGATGCACGACGTACCACCAGTACATCTTGTCGAGCGCCAGATTGACCGGATTGTAGAAGGCGAACAGGAAGAAGATGGCGACACCCCACAGCCCGAAGATCAGGATGTTGGTGACGACTGTCTTGCGGCCTTTGAGCACCGTCAGCGTGATGTTGAACAGGAACATCAGGCAGACGATGACGATGCCGACCTTGATGGCGAAGGGCTGCTCGAGGAATTCGCGGCCCTCGTGGATGTGGAACAGATAACCGACCACGGCGACCGCGGCGGCAATCAGGAAGATCCAGAACTGGGCGATCGCCAGCTTCGGGCTATAGAGTTCCGTCTCCGCCTCTTCCGGCAGAAGATAATAGGTGGCACCCATGAAGCCCATGAGCAGCCAGACGATCAGCGCATTGGTATGAACCATGCGCACGATGTTGAAGGGCAACAGTTCGGACAGCGTATTGGGCAGCACGTAGATCGTGCCGGCGAGCACGCCGAACAGCACCTGGGCGAGGAAGAGGCCGAGCGCGCCGTAGAAATACAGCATCGCGACCTTTTGGGTTTGGTACTTCATTGTCGTTTCTCCTTGTCGCGGCGCTTGCTCAGCCGGCGTCGTTCGGCGGCCACTTCTGCGTTTTGATGCGGCTCGTCCATTCGAGGAAGTCGGCGAGGTCGTTGAGTTCCTGTTCGCTCAGGTTGAACTGCGGCATCTGCCGACGACCTTCGACGCCCGACGGCTGTGCGGCCATCCAGGATTTCAGCGTTTCGCGGGCCCCTTCCGGATCGTCCTTGCCGCCCCAGCGCACCCAGACATTGCCGAGTTCGGGGGCGAAATAAGCGCCTTCGCCGAGCAGGGTGTGACAATTGATACAGGCGTTCTTTTCCCAGACGTGCTTGCCGCGCGCCACGCCGTCGGTCAGCGTGGACTCGTCGGTGGAGGTCGTCCTGATGTAGTAGTGGCTATGGGCGGTGAGGCCCACGAAGATCGTGAAGAAAAAGATGGACCCGCCATAGAAGACGTTGCGGGCCCCTGTCTTGGTTAGGCGCTCTGCCATCCCCATGGTCCTTTCGTTCGCCGCAGCTTTCATTCAGCCGCCGGCCTGGTGAAATCCCCCTGCAGCGGTCGGCGGCCTGGCCGCCCCTCATGCCGTTCTGCGGGACGGTCCCTTTCTAGCGACGGACGAAAAGCCTTCTTTGCTATTTGGCAAACAAACAGGCGATGGTCCGGGAGGCTCAGACCGGAGCGGCGAGCGCCACGAAAATGGTGCGCGAAAGGGCCAGCAGCACGAAGGTGATCGGCCAGGCGACGAGCGCGAAGCGCAGCGCTCCGCCGGCGCGCCTGAGGCCCATGAAGTCGAGAATGACGATGCGCGCCTTGGCAAGCGCTGCCACGAGAACGATGGCGATCGGCACCAGCATGTTGCCGCTGAGAGCCGCCGTGATCGCCCCGCCAACCGCCAGCACGCTGGCCATAACGAAAGCCCAGTGAAGGCGCTCTTGGGAAAACCGGTCCATCGGGTCAGGCCAGGTAGATGATCGGGAACATGACGATCCACACAAGGTCGATCGCATGCCACAGCGTGGTGATCAGCGCGACATTGCCGCGCGACGGCCGCCAGGCGATCAGCAGCATGACGAGCGCGCCGAACACCACATGCAGAAGATGGAAGCCGGTGATGATGAAATAGAGTTCGAAGAAGCCATTGAACGTCTCTTCTCCGGCATAGCGGATCTCGCCGGAATACTCGAAGAGCTTGACGGCGAGGAAAACGAAGCCCAGCAGGGCCGCCGCGATCAGCGAGCGGCGGACCTGCCGGGTTGGGGCGGTGCGGCGCACCGCCAGCGCCGCCTGCCAACCACTGGTGAGAAGCACGACGGTGTTGATTGCCGCCAGACCCGGGCTCAGATGCAGACGTGCCAGGGCGAACCGCTCGGGTTCGAAGGCCGACATCACCAGAAAGGCGCCGATCAGTATCCCGAAGGCGACAAGCTCGCTCCACACGAGCACCCAGAGCAGAAGAACGTCGCTCTCCTCCTCCTCGACCGGGGCCGCCATGGCGACCGCTGCAATATTGGTTCCCATCATCATGCACTTTTTCTTAAGGAGAGCCGATCGGCGCGTCTTTGCGGCAGCACAAAGAAAAATGACAGTCGGCAAGTTAGGGTCGCAGCATCAAAGGAGATTGCTTCCATGACTGACGCCCAGATCGGCCTTTCCGTCGCCACGCCCATCATCATCGGCTTTGCGATTCTGCTTCATCGCATGGGCGTCCTGCAGCGCGGGGGAACCATCTCCGCCGTGCTTGCCTCGGTCGCCATCGCCACCGTGCTTTTCGTCAGTCAGTGAAGAGGAGTTTGTCATGCACCCCGACCGCATCATCGACGAACAGGACCTGAACACGCTGAGGCAGAACCACGAGGAGCTGCTCGGCCTTTGCCGCAATCTCGAGGAGCTGGCCGACAGCCTGCCCTACGCCGTCAACGAGAGACTGTGCCGCGATGTGTCGGACCAAGTCCTGCCGCTATTGTCCCGGACACAGGAATTCGAGGAGCAGCTGCTTTTCCCTGATCTAGACCGGAGCGCCGGTTCCTGCTTCACGGCGATGATGATCGAGCGGCTAAAGAACGAACACCGCTGCGACCGGCTGGCTGCCGAGGAGATTTCTCTGACGCTGAAAGCCATGCTGCGCGGCCATTGCGGCCTGACCTTCGAGACCATCGGCTACATGCTGCGCGGATTCTTCGAATGCGTGCGCCGCCACGTCGCCGCCGAGAAGGCGATGATCGACCAGTTGATCCCGGCCGATCCGGAACCGCGGATGGCCTTGGCATGACCAACCTGTTGATCGCGCTCGGCGCTTTTCTCGCCCTTCACTCCGTACCGGCCATTCCGCCTGTCCGCGCGGGCGCGATCGCTGTGCTCGGCCGGCGCACCTATCTCGGGCTCTATTCGCTGGTCTCGGTGCTCGTCCTCGCCTGGGTGTTCCAGGCAGCGCTCACCACTGACTACATCCCGCTCTGGGAGCCTGCCGGCTGGCAGGCCAAGGTGACGCTGGTTACCGCACCGATCGGTGTCTTCCTCGTGCTGGCCGGTCTTGCCAGCGCCAATCCGCTGTCGGTCACCATGCGCCAGGACACTACCCCGGGCGCCATCACCACGGTGACCCGCCATCCGGTCCTGTGGGGTTTCCTGTTCTGGTCGGTCGGCCATCTTGTGCCGAACGGCGACCTGCGCTCGCTGATCCTGTTCGGAGGGCTGGCGCTTTTCACCGTGTCGGGTTTTGCCCTGCTGGATCGTCGCGCCCGCAAGCGGCTTGGCGGACGCTTCGCTCAGATGGCAAGGGCGTCCTCGCTTGTGCCCTTCGCAGCCGTCCTGTCCGGCCGCAACCGGTTGCGGGTCGACGGCCCTCTCCTGCTCTCGACCCTCGCCGCTGCGGCGGTCACCGGCTGGCTGCTCTTAGGCGGGCACGCCCTTCTGTTCGGCGCCGATCCGCTGCTTGCCACCACTTTCTAGCCCGGAATATCGCCGGTCCATTCGGCCGCCAGCGGCTCGTCCGAGATCCGCAGAAGATCGAGGGCGCGCGCGGCAATGTGATCGACGATCGCCTCAACCGTCTCCGGTCGGCGGTAGAAGGCCGGCACCGGCGGCATGACGATCGCCCCCATCTCGGTCACCGACACCATATTGCGCAAATGCCCGAGATGCAGCGGCGTTTCGCGGGCCAGGAGTATGAGCGGCCGGCGTTCCTTCAGGTGCACGTCCGCAGCTCGGATCAGCAGCGTATCGGCAAGCCCTGTCGCTATGCCGGAGAGGCTGCGCATCGAACACGGCGCAACGATCATGCCGGCGGTGCGAAACGAGCCGCTGGCGATCGCCGCCCCGATATCGCCGATGGCGTAGCGCCTGATTGCCAGCGCTTCGAGTCGGACCAGGGCATCCGCGCCCAGTTCATGGGCAAAGGTCCGCTCCGCCGCCGTCGACACCACCAGATGGGTCTCGACACCGGCAAGCGCGGCCAGCCGCTCCGCGATCCTCATGGCGATCGGCGCACCTGAGGCACCGGACACGCCCAGCACGACGCGCTTGGCACTCATGGCAGATCCCCCAGCCCGAGCTCGCTCCACAGAGCATCGACCTTCGCAGACACCTCCGGCGACATATTGAGAACCCGCCCCCATTCGCGATCCGTTTCCGGTCCGATCTTGGTCGTGGCGTCAAGCCCGAGCTTGCCGCCGAGCCCGGGCTTCGGCGAGGCGAAGTCGAGATAGTCGATCGGCGTTTCGGAGATGATCGTGACATCGCGGCTGGCATCGAAGCGGGTCGACAGCGCCCAGATCACGTCGTGCCAGCTGCGCACGTCGATATCCGGATCGACGGCGATGATCAGCTTGGTATAGCTGAACTGCGGCAGCATCGACCACAGCCCCATCATGATCCGCTTCGCCTGTCCCGGATAACGCTTGTCGATCGACACCACGATGGCGCGGTAGGAACAGGCCTCGGGCGGCAGCCAGAGGTCGGAGATCTCGGGGAACTGCTTCTTCACCAGCGGCAGGAAGAGCTCGTTCATCGCCTCGCCGAGTTTCGACGGCTCGTCCGGCGGCCGGCCGGTATAGGTCGAGAGGTAGAACGGCTTCTTCCGCATGGTGATCGCCGACAAGGTCATCACCGGGAAGCGATCGACCGAATTGTAGTAGCCAGTATGGTCGCCATACGGCCCCTCCTCGGCCATCTCGCGCATCGAAACCGTGCCCTCCAGCACGATTTCCGCATTGGCGGGAACGCAGAGCGGCTGGCTGACCGCCTTAACCACCCGGCTGCGCCGCCGCTTGAGCACGCCGGCAAAACCGAGCTCGCTCATGCCCTCGGGCAACGGCATGACGGCCGCAAGGATCGTGCCCGGGTCCGCGCCGATCACCACGGCGACCGGCATGTCCTGCCCCAGCTTCTGCCACTGGCGATGATGCTTCGCCCCGCCGCGATGGGCGAGCCACCGCGTGATCAGCCTGTCGCGGCCCAGCACCTGCATGCGGTAGATGCCGACATTGACATCGTTGGGATCGTCCGGCGAGCGGGTGATCACTAAAGGCCAGCTGACCAGCGGCGCCGGCTCCCCCGGCCAGCACCACTGGATCGGCAGGCGGCCGAGGTCGACCTGGTCGCCGCGCCAGACGACCTCCTGACAGGAGGCACTGGAAACCTGCTTGACCCGAAGCGAGAGCGCCGACTGCAAGAGCGGTAGTTTCCCCATTGCTTCTTTGAGAGACCGTGGCGGTCGCGGCTCGCGCAATTCGCCGAGCAGATCCGCGAGTCCGCCGATCCCACCGCTCTGGAGCCCGAAGCCCCATTCGATTCGCTCGCGCGTGCCGAACAGATTGGCCAGCAGCGGGATCGGCAGGATCTCGCCGGCCGCATTGACCGGCTTTTCGAACAAGAGCGCCGGCCCGCCGGAAGCAAGCACCCGCCGATGGATCTCCGTCACCTCATGCACCAGCGATACAGGCTTCGTGATGCGCCTGAGGCTGCCGCGGCGTTCCAGTTCGGCGGCGAAATCCTGAAGGTCGGCATAGCGCCGGATGGCAGAGGGTGCGTTTGTCATCCCGCCTGTGTGGCGGCTAAAAATCATCGAGTCTTTGCGCTGGCTCAAACGCTCGCGCCGAGCGAGCCGTTAGCATGGCGCGCACCGCATTCCGCAAAGGCCCTGAAAATATGGAATTTCCCAGAACGCTCGCCACGCCCCTGAACTACGTCCCGATAGCGGTGATCGAGCGAGCGACGGGCCTCCTGTTCAGCCGCATGATGAAAGAGCATCCCGGTCTGTTCGAACGCCTGGGCGAGCACAAGGCCAAGCGTTTCGCCTTTGTGCCCAGCGACGTTCCGCTCGCCTTCGTTGTCGAGCCCGGCCGCCCGTCGATCCGCGTGCTGCGCAAGAGCGGTTCGACGATCACCGCCGACGCGACGGTCGAAGGTCCGCTGTTCATGCTGCTGGCGTTGCTCGAAGGACGGTGCGACGCCGACGCCTTGTTCTTCTCCCGCGACCTCAACGTCACCGGCGACATGGAGGCCATGCTCGCCATGCGAAACGCCCTCGACGACTGCGACATCGACCTGCCGCGCGACCTCTCGACGCTGGCCGGTCCCTTCGCCCCGATCTTCGGCCGCATGGCCGAGGGCATTCGCCGCCGCGCGCTTAGCAGAGAGGGATCCGCATGGAACTGATCTGCCCGGCCGGCACCCCCGCCGCCTTCCGCGAAGCCGTCGATGCCGGCGCCGATGCCGTCTATTGCGGCTTCCGCGACGAGACCAATGCCCGCAACTTTCCCGGTCTCAACTTCAGCCGGGACGAACTGCGCGAGGCGATTGCCTATGCCCGTCGCCACAAGACGCAGACCTTCGTCGCGCTCAACACCTTCATGCGCGCCGGCGACGAAGAGATCTGGTACCGCGCCGCAGCCGACGCCGTGGCGCTTGGCGCCGACGCCCTGATCCTCGCCGATTTCGGCCTGATGGCGCATGTGACGGAGCGCTATCCCGAACAGCGGCTGCACGTCTCGGTCCAGGCCTCCGCCTCCAATGTCGACGCGATCAATTTCCTCGTCGACGCCTTCAACGCCAAGCGGGTCGTTCTGCCACGCACGCTGACCATCGCCGACATCGCCCGCATCGCCCCGAAGATTCGCTGCGAAATCGAGGTCTTCGTCTTCGGCGGGCTTTGCGTCATGGCCGAGGGGCGCTGCTCGCTTTCTTCCTATGCGACCGGCAAGTCGCCCAACATGAACGGCGTCTGCTCTCCGGCAAGCCACGTCCACTACCGCAAGGAAGGCAATGAGCTCGTCTCCGAGCTCGGCGACTACACCATAAACCGCTTCCCGGCCGGCGAGGCCGCCGGCTATCCGACGCTATGCAAGGGCCGTTTCGACATCGCCGACGACCGGGCCTACGCTTTCGAGGATCCTGTCTCGCTCGACGTCATGAGCGAGATCGACGCCTTGACCGCCGCCGGCGTCAGCGCGCTGAAGATCGAGGGTCGCCAGCGCGGCAAGGCCTATGTCGCCGAAGTCGTCTCGACGCTGAAGAAGGCGCTCTCGGCCAAACCCGAACAGCGCACTGCGCTTCTCGCCGGCCTGCGGGGTCTGAGCGAAGGGCAGAAGACCACATCGGGCGCCTACGAGAAGCGCTGGAGATAAGCATGACCGATACCGATACCGATACCCCTTCCCCTTCCCCTTCCCCTTCCCCCTCGCTCACCATGGGTCCCGTCTACTATCTGTGGGACGGCCCCAAATGGCGCGACTTCCATTTCCGCATCGCCGACGAATCGCCCTTCGACGCGGTGGTGATCGGCGAGACCGTGTGCTCCAAGCGCCAGCATTTCATCGAACCCCATCTTGCCGAAGTGACCGAACGGCTCGAGGCGGCCGGCAAGACCGTGGTGTTCTCGACGCTGGCGCTGGTGACGCTGGAGCGGGAAAGCCGGCAGGTGCGCGAACTGGTCGAGGAGAGCGATCATCGGATCGAGGCTAACGACCTTTCGGCGCTCGGGCTGTTGAACGGCAAGCCGCACAATGTCGGCCCGCTGGTCAATGTCTACAATGCGGCAACCGCGAGGCTGCTGGCGAACCGGGGCGCCAGGACCATCTGCCTGCCGCCCGAACTGCCCTTCACCTCCGTCGAGCGGATCGTCGCCGACAGCCCCGGCATCGATTTCGAGGTCTTCGCCTTCGGTCGCATGCCGCTCGCCATTTCGGCGCGCTGCGCCCATGCCCGTTCCAAGGGCAAGATTAAGGACAACTGCCTTTTCGTCTGCGGCGAGGAGCCGGACGGCCTGTCGGTCAAGACGCTGGACCGCCAGTCCTTCCTCGCGCTGAACGGCGTTCAGACCGTGTCCCACACTTGCCAGGCGCTGCTTGGAGAACTGGCGGACCTCGCCGCGTGCGGCGTCTCGGCCATGCGCCTGTCGCCGCAGGACTGCGACATGGTCGCGGTCGCAAGGCTCTATCGCGCCATGCTCGACGGCACGCTGGAGGCCGATGAGGCGATCGACCATCTCCGGGACATCTATCCGGCAGCGCCGCTGTCCAACGGTTTCCACCACGCCCGCGAGGGTGCGGCCTGGGTGGCCCGCGCCCGCGATGTAGCGAGCGGCGCCATGGCCTGACGATCGAGCCGGCCGATCAAGCGGATCGGCCGGGCTCTCCCCAGAACGTCAGCTCCGCAGGCCCGGCGCCTCGTGGCCGGTCCGCGCCACATACTCCGTGTAGCCGCCGCCATACTGGAACGCGCCTTCGGGCGTCAGTTCCAGCACGCGATTGGAAAGCTCCGCCAGGAAGTGACGGTCGTGGCTGACGAACAGCATCGTGCCTTCATACTGCGACAGCGCCTTGATCAGCATTTCCTTGGTGTCGAGATCAAGGTGGTTGGTCGGCTCGTCGAGCACCAGAAGATTCGGCGGGTCGAACAGCATGATCGCCATCACCAGACGCGCCTTCTCTCCACCCGACAGAACGCGACAGCGCTTCTCGATGTCGTCGCCGGAGAAGCCGAAGCAGCCGGCAAGGGCCCGCAGCGGCGCCTGGCCTGCCCGCGGGAAGGTGCTTTCCAGCGTCTCGAAGATCGTCATCTCGCCATCGAGAATATCCATCGCATGCTGGGCGAAATAGCCCATCTTGACGCTGGCGCCGACGCTGACCGTGCCCTGATCGGGTGTGGAATCACCCGCCACCAGCTTCAGCAGGGTCGACTTTCCGGCGCCGTTGACGCCCATGATGCACCAGCGCTCCTTGCGCCGGACCATGAAATCGAAGCCCTCGTAGATGACCCGCTGGCCGTACTTCTTGTGCACGTTCTTCAGATTGACAACGTCTTCGCCCGAGCGCGGTGCCGGCTGGAATTCGAAGGCGACGACCTGGCGGCGCTTCGGCGGCTCGACGCGGTCGATTTTCTCCAGCTTCTTCACCCGGCTCTGCACCTGCGAGGCATGGGATGCGCGCGCCTTGAAGCGCTCGATGAACTTGATTTCCTTGGCCAGCATCGCCTGCTGCCGCTCGAACTGCGCCTGCTGCTGTTTTTCGTTCTGTGCCCGCTGCTGCTCGTAGAACTCGTAATTGCCGGAATAGGTGTTGAGCGAGCCGGCATCGATCTCGATAATCTTGTTGACGATGCGGTTCATGAACTCGCGGTCGTGCGAGGTCATCAACAGCGCGCCTTCATAACCTTTGAGGAACTGCTCCAACCAGATCAGGCTCTCCAGGTCGAGATGGTTCGACGGTTCGTCGAGCAGCATGACATCGGGGCGCATCAGAAGGATGCGGGCCAGCGCCACGCGCATCTTCCAGCCGCCCGACAGCTTGCCGACGTCTCCGTCCATCATTTCCTGGCTGAAGCTCAGGCCAGCCAGCACTTCGCGGGCGCGGCCCTCCAGCGCATAGCCGTCGAGCTCCTCGTAACGAGCCTGGACCTCGCCATAGCGCTCGATAATGGTATCCATCTCGTCCAGCCGGTCCGGATCGACCATGGCGGCCTCAAGCTCGCGCAGCTCGGCAGCGACCTCGCTGACCGGGCCTGCGCCGTTCATCACTTCGGCCACCGCGCTCCGGCCGGACATCTCGCCGACATCCTGGTTGAAATAGCCGATCGTCACGCCCTTCTCGACCGAGATCTGGCCCTCGTCCGGCTGTTCCTCGCCAGTCACCATGCGGAAGACCGTCGTCTTGCCGGCCCCGTTCGGACCGACCAGGCCGATCTTCTCGCCTTTGTTGAGCGCGGCGGAGCTCTCGATGAAGAGAATACGGTGGCTGAGCTGCTTGCTGATGTTTTCGATACGAATCATGACCGGACATGGGGGCTTGAGGGGTTCCGGGGCGCCTTATGTCACGGGTCGCATGATCTGTCGAAATTTTATCGCAGTGCAGCGGCCCGATTTGGTCATTCTGCCGCCGACCACCCTGCATGAGCGGGCATGACGGGCTGGGCGCATCGTTCGACCACGGCGAACTGACAGGCGTACCCGCCCGCCGGACGCGGTTCCACGCAGATCGCCTCTAGGAAACGGTCGCCTGCCTCTCTAAACTCGTGCCGACGGCCGCCCTGGCCGGGGGAACGGAAGAGGAGGCCGTTGTTCCGTGAAACTGCGACATGCCCTGGTCTTTGTCATTCTACCCGTCTTCATCGGGCTTGCCGTCTTCCAGGGCGGCGCTGTGGCCACGCGCGCCTATATGGAAGAGGCATCGCTCCAGGCAAGTTCGGCACTGCGCCTCGCCGTCTCGGCGCTTGGCGGCCACCTGAGCCGTTACGAACCGCTCCCCGCGCTGATCGCCGATCACGACGACATCAAGGCATTGCTGCGCGCGCCCTCCGATCCCGCCCTGAGAGAGACCGCGAACGCCTACCTCAAGGAAATCAACGCCCTGCTCCGGTCCTCCGACATCTATGTCATGACCATGGACGGCGAGACGATCTCGGCCAGCAATTACGACGGGCCGGCGAGCTTCGTCGGGCAGAACTTCAGCTACCGCCCCTATTTCCAGGATGCCGCCAAGGGCCGGCAATCCCGGTTCTACGCCCTCGGCACCACCTCCCTGAAACGCGGCTACTATTTCGCCTCGCCCGTCAGCGTCGATGAAGACATCCGCGGCGTGATCGTCTTCAAGGTCGACATCGATTCGATCGAGGCGTCGTGGAAGGGCGGCGAATACAAGATCTTCGTCGCCGATCCGGAAGGCATCATCTTCATGACCGGCAGCCCGGAGTGGCTCTATAGCGGCATCCATCCGCTGGACGCGGCACGGCTCGCCCGCACCCAGGCCTCGCGTCGCTATGCAGATGCGCCGCTGAAAGAGTTGCCGTTGCGCGAGAGCGAGGAAGGCGGCCACCGGCTGATGACGGTCACGGCGGGCGGCGCTTCCCGCGAATACCTCGTGCTGTCGCACTACATGCCCGAGGCCGACTGGACCGTGAACGTGCTGATGGACACGGCATCGGTGCGCGGCCAGGCCCGCACCGTGGTGATCGCCGTCGTGCTTTTCGTCTGCCTCGCCGGTCTGGCGATCGCCATCCTGCTGCAGCGCCGGGCCCGCACGGCCGAACGGCTGCGTATCGAGGAGCGGGCCCGCAACGAACTCGAGCATCGTGTTGCCGAACGCACCGCCGACCTTGCCCGCGTCAATGAGCAGATCGAACTGGAAATCGCCGAGCGGCGACTTACCGAACAGGAGTTGCGCAAGACCCAGGCCGATCTGATCCAGGCCGGCAAGCTCGCCGGCCTCGGCCAGATGTCCGCAGCCCTGTCGCACGAGTTCAACCAGCCGCTCGCCGCCGCCAAGACCTATGCCGATAGCGCCGCCTTGCTGATCGACCGCGGCCGCACCGGCGAGGCGCGCGACAACCTGCTGCGCATCTCGGGCCTCGTCGACCGCATGGCCTCGATCAGCCGGCACCTGCGGAACTTCGCCCGCAAGCCAAACGAGAAGCTCGGGCCGGTGGCGCTGGACGCGGTGATCGACGACACGCTGGAAATCGTCGCAGCCCGGCTCAAGGTGGCCAACGCGACCCTCGACGTCGACCTCGGTCGCGGACATCTTTTCGTGGTGGCCGGACCGGTTCGCCTGCAGCAGGTCCTCGTCAACATCCTCACCAATGCCGCCGATGCGGTGGAGGGTCAGGCCGACCGCAACATCGAACTCAAAGCTCGCCGCAAGGGCGGCAAGGTCGTCATTACCATCCGCGACCATGGACCCGGCGTCCCCGCAGCCATCGCCGAGCGCATCTTCGACCCCTTCTTCACCACCAAGGGCGTCGGCAAGGGGCTCGGCCTCGGCCTCTCGATTTCCTATAATATCGTCAAGGATTTCGGCGGCAGCCTGTCGGTCGCCAACCATGCGGAAGGCGGCGCGGTGTTCCGCATCGAGCTCGACGCCGCGGAAAAGATGAAGGAGGCGGCTGAGTAATGAACGGCCAGCGCATCCTTTTGATCGACGACGAGGAAGACATGCGCCGGTCCTCGGCCCAGGCGCTCGAACTCTTCGGCCTGGAGGTGACGACCTTTTCGACGCCGGAGCCCGTTCTCGAACTGGTCGGCTACGGTTTCGGCGGCGTCGTCGTCAGCGACATCCGCATGCCCGGCATGGACGGGATGACATTGCTGCAGCACATCCGAGAGGTGGATGCCGAAATCCCCGTGATCCTGGTGACCGGCCATGCCGACGTGCAGCTCGCCGTCAGCGCCATGCGCGCCGGCGTCTATGACTTCCTGGAAAAACCCTTCACCGCCCAGCATCTCGCCGGCATCATCCGCCGGGCCCTGGACCGGCGCAGCCTGGTCATGGAAAACCGCCGGCTGCGCGCCGTCGCCGGCAAGCGCGACGACATAGAGACCCGCCTGCCGGGCAGAACCCAGGTCATGGTCGACCTGCGCTACAGGCTGCGGGCCATCGGCGCCACGGACGCAGACACGCTGATCATCGGTGACACCGGCGTCGGCAAGGAAGTCGTGGCCCGCGCGCTGCATGACGTGAGCGCGCGCGCCAACCGGCCGCTGATCGCCATCAACTGCGCGGCCCTGCCGGAAAACCTGATCGAAAGCGAGCTTTTCGGCCACGAGGCCGGCGCCTTTCCCGGCGCGCTACGGCCGCGCTACGGCAAGTTCGAGCATGCCCGCGGCGGCACGATCCTGCTGGACGAGATCGGCTCCATGCCCTTCGACCTGCAGGCGAAGTTCCTGCGCGTCCTGCAGGAGCGGGTCATTACGCGGCTGGGTTCGAACGAGGTCGTACCGCTCGACGTACGCTTCATCGCCACCAGCAAGGCGGACCTGGAGGCCGAGGTCGCAGCAGGGCGCTTCCGTGCAGACCTCTTCTATCGCCTCAATGTCGCGACCCTGCATGTGCCTGCCCTGGCAGACCGGCTTGCGGACATCCCGATCCTCTTTCTCCAGCTGGTGCGCGAGGCCGCCGCCCGGTACAGGCGCGACGATATCGACGTCTCCCCCGCCCTGCTGGCCGAGATTGCCGCCCGCCCCTGGCCAGGCAATGTCCGCGAATTACGCAACGCCGCCGACCGGCTGGTGCTGGGGCTCGATCCTCTCCCCGACGAAAGCCCGCAGGTCGCCGTGCGCCAGCGCCTCGCCGACAAGGTCGCAACCTATGAACGCGGCATCCTAGCAAGCGCAATTTCCGCCCATGGCGGCAATCTGAGGCCGGTCTACGAGCAGCTCGGCATCTCCCGCAAGACGCTCTACGAGAAGATGCAGAAATACGGGCTCGAACGAAAGCCCGGCATGACGCTCGACGACTTCGATAGCTGATCGGCCGATGGGTGGATTTCCACCCATCATCATCGCGCTTTGTTCCCGAACCCACCCATGCTGCATTGCATGCATCGTCAAAACCGGGCCCGTGCCGCCTCATACCACTTGCGAGCCGCCCTCCGCCCCGCACTGTTGGCGCATCCAGGACCGGCGCGGAAGGAGCCGCACCGGCCTGGCGCAATTCATCCGGGAGGAATTCGATGAAGATCCTGAAAACTATGCTCGGCCTCGGTGCCGCGTTCGCTGTCACGCTGTCGTCCGCCGCCGCCTTTGCCGAGGGCTATCCGGAGCGCACGATCACCATGGTCGTGCCCTTCGCCGCCGGTGGCCCCACCGACACCGTGGCCCGCCTCGTCGCCGAATCGATGTCGAAGGACCTCGGTCAGCAGATCATTGTCGAAAATGTCGGCGGCGCGGGCGGCACGCTCGGCGCCGGCCGGGTCGCTGCCGCTCCGGCGGACGGCTACACCGTGCTGCTGCACCACATCGGCATGGCGACCAGCGCCACACTCTATCGCAAACTCGCCTATGACACGCTGAACGCCTTCGATTATGTCGGCCTCGTTACCGACGTGCCGATGACGATCGTCGCCCGCAAGGACCTCGAGCCGGCCGACCTCAAGGGCCTGGTCGACTACATGAAGGCCAACAAGGATACCGTCACCGTCGCCAATGCCGGCATCGGTGCCGCCTCGCATCTTTGCGGCATGCTGCTGATGAGCGCGATCGACACCCCCATCGTGACCGTGCCCTACAAGGGCACCGGTCCGGCCATGACCGACCTGCTCGGCGGCCAGGTCGACATCATGTGCGACCAGACCACCAATACGACGAAGCAGATCCAGGGCGGCACGATCAAGGCCTATGCCGTGACATCGCCCGCCCGTCTCGACGTTCTGCCGGACGTGCCGACCGCAGCCGAAGGCGGTCTCGCCGATTTCCAGGTCGGTATCTGGCACGGCATCTACGCACCGAAGGGCACCCCTTCGGAGGCCATTGAACGCCTGTCGAAGTCGCTTCAGGTCGCGCTCAAGGACCAGAACGTCGCCGCCCGCTTCGCCGAACTCGGCACCGCACCGTCGCCGGAAGCCGACGCGACGCCGGCAGCACTCAAGGCTAAGCTCGAAAGCGAGATCGCCCGCTGGAAGCCCGTGATCGAAGCCGCCGGCCAGTTCGCCGACTGACCTCTCGCTTTGTGGCTGCCGCCCGCGCGATTGCGGGCGGCAGTCCCGCGCGGCGTGACTCAGCGGCTTTGACGGCCGCACCAAGGGGGACACCATGAAATCCATGAAATTCGACCGGACCGACGCCCTTTGCGGCGCTCTGTTCATGGGGCTTGGCGGCTTTTTCGCCTATCAAAGCCTCAGCCTCGAGCTCGGCACGGCCTTTCGCATGGGACCGGGGCTCTTCCCGCTCATGCTTGCCGCCATTCTGATCCTGCTCGGCACCATCATTCTTCTCCAATCCGGCAAGGTCGAGGGCGAACCGCTCGGCCCGATCGCCTTGAGGGGCATCCTTCTCATCCTGCCGGCGCCGATCTTCTTCGGGCTCACCGTGCGCGGCCTCGGCTTCGTGCCGTCGATCTTCTTCGCAGCGCTGATCGCCGCCTTTGCCTCGCACCGCATGGGCCCGGTCATGGCACTGCTGCTGGCCGCCGCCATCACGGTCTTCTCCGTGATCGTCTTCAGCTACGCCCTCGGCCTGCCCTTCGAACGGTTCGGCCCCTGGACCCGGTTTTAGGAAGAACCCATGGATTTCTTCAGCAATCTCGCCCTCGGCTTTTCCACCGCGGCCTCGCCGGAAAACCTGCTCTTCTGCCTGATCGGCGTTCTGCTCGGCACGCTGATCGGCGTGCTGCCCGGCATCGGCGCCACCGCGACCATCGCCATGCTGCTGCCGATCACCTTTCAGCTCGAGCCGGTCTCTTCGCTGATCATGCTCGCCGGCATCTACTACGGCGCGCAATACGGTGGGTCGACCACCGCGATCCTGATCAACATGCCGGGCGAATCCTCGTCCGCGGTGACTGCGATTGATGGCTACCAGATGGCCCGAAACGGCCGCGCCGGTGCCGCGCTGTCCATCGCCGCGCTCGGCTCTTTCTTCGCCGGCACGGTCTCCACCTTCCTGGTCGCCGTTCTTGCCATCCCGCTCACCGCCGTGGCACTCAAGTTCGGCGCCGCCGAGTACTTCTCTCTTATGGTCGTCGGTCTTGTCTCCTCGATCGCTCTCGCCCACGGTTCGATCGTCAAGGCACTTGCCATGGTCTCGCTCGGCCTGCTGCTCGGCCTCGTCGGCACCGACATCTATTCCGGCACGCCGCGCTTCACCCTCGGCATCCGCGAATATGCCGATGGGTTGAACTTCGTCGCGGTCGCCGTCGGCGTCTTCGGCATCGCCGAGATCCTGCGCAACCTGGAAGGCGAGAAGACCCGCACCGTGCTGATGTCGAAGGTGAGCAACCTCTGGCCGACGCGCGACGACTTCCGCCGCATGGTGGCGCCGGTCCTGCGCGGCACGGCCATCGGTTCGGCGCTCGGCATCCTGCCGGGCGGCGGCGCCATCCTCGCGGCCTTTGCCTCCTACACGGTCGAGAAGCGCATTTCCGACCATCCGGAAGAGTTCGGCCATGGCGCGATCGAGGGCGTCGCAGGTCCGGAATCGGCCAACAATGCCGGTGCCCAGACCTCGTTCATCCCGCTGCTCACCCTCGGCATCCCGGCCAACCCGGTCATGGCGCTGATGGTCGGCGCGATGATCATCCAGGGCATCGTGCCCGGGCCGAACGTCGCCACCGAACAGCCGGCGCTGTTCTGGGGCATCATTGCCTCCATGTGGATCGGCAACTTGATGCTGGTGGTGCTGAACCTGCCGCTGATCGGGCTCTGGGTGAAACTGCTCACCATCCCCTACTACGTGCTCTTTCCGATCATCATGGCCTTCTGCTCGATCGGGGTCTACAGCGTCAATTCCAACGTCTACGACCTCTATGCCGTCGCCGGTTTCGGGCTGCTCGGCTACATCCTGGTCAAGCTGCGTTGCGAGCCGGCGCCGCTGCTGCTCGGCTTCGTGCTCGGGCCGCTGCTGGAGGAGAATCTGCGCCGCGCCATGATCCTGTCGCGCGGCGACCCGATGACCTTCGTCACCCGGCCGATCAGCGCCGTGCTTCTGCTCATTGCCGTGGCCGTCCTCGTCGTCGTCTTCCTGCCCTCGGTGAAGGCGAAGCGCGAAGAGGTCTTCCAGGAAGAGGATTGAGCCCTCGGCCTGATTGCGCAGGCACCCCACGCCCTTCGACGATCGCCCGCGGCAGGAGACTGCCGCGGGCGATTTTCATCTGCCGGTGTTCCCCGGGCCGCCGTAGGACCAGGGGTCCCGGGCGTCTCTGGCCGATACTCAATCCCCGTAGCCGACAATGCCCTTGATCTCGAGGAAATCGTGGATGCCCCAGTCGGCATATTCGCGTCCGTTGCCCGACTGCTTGTAGCCGCCGAACGGGGCGTGCGTGTCCCAGTCCGGATAGTTGAGGTAAACCGACCCGGCGCGCATCTCGAGCGCAACGGCCCGGGCATGCTCGATGTTCTGCGACTGGACGTAAGCCGCAAGGCCATAGACCGTGTCGTTGGCGATGGCGATCGCCTCTTCTTCGGTCTTGTAGGGCAGGATCGACAGCACGGGCCCGAAGACTTCCTCGCGGGCGATCGTCATGTCGTTGGTGACGTTGCCGAAGATCGTCGGGCGGACATAGTAGCCGCGGTTCAGACCCTCGGGGCGTCCGAGGCCACCGGTGACGAGGGTTGCGCCTTCCTTGATGCCGGCCTCGATCAGGCGCTGGATCTTGTCGAACTGCAGCTGGGAAACGACAGGGCCGAGATCGGTATCCTCGGCGGTCGGACTGCCGACCTTGTGGGCTTCGGCAGCGGCCTTGGCGAAGGTCAATGCCTCGTCGTGGCGGTCGGCCGGAACCAGCATGCGGGTCGGCGCATCGCAGGACTGGCCCGAATTGCCGAAGCAGCCCTGCACACCCTTGGTCACGGCCGTTTCGAGATCGGCGTCGGGCAGCACGATATTGGCAGACTTGCCGCCGAGTTCCTGGGCGACGCGTTTGACGGTGTCGGCCGCGGTTTTGGCGACGATGATGCCGGCGCGGGTCGAGCCGGTGAAGGACACCATGTCCACATCCGGGTGGCCGGCCATGACCTGGCCCACATCGGGGCCGTTGCCGTTGACGAGGTTGAACACACCCTTCGGCACGCCGGCCTCTTCCATGATCTCGGCCCAGACGATGCCGGAGATCGGAGCGATTTCCGAGGGCTTCAGGACAACCGTGCAGCCGGCGGCAATCGCCGGCGCGACCTTGCAGACGATCTGGTTGAGCGGCCAGTTCCACGGCGTAATGAGCGCGCAGACGCCGATCGGCTCCTTGACCACGGTGGTCGAGCCGCGCTTCTCGGAGAACGTGTAGTTCTCCAGCGCCTCGATGGTGGATTCCATATGCGCGCGGCCGGCCCAGGCCTGGGCGTCGCGGGCAAAGGACAGTGGCGCGCCCATTTCGTTGGACACAGCAACCGCGATGTCTTCGAAGCGGGCATTGTAGACTTCGAGGATCTTCTTCAACAGCGCCAGGCGCTCGGCGACCGAGGTCTTGGAAAAGCTGGCGAAGGCCTTCTTGGCGGCGGCAACCGCCTTGTCGACATCGGCCTTCGAGCCGACGGAGATCTGGGTATAGGCCTCTTCGTTCGCGGGATTGATGACGTCGAGGGTTGCCGGCACGGCCGGATCGACCCAGGCGCCGTCGATGAAGAATTGCAGATGGTGAGACATGGATAACTCCAATCAGAGGTCGGAAATGGCAAGGCGGACGGCGTCGGGCGCCGTTCGTAAAATTCTGCTCGTATCGCTCAGGGCAGGTAGTCCATGTAGCGGTCGAGATCCCAATTGGTGACTTCCTTGAGGAATCGCTTCCAGTCGTCGCGCTTCATCAGGTCGTACAACTCATAGAGCCTGCCGGGCATGGCTTCCAGTACCAGATCGTCCTTCTGCAGGGCATCCAGCGCTTCGTTGAGGTTGAGCGGGATGAGGTCGACATGGCCGCCCGCCTTCATCACTTCCACGACATTGCGATCTTCCGGTGCGCCGGGGTCGATCTTGTTGGAGATACCGTCGTCGAGCGCCTTGATCAGCGCCGCGCAGAACAGGTGCTGGTTGACCATGGCGTCGACGGCGCGGAACTCGAAGCGGTCGGGTGCCGAGATGCGGATGGTGCAGGAGCGGTTCTGCAGGCCCCAGTTGGCGCCGATCGGTGCCCACAGGCCGACATCGGCAAAGCGGCGATAGGAGTTGACCGTCGAGGCTCCGATCGCGGTGAGCGCGCCGATATGCTTCAGCGCACCGCCAAGGGCATGGTGGCCGATCTCGGTCGGCAACCAGCCTTCCTCCTTGTTCTCGAACTCGTTCACGCCACCCTTGGTGTAGGTGAAGAGTTCTTCCATGCCCGGCAGCTCGCCCGGCACCAGCTGCTGCAGCTCAGCCGATCCGCCGGTCCAGATCGAGCAATTGTGGTGGCAGCCATTGGCCGGCACGCCCATCATCGGCTTTGCCATGAAGCAGGCGATCAGTCCGTGCTGGCGGGCGACCTCGTTGCAGATCTGGCGATAGGTGGTGAGCCGATCGCAGGTCTTCAGCGCATCGTCGAAGGCGAAGTTGAGTTCGAGCAGGCCCGGCGCGTCCTCGACGTCGCCCTGGATCATGTCGAGACCCATGGCGTGCGAATATTCATAGACCTGCGTCCAGATGTGACGGGCGCTTTCGAACTGGCCGATGTGGTAGGCATAGGGTTCGGTGATGCCGGAATAGGGCGTAGCCGAACCGTCCGGGTTCTTCTTCAGCCACAGCATTTCCGGCTCCATGCCAACGCGCAGGTGAAGCCCGTTGTGCTTCTCGCGGAATTCCCGGTCGAAACGCTTGAGGTTGCCGCGGGTATCGCATTCGAAATAGCCGCCCGGATTTTTCGCGTCCTCAAGGCCGTAGAACAGCGTGCAGAAGACACGGGCGACGCGCTTGTCCCAGGGCAGCTGGCAGAAGGTTTCCGGGTCGGGCAGCGCGACCGTCTCGCCATCATTGGCCGAGAAGCCGAACAGCGTGCCGTTCATGTCGGTCGAGACGTTGGTGACGCCGCCCATCCACGTCTGCACGCCCTTGCGGGCATTGTATTCCCAGTGGCGGGCCGGAACCGCCTTGCCGAGAACGCGGCCGGTTATCGAGATGTACTGGTAGTAGATGTATTCGATGCCGAGAGCCTTGATCTTCTCGCTTACCCGCGCGACGCGTTCCTTGCGCATAGGATCGTTCAGTTCGCGGAACATGTCGCAGTTTTCGTGCTTTGCCATAGGGCGTTCTCCTCTTTTGTTTTTGGGTTGGGACGGGTTTGGGGGTTCAGCCTTCGAGATAACGGGCGAGCTCGAAGGCGCTGACGGCGCGGGCAAGGGCGGCATGCTCGATCTCGCAGGCCTTGGCGAAATGCGCGGTGAAGGCCTCGCCGAAATGGCGGGCGGCGAGTTCGCTCGCTCTCAGTCGGTCGGCTGCGTCCTTCAGATCACGCGGCAGGCGGGTGGCGCCCGGCGGAATATCGTCCGGCCCTCCGAAGGGCGTCGCGTCCGGCGGGGTGATCTTGTTCTCCAGTCCGTCCAGACCGCCGGCCAGCGCCAGCGCCAGCGTCAGATGCGGGTTGCAGTCGGCGCCGGGCAGACGGAATTCCAGGCGGGCGCTATCCTCCGCCGACGGAACGGACCGCACCGCCGTGGTGAACGTGTATTCCGCCCAGCTGACCGATTTCGGCGCCCAGGAACCGGGAGCGAAGCGGCGATAGGCATTGACCGTGTGAGCGCAGAGCGCGAAAGCCTCGGGCACGAGCCTGGCCATGCCGCCGATGAAGTGCCTTGCCGCCTGATTGGTCGTGGCAGCCGGATCGGAAAAGACGTTGCGCCCGGTCGCCTTGTCCCGGAGCGACAGGGTGACATGACCGCCGATGCCGGGGAAGGAGCCGCCCATGGAGGCCATGAAGCTCGCCGTCATGTCCTGCCGGCGGGCATAGGCACGGGCCGCCTGGCGGAAGAAGGCGGCATCGTCGGCGGCCTTCATCGGCGTCTCGGCGGCAAGCGTCGCTTCGAAGCAGCCCGGACCCAACTCACCGGCGACCGCAAACAGCGAAACACCGTGATCGACGATGGCTTTCTCCAGGCCGGAAACGAATTCGGCCTGATCGGCCGCCGTCTGGCCCGACCAGCATTTGTTCTCCGGCATGAAGGTGTGCATGGCGGAAAAGCCGCTGTCGCGCAGGCTTGCCGCATTTTCCTTGAGGAAGATCACCTCGAATTCGAAGGCGGCGCGCACCTCGTAGCCCATGCTGGCCGCACGCTCGATCTGGCGCGCCAGCACGGCGCGCGGCATGAGTTCGCGGTTTTCCCCCGCATAGTCGGCAACGATCGCCGCGGCGTTCGGCTCGAAGGCATAGGGGCGAAGCGAGTCCACGTCGAGGCTCAGCGCCTCGGTGAGATAAGGGCCGCCGCCGAACAGGCTGTCGGCCGAGTCCCAGTGCGGCAGCGTGTTGGAAAAGCGCGGGTCCCGCGCCCAGGCAAGGAACTGCTCGCGCTTCAGGCGACGTTCGCGAAAGACGCTCGCATAGTCGAACAGGCCGACATGCAGGATGTCGATCCCATCCCGTTCGAGCCGGGCTGCCAATTCATTGAGCTTTGTCATGCAATCTCTCTCCGATACAGGCGGCCGGAGCCGCCCCTGATAGGGTGGATGAAGGTCGGGACAGCGGTCAGTAGACGTCGCGGGCGTAGCGCTTTTCCTTGCGCAGTCGGTCGAGATAGGCCTCGGCATCGTCCGCCGACATCGCCCCCTCGGAGGCGATGATCTCGACCAGTGCCTGCTCGACGTCGGTCGCCATATGCGTGGCGTCGCCGCAGACGTAGAGGTACCCGCCGTCCTCGAGCCAGGCGAAGAGCTCGCGCGCGTTCTCGCGCATCCGGTGCTGGACATAGACCTTCTCCGCCTGATCGCGGGAGAAGGCGAGATCGAGCCTCGTCAGCAGGCCGGAGACCTGCATGGCGGCGAAGTCATCCTGATAGAGGAAGTCGCGGTCGCGATGCTGGTCTCCGAAGAACAGCCAGTTGCGGCCCTTTGCGCCGCGAGCGCGGCGCTCCTGCAGGAAGGCGCGGAAGGGGGCCACACCGGTGCCGGGACCGATCATGATCATCGGCGCAGCGTCATTTTCCGGGACACGGAAGGCCCGGTTCGGCGACAGGAAGATCGGCGCCGTCTTGCCTTCCCCGACACGGTCGGCCAGGAAGGTGGAGGCGACGCCCTGCCGCGCCCGGCCATGGCTCTGATAGCGGATGGTGGCAACCGTCAGGTGGATGCTGCCCGGATGCTCTTTCGGGCTCGAGGCGATCGAATAGGCGCGGTGCTGGAGCGGCTTCAGCAGACTGATGAAGTCCGGGAGCGACATCGCATCCTTCGGCATCATGCCAAGAAGGTCGAGAATGTCGCGGCCCCGCAGCCAGGCATCAAGGGCCTGACGGTCGCCGTTCTCCAACACGTGGTTCAGTTCGGCATCGCCCGAAAGGCGGGCGACCTCTGCGATCAGTTCACGCGAAGGTGTGCTGATCTCGAAGGCTTCGGTCAGCAGCGTGCCGAGTGGCTTGTCGTGGCCTGCGACCGGGACATGGGCACAGGCGCCGAATTGGTTCATCAGCGCATCGACGAGACCCTTGTCGTTCTGCGGGATGACGCCGATGCAGTCGCCGGCCTCGTAAGCGAGACCGCTGTCGCCGAGTTCGAACTCGATATGCCGCGTGTCCTTGGCCGAACCCGCGCCGGAGAGCCGACGATTGGCCGCCATGCGCGCCGGGTAGGGATTGCGGCGGTTCCATTTGGAGCGGATGGCGGCTTCGGCGGGCAGATCGCCCAATTCCATTTCGGCATCCTCACCTTCCACGGCGCGGGCCGCAGCCAGCGCGCGATCGACCCAGGCAAAGGCGGTGGCCGCATAATTGGTATCGCAATCGACCCGCGGCTCGATCGCCTGCGCCCCGAGGGCTTGAAGCCGCTCGTCCATGTCGCGACCAGCAGCGCAGAAGGTCTCGTAGCCCGAGTCCCCCATGGCCATCAGCGAATAGGAAAGACCGTTGAGGTCCGGCGCGTCTCCGCCGCTGAGCGCTTCCCAGAAGCCGCGCGCCGTGTCCGGCATCTCGCCCTGGCCGTAGGTCGAGGTGACGATCAGCAGGCGTTTCAGCCCGGCAAGCTCGTCCATCTCGATGCTGTCGAGGGGGGCGATACGGGGAGCGAAGCCGCGGCTTCGGGCAATTCCGGCGATATCGCTCGCCATCTGCTCGGCATTGCCAGTCTGCGTGCCGTAAAGGACGGTCAGCGAAACGGCGGGCCCCGTCTCGGCACCGGCAGCGACCACGGGCTTTGCCGGTTCCTCGGCGCTCGGCGGGATGAACGCCTTGCGCTCCCCCTTGTCGAAGGCGATCGGCAGCGTGATCGGCCCGGTATTGCCGCTGTCGGGCAGAAAGCGGGCATTGCCGTCAATGCGCGGATTTCGAACCCGGTGGGCCAGAATGGCGAGCGCCTCCGTCATGTCGCCGCGGGCGATGAAATGGCCAAGGCAGAAATGCGCGCCGCCGCCGAAGCCGAAATGCGGCTTGCGTTCAGCCGTTATGTCGAAGGACGGATCGGCAAAGGCCCGCGGATCGGATGCCGCCGATTGGCCGAACAGGTGGATCGTCGTGCCGCACTTGATCTCGAGCCCCTGATAGACGAAATCCTCGACCGCTTCGCGCGTCACCCAGGTGATCGTCGGGCGGACGCGCATCACTTCCTCGACGGCCGATTTTCCCAGTTCCGGATTGTCGCCCAGCAGCCGCCACTGCTCCGGGTGGCGCATGAACACGTCCATGGCGAGCCCGATCTGGTTGCGGGTGGTGTCGATGCCGCCGAAGATGGCGAGCATGATCAGGTCGTAGAGTTCCCGTTCCGACAAAGCCTCGTCGCTCTGCATGTTGGTACGGACCAGCATGGAGAGGAAATCCTCGCCGAGGTCCTGCTGGCGCAGTTCATCGACCAGCGTCATCACGTAGTCGAACAGCTTGACCGTCGCGGCGTCCACCGTCTCGAGGTCCTGCTTGAAGGTCACGCCGAGGGCCAGCCCCATGTCCGCCGCGAGATCCGCCAGCTCGCGCCATTTGTCGTGCGGCAGCCCGAGTAGCATGCAGATGACGCGCGTCGCATAAGGCTCGGCGAAATCGGCCATGAACTCGCAGGCGCCCTTCTCGATGAACTGGTCGATCAGTTCATTGGCGAGCTTGGCAAATTCAGACCGC
The DNA here is from genome assembly GCF_059424725.1 of Allorhizobium sp. GW101-3B10. Classification (NCBI taxonomy): domain Bacteria; kingdom Pseudomonadati; phylum Pseudomonadota; class Alphaproteobacteria; order Hyphomicrobiales; family Rhizobiaceae; genus Allorhizobium; species Allorhizobium sp. GW101-3B10. The sequence continues at coordinate 4,797,446 of NZ_JBWKZR010000001.1, read as the reverse complement.
AGGCCGATTACCAGCTTGGGCGAGAAGGCGGGATTGGCGAGGCGGCGTAGGCGGGCGTGGTTGGCGCCCTCCTGGCTCAGCAGCATGCGCTCCCACCAGCCGGCGAAATGGCCGGACACGCCGTTCAGCTTCGGCCAGGCGTAGCTGCCCTGCCGGAGACGCGCATCGCGCATCAGCTTGTGCACTTCGTCGTAGCGCAACACGGCCAGCCCGTAGTTGGTCCACGCGCACCAGCTCTTCTCGCGGGCGTCGTTGACCTGTTGCGACCGGATGGAGAAGTCCGGGTCGCTCATATCGAGGAAAGGTAAGCTGCCGATGTCGGTCAAATCGTCTGCGATCATGGTTCCCCTCGCTCTTTGGCGCTTTCCCATGACAGCAGCAAAAGCCGTGCCAGCTGTTTTCAGCTCTATAACCTTTTGTTTTCACAAGAGAAATTTTTAGGACCGCGCGGTGGCGGCCCAAGCAGGCCCGTCGTGATGCGATTTTGCCGGGGGAATTTCCTGCAAACACGCAGCATCAAGGCCTTGTTGCTCGCACCCGCAATATGAACGCGTCCAACCTCGCGATTGCCGGGAGAAAACGGCCATCTCCCCTTCCTCGGGCAAGGCGACCGGAGGCGGGCTGAAGCCATTGACGGTGGCTGATGCGAAATTGACGAAGACCTATGCGTCTGCGCATCAGCGCTGCACACACAAAAAGGCAAGCGACTGAATATATTAAACTATTCTTATGGCACGGATCTTGCTGACTCTATGTAGTGCCGGCCTTCCAGGTCCGGTCCATGGCTGCCATTCTGTCGACGGATTCATCATGCCCAGGAAGACACTTGCCTATATCTCACAGTTCGCCGAACCCGGCAGCTACAGCAAATCCACCTGGCGCCGGATTCACGGCGGCGATGACGAGACCATCGCCATCGCCGCCCTGCTCGACCAGATCGGCATGCTGGACAAGATCGACTATCTCGGCATCAAGGCCCATGAAGGCGAGCCGCTGCCGGATATCGATGCGATCGACGGCGTGATCCTCGGCGGGAGCTTTGCCTCTGTATCCGACAATTATCGCTGGCAGCTCGAGATCGCCGACTGGCTGGCCCGCTGGCGCGCCACCGGCAAGCCGCTGATGGGCATATGCGGCGGCCACCAGCTGATGTCGACGGTGCTCGGCGGCCGGGTCGAGAAAAATCCTGCCGGCCCAGAAGTCGGTAGCCTGCCGCTGGCCTTCACCGACGAAGGCCGCGACCACTACCTGCTGCACGGCTTCGACGAGACCTCCCCCTTCTTCTTCGGCAATTTCGACCGTGTCATCGAGATCCCGCAGGGCACGACCGTACTTGCCACGCGTCCGACGCTCCCGGCCGCGGCCCTCGATCATGGCGGCAACTGGGTCTCGGTGCAGTTTCATCCGGAAACCACCTGCGACCGCATGGCGACCTGCTGGAGCGAGATCGATCCGGCGCAGGCCGCCCGCTACAATTTCATTCCCGGCTGCGAACGCATGATCGGCAATTTCATTGTGGGAACGGGTCTCGTTTGAGTGAAGTGGGGGTTCCGGTTCGCGCCGGATTGCCCGAGAGTGTTTTCAAGGCAGCCGGCCAGGCGATGACGGTCCGGCTCCGATGTCAGAAAGGTCGCAGAACCATGGCGATGATGGAGGGAGCGCTGCCGGACCAGGGCCATGCGGACGCAGGCCTGTCGCTCGAAGCCGATCTTTTGGTCGATGTGATCTCGCACGAGGGACGGGTGCTCTGGTTCAACGAGGCCCAGGCCGAATTGCTCGGAACCTATGACCGCGAAATTTCCGGCTGTGACGCATCCGCGTTCTACACCCCGGAATCCTTCGTGCAAATCCAGCAGATCCTGCGCAATCGCAGCCGTTCGGAGCATGGTGCCACCCTGGAGTTGACGCTGCTGGCGCGCGGCGGCCGGCCGATCCGGACCCTGGCACGGACCCGCTTCGTGAGGTTCAACGGCGAGATCGCGCTGAGGCTCGCCAAGATGGACTACGGCCCCGTGGGAAACCGATATCGGCAGATGGAGGATGATTTCCGCACGCTTCAGGCGATGGTGGAGACCTCCAACGAGGCGCATTGGGGCATCGTCTTCCTCGAGCCGGTCGACACCACCCTGCCGAAGAGCGAAGTGATCCGGCAGGTGTTCGAAAACCAGTCGGTCTGGCGCATGTGCAATCCGGCCATGTCACGCATCTACCAGCTGCCGGAATCCGTCGACTTCAACGAACAGGACGTGCGCCTCTACTGGCCGCGCAGCGCCGCCAACGAGAAGTTCGTCGACGAGATCATCAAGTCCAACTACGCGATCAACGATGCGCTGAGCATCGACCGCCGCCATGACGGCACGCTGCAATATATCCTTAACGACGTCCGGGCCGATATCGTCGACGGCTTCCTGCTGCGACTGTGGGGCAACTGCCGCGACATCACCGAACAGCGTAATGCCGACGACGAGAAGGCCAATGCTTTGAAGCTCGCAATCCGCGCGCTCGACGGCATGCCGGACCCGGTGATCGTGCTCGACGCGGAAGGCAAGGTGATCAACCGCAACAAGGCCTTTGCCGCGGCCTTTTCCGGCAGCCGGACGGTCGAGAGCCAGCTCCTGGCCTATGTCCGTACCCGCAAGAGAGCCTCCGGCTGGTCGCTCTTCACCAATCCCGGCGGTCCCGGGCCCTCCGTCCTGCTCGACGTCCACATCCGCCAGATCCGCGGCATGGACGACAAGGCCTGGACGGCTATAACTGTTCGAGAGCGGGAAGCGCACGCGCCCAAGAGGGCGTCCCGCCAGCCAAAGCGGCCGTAAGAGAATGATGACACCGGGCGACATACCGCAGTTCTATCTAGGCGTCCGGGGGGCGGAGGCGCTGAGCCGCGAAGCCTGGGAGCAGAACTTCCAAAGCGCGCAGTTCCTGGCCTTTGCCAATCTCCTGCCCGACGGGCTGATGATCGTCGACCCCGACGAGGTCGTGGTCTTCCTCAACACCGCCGCCGAGCGCTCCGCCCGGCTTGCATCGCCCTTCGAAAGCCAGGCGCTGTCGACCTTCCTGCGCTTTTCCGACTTCGACATGGATGACTTCCTCGCCTCGGCCGAGCGGGGCCATGCGCAGGGTCTGATCCGGGCGAAGATCTCCGGCAAGGTCTATCAGGCCAGCCGCCGCGTGCTGGTGGTGGCTGGATCGGCCAGTGGCTTCACCGTCTACTTCCTGCGCGACCCGGAGAACCAGGACCGCGCGAAACGCGGCATGACCGGGCGGTCGATTTCCGCCGGAGACCAGAAGGAAAGCGCGCGCCTCCTCTTCCCGGACGGCCTCAGAACCCAGATCGATCAGGCCGTCCGGGCCTATGCGCGCAATTTCCGCATCCTGTTGCTCGGTGAATCCGGCGTCGGCAAGACCGCGATCGCGCGGCATATCCATCTAACCGGCGGGGAGCGCGGCCGCCCCTTCGTCCACGTCAATTGCGGCTCGATCCCCGAGACACTGTTCGAGTCGGAGATGTTCGGCTATGAGCGCGGCGCATTCACCGGCGCGCTCCAGGCAGGCAAGCGCGGCTATATCGAAAGTGCTGCCGGCGGCACGCTGTTTCTCGACGAGATCGGTGAAATCCCGCTGTCGTCGCAGCCGAAGCTGCTGAAATTTCTCGAGGACGGCACCATCCAGCCGGTCGGCTCATCAGTGTCGAAGAAGATCGACACCCGGGTGATCACCGCCACCAACCGCGACCTGACCGAAATGACCCGGCAGGGCGGCTTCCGCAAGGACCTGCTCTATCGCCTGTCGACCTTCCCGGTGGAGATCCCGCTTCTGCGCAATCGCCCGGACAAGGCGGAAATCCTCGACATGATGCTCGAAAGGGCAAGCCAGGAGCGGGGTGCGCCGCTCAGGCTGTCGGCGGCCTGCCGGGCCATTCTGATGCGCCATCCCTTCCCCGGCAACCTGCGCGAGATGAAGAGCGTGGTCGACTACATCGATATTGTCGCAGCCGACGTCGCGAGCCCCGAGCATCTGCCGCCATCGTTCTCGCGCGTCCAGAATGCCACCGCCGATCAGCTCCCGATGGCTGCCACGCCACAAACCGCGATGCCCGAGATCGAGTCGGGTGGACGGACGCTGAAGGACATGGCCCGCGCCTTCGAGGAGCGGATCATCAACGAAGCCCTCGACCGGCTGGGATCGAAGCGGGCGGCGGCCAAGGAGCTTGGCGTCGATATCGCCACCATCGTGCGCAAGACAAACCGCGCCAGCGATTGAAGAAGCCCGGCGCGAACGCCGGGCCCCTTATCCTTCCTACTGCTTCTGCCGCAGCATGCTGACCGAACTCAGGATCAACGCCAGCGATGCGACGACGATCAGTGCGCCGATCGCATTGATCTCGGGCGTGATGCCGCGCCTGAGCGTCGAGTAGATGTACATCGGCAGCGTCACGTCGCGCCCGGTCAGGAAGTAGGTGACCGGGATTTCGTCGAAGGACAGCGTGAAACACAACAGGGCCGAGCCGATGATTGCCGAGCGGATGTTCGGCAGGGTCACATAGAAGAAGGTCTCGATGCCGGTCGCACCGAGATCGGAGCTTGCCTCTGAGAGGTTGCGGTTGACCTTTTCCAGCCGCGCCAAGACCTGCCCGACGACGATGCCGACCAGCGCCGTTGCATGGCCGATCACCACCGCGCCGAGGCTCTGCGGAAGACCGATCTGCTTGTAGAAGTTCAGCATGGCGATACCGGTGACGATGCCCGGCAGCGACAGCGGAAGCAGGATCGTGTTCTTGAACAGCTGCTTGCCGACGAAGGGATAACGGTCGAGCGCGAGTGCCGCCGGCACCCCGATCACAATGGTCAGCGCCGTTGCCGAAATGGCGACGATCAGGCTGTTCTTCAGGGCCTTCAGCAGGTCCTGATTGGCAAAGACCTTCTGGTACCAGCCCCAGGTGAAACCCGAGAGCGGGAAGGAGGTGACCGGGCTGTCATTGAAGGAGAACAGGATCAGGATCGCGACGGGGACATAGAGGAAGAGCAGGGTTCCGACCGCGACGCCGACCAGGCTTTTCTGCCACCAGATGAGTTTGTGCATGATGTTCTCCCTCAGCCCATGGAAACGCGGCCGGCGCGATCGAGCCTGCTGGAAATTTGCAGCACGACGAGCACCAGGGTGAAAATGATCACGGCAAGCGCCGAGCCGAGCGGCCAGTTGAGGGCCGCGCCGAACTGGCTCTGCAGTACGGTTGCGACCATGGTGCCGCTCGGTCCGCCGACGAGTACCGGGGCGACGAAATCGCCGAAGGACAGGCAGAAGGTCATGGTCGCGCCGGCGATGACGCCGGCGGTCGACAGCGGCATGATGACCCGCACAAAGGTTTCGAACGGCCCGGCGCCCAGATCCTGGGAGGCCTCGATCAGGGCGGGCGGAATGCGTTCGAGCGCCGTGAAGATCGGCATCACCATGAAGGGGATGAAGATATAGGTGAGCGTGATCACCATGGCCGCCTGGTTGTAGAGGAAGATGTCGAGCGGTTCATTGACCAGGCCGAGCCAGAGCAGCGCCGAGTTCAGCGCCCCGTCGGTGCCGAGAATGATCTTCCAGGTATAGGCACGCAGGAGATAGGACACCCAGAGCGGCACGACGACGCACATGTAGAGCAGCGTGCGCAGCTTCTCGGAACGGATCGTGAAGACGAGGAAATAGGCCAGCGGATAACCAAGGACGACCGAATAGAAGGTGACGAGCGCAGCGATCTTCAGCGTCCGGAGGATCACGGTCAGATATTGCGGGTCGGAAAACAGAAGGACGTAGTTGCCCCACTGGAAATCCGGGACGAACAGCGGAAACTGGCGCGTCCAGAAGCTCATCATGCCCATCGCCCCATAGGGCAGGATCAGGAAGACGAAGGTCCAGAGCAGCGGCAGGGAAAAGAGCAGCCAGAAACTGGCGGCCTTGCGGGTGCTCGCTTTCATGCGCCGTCCTCCGCTCGGTAGACCAGAACGTCCAGCGGCGCGACGTGGAATTCCATGCGGTTCCCGGGCTGCGGCACATTGCCGTCGGCCGCGACCGTATTGCGGGCGATGTCGACGAAGATCGGCGCTTCGATGCCGTCGATCCGCAACTCGATCTGGAAACGCCCGCCATGGAAGAGCTGGTTGACCACGGTGGCCGAGAGCGCGGAATTGCCGGCGGGCGTCGGGCCGGCCTGCATGCGTTCCGGCCGGATGGCGATCAGCGCCTTGCCGCCGTCCTTCAGGTTTTGCCCCGGCTGCACCTCGACACCGGACATCAACGTCCCGTCGGGCAGCTTGACCTTGGCGAGACCGCCTTCGCGGGCGGCAAAGGTGCAGGCGATCAGGTTCGCCGCACCGATGAAGTCGGCGACATAGGGGCTCGCCGGACGATCGTAGAGCTCCGAAGGTGAACCAATCTGGGCAATGCGGCCACCCTGCATCACGGCGATGCGATCCGACAGCACCAGCGCCTCCTCCTGGTCATGGGTGACCATCAGGAAGGTGATGCCGAGCTTCTGGTGAAGATGTTTCAGCTCGACCTGCATGGCTTCGCGCAGCTTCACGTCGAGGGCGGACAGCGGCTCGTCGAGCAGAAGGACTTTCGGCTGGCGGACCAGTGCGCGAGCCATGGCGACGCGCTGGCGCTGGCCGCCGGATAGCTGCTGCGGCATGCGGTCCGCCTTGTCGGAGAGGCCGACCAGCGCCAGCGCTTCGCCGACGCGCCGGACGCGCTCTTCCTTCGGCTGGCGGTTGGCCCGCACGGTCAGGCCGTAACCGACATTTTCCGCGACCGTCATATGCGGAAACAGGGCGTAGTCCTGGAACACCGTATTGATGTCGCGACGGTAAGGCGGCTCCTGGGTAACGTCGGATCCGGCCAGCGTGATCCGGCCCTTGTCGGCGGTTTCGAAACCGCCGATCAGCCTGAGCGTCGTCGTCTTGCCACAGCCCGAGGGGCCGAGCAGGGTGACGAACTCGCCCGTACCGATTTCGAGGTTGATATTGTGGAGCGCGGTGAAGGTCCCGTAGGCCTTCATCACGTTGTCCAAGGTTACGATCGGTTGCAGCGCCATAGGCAAGTCCTTGGTCGGGTCGAAAATGAACAGCGGAAATCACCGCCGGCATGGCCGGCGGTGATCGGGGTCGCTCTGATCGGTCCTCAGGGAGCCGCTTTCACCGCGTTCCAGACTTCAAGATACTTGTCGAGGCGCGTCGGCATCTGCCACATCACCAGGCTCTTCACGAACTCGATGTTGTTGACCTTCTTCGCTTCCGCGTCGGCTCCGGTCAGGCAGCCGGAAACGGCCTTCGGGTTGACCGGGAAATAGCCGGTCGACCCGACGATGCCGCACTGGCCCTGGGCTGACAGCATGAAGGAGAAGAACTTGTAGGCGCAATCGGTGTTCGGGCTGTCCTTCACCAGCTGCATGGAGTCCATCCAGCCCTCGGCCTTTTCCTTCGGGGTGAATTCGACGACTTCGAAACCCTTGTTCAGCGCGTTGACCTCCTTGCTCTGCAGGCCGGTCCAGGTGTTGGAGACCCAGACTTCCTGGTTGGCGTAGAGTTCCGTCAGTTCGCCGGCGGTCGCCCAGTACTTGCGGATCAACGGCTTTTGCGCGATCAGCTTCTGCTTGACGGCTTCGAGCTGCTCGTCGCTCAGATCGTAGACGTTTTCATAGCCGAGCAAGCGGGCCGTCCAGTAGAGCGACGACTTGTCGTCCCACATGGCGACCTTGCCCTTGTACTTCTCGTCGAACAGGACGCCGATCGAATCCGGCTTCGGATCGACCTTGTCGGCGCGGTACATCAGCGAGATCGAACCCCAGACGAGCGGTACCGACCAGACCGAATCCTCGGCGGTGACGTCGTTGGCGCCCGAAAATTCCGGATAGACGTCGGCCCAGCCCTCGATCTTCGCGGTGTCGATCGGTTCGACGAAGCCTGCCTGACGCATCAGGCCAATGGTGTCGATGGACGGCACGATAATGTCGTAGACACCGCCGCCGGCGGCCAGCTTTGGCGCGAAGTCGTCATTCGAGCCGACATAGGTCGAATTGGTCTTGCAGCCCGAGGCTTCTTCGAATTTCGGAATGAAGGACTGATCGGCATAACCCTCCCAGGTCAGAATGTTCAGTTCGGCTGCACTGGCAAAGGACGGTGCCGCGACGACTGCCGCCGACACCAGGGAAAGCCAAGCGCGGCCCCGCCCGTGAGATTTCGTCATTGTGTTCCCTTTCTGGTTCTAGCGGTTTCCGCTGTCCGTTCGACCGCTTCTAGCGACGGTTCTGACGGCACCGATCCGTTTGATCGGCACGCAATGGCGAAGCAATCGTCATGCCATCCCAGGAACGGGTCAATTATCCAATGGTTTACAATAGGATAGGCGGAGATCAGCAAAGGAGGAAACACAAGCGCTGCAGAATCGCAGCGGAAGATCCGAAAATCTCATCGCCCTTCGGCGGCTATTGCTGCGCCAGATGCGGCCCTGCCTTGGTCCGTGGGGAACTGCCGGCCCGTCCTCTGTGGCAGACCCGGCAGCGCCTCCTGCCTTCTGGTTCAGATATGGGGAGCCGGAAAAGCGGCCGGCCGGTGACCGGCAATCACGACGTCGGTCAACATCGGAACCTGGCCGCAACCTGCGCTGCGCCCATGATCCTGGTCGTCGCCACCTATCCCATCCGTTCCGAAGCGTAGGAGCCTGGGCTCGCCGGGAAGACGACGGTCCGGTTGCCATTGAGGAAGACACGGCGGTGGATATGCGCATGGATCGCCCGCGCCAGCACCTGGCTTTCGACGTCACGCCCGATCGAGACATAGTCCTCGGCACTCTGCGCATGGGTGATGCGCGCAATGTCCTGTTCGATGATCGGGCCTTCGTCGAGATCGGCGGTGACATAGTGGGCCGTCGCGCCGATCAGCTTCACGCCGCGCTGATAGGCCTGCTTGTAGGGATTGGCGCCCTTGAAGCTCGGCAGGAACGAATGGTGGATGTTGATGATCCTGCCGGACATCCTGTTGCACATCACATCGGAGAGAACCTGCATGTAGCGGGCAAGCACGATCAGCTCGGCGCCGGTCTGCTCCACGACATCCATGATACGCGCCTCGGCCCGCACCTTGTTCTCCTTGGTCACCGGAATGTGGTGGAAGGGAATGTCGTGATTGACGACCACCTTCTGGTAGTCGAAATGGTTCGAAACCACGCCGACGATGTCGATCGGCAAGGCGCCGATCTTCCAGCGATAGAGCAGGTCGTTGAGGCAGTGACCGAAGCGCGACACCATCAGCAACACCTTCATGCGCTCGCCGCCGTCGTGGATTTCGGTCTTCATCTCGAACCTGTCGGCAATCGGCTTCAAACCTTCCTCCAGCGCATCGAGACCTTTGCCCTCCTCGGAGAGGAAGCTGATGCGCATGAAGAACCTGCCGGTGTCGAGATCGTCGAACTGCGAGCTGTCGACGATGTTGCAGCCCTGTTCCGCCAGATAGCCGGAAAGCGCAGCAACGATGCCGCGGGTCGACTTGCAGCTAACGGTCAGTACGAAATTCGTCACGACAGATCCTCCTTGAGAGTGTGGGGTCGCTCAGGTGTCGGATCGGCAGGACCCGACACCGTTGGCGATAGGTTTTCAAAGTCCGCAATACAGACCGGTGAGCCGCCGTCGTGGTTCAGGCGGTGTCGGCGGTTCATTGACACGCTGTCGCGGCGGCAAGACGCTTGCACGCCCGGCCGCCCCCTTCAGCGGTCACGAATGGATCGGGGACTCAGATGTCGAGTGTGGTCTGATGTTCCCAGGCGGTGAACTGGGAGCAGTAGGTGTTCCATTCGCCGTGCTTGAGCTTCAGATAGGCCGCCGAGAAATCGGTGCCGAGCGCGGCTTGCAGACCCTTGTCCTCCTCATAGGCGCGCAGTGCGTCGAGAAGGTTGAGCGGCAGCTTCGGCGCGTCCTTCACCATGTGGCCGTCACGGTACATGTCGATATCGTGATGCGGCCCCGGATCGGCATCGCTCTTCAAGCCGCTCAGGCCCGCCGCGATGATGATCGCCTGCAGCAGGTAGGGGTTGACCGCGCCGTCGGGCAGGCGAAGTTCGAAGCGGCCGGGTCCCGGAACGCGCACCATGTGCGTGCGGTTGTTGCCGGTCCAGGTGACGGTATTCGGTGCCCAGGTCGCGCCGGAGATCGTGCGCGGGGCATTGATGCGCTTGTAGGAATTGACCGTGGGGTTGGTGACGGCGGCCAGTGCCGAGGCATGCTTCATGATGCCGCCGAGGAAGGTCTTGCCCTTGGCCGAGAGGCCGAACGGCATGGCCTTGTCGGCAAAGGCATTGGTCTTGCCGTCGATGTCCCAGACCGAGATATGCGCATGGCAGCCATTGCCGGTCAGCCCCTTGAAGGGCTTAGGCATGAAGGTGGCGCGAAGCCCGTACTTCTCGGCGACCGACTTCACCATGAACTTGAAGAAGGAATGCTTGTCGGCGGTCTTCAGCGCGTCGTCATATTCCCAGTTCATCTCGAACTGGCCGTTCGCGTCCTCATGGTCGTTCTGGTAGGGCTTCCAGCCGAGTTCCAGCATGTAGTCGCAAATTTCGGCGATCACGTCGTAGCGACGCATCAGTGCCTGCTGGTCGTAGCAGGGCTTCTCGGCATTATCGAATTCGTCGGAGATTGTCTCGCCGTCGGCGGAGATCAGGAAGAATTCCGGCTCGACGCCGGTCTTCACCCGAAGTCCCATCTCGGCAGCCTCCGCGACGAGCTTTTTGAGCACCACGCGCGGCGCCTGTTCGACCGGCTTGTCCTCCATGACGCAGTCCGCCGCGACCCAGGCGACGTCCTTCTTCCACGGCAGCTGGATGACGGATGATGCATCCGGCACGGCGAACAGGTCGGGATGGGCCGGCGTCAGGTCGAGCCAGGTGGCGAAACCGGCAAAGCCCGCCCCGTCCTTCTGCATGTCGGCAATCGCTTCGGCGGGCACCAGCTTGGCGCGCTGGGCGCCGAACAGGTCCGTATAGCTGATCATGAAATACTTGATGCCGCGCGCGGCGGCGAATTGTGAAAGGTCCTGTGTCACGTCGTTCCCCTATAGTTTTTTGGATTGAGACACATGTTGAAGGAAAATGGCCGCCCCCTGGGAGGTGGGGCGGCCATGCAGTGATTAGAAACCTCCCTTGCCGGGATACCAGCTGGTGCCGGCGAGCGGCACCTGGGCCATCGCGGCGGCTTCCATGGTGAGCGCGCAGAGATCCTCCGGCTCCAGATTGTGCAGCTTGTTCTTGCCGCAGGCGCGCGCGATCGTCTGAGCCTCGAGCGTCATGACCTTGAGATAGTTGGCGAGACGGCGCCCTGCGAGCACCGGGTCGAGACGCTTGGCAAGCTCCGGATCCTGCGTCGTGATGCCGGCCGGGTCCCTGCCCTCGTGCCAGTCGTCATAGGCGCCGGCGGTGGAGCCGAGCTTCTGGTATTCCTCTTCCCAATGCGGGTCGTTGTCGCCGATGGCAACGAGTGCTGCCGTGCCGATCGAGACAACGTCGGCACCGAGCGCCAGCGCCTTGGCGACGTCCGCGCCGGAGCGGATGCCGCCGGAGACGATGAGCTGCACCTTGCGGTGCATGCCGAGGTCCTGAAGCGCCTGGACGGCCGGGCGAATGCAGGCGAGCGTTGGCATCCCGACATTCTCGATGAAGACGTCCTGGGTTGCCGCCGTTCCGCCCTGCATGCCGTCGAGCACCACGACGTCGGCGCCGGCCTTCACGGCAAGCGCCGTGTCGTAATAAGGGCGCGCACCGCCGACCTTCACATAGATCGGCTTTTCCCAGTCGGTGATCTCGCGCAGTTCGAGAATCTTGATTTCCAGGTCGTCCGGGCCGGTCCAGTCGGGATGGCGGCAGGCCGAGCGCTGGTCGATGCCCTTCGGCAGGTTGCGCATCTGCGCCACGCGGTCGGAAATCTTCTGCCCGAGCAGCATGCCGCCGCCGCCGGGCTTGGCGCCCTGGCCGACCACGACTTCGATGGCATCCGCCCGCCGCAGGTCCTTCGGGTTCATACCGTAGCGCGACGGCAGATACTGGTAGACCAGCTTCTCCGAATGGCCACGCTCCTCGTTGGTCATGCCGCCGTCGCCGGTGGTGGTGGACGTGCCGGCGAGCGTCGCGCCGCGGCCGAGTGCTTCCTTGGCATTGCCGGAAAGCGCGCCGAAACTCATGCCGGCAATGGTGATCGGGATCTTCAGTTCGATCGGCTTCTTGGCGAAGCGCGTGCCGAGCACGACGGAGGTGTCGCACTTCTCGCGATAGCCTTCGAGCGGATAACGCGAAATCGACGCGCCGAGGAAGAGCAGGTCGTCGAAATGCGGAACCTTGCGCTTGGTGCCGCCACCACGGATGTCATAGATGCCGGTGGCGGCAGCGCGGCGGATTTCAGCCAGCGTATAGTCGTCGAAGGTAGCGGACTTGCGCGGCGGGGTCGTCGGATTGTGGTAGCTCATCTGCTGGCCCCTCGCCTCAATAGGCTTCTGCATTGTCGATGTTGAAATTGTAGAGCTTGCGGGCCGAACCGTAGCGCTTGAACTCCTCCGGTCTGACGTCCGTGACGCCGGCCCTCTCCAGGAGTTCGGCAAGCTTTTCGAGATGCTTGGGCTTCATCGCCTTTTCGATGCAGTCGGCGCCGAGGCTCTTGACCGTGCCGCGCACGAAGAGCTTGGCCTCATACAGGCTGTCGCCGAGTGCTTCGCCGGCGTCGCCGAGTACGACGAGATGGCCGGACTGACCCATGAAGGCCGACATGTGGCCGATCGAGCCGTGTACGACGATGTCGATACCCTTCATCGAGATGCCGCAGCGCGACGCCGCATTGCCCTTGATGACGAGCAGGCCGCCCTGTCCGGTGGCCCCGGCATACTGGCTGGCATCGCCCTCAATTACGACCGTGCCGGACATCATGTTTTCAGCGACCCCCGGCCCGGCCGAACCGTGCACGGTGATCGTGCCGCCGTCGTTCATGCCGGCGCAGTAGTAGCCGACCGAGCCGCGCACCTCGACGGTGACGGGGCTGTCGATACCGACGGCAACCGCATGGCTGCCGCGCGGATTGACGACCTCGAAGGCGGTGTCGTTGGCGCCGGAACCGAGATTGTGGAGGGCGCTGTTGAGTTCCCGGAGCGGGGTTTGGGAGAGATCGAATACAGGCATGGAGTTCGGACTTTCTTCGTGAAGGACGGACGCCTCAGGCGGCCTTCTCGTGATCCCAGAAATAGACGGTGGCGGGCTCGGGCTCCCAGACCCGGGCGTTCTCGATGCCCGGCAGGTTGACCAGCGCGCGATATTCCGAGCCGAAGGCGACATACTGGTCCGTCTCGGCCATCACCGCCGGCTTGCAGGCGATCGGGTCGCGCACCACGCCGAAACCCGACTTGGTGCCGACGACGAAGGTGAAGAAGCCGTCGAGATCATCCAGCGCGCCGGTCAGCGCCTGGCCCAGATCCTTGCCCTTGGCCATTTCCGCGGTCAGGTAGGCGGCCGCGACTTCCGAGTCGTTCTGCGTCTCGAAGGTCACGCCCTCGCGGATCAGTTCGCGGCGCAGGTTGTTGTGGTTGGACAGCGAGCCGTTGTGTACGAGGCACTGGTCGGCGCCGGTGGAGAACGGGTGGGCGCCGAGCGTGGTGACCGCACTTTCAGTCGCCATGCGGGTATGGCCGATGCCGTGCGTGCCGCCCATGGCGCGCACATCGAAGCGTGCGACGACATCCTTGGGCAGACCGATCTCCTTGAAGATCTCGACGCTTTCGCCGGATCCCATCACCCGAACATCCGGGCGGAGCTCCGCGAGCACGGCACGGATTTCGGCAAGCTGCGCCGCATCGATCTCGATCACCGCATGGGTGCTCTTGACCACGACGGAGGCCGGGACGCCGGCCTTGTGGAGCGCAGTTTCGAGACCGTCGAAATCGCTCTTGGGGTCCGCCGACTGGACGGTCACCTTCGCCTTGCCGGCAGCCGGGTCGCCATAGATGGCAATGCCGGCCGAATCCGGCCCCCGGTCGGTCATGGTGATCAACATGTCCGAAAGCAGAGCCCCCAGCTGGGGCTCCAGACTCTTGTCCTTCAGGAACAAACCAACAATGCCGCACATGGCTGCCATCTCCATTTTCTCGATGGAGTCATGGGTAACAGCCAGCCCCGCAAAAATCAATCAAAAAGAATAAAATATTCCTGTAAGGCAATTATCCCTGCTGCGGGTAAGAGATGATGGACAGATATCGGGCCGGCAGCTTGACCAGTTCCTCGGGCCCGTGCGGCGCATCCGCGTCGAAGAACAGGCTGTCGCCCGGCTGCATCCGATAGAGGCTCTCGCCATGGCGATAGACCACCTCGCCTTCCAGCATGTAGAGGAACTCCATGCCCTCGTGCTGGAAGGTCGGGAAGATGTCCGATTCCGCGTTGAGCGTGATGAGATAGGGCTCCACCGCCACGCCCGACGTGTTGTTCTCGATATGGCCGAGCAGACTGTAGTGGTGGCCGGCGCGCGTGCCGCGCCGCTCGATGTCCACGCCCTCGCCCGCCTTGACGAAGCTGGCGCTCTTCGGCTCCTCATAGCCGCGAAAGAAGGCGGTGATCGGCACGCTGAGCGCGGTGGAGAGCGACTGCAGGGTGTTGAGCGAGGACGAGATATTGCCGTTCTCGATCTTCGACAGCATGCCGACCGACATGCCGGTGGCGGAGGCCAGGTCGGCCACCGTCAGCCCGAGCTTCTTGCGATAGGTGCGCACCTCGTGGCCGATCGCCATTTCCAGCGTGTTGGCCCGCGGTTCGCGCACGGCATGGGGATTCTGCGCCAGAACAGCCTTGGCAACCTTCGCCGCCTTTGCCGCACTCTTCCTGTCCACCGTCATCTCTCCCTCACTCCCGGTTCGCGCGCCGAACCGCCTTTGTCTCATCTACGCTCTAGCGGATTTCGGTTGGATGCCAAGCGCACCCGACCGGAAGGGGAGCGGCGGCCGGGCCGGCAATGTGGATGCGATAGTCACTCAGGACACCACCCTGGAGAAGAGCGACGGCGTTCGGCGATCTGGAGGCGTGGAGCAGGCGGCACGGCTACGGAAGGCCGACCGACCGGTCTCCACTCGACCAGACCCCGGCGCTCCGTCCCGAATGACACCGGCGCGCGGCGTATCCGTCAGCCGATCTGCTCTTCGCTCTCCTTGGCCGCCGGCGGCCGCTGGCCGAGGATCTCGCGCTTGCCGACATGATTCGGCGCGCCGACCAGCCCTTCCTGCTCCATCCTCTCGACCAGGGAGGCGGCGCGGTTGTATCCGATCGACAGGCGCCGCTGGATGTAGGAGGTCGAGCACTTCTTGTCGCGCTGGACCACCTTGACCGCCCGCTCGTAGAGATCGTCGGCATCGGCTTCGCCGCCCATGGCGGTGCTGTCGAACACCGCCGTGTCGTCCTCGTCCTCAGACGCGCCGTCTTCGGTGTCTTCGGTGACACTGCCGAGATAGGCCGGCTGCCCTTGCGTCTTCAGATGCGCGACGACCTTCTCCACCTCATGATCGGAGACGAAAGGCCCGTGCACGCGGGAAATGCGGCCGCCACCGACCATGTGCAGCATGTCGCCCTGGCCGAGCAGGTGTTCGGCGCCCTGCTCGCCGAGAATGGTGCGGCTGTCGATCTTCGACGTCACCTGGAAGGAGATGCGGGTCGGGAAGTTGGCCTTGATCGTGCCGGTAATGACGTCGACCGAGGGGCGCTGCGTCGCCATGATCAGATGGATGCCCGCCGCGCGCGCCATCTGGGCAAGCCGCTGGATCGCCCCTTCGATCTCCTTGCCGGCGACCATCATCAGGTCGGCCATCTCATCGACGATGACGACGATATAGGGCAGTGCCGAAAGATCGAGTTCCTGGTCCTCGAAGACCGGCTCGCCCGTGCCCTTGTCGAAGCCGACGGGAACGGGGAGCATGATCGTCTCGCCCCGGGCGCGGGCTTCCGCCACGCGGGCGTTGAAGCCGTCGATATTGCGCACGCCGAGCCGCGACATCTTGCGATAGCGCTCCTCCATCTCGCGCACGGCCCATTTCAGCGCCAGCACCGCCTTCTTCGGATCGGTGACGACGGGGGTCAGAAGATGCGGAATGCCGTCATAGGCGGAGAGCTCCAGCATTTTCGGGTCGACCATGATCAACCGGCATTCCTCGGGCCGCAGATTGTAGATCAGCGACAGGATCATGGTGTTGATCGCCACCGACTTGCCCGACCCGGTCGTGCCGGCGACGAGCAGATGCGGCATCTTCGCCAGTTCGGCGATCACCGGCTCTCCACCGATCGTCTTGCCGAGGCAGAGCGGCAGGCGGAAGTCGGTGCCGACATAGCTGCTGCTCTCGATCAGTTCGCGCAGGAACACGGTTTCGCGCTCGGCATTGGGCAGTTCGATGCCGATCACGTTGCGGCCGGGAACGACCGCGACGCGCGCCGAAAGCGCCGACATGGAGCGGGCGATATCATCCGACAGATTGATGACGCGCGAGGACTTGACCCCCGGCGCCGGCTCGAACTCATAGAGGGTGACGACGGGACCCGGGCGCACGTCGATGATCTCGCCCTTGACCCCGAAATCCTCGAGAATGCTCTCCAGCAGCCCCGCGCTCTGTTCAAGCGCCTCCTGGCTCATCATGCCGGCCTGGCGCGGGCCGGCGGCCTGCAGCAGTTCGACGGAGGGGAACAGATAGTCCTCCGTCTGGATGAAGGACAGCGGCCCCGGCGCGCGCCTTGCGGCCGAGCGGACAAAGGCAGCGTCCATCGGGGCAACGGCTTTCGAAACGGCGCTCTCCTCAACGGTTTCGACCGCGACGGGCGCGGTGTCCGCAACCGGGGCCGGGACCGTCGGCTGAGCCGGACGGCGCAGCTCGACATGCCGGTACAGGTGGACGGCCGAGGGAGCTTCCACCGCGGGAAGATTGCTGATGGGCGAAAAAGACTTCGGCGCCGGCACGGGCGTTGGAACAGCGACCGAACCGGAAGGCGGCGCCATCCGCACCACCGTCGCAATGACGGGCGCGACAGTCGGGGCGGCCGGAACGGGAGCGGGCTGCGGCACCGGCGGCGTTCTCGTGACGCGCGATACGGCGCGCGGTTCTGCCGCCTCCGAGGCGCCGAGGCTCATCATTTCCCAGAGCAGGTGATCGGGAATGACCGTGAACGGACGTGCCGATGCGGCAGGCGATTGCGGCGGCGCAGGCCGGACGGGCGCTTGAGTGGCGGCAACCTCCGCCTTCGTCTCGATCCCGACAGCAGGCGCTGCCGGCACCATGGCAGCAGCGGGACGCTCGGCAACGGGTGGCGAGACGGTCGCGGTCTGGGTGACGGCCGCCGACCGGACCGGGTTCCGGGCGATCGGCGGGGGCGTCTCGGCGCGCAGCGGTTCACGGGGCGCCCGCGGCGGCACCCTCAGCGGCGCTCCCGTGCGGGGCGGCAGGACAAGCCCCGGCGCCAGATGCCTTTCAGCGGGCACGGTTTGGCGAGAGTCGATTGCCTCAGGTCCCTGCGAGAGCGCTTCGGCGATCTGCCGCTGCAGATCCCCGACGGGCGAGCCGTCGATCTTGGCCGGCGGCGCAAACACCGGATTGCTGCGCCCGATGACATAGTTGGCCGATGGGACTGTCTGGATGTCGGCATCGGTCCCGGGAGCGGCCGGACCGGCCGGCGCCTTGGGACCGGCCGACCCTTGCTGGGCCGCGGCCTCCACGGACTCTCCCTTCAGAACGGCCGGGCCGGGCGTCCGCCCGAAGCGCACGTTCGGTCCCAGGATGAAGGCCCGCTGCCAGACAGGAAGCTTTTCCGGGTCCAGAATCACGGCATCGGGGACCGGCTGCGCCGGCGGCCGGGCATCGGCACCGGCCGTATCGGCACGCAGTGCCGCATGCGCCTGATCGCTATCGGGATCGACATTGCTGGGATTGGAAACCGAGATACGGAAGGGGGGAAATTGCATGTTACGCCAGACCATCAAACAAGCTGTCACACCAGTCCCGTTAATAGAAAGAAAACCTTAACCAGGTCTTGCCAAGGACCTCACATGTTCACCTTTCGCACATGCCGCACTTCGCTGAGCAGGGAATGCGGGTTGCCGATCGACCGATCGCAAGACACCGGCACCTACACGGTTTTTCGCGCAGCAATTGACAAGAAAGAATAGCGAATAATATATATTTGTTGCGCGGCACAATCCTGTGACGACGTGATGACGAATGGCACAGACTTCTCAATGCAGCTGACGCGCTTTTCCGACTATGGTCTGCGGCTGATGATGATGGCCGCCACCCACGCTGATCGGCGCATCACCATCGAAGAAACCGCAAAAGCCTATGACATCTCCCGTGCCCACCTGATGAAGGTCGCGCAATTGCTGGTTCGTGAAGGCTTCCTCAAGGCTTCGCGCGGGCGCTCCGGCGGCCTTTCCTTGGCGCGACCGGCCGAATCCATCACCATCGGCGATCTGGTTCGGGCCACGGAATCCGATTTTGCAGTCGTCGAATGCATGGGACCGGGCAACAAGTGCCGCATCACCAGGGGATGCCGGCTGCGCGGGGTGCTCGGCGAGGCGCTTGGCGCCTTCCTGAACGTTCTCGATCGCCATACGCTGGCCGAACTGACCTTGACGCCAGAGGATTTCGGTTTCTCCAGAGCGGCATGAGACTTCGCCATCCGCCGCAGATGGATCTGGACAGCCGCTGCGTCCGGCCGCTCTTGGTGGCAGCCTAGGTCCTGACCGCGTGGAGACAAGCGATCAGCCCGCCTGCACAAGCCTGGGCCCGCAGTCGGGAGTCCTCGTCCTTTTCGCGCTCGGCCAGGTCGAGATAGCAGTCGAGCAACAGTTCACACAACGGCACCGGCCGCGCCTCCACGCTCTCCGGCACGAGGTCGAGCACAGGCGTCGGTCCGAAGGGGTGTGCGGCAGCGGCTGCACTGCGCGCCTGCGCCTCCACAGCCAGATCGCGAAACCGCCCCGCATCCTTGGCCGTCGCCCGGATCGCACGTCCCTCCAGGTGGTCCGAAAGGCGAAGCTCAAGGGCGGCGATCTCGCCGCGCACCGGCCTCACGCCGGAGCGGCGCAGATCGTGGAAGGCCCGGCGCCGCTCGCGCCTGAGCGTCGCGACATGGCCCAGTTCCTCCCTCGCCATGCGCTCCGCCGCCTGGCGGATCTCCTCGGACGGCGCATGCGCCGACACATAGGTCCACAAGACGAAGGCACGTTCCTCGTTGCGAACCGCCATGGAAAAGGCACGGTAGGAATTGAGCAACTCCGGCGCCACGAGCGCGGTGCCTTCGTCGTCGAACATCGGCTCATGCAGGGCGACCGCGGGCGGGATGGCGACGTCCGACTGCGCGATCCAGCGGTCGACATTGCCGAGATGCCCCTCCTCCTCCGCCGTCAGGACCTCGAAGACGGCCGCGAGATCCGGACGGCCCTCGTGTCGCATGCGCTCGGCAAGCGCCACATAGCCGGTGATCGCCTCCTGCTCCATCGCCCGGGCGAGCGCCAGCAGCGCATCCATTGATTCGACGGCCCATGGCTCATCTCTGATGTCCGTCATGGCACTCCCCCGCTTCGCTCTCGTCTCGCTCAGCCTGCATATCATGCACAAAAGATACCTTCTCTATATTTGTTTTGAATCAAAGAGTTTTTACATTAGACTGCATAAACACCGCGTTACGCCACGAGCAGATCCCATAAAAAGACGAGGCCGATGATAGAGAGCGCGACACTTCAGCACCGCATCCGTTCGCTTCTGACCCGGTTTGCGGTCCTGCTGGTCGCCATCATGGCGGTCTTCGCCTTCGCATCTCCCGGCCATACGGCCGGCCAGCTCGGCGCCTATCTGGAAAAGGTCGAGCCCGGCGAGCTTTTCGACGGAGCCGACCGATTCGGCGACCTGAGCGGCGATCCGGCGATCGCGCCGGTCATGCGCGGCGACGAACTGCTTGGCTATGCCTATCTCAATTCCGACTTCTCCAGCGCCATCGGCTATTCGGGCAAGCCGATCCATATCGTCGTCGGCATCGATCCAAAGGGCGTGATCCGCGGCTTCAAGCTGGTCGACCACAAGGAGCCGATCGTCCTGATCGGCATTCCGGAGGAAAAGGTCGTCGCCTCCATGAATGCCCTGATCGACAAGGACATGGGCCGCGTCGCCTCGGGCGCCGAGCGCCCACCGCAGGTCGACATCGTCAGCGGCGCAACTGTCACCGTGCTGGTCATGGGCGACAGCGTATCGCGTGCCGCCGTCCAGCTCATTCGCAGCAATCGCCTCGGCGTGGACCTGGCGACCGGCGTGGCGGCCGCGACCGAAATTCGCAAGCTCGACCTGTCGAAGACCGAAACCGCCAACTGGCAGACGCTGCTCGGCGACGGCTCGGTGCGCAGCCTGCGCATGACCGTGGGCGAGGTCTCCGACGCCTTCCGCCAGGCGGGACAGACGATCTCGGCCGACAAGCCGGAGACGAAGACGCCACAGGACCGCTTCATCGACCTCTATCTCGCGCCCGTCAGCGTTCCAACGATCGGCCGGTCCCTGCTCGGCGACGCCGCCTACGACCGTCTGGTCCACAAGCTGAAGCCCGGGCAGTCGGCCATTCTCGTCGCCGGCGAAGGCGCCTATTCGTTCAAGGGCTCGGGCTATGTGCGCGGCGGCATCTTCGACCGGATCGAGCTGCTGCAGAGCGGCCAGGGCGTGCGCTTCCGCGACCGGGACCATACCCGCATTCCCGCCCTTGCCGCCGACGGCGCGCCGCGCCTGCGCGAAATCGCGCTGTTCGTGGTGCCGTCCGAATTCGCCTTCGACGTCACCCAGCCCTTCGAATTGCAGATGCTGGTGCAGCGCAGCGCCGAGGGGCGCAACAAGGCGGTCCTGCCCTACAACCTGTCCTACATCCTGCCCGACAAATATGTGACCGTCGAGAAGCTCCCAGCACCGGCGGCGCCCCAGGCCACGGCCGTTCCGGCGCCAGGTGCCGATCAGGCGCCGGCTCCCGGCGGCGACAGGCTGACGGACCAGCAGATCGCCGACGGCCAGCCGCTCTGGATGCGCATCTGGGACATGAACCGCATCAACATCGGCATCACCATTGCAGCGCTCCTCGTGCTGACCGGTATCTTCTTCTTCCAGGACTGGCTGGTGAAGCGTCCAAGGCTGTTTGCCTGGGTTCGCCGCGGCTATCTCCTGTTCACGCTCGTCTGGCTCGGCTGGTACGCCAATGCCCAGTTGTCGGTGGTCAACGTGCTGACCTTCGCCAACTCGCTGATGACCGGCTTCAACTGGGAGTTCTTCCTGTCGGCGCCGCTGATCTTCATTCTCTGGGCCTCGGTCGCTGCGGGACTGCTGTTCTGGGGCCGCGGACCGTTCTGCGGCTGGCTCTGCCCCTTCGGCGCACTCCAGGAACTGACCAACAATGTCGCGCAATGGCTGAAGGTGCCGCAGATCCGCCTGCCCTGGGGCCTGCACGAACGCCTTTGGCCGATCAAGTACATCATCTTCCTCGCCCTGTTCGGTCTGTCGCTCTATTCGCTGGCGCTCGCCGAGATGTTCTCGGAGGTCGAGCCGTTCAAGACCGCGATCGTGCTGAAATTCGCCCGCGAATGGCCCTTCGTCATCTTCGCGCTCACCATGCTGTCGGCCGGCCTGTTCATCGAGCGCTTCTACTGCCGTTATCTCTGCCCGCTCGGCGCCGCACTCGCCATCCCCGGCCGCATCCGCATGTTCGAATGGCTGAAGCGCTATCCCGAATGCGGTTCGCCCTGCCAGCGTTGCGCCAAGGAATGTCCCGTCCAGTCGATTCATCCGGAGGGGCAGATCAACGTCAACGAGTGCATCTACTGCATGCACTGCCAGGAACTCTACCACGACGACCACCGCTGTCCGCACATGATCCAGGTGCGACTGAAGCGGGAGAAGTTCTCGGCCCTTTCGACGTCGACGTCCCGGGGCGAGGCCCCGGCCAAGGTCGCCGTCACCCATAATGGCGCACCCATCGGCAAGGCCGGCGGCGCCGAACAGACTGCGTGATCAACCAGCCAAGGAGAGGCAATCATGTCAAACGAAGAGAACCAGATGCGCTTGAACCGGCGCCAGATGCTGGGTTCCACGGCTTTCGTGGCGGCAGCAGGTGCGGCGACCGTCGGGGGAGCGATCAGCCTTACCGGCGGCTCAGCCACGCCGGCGGCGGCTCAAGGCTCGGATGAGCACAGCTATGAAGTCAAACCCGGCGAACTGGATGAATATTATACCTTCTTCTCCAGCGGTCAGTCAGGCGAAGTCCGCATCGTCGGCCTGCCGTCGATGCGCGAACTCATGCGCATTCCGGTGTTCAACCGCTGCAGCGCCACCGGCTGGGGCCAGACCAACGAGAGCCGCAAGATCCTGATGGATGGCATGTTGCCGGAAGACCGTGAATTCATGGCGGATCGCGGCGGCATCTTCCAGAACGGCGACCTTCACCACCCGCATCTCTCCTTCACCGACGGCACCTATGACGGCCGCTATCTCTATGCCAACGACAAGGCCAATACGCGCGTCTGCCGCATTCGCCTCGACGTGATGAAGTGCGACAAGATCATCCAGCTGCCGAACCAGCACACGGTCCACGGCCTGCGCGTGCAGAAATATCCGAAGACCGGCTATGTCTTCGCCAATGGCGAAGACCGCGTGCCGATCCCGAACGACGGCAAAATCCTCGACGACCACAAGCAGTATCACGCCATCTTCACCGCGGTGGACGGCGAGACGATGAAGGTCGCCTGGCAGGTCATGATCGACGGCAATCTCGACAATGTCGACGCCGACTACCAGGGCAAATACGCCTTCGCGACCTGCTATAATTCGGAAGAAGGCGTCAATCTCGCCGAGATGATGGGCAACGAGCAGGACTGGATCGTCGTCTTCAACCTGAAGCGGATCGAAGAGGCCGTGGCCAAGGGCGACTTCAAGGAGATGGGCGGCGTTCCGGTCATCGACGGCCGCCATGGCTCGCCCTACACGCGCTACATCCCGGTCTCCAACAGCCCGCACGGCATCAACACAGCGCCGGACGGCATCCACGTCGTCGCCAACGGCAAGCTGTCGCCGACCGTCACGGTGTTCGACGTGCGCAAGTTCGACGACCTGTTCGACGACAAGATCAAGCCGCGCGACTGCGTCGTGGCCGAGCCGGAACTCGGTCTCGGGCCGTTGCACACGGCCTATGACGGCAAGGGCAATGCCTATACCACGCTGTTCATCGACAGCCAGGTGTGCAAGTGGAACATCGAGGACGCCAGAAAGGCCTATGCCGGCGAGAAGGTCGATCCGATCCGCCAGAAGCTCGACGTGCACTACCAGCCGGGCCATAACCATACCTCCATGGGCCAGACCAAGGAAGCCGATGGCAAGTGGCTGGTCTCGCTCAACAAGTTCTCCAAGGACCGCTACCTGAACGTCGGCCCGCTGAAGCCGGAGAACGACCAGCTGATCGACATTTCCGGCGACGAGATGGTCATCGTCCACGACGGTCCGTCCTTCGCCGAACCGCATGACGCCACCATCGTGCACGCCTCGAAGATCAACCCGGTGCATGTCTGGGATCGCAACGACCCGTTCTTCGCCGATGCGGTCGCCCAGGCCAAGATCGACAGCGTCGACCTGATGGCCGACAGCACGGTCATCCGCGACGGCGACAAGGTGCGCGTCTACATGACCTCGGTCGCTCCGGCCTTCGGACTGGAAAGCTTCCAGGTCAAGCAGGGCGACGAGGTCACCGTCTACGTCACCAATATCGACGAGGTGGAAGACCTGACCCACGGCTTCGCCATCATCAACTACGGCATCAACATGGAGGTCGGACCGCAGGCCACCGCCTCGGTCACCTTCAAGGCCAACAAGCCGGGTGTCTGGTGGTATTATTGCTCGTGGTTCTGCCATGCCATGCACATGGAGATGAAGGGCCGCATGTTCGTCGAACCGAAGGCGGCATGATGATTGCTCGTCTCCTGACGACACGATTTGGAATGGCGGCCACCCTGGCCGCCCTTCCAGCCATGGCCTGGGCGGCGGACCTCGCGGTCTCGCCGAACGGTCCCGCATTGCAGGAAATCATCGCCGGGGCGGCCGCCGGCGACGTGCTCACCCTCGAGCCGGGCGTCTTTGCCGGACCGATCACCATCGACAAGCCTCTGGTCATCGCGGGCAGGCCGGGCGCGGCGATTGCCGGCAATGGCAAGGGCAGCGTGGTGACGATCGAGGCCGCGGGCGTAACCGTGCGTGGGCTTTCCGTCAGCGGCTCGGGCCGCGATCTCACCACCCGGGATTCCGGCATTTATGCCGGCCAGGCCGCGACCGGCGCAATCATCGAGGACAACAGCGTCACGGACAATCTCTTCGGCATCTACCTCTACGGCGCGGTGGACTCCATTGCGCGCAACAACCGCATCACCGGCCTCCAGAGCGGACGCATGAGCGAGGCAGGCAGCGGCGTGACCATCTGGAATGCGCCCGGCGCCAAGGTGCTCGGCAACGAGATCCGCTTCGGCCGCGACGGGATCGCCACCATGGCCAGCAAGCGCAACGTCTTCAGTCACAACCGGTTCAGCGACCTGCGCTTTGCCATCCACTACATGTATACCGATGACAGCGAAGTGAGCGACAACGTCTCCACCCGCAACTCCGTCGGCTATGCGATCATGTATTCCAGCCGGCTCAAGATCATTGGGAATCTCTCCGACGGGGACCGTGACCACGGCCTGTTGCTCAACACCGCCAAGAGTTCCGAGGTGCGCGACAACACGGTCATCGGCCGGATGCAGCCGGTCGACCGCTGGCTTTCCGCCGGAACGCAATCCGGCGAGCACGGCTTGCCGAAGACGACGGACGATGCCGTCGTCGCCGCGAACGGCGAACGCCTCGGCCCGGAAAAATGCGTCTTCATCTACAATGCCAACAAGAACCGCTTCCTCGGCAACCTGTTCGAGAACTGCGCGATCGGCATCCATTTCACCGCGGGCTCGGAAGGCAATACGATGACGGGCAACGCCTTCATCAACAACCGCAACCAGGTCAAATATGTCGGCACGCGCTATCTCGACTGGTCGAACGAGGGCCGCGGCAACTACTGGAGCGACAATCCGGCCTTCGATCTCGACGGCGACGGCATCGCCGACAATCCCTATCGGCCGAACGACCTGATCGACCAGGTGCTGTGGACCTCGCCGCAGGCGAAGATCCTGATGTCGAGTCCCGCGGTCCAGGTGATCCGCTGGGCCCAGGCCCAGTTTCCGGCGCTCCTGCCCGGCGGCGTGGTCGACAGCCATCCCCTGATGGCGCCTATGGCAGCGAAGAAGGCGATCCAATGACGGCGACGGTAACCACCGCCGGCGTGTCCAAACGCTATGGCCCAGTTCAGGCGGTGAAGGACGTGACCTTCACCTTGAACGCCGGCGAAACGATCGCGCTCGTCGGCCACAACGGTGCCGGCAAGACGACGCTGATCAAGCTCATGCTCGGCCTGATCCGCCCGACGACTGGAACCGTCAGCGTGCTCGGCGAGGATCCGGCCCGCGGCGATTTCCATGTTCGCCAGCGGCTCGGCTATCTGCCCGAAAGCGTCTCCTTCCACATGGCGCTGACCGGACGCGAGACGCTCGCCTTCTATGCCCGGCTGAAGCGGGTGGAACTCTCCTCCGCCGACGCCCTGTTCGAGCGCGTGGGCCTGGCCCAGGAAGCGGCCGACCGGCCGGTACGCACCTATTCCAAGGGCATGCGCCAGCGTCTCGGTCTCGCCCAGGCGCTGCTCGGCGAGCCGCGCGTGCTCTTGCTGGACGAGCCGACCAGCGGTCTCGACCCGGCGCTGCGCCGCAATTTCTACGATCTGATCACCGACCTTCGCGCCGGCGGCGCCACCGTGCTTCTGTCCTCGCACGCGCTGACCGAACTCGAGGATCGGGCGGATCGCGTCATCATCGTCAATCGCGGCGTCAAGATCGCCGACGGCACGCTCGACGAGTTGCGCCACATCGCCCGGCTGCCGACGCGCATCGGCGTCAGGCTCGCCGCCGGGGATGCCTCGCCCGGCTGGACCCGGGGAGCCACCGACTGGAAACGGACGGCAGGCGGAATTTTCGAGACCGACGTGGCACCCGAAGATAAGATCGCCCTGCTCCATGACATGACGGCGGACCCGTCCCTTCTCGCAGCGCTGACGGTCGCCGAACCGACGCTCGACGAGCTTTATGCGCATTTTCTTGAAGGGCAGTCACCGGCATGACGAACATCCTCATCATCGCCCGTAAGGAGATCCAGGAGGGCCTGCGCAACCGCTGGGTTCTGGCGACGACCCTGCTGCTTGCGGCGCTGGCGCTCACCCTGTCCTTCCTCGGAAGCGCGCCTACCGGCAATGTCGGCGTCAATCGCCTCGACGTGGTGATCGTCAGCCTGTCGAGCCTCACCATCTTCCTCGTGCCGCTGATCGCGCTCCTCCTGTCGCACGATGCGATCGTCGGCGAGTCCGAGCGCGGCACCATGGTCCTGCTGCTGAGCTATCCGATCGGCCGCAGCGAGGTGATCTTCGGCAAGTTCCTCGGCCATCTCGCCATCCTCGCTTTCGCCACGGCGATCGGCTATGGCGCGGCGGCGGCCGCCCTGACGGTGACCGGCGCTGATATCGCGATCGACAGCTGGCGCGCCTTCCTGTCCATGATCGGCTCCTCCGTCCTGCTCGGCGCCGTATTCCTCGCCGTCGGCTACCTCACCAGCACGTTGGTCAGCGAGCGCAGCACGGCGGGCGGAATCGCCATCGGCATCTGGCTGTTCTTCGTGCTGATCTACGACATGGCGCTGCTCGGGGGACTGGTCGCCGCCAAGGGCCAGGCCGTGCCCGCCTTGTTGCTCGACCTTCTTCTGCTCGCCAACCCGACGGACGCCTACCGGCTGCTCAATCTCGGATCGGGCAATGCCGGCGCGCTGTCGGGCATGGGAGGCATCGCCGCCCATACGGGCCTCACCGCACCTGCGCTGATCGCAGCACTGACACTCTGGACGATCGTGCCTCTCGGCTGTGCGACCGTCATCTTTTCGAGGAGGGAAGTATGAGACTTTCCATCGCCATGGGCGCGCTTGCCGCCTCGCTCCTGCTTTCTGCCTGCAGCGGCGGAGACGAAGCCGCCATGCCGCCGCCCTTCGCGCTGACCGAAGAGGCCATGGGCCGCTACTGCGGCATGAATGTGCTGGAACATGCCGGCCCCAAGGGCCAGATCATCCTGCAGCAGATCCCCGAGGCCATCTGGTTCTCCTCCGCGCGCGACACCCTCGCCTTCACCATGCTGCCGGAAGAGCCGCGCGACATCGCGGCGATCTACGTGTCCGACATGAGCAAGGCGCCGAGCTGGGACGAGCCGGGAGCGGAAAACTGGATTGATGCGAAGAAAGCATTCTTCG
Source organism: Allorhizobium sp. GW101-3B10 (assembly GCF_059424725.1). Taxonomy (NCBI): domain Bacteria; kingdom Pseudomonadati; phylum Pseudomonadota; class Alphaproteobacteria; order Hyphomicrobiales; family Rhizobiaceae; genus Allorhizobium; species Allorhizobium sp. GW101-3B10. Next base: position 4,769,985 of record NZ_JBWKZR010000001.1, on the reverse strand, counting down.
TCATTGGCAGCGCCCAGCGCGGCGGCATGGGCACCGAGGAAGCCGTTCCCTTCTCCGTGGAAGCGGACGCGAAATCCTTCGCCGAAAAGCATGGCGGCCGCTTGGTCAGGTTCGACGACATGCCGAAGGACTATATCCTAGGCTTCGGCAGTGACGCGCCGACGGACGGTTCCGCATTCGATCCAGAAGGTACCAGCGAGAACGCAGAGGGACACGATCATGGCTGACACCTTCACGCGCCGCCGGGCGATCTGCATCATGGCCGCGGCCGCCGGGCTGCCGCTCATGGCTTCTGCCGGCCCGGCCTTAGCCGCAACGGATCCTGTCGTCTGGAAGGGCCAGGCGCTGGGAGCCCCCGCGACACTGATCCTCAATCATCCCGACAGGACGAGAGCCGAGGCCCTCGTCCGCCGCGCCGTGGCAGAGGTCGAACGGCTGGAATCGATTCTCAGCCTCTATCGCGACACATCGGCGCTGTGTGAGCTGAACCGTATGGGCGCGCTCGCCATGCCGCCGCAGGATCTGGTTCAGGTGCTTGAGGCCAGCCGGACCGTTTTCGAAATGACCGGAGGCGCCTTCGACCCCAGCGTGCAGCCGCTCTTTGCCGTCTATGCCCGCCATTTCGCCAGGCCTGACGCCGCAGCCTCCGGACCATCCGCCGCCGATATGGAGCGAGCAAAGGCGCTTGTCGATTTCGGCGCCGTGCGCTTCAACCCCGACCGCATCGCCTTTGCCCGGCGCGGCATGGCGCTGACACTGAACGGCATCGCCCAGGGCTATGTCACCGACCGGGTGGTCGCGCTGCTGCGAGAAGAAGGCATCGACAGCAGCCTCGTCGACATGGGCGAGGGCCGCGCGATCGGTGCACAGCCAGACGGTTCGCCCTGGCGCATCGGCATTGCCGAAACCCAGGCCGATCGGGCGGGCGAGACGGTGATCCCGCTGATCGACCGCGCGATCGCCACCTCCGCCTTCTCCGGCTTCCGCTTCGATCCCGCCGGCCGTTTCAGCCACATCCTCGATCCCCGTCAGGGCAGCGTGCCGCCGCGCTACCGGCGCCTCACCGTCATTGCCCCCGACGCGACCACCGCCGACGGCTATTCGACGGCCTTCAGCCTGATCAACCTCGAGCACATGCGCTCCATCCTCGACCGCCAGCCGGAGGTCGCCGTCGATCTGGTGACGTCCGCCGGCGAGCATCTGCGTCTCGGCCGAACCATCGACACCATGGCATTGTGAAGGTCTCTGCCCCCGGCGGAAATGACGGATCGAGAAAGCGCGCGAGCTGACCCGCAAGTGAAGCCGCTATCCGCATGATCCGGCGGTCGTCCTCACTCGGCCTCGTGAAGCCCCAGACTGTCACCGTCCTGAAGAAGTGCAAGCTCGGCCCGATGGCGCATCATCGTCATCAGCGCCGCATAGTCCCGTTCGTAGAAATTCCGCCGCGCGGGATTGGGCGCGGTGGAGCGCATGCGGATCGTCATGGCGGAACCCGCCGCCGCCATGTCGGCAAAGAGGCCGGCAGTGACCGCCGCATGCTGGGCGGTCCCCAGCAGCACGGCGTCCTGATCGACCGGCGTCAGCACGGTGCAGCCGATGGCATCGGCATAGAGCTGCGGGATGAGCGGGTGGTTCGAAAAGCCGCCGGCTATCGCCAGCGTGGCGACGCGGCCCGGCTCGCCCGGCATATGGGCGATGATGTGGCGAATGCCGCAGGCGAGCGCCACGCAGGTGCGCCAATAGAGGCGGCACAGGCTCTCGAAACTGCGATCGAGCGTCATGCCCGTCAGGCTGCCGGTGAGACCGGGATCGGTCGTCGGCGATCGAGTGCCGTGAAAATCGGGAAGCACATGAATCGGCAGGCCGTAACCCGGGCCCTCCGCCGCGATGCGTTCGGCGACATGGTCGAGGATCTGCGCATGCCGTGCCCGGCTGGGATCTCCGCCGGCGGGATGGGTCTGCAGGATGTGGTCGAGCAGCGCGCCGGATGCCGACTGACCGGCCTCCGTCAGCCACAAGCCCGCGATCGCCACGTCGCGAAAGGCGCCCCAGCATCCCTCGGCCTGCACGCTTTGCCGCGTCAGCTGCACCACGCAGCTCGACGTTCCGGCGATCAGCGCCAGATGCGTTTCCAGCCGGTCTTCGGAGAGTACGTCCGGAAGGCTGAAGAGGGCGATCGTGCCGGCATAGGCGTCGACCAGGCCCGGAGCGACGCAGCAGCCGATGGTCAGCCCCAGCTGATCGGCCGCCTCCACCGACAGATTACCCACCACCTCGGTGGCTACCAGAGTGCTCTCCGGCAGGGCCGCGCGCTCGACCACGTCCTCGACCCCGACCAGCGCGTAGAAATCGCCAGGCGCCTCGCCCGGCGCCTGTGGCCCAAAGCCCCATTTGGAGGCGAGCGGCGAGTGCCCGCGTTTGGTCGAGCCCGTGGCCCGCCATGTGAGATAGTCGGACAGGTCGAACATGAAGCCGGCCCGTTCCCAGGTGTCCGGCATCTCCTCCTTCAGCCACAGGAGCTTCGGTACCTGCATTTCGGCGGACAGGCGGCCGCCATAGCGATCGAGCAGCGGATCGCCGGTGGCATTGCAGCGCTCCGCCTGTTCCACCGCCCGGTGGTCCATCCACAAAAGCGTGTCCAGATTGGCGCGGCCGGTGGTCGAAATCGACAGCGGCTTGCCCTGACGATCACGCACGACCAGCGAGCAGGTCGCATCGAAGCCGATGGCGCGCACCGCGTCGGGCGCGATACCGGCCTTGTCCACGACCGAACGGACCGTGCGGCAGACGGCCGCCCAGATCTCCTCGCTGTCCTGTTCGAGGTGTCTTTCGCGCGGCTGGGCGAGCGAGATCGGTGCAACGTCACGGGCGATCTGCACGCCACTGAGGTCAAACAGGCCGGCCCGGGCACTGCCCGTCCCAACGTCCACCGCGATGATGTAGTCATGCATCAGGATTGTCTCTCGGTCTCCCGGCCGGGAGGACAAGGTGAAGCAAATCGGCCATGGCGTCAAACTGGGTTTCCGGTTTCAGCCTCTCCAGTTCGGCCCGGTAGTCGGCAAGGCCGGTATGCGATCCGCCGGTATAGGCAAGCACCCGCATCTGCGCCGCGCGCGCCGCCATGATGCCGGCGGGACTGTCTTCGATCACGACGCATTCGCGGGGAGGCCGTCCCATACGCTGGGCGGCATGGAGGAACAGGTCGGGTGCCGGCTTGCCCCGCTCGACCATGGTCGCCGAGAAGATCGGCGGATCGAATCGCGGGCGGATGCCCGTGACCGTCAGCGAAAGCTCGATCCGCTCCGGCTGCGAGGAGGAGGCGACGCACCAGGCGATACCCTCCGCCTCGAGCGCCTCCAGCGCCGCGATGATGCCGGCCGTCGGCCGCAGCTCGGCCCGGAACCGCGCATAGAGCTTCTGCCGCATCGCGCTCAGGAAGGCATCGTCGATCGCAAGGCCGTATTCCTCTTCGGCCGTCTTGACCATCGAAGCGAGGCTGCGTCCGAGGAAGAGGGCGGACGCCCTTTCCAGCCCGATGGAAATCCCCGAATCGCCCAGCATCTCCATGAGAACCGCCAGCGAGATCGGCTCGCTGTCGACCAGAACCCCGTCGCAGTCGAAGATGATCAGCGGCTTGGCCGCGCCCGGGGTGGTTTCATCGAGGCCGTTCAGCGCAATTGTCCTTCCAGATACCGCTTCAGCGTCTCCGCCGTGCCGACGCTGCGCAGCGAATTCAGCGCGGTGGCGAAGCGTTGCCGGAACAGCGGATCCGTGCCGACACTGCCGAAGATGTCCGATAGTTCCAGAAATGCAAGGGGCTCCTGCTTCGAACGGAGCGCGGTCGCGTGCAGGCGCTCGGCATTGGGGTCGTTGAAGGTGATCGCCTTGCCGCTGTCCGACTGGCCTTCGAAATAGCGGCACCAGAGCGCCGAGACCAGCGCCAGGCCGACGACGTCCAGCCCCCTCGCCAGCCGGTCGGCGGTGGATGGCAGGATGAATTTCGGCTGGCGGTTGGAACCGTCCTGCGCAAGACGCGGAATGGTGTCGCCGATCTTGGGATTGGAGAAACGCCGGTCGATCAGCTGGAAATAGTCGTTCAGGTCGGTGTTCGGCACCGGCGGCACGATCGGGATGATCTCGTCCCGCTCCAGCTTTTCCAGGAAGGCCTTCACCAGCGGGTTCTCCATCGCCTCATGGACGAAATGAATGTCCATCAGCGCCGCGGGATAGGCGATCGCCGCATGGCCGCCATTGAGGATGCGCAGCTTCATCAGCTCATAGGGCGCGACATCGGCGACGAAGGTGACGCCGACCTCTTCCAGCGCGGGTCGGCCGAGCGGAAACTTGTCTTCCATGACCCATTGCTTGAACTCCTCGCAGAATACAGGCCAGTTGTCCTCGATCGCGTAGGTGTCGCGGGTGATGGAAATCTCGCGCTCGCCGGTCGCCGGCGTGATGCGGTCGACCATGGAGTTGGGGAAGGCGACGTTCTCGTGGATCCAGTGGGCGAAATCCGGATCGGAGAGTTTTGCCAGCCCGGTGACGGTCGCCTCGGTCACTTCGCCATTGCCCGGAATGTTGTCGCAACACATCATCGTGAACGGCGGCAGGCCGGCGGCACGGCGCGCCTTGAGGCCGGCGATGATCAGGCCGAACACGCTCTTCGGGTGCGCGGGGTCGGCCGCATCGGCGACCATGGCCGGATGCTTCGGATCGAAGGCGCCGGTGGCCGGATCGATGAAATAGCCCCCTTCGGTGATCGTCATCGAGACGATGCGGATCGCTGGGTCCGCGAGCGCGGCTATGATCTTGTCGTAGTCGGGCGCGGTCAGGATGTCGATCATCGGACCGGTCACGGTCGCCGCACTGCGATTGTTGTCCTGCTCCACGACGGTGGTCAGATAGTCCTGCGCCGCGAGCTTTTCCTTCATCAACCGATCCGAGGGCATGACGCCGGCCCCGACGATGGCGAAGTCCAGATCCCGGCCGAGATTGAACAGCTCGTGCAGGTAGATCGCCTGGTGGGCGCGGTGGAAGTTGCCGACCCCGAAATGCAGGATGCCCGGCGTAAGCTGGTCGCGGCGATAGGCCGGCACCGCCGCCGTGGCGGCGATTTCGGGAAGGCTGGCCAGGGAAAGCTTGCAGGTCATGTCATTGTCCTCGATCGGTAAAGCCGGATGGTCGCGTGCGCGACCGTCAGCTCATCCAGTTGCCGCCATCGACATTGTAGGTCTGGGCGACGATGTACTCGGCCTCCGGGGTGGCGAGGAAGATCGCCATTCCCGTCAGGTCCTGGGCGGTTCCCATCCGCCCGAACGGCACGGCCGCACCGACCTGCCGCTTCTTCTCGCCGGGTGGCAGGTTCTCGTAGCGGGCAAACAGCGCATCGACGCCGTCCCAGTGCTCGCCGTCCACCACGCCGGGGGCGATGGCATTGACGTTGATGCCGTGCTTGATGAGGTCGAGGCCGGCGGACTGGGTGAGCGAGATGATCGCCGCCTTGGTGGCGCAGTAGACGGCGACAAGCGCCTCGCCGCGCCGCCCGGCCTGGCTTGCCATGTTGATGATCTTGCCGCCGCGGCCGGCCGCGATCATCGATCGGGCGACCGCCTGCAGCATGAACAGCGACCCGGCGACATTGATGGCAAACAGCCGGTCGTAGCTTGCCCGGGTGATCTCGACGATCGGTGCGAGATCGAAAAGGGCGGCATTGTTGACCAGGATGTCGATCCCGCCCGCCGTCTGCTCGACGGTCTTTACCGCCGTGTCGATCGAGGCCTGGTCGGTGACGTCGAGCCGGACGGCATAGGCGGCGGGACCGATCGCGGTCGCCGTCTCGCTCGCACGGTCAAAGTCGATGTCGGCAATGGCGACCCTTGCCCCTTCGCGCACATAGGCTTCGGCGAAGGCACGGCCAATCCCGCGCGCCGATCCGGTGATGATCGCGGACTTTCCCTCCAGCCTGCCGGTCATTGCGCCAGGCCTTTGTCGTTGAAGCGATGCAGGCGGGCGATGTCGGGCGTGATGTAGACGATGTCGCCGTGGCGGACCGGCATTTCTCCGCTGGCACGCGCCGTGACGTGACCGACGCCGTCGACATCGACATGCAGGAAGGTGTCGGAACCCAGATGCTCGGCGACCGTTACCTTGCCCTTCCAGGCACCCTCGGTGCTGGAAAGCGTGACATGCTCCGGACGAATGCCGATCGTGTGGGCTCCATGCTGCTGCGCCACGCCGCCGCCCAGAAGATTCATTTTGGGCGAACCGATGAAGCCGGCGACGAACAGATTGGCCGGGTTGCGATAGAGTTCGAGCGGGGAGCCCACCTGCTCGATGCGGCCCTTGTTGAGGACGACGATCTTGTCGGCCATGGTCATGGCCTCAACCTGGTCATGGGTGACGTAGATCGAAGTCGCGCCGAGCTTCTGGTGCAGTTCGGAAATCTCCAGGCGCATGTTGACGCGCAGCGACGCATCGAGGTTTGACAGCGGCTCGTCGAACAGGAAGCATTCGGGCGAACGCACGATGGCGCGGCCGATGGCGACGCGCTGGCGCTGGCCGCCGGAGAGGTTGCGCGGCTTGCGGTCGAGATAGTCGGTGAGGTTGAGGATCTTCGCCGCCTCTTCGACCTTGCGGCTGATCTCCGCCGGATCGACCTTGGCCATCTTCAGGGGGAAGCCGATGTTCGACCGCACGCTCATATGCGGATAGAGCGCATAGGACTGGAACACCATGGCAAGGCCGCGCTGCGACGGCGCCTTGTCGGTGGCGTCGACGCCGTCGATCAGGATGCGGCCGCCGGACACATCCTCGAGGCCGGCGATCAGCCGCAGAAGCGTGGACTTGCCGCAGCCGGAGGGCCCGACGAAGACGGCGAATTCGCCATTGTTGATCTCGAGGTCGATCGAGGGAATGACGGAGACCTCGCCAAAGGTCTTGCAGACGTTTTCGAGCTTGATGCTGCCCATGGTCGTTGTTCCTTACTTGACGGCGCCGAAGGTCAGGCCGCGGACCAATTGCTTTTGGCTGAACCAGCCGAGGATGACGATCGGTGCGATCGCCAGCGTCGAAGCGGCCGAGAGCTTCGCCCAGAAAAGCCCCTGCGGACTGGAGAAGGAGGCGATGAACGCGGTCAGGGGCGCCGCATTCGTCGTGGTCAACCGGATGGTCCAGAACGACTCGTTCCAGGCGAGGATGACGTTGAGGAGCATGGTCGAGGCGATGCCGGGAACCGCCATCGGGGTCAGCACGTAGACGATTTCGTTGAGCAGCGAAGCTCCGTCCATGCGCGCCGCTTCGAGGATCTCACCCGGGATTTCGCGGAAATAGGTGTAGAGCATCCACACCACGATCGGCAGATTGATCAGCATCAGCATGACGGTCAGGCCGATGCGGCTGTCGAGCAGGCCGAAGTCGCGGAACAAGAGGTAGATCGGCACCAGCACGGCGACCGCCGGCATCATCTTGGTGGAGAGCATCCACATCAGGATGTCCTTGGTGCGCTTGGTCGGCGAGAACGCCATGGCCCATGCCGCCGGGATGGCGATGATCAGGGCGAGCAGGGTCGAACCGACCGAAATCACCACCGAGTTCATGAACGGCTTGAAATAGTCCCTCTGGGTCTGGACCGTGACGTAGTTCTCGAGCGTGAAGGAGGGGATCAGGTCGAAGCCCTGGATCGCCTCGGTCTCGGTCTTGATGCTGGTGAGGATCGTGTAGAGGATCGGGAAGAAGATCACCAGGGCGACCGTCCAGGCAAGGACGGTCAGGGCGATCCTGCGGCGGGTGGTGACTGCGCGTGCCATGATCGTTCTCCTCAGCGGTCCAGGTTCTTGCCGACCGCGCGCATCAGGAAGAAGGCGACGATATTGGCAAGGATGACCGCGATGATGCCGCCTGCCGATGCGCCGCCCACGTCATAGCCGAGCAGCGCGGTGCGATAGATCAGGAAGGCAAGGTTGGTGGAGGCGTAGCCGGGGCCGCCATTGGTGGTGACGAGGATTTCCGCATAGACGCCGAGCAGGAAGATGGTCTGGATCAGGATCACGACCGTGATCGCCCGGGCGAGGTGCGGCAGGACGAGATAGATGAACTGGTTGATGAAGTTCGCCCCGTCCATCTCGGCGGCTTCCTTCTGCTCGCCGTCGAGCGACTGCAGCGCGGTCAGCAGGATCAGCGTGGCGAACGGCAGCCATTGCCAGGCGACGATGATAATGATCGACAGCAGTGGATATTGGGCGAACCAGTCGACCGGCTGCAATCCCAATGCCCGGTTGATGTCGGCGAGCACGCCGTAGCCCGGATGCATGATCATGTTCTTCCACACCAGCGCGGCGACCGGCGGCATCACGAAGAAGGGCGAGATGATCATGATGCGGACCAGACCCTGGCCGAAGATCGGCTGGTCGAGCAGAAGCGCGATGGCGATACCGCCGACGATGGTGATCAGCAGCACGCCGCCGACAATGGTCAGCGTGTTGAAGATCGACTGGAAGAAGGCCGGGTCCGTGTAGAAGAAGCGGTAGTTGAACAAGCCGCCGAAACTGACATTGGCCGGGTTCAGCAGATTGTAGTTCTGGAACGAGAACCACAGGGTCATTGCCAGCGGCACGATCATCCAGATCAGCAGCAAACCGACGGAAGGTGCCATCATGATGCGGGCAAGCGTCTGGGTGTTTTGCGTAGCCATGGTCCAATCCCATCCTTGAAGCCGCGTGCTCTGCGACGCGTGCGGCATGGCTCTTCATTGCGGCCGATCGGCCGTCCGCTTGCCGGTTTCGGCAGACGGCCATGCGGCGAAAGCCACAGGCCTTGCCGCCGAATGCCGACTTCGAGCGGAATGCCGACTTGGGGCGCCGCCCGAACCTCGGTCCGGGCGGCGCATGCGCGGGAGGGAGCTTACTTGATGTAGCCGGCGCGGGTCATTTCGCGTTCGGCGGCCTGCTGGGCCTGAGCGAGGGCGTCGTCGACCGTCATCTGGCCGGCAAGCGCTGCCGAGAAGAGCTGGCCGACCGTGGTGCCGAGGCCCTGGAATTCAGGGATCGCCACGAACTGCACGCCGACATAGGGAACCGGCTTGACGGACGGGTTCTTCGGATCGGCGGCATTGATCGAGTCCAGCGTCATCTTCGCGAACGGGGCTGCCTTCTGGTATTCCGGGTTTTCATAGAGCGAGGTGCGCGTGCCCGGGGGGACGTTGGCCCAGCCCTCCTTGGAAGCGACGAGGTTCGCGTATTCCTTGCCGGTTGCCCAGGCGATGAACTTCTCGGCCGCTTCGGCCTTCTGCGAGCCCGCCGGGACGGCGAGGTTCCAGGCCCAGAGCCAGTTGCCGCGCTTGCCGAGGCCGGTGTCGGGAGCGAGCGCGAAACCGACCTTGTCGGCGACCGTCGAGTCCTTCGGGTTGGTGACGAAGGAGGCCGCCACCGTGGCGTCGATCCACATGCCGCACTTGCCCTGCTGGAACAGCGCCAGGTTCTCGTTGAAGCCGTTGGACGACGCGCCCTGCGGGCCGGCATCATTCATCAGCTTCACATACATGTCGAGCGTGTTCTTCCATTCCGGCTGGTCGAACTGCGGCTTCCAGTTCTCGTCGAACCAGCGGGCGCCAAAGGCATTGGACGTGGCCGTCAGGAAGGCCATGTTCTCGCCCCAGCCCGCCTTGCCGCGCAGGCAGATGCCGTTGATGCCGGTCGCACGGTCGGTCATCTTGCGGGCCGCTTCATTGATGAATTCCCAGGTCGGCGCGTCGGGCATGGTGAGCCCGGCCTTTTCGATCAGGTCCTTGCGGTACATGACCATCGAGCTTTCGCCGTAGAACGGCGCGGCATAGAGCTTGCCGTCGTCGCCGGTGAGGCCCGAACGGATCGCGGGCAGCAGGTCGTCGACGTCGTAGTCGGCTCCGAGATTGTCGAGCGGCAGAAGCCAGCCCTGCTTGGCCCAGATCGGAACTTCATAGGTGCCGATCGTCATCACGTCATACTGGCCGCCCTTGGTGGCGATGTCCGTCGTGACGCGTTCGCGCAGAACGTTCTCCTCGAGCGTGACCCACTCGACCTGGATGTCCGGGTTCTTGGCGGTGAACTCCGAGGTCAGACCCTGCATGCGGATCATGTCGCCGTTGTTGACGGTCGCGATCGTCAGGGTTTCGGCCGAGGCGATGCCCGTGAGCGCGAGTGCCGAGCATGCGCCCAGCAGAAGTGTCTTCAAATTCATGTCTTCCTCCCAGAAAGAATGAGCATTTGCTTGGCTCATGGGCAATTACTCACATGCGCGCGCCGAAAGTCAATGCAGAATCCATGCTGCATTGCCGAAGAGCCGGGTCACGCCGTTGAATTGAAATGGAAAAATCTTGGTGAGAATTTGCTCAGCGGGCGAGCAGATGACGGGCCGCGTCTTCGTCGGTGATGAGGCCGTTGATATGTCCGCCCATCGCGGCGGCCCGGATGGCCTGCAGCTTGCGCCTTCCCCGCGCCACGCCGATCACCACCGCAGTCTCCCGCGACGGGATGGCGATACTGGCGACGCGCTCGTTGACCGGATGGTCGAGAAGCCTGCCGTCCTCGCCGAAGATCCAGCCGCAGATCTCGCCGGCGGCCCCGGCGGCCAGCAGCTCATCCATTTCGTCCTGCCGCAGGAAGCCGTCCACCAGCAGCGGCGCCCGGGCGCCCATTTCGCCGATACCGACGAAGGTGATGTTCGATCGCCGGCCGAGCTCTATTGTCGGCGCCACCAGCGGCTGGCGGTGTAGCAGGTCCCGCTCTTCGCGGGACGAGACGATGACGGGCAGAGGCATGGGAAAATGCGGCGCCTTCACCGCATCGGCCATCGAATAGATGACGTTGAAATAGGCGGCCGAACCGTCCGGGCTGATATTGCCGGTGAGCGATACGATCTTGTGCTGCGGGCACTCCATCGGCGGCAGCTGGTCGACCATGGCGCGTAGGGTTCGCCCGGTGCCCATGCCGATGACGAGCGGGTCCGGCTGCTTCAGCCAGCGCTCGAGCTCGGCGGCACCTGCCTCGGCCACGCCGACAGTGGCCGAATCGGAGCCAGGATCAGTCGGCACCACCTCGACCCGCTTCAGCCCGTACTTCGCCTTGACCGCCTCGGCAAGCTCCATGCAGACCGCGATCGGATGGTCCAGGCGAACCTTGATCAGCTTTTCGGCGACCGCGAGCGAAACGAGGCGCTGGGCGCTCTGGCGGGAAATGCCCATGGCGGCGGCGATCTCGTCCTGGGTCCGCCCGGCGACGTAGTAGAGCCAGCCGGCCCGTGCCGCATCGTCAAGCCTGGTGTGCGTTTCGCCTCGCCGTGTCATGTCGCATTGCCCTCTCGTCAGGCAGTGCTGCCAAGTTTTCCCCTCTGTGTCAAACATGGCGCCCCGATCCACCGGCCGCACCACTCGTTGCGACGGCAACGGCACCGCGCGTCAAGTCATATGCCGGTGAAACGGCAAAAGGAGGCCCGTCGCCGGGCCTCCTTTTGCGTCGTCGTCAAGCATCCTACTCCGCCGCGATGCGACGGCTCTCCGCTGCCTCTGCGGCCACCACGTCCTGATTGTGATGCACCAGCGCACGATTGCCGGTAATCCGACGCAGGAGCACGTAGAAGACCGGCGTCATGAAGATGCCGAAGAAGGTGACGCCGATCATGCCGGAAAACACCGCCAGCCCCATCGCCGCGCGCATTTCCGCACCGGCACCGGTCGAAATCACCAAAGGCACGACACCCATGATGAAGGCCATGGACGTCATCAGGATCGGCCGCAGGCGAAGCCGGCTCGCCTCGATCGCGGCCTGGACCGGCGTTCGACCCTCGAACTCCAGTTCCCGGGCGAATTCGACGATCAGGATCGCGTTTTTCGCCGACAGCCCCACGAGCACCATGAGGCCGATCTGGGTGAAGATGTTGTTGTCCCCGCCCGTGTACCAGACCCCCGCCAGCGCTGCGAGCACGCCCATCGGCACGATCATGATGATCGCGATCGGCAAGGTCAGGCTCTCGTATTGGGCGGCCAGCACGAGATAGACGAGCAGCAGGGCGAGCGGAAAGACGACGATGCTCGAATTGCCGGCCAGGATCTGCTGGTAGGTCAGGTCCGTCCATTCGAACGTGATGCCGTTCGGCAGCGTTTCGTCTGCGATGCGCTCGACCGCCGCCTGCGCCTGCCCAGACGAGAAGCCCGGCGCCGGACCACCATTGATGTCGGCAGCGAGGAAGCCGTTATAGCGCGTGGTGCGCTCCGGCCCCGTGGTGCTGTCGACCTTCAGCAGGGCCGAAAGCGGGATCATCTGCCCGCTGCGCGAACGAACCTGCAACTGACCGATATCCTCGGGCCTCGCCCGGAAGGCGGCATCGGCCTGCACGCGGACACTGTAGGTTCGGCCGAAGGCATTGAAGTCGTTCACGTAGAGCGAGCCGAGATAGATCTGCAGCGTTTCGAACACGTCCGTCACCGACACGCCGAGCTGTTCCGCCTTCGAGCGGTCGAGGTCGGCATAGAGCTGCGGCACGTTGATCTGGAAGCTGGAGAACAGGCCCGCAAGCTCCGGCGTCTGGTACGCCTTGCCGAGGAACGCCTTGGTCGCCTCGTCCAGCGCCTGATAGCCGAGACCGGCACGGTCCTCGATCTGCAGCTTGAAACCGCCCGTGGAGCCGAGGCCGTTGACCGGCGGCGGCGGGAACATGGCGATGAAGGCGTCCTGGATACCGGCGAACTTCTGGTTCAGCTGCATGGCGATGGCACCGCCGGACAGCTCGGGCGTCGTGCGCTCGGCGAAATCGTCGAGAACCGCAAAGACGATGCCCGAATTGGAGCCGATGGTGAAACCGTTGATCGACAGACCGGGGAAGGCGATGGCATGAGCCACGCCCGGCTGTTCCAGCGCGATGTCGCTCATGCGCTTGATCACCTCTTCCGTCCGATCGAGCGTCGCACCGTCCGGCAATTGCGCAAAGCCGATGAGATACTGCTTGTCCTGCGCCGGGACGAAGCCGCCCGGAACAGCATTGAAGACGGTATAGGTGGCGCCGATCAGCGCGAGATAGACGACCATGACCAGCGACTTGCGCGACAGGAGACCGCCGACGCTGCGGCCGTAGCCGTTCGATGCGGCGCCGAAGGCCCGGTTGAAACCGCGGAAGAACCAGCCGAAGACGCGATCCATGGCCCGAGTCAGCCAGTCCTTGGGCGCATGGTGATCCTTCAGCAGAAGGGCTGCCAAAGCCGGGGACAGGGTGAGCGAGTTGACGGCCGAGATCACGGTCGAGATGGCGATCGTCAGCGCAAACTGGCGATAGAACTGGCCGGAAAGCCCGCTGATGAAGGCCAGCGGGACGAAGACGGCGACCAGCACCAGTGCGATGGCGATGATCGGCCCGGAGACTTCCCGCATCGCGCGATAGGTCGCCTCTCGCGGCGTCAGCCCGTTCTCGATATTACGCTCGACGTTTTCCACGACGACGATCGCGTCGTCCACCACGATGCCGATGGCGAGCACCAGCCCGAACAGCGTCAGCGCATTGATCGAGAAGCCGAAGGCATACATCACGGCAAAGGTGCCGATGATCGAAACCGGCACGGCGATCAGCGGGATGATCGACGCGCGCCAGGTTTGCAGGAAGAGGATGACGACGAGAACGACGAGGGCAACCGCCTCCAGAAGCGTGTCGACGACCTTCTCGATCGACGCGCGCACGAATTCGGTGGTGTCGTAGACGATCTCGTATTTCACGCCGTCGGGCATGGCGAGCTGGAGCTGGTCCATGGTGGCGCGCACGTTGTCGGCGATCTCGATGGCGTTCGAACCGGGCGCCTGCAGCACGGCAATCGCCACCGCCGGCTGGCCGTCGAGCAGCGAACGCAGCGTATAGTCGGCCGCGCCCATCTCGATGCGGGCGACGTCCTTGAGGCGCGTGATCTCGCCCTCATTGCCCGTCTTGACGATGATCTCGCCGAATTCCTCCGGCGTGCTGAGACGTCCCTGGGCGTTGACGTTGAGCTGAAGTTCGACGCCGCTCGGGCTCGGCGATGCGCCGATGATGCCGGCCGCGGCCTGCACGTTCTGCTGGCGGATAGCATTGGTGATGTCGCTGGCGGCCAGAGCGTGTTCGGCCGCCTTCTGCGGATCGATCCAGATGCGCATGGCGTAGTCGCCGGCACCGAAGACCTGAACCTGGCCGGCGCCCTCGATGCGGGCGAGACGGTCCTTGATGTTCAGCGTCGCGTAGTTGCGCAGATAGGTCACGTCGTAGCGGTCGGTGGTCGAGACCAGGTTCACCACCATGATGAAGTCCGGCGAGCTCTTGACGGTGGTGACCCCGAGCGCGCGAACCTCCGCCGGCAGGCGCGGTTCGGCCTGCGAGACACGGTTCTGGACGAGCTGCTGGGCCTTGTCCGGATCGGTTCCGAGCTTGAAGGTGACGGTCAGCGTCAGCACGCCGTCGGACGTTGCCTGGCTGTTCATATACAGCATGTCGTCGACGCCGTTGATCTGCTCCTCGAGCGGGGTTGCCACCGTCTCGGAGATGACCACGGGGTTGGCGCCGGGATAGACCGCGCGCACCACGATGGACGGCGGCACGACCTCCGGATATTCCGAAATCGGCAGCGACCGCATGCCGATCAGGCCTGCGACGACGATCAGGATCGACAGGACGGCAGCGAACACCGGCCGGTCGACGAAGAAGCGGGAAATACTCATTTCGAAGCCCTCTCCAGGGTGAAATCTTGACAATGCAACCCGGGCCGGTGGACCGAGGTCCGCCAGCGGATCAGATGCAATGCGGAAAGAGGCGGGGCGTCGGCGCCCCGCCCGCCCGTCAGTTCACGACCGCGACGGCCTCTTTGGTCTGCGGGTCAACCAGCGCGCCCGGACGCACGCGCTGCAGTCCGTTGACGATCACCTTGTCGCCATCGGCAAGCCCGCTCACGACGATCCGCTCGCCATCGGCACTGCTGCCGAGTTCGACCGGCCGATAGGTCACCTTGTTTTCGGCATCGACGACGAAGACGAACTTCTTGTCCTGGTCGGTTCCGATCGCCCGTTCGCTGACGAGGATCTTCCTGTCCGGTCGTGGGTCGCCCATGCGGATGCGCACGAACTGGCCCGGGATCAACAGACCTCGCGGATTGTCGATCACGGCGCGGACCGCAATGGTGCCGCTCGACGCATCCACCTCGTTGCCGATCAGTTGCAGCTTGCCCTTTATCGGCGTGCCCTCGTCGGCGAGCGTGCCGATCTCCACCGGAATCTGGTCGATCGGCGGTAGCGCGCCATCGGTCGCCGGCAGCCTGGACAGCGCCCGCGCGACGATTTCCTCGCTGGCGTTGAAGCTGGCATAGATCGGGTCGGCCGATACCAGCGTCGTCAGCGCCGAGGAGGTGGATCCGGCGGCAACGAGGTTGCCCGCGGTGATCGCCACCTTGCCGGCGCGGCCGGATACCGGGGCGCGGACCTTGGTGTAGTCGAGCTCCAGCACCGCGGAACGAAGGACGGCCTGGGCCGTCTTCAAAGCCGCTTCGGCTTCGGCGACCGCGTTCTGGCGCTGGTCCAGATCGCTCTGTGAGATCGTGCGGTTGCTCGCAAGCCGGCGGCCGCGTTCGAGTTCCGTATTCGCCAGCGCCACCTTGGCTTCCGCGGAGGCGACCTGCCCGGCTGCCTGGGCAACGGTCGCCTCATAAGGCGCGGGATCGATGGTGAAGAGGAGGTCTCCGGCCTTCACCAACGCGCCTTCGCGGAAATTCACGGACTGGATCGCGCCGCCGACACGGGGGCGGATCTCGACGCGGTCGACGGCTTCCAGCCGCCCGGAGAACTCCTGCCAGGTGGTGACGTCGCGGCTCTTCACCACGGCCACCGTGACCGGCGTCGCCGGCGGGGCGGCGGCAGCGGCACCCGCGTCTTCCGTCTCCGCGGCTGCCTTGCTGTACGGCAGATCGAGGAACAATGCGGCTGCCGAAATGGACGCAGCCAGTCCCAGGCCGGTGCCCGCGAGGGCCCAGCGCTTTGCTTTCCTTGTCATCGTCTAGCTCCTTGCGGCCTTGGGGCGCCGCGTGTGGTCAAATGCTCTAAGTCTTCTAAAGGGTCTTCAAATCAGATCTCTGATCTCTGAATGCCGATGTCGCGCACGAAACTCGCGAACTGGCTGCTTGCGCTTTCCTGCCAATTCGGGGTTTCCTCCGTTTTTCCGCCATACACCGATGGCCAGCCTGTCCCGGCGGGAAGGACATGCTGTCGAACCTCGACGCCCGCGCTCTTCAGTCGCTGGGCATAGATCAGCGTCTCGTCGAGAAGCGGGTCGTCCTGCGATGTCAGCAGGAGCGCCGGCGCAATTCCCGACAGTCGCGAACAGGCGGACGGGGCTGCATAAGGGTGGCAGATGCCGCCGCTCAGATAGTGGCTCCATCCTTCCGCCCAGAGATCCCGCATGCCGATCGCCTCCGCCTTGCGAAACGAAGGCGTCCCCATGAAGGGGTCGAGCAGCGGCGAGACCAGCACCTGACCGTCCAGTTCGTCGGCAAGATGGTCGCGAGCCTTGAGCGTAACCGCGGCGGCGATATTGCCGCCCGCCTCCGAACCGCCGACAAGCAGCAGGGACTTGCGATCGCCGAAGCCGGCACGCTTCTTCGCCATATAGGAGAAGACCGAAAATCCGACCTCGAGCGGTTTGGGGAAGACCGACCCGAGGGCATTGTAGTCCGGCACCACAACGATTGCGCCGGTACCCGCCAGGCATTCCGCCATCGGGCAATCGACCAGTCCGGTATGGCGAAACGCACCGCCGTGAAAATAGATCAGGACCGGCGGACCCTTGCCATAATCCGCACCCTGATAGACCCGCACGGCGATGCGGCCGACGGCCACATTGTCCAGCGTCATATCCTTGATCTCGACCGGCATCGGACCGCTCACTCCGGACGCAATGCCACCAGGCACAAGCTCACGAAGAACATCCCCGGCACGGGCAGATAATGCGGAACGCGCATCTCATGGACCTTTCCTTGTTGGTCGGCCGCCACGGACATTCACGAATGTCGCGCAAGAGGCCACCAGGATCGACAAGATTTCAAACGCAAGGATGCGATTCAATCGCCACGTGACCGACAATTGTGGGCTTGGCTATCCGTCGACACTTTGCTTTTCTTGAAACCCAATGTACTTTATTCCCAAAACCGAACAAGCTCACAAATGTGAGAACACTGTTCGATATCTCGAACAATACCGCGTCGCATACTGACAGGAATCGTCACATGGATCAGCTATCGGCCATGCGCGCCTTCGTCCGGGTGGTGGAGATGGGCAATTTTACCCGCGCCGCCGAAGCGCTCAGCCTGCCCAAGGCCACGGTGACCAATCTCATCCAGGGCCTGGAGGCGCATCTTCACACCAAGCTGCTGAACCGCACCACGCGGCGCGTCATGGTGACGACGGATGGCGCGCTCTACTATGAGAGGGCGACGCAGATCATCTCCCAGCTCGACGAGCTCGACACCAGCCTGTCCAGTTCGCACCTGTCGCCGAGCGGCCGGCTACGGGTGGAGATGGCGGGCGCCTTCGCCGACGGGATCGTCATTCCGGCCCTGCACGACTTTCACGCGCGTTTCCCGGATATCCGCGTCGATCTTGGCGTGGGCGACCGTCCCGTCGACTATCTTGCCGAAAACGTCGACTGTGCGCTTCGCGCCGGCGTTCCGGCCGACCAGTCGCTGATCGCCCGTCGGGTCACCGAAGTCTCCGTGGTGACCTGCGCCGCGCCGAGTTACCTGGAAAAGCACGGCACCCCGCAGCACCCTTCCGAACTGGAGGATGCCCACCACTGCGTGAGCTATTTCATGGCCCAGAACAATCGCGCGATGGCGTTCGACTTCGAACGGGCCGGTGAAAAGCTCGAAATCAACGCCCGTTACGTCATCGCGGTGAATGACGCCCGCAGCTACCTGACGGCGGCGCTGAACGGGCTGGGCATTTCTCCGATGCCCTACTTCATGGTTTCGGACGCGTTGGCAAAGGGCGACCTCGTTCGCGTGCTACCCGAATGGCGCACGGAGCCCATTCCGCTCTACATCGTCTATCCACCGAACCGCCACCTCAGCAACAAGGTTCGGGTCTTCGTCGACTGGCTGGTGCGCCTTGTGGCGGACAGGAAACTCGACCGCCCGCCGGACCACCCTGGATCCGAGGCCAAGAGCACATAGGCGCCCAACGAACGCTCCGATCTCTGCGCCGGCGCTGACCTGCGCCGGCAATCCCCGACGCAGGCTGATGTTCGGCAACGGGCATCAGCCCTCGACGAAGATCAGTGCAGGTGCCTCGATCAGCGCTCTGAGCCGCTGGATGAAGGTCGCCGCATCCCAGCCGTCGATCACGCGATGGTCGAAGCTGGACGACAGGTTCATCATCTTGCGGGGCAGGAACTGGCCCTTTCCATCCCAGACCGGCCGCGTGGCGATCTTGTTGACGCCGATGATCGCCACCTCCGGGTGATTGATGATCGGGGTCGAGACGATACCGCCCAGCGAACCGAGCGAACTGATGGTGATCGTCGAGCCGGTGAGTTCCTCGCGTTGGGCGCTGCCGCTTCGCGCCGCCTCGGCGACGCGTGTCAGTTCGGCGGCGCAATCCCACAGGCTGCGGGCCTCCGCGTGGCGGACGACCGGCACGGACAGCCCGGCCGGCGTCTGGGTGGCGATGCCGATATGCACGGCGCCGTGGCGGGAAATCACGCCCGCCTCGTCGTCGAAGGTGGCGTTCATCGCCGGCTGCTCCTCCACCGCCTTCACCAGCGCCCGCATGAGAAAGGGCAGGATGGTCAGCTTCGGCTGATCCGGCTTTCGCCTGCCGTTCATCACGGTGCGAAGCTCCTCGAGAGCGGTGACGTCGACTTCCTCGACATAGGTGATGTGGGGAATGCGCGAGACCGAAAGGGCCATCCTCTCGGCGATCTTGCGCCGCATCCCGGTGATCCTGATTTCCTCGACGCCTGTCCTTCGGGCGAGGCCGGCCATCGTGCCTGAAGGCGGCGCGCCGGCCGACAGCAGGCGATCGAGGTCCTCATGCATGATCCGACCGTCCGGCCCCGTCCCCGCCACCTGGCCGAGATCGATGCCCGCCTGCTCCGCCCGGTGGCGCACCGCTGGAGCGGCCAGCGGCTTTGAAGTAGGCTCGGCGGCCGGTGTCGCTAACGATGCGGTTTGCGGCGAGACCGCTTCAACCGCACTGTCGACGGGCGCCTCCGTTTCGACGGCCTCTGCCGTCGGCTGTTCCTCAACCGACACCGGCTCTGCCGCTTCATCAGCAATCTCGATCCGCACCAGCGGCGCCTTGACCGCGATCAGGTCGCCCACTTCGGCGGCAAGCCAGGTCACGACACCCGCCACGGGAGACGGGATCTCCACCGTCGCCTTGTCGGTCATCACGGCGGCCAGCACCGTGTCCTCCCGGACGGGATCACCGGGTTTCACATGCCATTCGACCAGTTCGGCCTCGGCGACACCTTCGCCGACATCGGGCATATGGAGAACATATTCGCTCATGGCTTAGCCTTTCATGATGTCTTGGAGCGCCTTGCCGACGCGCAGAGGTCCGGGGAAATAGTCCCATTCCTGGGCATGGGGATAAGGCGTGTCCCAGCCGGCGACGCGTATGACCGGCACTTCCAGATGGTAGAAGCAATGCTCCTGCACGAGGGCGACCACTTCCGCCCCAAAGCCCGAGGTGAGCGTCGCCTCATGGACCATCACGCAGCGGCCGGTCTTCGAAACGGATTCGACGATCGTGTCGAGATCGAGCGGCAACAGGCTTCGAAGGTCGATGACTTCCGCGTCGATACCGGTCTCCTCGGCAGCCGCCAGGGCCACATGCACCATGGTGCCGTAGGCGATCACGGTGACGTCAGTGCCGGGCCGTCTGATCTCGGCCTTGCCGAACGGCACGGTATAGTGGCCATCGGGAACGTCGCCGAGCGCATGGGCCGACCAGGGAACCACCGGCCGGTCGTGATGGCCGTCGAACGGCCCGTTGTAGAGGCGTTTCGGCTCGAGAAAGATCACCGGATCCGGATCTTCGATCGCCGAGATCAACAGGCCCTTGGCATCGACCGGGTTCGACGGAACGATGACCTTCAGGCCGCAGACATGGGTGAACAGGGCCTCCGGACTCTGGCTGTGCGTCTGGCCACCGAAGATCCCGCCGCCGGTCGGCATGCGCAGAACGATCGGGCAGGTGAAATCGCCGTTGGAGCGGTAGCGGATGCGCGCCGCCTCCTGGGTGATCTGGTCATAGGCGGGATACATGTAGTCGGCGAACTGGATCTCGACGCAGGGCTTCAGGCCATAGGCCGCCATGCCGATGGCGGTGCCGACGATGCCGGATTCGCTGATCGGCGTGTCGAAGCAGCGCGTCCGGCCGTATTTCGCCTGCAGCCCCTGGGTGGCGCGGAACACCCCGCCGAAATAGCCGACGTCCTCGCCGAAAACGACGACATCGTCGTCGCGCGCCATCGACACGTCCATGGCGCTGCGGACCGCCTCAATCATTGTCATTCTGGTCATCTCAGCACCCCGCCATCTTGCGTTGCCGTTGCAGATGGGGCGGGATTTCGGCATAGACCCCTTCGAAGATGTCGCGCAGCGGCGGCTTGCCGCCGGCATGCAGCGTGCCGTGGCTCTCGGCCTCCTTCTGCGCCCTGATCACCTCGTCCATGATCTCCGCCTCGGCCTGCACATGCCGCTCCTCGGACCAGACGCCGCGCACGATCAGATGCTTCTTCAGCCTGAGAATCGGGTCACCGAGCGGCCATGCTTCCGATTCGGTCTTGGGCCTATAGGCGCTCGGATCGTCGGAGGTCGAATGGCCGCCGACGCGATAGGTGACATATTCGACGAGCGTCGGGCCGAGGTTGCGTCGCGCCCGCTCGACCGCCCAGCGGGCGACCGCATGGACCGCGAGATAGTCATTGCCGTCGACCCTGAGCGCCGGAATACCGAAACCCAGACCGCGGGCGGCAAAGGTGCCGGACCCACCCCGGGCAATGCCCTGGAAGGTGGAGATGGCCCACTGGTTGTTGACGACGTTGAGAACGACCGGCGCCTTGTAGGTGGAGGCAAAGACCAGCGCCGAATGAAAATCCGATTCGGCGGTCGATCCGTCGCCGATCCAGGCGGCGGCGATCTTCGTGTCGCCCTTGATCGCCGAGGCCATGGCCCATCCGACCGCCTGCACGAACTGCGTGGCGAGATTGCCCGACACCGTGAAGAAGCCGTGCGCCTTCGACGAATGGAGCACGGGCATCTGCCGGCCGTGCAGCGGATCCGCCTCGTTGGAGAAGATCTGGTTCATCATCGTCACAAGCGGATAGTCGTCGGCGATCAACAATCCGGCCTGGCGATAGGTGGGAAAATTCATGTCGCCCTTCAACAGCGCCTTGCGGAAGGCGCAGCTGACGGCCTCCTCGCCGAGGTGCTGCATGTAGAAGGATGTCTTGCCCTGGCGCTGCGCCATCAGCATGCGCGCATCGAAGGCGCGCAGCATCATCATGTGCCGGAGCCCGGCGAGCAGTTCCTCGTCGGACAGCAGCCCGGCCCAGGGGCCGACGGCTTCGCCTTCCTGGTTGAGCACGCGAATGATCGAATAGGCGAGTTCGCGCATGGTCTCGGCGGCGGCGTCGATTTCCGGCCGCGGCACCGATCCGGCCCTTGGAATGCTGACATTGGAAAAATCCGGCTGGTCGCCCGGACGGACGGCGGGTTCCGGTACATGCAGGCTCAAACGCGTGCTCTCGGTCATGCCCTGTGTTTCCTCCTCACGTGACCACCTCCTCCAGGCGGCGAACTTACATTTCCTGCTCTTCAGTCACCCTTCATGGCGATGGCGGTCGCGGTGCTTGCGGCCAGGTCGGCGCGCGGGTTCCACCCGAGGCCATGCGGCCGAAGCGCCGAATGCGTCACGACGGCGTACGCATCTGCGGTACCATCCGGTCTCGTCCGGAAGGCGGCAGGGGTGGAACCGACAATAGAGACAGAATCATGCTCAGCCACTTTCCACCTCCTTGGAAAGAACCTTGCCCGCATCCGGCTCCTCCAAGCCTGAATACATCGCCGCAGCGGAGTTCAGATGAACTGTCGATGCAGGCGCTGGCAAACGCTATCACTATCCAGAATTCGTTTCAAAGCTATTCTGATTGACAGAAATGCCGATCTCGGTATCTTTGTTCCATCATTACGGAAAACTGTAGATCGTTTGATCCATGGAAGAGCTCGACGGTTTCGATCAGAAAATCCTGCATGCCCTCAGCGAGGACGGGCGGATCAGCTGGCGCGACCTCGCCTCCCGGATCGGACTTTCGATTACGCCGACGCTCCGGCGCGTGCGCAAGCTGGAAGACGCGCAGATCATCCGCGGATATACCGCGGTGTTCGACGAGAACCGCCTGCTCGGCACGATGGGCGTGTTCATCTCGGTGACGCTCGAACGGCAGATCAAGGACGTGCTGACGACCTTCGAGCAGAGCGTCTCCTCCCTTCCGGAAGTGGTCGGCGGCTACCAGACCAGCGGCAATACGGATTATCTGATCCATGCCATGGTGCGTGACCTGCCGCACTACCAGCAGCTTCTCGATTTCCTGACCACGGTTCCGGGCGTGGCCCGCATCCAGTCCAATTTTGCCATCAAGACCTTCGTGCGCCGTTCGGCGGCTTTCACCGGAGGCGAAGCGGCATAGAATACGGCAGCCGGCGTGGAGGAGACGCCGGCCGCTTTCAACGCAGGAGACGGCTGCGTCGTCATCCGTCGGGAGGAGGAGTTAAACCATGAGCCAGGACCTCGCGGCAGTCTTCGACGTCGATCTCGGGGAGGAGATCGCCGCCTTGCGCGACAGTGTTAGGCGGTTCGCCCAGGACCGGATTGCGCCGCTGGCAGACGAGATCGACCGGGAGGATCGCTTTCCCCGTGCCCTCTGGCCGGCGATGGGTGCACTCGGCCTGCACGGCATCACGGTTTCCGAGGACTATGGCGGGGCCGATATGGGCTATCTCGCGCATTGCGTGGCGATGGAAGAGATCAGCCGGGCCTCGGCCTCCATCGGCCTCTCCTACGGGGCGCATTCCAATCTCTGCGTCAACCAGATCCATCGCTGGGGAACGCCCGGGCAGAAGCGGCGCTATCTGCCCATGCTCATCTCCGGAGACCATGTCGGCTCGCTGGCCATGAGCGAGACCGAAGCCGGGTCCGACGTGGTGTCGATGCGGCTGAAGGCCGAGCGCAAGGGCGACTTCTACGTGCTGAATGGCACCAAGATGTGGATCACCAACGGTCATGAGGCCGACACGCTGGTGGTCTACGCCAAGACCGACATGGCCGCCGGGCCGCGCGGAATCACCGCCTTCATCGTCGAGAAGGGGTTCAAGGGATTTCGCCCCGGTCAGAAGCTCGACAAGCTCGGCATGCGTGGATCGCCGACCTCGGAACTGGTCTTCGAGGAGTGCGAAGTGCCGGCGGAAAACGTGCTCGGCAAGGTGGATGACGGCGTCACCGTGCTGATGAGCGGGCTCGATTTCGAGCGCGCTGTGCTGGCGGCCGGCCCGATCGGCATTATGCAGGCGGCCTTCGACCTCGTCCTGCCCTACAGCCGGGAGCGACGCCAGTTCGGCAAGCCGATCGGCGAGTTCCAGCTGGTGCAGGGCAAGATCGCCGACATGTATACGGCGATGAACGCCTCGCGCGCCTATGTCTATGCGGTGGCGCGGGCCTGCGACAACGGCCGGATCACCCGGCAGGATGCGGCGGGCGCCATCCTCTTCGCCGCCGAGCGGGCAACCCAGGTCGCCCTCGACGGCATCCAGCTCCTGGGCGGGACCGGCTACATGAACGACAGCGCGGCCGGCCGCCTGTTGCGCGACGCCAAGCTCTACGAGATCGGCGCAGGCACCAGCGAGATCCGGCGCATGCTGATCGGCCGCGAACTGTTCAAGAGCAATGCGTGAGGGGATGACGATGCAGCTCAAATCCACGCTCGCCCGCGACGAGACCTACCATGCCAATACCGCCTTCATGCGCGGCCTTGTCAAGGATCTGAGATCGCGGGTCGCCGAGATCGCGCTCGGTGGCGGAGAGACGGCGCGCCACCGGCACCTGTCGCGCGGCAAGCTTCTGCCCCGTGATCGCATCGACGGGCTTCTCGATCCCGGCACCCCGTTCCTGGAGCTGTCGCAATTCGCCGCCTACGGCGTCTATGACGAAGCCGTGCCGGCCGCGGGTATCCTCACCGGCATCGGGCGCGTGAGCGGTCGCGAATGCATGATCGTCGCCAACGATCCGACCGTAAAGGGTGGCACCTATTATCCGCTCACCGTGAAGAAGCACCTGCGCGCCCAGGAGATTGCCCGCGAGAACCGCCTACCCTGCCTCTACCTCGTCGATTCGGGCGGCGCCAACCTGCCCCGGCAGGACGAGGTTTTTCCCGATCGCGAGCATTTCGGCCGTATCTTCTACAATCAGGCGACCCTGTCGGCGGAGGGCATTCCGCAGATCGCCGTGGTCATGGGCAGTTGCACGGCGGGCGGCGCCTATGTGCCGGCCATGAGCGACCAGTCGATCATCGTAAAAAACCAGGGCACGATCTTCCTCGGCGGGCCACCGCTGGTGAAGGCGGCGACCGGCGAAGTGGTGACGGCCGAGGAACTGGGCGGAGCCGACGTCCATTCGCGCGTCTCCGGCGTCACCGACCACTATGCCAGTGACGATCGCCACGCGCTGGCGCTGGCGCGCGGGATCGTTCGCACGCTCAACCGGCCGAAACGCGTCGATCTCGAGATCCGACAACCCGTAGAACCGCTCTATCCGGCGGAAGACCTGCACGGCATCGTGCCCGACGATACTCGCAAGCCCTTCGAGGTGCGCGAAGTGATCGCCCGAATTGTCGATGGATCGGAATTCGACGAGTTCAAGGCGCTTTACGGCACGACGCTGGTCTGCGGCTTCGCCCATATCTTCGGCTATCCGGTCGGCATCATCGCCAATAACGGTATCCTGTTTTCGGAGTCGGCGCTCAAGGGCGCGCATTTCATCGAGCTCTGCTGCCAACGCGGCATTCCGCTCGTCTTCCTGCAGAACATCACCGGTTTCATGGTCGGCAAGAAATACGAGGCGGGCGGCATCGCCAAGGACGGCGCCAAGCTGGTGACGGCGGTGGCCTGCGCCAAAGTGCCGAAGTTCACCGTCATCATCGGCGGCTCGTTCGGCGCGGGAAACTACGGCATGTGCGGCCGGGCCTTTTCGCCGCGCTTCCTGTGGATGTGGCCGAATGCGCGGATTTCGGTGATGGGCGGCGAACAGGCGGCCTCCGTGCTGGCGCAGGTCCGGCGCGACGGCCTGGAGGCGCAGGGCCGGGACTGGCCGGCCGAGGAGGAAGAGGCGTTCAAGGACCCGATCCGGAGGCGCTACGAAACCGAAGGCCACCCCTACCATGCCAGCGCCCGGCTGTGGGACGATGGCCTGATCGACCCTGCCGACACGCGCATGGTGCTGGGCCTCGGGCTTTCCGCCGCGTTCAATGCACCAATCGAGCGCACCCAATTCGGCATATTCAGGATGTGATGGTGATGTTTTCCAAGATCCTTGTCGCCAATCGGGGAGAAATCGCCTGCCGGATCATCCGCACCGCGCGCCGGATGGGCATCGCCACGGTCGCCGTCTATTCCGAAGCGGACCGTGATGCCGCCCATGTGGCGATGGCCGACGAGGCCGATTCGATCGGCCCGGCACCGGCGCGCCACTCCTATCTCGACGGCGACAAGATCATTGCCGCCGCGCTGGCAAGCGGGGCCGAGGCGATCCATCCCGGCTATGGCTTCCTGTCGGAGAATGCGGATTTCGCCGAAGCCTGTGCGGATGCCGGACTGGTCTTCATCGGCCCGCCCCCGTCGGCGATCCGCGCCATGGGCGGCAAGAGCGCGGCCAAGGCCCTGATGGCGGAAGCCGGCGTGCCGCTGGTTCCCGGTTATCATGGCGACGACCAGTCGCCCGACCTGCTCGCGGACGAGGCAGCGAAGATCGGCTATCCAGTGCTCATCAAGGCCTCCGCCGGCGGCGGCGGCAAGGGCATGCGCATCCTCGCCCGGCCGGAGGATTTTGCCGGCGAACTGGCCGGTGCCAAGCGCGAGGCACTGGCGGCCTTCGGCGACGAGCGGATGCTGATCGAGAAATTTCTCGTCCGCCCCCGCCACGTCGAGGTTCAGGTCTTCGCCGACAATCACGGCAACTGCCATTCGCTGTTCGAGCGCGATTGCTCGATCCAGCGCCGCCACCAGAAGGTGATCGAAGAGGCCCCCGCCCCCGGCCTGCCGGAGGATCTGCGCAAACGCATGGGCGAGGCGGCCCTCGCCTGCGCCCGCGCCATCCGCTATTCCGGTGCCGGTACGGTGGAATTCCTGCTCGATCAAAGCGGCGCATTCTACTTCATGGAGATGAACACCCGCCTCCAGGTCGAACATCCGGTCACCGAATTCATCACCGGTCTCGACCTGGTCGAGTGGCAGTTGCGGGTGGCTACGGGCGAACGCCTGCCGGAGAGCTGGGCCGATCTCAAGATCAATGGTCACGCGATCGAGGCGAGGCTCTATGCCGAGGATCCGGACCATGACTTCCTGCCCGCGATCGGAAGGATCAGCCACCTCGTCCTGCCCGAGCCGGACGCCCATGTCCGCATCGACAGCGGCGTGCGCGCCGGCGATACCATCACCGTGCATTACGATCCGATGATCGCAAAACTGATCGTCTGGGACACGGATCGCGCCTCGGCGGTCCGCCGTCTGCGCGCTGCCCTGCGCGGCACGGCCATTGCCGGCGTGACCAGCAATGCAGGCTTTCTGGCCAGGCTGTCGCGCCTTGCGGATTTCGCCGAAGCCAATCTCGATACGGGCTTCATCGCCCGCAACGAGGCCGCCCTTCTGTCCGCACCGGAACCCGCCGAGACGACAGTGGCCATGGCGACGCTCGGCCTGCTGCTGGCCCGAAAGGTCGCCATCGAGCGCCAGTCGATGGCGACGGCCGATCCCCATAGTCCGTGGAACAGGACGAACGGCTTCCGGCTCAACGGACCGGCCCGTGAGAGACTGCGGCTTGTCCTCGGGCAGCAGGCGATCGAAACGGAGGTTCTCTATCTGGCACGCGGCTTCGAGATCGGCATCGGCGGCGAGGCCCTGGTGGTGGACGGCGTGCTTGGCGAGGACGGCCGGCTCTCGGCGATGGTCGGCGGACGCAAGCACACCGGCTATTTCCTCGCCGACGGTGAGGCCTTCGATCTCGTCGTCGACGCAAACCGCTATCGCGTCACCACCCCCGATCAGGCTGGCGCTGCTGCTCCGGAGGCCTTGGCGGGCGGCCTGACATCGCCGATGCCGGGCCTCATTCGCGCCGTGCTGACCGAAGCAGGCGATCTTGTCGAAGCGGGCCGGGCGCTCGTCATCATGGAGGCCATGAAGATGGAACACACCATCCGCGCACCCTCCGCCGGCCTGGTCCGGTCGCTGAACTGCGAGCAAGGCGCGATGGTCGACGCCGGCATCGTGCTGGTCGACTTCGAACCGGAGGCCGGCTGACATGGAGATGCCGGAAAGCGTCAAGATCGTCGAGGTCGGCCCGCGTGACGGGTTGCAGAATGAGAGCGGCGAACTGCCCGTCGCTGTCAAGGTCGAGCTCGTCGAACGCCTTGCCGCTGCGGGATTGCCGGTCGTCGAGGCCGGTTCCTTCGTCTCTCCGAAATGGGTGCCGCAGATGGCGGGGTCCGGCGAAGTCTTCCGCAGGCTTACGAAACGACCCGGCACTTCCTATCCGGCCCTCGTACCCAATCTCAAGGGGTTGGAGGCCGCGATTTCCGCGGGCGTCGACGAGATCGCGGTCTTCGTCTCCGCATCGGAGGGCTTCAGCAGACAAAACCTCGCCTGCTCTCGGGTGGAAAGCCTTGCCCGGCTCCGCGACGTGTTCGATCTCGCCGGCGCCCGCGGCATGAAGGTCCGCGGCTATGTCTCCTGCATCGCCGGCTGCCCCTTCGACGGCGATGTTCCGCCCGTCGAGGTGGAGGCCATGGCGAACGACCTGGCCGCCATGGGTTGTTACGAAATCTCGCTCGGCGACACGATCGGCGTGGGCACGGCAAGGCAGGTCCGCGGCATCATCCGTCAAGTGACCGCCGATTTGCCGCGCGAAAGAATCGCCATGCATTTCCACGACACCTATGGCCAGGGCCTCGCCAATGTGCTGGCGAGCCTCGAAGAAGGGATTGCCGTTTTCGACAGCTCCGTCGCCGGCCTCGGCGGCTGCCCCTATGCGCCGGGCGCCACCGGCAATATCGCGACCGAAGACGTGCTCTACCTGCTGCAGGGCCTCGGCATTTCGACAGGGGTGGATCTGTCGATGGTTGCGGAGACGGGCGATTGGATCAGCAGCCTGCTCGGCCGACGCACCGAATCGCGTGCGGGCCGGGCGTTGCAGGCCGGACGACAGGCGGGAGGATGAAGAATGACCGATGAACTGCTCGTCGAACGCCGCGGCAAGGTCCTGTGGCTGACGCTCAATCGCCCGCAAGTGCACAATGCCCTCAACGCAGCCGTGGTGGAGGCGCTGATCGGCGCTCTCGAGGCAGCCTCGACCGACGAGACGCTGCGGGCCGTGGTGCTGACCGGCGCCGGCGAGCGCAGCTTCTGCTCCGGCGCCGATCTCAAGGAGAGCGCGGGCGGCATGTTCCGGTCGAAAGACGGCGCCAATCCGATCGCCGAAGTGCTGCGCGCCATCGAAACCTGCAGCAGGCTGGTGATCGCCCGCATCAACGGCTCGGTCCTCGCCGGCGGCATCGGCCTCGTCGCCGCCTGCGACCTCGCCTATGCCGCCGAGCATGCGAAGTTCGGCCTGCCGGAAGTCCGGGTCGGCCTGTTCCCGATGATGGTGGCGGCAAAGCTGTTGCCCGTGATGGACCTGAGGCGCCTGCAGGAGATGGCCTATCTCGGCGAGGGCTTTACCGCGGCCGCCGCCGAATCATGCGGCCTGATCACCCGTTGCGTGCCGCAGGCCGAGCTGGACACGGTCCTGTCCTCTGCACTCGCCACGCTTGGTCAAGGCTCCCCCGCGGCGATCCAGGCTGGGAAACAGGCCCTGCGCGAAATGCGGGACATGGAGGGTGGTGACAGGCTGGCCTTCGCCGAGCGCGCCATTGCCGACCTCTCCCAATCGCCCGAGGCCCTCGAAGGCCGCGCGGCCTTTGCGGAGAAGCGGAAACCCTGGTGGGTCGACTAACGCCGCCCTGCATGCCGGAAACGCCCCACGCCGCGTCGGGCAGAACCCGTCTCGAAACTGTATCTGACAGTCCATGGAGTGCAGGTGCCGATCCCGCCGCAATGGCGCCGGGCCAAGCCCGATCGCTACACGCTGGCGCGGTTCGCCCGGTCCTGAACGCCGCCGAAGCCGAGTTTTTCCGAGATTTCGCGCGAGGCGCCGACGAGGCTCTCGAGATAGGCGCTGCGGTTGCGCAGTCCGTCTTCGCGCGGCGGGACCAGACAGAGCGTGGCGATGCAGACACCGTCGGCCTGGTAGATAGGCGCGGCGAAGCAATGGGTGAAATTCTCGACCTCGCTGTTGAAGGTGAAGAAGCCGTCCTTCGCTGCCTGTCGCACCTGGGCGATGAATTCCGCCGGCTCGATCCGCCGGCCGCTCGGCAGTATGAAGTCTTCCGGCGGGATGAAGTCGAGCATCTCGGCTTCGGACAGATGCGAGACGAGAAGGCGGCCGGACGCGGTCCACGGGATCGGAACCAGTTCGCCGACGCTCGACGAAATGCGGAAAGGCCGCAGGCCCCCCCTTCGAACTTGCAGGCGCTCCCAAGGTCTCATCTGCGGGTCTTGCCCTCGGGTCCCTCGAGAGTTTCCATGTCTTTCTCGATCGGACCGGACCGGCAAAGGAGATTTGCCCCGCCTCCGCGATGCTTTAGCCGGCGGCGACGAGCCCATTCTTCAGTCGTGCCAACCGGCTCTCGCCCGTTTCCTCCCCGAAACAGGACGCAAAGTCGGTGCAGTCCCGACAGCTTGGTGCCGTACAGAGCGAAAAGCCTTCGACCTCGCAAAGCTTGCGGTAGAAATACTTCTTCCACTTCATGTTATCGGTATTGCCCTGGGCAAGGGTGGGGAAATGCCGGTTTAGGAGGCGCGTCAGCTCGGCCCTTTCGAAAAGCCCGAGATCCTGCCAGAGGTGGTCGTCCCGCATGGCACGCCTTGCGACGATACGCGCAAAATAGGGACTTTTCGGCAGGCCGCCGTCCGCATGCTCCAGCAGCAAGGCATGCAGCATGTCTTCCTCCATATCGCGCTGCGGCGCCTCGCCCGTCGGCTTGAGATCGAAAAAACGCAGCGGCACACCTGGGAAGCTGAGACTGACCAGCCGAACCAGATCCTTCGACGAGAGACCGGTCGCTTCGACCAGACTTGCCCGGCCGAAAAGCTGTTCGTCACGGGCGACCGAAAAGACGCAGGCGAGCGCGTGCTGGTCGAAGGCGGCATCCGCATTGACCGTCGGCCATTGCCCGGCGATCAGGGCGGCATAGTGATCGGCAAACATCGCACCATCTCCTTTGGCCCATTCGATTCATGTCATGCGGCAAGCTCGCTGGCCGCCACATGGGTCTGGCAGTTCTTCGGGCACACGCGGGCGCAGGCGCCGCAGCCGATACAGGCGCCGGCCTGATCGACGACCATGATCATGCGGTTGAGCTCGCCGTCGAAATCATCCCCCTCCTCCTCGTCGTAGAGACCGAGGACCGCGCCATCCTCATCGACACCGTAGAGATGCATGACGCCGCGCGAGCAGACCTTGAAGCACCGGCCGCAGCCGATGCAGGTTTTGCCGTCGATCGCCGTCAGGTAGTCCGGCATCCAGCTAGAACCGTCGCGGGTGGCAAAGGGGCCGGACATCAGACGCCCTCCATCGCCGCGAGCTCGGCCTTCGCCGCATCGAGCTCGGCAAAGACGCCATAGGTCTTTTCGGCGACCGTGATGATCTGCGCCCAGTTGATCGGCAGGTCCTCGGCCAGATCATGCAGTTCCATCTTGGCAATTCCCGCACGGGAGTTGAGCTTGCGGACCTTCTTCTGCAGCTCTTCGAGTTCCGACATCGCCACCTCCCACCTTCAGTATTTCGCCACGTCCGGGAATTTCCCGACCATTTCGACCGCGTCCTGCACCAGCTTGTTGCCGGCCTCGGCAAGCTTGGAGAGGTTTTCGAAACCGAAGCGGTGCACGTCGCGCAAGGTCTTCAGCACGACGACGAGACGGCCGGTCGTCAGAAGCACGCGGCCAAAACCCTCATGGCTCATCTTCATCATCGGCGAAGCCATGATCCCGGTTTCCTGCTCGATGGCGAGGCCGACCGCTGAATAGAAGATCTCCAGCCGCCAGAGCACATCCGGGTCGGGATCGCCGATGATCGGAATCTCCCGGCGCTGCTCCTTCGTCACGATGAAGTCGGTGAGGATGGAGGCATCCGAGCGCCCCTCCCAGGCGTCATAGGTATCTTGCGCGCGCATCAGCCGGACAAGGCATTTCATGAACGGCGTCGCCATGGCGTCGTCGTCGGAGACGGCGGTCTTTTCGAGAACGGCAGTCGGGGTCATGGGCAGTCTCCTTTTTCAATCTTCGTCGTCGAAGGACGGTTTGGTGACGGAAACGCCGGCCTCGGCCAGCACCTTGCGCAGCCAGGGCGGCGGCGCGGTCTTGAGCATGGTCTGGGTGCGGCCCAGCACTTCGTCGATCGACGAGGGCTGGGGCACCTTGATCGGGTGGATCTTCGCCGAGACGACCTTGGCGGCGGACGGGCCGCCGATCGCCAGGCAGAACAACAGGTGGCAACCCTTGAGCGCCTCGACCTTCGGCGTGATCCGATCGTCGCCCTCGGTCTTGTGCTTGCCGCTCTCGTCGGACACATCGCCGAAGCCGACCGCCTCGACGAAATTCCAGCTTTCGGGCGTCACGTCATAGACCGCAAACAGCTTCGCCGAACCGAAATGGGCGTTCAGCCCCTTCATGTCCTGCGTCGCAATCGCGATGCGCAATGCCCCCTTGGGGCGTTCGGGCGCAGGTGCCTGACCCTCGTCAGTGACGAGTGAAAGACGTCGGACAGCTGTCATTGTCGGTCTCCCTGTTGCGGAAAGGATTGAGCCCTTCAGGCGTCGGTTGGTGCTGGTTGGCCTGGAAGATATTGGCCGCCTCGAAGATCAGGTCGCGGGCGCCTTCGTAGAGAACGGTCAGCCTGTGCTGGCTGCCGAGCCGGTCGAAAATCGGGAAGCCGACGCGCATCAGCGGCACGCCGAGGCGTTCGGCGGCCTGCCGGCCATGCGAATGGGTAACGATGAGATCGACTTCGGCAGCTTGCGCCATGGCCTCCAGATCGGCGAGGTCGCCGACCTGAACCACCTCGGCCTGGACCTTCGACAGGATGCGGCTGGTGCCGGTTGTGGTGACCGCCGCCGTGATCTCGGCGCCCAGACCGGTGAAGAAGGTTGAGAGCTGATAGAGATGGTCCGGCTCGGCGGCGATCGCGATCCGCTTGCCACCGAAATGGAAATGGCCGTCCAGCAGCGCGTCCTGCAACTGGGCCCGGCGGCGGCGGACCCGGGCCGGCACCGGATTGCCGGAAATCATCGCCAGCATGGTGATGAAGCGGTCGATCGCCTTCATGCCCGAGAGCTGCTGAAACAGAGCGTAAGGCACGCCGGTTCTTGCCTGCAAGGCCTCCGCCGGTCCGCGCATGTGCTCGCCGATGGCGATTGCCTGGAAGCAGGTTCCGAGATCGCGGATGTCCTCGACCTTCGTGCCCCCATAGGTCGTCGGGATCCAGCGGTCGGGCACCGTTCCGTCAAGCGCGCCGGAAACGTCCGGCAGGATCACCGGTGTCAGGCCGAAGCTCTCGACCGTCTCGCGGATATGCTCGATATCGGCGACCGTCAGGTGCCAGCCGGGCAGGATCGCCACCTTCCTCGGATCACGCGCGCGTTCGCCCGGGATGGTCACGCCGTCGATCATCGAGGTCACGGCCTTGGCCCAGCCCTCCTCGATCGCTCCGTCGAAATCCGGCGTGTTGGACAGCACCACCTCGGTGCCGGCCAGCTCTTCGGCGCGCCTGGCCTTGATGCGCGCGACATCGCCGGCGAAATCCTCGCCGCGGGTTTCCACAAGCGCCGTGGTGCAGATGCCGATCAGGCTCGGCTTGGTGCGGTTCTTCAGGTTGAGGATCGCCTCCTCCAGATGGTCGGCGCCGCCGAGAATGGTCGCCACCTCGTCCATGGCGGTGGTCTGAAGCGGGATCGTCTCCTTGAAATGGCGGACGAACAGCACCAGCGCGAAGGAGGTGCAGCCCTGGCTGCCGTGAAACAGCGGCATGGCGCCGTCGACGCCGAGATAGGCGAAGGCGGCCCCCAGCGGCTGCGAGGATTTGAGCGGGTTGATCGCAACCTGTTTCGTCTGATGCTGCACGCGGGCCATCAGCATTCTCCCATGTCGTCGGCGGTGGTGGAGGCGAACTTGCGGAAGGCGTGGACGGGGGCGGCGACCGTTGCCCCATGCGCCACGAAGCTCCGCGCGGGCTCGGCTTCGAGCAGGCGGCCGTCCTTGTCCCAGGGGCAGGCCTGGCGCACGGTTTCCCAAACCGGATTGTGAATGGCGATGTCGATCTGGCGCACCAGTTCGACCATGCCGTCATAGCCGGCATAGGGATGATGACGCTCCTGGTTGATGTCGAGCCAGGGCATCTTTGCTTTCAGCGCGATGAACTGGGTGCGGCCGCCCGACAGCATGATGTCGGCCTTGTGCTCGGCCAGCATGGCGTAGAGATCGCGCGGCGCCATCGAGTCGAACATGTGGTTCTCGTCTTTGAGGATCTGCTTGATGCGCTCCTTGTCCTCGGGCGTCGATTTCTTGACCGAGGTGCCGACGATCTCGATGCCGATTTCCTGTAGCGCGTGGACCACCGACCAGGACTTCACGCCGCCGGTGTTGAGCAGTACGCGCTTGCCTTCAAGACGCGGACGGAATCCCTCGAGCGCGGCCCAGGCGGTGGCCTCCTCCTCCTTGATCAGGGATTCCGTCCGCTCAAGGAGCTCAGGGGGCGCTCCTTGTTGAACGAGCAGGCGGGCAAGTTCCCTGAGCGCCTCGGAGGTGTCCGAAATCCCGTAGAACGAGCCTTCGAAATAGGGGATGCCGAAGCGTTCCTCCATCTTGCGGGCCAGATTGATGAGGGCGGTGGAACAGACCATCATCGTCGCCTTCGCCCGGTGGGCGGTGGCGACATCATGGTATCGCGCGTCGCCGGGGATGCAGGCGCGAATGCGCATGCCGAGCTTTTCAAGCAGCGGCTTCACCATCCAGAATTCGCCGGACAGGTTGAACTCGCCGAGAATGTTGACGTCATAGGGCGTGACGTCGTCCGGCTCCTCGGTGCCGATCACATGGTCGAGCAGCGCCTCGCCGGCCAGCTTGTTGCCGAGGTTCTTCGAGCCGACGAAGCCCGGCGCGTTGACCGGCACCACGGGAAGCCCGAACTTCTCCGCCGCGCGGCGGCAGACGGCCTCGATATCGTCGCCGATCAGCGCGGTGACGCAGGTCGAATAGACGAAGATCGCCGGCGGGGCATATGTGTCCGAAATCTCGCGGATCGCCTTGAACAGCTTCTTCTCGCCTTGTCCCAGAACGATGTCGAGCTCGGTCAGGTCTGTCGTGAACGAGGTGCGCCAGAGATCCGGCCCAGAGGACGCCGCCCCGCGGTTGTCCCAGGAATTGCCCTCGCAGGCGAGCGGCGCATGGATCAGATGGGCGACATCGGTGATCGGCTGCAGCACGATCTTCGCGCCGTCAAAGGCGCAGCCGCCGGCCGCCGCCCCCGGCGTCAGCGGCTTGGAACAGCCCTTCTTGCGCGCCTTGGGGTCCTTGCCCTGGTTCTTGTCGCAACCGGGCTCGTTGAACACGTCGTCGATCTTTGCTTTCAGCGACATTGGCGAGATCCTTGTCCGAACCGCCTCCGGAAAGGAGGTGACAAGGACAATTCTGCAAGCGCCATGCCAGCATCAATGAGATAATTTTTTTATAGAAAATTCATATGGTTGCAGAATTCTTGCAAACAACGGATCCGACAAAGGCCTTTGTCGGCTTGTCGCTTTCCCGACAAAGCGGTCAGGCAAGTCCGCTCGCCGGACGGATATCGGTCCGGGAAAAATCGTTGCCGACGAAAAGCAGCGGCGCATCCCGCTCCTTCGCCAGGGCGTAGGCGAAGCAATCGCCGAAGTCGAGGCCCGCCGGGTGGAACCCTTTGCCCCATTGGCGGTAGATGGCGCCGATCTCTTTCGCGACCTCCTCCGTGACCGGAACGATCTCCGGCCTGATCCGCGCCAGAAACTCGTCAAGCCTTTCGAAAATACCCCGCCTGCTCGCCACGATATACATCTCAGACAACGTTCCCGCAGATATCAGAACGTCGCCCGACACCGCTAATCGGTTGGCCAACTCACCCGCCTCGGGCTCTCGCAAGAGGATCGCCAGCATCGCCGAAGTGTCTACAACAGTCACGCGGGCAGTCCGGTCTCGGGATCGTAGAGAAAATCCTGACTGTGCGCCGCATCGGGGCCGGGCTTCGCTTCCTTCGCGGCGCGGCGACTTATGTCATCAATGATCGCCAGCTTCTCTTCGGGCGTCAGCGCTCTTTTCTCTTCCGCCTGCAACCTTGCAACCGCTTTTCCGGCGTCGGTCAGGACAATTTCCTCTCCCGCTTCGGCACGGCGGACAAGTTCGGCAAGTCTTTTCGCGGCCTCACTGACGGTGATATTCATGGCGTTCTCCATGGTCCTGCCGCCTATATAGCATGGCCGTCGGCGGAAATCAGCGCCGACGAAAAAAGCCGGCCTTTTCGGGGCCGGCTCTTGTAGTTCGGCGACGCCGCGCTCAGCGCGTCAGGTCGAACGAATAGTCGGTCTTCGACGGGACCATCGTCTGCTGGTCGTAGACGTCGAAGAACTTGTCGAGGATCGTCGTCAGCACGCGCAGGCCGCCCTGATAGCCCATGACCGGGAAGCGGTGATGGTGATGGCGGTCGAAGATCGGGAAGGTCAGGCGCAACAGCGGCGTACCGGTATCGCGCTCCAGATACTTGCCATAGGAACTGCCGATCAAAAGATCGACCGGCTCGGTGAAGAGCAGCGAGCGCATGGCCCACAGATCCTTGCCCGGCCAGACCTGGCAATCCTTGCCGAAGGGCGAGGAGGCGAAAAGCTCCTTCATCTCCGCTTCCCAGGCGGGCGTACCGTTGGTGGCGAGGCAATGGGTCGGCTCGCCGCCGGTTTCCAGAATGAAGCGGGCCATGCCGTAGACGAAATCCGGATCGCCGTAGATCGCGTATTTCTTGCCATGCAGATAGGCCTGGCTGTCGGCCATGGCGTCGACCAGGCGGCCGCGCTCCATGCGCAGCTCTTCCGGAATCTCCTTGCCGGTCATCTCCGAGACCTTCATCAGCAGGTCGTCGGTGCCGCGAACGCCCATCGGATAATGCAGTGAGGCGACCTTCTGGCCGACCTCCTTGCAGTAATCCTCGGTCTTGCGGGTGCAGTAATGCTGCAGCGACAGCGTCCATTCGGCGTTCAGCGCCGCCTTGACGTCGTCGATCTTCGTGCCGCCGTCATACATGCGATATTCGCCGTCGGACGGCGTGTCGTACTGGTCTGAGGCGTCCTGGATGAAGGTATAATCGACCCCCATCATCGCCAGCATGCGCTTGATCTCGCGGTTGTTGCCGACGCAGAAACCGTCGAAGCCGGGGATCAGGTTGAAGCGGCCCTTGATCTCGGTGCGCGGCTGGCCCTTCCAGAAATGCTCGAACACGCCGCGCACCATGTTGTCGTAGCCGTCGACATGGCTGCCGACGAAGGCCGGCGTGTGGGCAAACGGCACGTCGTAGTCGGCCGGCACGGAACCTTCGTTCTTGGCGTTCTCGATGAAGCTGCGCAGGTCGTCGCCGATGACTTCCGCCATGCAGGTGGTCGAGACCGCGATCATCTTCGGCTCATAGAGCGTGTAGGTGTTGGCAAGCCCGTCGATCATGTTCTTCAGCCCGCCGAACACGGCCGCGTCTTCCGTCATCGACGAGGAGACGGCGGACGACGGCTCCTTGAAGTGGCGCGACAGGTGCGAGCGGTAATAGGCGACGCAGCCCTGCGATCCATGGACGAAGGACATGGTCTTTTCGAAGCCGGCGGCGGCGAATACCGCGCCGAGCGGCTGGCAGGCCTTGGCCGGATTGACGACGAGCGCCTCGCGGGCGAGGTTCTTTTCGCGATATTCCCAGGTCTTGGTCAGTTCGCGCTGGTCGTCGACCCATTCGCCCGGATGCGGGCATTCGAAGTTTTCCTTCTTGTTCTTCAACATCTCGACATATTCTGGCTCACGGAAGAGCGGGGCGTGGTCGAGAACCTTTTCTGCTGACTGTGGCATGACTTCACCTCCATCCACTGCGGCCGCGCCATACGGCGGCTCGGGGACATATGAGACGTTTCAGGAAATCCCGGACGGGTTATCCCGCAGGGTGTTTGCAAAGGGTCGGGGCGCTCGGGAGCGCTCCCGGCCCAGGTCATTCGGCGGCGATCGGCAATGGTTCGGCCTGCTTCTTCTTCCATGGCGCGTCGTAGAGGCCCCAGACCGGATTGTTGATCGCGAGGTCCATGTCGCGGGCGAAGATCGCGAAGCCGTCATAGCCGTGATAGGGGCCGGAATAGTCCCAGCTGTGCATCTGGCGGAACGGGATGCCCATCTTCTGGACCGGGTACTTTTCCTTGATGCCGGAGCCGACCAGATCGGGGCGGATGCCCTCGATGAACTTTTCCAGCTCGTAGCCGGTCACGTCGTCATAGATCAGCGTGCCGTCCTTCACGTAATGACGGGTGCGCTGGTAGTCGTCGTTGTGGCCGAATTCGTAGCCGGTGCCGACGATCTCCATGCCGAGATCCTCATAGGCCGTAATGACGTGGCGGGGGCGCAGGCCACCGACATAGAGCATCACCGTCTTGCCTTCGAGGCGCGGACGGAAACGGTTGATCACGGCATCGACCAGCGGGCGGTACTTGGCGATGGCGGCTTCGGCATTGGCCTCGATCTCCGGCCCAAAATGCTTGGCGATCTTGCGCAGCGAGGCTTCGATCTGGGAGGGACCAAAGAAGTTGTATTCCGTCCAGGCAATGCCGTACTTCTCTTCCATGTGACGGCAGATGTAGTTCATCGACCGGTAGCAGTGGATGAGGTTGAGCCTGGCCTTCGGCGCCCGCTCGATCTCGGCGAGCGTCGCATCGCCCGACCAGTTGCCGACCACGCGCAGGCCCATTTCCTCGAGCAGGATGCGGGACGCCCAGGCATCGCCGCCGATATTGTAGTCGCCGATGATATTGACGTCGTAGGGGCCGGTCTCGAATTCGGCATGCTTGTCCTCGCCGGAGAACACCCAGTCGCGGATCGCATCATTGGCGATGTGGTGGCCGAGCGACTGCGACACGCCGCGGAAACCTTCACAGCGCACCGGCACGATCGTCTTGTTGATCTCCTTCTTCTTCTTGCGCGACACGGCTTCGATGTCGTCGCCGATCAGGCCGATCGGACATTCGGACTGGATCGTCACGCCGTTGTTGAGCGGGAAGAGCTGTTCGATCTCGTCGATCACCTTTTCGAGCTTCTTGTCACCGCCGAAGACGATGTCCTTCTCCTGGAAATCGGAGGTGAACTGCATGGTGACGAAGGTGTCGATGCCGGTCGTACCGATATAGTAGTTGCGGCGTTGCGACCACGAATACTGGCCGCAGCCGACCGGTCCGTGGGAGATGTGGACCATGTCCTTGACCGGCCCCCAGACCACGCCCTTGGAGCCTGCATAGGCGCAGCCGCGAATGGTCATGACGCCCGGAATGGACTTGATGTTCGACTTCACGTCGCATTCGGAAAGCGGCTTGCCGTCCTCGGCATCGACCTCTTCGCCCGTCTTGGCGACGTTCAGGTGCTTCTTGCGGCGCTTGGCCGTCTTGTCGGGATAGTGCGACAGCACGTCCTCGATCAGTTTCTCGTGGAGCTGGCTGTCGTTTTCATAATCGAGGCTCATGGCGTTCTACCCCTTTGAACAGGATGGCGGTACATCCGCCGGATTGAAAAGGAGCGCCGGGTCAAGGCCGGCGCCCGGTTTCGTCTGAGCCGGTCACACGGCGGCGACGGCCTGCTTGGCGGCTTCCTTGGCGGCCAGTTCGGCCAGCATCTGCTCGTCGGTCTTCATGATGCCGAAGTCGAGCAGCATGTCTTCCAGCTCTTCCATGGTGATCGGCGTCGGGATGGTGCCCTTGCCGGAATTGTCATGGATCTTCTGGGCCAGCTGGCGGTATTCCTGAGCCTGCTGGGAGTTCGGCGCATATTCGATGACCGTCTGCTTGCGCAGTTCGGCATGCTGCACGATGTTGTCGCGCGGCACGAAGTGGATCAGCTTGGAATTGAGCCGTGCCGACAGGGCTTCGGCGAGATCGAGCTCGCGGTCGGTCTGGCGTTCGTTGCAGATCAGGCCGCCCAGGCGCACGCCGCCGGAATTGGCGTATTTCAGAATGCCCTTGGCGATGTTGTTGGCGGCATAGAGCGCCATCATCTCGCCGGACATGACGATGTAGATTTCCTGGGCCTTGTTTTCGCGGATCGGCATGGCGAAGCCGCCACAGACGACGTCGCCGAGAACGTCGTAGGACACATAGTCCACGTCGTCATAGGCGCCGTTCTCTTCCAGGAAATTGATCGAGGTGATGACACCGCGGCCGGCACAGCCGACGCCCGGCTCCGGACCACCGGACTCGACGCACTTGATGCCCTTGTAGCCGATCTTCAGCACGTCATCGAGTTCGAGATCCTCGACGGAGCCTTCCTGGGCGGCGAGCGACAGGACGGTGTCCTGGGCCTTGGAGTTGAGAATGAGGCGGGTGGAATCCGCCTTGGGGTCGCAGCCGACGATCAGGATCTTCTGACCCAGGTCGACGAGCGCGGCCAGCGTGTTCTGGGAGGTGGTCGACTTGCCGATACCGCCTTTCCCGTAAAATGCAATCTGACGCAGAGCTGCCATGACTTTTCCTTCCTTCGCTTAAGCAACCGCGGCGAGGCCGCGAATTGGATACCGGATCGGCAGGCTTGACCGCCGCCATCCCTCTCGTTTCAAAAGCCGTGCCAGTTTGGAAAAGGCGAACGCGACGACATATTTTATCATTTAATTTCAATTAGTTGCACAACATTGACGCCAACCGCCGACATCGACATCGGCCTGTCGCAGACGTGACAAACCCGACAGCCGCCCGCTGTTTTGTAGGATGGCTGACCTGAGACCCACTTTCCCTCCAGTTTTCGGGAGAGTCTTGGGTTTTTAATCTGGCCTCATGCGGCCTGTTTTTCCATAGCCATTTTCATTGCGAACTCGCTGGGGGTGATATTGCCCAGCGACGAGTGGGGTCTGCTCCTGTTGTAATCCTCCTTCCATGCGTTGATGGCGGCTCGGGCCTGAGTGAGCGACGAGAACAGGGTCTCGTTGAGGCACTCGTCACGGAAGCTGCCGTTGAAGCTTTCGACGAAGCCGTTCTGCATCGGCTTGCCTGGGGCGATGTAGTGCCATTCGACCTTTGCTTCCTGGCACCATTTGAGGATGGCCATACTGGTCATCTCCGTGCCGTTGTCCGAGACAATCGTCCTCGGCTTTCCCCGTCTGGCGATGAGACTATCCAGTTCGCGGGCAAGCCGTGCCCCCGACAGGGATGTGTCGGCGACCAGGCACAGGCATTCACGGGTGAAGTCGTCGACCACCGCCAGCACCCGAAAGCGACGACCGTCGGTGAAGGCATCGCTGACGAAGTCCAGGCTCCAGCGCTCGCCCGGACGCGACGGCAGAGCCAAAGGACGTCTCGTCCCCAAGGCCCGCTTTCGGCCGCCGCGCTTGCGCACCGTCAGCTTCTCCTCGCGATAGAGACGTCGAAGCTTCTTCAGGTTCATGACCATCCCCTGCCGGTCGAGCATCACGTGGATACGGCGATAGCCGAAGCGACGACGCTCGGACGCCACCTTCTTCATCGCCTCGCGGATGGACGCATCGTCCGGCCGCACGCTCCGATATCGCATGCTCGAACGATCCACCGATAGAACCTCGCACGCCCGACGCTGGCTCACCCCGTGCTGCGCACAGACGTGAGCCACCGCATTCCGCTTCACATCGGGCGTCACCATTTTTTTGCAGCGACATCCTTCAGGATCGCATTGTCCAGCATGGCCTCGGCGAGCAGCTTCTTCAGCTTGGCGTTCTCGTCCTCGAGCGCCTTCAGCTTGCGGGCATCGGACACGTCCATGCCGCCGTACTTCGCCTTGTATTTGTAGAAGGTTGCATCCGAGATGCCGTGCCTGCGGCAGACATCGACTGTCTTCGCGCCCGCCTCCTGCTCCTTCAATATTCCGATGATCTGTTCTTCCGTGAACCGTGAACGCTTCATTCGTCCGTCTCCTTGATGTGACGGACTCTACCAAATTCTGGAGGAAGTTCAGGGTCTCAGGTCATGGCGCCCTGCACTGTCGGACCACTGTCGGATTGTCGACGTTGTCGCAAAGTCGACAATGCAGAAACGCATCAAGCTATTGTTTTATAAGATAAATAATCTCTGGCACGGCTGATGCATGGTCAATCGCGTCGTCCTACCAAGATGGAGAACCGCGCCATGATTATCCTGACCGAGAATGCCGTTTCCGCCGTCAAGTCCGCATTGTCGAAGGCCGCCGAGCCGGCCGAGGGCCTACGCATCATGGTGGAGGCCGGCGGCTGTGCCGGCTTCAAATACATGATGGGCCTGGAATCGACGGCGCGCGACGGTGATGCCGTCATCGACGCCGACGGCGTCAAGGTCTACGTCGATACGCGATCCCAGCCCCACGTGGCAGGCATGACCGTCGATTTCGTCACCGGCCTCGAATCGTCGGGCTTCGTCTTCGACAATCCCAATGCCGCGGACAAATGCGCCTGCGGCAAGTCGTTCGGCTGAGCGGGAGAAGATCATGCAGGACCAAAGCCAGTCGGCCCGCGTCACGCTGTTTGACGGATTGAAGTCCCGGCCTGCCAGGCCGGCGACGAAACCGCAACTGGTCAGCCCCGAGGTGCCGAAGGCGCCACCGGTCGCCATCGAGGCAACTGACCCGGGCGCGCAAGGCATGCGGGCCGCACTCCTGGCCCGCCGCCGGCCGCTGATCGAGGCGGCAATCGAGGCCATCCGCCCCAACCTGCAACGGGACGGCGGCGACTGTCAGCTCGTGAAGCTGGAAGGCGATGCCGTCTATATCCGCCTTTCCGGCGCCTGTGTCGGCTGCCAGCTCGCCTCCGTCACCGTGCACGGCGTCCGCCAGAAGCTGATCGAGGCCATCGGCATGCCGCTGCGCGTCATCCCGGTCAACTGAAAGCATCCAGCCATGCAGACGGTCTATCTCGACAACAACGCCACGACCCGACCCGATCCGGCGGTCGTCGAAGCCATGCTGCCCTATTTCGCCGAGCACTTCGGCAATCCCTCCTCCGCTCATACGATCGGCACAGGCGTCGCCGAGGGGATCAGGGCAGCGCGGAGGCAAGTGCAGAGCCTCATCGGCGCCGCCCATGACCAGGAGATCGTCTTCACCTCTGGCGGCACGGAGAGCGACAACACTGCGATCCTCTCGGGCCTTCAGGCCGATCCTCGACGCGACGAGGTCGTGGTTTCCGCTGTCGAACACCCGGCGATCCTCACGCTATGCCATCATCTGGAGACAAGCCTCGGCACCAGGGTCCACCGCATCGCGGTGGATGGATGCGGGAAGCTGGATATGGAGGCCTATAAGGCCGCCCTGTCCGGGCGCACCGCCATCGTCTCGATCATGTGGGCCAACAACGAAACCGGCACTGTCTTCCCTCTGGAACAGCTCGCTGCGATGGCAAAGACGGCCGGCGCGCTGTTCCACACGGATGCGGTCCAGGCCGCCGGC
This sequence comes from Allorhizobium sp. GW101-3B10, assembly GCF_059424725.1. Taxonomy (NCBI): domain Bacteria; kingdom Pseudomonadati; phylum Pseudomonadota; class Alphaproteobacteria; order Hyphomicrobiales; family Rhizobiaceae; genus Allorhizobium; species Allorhizobium sp. GW101-3B10. Next base: position 4,726,919 of record NZ_JBWKZR010000001.1, on the reverse strand, counting down.
AAGCTCTCCATGGATCTCAAGACGACGGCAATCGACATGCTGTCGCTCTCCGCGCACAAAATCCATGGCCCGAAAGGCGTCGGCGCACTCTATGTCCGGCGCGGCACACCCTTCGCACCGCTGATCCACGGCGGCCGCCAGGAACGTGCCCGCCGCGCCGGCACGGAAAACGTTCCCGGCATCATCGGCTTCGGCAAGGCGGCCGAACGGGCGATGGACGCTCTAGCGCTGGAAACACCCCGGATCGCCCGGCTTCGCGACCGCCTCGAACAGGGATTGCAGCGCTCCATCGTCGGCATCCGGGTCAACGGCGACCCGTCGGCGCGGCTTGCCAACACCTGCAACATCGCCTTCGAAGACGTCGAAAGCGATGCGCTTCTGACGCTTCTCGGACGCGAAGGCATCGCCTGTTCCTCCGGCTCGGCCTGTGCCTCGGGCTCGATGGAGCCGAGCCATGTGCTGCGCGCCATGCAGGTGCCGCCCCCGTTCCTGCCCGGTGCCCTGCGCTTTTCCCTGTCGCGTGACACCCGCGACACTGACATCGATCGGGTGCTGGCCGTCATGCCGCGGATCGTCGAGCGGCTGCGCAAGCCGGCTCCCCGCCCCTCCCGCCATCAAACATCCGATCTCATCCATGCCTGAGAGCAAGCTGATCCCCATGACCTCGAAGCCAGCCGTCTTTTTGAACGACACCACGCTGCGCGACGGCGAGCAGGCACCCGGCGTCGCCTTCTCGCTGTCCGAAAAGCTTGGCATGGCCGAGGCGCTTGCCGCCGCCGGCGTGCCCGAAATCGAGGTCGGCACGCCGGCCATGGGCGAGGAGGAGATCGCCGCGATCCGCGCCGTCGTCTCGCTCAACCTGCCGATGCGCGTCATGGCCTGGTGTCGCATGACCGATCAGGATCTCGACGCAGCGCTGGAGAGCGGTGTCTCGGCCGTCAATCTCTCCCTGCCGTCCTCCGACCTGCAGCTCGCGGCCAAGCTGGGCATCGGCCGCGCCGAGGCGCTTTCGCGCATCGATGCTCTGGTGCGCAAGGCGGCACGGTTCGGGCTCTCCGTCGCGGTCGGCTGCGAGGATGCCTCGCGCGCCGATCCTGCCCATCTGTCCGATGTGATCGCGGTTGCCGCCACCGCCGGCGCCGCGCGCGTTCGGCTGGCCGACACCGTGGGCATTCTCGACCCGTTCTCGACGGTGGCGTTGATCGAACCCTTGGCGAGATACGCGCCCCTGGCGATCGAATTCCACGCCCACAACGATTTCGGCCTTGCCACCGCCAATTCGATCGCCGCTTACCGGGCCGGCGCCCACCATCTGTCCGTCACAGTCTCGGGCCTCGGCGAAAGGGCCGGCAACGCGCCTCTGGAAGAAGTCGCGGCCGTCCTGCAGATCATGCACGGCGTGCCCTGCGGGCTGGATCTGGCCGCCCTGCCCGGCCTGGCCGCGCTCGTCGCGCGATATGCGCGGCAAACCCTGGCTCCGGCCAAGCCGATCACCGGCGGCAACGTCTTCACCCATGAGTCCGGCATCCACGTCGCCGGCCTGCTGGGCAATCGCCAGACCTATCAGGGGCTCGATCCGGCGGAGTTCGGCCGCGACCACAGCATCGCCATCGGCAAGCACTCCGGCACAGCCGCGCTCGCCTACGTGCTTGAGCAGCACGGCCGGCACGGCGACCGGGAGACCCTGGCGAACCTGCTTGCCGAGGTTCGCAGGCTGGCGGTCGCGACCAAGGCGACCGTGCCGGCCGCGCAGCTGGTTCGCCTTTTTGATCGTATCCAGGCGGAATTCCCACGTCCAAGGGGAGAGCCATGTCCTTCGTCATGCTGACATCCGCCCACAAATCTCGCGGGCGCCAGGAGGCCGATCCGCCACGCCGGAAGGGCGTCCTTGCCATGGTTCGCGCCGACATCGCCTGCGTGAAGGCGCGCGACCCGGCCGCCCGTTTCACCTTCGAGGTCCTGCTCACCTATCCGGGCGTGCACGCCATCATCTGGCATCGGATCTCCCACCGCCTGTGGCAAAAGGGCCTGCGCTTCCCGGCGCGCTTCCTCTCCTGGCTGTCGAGGCTGCTCACCAATATCGACATCCACCCGGGGGCGGTGATCGGAGAGCGCTTCTTCATCGACCACGGCGCCGGCGTGGTGATCGGCGAGACGGTCGAAATCGGCAATGACGTGACGCTCTATCATGGCGTCACCCTCGGCGGCACGTCCTGGTCCCCCGGCAAGCGCCACCCCACCCTGATGGACGGCGTGCTGGTCGGGGCCGGCGCCAAGATCCTCGGCCCCATCGTCGTCGGCGCCGGCTGTCGCGTGGGCGCGAACTCCGTCGTCGTCGACGATGTCCCGCCCGGCATGACGGTGATCGGCATTCCGGGAAAGATCGTCCGGCCGGTCGAGGAGCGTCGCCGGCTCGGCCACGGCCGCATCGATCTCGATCACCACCTGATGCCGGACCCGGTGGGGGACGCGGTATCGGCCCTGATCGATCGCCTCGACTTTCTCGAAGTGCGCCTCGCCCACCTGCAGGCGCAGCTCAATCGCCGGCCGGAAGCCAGTCCCAGCGTCCCGCCCACCCATCATTCTCACCAACCACAGGGAGCTCAACATGAGTGACTGCTCGTCCAATTCCCGCCCGATCGAGGTCGACAACATTCTCGAACGCCTGCGTGGCCTGTCGTCGGCGGAAGACTTCTTCCACACGCTCGGCATTCTCTACGACGCCAAGGTGCTGAACGTCGCGCGCCTGCACATCCTCAAGCGCATGGGGCAATATCTTGCCGAGGAGGATTTCGAGGGTCTTCCCGACCGGGTGATCGCCGCCCGCGCCCGTTCGACGCTGGAACGCGCCTACTCCGATTTCGAGTCCGCGTCGCCCCTCTCTCAACGCATCTTCAAGGTCCTGAAGGATCACGACCCGGACAAGCCCGCCGAGAGGCGCGGAGCCTTCGTCTCGCTGGAATCAGCCCTCAAACCCTTTGCAGATCAATAACCGACAGCCCTTCGACCCCCGCCTCGGCCGGTCCGTCCAACGGCCGGCCTCCTTTTTTTCGTCCGCCTTCGACACCGTGCGGAAAATCCGGATCGCTTCCTGCCGGCACCCGACGCGACATTGTCGAAAACCCGACAAAACCGCCGGACACGGCTGCGCTCTGGAAATCGAACAAAAGCATATCAAGGACTTACGCGCGCATCGAGGACTTGGCACGGATTATGCTGAAGGTCCTGTACAGCCTTTGAAGCGACCATGATGGAGGTGCACGGCATGCATATCGTCGTCTGTATCAAGCAAGTTCCGGACTCGGCGCAGATCCGCGTTCATCCCGTGACGAATACCATCATGCGCCAGGGCGTTCCGACCATCATCAATCCCTTCGACCTGTTTTCCCTCGAAGAGGCGCTGAGGATGCGCGACGCCCATGGTGGCGAGGTCACCGTGCTGACCATGGGCCCGCCGATGGCGTCGGATTCGCTGCGCAAGGCGCTCACCTTCGGCGCCGATCGCGCCGTGTTGCTGACGGACCGCTTCTTTGCCGGCTCCGACACGCTCGCCACATCCTTCGCGCTTTCCGCCGCGATCGAAAGGATCGGCCAGGTCTATGGCAGGCCGGACGTGATCTTCGCCGGCAAGCAGACGATCGACGGCGACACGGCCCAGGTCGGGCCTGGCATCGCCAAGCGGCTGGACCTGCTGCAACTGACCTATGTCGCGAAAATCGCCTCCGTCGAGCCCGAGGCGCGCGAGATCACCGTCGAGCGGCGCGCCGAGGGCGGCACGCAGGTTCTGAAGACCCGGCTGCCCTGCCTCATCACCATGCTCGAGGGCACCAACGAGATCCGCCGCGGCACGTTGAACGACGCGCTGCGCGCGGCACGCGCCGAGATCGTCACCTGGAACGCCGCCGATGCCGGCATCGAGGACATGACCAAATGCGGCCTGCGGGGATCGCCGACCGTGGTCAAGCGCGTCTTTGCCCCGACGGCTCGCCAGGAGAAAGCCGTGATGATCGGCGAGCCGGGCAATGCCCCGCGAGAGCTGGCCGACAGCCTGATCGCCGAGATCTTCACCCGCAAACCCACCCTTGAGCCGGCTCTCGTCGCCGACCACTGCGCCGCCTAGGAAGGATGAGAACATGACCGAAGAGGCAAGGAAACCAGCAGCACCGGCCGCCGGACGGGCGGGCATGAAGAAGGAATTGCCCGAGCACTTCAAATCCTACAAGCATGTCTGGGTGGCGATCGAAATGGAGCGCGGCCAGGTGCATCCGGTATCCTACGAGCTCCTCGGCTGCGGCCGCACGCTGGCCGACAAGCTCGGCGTGCAACTGGCCGGCGCGGTGATCGGCCCGCCGGGAGAAGCGACTTGGCATGCAGTGGCGGAGGCATTCGCCTACGGGGCCGACATGGTCTATCTGGTCGAGGACCCGATCCTGAAGGACTATCGCAACGAGCCCTATTCGAAGGCGCTGACCGATCTGGTCAACACCTACCAGCCGGAGATCCTCCTGCTCGGTGCAACCACGCTCGGCCGCGATCTCGCCGGCTCCGTCGCCACCACGCTGAAGACCGGACTGACGGCCGATTGCACCGAACTCGACGTCGATGAGGACAAGTCGCTCGCAGCCACCCGCCCGACCTTCGGCGGCTCGCTGCTCTGCACCATCTACACGCTGAACTTCCGCCCCCAGATGGCGACAGTCCGCCCTCGTGTCATGCCGATGCCGGAGCGCAAGGAGCGTCCCGTCGGTCGCGTCATCCAGCACAAGCTGTCGATGATGGAGGAGGACATCGTGACCAAGGTCCTGAGCTTCATTCCCGACAGCCAGTCTGCCAAGGTCAACCTCGCCTATGCCGACATCGTCGTGGCCGGCGGCCTTGGCCTCGGCGCCGCCGAGAACTTCCAGCTGATCCGCAATCTGGCTTCCACGCTCGGCGCCGAATACGGCTGCTCGCGCCCGGTGGTGCAGAAGGGCTGGATGCCGTCCGAACGCCAGATCGGCCAGACCGGCAAGACGATCCGTCCGAAGCTCTACATCGCCGCCGGCATTTCGGGCGCGATCCAGCATCGGGTCGGCGTCGAGGGCGCCGACCTGATCGTCGCGATCAACACAGACCCCAATGCGCCGATCTTCGATTTCGCCCATGTCGGCATCGTCACCGACGCGGTGCGCCTGCTGCCTGCCCTCACCGAGGCGTTCATCCGCCGCCTTTCGCCCCACAACCGCGACAAGCTCGCCAGCTGACGGAGACGCGACCATGATCGAGGAAAAATTCGACGCCATCGTCATCGGAGCCGGCATGTCCGGCAATGCCGCCGCCTATACGCTGGCAAGCCACGGACTGAAGGTGCTGCAACTCGAGCGCGGCGAATATGCCGGTTCGAAGAATGTCCAGGGGGCCATCATGTATGCCTCGATGCTGGAGAAGATCATCCCGGACTTCCGCGAGGATGCGCCGCTCGAGCGCCACCTCGTCGAACAGCGGTTCTGGATGATGGACGACGGCTCGCACACCGGCATGCACTACCGCTCCAACGACTTCAACGAGGAGAAGCCGAACCGCTACACGATCATCCGCGCCCAGTTCGACAAATGGTTTTCCTCCAAGGTCAAGGAAGCCGGCGCGACGGTGCTGTGCGAAACGACTGTGACCGAACTTGCCCGCGATACCAGCGGCAAGGTGATCGGCGTCCACACCGACCGCCGGGGTGGCGCGATCTTCGCCGACGTGGTGGTGCTCGCCGAAGGCGTGAACGGCCTGCTTGGAACCCGCGCCGGCCTGCGCGACATGCCGAAGCCGGAAACGGTGGCGCTGGCGGTCAAGGAAATGCACTTCCTGCCGGAGGAAGTGATCTGTCAGCGCTTCGGGCTGACCGGCAACGAAGGCTGTGTGATCGAAGCCGCCGGCACGTTTTCGCAGGGCATGACGGGGCTCGCCTTCCTCTACACCAACAAGGAATCGATCTCGCTCGGCGTCGGCTGCCTGGTGTCCGACTATGCCAAGACCATGGAAAGCCCGTATGCGCTGCTCGAAGAATTCAAGAATCATCCCTCGGTAAAGCCCCTTCTGGCCGGCTCCGAGGTCAAGGAATATGCCGCGCACCTGATCCCGGAGGGCGGATACAAGGCGATCCCGCAGCTCTTCGGCGACGGTTGGGTCGTGGTCGGCGATGCCGCCCAGCTCAACAATGCGGTCCATCGCGAAGGCTCCAACCTCGCCATGACCTCCGGCCGGATCGCGGCGGAGGCGATCTTCCAGGTGAAGAGCAGACGCGATCCGATGTCGGCGGAAAATCTGAGCCTCTACAAGAAGATGCTGGATGGCTCGTTCGTGGTGAAGGACCTGAAGAAGCACAAGGACATGCCCGCCCTGCTGCACACCAACTCGCACAACTTCTTCATGACCTATCCGCAGTTGATGTCGACGGCGGCACAGAATTTCCTGCGCGTCGACGGCACGCCGAAGATCGACAAGGAGAGGGCGACCGTCGCCCAGTTCGTCAAGAGCCGCAGCCGCTGGGGCATGGTCTCCGACGCCGTGAAGCTCGCATTTGCCTGGCGCTGACGGGCGCGAAGGCTGCTTGCGAGACGCAACAACCGACAACGAGGAGTATCGAAATGACCATCGCCATCAAGAACGTCCGGGTCGAAGACAAGCTCTTCCAGAACCGCTATCTGGTCGATGTCGGCCGGCCGCACATCACGGTTCGTCCGCACGAGACGCCGAGCCCCGCGCTTCTGGCGCTTACGCGGGTCTGCCCGGCGAAGTGCTACGAGCAGAACGACAAGGGCCAGGTGGAGATCACCGCCGACGGCTGCATGGAATGCGGTACCTGCCGGGTGCTCTGCGAGGCATCCGGCGAAATCGAATGGAACTATCCGCGCGGCGGCTACGGCGTGCTCTTCAAGTTCGGCTGAGCTCGGCGCGTTTCGCTGAAGCGGGTTCAGAGCCGAATCGAATTGACAACATGCAGCATCGGCGTAGTCTCATATGTCATATAAGAAAATACGGTTTGGGGAGGTTGCCCTTGGAACAATCCATCATGGGATAGTCCAAGAGGTCTTCGGATGAACCGCTATGTCGAGCATGTCAGCCCGCCGGGCAGGGAATACGCCCTTTCCGAGGCTGCCGCAAAATCAAGCCGCCGCGCCACAGTCTCCCTGAGCGGCATCTACGAGATCTCCAAAGTGCTTGCCGAGCCGGCACGCCTTGAGATTACGCTCGCCAATGTCGTGAATATCCTCTCGTCCTTCCTGCAGATGCGCCACGGCGCCCTGATCGTGCTCGACGACGGTGGGCTGCCCGAGATCGTTGCCACCGCCGGCTATTTTCACAAGCCGGGCGAAGACCATTTCATGCCGATCCCGCAGACGGTCATCGACCAGATCGTGGCGACGGCGACGCCGCTGGTCATTCCCGATACCAGCCGCTCCCACCTCTTTCCCGGAAGCGAGCCGGGGGTCTGTTTCATCGGCGTTCCCGTCAAGGCCAACCACACCGTGCTCGGCACGCTGTCGATCGACCGCACCCGCAAGGAAGGTGCCGATTTCACGCTCGACGACGACATGCGCTTCCTCACCATGGTCGCCAATCTCGCCGGACAGACCATCCGCCTCCACCGGCTCCTGAGCGAGGACCGGCAGCGGCTGATCGACGAACAGCGGCGGCTGGAAAAATCCTTCGAAGGCAGCAGGGAGATCCAACCGCGCCGCGCGGTCGCCAGGACCAGTCGCATCGTCGGCGAAAGCCCCGCGGTGAAGAATGTCCTCGACATCATCAACATCGTCGCCAGGACCAATTCCACCGTGCTGCTGCGCGGCGAAAGCGGCACCGGCAAGGAACTCTTCGCCCAGACGATCCATGAGCTTTCGCCCCGGCACGACAAGCCTTTCGTCAAGCTCAATTGCGCGGCCCTGCCGGAAACCGTTCTGGAGTCCGAACTGTTCGGCCACGAGAAAGGTGCCTTCACCGGCGCCACCAACCAGCGTGCCGGCCGCTTCGAGCTCGCCCATGGCGGCACGCTGCTGCTTGACGAGATCGGCGAGATTTCCGCCGCCTTCCAGGCCAAGCTGCTCCGCGTGCTGCAGGAGGGCGAATTCGAGCGCGTCGGCGGCAACAAGACGCTGAAGGTGGACGTGCGGCTGATCTGCGCCACCAACCGCGATCTCGAAGAGGCCGTGCGCAAGGGCGATTTCCGCGCCGATCTCTACTACCGGATCAGCGTCGTGCCCGTCACCTTGCCGCCCCTGCGCGAGCGGCCGGGCGACATTCCCCGGCTGGCAGAGGAATTCCTCGAGCGCTTCAACCGCCAGAACAATCGGCAACTCAGCTTCGGCCGAGCGTCGCTGGACCTGATTTCCCGCTGCTACTTTCCAGGCAATGTGCGCGAACTGGAAAACTGCGTGCAGCGGACGGCGACGCTGACCCGCTCCCAGACGATCGGGCCGAACGACTTCGCCTGCAGCACGGGGCAATGTCTTTCCGCCCTTCTGTGGAAAGGGAACGGCAAGACCCAGAGCAACGCGATCGACGCCCTGGCAGGCGGTCATGTGCTGCCGGGCGGCATGCCGGCTCCTCTCTCTCGCGGGCACGATGCCGGATCGATTTCCGGCGGCAAGGCGTGCGATCCGGATGATCCAACCTGTCCCGCCAATGGCGGAAGGCTCACCGAACGTGATCGCCTGGTCGATGCCATGGAGCGTTCGGGCTGGGTCCAGGCCAAGGCCGCCCGCATCCTCGGCCTCACCCCCCGGCAGGTCGGCTATGCGCTGCGCCGCCACGATATTCCGGTCAAGAAGTTCTGACCCCGGTCCGAAGGCCAGGGTCGGTCCCACGTCACCCGGCGAGGAGGTCGACCGCCTGATGCAGAGGCATGTCGACCAGCGTAATGCCGTTTTCCGCCAAGAAACGCCGTTCGTTGCGTGTCAGCGCCTCGCCCGTTATCACCGCATAATGCGGTCCCTTCGACCGTTTCAGGATCTGCCGGGCATAGGTGCGCAGCATCTGGTCGTGGAACCGGCAGCCCAGGAACAGGAAGCCGAGGGCACCGCGCCGATCCTTGACGATATCCGGGATCGGGGTCTGGATGTCGATCTCGGTCAGGACTTCCACATAGTCGGAATCGGCCACCAGGAAGTTGCCGGCCGGACGAGCGCCGCCATGCGGCTCGTAGAGAACCGTCTCGGCGCGCGAGGCGGCGGCATCTTCGACATGGCTGTCGTTGGCACCGTAGACCCTCGTCCAAATGTCGCGGGACTCTCCGGCGCGGGTAATGCCCTGAATGCTGACGAAATCCTCCCGTCCGCTCGCCTGCAATGCCGCCCGCATGGCGCCGTCGTACCAGCTGTCGACGATCAGCGGCAGGGAAAGCCCCGCCAGCCAGTGATGCAGTGTCGTCGGCTGCGGCTCGACCGAGAAGATCTCCGCCATCCAGGCCTTCAGCGTGTTCCGGTGCCGGCGCTGTTCGATGTGCTGGGCGACGGCCCACATATTGGTGCGGATGCGCGACGGGGCAGGAGCCCGCAGGTTGAGCGCTGCCGCCACCGCTTCGGGTGAGGCCGGGATGGCGGCCTCGGCACCCGCGACTTCCAGAAGGCCGGGACCGAGATAGGGAGAAAGCAATCCCGCCTTCAACCGGTTCCTCAGGTCGAGGATCGCGCTCGCCGCCTCCCCGTCATGGACGCTGAACAGGAAATCCTTGTGCAGTATGGCATTCATGGCATCGCACTCCTTCGGTTTCTCGCCTGATCGCCGATCAGGCCTGCTCGTCGTCGGCCAGCTTGCGGGCCTCCACGGTGATCGGCAGCCGGGTATCGGCCGGCATGGGCGGAAGGTCGAGGCGCCAGCCGTTCTTGAGCGTCACCACGCCGCCCCAGAGGTCTTCCGTCTCGGATCGAACGATCGGCTCCTCCAGATCCTTCTTCGGCACATAGGCGGAATAGCCGCGCTCGGACTTGCGGATCATGATCTTCATCGTTCGTTTCCCTGGCTGTCGACGTCCGCCGCCGGCGTCGCGTCGGGCCGGTCGAGACTTGCGAGCTCACGCGCGCGCATGCCGACCAGCGTTCCCCGGTCGACCCATTCGACCGAGTAGATGTAGAACTGCTGCAGGAAGGTGCCGATGTCGCGGACATAACCGACATCCCCCTTGCGCACGAGGTTTTCGCCGATCTCCTTGCCGGGATAGGTGCCGTCGTTCCTGACATGGCGCGTCGCCCGGACATGTTCGCCCGGAAGGAAGACCGGGGCCTTGCGGATTTCGACATCCTGTTCGCGTCCAAGACCCATGGCTATCGCACCTCTTCTCGGTTGGTCATGCGTTCCAGCGCCCGTTCGCGCACGGCCTCATCCTCGTCGCCCAGGAACGGGCCGAGTTCACCGACGGCGAGCCGCTCGACCACCGCGTGCCGCACGCGGAAATCCGGGTCCTTCGCCAGCAGGTGCAGTCGCGCCGGCTCCAGCCGCCTGGCGATCTCGATCCTGACCAGCGGCTCCGGATCGGCAACCAGCGCCGGCAGATGCGTGAGCGGCACGCGCCGGGCGGCCTCGCGACGAATGTCCGGTTCCGGATCGTCCAGAAGCCCGACGAGCAGGGCATCGGTCGCGGAACGGGCGGCACTCAACCGCACCTGGTAGTCGGGATCGCCCAGCAGAGGCAGCAGTTGCTCGCCCGACAGCCGCCGGGCCAGGGCGATCCGCACCCGGCGATCCGGATCGGAACGCATCGCCAGCACACGCGCCGCCGGCAACCGGATCGCCGCCATGGCCCTGACATCCGGCTCGGCATCGGACAGCAGCGGCAACAGCTTGAACGGCGTGGCATAGCGGGCGGCGATGCTGCGCACCTCGAAGAAAGGATGATCGAGATAGCCATCGGCAAGCGCCGGATTGAGCGAGAAGAAGCGGTCGATGCGGCGGGCGCGCAGGTCCCTGACGCAGGCCCGGCCGAGATCGCACAGGCCCGAGACCCGATTCTCCTCATGCGGACAGTCCGCGCAGGAGACCGGCTTGCCCAGCCAGTCGATCGCCGGCGGCGCCTGGTCGTCGTCCATCTGCCTGGGACCGCTCTTCGTGTTCATGCCACCTCTCCACGCCACCCGCACAAAGCCGGCCACGAGTACGCACGCTCTCGACCGAGGCCGGTCGAGAATGGAGCCCGACCACCGCCACAAGGGTTCAAGGGCCAAGGGTGGCGGCCGGGTTTTCCTGCCTGGATGGAATCAGGCTGGAACGCAGGTCTTCGGCACCGGACAGACGGCCGCGCATTGCTGGGTATCGAAATATCCCTGGCACTCGGTGCACTTGTTCGGATCGATCACATAGGTTTCCCCCTTGAACTTGATCGCCCCGGTCGGGCATTCGAATTCGCAGGCGGAGCATTGCGTGCATTGCGAAGCGATGATCTTGAAGGCCATTTTTCCATCTCCTGTCGGCTGCTTCGGTTGCGGATCTCAAGAAATTCAGGCGCTCTCGGCCAGGAGCTCCAGGCCGAACTCGGCGGCATAGAGCGCTCCGATCGCGGTCTCGATATAGTCGAAGCCATAGGCATCGGTGGCGCGGATGCCGGCGGACTTCAGGCTGTCCTTCGGGCAATCGCCGATCTTGGCGCAGAGCACCACGTCGATGCCCTCCAGCGCTTCGATGATGCCGTCGAGGGTCGCGTCCTCGCCAAAGCCGCCCAGACAATATTGCTCGACCTTGCGATGGCCGACGAAGCTGATGCCCTTGGGCGAGGCTTCGTAGACCTGAAACTCCCTGGCATGGCCGAAATGTTCGTTGACACGCCCGCCACCCTTGGTCGCGATCGCGACAAGCAGCGAGCCGGCGGCCTCGGTCTCCCGCACGGCGCTGACCGCCGCCTGCTTGGCCGCCACATGGTCTCCCCGCTCGCGAGCGACGACCTCGCGATAGGTGTCGCGCTTGGCGGGATCGTAGGTGACCTCCTCCGGGATCTGGTCGAGGGTGAATTCCTGGCCCCGGTCCTCGCCGAGCAGGCCGACGGCGTCCGCCCGACACTGGCGGCAATGGCGCATCAGCTTGGCGCCGCCCTCGAGCTTGTCCTGCAGCGCCTTCAGCTCCATCGCCTTCGGCCCGCGCTGGCCGGTCAATCCGTAATGGGTGCCGTGCGCCGGATCGGAAATCAGCGGCATGACATTGTGCAGGAAGGCGCCGCGTTCCTTGACCCACTTGTTCACCTCGATCAGGTGCTCGTCGTTGACCCCGGGGATCATCACCGAATTGATCTTGGTCAGAATGCCGCGGGCGTTCAGCATTTCGAGCCCGAGCATCTGTCGCTCATGCAGGATCTGCGAGGCCCCGAGCCCGGTATAGCGGCGGTTCTTGTAGAAGATCCACGGATAGATCTTCGTGCCGATCTCGGGATCGACCATGTTGATGGTGATCGTCACATGGTCGACATTCATCGCGGCGAGTTCGTCGACATGATCGGGCAAGGCCAGGCCATTGGTCGAGATGCAGAGCTTGATGTCGGGAATGTCGCGCGACACCTCCTCGAAGGTCGCCCTGGTCTTCCTCCAGTCGTAGCAGGCATCCCCCGGCCCGGCGATGCCGAGCACGGAAAGCTGGGGCACCTCGTTGGCGACCGCGATCACCTTGCGCTTGGCCTGGTCCGGCGTCAGCTTTTCCGAGACGACGCCCGGTCGGCTCTCGTTGGCGCAGTCATACTTGCGATTGCAGTAATTGCACTGGATGTTGCAGGCGGGCGCGACGGCCACGTGCATACGGGCGAAATAGTGGTGCGCTTCCTCCGAATAGCACGGATGGTCCTTGATCTTTTCCCATACGGCCGGGTCCATGTCGTCGGGCTTGGCCGACGAGCCGCAGGAGCTCGACGAACAGCCGCCGGACGTGGCCTTCGCGAGCAAGGCGTCCATGGAGGATGCAGGGGCAAGGCTTTCCAGCGAAATCATGGCTGCGGACATCGGTTGCTCCATTGCGTCGGGTTAACGATGCAAGATAGAAAGCAAGGCCCATGCCAGTACGATTATTACATTAAAAACAACGACATGCCTTTCATGACCACCCATGCTTGTCGGATTGGCGACGGCATTGTCGCATGCCCGACACGACATCGATATGGCGAAACCGGCGCCGCGACCGCCCGTGCTCCGCACGATGCCCGGCAAGCGGAAGCCCCCGTCTCCGACGACGTCCCATGTGGGGGGACCCACCGGAACTATGGTCAACAGGCCTCGCCGACGGCGACCTGAGGCGCGGTTTCGCATGAGTTTGGGAGAGGCGCCCCTCGCCGCAAGAAGCCCCATGCGGTTTTGACCGCAGGGGCTCCATTGGGATCGCAATCCGGCTACCTGCGAAACGCCTTAGATCTAGGTGCCGTTGCACCGAATATTCGAATCCGGATCTTCAAAGGTTGGCCTTGTGAATCTCCAGCAGTTCCTCAAAGCAGGAGCGGTTCGCGGCAAGAACGGGATGTCCTTTCAGGAATTCCGGTCCGCTGCTTGGGAAGGGCAGGTTGATGCCGCCCGCTTCACGAACCAGGCAGAAACCCGCCATGCAATCCCAGGCGCGCATGTAGGGCTCGTAGTAGCCGACCAGCCTGCCTGCCGCGACATAGGCGAGCATCAGCGCCCCCGAGCCGTTGCGAATGAAGTTGCCCCCCTTTCCCATCAGGCTCGCGATAATCGCACCCACGCGCTCGGGCGTGACATACGTGTTGCAGCCGATCCCCGTCATCGCGTTCTGCAGGTTGCGGGATGGATCGAGCTGGAGGAGCCTGTCGTTTAGCGTAGCGCCGAAACCCCGGGCGGCGGCGAACAATTCGTCCGAGCAGGGAACATGGATGACGCCGACGTCCGGCTCGCCATCCCTGACGATTGCGACCGAGACACACCAGGTCGGCATTCCATTGACGAAGGGCGCGGTGCCGTCGATCGGATCGACAACCCAGGTGAAGCCGGAGCCGCCTTCGTCGTGACCGAACTCTTCACCGAGGAAGCCGTCGGCGGGATAGATCTCCGCGACGCGTTGCTTGAGAAATGTCTCGACATTGCGGTCGGCGATCGACACCACGTCCTGCAGATCGCGCTTGGTCTCGATCACCAGCGTGTCGCGGCGGCCGAAATAGTCGAGCGCCATGGCGCCGGCTTCGGCCGCCAGGGTCTTTGCGAGGGCAAATCGCGCTGCAAGCGCCGCATCATTCACTGTCATTGAATTGTCCTTCTCGGGGTGGGAGTTCTATCAGCCGCCGATGACGGCAATGCCACGATTCTTGAACGCCAATGTGACGTCGCTTGCCGCCGCATGGGCGTGTTCAACTTCGTGGTCGACGACGAAGAGGGTGCCCACGTCGGTCTCGACCTCGTATTCCACATGCCGGCCGAGATAGGCGGAGTGGAGCACGCGACCTTTGAGACCATCCCCCGAAGGCGCGCCGATACTGATAGCACCGGGGCGCACGGCCAACTTGGCCGGCCCGGGGCGTGCCGTCGAACGAAGGCGATGCTCGACGTTGCTCACGCGCACCACGACTTCGCCGGCGTCGGAGCCCACGACCTCGCAAGGCAGCACATTCGCCTCCCCCATGAAGTCGGCGATGAACGGGGATGCCGGCGATTCGTAGAGTTCGCGGGGTGCGCCCGACTGGGCAATCTCGCCGTCCTTCATGACGATGATGCAGTCGGAAACCGCCAGCGCCTCGTCCTGGTCGTGGGTGACATAGACGGCGGTAAAACCGAGACGCTGCTGCAGGTCGCGGATCTCGGTCCGAACACGGCGCCTCAGGCGCGCGTCGAGATTGGAGAGCGGCTCATCGAGGAGGAGCACCTGCGGCTCGAGGACCAGGGCGCGTGCCACGGCGACGCGCTGCTGCTGGCCCCCCGACAGTTCTGCCGGAAGGCGATGGCCCATGCCGGCGAGGCCGACAAGCTTCAGGCCCTCCTCCGCCTTCTCGCGGGATTCCTTCTTGCCCAGACCGGAGGACTGCAAACCATAGGCGACGTTCTCGAGCGAGGTCATATGCGGAAAAAGCGCGTAGGACTGGAAGACCATCGAGACGTCCCGCTCGTTGGCCGGCAGCATGGTGACGTCCTTGCCGCCGATGAGGATCCTGCCGGATGTGGGGTGTTCCAGGCCGGCAAGCATGCGCAGCGTCGTCGTCTTGCCGCAACCGGACGGCCCAAGCAACGTCACCAGCGTTCCCGGCTCGATCGTCAGCGACAGGTCGGGAATGGCGGTGAAGGCGCCGAAGGTCTTGCGGACGTTCTGTAAGGTGACGGCCCCGGCTTTGACGGTGATCATGCGGTTTTCTCCTGACCAAGAGGAACGGGAAGGGTGTTGCCGAGACCGGCAACGCGATTTTCACGGCGCAGCTTGCGTTCGCCGACGAGGAGCTGAAAGGCGCCGATGACTGTGATCATCACGAGGATCAGCATCGAGGAGTAGGCGATCGCCACGCCGTATTCGCCGTTTTCGACGAGACCGACGATGTAGGAGGTCGCCATGTTGTATTCGGCACTGACGAGGAAGATGACGGCGCTGATCGAGGTGATCGCACGCACGAAGGAGTAGACAAGCGCGGCCGTGATGGCGGGCCTGAGCAGCGGCAAGATGATCTTGCGCACCGTACGAAAGCTGTCGGCCCGAAGCGTCAGCGAGGCTTCGTCCAGGCTTTTGTCCAACTGGCTCATCGCTGCGATCCCGCCGCGCACGCCGACCGGCATGTTGCGGAAAACGAAGCAGGCGACGAGGATCAGGGCCGAACCGGTCATCTCAAGCGGCGGCAGGTTGAAGGCCATGATGTAGCTGACACCGATGACGGTGCCGGGGATGGCGAAACTCATCATCAGGGCGAATTCGAACAGGTTGCGGCCCGCGAATTTCTGCCGGACGATGATATAGGCGGTCAGCAGCCCGACGGCGGCCGTCAGCGGGGCGGAGATGAGCGAGATCTCCATCGTCGTCCAGAAGGAGTTCCAGGCAACGCCGGTCCAGGCGATGCCGCCATTCTCGAAGCTGACGGAGAAAGCACGGATGTAGTGCGCAAAGGTCAGGCTGTTGTCGAGACCCCAGGTGGTGACGAGGCCGCCGAACAGGATCATGCCATAGACCACGATCGTGAAGATCATCCACGGGATGACGAGGGCATGAAGGCCGATCGACAATGCGCGCGGCAGGGCGATGTGCGCGCCGCTGTCACCCTTGCCGGTCACGGTGGCGAAGTTCTTGCCCGAAAGCCAGAGCCGCTGGGCGAGGAAGGCCGACAGCGTGAAGACGAGGAGTACCAGCGCCAGGACGGCTGCGCGCGACGGATCGTTCTGAGAACCAACGACGGCGAAGAAGATTTCGGTCGACAGCACTCCATTGCTGCCGCCAAGCACCAGCGGATTGCCAAAATCGGCCATGCTTTCGATGAAGCCGATGAGGAAGGCGTTGGCGAGACCGGGCTTCATCAGTGGCAGCGAGACCCGCCAGAATGTGCGCCAGCGACCGGCGCGCAACGTCTGCGACGCTTCCTCCATCGACGGACTGACACCTTCCACGACGCCGATCAGGACGAGGAAGGAAATGGGGGTGAAGGACAGCACCTGGGCGATCCAGATGCCGGTGAGGCCGTAGAGCCAGCGACCGGGTTCGATGCCGAACAAGTTCGACAGGCTTTCGGTCACGACGCCTGCGCGGCCGAAGAGAAGGACGAGCGCGAGGCCGATGACGAAGGGCGGCGTGATGATCGGCAGGATGGTGAGAAGGCGCAAACCCTTCTTGAAGGGAAAGCGGGTGCGGGTGGCGACCAGCGCGAAGGCGAGGCCGAGCAGGGTGGAGGCCGAAGCCGCCATGAGGGCCAGTGCCAGGGTGCGCCAGGCAACGCCGCATCGCCCGGCCCCGACCACGCAATCCAGGCTCCAGATACCCGGGTCCTGCAAATTGCGGATGAAGCCGTCGGGATTGAACGAGCCGTCGAAATCCTGGACGGCTGCGGCAAACATGCTGCCGATCGGATAGAAGACGAAGACCACGACGAGGAAGACCAGCATCGAGATGGAGCCGACGATGAAGGCGTCTCCCCTCATCACGCCGCGTTCGACCAGGCCAAAGGCAAACATCAGGACGAAAACCAACGCCATGATGACCGCCCCTGATCCCATCGAGGGTTGGCCGTCGGCTAGCATGCCGAAGAAATTCTCACTGATCGTCCAGGTCCAGCCGGAAAAACCGATCGCGAGCCCCTGAAGGCAGAGAAAGAAGAGCCCAGCCGCACCGGCCGAGGCGAACAGGGCACCCCGGCGCATTGGATCGGCGACGAAGCGGGCGGCCATTCCGAGGCCGAAGAACAGCACGACGCCGCTCAGCCACAATCGGCCATGGCTAAGGAGTTGCAGCAGGCCCGGAGCCGTTTCCGACGTGAAGGGAAAATCGGCCAGCCACTGCAATCCGAAGAAGCCGGCATCCACCCTGTACCAGGGGAGCAGGATGAAGGATGCGGCCCCAAGGGCCAGCAGCAGATCCAGTCTGCGGTTGCCATGTCTCATGGTCGACCTCGCTCGTGCACGTCTGAGAAGGAAAAGGAAGATCGGCAGCAGCGGCGTTGCTGCCGACCAGGGGGAAGCGAAAGGTTCAGTTGGCGACGGCGCCGATCTCACGATCCCAGCGTTCCAGCAGCGCCTTGCGCTTGGCCGGATCACCGTAGGTCTTGAAGTCGTAGTCAATCAGCTTGATGTCCTCGAACTTCGGCGCTTCCTTCGGGATCTCCGCGGTCTTGTTCGAGGGCAGCTGGAAGGATTTGGCATCCTTCATGCGCGACTGGACTTCCGGTTTGAGCGACCAGTCGTACCAGGTCTTGGCATTGTCGAGGTTTCTCGTTCCCTTGACGATGGACATGGAGCCGATTTCGTAGCCGGTTCCTTCGCAGGGAGCGATCGACTTGACGGGAAAGCCTTCCGCCGTCTGCGACGCGGCATCATGCATGAAGACGATGCCGAGGCCCGTCTCGCCGCGGGCTGCCGCCTTGACAGGCGCCGAGCCGGACTTGGTGTACTGCGAGATGTTGCCGTTGAGTGACTTCAGGTATTCGAAGGCCTTCTCCTCGCCCATGATCTGCACGAGGGATGCAAGAGCCGTGTAGGCGGTGCCGGAGGAGTTCGGGTTGGCGATCTGGATCTCGCCCTTCAGTTCCGGCGCCAGAAGGTCAGCCCAGCAGACCGGCTCCTTGAAGCCCTTCTGCTTGAAGAAGTCGGTGTTGTAGCCCCAGCCGAGGGCGCCGGCATAGACACCGACCGTGCGGTAGCCGGAGCTTTCGGCCTGGCTCTTGGCCCAATCATGCAACTGTTCGAGCATCGGCGACTTGTATTCCATCGTGAGGCCCTCGGACGCGGCCTGCAGATGGGGGTCGCCCGTACCGCCCCACCAGACGTCGGTCTTCGGATTGCGGGCCTCGGCGCGGATCTTGGCATAGGCTTCGCCAGAGGACATGCGAACCATATTGACCTTGATGTCATTGGCTTTCTCAAAGTCGCCCTTCATCTGTTCGCAGATGACGACGTCGGCCGCGCAGATGAGGTTGAGGTCGCCGGCGGCGAGCGCCGATCCCGCGCCAAGCGCAGTTCCGGCAAAGAGCAAAGTGGAAATTATCGTCAGTCGCATGGGTATCCTCCTGTTGCTTGCGTCTGATGGAAAAGTCGAGATGCGGACATGCCTTCGGCGGCGGCGCCATGAGGACGCCGTTTCATCGGGCATTCGTATGGATTGAAATCAGTTCGTCGGGTGGATCTCGGCGTCGAAGCGCTTCAGGAGCCGACTTCGTTCGTCCGGCGAGCCGAAGGTGGCGAAGTCGTAATCGACCATCTTGATCATGGAGATGTCGGGGGCCGAGAGCGGCAGCGCGGCCTGCGCATTGGACGGCACCTGGTTCTGGCCCGCCAGCGCGCCCGTTGCTTGTCCCTCGGGGCTTAGCGCGAAGTCGACGAAACGACGCGCCGCCTCGATATTGTGGCTGCCCTTGATGATGCTGACCGCTCCGATCTCGTAGCCGGTGCCCTCGCAGGGTGCGACGATGACCAGTGGCGAGCCGGCCTCCTTCTGCGTGACGGCATCATGCATGAAGGAAATCCCGATCAGCACATCGCCCCGCCCCGCCGCCTTGACCGGGGCCGAACCGGCCTTGGTGTATTCGACGATGTTGGCGTCGAGCTCCCGCATGTAGGCGAATGCCTCATCCTCGCCAAACAGCTGGACGAGCGTGGCAAGCGTGGTGAACGCAGTGCCTGAGGAGTTTGGATTGCCCGACTGGATCCGGCCTTTGTAGATCGGCTTCGTCAAGTCTTTCCAGCAATTGGGCGCGGCGAGCCCGGCGTCGGCGAGGAGCCGGGTATTGTAGGCAAAGCCGAGCGCACCGGCATAGATACCGGCCGAACGGCCGCCGGACAGGACGAAGAAATTGCGCGCCCAGGGCAGTATCTCGGCTTCCTGCGGCGGCGAGTAGGCCTCCAGCAGATCCTCGGAGGCGGCTTGCAGATGGGTATCGCCCGTCCCGCCCCACCAGACATCGATCGTGGGAGCGTCGCGTTCGGCCCTTATCTGTTCGAGGATTTCGCCAGTGCTCTTGCGGGCCATGTCGAGCGTGAGGCCGCTCTTGTCTTCGAATGCCTTTTCCATCGTTGCGCACCAGGCTTCGTCGGTACCGCACAGCACGCGCAGCGTGCCGGATGCCGCGACACCGCTGGCCGTGGCAAGCGTCATGCAAAGGCCTGCGCCGAGGGCGATCAATAGCGTCAAGGTCATCCTCCCTTGGAACCTCCCCGTTCCAATCTCGAATGGAGCATGGCGGCATCGACTTCGCGAGGCAACCGAAGAATGGTTACCGATCTTTCAACGCGCTGACGGCCAGGATTTCAGGCATTTCAATTGTTACAAATATGACGAGGCGAATAACCACCATTGTTTTGGAGATTTCTGCCGGCCCGGCTATGATGCACATGGGAGGACTGCGACTTGTTGACTCAGAAGGTGAAGATTCTGATCGTCGAAGACGACCCGGATATGGCGGAGCTTATCTGCGACCTGGTCGAAGCCGAGGGCTGGATGGCGGTGACGGCGCCCTCTGCCGAGGCGGCGCAGGACATGCTCCAGCGCGAAACCGTCCAATTGGTGCTGATCGATCACAATCTGCCAGGACTGTCCGGCCGCGCCTTTGCCCAGCGCCTGCGCGCAGGAACGGATGTCGGGATCGTCATGGTCACGGCGGCCGGCAGTGCGACCGACCGCGTCCTCGGCCTCGAGACGGCGGCCGACGACTATGTCGTCAAGCCGTTCGAACCGATCGAACTGACCGCGCGTATCAAGGCGGTCCTGCGCCGTACTCATCCGCAACTTCGCCAGGAGAAGGAAAACGAGCGCGACCAGTACCAGGCGGCCATCCGGCTGGGCGACTGGGCGGTGGACCTCGCCCGCCGAAGGGCGGTTTGTCTTGGAGATCCCAGCCGGACATTGACGGCCGCCGAATTCGCGCTACTCGAAATTCTGGCCGAGACCCCGAATGTGCCGGTCAGCCGCGCCCACATCCTTGATCGGCTCGGGGCGGAGACAGATCGCTTCATCGACCGGAATGTCGATGTGCTGGTTTTGAGACTACGCCGCAAGATCGAGGGCAATCCGGACCTGCCACGCCACATCCAGACCCGGCGCGGGAAAGGATACGTGCTGCATACGGATGAGGCCGGGACACCATCTTGATAAGCCGCGCATTTCTATCGTCGATCGCCTTTCGGCTTCCCTTCGCGATCACTTTCATCTGCGTCTCTGTCCTTCTTCTGTCCGCGGTCGCGATCTACGGCCTGCAGAAAGCTCGAAACGAGATGGCGAGCTACAGCGTTCAGGCCTTTTCGAGCCTGGCCAAGGCCTCTCTAGTGTCTCGCCAGGTGTCCGACCTGGTCTCGAGTGCGCCGTTCCTGATGAACGCGACTTCGCCCTACCGGGTTTCGAGCGAAAGCCGCGCGGTCGTCGCCCAGGTCGACGCTCTGTTGCAGACCATGTCGCCGGAGGAGCGGGGGTTGGCTATCGAGGGCCTCGGCGGCGGCCGGATCATCGCACTGCTCAAAGACATCCAGAAGCAGACGCTGGATCTCGCCCGCAATGCGGATTCCGCACAGGAATACAAGGCTCATGCCGCCGCGGCACTCGGAGAGATCGCGACCGGGCACAGCATGCGCGACACGGACCTGCGCCAGAGACTGAGCAGCATCGTGCAATCGGCCGCAACTTCCGACAGCCTGTTTCAGCTCGGAGAACTGCAGCGGCGCTACGTCGCCGAGACTTCGGCCATGCTCCAGTCACCCGGCCCTGATCTCAGGATATCGCAGGAAGAACTCGCGCCCTATCGGCGGATCTTTGATGCCCAGACACAGTATCTGCTGGAGATGTTTGCGATCCGCGCTGCGGTATCGCGCCTCCACACGGTGTCGCGCGATCTCTCCCACGCGACGGAGACTCAGAGCGAAGCCGTGGCCCAGAGCCTCAACCGAAACCTCGACTCAGCCTCCAGCGCCCTGCGCCAGCTTCTCGTCATGGTCATCCTGGCATCTCTTGCCGTCGTGCTGCTGGCGGTCCTTTCGATTCGCTCCGTCATGCGGGTGTCGCGTGGCATCGTCGATCTGTCGGAGGGCATGAATGCCCTTGCGAAAGGCGATCAGCAGGTCGGGCCGCCATCCTATGCCGGCACGGAAACCGAGCTGATCCGTCTTCTCGATGCATTCCGTGCCTTCAAGGAGAGCGTCGACAGGGTATCGCGGCTGAGACGCACGGCAGAGGCGGCCGCTCGGACCATCCGCTCCACGTTTCGGACCATGAACGAGGGGATCGCCCTCTTCGATCCCTTGGGTCGGCCGATCACGATGAACAGGCGGATCATCGAACTGATGCGCCAGACGGGCTCTTCTCGCAAGATGCCGCTTCGACGCTTCATCGAGACCATTCCGGAAATCGACCCCCTGCTGATGCCGTCCGAGCGCGAGGCTGGCTCGCTGGTCGAACGCCGCCTGCTGCGGCACAGGTTTGCAGACACTCAGGTCGTCGAAATCTCGGCCTCGCGGCAACCGGATGGCGGCGTGGTTCTGCTCGCTCGCGACGTCACGATGATGGACCGGCAAGAGGTGGAAGCCGCCCGGGCCCAGCGGCTTGAGGTCGTCATGCGCATGACGCACCAGGTGAGCCATGAGGTGGGCAACATGATCGGCATCATCACGGGGAGCCTCGGCCTGCTGGAGCGCGAACCGGGCTTCAGCGAAAAGCAGAAGCGGCATCTGGGGCGGATCCGAAAAGCGGCAGAGCGTGGCAGGGCCCTCGCATCCAGCATGCTGTCCGTCGGAAGCCAGCAACAGATCCGCGCCTCCATCATCGATGTCGGCTCGATCCTGCAGGGCATGGCGGATGTGCTTGAAATGGCGATCGGCAGCGGCAACCGCCTGGAACTCGACCTCGCCGCCGACCTTCCGCCGATGAACCTCGATCCGGCACTTCTCGAGCAATCGGTCCTGAACCTCTGCCTGAATGCGGCGGCTGCCATGCCAGGGGGCGGGCCCGTGACGATTCAGGCGCGAGCAAAGGCGGACAAGCTGACGATTGCGGTCATCGACGAGGGAGTGGGCATGTCACCGGAGGTGCTCGACCAGGCGCTCGAACCCTATTTCACAACCCGCTCAAGAGCCGGTGGGTCCGGCCTTGGACTCGCAATGGTCTACGGTTTCGTGCGCCAGTCGGGCGGCGAAGTGACGATCACGTCATGTCCCGGTGAAGGCACGATCGTTACCCTTTCCTTTCCGGTCTACGATGCCGGACGCACCGGAGCGTCTGCGCATCTGGGCACTTAGATGTCTGGTCCCGGCATTTGCTGGAGCGGATCGCAGGGTGAGGCGTTCGGGCTGGGCGTGCGCCACGTCGCATCCATCCAAGACCAATCGCTACCCCGCCCGATCGGCTCGACGTGCAGGGTAGCGAAGGCTGGGGACGTGTTGCTAGGTCTCGCTGAGCGCCTGCACGACCATTTGGCTGTCGACATATTGCACCATGCTGGCGATCTTGCCGTCTCTCACCTCATAGAGGTGGGCGAAGCTTGCCGTCATCGACTTGCCGGTGGCCTTGTAGGTTCCCGAGTAAACCCCGAATGCTGCGACCCGATCCCCGTCCTCCATCAAGGTGTGGACCTCCGCGCGGTAGCCGATCCACTCGGTGCCGAGCCGGTGAAAGACGCCGGCGACGATGGCGTCCGGCCCGACATAGGTGCCCGCATAGGGAAAGCCTTCGGCTTCCGTCCACGTCGCATCGGGCGCCAGCGCCGCCATCAGATTGCGCCCATTGTCTTCCGACGAGCCTTCATAGGTGGCCCGAATGAGATCGAGATTGGCACCCATGGCGATCAGCCCCACTTCATCTCGCCGGTGGCGACCTTGGAGCCGATGTCGAGAGCAATGCCCATTCCGAGACCCGGGAAGCGTGCTTCCATGGCGGCCTTGAGCTCAGCCGAGTCCTTGGCCTTGGCGAGTTCTTCCTCGAACGCGACCAGATAGGCCCTGGTGTGCTCAATGCCGCTGAGATCGGTCTTGGCGTCAGGTGCCATATGGCCGGCGACAACGATCGACGGCGCGCGTGCAGCGATTGTGTCGAGGGTCTTTACCCAGGCGGCCCGCAGTTCCGCGCCGTTGGTGTCGGCGGTCCAGACGTGAACGCCGTTGAAGACCATCACGCCGCCGAAGACCGCGTTCAGAGACGGCACGAAGAGATAGCGCCGGTTGGCCAGACCTTCGGCCTCGACGATCTCGATGGTTTCGCCATCAACCGTCAGCGTCTTCTCGTCGAAGGCTTGCGGGATGACGACGTCGGCCAGGGTCTGCGGACCGTTCTCCTTGAGCTGGGGAGCCCAGGTCGCGAGCTTCTTCTCGACATTGCCGTTGATGGCAGCAACCGTAGCCGTGGCGGCAATCACCTTGGCATCCGGAAACGCGGCCTTGATGGGCCCGAGACCGAAATAATAGTCCGGGTCGCTCTGGCTGACATAGATCGCGGTCAGCGTCTTGCCGGTCGCCTTGATGGCGTCTGCGACGGCCTGGCCGTCGGACAGCGTGAAGCCGCCGTCGATCAGCACAGCTTCCGTTGCACCGGAAACCAGGACGGGGGCGCGGAAGAAACCGTTCTGCCCGGCGGGGAAATGCTTCCATGTCAATCTCCCTGCAGCATGGCCGAGGCCAGCAGGGGCAAATACGGCGGCAGCGCCGGCGGCTATGGTGGTTTTCATGACAGTTCTCCTGGTGAACATGGTTTGGCTCCTGTGATGGTTATGCGTGCGGAATGGGAGGCGCGGGCTTGCGCTCTGGGGTTCGTTGAGTTCGGCTGGCAGGGTCCTTGGCGTCAGGGCCGAAGGCCTTTGGTGCTTGCACTGGCAACCGTGCCATCGCCGGCCGGCATGCCACCGCTGGCGCCGATCGCACCGATAACCTCGTTGTCGACGACCAGCGGCACGCCACCTTCGACCGGATAGGCACCCGGGACGGCCAGCAGGTTGCTTTGGCCGTTCCTGAGGATCATGTCCTCGATCACCTTGGTCGGGGTCTTGATACCATTGGCGGCCTTCGCCTTGCCGATCGCCGCGTCGATCGTGCCGATACCAGCCTCATTGGAGCGTTCGAGATAGACAAGGTTGCTGCCGGAATCGACGATCGCAATCGTCATGTCCATGTTGAGCTTGCGCATTTCGGCGACTGCGGCCTGCTTGGCCCGCTCGGCCGTGATCGGAGCGCCATAGGGTGGCATACCCTGCGCGAAGACAGCGGCTGGAACAGACGGCAACAGGATCGCCGAAGCGAGAAAGACAGGCGTGACATGTCTTGACGTCATGTCTCAATCCTCTCTGATAGCGATAGGGTTAGTGGATGGCGGCAACTGCAGGTGTATTGGTTCCAAGAAGCGTCGAAAGCAGATCCGGATTGCCAAACAGGCTGCTCGCTCCAAGGTGGCGGCGGCTTTTCCCGTCATCCACGATCAGCGCCGGAACGCCGTCCACTCGGAACTCGTCTTTCAGCGCACGGGCGGTTGCAACGCGCCAACGATTGGACGCAAGCAATTCTTCGTCCGGCGACGCCAAACGGGCAGCGGCGACAGCAAAGCCGCCGCCCTCCAGAATGTCGATGAGTACCAGGTTCTCGGTAACGTCGAGACCATGGATATATCGGGCCTCCTGGATCAGTCGGAGGGCATCCAGCTCTGGTCCAGTCGCGGTCAGGGCGACTGCTGCCAGCGCGAGCGTGGCCGGCGCGGAGTCAAGCATGCCTCCCTTTTTGCCAAGAACCCGAGCCCGATAGTCCTCTGTGAAAGTCTGGCCCGTGAGCGCTGCAATGCGCAGGTCGTTTGACCAGGCAAAGGCTGAAAACTGCGCATCCATTAGTCTGGCGCCGCGACCGGCAAACAAACCCGTTGGTGCGAGTTCGACCTCAATCTCCGGTCGCGAAGACAACTGCTTCATGATGCCGGAAGCGCCGTAGCACCAACCGCAGAGGGGATCGAAAAGATAGGTGATGTGAACCTTGTCGCTCATGTCTTTCTCCTTGTGGAGCATAGATGGCACAGTCAGATTGAAACGAAAAGATCGACAAAAATGACAGAATGTATGCTAAAGACTTACAATCAAACGGGAGCCCATCCATGCAGGAAGCGACGAACCTCAATCGTCTCGCCTACTTTGCCGCCGTCGTCGACGCGGGTTCGTTTACCAGGGCGGCCGAGTATCTCGGCATTACCAAAGCGGTCGTCAGCCAACAGGTTGCCAGGCTGGAACAGGAGGTCGGCACCACGTTGCTGATGCGCACCACGCGACGGCTGCAGCCAACAGAAGCGGGGCGCATGTTTCATGCCCATTGCGTGTCCATCCTGCGCGAAGCCGAAGACGCGTTCGACGAGTTGGCTGAGGCCAGGACCGATCCAAAGGGTCTTCTCAGGATCACGGCACCCTACGACTATGGCACCTCGGTCGTGGTTCCGATCATCACCGCCTTCACGTCTCGCTACCCGGATTGCAGGGTTGAACTCAGCCTCAGCGACAAGTCGGTCGATCTCATCGCCGACAACATGGATCTTGCCATTCGCGTTGGCTGGCTGGCAGATTCGAGCCTGCAGGCCCGCCGCATCGGCTCGTTCCGGCAGCTTTTGGTTGGACCTCCTCAGTTCGCGGAACAGATAGCGCTGTTGCGAGATCCTACGGAACTCTCCGCATTGCCATTCGTGGCCAACAACGCGCTACGGGAGCCCCTGGAGTGGACGTTCACGAATGAGGATCGGGAAATTCGCACCGTTCAATTCAAGTCGGACATTGCGATCAACACCACGCCGGCGGTGATGGAGGCTGTAAGGCATGGAGGTGGGATGTCAGTCTTGCCAGACTTTCTGGTGGTTGGAGAGATGTCAGGCGGCAGCCTGATTCCCGTATTGCCTGAGTGGAATCTGCCATCGGGCGGCATATACACGGTCTATCCGGCCGCCCGGTTTCGGCCACCAAAGGTCACGGCTTTTGTCGATCTGCTGGCCAGTGCTGTCAAGCAATGAACCGATCGACCGTGTTGTGTCAGTTTCACCCCTGTCGTCGACGCTGCTGCTTCACGAAGCGCTTTCCCTAAATGCTGAGTTGGCAATCCGATCTCGGGTCGGCATGCACGGAGGCCGCTTGTGCGGCTTCCGTCTTCTGTCGTGATGTCAGATCTTGATGAAGTTATGCGTCGAGAGCGCACCGAAGGGCCGTCAACCTGTCAATCATCAAAGACTGATCTTCTTCCGTGCATTGTCTGTTCCGACAGATCGTCCAGCAACCTGCAGGTCCTGGTGGAGCACCAACCCGGTAGACAGCAAGCACCGGCAACATCAGCCCCGGCCGGTAAGGCTTCGATGGAGAGCTCGACCCGTCGCCCGGAGCCGACCCTTCTATACTGCGTGTAGCGCCATTCCGCCCTATCACTAATCAGAATGACCCGACCCCGGATCCTTATCCAACGGGCGCGGCATATCCTTCCTCATCTGTTTGCGTCTTGACAGCTTCGCCGGTGAGCGCCTACTCTTTTCGCATTCACCAGGGGGGTCCCGACAAGGGGCTGAGAGTCTGCTGGCGTGTTTGGTGGCAAAAGCCTCCTTTCAAGCAGCGCAGTGACCCGTTGAACCTGATCCAGTTCATACTGGCGTAGGGACGGTGCGAGCGCTCACACACGCGGAATCTCTCGATACGGGAGGACCGTGTCGGCGTCTTTCCATCTTTCCGGCTGACATGACTGGGTCTCCAACCGCAAACTTGGAGCCTCACAATGAACATTGCCCCGAAAAATCCGCAGACCCTCATCACCACCGGACCGCTGCCCGCCTCCGGAAAGGTCTACATGCCCGGCGTGCTGCACCCCGAGATCCGCGTGCCGATGCGCGAGATCGCGCTTCACCCGACCTCCGGCGAACCACCGGTCATGGTCTATGACAGCTCCGGCCCCTATACCGAAACCGCGGAGAGGATCGGCATCGAGCGCGGCCTTCCCCGCATGCGCGAGAGCTGGCTCGCCGCCCGTGGCGACGTGGAGGCCTATGACGGCCGCCACGTGAAGCCGGAGGACAACGGCTTTGCCAGCGGCGACCGGCTCACGCCGGAATTCCCGGTCCGCAACCGTCCCTGCCGCGCGGCCGGCGGCAAGGCCGTCACCCAGCTTGCCTATGCGCGCGCCGGCATCATCACGCCGGAAATGGAATTCGTTGCCATCCGCGAAAACATCGGCCGCCGCATGCCGGAACAGGCGCTGCAGCGCGACGGCGAGAGCTTTGGCGCCCATATCCCCGACTATGTCACGCCGGAATTCGTCCGCCAGGAAATCGCCGCCGGCCGGGCGATCATTCCCGCCAACATCAACCATCCGGAACTGGAGCCGATGATCATCGGCCGCAATTTCCTGGTGAAGATCAATGCCAATATCGGCAATTCCGCCGTCACCTCGTCGATGGAGGAGGAGGTCGACAAGATGGTCTGGGCCATCCGCTGGGGCGCCGATACCGTCATGGATCTCTCGACCGGCCGCAACATCCACAATATCCGCGACTGGATCATCCGCAACGCCCCCGTGCCGATCGGCACCGTGCCGCTCTACCAGGCGCTCGAAAAGGTCGGCGGCATTGCCGAGGACCTGACCTGGGAGGTCTATCGCGACACGCTGATCGAGCAGGCCGAACAGGGTGTCGACTATTTCACCATCCATGCCGGCGTGCGGCTCCACTATATTCCGCTCACCGTCAATCGCGTGACCGGCATCGTCAGCCGCGGCGGCTCGATCATGGCCAAGTGGTGCCTGCATCACCACAAGGAGAGCTTCCTCTACGAGCATTTCGAGGAGATCTGCGACATAGCCCGCGCCTATGACGTCTCCTTCTCGCTCGGCGACGGGTTGCGGCCGGGTTCGATCGCCGATGCCAATGATGCCGCGCAGTTCGCCGAGCTGGAAACGCTCGGTGAACTCACGCAGATCGCCTGGGCGAAGGATTGCCAGGTGATGATCGAAGGCCCCGGCCACGTGCCGATGCACAAGATCAAGGAGAACATGGACAAGCAGCTGAAGGTCTGCGGCGAGGCACCCTTCTATACGCTCGGGCCGCTGACCACCGACATCGCGCCGGGCTATGACCACATCACCTCCGGCATCGGTGCGGCGATGATCGGCTGGTTCGGCACGGCCATGCTCTGCTACGTCACGCCGAAGGAGCATCTCGGCCTGCCCGACCGCAACGACGTCAAGACCGGGGTCATCACCTACAAGATCGCCGCCCACGCCGCCGATCTCGCCAAGGGTCACCCCGCCGCGCAGGTTCGCGACGATGCGCTTTCCCGCGCCCGCTTCGAATTCCGCTGGGAGGACCAGTTCAACCTGTCGCTCGATCCGGAAACCGCCCGCTCGATGCATGACGAGACGCTGCCGAAGGAGGCCCACAAGGTCGCCCATTTCTGTTCGATGTGCGGGCCGAAATTCTGCTCCATGCGTATCTCCCACGACATCCGGGCCGAAGCACAGAAGGAGGGCCTGGCCGCCATGGCGGAAAAATTCCGCGAGGGCGGCCAGCTCTACATGCCACTCGACAATGCAACCGACACCACGCCGGGCGGTGCGTGACATGCGCGTCCTGATCAAGGGGGCCGGCGTTGCCGGCCTCACCGTGGCGCTCGAACTTGCGCGCCGTGGCATCGAGGTCGACATCGTCGAGCGTGCGGAGGCCGTGGCAACCGGCGCATCCGGCCTGGCCGGCGGCATGCTGGCGCCGTGGTGCGAGCGTGAAAGCGCCGATGAAACCGTGCTGACGCTGGGTAAGACGGCGGCAGACTGGTGGGAAGCGGCCCTGCCCGGCCAGGTGATCCGCAACGGTACACTGGTGGTCGCTGCCGGCCGCGACACGGGCGAACTCACACGCTTTGCCGGGCGAACCAGCGGCTGCGACTGGCTCGACGGCGCCGGTATCGAGGCCCTGGAGCCGGCGCTTGGCGGGCGGTTCAAGAAGGCGCTGTTCTTTCGCGAAGAGGCCCATCTCGATCCGCGCAAGGCCCTCGCCGGACTTCACCGGGTGCTGCTCGAACGCGGCGTTACCTTTCACTTCGGCTGTGAGGTCGAGGACGGGACCGGGAGCCTCGACAGGATCATCGACTGCACCGGCGCCGCGGCCATTGGCCAGACGGCGAATCTTCGCGGCGTGCGCGGCGAGATGCTTTTTCTCGAAACCTCCGAGATCAGCCTGTCCCGCCCGGTACGCCTGCTGCATCCGCGCATTCCGCTCTATATCGCGCCGCGCGGCGACAACCGCTTCATGGTCGGGGCGACGATGATTGAGAGCGACGATGCCGGACCGATCTCGGCCCGCTCGCTGATGGAACTGCTGAACGCCGCCTATGCCCTGCATCCGGCCTTCGGAGAAGCGCGCGTGGTGGAAATGGGCGTTGGCGTCAGACCCGCCTATCCCGACAACCTGCCCCGCGTCACCGTCGAGGGTAACCGGATCAGCGTCAACGGCTTCTATCGCCACGGCTTCCTGCTGGCGCCGGCCATGGCCGACCAGGTGACGGCCATTCTCACCGACACCATCCCCAACCGCGAAAGGCATAACGCATGACCTTCATCGTCAATGGCGAAGAACAGGCCGTTCAGGCAAAGACCCTCGCCGATCTGCTCCATGCCCTGGAATACGAGGGCGAGTGGCTGGCCACCGCCGTCAATGGCGAACTGATCCACCGCGAAGATCGCCAGACCTATGCGCTCAACCCCCGCGACCGGATCGAGATCCTGTCGCCGATGCAGGGAGGCTGACCATGCTGGAACTCTATGGAACGCCCGTCGCATCGCGCCTGCTGCTCGGAACGTCGCGCTACCCCGCGCCGGCCGTCCTGGCCGAGGCCGTAAAGGCCTCCGGCACGGAGATCGTCACTGTCTCGCTGCGCCGCGAGACGGCCGGCGGCCGGTCGGGCGGCGCCTTCTTCGAGCTGGTGCGCAGTCTCGGCGTGCGGATCCTGCCCAACACGGCGGGCTGCCACAGCGCCTCCGAGGCGGTGCTGACCGCAAAGATGGCGCGCGAAGTCTTTTCCACCGACTGGATCAAGCTGGAGGTGATCGGCCATCACGACACGCTGCAGCCGGATGTCTTCGCACTGGTCGAAGCGGCACGAACCCTGAGCGACGACGGCTTCAATGTGTTTCCCTATACGACCGACGATCTGGTCGTGGCGGAAAAGCTGATCGACGCTGGATGCGAGGTGCTGATGCCCTGGTGCGCGCCGATCGGCAGTGCCGCGGGACCGCAGAACGTCACGGCGCTGCGCACCATGCGGCATCACTTTCCGGACGTGCCGCTGATCGTCGATGCCGGGATCGGCCGGCCCTCCCATGCCTGCCAAGTGATGGAACTCGGCTTCGATGCCGTGCTGCTCAACACGGCGGTGGCCGGCGCCGGCGATCCGGTCGCCATGGCGCGAGCCTTCGGCTCGGCCATCGCCGCAGGGCATGACGCCCATCGCGCCGGAGTGCTGGAGCCGCGGGACATGGCCGTACCCTCGACGCCGGTGATCGGCAAGGCGGTGTTTTCATGAGCCTCGACCCATTCTATCTTATTGTCGACAGCGCCGGATGGATCGAGCGCCTGGTGCCGCTCGGCGTGCGGCTCGTGCAATTGCGCATCAAGGATCGGCCCGACACCGAGCTGCGCACCGAGATCCGCCGCGCCAAGGTGATCTGCGCTGCCCATCAATGCCAGCTGGTGATCAATGACTACTGGCGCATCGCCATCGAGGAAGGCTGCGACTTCGTCCATCTTGGCCAGGAAGACCTCGCGGAAGCGGATCTGGGCGCCATCCGGGCGGCCGGTCTGAAACTCGGCCTTTCGACCCATGATGAGGCCGAACTGCAGACCGCCTTGGCGGCGAGCCCCGACTATGTTGCGCTTGGCCCGGTCTATCCGACCATACTCAAGCAGATGAAATGGGCGCCCCAGGGCCTTGGAAAACTGGGCGAGTGGAAATCGCGCATCGGTGACCTGCCTCTGGTCGCCATTGGCGGGCTGAACGTGGATCTTGTCGAGGGTGTCTTTGCCAACGGCGCCGATAGCGCGGCCGTCGTCACCGATATCATCCGCCATCAAGAACCCGAGCTGAGGACACTGCAATGGATCGCCGCCACAGAAAGATGGCGAGAACCTGCCGCCCCTGCAGAGGCCTGATATCTCGCGCGCAGAATGCTGAGTTCATCCAGCGCCTTAAGACACCTGCTCCGTCACGCTCCGCAGCGAACCAGCCCGGCTTGAGATGTCCTTCCGAATTGCCCTCAGTACGGGATTCCTGTCCTCCGATCGGGACGATCATGTCGGCGGAAGGTGCAAAGGATAGGCAAAAGAACAGATCGGAATCGCGTCAGTATCGCCGCAGCGCATCTGCCAGGGTGTGGATGTGCTCGGCGCCGATCCCGCAGCAACCGCCGATCATGGACGCTCCCGCATCGGCCCATTGGCAGGCGAAGCGGGAATAGACTGCGCCGGTCAGATCCTCGCGGGTGGCGTGCAGCCCCTCATTGGCAGCCTTGTCGTCCGTGTCGCTCTCGAAAGCGTTGGCATAAACGCCGACCTTCATCGCCACCCCTTCTTCGCCAAGCACGGCCACGGCCGTCTCGACGGCTTTCCTCATGACCTCCGGTCGTGCGCAGTTGAACAGCAGAGCCTCGGCGCCTGAGCCGGCCGCCCAAGCGGCGGCGTCGCGCACGGTTTCGCCGGAACGCAGCTTCGGTTCCCCACCGGCCACCTGCACTGAGTCATCGGCCAGGGTGAACGAGATCCAGAAAGGCTTCGCATGCGACTTGATCGCCTGCCGGACGGCCTCGCCCTCGCCGATCAGGCTGAGGGTCTCGCCGAGCCAGACGTCGACATGAGGCGCCAGATTTTCGACCAGCACCTTCAGGTAGTCCTGCACACGGGTCGGATCGAAGTTCTCTGGTTCATAGGAACCGAAGATCGGCGGCAGGGAACCGGCAACCAGAACCTTGCGGGGGGCAGCATCCGCAGCCTCACGGGCGAGCCTGCCGGAGAGCGCAATCAGGTCAGCGCCGTCTTTCTCGAAACGCTCCTCTCCGATATGGAACGGAACGAGTGCGTAGGAATTGGTCGTGACCACATCGGAGCCGGCGGCGATGAATTCGTCGTGCACTTGGCGGACGATGTGTGGACTGTTCATCAGCGCAAGTGCCGACCATTCCGGTTGCTTCAGTTCGGCGCCGAGACGCAAGAGTTCGCGGCTCATGCCGCCGTCGAGAATGATCATATCTGTCATGGGATGTCTCCGTCGGATGCGGTCAGGGGGCGAGAGCCTGGTCGAGGTCGGCGATGATGTCGGCCGGTGTCTCGAGGCCGATCGACAGGCGGAAAAGCCCGTCGCCGGCATAGGCGCGGTAGTCTGCAAGCTGATCCCCGGTAAGCCGGTAGGTCGAGGCCATCATCTCGTCGGTGTCCAGCAGAACGACAAGACTACGCTGGTGGCCGAGGGAAAAGGCGTAGTGCACCACCCGCAGCCGGTCGGCGAGACGCTCTGCGATCGCCTTCGACCCAGGTGTGCGAAACCCGATCATTCCGCCGAAAATCTCCATCTGGCGTTTCGCAAGTGAATGTTGTGGATGTGATGGAAGGCCAGGATAGAGCACACGCTCGACCGCGGAGTGCGTCTCCAGGAACCGCGCCACCGCCATTGCCGTTTCCGAGGCCATTCGCATGCGGGGATAGAGCGTGTCGATACCGCGCATGATCAGCCATGCGGACTGGGCCGAAAGAGCTGCGCCGAGATAGACACCGGCGCGACCGCGGATCTTCGCAACCAGTTCGCGTCTTCCGATGACTGCGCCACCCAGTGCATCGCCATGGCCGTTGATGAACTTGGTCAACGAATGAATGACGAGATCGATGCCAAGTCTGAGAGGTCGGGTGGCGACCGGCGTTGCAAAGGTCGAGTCGACCGAGATCAGCGCGCCATGACGGTGGGCGAGCGTGGTGAGCGCTTCGAGATCGACGATGCGCAGGATGGGATTGACGGGGCTTTCACAATGCAGGAGCCGCGTATTGGGCCGGATCGCGGCCTCGACCTGATCGAGCCGCGCCATGTTGACCGGGGTTACTTCGATTCCGAAATCCGGCAGCACGCGCTGGGTGAGCTCTACCGCGCCGGCATAGCAAACATCAGACACGACGAGATGATCACCCGCCTTGAGCAAGGTCAACAACATGCCGGCGATCGCGGCCATGCCGGTGGCGCTCGCCAGCGCATCCTCCGCGCCTTCGAGTGCGGCGAGCCGTTGTTCGAGCTGTCTCACCGTGGGATTGGTCCAGCGGGCATAGAGATAAGGCAATGCAGCCAGGTCCTCGACGCCGTCGGCGGAGAAGGCTCCATCACCGGGGATCAGCGTATTGTTGACCGACATCGAAATGTTGGGCGCGATCGCCCCGGTCGCGGGGTCGATGACCAGACCGGCGTCGAGCGCCCGGGTCTCAGGCCCGGCGGTGGACGGAAGTGGGTGGGTGACAAAAGTCTTTTGCATTTTTTCTCGCGCGCCGCCATCAGCGGCGGATGGGCACTTGCGCCTCGACCACACCGAAAGCGCGGGTGATCACGACGGTAAGGGCGACATAAAACAGGGTGACGACCAGGAGCGGCTCATAGACCAGCAGCGTATCCTGCCGGACCTTGTAGGCGACGGCATAGAGATCCATGACTGTGACGGTGAAGGCGAGCGGCGTGGCCTTGAGCTGCAGCACGACCTCGCCGGCAATCGTGGGCAGCGCAATGCGGATCGCACGAGGCAGCCAGATCCGCCGGATCAGGGTGAAAGGGCTCATGCCGAGCGCGCGGCCGGCCTCCAGCTCACCCTTGGGCACGGAGAGCAACGCCCCCCGCAGTACCTCTGCCTCGTAGGCTGCATAGTTCAAGGTGAAGGAGACGGCGGCGAAGAAGAAACCTTCTCGCAGAAGCGGCCAGAGGAAGCTCTGGCGCAGCCCCGGTACCAGCGGCAGAAGCGAGCCGACGCCATAGTAGAGTAGCCAGAGCTGGATCAGGAGCGGTGTGCCGCGAAACAACGTGCAGTATCCGCGCGCAGACCCGCGCAATATTGGCCCGCCGCTCACCTGGGCAAAGGCAAGGCCGATCGCCAGGATGAAGCCGAGGCCAACCGAGATGACGAGCAGTGCCATCGTCTGGAAGGCTCCATCCAGAAGAAGGGGCCAGTATTTTTGCAGCCAGTCGAAATGCATTGCCCCTCCCCTCAGACCGTCACGCGCTGGCCGCGGCGCACACGGCGCTCGAGCTGGCGGAAGACGAGGTTGGAGACGAGGGTGATCGCCAGATAGAGAACGGCGGCAGCCAGGAAGAAGAGGAAATACTGCTTGGTATTGGCGCCGGCGAGGCGCGTGGTGAGCGCCAGTTCCTGATAGCCGACGACGGCCACAAGCGCGCTGTCCTTCGTGACCGACATCCACAGGTTGGCAAGGCCTGGCAGGGCATTCGGCAAGAGGGCAGGCAGCGTGACCCGGCGAAACCGTAGGATGGGCGACATGCCGAATGCGCGCGCCGCCTCGATCTGGCCAACCGGGATTGCAAGGATTGCGCCGCGCAGGACCTCGGTCATATATGCCCCCTGGACGAAGCCGAGCACGGCGACGGCGGCAAAGAAGCCGTTGACCTCGATCGGCGGCAGGCCAAATGCCGCCAGCAGCCGGTTCAGCCCATCGGTTCCGGCATAATAAAGTCCGACGATCAGGATCAGTTCCGGCACGGCACGGATGGTCGCGGTGTAAAGTTTCAGAATCACACCGGCGGGCCGGTGACCGGACAGCTTGCCGATCGCGCCGAAAAGCCCGATCCCAAGGCCGATCGCATAGGCGGAAGCCGAGATGGCGACAGTGGTCACGGCACCGGTCAAAAGCGCGCCGCCCCAGCCTGGGGGGTCGAGCGCAAGCAACTGCCATACCGTCATCTGGCCTGCCGCCATCGGATCCGCACCTCGCTTTGCCCGTTACTTGCCGAAGACGTCGAAGGTGAAATATGCCTTCGAGATCTCGTCATATTTGCCGGAGGCCCTCACGGCTGCGATTGCCGCGTTCAGCTTGGCCTTTAGATCGGTATCTTCCTTGCGCAGGCCGCCACCAATGCCAGTGCCGAGCACGGCCGGATCGTCTGCAACATCGCCCATGTCGGAGCAGCAGTCCTTGCCGAAATCCGTCGCCAGGAAATCGGACAGCGGAATAGCGTCACCGAAAACATAGTCGATGCGGCCAGCAGCCAAGTCCTGGAAGGCTTCGTCAAGCGTCTGATAGGTTTGCTCCTCGGCCTTGTCGGCGAAATATTTCTTGAAATATTCGGACTGCACGGTGGAGACTTGGATGCCGATGGTCTTGCCGTCGACGGCATCAGGGCTTGCGCCCGGCGTGGCGCCCTTGGCGCCGATCAGCTTGCTCGGGGTGTTGTAGTACTTGTCGGTGAAGTCGATGGTCTTCAGTCGCTCGTCAGTGATCGACATGGACGACCAGATGACGTCGAACTTCTTCGACTGCAGCGCGGGAATCAAACCGTCCCAGGAGACGTCAACCACCGAGCAGGTTTCCTTCATCTCGACGCAGACCGCATTCATCAGGTCGATTTCCCAACCTTTCCAGGCGCCAGAGGCGTCCTTGGCGAAGAAGGGCGGATAGGCCTCGTTCATGATACCGAAGCGGACTTCGGCATGAACAGTCGTCGCGGTGACTGCGCTGGCAGCAAATGCGGCGCCTGCCAGCAGGCGCGAAATCAGTTTCATGGTCGTATTTCCCCTGGTTGATTGATGGACGGATCGTTGGTTCAAAGGCTGGCTCCCCGACCTGTGAGGCTGCGGGTGAAATCACGGCAGCGGGCACTCGTCGGGTCGCCGAAAATCTGGGCTGGCGGCCCCTCCTCCTCGACGCGGCCGCGATCGAGGAACATCACGTGGCTCGAGACCTCCCGAGCGAAGGCCATTTCGTGGGTGACGAGCAGCATGGTGCGGCCTTCGTCGGCGAGGTCGCGGATGACTTTCAGCACTTCGCCGACCAGTTCGGGATCGAGCGCAGACGTCGGCTCGTCAAACAGCATGAGGGCCGGATCGACGCAAAGCGCCCGGGCAATCGCAGCGCGCTGCTGCTGACCGCCGGAGAGGAAGGCGGGATAAGCGTCGCGCTTGTCGTAGAGGCCGACCTTGGCAAGCAAGGCTTCGGCCTTCTCGATCGCCTCTTTGCGCGATATCTGTTGGACATGCACCGGCGCTTCGATGACATTTTCAAGGACGGTCCTGTGTGCCCAGAGATTGAAGTTCTGGAAGACCATGCCCAGCCCCGTGCGAAGTCGCTCCAATTGCCGGCGGTCGACGGCCTCAAGGCTGCCGCTGCGACCCGTCTTGAGACGCATTTCTTCCCCGCCCACGACGATGCGGCCACGATCTGGGGCTTCGAGCAGATTGATGCAGCGCAGGAAGGTGCTCTTGCCGGAGCCGGAAGAGCCAATGATCGAGATGACGTCGCCACCCTTCGCTGTCACCGAGATGCCCTTGAGAACCTCGACCCCGGCAAAACTCTTGTGAATGCCATGTGCTTCCAACGCGGGAGGAGCAGTCTCTGTCATCGTCATCCTTCGCATGCGATCGATGCATGACCATAATTGCCCACCCTTGCGCATTTTCGCCGCATTTCTTGCAGTGGGCGCGGAAATCATGCAAATCAGACAATCAGACGCCGCGAACAGTCGAAGCGGCGACATTTCGAGCACGATCGCGGCAATGGCGATTCAAAACAGGGCGAGGTGAAGCTGGAGAATGGTGGAACGAGTGGATCAATTCGACCGCAGCATTCTCGATCTCATGCAACGCGATTGCCAGTTGAAGGCCGAGACGATCGCCGACCGGGTCGGGCTATCACCTTCCGCCGTGCAGCGCCGGCTGAAGCGACTGAGGGCAGAGGGCATCATAACAGCCGAGATAGCGGTCATCGACCGGAAGACGAGCGAATATCCGATGACCTTCATCACAGGCATGGAGATCGAACGGGACAATTACGACGCGCTGGCACGGTTTCGCGGCTGGGCTGAAAAGCAGGACAACATCCAGCAGGTCTACTATGTCACCGGACAGGTCGATCTGGTAGCCATCATCACGGCACGTGACGTGGAGCACTACGACGATATCAGCGCCCAGCTGATGTCGGAGAATCCGCAGATCAAGCGCATGCACACGAATGTCGTGCTGCGGGATGTCAAAATCGGCCTGCATATCCCCATCCGGCGGGATGGATGACGGCATGAAGCATGTATGACGAAATCGATGGGCCGACCCGTTCGAGACGATCGTCAATGGCGGATGGGCTTTCTTCGACGCCTTGGAGAAGAACGGGCACGCGCCTGTCGCGTATCAAGGCCCCGCGGCACCGGCCGAACTGGACAGGCGCATGGGGGCGCAGGCGGGCGGAAGGCCTGGACGCGGGTTCGCACGGAGCCTTTGAACTGGAGGTACTTCCAGTGCGGCGCACGGGTCGCTGACCATTGCTGGCGCCCTCATTGACCGACTTCCGGTAAGATGCGAATCTTGCCCATCATGACGTATGGCATAGCGCGCCCCGAACGATCGATGACCTTGCTGTGGCTGCAGGCCGGAAGCTGCGGTGGCTGCACCATGTCGGTGCTCGACAACGGGGCTCAAGGGTGGCCGCGCGAGTTGCACAGCTTCGGTATCGATCTTCTCTGGCACCCGTCGCTGAGCGAAGAAAGCGGGGTCGAAGCCATCGCCATACTCGAAAGCGTGGCAGCCGGCGAGACGCCGCTCGACATCCTTTGTATCGAGGGATCGATCCTGAGGGGCCCGTCGGGAACGGGCCTCTGCAATCGCCTTGCCGGCACCGGTCGGACCATGCTCGAATGGGTCCGCCGGCTTGCTCCACTGGCGGAGTATTGCGTGGCCGTCGGCACCTGCGCATCCTATGGCGGCATCCACGCCGCGTCTCCCGACCCGGCCGAAGCCTGCGGACTTCAGTATGAAGGCACGGCATCCGGCGGCGCGCTGGGCGGCGGCTTCCGCTCGCGGTCCGGGATGCCGGTGATCAACGTCGCCGGCTGCGCGCCCCATCCCGGCTGGATCATGGAAACCATCGCCGCACTGAAGATGGGCGATTTCGACGAACGCGATCTCGACCGGCTCGGACGACCGAAATTCTATGCCAAGACGCTTGCCCACCATGGCTGCGAGCGCAACGAATACTACGAATTCAAGGCGAGCGCGGAAAAGCTCTCCGATCTCGGCTGCATGATGGAGCATCTCGGCTGCAAGGCGACGCAGGCCGTCGGCGACTGCAACCAGCGCGGCTGGAATGGCGGCGGCTCCTGCACCCATGGCGGATTTTCCTGCATCGGATGTACCTCCCCCGGTTTCGAGGAGACCAACGGCTTTCTCGAAACACCAAAGATCGGCGGCATCCCGGTCGGTCTGCCGCTCGACATGCCAAAGGCCTGGTTCGTGGCGCTGGCGGCGCTGTCGAAATCGGCCACGCCCGAGCGCGTCCGAACAAATGCCACCTCCGACCGCGTGATCCGCGGACCGAAGCGCAGCGGGAATTCGAGCGAATGAGCCGCATCGTCGCAGGTCCCTTCAACCGCGTCGAAGGGGATATCGAGGTGACCCTCGAGATCAATGATGGCGTCATCGAGAAGGCCGAAGTCACCACCACGCTCTATCGCGGGTTCGAGCAGATCCTGTGCGGGCGGCCGGGGCTCGACGCCCTGGTGATCGCGCCGCGCATCTGCGGCATCTGCTCGGTGTCCCAGTCGATCGCGGCCTCGACGGCGCTGCGCAACCTTGCCGGTGGCCGCGCAGCGCCGAACGGCTATCTCGCTGCAAACCTTGCCCATGCGGCGGAGAACATCGCCGACCACCTCACCCATTTCTACCTGTTCTTCATGCCGGATTTCGCCCGGGCCGAATATGCGGCCCGTCCCTGGCACGAGGAGACCGTCAATCGCTTCAAGGCGGTGAGCGGCAGCGGATCCGCCCGTTTCCTGCCGATGCGCCGGCGCCTGCTCGAAGTGATGGGCGTGGTCGCCGGCAAGTGGCCGCATTCGCTGGCCTTCCAGCCCGGCGGAACGACGCGGGCCATCGACATCGGCGAACGCGTCCAGCTCGCCTCGCTGATGGGCGAGTTCCAGCTCTTTCTCGAAGAGGCGGTCTACGGCGTGTCGCTCGACACAATTCTATCCATGGCCACCGTCGCGGATCTGGAGGACTATGCCACCGGACCGTCCGGCGCGGATTTCGCCCTGTTCCTGCGGCTGGCCGCGGACCTGTCGCTCGCGAAGATGGGCAAGGGACCCGGCCCGCTGATCTCCTTCGGCGCCTATCATGACAGCCAGTCGTCGCTGCTGCCCGGCGGTGTCACTGACGCAACCGGACAGATCCGCCCCCTCGACGTCGCCGGTATTTCGGAGGATGTCGCCCATGCCTGGTTCGCCGACACCGATCGTCGGCCGGATCAGTCCGACACCGTGCCGGTCGTTGCCAAGGACGGCGCCTATTCCTGGGCCAAGGCACCGCGGCTCGCCGGCAGCCCGGCCGAGACCGGAGCGGCTGCGCGCCTTGCCGTGGCCGATCATCCGCTGATCGCCGAACTGCTTCGCCTCGACGGCGGCACGTCGGTCAAGACCCGCATCGTGGCCCGGCTGGTGGAGACGGCGATCCTCGTCCACGCGATGCAGGGATGGCTGAGGCAGCTCCGGCTGAAGGAAGAATTCTGCACCCATTTCGCCATACCCGACGACGCAGTCGCGTCCGGTCTGGTGGAAGCCGCGCGCGGAGCTTTGGGCCATTGGGTGAGCATCAAGGGTGGTGAGATCAACCGCTATCAGATCATCGCACCGACCACCTGGAATTTCTCGCCCCGGGACGCGGCCGGCGTCGCCGGGCCACTCGAGCAAGCCCTCGTCGGCCTCGACACCGGCGAACGCGGCGCCCAGTCGGCCGCCCTCCAACACGTCATCCGATCCTTCGATCCCTGCATGGTCTGCACCGCCCACTAGGATCGCTGCCTGGCCGCCAACGACCGGTCATCCCCTTTCCAGCAATGAAAAACGGGCTTTCACCGGAGGCGCCGCGATGGCTGAACGCGGCGCGCGCCGTCTCGAAATAATTCAATGAAAATAGCGCACTAGGACGAATTTCCAAAGATCGGTCAATCTGGTCTGCTTCTTGCAAACACTATCCCATCACGCCCGCTCGCATTCCTGAGACGGGTCGAAAGGGTGGAAAGGCCGGAGGAGCACCATGGCAGCAACAGAGACTTTTTACGACGTCATTCGCCGTCAAGGCATCACCAGGCGCAGCTTCACGAAATTCTGTAGCCTGACGGCCGCCAGCCTCGGCTTCGGCCCGGGCGCAGCAACCGCGATGGCGCAGGCGCTCGAAACCAACGAACGCGTGCCGGTCATCTGGATGCACGGCCTGGAATGCACCTGCTGTTCGGAAAGCTTCATCCGCTCGGCCCATCCGCTGGTCAAGGACGTGGTCCTGTCGATGATATCGCTCGACTATGACGATACGATCATGGCGGCGGCCGGCCATCAGGCCGAAGCGATTCTCGAAGAGACCAAGCAGAAGTACAAGGGCAAATACATCCTCGCCGTGGAGGGCAATCCGCCGCTCAACGAAGACGGCATGTTCTGCATCGACGGCGGCAAACCCTTCGTCGAGAAGCTGAAATGGATGGCGGAAGACGCCATGGCCGTCATCGCCTGGGGCGCCTGCGCCTCCTGGGGTTGCGTCCAGGCCGCCAAGCCGAACCCGACCCAGGCCACCCCGATCGACAAGGTCATCCGCGACAAGCCGATCATCAAGGTTCCGGGCTGTCCGCCGATCGCCGAGGTCATGACCGGCGTCGTCACCTTCATCACCACCTTCGGCAAGCTGCCCGAACTCGACCGTCAGGGCCGGCCGAAGATGTTCTATTCGCAGCGCATTCACGACAAGTGCTATCGCCGTCCGCATTTCGACGCCGGCCAGTTCGTCGAGGAATGGGACGATGAGGGCGCACGCAAGGGTTACTGCCTCTACAAGATGGGCTGCAAGGGCCCGACCACCTACAACGCCTGTTCGACGGTGCGCTGGAACGGCGGCGTCTCCTTCCCGATCCAGTCCGGCCATGGCTGCATCGGCTGCTCGGAGGACGGCTTCTGGGACAAGGGCAGCTTCTACGACAGGCTGACCACCATCAACCAGTTCGGCGTCGAGGCCAATGCCGACACGATCGGCGGCACGGCGGCCATGGTCGTCGGCGGCGCGGTTGCAGCCCACGCCGCGATCACCGCGGTCAAGCGCGTCACCGCAAAGCGCGAAAAAGCCGACGCATAAACAACCAGGGCAGGGAACATAACCATGACAATCCAGACACCGAACGGTTTCGCGCTCGACAATTCCGGCAAACGCATCGTCGTCGATCCGGTGACCCGCATCGAGGGTCACATGCGCGTCGAGGTCAATGTCGACGAGAACAACATCATCCGCAACGCGGTCTCCACCGGCACCATGTGGCGCGGCATCGAGGTCATCCTCAAGAACCGCGACCCGCGTGACGCCTGGGCCTTCACCGAACGGATCTGCGGCGTCTGCACCGGCACCCATGCGCTGACCTCGGTGCGCGCGGTCGAGAACGCACTCGGCATCCTGATCCCGGAAAACGCCAACTCGATCCGCAACCTGATGCAGCTGGCGCTGCAGGTGCATGACCATGTCGTGCATTTCTATCATCTGCACGCGCTCGACTGGGTCGACGTCGTCTCGGCGCTCAGCGCCGACCCGAGGGCGACATCGGCACTGGCGCAGTCGATCTCCGACTGGCCGCTGTCGTCGCCCGGCTATTTCAAGGACATCCAGACCCGCCTCAAGAAGTTCGTCGAGAGCGGCCAGCTCGGCCCGTTCAAGAACGGCTACTGGGGCAGCAAGGCCTACAGGCTGCCGCCCGAAGCCAATCTGATGGCCGTCGCCCACTATCTCGAAGCCCTCGATTTCCAGAAGGAAATCGTCAAGATCCACACGATCTTCGGCGGCAAGAACCCGCATCCTAACTGGCTGGTCGGCGGCGTGCCCTGCCCGATCAACGTCGACGGCACGGGCGCGGTCGGCGCGATCAACATGGAGCGGCTGAACCACGTCTCCTCGATCATCGACCAGCTGATCGAGTTCAACGCCAAGGTCTATGTTCCGGACGTCAAGGCGATCGGCTCCTTCTACAAGGACTGGCTCTATGGCGGCGGACTGTCGAGCAAGTGCGTGATGTCCTATGGCGACATCCCGGAACATGCCAATGACTATTCGGAGGCCAGCCTGAAGCTGCCGCGCGGGGCGATCATCAACGGCAATCTGGCCGAAGTCTTCCCGATCGATCTCGAGGATCCGAACGAGATCCAGGAATTCGTCGCCCACTCCTGGTACAAATATCCCGACGAGACCAAGGGCCTGCATCCTTGGGACGGCGTGACCGAGCCGAACTACGTGCTCGGCCCCAACGCCAAGGGGACGCGCACCAATATCGAGGAGCTGGACGAAGCCGGCAAATATTCCTGGATCAAGTCGCCGCGCTGGAAAGGCAATGCGATGGAAGTGGGGCCGCTGGCCCGCTGGATCATCGGCTATGCCCAGAACAAGGCCGAGTTCAAGGAGCCGGTCGAAAAGCTCCTCAGGGATCTCGATCTTCCGGTGACGGCGCTGTTCTCGACGCTCGGACGCACGGCGGCGCGGGCGCTCGAATCCGACTGGGCCGGCCTGCAGATGCGCCACTTCTTCGACAAGCTGG
The DNA here is from genome assembly GCF_059424725.1 of Allorhizobium sp. GW101-3B10. Lineage (NCBI taxonomy): Bacteria > Pseudomonadati > Pseudomonadota > Alphaproteobacteria > Hyphomicrobiales > Rhizobiaceae > Allorhizobium > Allorhizobium sp. GW101-3B10. Next base: position 4,683,557 of record NZ_JBWKZR010000001.1, on the reverse strand, counting down.
TCGCCAACATCAAGGCCGGAGATTCCACCACCGCCTTCGTCGACAAGTGGAAGCCCGAAACCTGGCCGGCCGAGGTCAAGGGCGTCGGCTTCACCGAGGCGCCGCGCGGCGCACTCGCCCACTGGGTCAAGATCAAGGACGGCAAGATCGACAACTACCAGTGCGTGGTGCCGACCACCTGGAATGGTTCGCCCCGCGACCCCACCGGCAATATCGGCGCCTTCGAGGCGGCCCTGATGGACACGCCGATGGCCGACCCGGCCCAGCCGCTCGAAATCCTCAGGACCTTGCATTCCTTCGACCCGTGCCTGGCATGCTCGACGCATGTCATGAGCCCGGATGGACAGGAAATGGCCAAGGTCCAGGTGCGATAGGAGGATGCCATGAGCATGACCGAAAGCGTGGCCGAAAAGGTCGCAGCCTCCGACTCTCACGGCGAAGCGGCGGTCTCCCGCCAGAGCGTCTATGTCTATGAGGTCCCTGTGCGCATCTGGCACTGGGTCAATGCGCTGGCCATCGTCATCCTGATGGTCACCGGCTACTTCATCGGCAGCCCGCCGCCGACGCTCTCCGGCGAGGCCTCGAACCACTTCCTCATGGGATATATCCGCTTTGCCCATTTTGCCGCCGGCCAGGTTCTCGCCGTCGGCTTCCTGATGCGCATCTACTGGGCCTTCGTCGGCAATCCCCATTCGCGGCAGATCTTCTACATTCCCTTCTGGAGCGGCCGCTTTTGGAAGGAATGGCTGCACGAGATCTGGTGGTACTCCTTCATGGTCAAGCAGCCAAAGAAATACATCGGGCACAATCCGCTGGCGCAGTTCTCCATGTTCTTCGCCGTGGTCCTGCCGACGCTCTTCATGATCACCACCGGCTTTGCCCTCTATGCGGAGGGCGCGGGTATCGACAGCTGGCAGTACAAGCTGTTCGGCTGGGTGTTTTCGATTTGGCCCAACAGCCAGTCCGTCCATACCTGGCATCATCTCGGCATGTGGGTGCTGATCATCTTCATGATGGTCCACATCTATGTGGCCGTGCGCGAAGACATCATGAGCCGCCAGTCAATCATCTCCTCGATGATCTCAGGCGAGCGGCTGTTCAAGGACGAGGAAGCGGAATGATGACGCACCATCACATCCCCGCCCCGCCGCGCGTCCTGGTGCTCGGCATCGGCAACATCCTCTGGGCGGACGAAGGTTTTGGCGTGCGCGCGGTCGAGGCCTTTCACCGCGCCTATGCGGTGCCGGACAATGTCACCATTCTCGACGGCGGCACGCAGGGCCTCTATCTCGTCCAGTTCGTCACCGAGGTGGACTATCTCATCGTCTTCGACGCGATCGACTACGGGCTGGTGCCCGGCACGCTCAAGCTCGTCGAGGACGACGAGGTGCCGAAATTCACCGGCGCCAAGAAGATGAGCCTGCACCAGACCGGTTTCCAGGAGGTGCTGAGCGCCGCCGACCTGCTCGGCCACTATCCGGAAAAGCTGGCGCTGATCGGTTGCCAGCCGGTCGACCTCGAGGACTGGGGCGGTCCGCTGACCGGGCCGGTCAAGGCCGTCATTCCAAGAGCCTTGCAGATCGCGGCCGATCTTCTGGCCTCGTGGGGGATCGCGATCCGCCCCCGGTCGGCAGACGAGGCCGTTCCGGCTCTGCTTGAAAACGATATCGATTTTGAAAGCTACGAACGGCGCGAGGCCCAGCCCGCACCGGTTCTCTAGGGAGGAATTCATGAGATATGCTCGCATCCTGGCCACGCTGGCGGCCATAACCCTGCCTACGGTTGCTCATGCCCATGTCGGCCTGCACAGCGACGGGGCGCTGGCCGGCCTCAGCCATCCGATCAGCGGCCTCGATCACGTGCTGGCCATGGTCGCCGTCGGCTTCTGGGCTTCCACGCTCGGCGGCACGGCCCGCTGGATCGTGCCCGCTGCCTTCGTGTCGGTGATGGCCGTCGGCGGCATGCTCGGCATCTATGGGGTGCCGCTGCCGATGGTCGAGACCGCGATCGCGCTCACCGTCGCGATCCTCGGACTGCTGGTTGCCTTTGAAGTCAAGGTTCCGACCGCCGGGGCTTCTGCCATCGTCGGCCTGTGCGCCCTGTTCCACGGCCATGCGCACGGCACCGAACTGCCGGCCATGTCGCATGCGGCCGGTTATGTGGCAGGCTTTCTGGCCGCGACGGTCGTCCTTCACGCGGCCGGCATCGGCCTCGGTGCGCTTCGCTTCGGCAAGGCCGGGCAGATCGCGGCGCGCATTGCCGGCGCGGTCGTCGCCGTCTCGGGCGCCGCGCTTCTCGCAGGCTGACCGCCCGCAAGGCTTCGGCACGCAAACGCGCAAGGTCAGCCTTGCGCGTTTGCTGTTTCCATACCGGATAACCCACGAGAGGAGAGCGACATGTGCATCGGCATACCCATGCAGGTCGTTGAAGGCGACGAACTGACCGCGCGCTGCAGACGTCATGACGCGATTTCATCCATTTCCATGATGCTTGTCGGTGCCCAGCCGCCCGGCACCTTCGTACTGACCCATCTCGGCTCGGCCATCCGGGTCCTGGATGAAGCCGAGGCACAGGCGATCGACAACGCCCTCCAGGGGCTTGCCGAAGCCGTGGCAGGGCGCAATTTCGAGCATCTGTTCGCCGATCTCCTCACCCGAGAGCCGGAACTGCCCGAGCATCTGCGTTGACATGTGAGAGTTTAGTTTTCACACTGAAAACAAACTTTCCATCTCCGCCGCGACCAGCGCGCTCTGCGCTGGAAATTATCCTTTCAGATCAATGGAATTCATCTTTCCCTCCAGCTGGCACGGCACTTGCAAATCCCTCCCTAAAATACCGGCATGCCGATCAGGGAGGACATAATGCCATCATATCTCATAGGCGCACTGCGCCATCAGGCCAGGCTACCGTTCGTCGACGAGACGAACATCGAGGCCTTCCTGGCACCGGCCGAAGGCGAGCCCGAAAACTGCATTCTCTTCTTCACCGGCGACCCCAAACAGCGGCCCGAAGCCGATGACGTGGCGGTCGTCCTGCCGGAACTGCTCCGGTCCTTCCGGGGAAGACTGCGCGGTGCCGTGATCGACAGGGCCGCCGAGGAGAGTCTCAAGGCCCGTTTCAATGCGGTGGTGATGCCGAGCCTTGTCGTGACGCGGCGCGACCAGCCGGTCGGCGTGCTCGGCAAGATCCGCGACTGGTCGGAATATGTCGAGAAGATCGGCGCCTGGCTGTCGCCGGATGCACCGGTCCTTGCCCCATCGGGCGGCCCGCGCGTCGAAATCACCCATGCCGGCAAGGAGATCGTTCGATGAAAGCAGGTTTCTGGGTTGCGCCCGAGGGCGACGATGCGACCATGACCGTGATGCCGATCGGTGCCGAGCCGCCGCTGCGCACGCGAAAGCTCAACTATCTGGCCACCAGCTCGGCGGAAGAGATGATCAGGCGCTGTCGCCAGACCGCCGAGCTTCTGCCGCGGATCGCCGACGCATTGGCTATGCAGAAAGCCGATCAGCCGGGCCAGCTCTTCGACATCACCGACTTTCCGGCCGACGACAAGGAACTCGTCACCCAGACGCTCGGCGAAGGCGAAGTCGCCGGCGTCGCGGCGCTTGCGAACGGCGTGCTGGCGCAGATCCAGGAGGCCGTCATGGCCGGCGTCTGGCGCGTCCGCTTCACCGATGCCAACGGGACACTGCTGGCGGACTATGTCGAGGTCGCCTCAATCCCGGCCGCCGTGCGGCAGGCCTGCGCCGTGCTTGCGCCGGAGATCGTCCACGGCCCGGCCCCCGCAGGCGCCATGAACGTCATGCCGGTACTGCACGAGATCGGCGACCGGATCGCGCGCTACAAGGATGGCGACGAGCCGCACATCATCACCTTCTCGCTGTTTCCGATGAGCCCCGAGGACATGACTTTCCTGCAGCAGACACTCGGTGCCGGGCCGGTGCAGCTCACCTCGCGCGGCTACGGCACATGCCGCGTGGTGGCGACGGGTGCCCGCAATGTCTGGTCCGTGCAGTTCTACAATGCCATGGACACGATCATCCTCGACACGCTGGAAATCTGCGACATCCCCTCCGTCGCGATCGCCGCGGAAGAGGATTTCCGCGATTCCGAGATGCGGCTGCGCGAGATCGAAGAGGCCTATTTCAAATGAGCAGCTTCGAGAATTTCGGCAAGCGCGAGGCGGTCTCGGACGACGACAGGATGGAGTGCGGCATCTGCTGGCACGTCTATGATCCGGCCGAGGGCGACCCCGTCTGGCAGGTGGAACCGGGCACGCCGTTCGCGGCCCTTCCGGAGGACTGGCGCTGTCCGAACTGCGATGCCCCGCAGTCGAAACTCATGAGACTGGGCGATGGACGCTGACCTCTCCATCGCCGATCGCGACGCCGCGGCCCGGGCGCTCGGCCAAAGCCTCGAAACGCTTTATCGCGGCATCTTCGTGCGCTCGATGCCCGACGTGCCGATCTGCAATCCGGCTCTTAGCATCGCGGCGAGCGGCTTCCGCAGCTATGGCGGACGCGCCTTCGGCATCGTCACGACGCCGTGGTTCATGAACCTCGTCGCCGCCGACCTGCCGGAGGGAGATCCTGCCCCGGCTGTCGTGCCGGGAACGACGGTTCGCATCGGCCTGCCGGCCGGGGAAGTGGACTTCATCGCCGGTCAACTCGACGGTTTTGGTCGGCTGGACAGCTGCTCGCTGTTTTCGCCGGTGTTCGAATTCGGTTCGATGGATGCGGCGCTCGAGACGGCCGAAGAAGCAGTCCGCGCCTTCTTCGATGCCGCATCCCTTCAGGCCCCCCCGGCGCCGCCGGCGCAAGTCAACCGCCGCGACCTGCTGCGCGGACGCTTCCGCAACGAGGAGGAGGCGACGGGGCCATGACCTTTGCGCTCGGGGCAGGTGCAATCCGGATCGACGTGACGGTGTCGCGGGGGCAGGTCTGCGCCGTCGAACTGACCGGCAGCCGGCCGCAGGGGCTGTCGCGCATGTTCGTCGGTCGCCGTCCCGAGGACGCGCCGGTCCTCGCCGGTCAGCTTTTTTCGCTCTGCGGCTTCTCGCAATCGATCGCCGCCCGGCTTGCTGTCCTGCGCGCGGCGGGTCTCGCCATGGACACGGACGAACGGCGGCCGGCCACGGCCGGGCTTCTGGCCGAGCGCGCCTTCGAAACGCTGCGGGCGCTCGTGCTTCACTGGCCGTCGCCCCGGATCACGAACCTGGCAGCGACGGCGGGCGTTCATCTGCGCGAGGCACTGGCCGTCTCGCAGAAGGTCATCGCCGATGCCCGTGCCGGCAGTCGATCGCTCGGCGACCTGTCCTTGCCGGCTGCCCGCCTGGAGCGCGCGGCAACCGCACTCGGCATCCCGCTTCAAGGTTCGGCTCTGGCAACGGGCACGCTATGCGCCGCGATCCTGGACGAGACCCGCCAGGAGCGGATCTTTCGCCGGCGCCGTCCGGATTCGCTGACCTCCCGCGACGACGAGGAGGTCTTGAACCATCTCGTCCATGAGACCGGCTATGCAGCCCTCCCCTATCTGCCCGGCCGGGTTGTCGAAACCGGCGCCTATGCCCGGATCTGCACTTCGGCGGTGCCGGACGAACCCTATCTGGCGGCGCGCCTGCTCGCGCGCGTCGAGGACGTTCGCCTCTGCCTCGACCTGCTGCGGGGCATCGCCGAGGGTGAAGATCGTGACCTTGCACCGCTGATGGGCGACGGCACTTGCCCGAACGCCGGGGGCTATGGCGTGGTCGAATGCGCGCGCGGCCGGCTCTATCACCAGGCGGAAATCGGCGATGACGGGCTGATCGGCGCCTATCGCATTCTTGCGCCAACCGAATGGAATTTCCACCCTGCGGGTCCCTTCGTCGAAACGCTGCTGTCCTGTAGGATCGGAGAAAGCGAAAACGGACGCAAGGTCGTGTCGCAGCTGGCTGCGCTGTTCGACCCCTGCGTGGCTTTCGAAATCAACATGTGCGAGGCGGCCCATGCATGAGATGTCGTTGATGGAAAGTGTCGTGGAGATCGCCTGCGAGACGGCGAGGGCGAACGACGCGCGCGCCATCCGGTCGATCAGGCTCGATGTCGGTGTCCTCAGTCACGTCAATCCGGATTCGCTTGCCTTCTGCTACGAGTCGATCCGGCGCGGAACGCTTGCGGAGGATGCGGTGCTGGAGATCAACCGCATCGCGGGGGAAGGCTGGTGCCTCGACTGCGGGACGACGGTGGCACTGACGGAACGTTTTGGCGCCTGCCCGGACTGCGGACATCACCGCGTCCAGATGACGGCTGGCGATGAATTGAAGATCAGGGACATGGAGGTGATCTGATGTGCACGGTATGCGGCTGCGGAACGCAGGCAGTGATCGACAACGGCAAATCGTCGACAGCCCACGGACATGGACACGCGCACGACCATGACCATGACCATCATCATGACCATCATCATCATCACGGCGATCACGATCATGGCCACCCTCACGACCACCATCATCATGGGGACCATGATCATCACCATGCCGAAGACGGCGCTGTTCATTATGGCAAGGGTATCGCCGGCGTGCATGTGCCCGGCCTCAGCCAGGAACGCATCATCCAGATCGAGACCGACATCCTGTCGAAGAACGACCGCCATGCCGAGAAGAACCGCGCCTACTTCGCGCGCAACGGCATATTCGCACTCAACTTCGTCTCCAGCCCGGGCTCCGGCAAGACCAGCCTCTTGGTGCGCACGATCAACGCGCTGAAGGACCGGCTGGCGATCGGCGTCATCGAGGGCGACCAGCAGACGTCGAACGACGCGGCCCGCATTCGCGAGACCGGCGCCCCGGCGATCCAGATCAACACCGGCAAGGGCTGTCATCTCGACGCCCATATGGTGGGCCATGCCGTCGAGGATCTGGGCCCCAAGCCCGGCTCGATTTTGTTCATCGAGAATGTCGGCAATCTGGTCTGCCCGGCCGCCTTCGATCTGGGCGAGGCGCACAAGGTGGCGGTGCTGTCCGTTACCGAGGGCGAGGACAAGCCGCTCAAATATCCCGACATGTTCGCTGCGGCCGACCTGATGATCCTCAACAAGTCGGACCTGCTGCCCCATCTCGATTTCAATGTCGGCCTCTGCATCGCCAACGCCTTGCGGGTCAATCCGCGCCTGCAGACGCTGATCGTCTCGGCGCGCACCGGCGAAGGTATGGAGGCCTTCTATGCCTGGCTCGAGGCGTCCGCCGCCCGGCAGGCGGCAAAGGCGGCCTGAGACCATGACGGGCGCGAGCGCGATACGCCTTGAAGACCAACCGGTCCTGCGGCTGCGGCTGCGGGTTCGCGGTTGCGTGCAAGGCGTCGGCTTTCGCCCCTTTGCCTATCAGCTCGCCCGGAGAATGCAGTTGTCGGGCTTCGTCCTCAACGACAATGCCGGCGTGCTGATCGAGGTCGAGGGCGCCTCGGCCGGCCGCTTTGTCGAGGCGATGTATGGCGAAGCCCCGCCGCTCGCACGCATCGACGCGGTCGACATCATCGAGCTGCCGGCGGCGGGTGGAGAGCGCTTCGAGATCCTCGAAAGCCGCAGCGGACAGGCGACGACCCGGATTGGCGCCGATGCCGCAACCTGCGAAGAATGTCAGCGCGAACTGACGGATCCCGAAAGCCGCTTCTTTGGCTATCCCTTCGTCAACTGCACCCATTGCGGTCCGCGCTTCACCATCACGCGGGCCTTGCCGTATGACCGCGCGCAGACGTCCATGGCCTCCTTCGCGATGTGTCCGGCCTGCAGCGCGGACTACCGCGATCCCGACAATCGCCGTTTTCACGCCGAGCCTGTCGCCTGTCCCGATTGCGGGCCGAGGCTCAGCCATCCGATCGATGCGATCGCTAAAGCGCTCTTTCGCGGCGAGATCGTCGCCCTCAAGGGTATTGGCGGTTTCCACCTGTTGTGCGACGCCCGCAATGACGCGTCGATTGCAAGCCTGCGCCAGCGCAAGGCACGCGACCAGAAGCCCTTTGCCGTGATGGTCAAGACGCTCGAAGCGGCCCGTCTGCTGGCCGAGATTTCCACCGAAGAGGCGAGCCTGCTCGAGAGTCCGGCACACCCGGTGGTGCTGTGCGATACGCGCGATGCCGTATCTCGGCTCGTCGCCCCCGGCCTCAAGCGGATCGGCGTGATGCTCGTCTATGCGCCGGTCCACCATCTCCTGCTCGACGCGCTGGCGGCGATGATGCCCGAGCCTGTCCCGGCGCTCGTCGCCACCAGCGCCAATCCGGGTGGCGAACCGCTCTGCGCCGACAATGACGACGCCGAACGGCGGCTAGCCGGCATTGCCGACCTGATCGTCACCCACAATCGCGACATCGCCGTCCGGGCCGACGATTCGGTCATGCAAGTGATCGACGGCGCGCCGTCCTTCCTGCGGCGCGCGCGCGGCTTCGTGCCGGAACCGGTCGATCTCGGTGAAGAAGGCCCCTCGGTGATCGCCCTCGGCGCCGACTTGAAGAACACGATCTGCATCACCCGCGGCCGCGAGGCTTTTCTCTCGCAGCATGTCGGCGGTCTGGACAATGCCGAGGCGATCTGCTTCCAGCGGGAGACGATCGCCCATCTCTCATCCATCCTCGATGTGCGGCCGGACTATGCGGCCTGCGACCTGCATCCGGATTTCCGCTCGGTGCGGACGGCGGAAGCCCTCGGCCTGCCGCTGGTGCGGGTCCAGCACCACCTTGCCCACATCGCCGCGGTCACGGCCGAGCATCATCTGTCCGGTCCCGTGATCGGCCTGGCGCTCGATGGCCACGGCTACGGCGCCGATGGCGGCATCTGGGGCGGCGAACTGCTGATGGTAGACGGACACACATGGAAGCGGTCCGGATCGCTCAAGACCCTGGCGCTGCCGGGTGGTGACAAGGCTGCGCGCGAGCCCTGGCGTATGGGCGTCGCGGCGCTCCACGATGCAGATCGCACCGATCTGGCCGCCCTGCTCTGGCCTGAGCATCCAGGCATTGCCAGACTGACCACCATGCTCGATCGCGGCATGCAGCCGCCCCGTACATCCAGTCTCGGCCGGCTTTTCGATGCCGCCGCCGCGATATCCGGCGTCCGGCTTGAACAGGCCTATGAGGGCCAGGCGGCGATGGAGCTCGAAGCGCTTGTCGATGCACCGAAGAGCCTTCCGGGCGGGTTCCGGATCGACGACGGCGTTCTCGATTTCCGCGACCTGCTGATCCACATGGCAGAGAGCCGGCTGGCCGGTTGCGACGCCGCCAACCTGTTCCATGGCACGCTGATTGCCGGCCTCGCCGCATGGGCGGCCGCGTTGGCAGAGGCGAGCGGCATCAACCGTATCGCACTGGGCGGCGGCTGCATGATGAACCGCGTGCTCGCCGGCGGTCTTGCCCAGGCCCTGCGTGCGCAAGGTCTCAAGCCTGTCCTGCCATCCAAGGTCCCGGCCAATGACGGAGGCATCGCCCTTGGCCAGGCGGCCTATGCCCGCCAGATCATTCGACACAATGCCGCCGAAGTGGAGGAGAATCTCACATGTGCCTAGCCATTCCCGTCCAGGTGAAGGAAGTGCTGCCCGACAACATGGCGAAGGTGACGCTCGACGGCGTGTCGAAGATCATTTCGACCGCGCTCGTCGACGACGTCAAGCCGGGCGACTACCTCGTGCTTCACGTCGGCTATGCGCTGGCGAAGATCGATCCGGAGGAGGCGGAGCGGACCCTCGAACTCCTCCGCCAGGCCGCCTTGGGAGATGCAGCATGAAATACATCGACGAATATCGCGACGGGCGCGTCGCCAAGGACATCGCCCGGCAGATCACGGCAGCGGCAGATCCCGCACGCGCCTATCACTTCATGGAATTCTGCGGCGGCCACACCCATGCGATTTCCCGCTACGGCCTCGAGGACCTGCTGCCGCCGAACGTGCGGATGATCCACGGGCCGGGCTGTCCGGTCTGCGTGCTGCCGATCGGGCGCATCGATGCGGCGATCGCGCTGGCCATGCGGCCCGAAATCACGCTCTGCACCTATGGCGACCTGATGCGGGTGCCGGGCTCCAACGGCTCCAGCCTGCTGAAGGCCAAAGCTGCCGGGGCCGATATCCGCATGGTCTATTCGACACTCGACGCGCTCAAGATCGCCGAGGCCGAGCCGGAGCGCGAGGTCGTCTTCTTCGCCATCGGCTTCGAGACGACCACGCCGCCGACGGCGCTCGCCCTTCGCTTTGCCATCCAGAAGGACCTGAAGAATTTCTCGATCTTCTGCAATCACGTGCTGACGCCTGCGGCCATCCAGAACATTCTGGAAAGCCCCGACGTGCGCAAGCTGGGCACGGTCAAGATCGATGGTTTCATCGGCCCGGCCCATGTCTCGACCGTGATCGGCACCGAGCCTTATGAATTCTTCGCCGAGGAATTCCAGAAGCCGGTGGTGGTGGCAGGTTTTGAGCCGCTCGACGTCATCCAGGCGATCCTGATGCTCGTCCATCAGGTCAATGACGGCCGCCACGAGGTGGAGAACCAGTATATCCGGGCCGTCACCACCTTCGGCAACGAGAAGGCGCAGGCGGAGGTGGCGAACTTCTTCGAACTGCGCGAGAGCTTCGAGTGGCGCGGTCTCGGCGAAGTGCCCTATGGCGCACTGCGGCTGCGGCCGGAATTTGCCGACTACGACGCCGAAAAACGCTTTGCCATGGTGACACCCGCGTCGAAGGACAATCCGGCCTGCGATTGCGGCGCCATCCTGCGCGGCGTCAAGAAGCCGGCCGACTGCAAGCTGTTCGGTACGGTCTGCACCCCCGACAACCCGATGGGGTCCTGCATGGTCTCGAGCGAAGGCGCCTGCGCGGCGCACTGGACCTATGGCCGGTTCCGCGAACATGCCCGCACCGGGGAACAGGCAAGGACCGTCGAAGCAGGAAAGGCCGTCGCATGAACGTGATGACGAAACCCTACAAGCGCAAGCTCGACCTCAGGAACGGCCTGGTCGACCTGTCGCACGGGGCCGGCGGCCGGGCCATGGGTCTGCTGATCGAAAGCATCTTTCACAAGGCCTTCGACAATGAATGGCTGCGGGCCGGCAACGACCAGTCCGCCTTTGTGGTCGAGGCCGGCCGCATGGTGATGACGACGGATGGTTATGTCGTCTCGCCGCTGTTCTTTCCCGGCGGCAATATCGGCACGCTCGCCGTGCACGGCACGATCAACGACATCGCCATGGCCGGCGCCCGGCCTCTCTATCTGTCGGCAAGCTTCATCATCGAGGAGGGCTTTCCGCTCGCCGACCTCAACCGGATCGCCGAGAGCATGGGCGAGGCCTCGCGCGAGGCCGGCGTGCCGATCATCACCGGCGACACCAAGGTGGTCGAGCGGGGCAAGGCGGACGGCGTGTTCATCTCGACCGCCGGCGTCGGCGTGGTACCGGCAGGCCTCGACCTGCGCTCCGATGCGGCGCGCCCGGGTGATGCGGTGATCATCTCCGGCTCGATCGGCGATCATGGCGTGGCCGTCATGTCGAAGCGGGAAAACCTCGAATTCGACACCGACATCCTGTCCGACAGCGCCGCCCTGCACGGGCTCGTCGCCGCCATGGTGGCTGCAGGCGGCAGGCACGTCCGGCTGATGCGCGATCCGACGCGCGGCGGGATAGCGGCAACCTTGAACGAGATCGCCAGCCAGTCGGGCGTCGGTTTTCGCATCGACGAGGAGGCAATCCCGCTCAAGCCGGAAGTGGCGGCGGCCTGCGAATTCCTCGGGCTTGATCCCCTGAACGTCGCCAACGAGGGAAAGTTGGTGGCGATCGTCGCGCCGGAGGGCGCCGACGCCATTCTGACCGCCATGCGCGCCCATCCGCTCGGCAGTGAGGCAGCGCTGATCGGCCACGCGGTGGAGGATGCCAATGGTTTCGTGCAGATGACCACGAGCTTCGGCGGGGGACGCATCGTCGACTGGCTGTCGGGCGAACAGCTGCCGCGGATCTGTTGAGCCGCGACATGCGCATCCTGCTTCTCTGTCACAGCTTCAACTCGCTCTCGCAGCGCCTGCATGTCGATCTCCGCCAGGCCAGACACGAGGTCTCGGTGGAACTCGACATCCATGACGACCTGACGCGGGAAGCGGTCAGGCTGTTTGTCCCGGACCTGATCATCGCTCCTTTTCTCAAGCGGGCGCTGCCGGAGGACGTATGGCGCAAGACCCTCTGCCTCATCGTGCATCCCGGCATTCGGGGCGATAGGGGGCCGAGCGCGCTCGACCGGGCGATCCTGCGCGGAGAACCGGAATGGGGCGTCACGCTGATCGAGGCACGCGAGGAAATGGATGCCGGTCCCGTCTGGGCGTGGCGCGCGTTTGCCATGCGCCCTGCCCGCAAGTCGAGCCTCTATCGCCACGAGGTGACGGAGGCGGCGGTCGCCTGCGTCATGGAGGCGATCGCGCGTCTTTCCGGCGGCGACGCCCAGCCGCTGATGCAAGCCAACTGGGGCAAGGGTCGGGAATGGCCGGCTTGCAGCGCTCAGGACCGTCTTGTCGATCCCACCCAACTGACCGCCGAGCAGGCGCTGACCATCATTCGCGCATCGGACGGCGATCCGGGTGCCGCGATGACGATTGCGGGAAAGCCCTACAAGGTCTTCGACGCCGAACTTGCGCCGGATCTTCAAGGTCCGCCGGGCGAACTCCTGGGGCGCTCGCGCCAATCGGTGGCGATCGCCTGTCGCGAGGGCGCGTTGTGGATCGGGCATTTGCGGGAGAAGGGTCCGCGCACCCTGAAACTGCCGGCGGTGCACCTGCTCGGACAGCCAGCGCAAGACCTGCCGCCTGTCGCGCGGCCGGTTCCCTTTCGGTATCATGAAGAGGGCGATGTCGGCTTCCTCGAATTCGGTTTCTACAACGGGGCGATGTCGACCGAGGACTGCGCGGCGATGCAGGCCGCGGTCCAGGCGGCGAAGCGGCGCAAGCGCGCGGTGCTCGTAGTGCAGAGCGGGGCGGATTGCTGGTCGAACGGCATCCATCTCGGCCTGATCGAGACGGAAGACAGTCCGGCCGACGCATCCTGGCGCAACATCAATGCGATGAACGACCTGGTGCGCGAGATCATCACCTGCGACGATCGCATCGTGATTGCCGGCGTGCTTGGCAATGCCGGTGCCGGCGGCGTATTCCTGTCGCTGGCCGCCGATGAAGTCTGGATGCGCGACGGCGTCATCCTCAATCCGCACTACAAGGACATGGGCAATCTCTACGGCTCCGAATACTGGACCTATCTCCTGCCCGCCCGCCTCGGCGAGGCCCGCGCGCGCCGCGTCACACAGGCGCGACTGCCAATGGGGGTGAGGGAGGCGATGGAGCTCGGCCTTGCAAGCCGTGTGCTGGCGAGCGATGCCGATGCCGCGCGCGCGGAATTGCGCTCGGCTGCTCTGGCCTTAGCGACGCAACCGGACATCGGAGAGCGCATTGCCGACAAGAGAATGAAGAGGCAGCGGGACGAGGCGCAAAAACCGCTAGAACGCTACCGCGAGGAAGAGTTGCAGCGCATGCGGCGCAACTTCTATGGCTTCGACCCCAGCTACCACGTGGCGCGCTACAATTTCATCCGCAAGGTGCCCAAGTCCCGGACGCCCACGACTCTTGCGATCCACCGCGCCACCGGCTGGCCGGATCAGCAAACGGGAGGAGCAAGACCATGAGCAACAGCCATGCAACCGTTCTCGTCGTCGACGACGAGGTCCGCTCCATCGAGGCGATCCAGCGGGTTCTCTCCGATGAGTTCGAGGTGATCGGCGCGCGCAATGCCAGGGAAGCCGAGGCGGTGCTGGAGGGTGAACTGGTGCAGGTCATCCTCTGCGACCAGCGCATGCCCGGCGAATCCGGCGTCGACTTCCTGAAACGTGTCCGCGAACTCTGGCCGGATACGATCCGCATCATCATCTCAGGCTATACGGACAGTGACGACATCATCGAGGGCGTCAACAATGCCGGCATCTTCCAGTACATCACCAAACCGTGGAGCCCTGAAAAGCTGATCGACTGCGTGCGCGAAAGTGCCAATCTCTGGCGGCTGCAGCATGAGGCGGGCGATGTGCGGGTCGAGGTCAAGCCGGCAGCCGAAATGCTGCAGAAGGTCGTCAGCGACAGGCGGCGCAGCGAACAGCAGTCGTTCGGCTTCGACCGGATCATCCATACGGAAGACAGTCCGCTGATTTCCTCGATCACGCTTGCCAAGCGGGCGGCGCGCTATGACGTGTCCGTACTGATCACCGGCGCCTCTGGCACCGGCAAGGAACTGTTGGCCCGTGCCGTCCACCATGGTTCCGGCCGGGCCGACCGCCCCTTCGTGGTGGAGAATTGCGGAGCCCTGCCGGACGATCTGCTGGAGAGCGAACTCTTCGGCTGCAAGAAAGGCGCCTATACCGGCGCCTACCAGGACCGCATCGGTCTGTTCGAGCTTGCCGACAGCGGCACGATCTTTCTCGACGAGATTGGCGAGACGTCCCCGGCCTTCCAGGTCAAGCTCCTGCGCGTTCTCCAGGAGGGCGAGATCCGTCCGCTCGGCGCCCAGCGGCCGCGCAAGGTCAATGTCCGGGTCATCTCGGCGACCAATCGCGATCTGCTGGCCGAGGTTGCCGCCGGCCGGTTCCGCCGCGATCTCTATTACCGGCTCGCCGCCTTTCCGATCCACATGCCGTCGCTGAAGGAACGCTCGATGGATATTCCAACCATCGCGGCCCGTTTCCTGACCCAGACCAACCAAGCCTTCAATCGGCAGGTCACAGGCTTCCACCCGAAGACACTCGATCTCATGACCGCCTATGGTTGGCCCGGCAACGTCAGGGAACTGCAGAACGAAATCCAGCGCATGGTCGTGCTGTCGGATGGCAGCCAGCCGCTGGAGCCAGGTCTCTTGTCGCCCGAGATCCGCGACGGTGGTGACGGCCAGGTCGATAACCGGAGCAACGGCTCGCGCCAGCTGAAAGACATCGTCGCCGAAATCGAAAGGGCCGCGATCGAAGAAAGCCTGGAGCGCCACGGCGGCAATATCAGTCATACGGCGGAAGAATTGGGCTTGTCGCGCGTCGGCTTGCGTAGCAAAATCGAACGCTACGACCTGCGGCGCTATCCAGATGACACGATTGAGTGACACGGCCGGGCGCACCGGCGAAGACCTGATCAGCAAGATCTCCGTCTCGGGTCTGCTCGAGCTCGACCGCGACGGTGAATCCGTGTGGGTTGACGTCATACACCGCATGGACGAGGTCTATTCGGAATTGCTGCGCAACGAGACCGATCTCGAGCGCAAGAATGCAGAGCTCGAGGAAGCGCAGACCTTCATCTCGAGCGTGATTGCCTCGGTCTCCGACATCCTCATCGTCTGCAGCAGCGACGGGGTGATCAAGAAGGCCAATCCCGCCTTCCTCACATTGCTCGGCATGAGCGAAGGCGATGTCATCGGCAGCCGTTTTTTCGACTATGTCTTGCCTGAAGATCGCGACGAAGCCGAACGCCTGGCGAGCGCCGGGCAACAGGGCCGGGTACTGGAGGGCGACCTGCGTTTCCGCACCGCCGATGGCCGGGAAGAATGCCTGGCCATGCGTTGCGCCACGCTCTTCGACGGCCGGCGGCGGCGCTTCGGAGCCGTACTGACAGGCCGGCCGATCAGCGAATTGCGGCAGGCCTATCAGGCACTGCATCTTGCGCATCGCGAATTGCAGCAGGCGCAAAGACGGCTGATCGAACAGGAAAAGATGGCAAGCCTCGGCCGTCTGGTCGCCGGCGTCGCGCACGAGCTGAACAATCCGATCAGCTTCGTCTATGCCAATATCTACACGCTCGACCGCTACCGGAAGAATCTGGTTCTCTATCTGGACGCCGTCCACAAGGGTGCGGATGCACTTGAGATCGACGCGCTGCGTAAGACGCTGAAGATCGATTCGATCCTTGCCGACATCGATCCCCTCCTGGAAGGCACAATCGAAGGTGCCGACCGCATCAGCGACATCGTCAAGAACCTTCGACGGCTGTCGTTCAGCAAGACGGCCGAGCGCCAGCCCGTGGATCTCGACCGCCTGCTGCGCA
>NZ_JBWKZR010000001.1:4020000-4657500 GCF_059424725.1 Allorhizobium sp. GW101-3B10 | reverse complement strand
TTGAAGCCGGCCGACACGCTCGAGGCCTTCTTCTCGGTCGAGGACGAGGCCGGCCAGGCGACCGAGGAGAGCGAACTGCTCTATGTCCGCGCCCGCTTCGGCGACACGGTCACGACCTTCTACCGTTTCCAGAACCCGGACGACAATTCGGTCGACTATTTCGACGAGAACGGCAAGTCGATCCGCCAGTTCCTGCTGCGCAATCCCGTGCCGAACGGCATCTTCAAGTCGGGCTTCGGCATGCGCCGCCATCCGATTCTCGGCTATTCGCGCATGCATACCGGCACCGACTGGGCAGCCCCCCGCGGGACCCCGATCATCGCCTCGGGCAACGGCACGGTGGAGAAGGCCGGCTGGGACAGTGGCGGCTACGGCAACCAGACGCTGATCCGCCATGCCAACGGCTATGTCACCTCCTACAACCACCAGAGCGCCATCGCCAAGGGCGTGACGGAGGGCGCCAAGGTGCGCCAGGGCCAGGTGATCGGCTATGTCGGCAATACCGGCCTGTCCACCGGTCCGCACCTGCACTACGAGCTGATCGTCAACGGCACCAAGGTCGACCCCTTGCGCGTCCGCCTGCCCGGTGGCAAGTCGCTCGAGGGCGAAACGCTCGCCAAGTTCGAGGCCGAGCGCCAGCGCATCGACGCCCTGCTGACCGGCGGCAAGCCGGCCGAAGTCGCCAGCAACTGACGCGGACGCGGACGAGCGGCATCGCGCCGCGGATCCGTCCGCCAGCAGATCCCAAGGCTCTCCCGTCATGACGGCAAAAAAGGCGGCCCCCGAAGGGACCGCCTGTCTTGATGCGCGGATCGTCCGTCGTTTGATCAGGCCGCTTCGCTGACCGTTCGCTCCGTGGCAAACAGCAGGCGGTCGGACCCGGCACTGACGGTCACCGTCGATGCGTCCGGGATCGCTCCCGACAGGATCTGTTCGGCCATCGGGTCCTGGACGAACTTCTGGATCACCCGCTTCAGCGGCCGCGCGCCATAGACCGGGTCGTAGCCCTTGTCGGCCAGCCATTCGCGCGCATCCGGCCGAAGGTCGATGGTGATCTTGCGCTCGGCGAGCAGCGCGACCAGGCGCTTCAGCTGGATGTCGACGATCGTGCCCATTTCCGCCCGCCGCAGCCGGTGGAACAGGATGATCTCGTCGACGCGGTTGAGGAATTCCGGCCGGAACGACGCCTTGACCACGTCCATCACCTGGTCGCGCACCGCCTCGCTGTCCTGGTCGTCGCGAAGACCGGTCAGGTATTCGGCGCCGAGATTCGAGGTCATGATGATGATCGTGTTCTTGAAGTCCACGGTCCGGCCCTGGCCGTCGGTCAGCCGGCCGTCGTCGAGCACCTGCAGCAGCACGTTGAAGACGTCCGGATGGGCCTTCTCGATCTCGTCGAACAGCACGACCTGGTACGGCTTGCGACGGACGGATTCGGTGAGCGAACCGCCTTCCTCATAGCCGACATAGCCGGGAGGCGCGCCGATCAGGCGGGCGACCGAATGTTTCTCCATGTATTCCGACATGTCGATGCGCACCAGCGCGCTCTCGTCGTCGAACAGGAAGCGGGCGAGCGTCTTGGTGAGCTCGGTCTTGCCGACGCCGGTGGGGCCGAGGAAGATGAACGAGCCGATCGGCCGGTTCGGATCCTGCAGGCCGGCGCGCGAACGGCGCACCGCACGCGACACCGCCTGCACAGCGTCGCCCTGGCCGACCACCGATTTCGCCAGCTCGTCTTCCATCCGCAGCAGCTTGTCGCGTTCGCCCTCGAGCATCTTGTCGACCGGAATGCCGGTCCAGCGCGACACGACATGGGCGATGTTGTCGGGGGTCACGACCTCCTGCACCATCGAATCGCGGGCATTGCCGTCCTGGGCTTCCGCCTCGACCAGCTGCTTCTCGAGCTTCGGGATCTCGCCATAGGCAAGCTCGCCGGCGCGCTGGAATTCACCCTTGCGCTGGGCGATCGCCAGTTCGTTGCGCGCCTCGTCGAGCTGCTTCTTCAGGTCGGCGGCAAGGCCGAGCTTCTGCTTTTCCGCCTGCCAGCGGGCGGTCAGCGCATCGGCCTCCTCCTCGAGCGAGGCGAGTTCGGATTCGAGCCGCTTCAGCCGGTCGGCCGAAGACACGTCGGTTTCCTTCTTCAGCGCCTCGCGCTCGATCTTCAGCTGCATGATGCGGCGGTCGAGCTCGTCGAGTTCCTCCGGCTTGCTATCCACCTGCATGCGCAGCCGCGAGGCGGCCTCGTCCATCAGGTCGATCGCCTTGTCCGGCAGGAAGCGGTCGGTGATGTAGCGGTTCGACAGGGTGGCGGCCGCAACCAGCGCCGAATCGGAAATCCGCACCTTGTGGTGCTGCTCGTATTTTTCCTTGAGGCCGCGCAGGATCGAGATCGTGTCCTCGACATTCGGCTCGTTGACCATGACCGGCTGGAACCGGCGGGCAAGGGCCGCGTCCTTCTCGACATGCTTGCGGTACTCGTCGAGCGTGGTCGCGCCGACGCAGTGCAGCTCGCCGCGGGCGAGCGCCGGCTTCAACAGGTTGGAGGCATCCATCGCGCCGTCGGCCTTGCCGGCGCCGACCAGCGTGTGCATCTCGTCGATGAACAGGATGATCTCGCCACTTTCCGACTGCACTTCGCTGAGAACCGCCTTCAGCCGCTCCTCGAACTCGCCGCGATATTTGGCACCAGCGATGAGCGAGCCCATGTCGAGCGCCATCAGCTTCTTGTCCTTGAGGCTTTCCGGCACGTCGCCGTTGACGATCCTGAGCGCAAGGCCCTCGGCGATCGCCGTCTTGCCGACGCCCGGCTCGCCGATCAGCACCGGATTGTTTTTCGTGCGGCGCGACAGGACCTGGATGGTGCGGCGGATTTCGTCGTCACGGCCGATCACCGGGTCGAGCTTGCCCTCGCGGGCTTCGGCCGTCAGGTCCCGGGCATATTTCTTCAGCGCGTCGAAACCGGCTTCGGCATTGGCGCCGTCGGCCGTGCGGCCCTTGCGCACCTCGTTGATCACCTGGTTCAGCGCCTGCGCGGTCACGCCGGCCTTCTTCAGCGTCGCGGACGTCGAGGCGGACGTCTCGATCGCCAGCGCCAGCAGCAGGCGTTCGACGGTGACGAAGCTGTCGCCGGCCTTCTTGGCGGCGTCCTCGGCCGTGGTGAAGACCTTGGCGAGCGGCTGCGACAGATAGACCTGGCCACCGCCGCCGGACACCTTGGGCAGCTTGGCGAGCGCGGCGTCATTGGCGATGCGGGCTTCCTTCGGGTCGCCACCGGCGCGCGTGATCAGCGACGAGGCCATGCCCTGGTCGTCGTCGAGCAGGACCTTCAGCACATGCTCGGGGGTGAATTGCTGGTGGCCTTCGGAGAGCGCATGGGTCTGGGCGGATTGCAGGAAGCCGCGGACGCGCTCGGAATATTTTTCGATGTTCATCGTGCCTGTCTCCGGTAGCCGCCCTGCCCGTTCGGCACAGCGCGGCGGTTGAGATGAGGCCCCCTGACAAGGCGGGCCTTGCGGGACGTCGCCGTCCCTCTGACCGAGATATGGGGACGGATTTTCGGTGTTTAAAGAGCGATTTGGGGCAAAAGTTCAAGGATTGACGAACCGCAAGACCAGGGCCGCGCGGAGAAGGCACCAGGAGCCGAACGGACGGAGGGCGGCGCCGATGTTCCTGTCCCCCGAAAGCAGGAAACCCCTCCTTCCGGAGGGAAGAAGGGGTTTCGATTGGAAGCGCCTTGTCCGATCACTCGGACGGGGTGAGCGCCGGTACGGGGGCATCGGCATCGGCAGCGGATTCGCCACCTTCCGCACCCTCTTCGCCGGCATTGCGGCGCGGCTGGCGACGCGGACGGCCCGCGGCATTGCGGCGGCGCGGCAGGCGCTCTCCCGAACCGTCGGCAGCGCTTTCGGCGGCGGCGACAACGGCTTCGGCGGGCATTTCCTCCAGCACCGGCTGCGGACCGGAACCGGCAATCTCGACCTCGCGGCGCGGCGGCCGCGGCTGCATCTGGGGTCGCTGCGGCTGCTGCTGCGGTTGCGGCTGGGGCCGCGGTTGCGGCCGCTGCTGTTGCTGCGGCTGAGCGGCCTGGGCACCGATCGTCGGCTCGTCCATGCCGTCCATGTCGTCGCCGTCGCGATCATTGTACTCGTTGCGGTCATCCCGCTCGTCGCGGTCGTCGCGCTCGTCACGGTCGTCGCGCTGGAAGCGTTCCTGCATCTGCGCCTGGGCGGCCGCGATGATGCGGTTGTAGTGCTCGGCGTGCTGAAGATAGTTTTCCGCCATGACCCGGTCGCCGGCGCTCTGTGCGTCGCGGGCAAGGGTCGTATATTTCTCGGCGATATGCTGGGCCGTGCCGCGGATCTTCACGTCGGGGCCGGAGCTGTCATACGTCCGCGTCAGCGGGTTGGCACCCTTGCGGTTGAAATTTCCGCTATTACCGCCGCCACCGCCGCCGCCGCTGTTACGCCCGCGACCACGCTTGTTCTGCTGTCCTGGCCTCATCGATACTTCACCTGAGTTCTTCTGTTGTGCTGATAGATGGCAACGCTGTTGGTTCTGGATTGGACCGGACCAAGGTTATGCGTGCCGCGGGCATACCGCGCCATCGCTTTCGTGCCGCTGGTGATAGTCAAGTTTACTGAGTTACGCATCGGGGTTTGCTCGTCCCGTGAAGCCCAGTCACGAGCTGAAATCGCGGCAAACCCAGACCAGAACGAATCTCGTTCATTCCCTGCTGCCCGTTGCGTGCCCGCAAACTATTACGCTTCATTCGGAAAACCAAGCCTTTTCTTTCAAAAGCGCAATTATCCTTAGCAGACGCAGCAAACCGGGGGTCAACTCGCCCGCCTGAACAGCAGGACCCGATCATTGCCGCCATAGTCACGATGCTGCTCGGCAAGCGAAAAACCACTTTGTTCAAAGAGTTGCGTGACACTTTCCCTCTGGTCGTAGCCGATTTCGACGCCGACCAGGCCCTTTGCAAGCAAATGTTGCGCTGCATTTTCGGCGATCGCGCGATAGGCGCCAAGGCCGTCTTCGCCGCCGTCGAGCGCCGCCCGGGGGTCGTAGTCGCGAACGTCGGGCTCCAGCGCATCGACCACTTCGGTGGGTATATAGGGCGGATTTGACACGATGATGTCGAAGCTCTCGTCGATCGCTTCGAACCAGGCGCTTTCGCGCGTGTCGAATCTGTCGGTCACGCCATTGAGATGGGCATTGACGGCAGCGATGTGAAGGGCCCCCGGCGAAATATCGCTGCCGAGCGCCTGTGCCTGCGGGCATTCCTTCAAGAGGGCGAGCGCGATCGCCCCGGTCCCCGTACCCAGGTCGAGGATGCGGGCGCCGCCCTTTTCCGCCACGATCTGCCGCAGATGCGGCAGAACCGTACCGACGAGGATCTCGGTGTCGGGCCGCGGCTCCAGCGTATCCGGCGACAGCGTCAGGTCGAGGCCGTGGAATTCGCGGTGGCCGAGAATACGGTGCACGGGTTCGTGTTTCAGCCTTCGCGCCACCGCATCGGCGATCCGCGCGCGCTCGCTCGCCGTCACCGGCCGGTCGGCCTGGGTGAACACTTCGGTGGTGGAAAGCCCGAGCAGGCCTCCGAGCAGAATCCGCGTCTCGATGGCGGCGTCGGCAAAGCCGGCATCGGAGAGCGCTGCCCGCGTCTCGGCGACGACGGCGCCGAGCGCCGAGGCCCCGCTCACGTCTGCTCGCCGAGTTGGGCGAGCTGGCCCGCCTGGTAGTCGGCGATCAGCGCGTCGACCATCTCGTCGATGTCGCCCTCCATCATCCGGTCGAGCTTGTAGAGCGTCAGGTTGATGCGGTGATCGGTGACGCGGCCCTGCGGAAAATTGTAGGTGCGGATGCGCTCCGAGCGGTCGCCCGAGCCCACCTGGCTCTTGCGGTCGGCGGAGCGCTCGCTGTCGGTGCGCTGCCGCTCCATGTCGTAGAGCCTGGAGCGCAGCACCTGCATCGCCTTGGCGCGGTTCTGGTGCTGCGACTTCTCCGAGGAGGTGACGACGAGCCCGGTCGGCAGATGGGTGATGCGCACCGCCGAATCGGTGGTGTTGACGTGCTGGCCGCCGGCGCCCGACGAGCGCATGGTGTCGATGCGGATGTCCTCCGGGCGAATCTCGATGTCGATCTCCTCGGCCTCCGGCAAGACGGCGACGGTGGCCGCCGAGGTGTGGATGCGGCCGCTCGCCTCGGTTTCGGGCACGCGCTGCACGCGGTGCACGCCGGATTCGAACTTGAGCTTGGAGAACACGCCGCGCCCGGTGATCGTCGCGATGATTTCCTTGTAGCCGCCGGCTTCCCCTTCGCTGGCCGACAGGACTTCGACCTTCCAACCCTTGGTCGAGGCGAAGCGCTCGTACATGCGAAACAGGTCGCCGGCGAAAAGCGCCGCCTCCGACCCACCGGTACCGGCGCGGATTTCAAGGATCGCGCTCTTCTCGTCGGCGGCGTCCTTGGGCAGGAGCAGGATCTGCATATCCTTCTCCAGCCCCTCGATGCGCGCCTCGACCTCGGGCATCTCCATTTCGGCGAGATCGCGCATCTCGCGGTCGGTGCCCTTGTCGGACAAAAGGGCCTTCAGCCCCGAAAGCTCGGCGATCGCCGCCTCGTATTCGCGGATCTTCTTCACCACCGGCTGCAGCTCGGAATATTCCGAGGCGAGCTTGACATAGACGTCGGCCGCCGGCCCCGCCGACATGCGTGCCTCTATCTCGCCGAACCGGCGTTCGAGTTCACGCATTTTCTCGACAGGAAGCTTCGCCACCCTTTACTCCACGTTGAATTCAGTCAGAGGGGAATATTGTTGTCTTCGGCAAAGCCGACCAGGATATCCCTGAGCGGCAGGTGCGAATGATGATCGTCCAGCGCGCCGTTGAGCTCCCGGCTCAGTTGCGCCACGTCGAGCCCCAGCAGCATCGCCTTGACCGGACCGATGGAGGTCGGCGACATCGAGATCGAGCGGAAGCCGATGCCGAGCAGCGCCATGGCCGAAAGCGGCTTGCCCGCCATCTCGCCGCACAGCGTCACCGGCGTCTCGTGCCGGTCGGCGGCGCGCACGATATCGCGCAGGATTCGAAGGAACGGCCGCCCCAGCACGTCGAAGCGGTCGGAAACGCGCGCATTGCCGCGGTCGACCGCCATGCTGAACTGGAACAGATCGTTGGACCCGACGGAGACGAAGTCGACCTCCTGCATCAGCTCGTCGAGCTGCCACATCAGCGCCGGCACTTCCAGCATGGCGCCGAACTGCAGCTTCTTCGGCAGCGGATGGCCGAACTTCGAGAGGTGCTGGACCTCCTTCTGCATCAGCTCGCGCACCGCGCGGATTTCGCCGACCTCGGTCACCATCGGCAGCATCATCTTGAGATCGCCGCCGGCAGCGGCCTTCAGCAGCGCGCGCAGCTGGGTCCGCAGCAGGCCCGGCCGGTCGAGCGACAGGCGGATCGCCCGCCAGCCAAGCGCCGGATTTTCCTCTTCATGGCCGCGGAAATAGGAGACCACCTTGTCGCCGCCGATGTCGAGCGTGCGGAAGGTCACCGGGCGCCCGCCGGACTGGCGAAGCACGCTGCGATAGAAGCTCTCCTGTTCCTCGCCCTTCGGCATGGTCGAGGAGATCATGAACTGCAACTCGGTGCGGAACAGGCCGATGCCCTCGGCGCCCGATTCGGACAGCTGCGGCAGGTCGACCAGCAGGCCGGCATTCATCTGCAGGGTGATGCGCGTGCCGTCCTTGGTGATCGGCTCGACGTCGCGCAGCGCGCGGAACTGTTCCTGGCGGCGGGCCCGAAGCTTGACCTTTTCCTCATAGGCCTTCTGCAGATCGGCCACCGGCCGGACATGCACCTTGCCGTCGTCGCCGTCGATGATCACCGGATCGCCGTTTTCGGCAAGCGCCACGGCGCCCGTCGCCTGGCCGACCACGGCAATGCCCATGGCGCGTGCGACGATCACCACATGGCTCGTCACCGCGCCCTCTTCCAGCACCAGGCCGCGCAGGTTGGCGCGCGGATAGTCGAGCAGCTCGGCCGCACCCATGGCACGGGCGAAGACGATCGCGTCGGCGGGAAAGCCCTCGGTCTGGCTGTGCGGCGAAAATCCGGTCAGCTGGCGCAGCAGCCGGTTGGCGAGATCGTCGAAATCGTGCATCCGCTCGCGCAGATAGGGATCCGTCAGGCGGATCATGCGTGCCTTGGTGTCGCTCTGCACCTTCTCGACCGCAGCTTCCGCCGTCAGACCGTTGTGGATCGCCTCTTCCATGCGCCGGACCCAGCCCTGGTCGTGGGCGAACATCCGATAGGTCTCCAGCACGTCGCGGTGCTCTCCCTCCATCGACACTTCACGCCGCGACAGCATGTCGTCGATCGAAATGCGCAGCGAACCGAGCGCGTCGGCCAGCCGGCGGATTTCCGTCTCGGTGTCCTCGTTCAGCAGATTGGTGACGACGATGCGCGGCTCGTGCAGCACGACATAGCCGAGCCCGATGCCTTCGTTGTAGCCGTCGCCGTCGATCGTCACCGCCCGCGTCAGGTCGAGTTCGAGACCGGGCCGAGTGATCTTCTTCAGTTCGCCGGTCGCGATCATCTCGGCCAGCACCATGGCGGTGGTTTCGAGCGCTTCAAGCTCGTCTTCCCGATAGTTGCGCTGTGCCTTGTTCTGCACGACGAGAACGCCCAAACTGCGGCCGGCGCGCAGGATCGGCACGCCGAGGAAGGAATGATAGATCTCCTCGCCCGTTTCCGGCAGGTAGCGGAAGGCCGGATGGGCCTGGGCGTCGGACAGGTTGAGCGGCTGGGCGGAGGCCGCGATGGTGCCGACCAGGCCCTGGCCCATCTTCAGCTGGGCGAGGTGGACGGCATCCTTGTTCAGACCCTCGGTGGCGTAGAGTTCGAGCACGCCGTCGGCGCGCAGCACATAGACCGAACACACTTCCGCGACCATGTTGCTCGCGATCTGGCGAACGATCTGGTCGAGGCGCTCCTGTGGCTCGAGCGGCTCCGCCATCAATTCGCGCAACCGCTTGAGGAGGACGCGCGGACCCGCGGAAAGGTCTCTCATGCGTGCATGCTCCCGAATTCGTCATTGGGCCGGGCGGCCTCGCCGCCCGTGTCGCAAACGACGGGGAGGGCGAATTCCGCTTTAGAGAATCAATTCTTATCGAGGCCGTAGCAGGAATGCAAAGTCCGAACGGCGAGTTCGGCATAAGGGCCGTCGATCAGGATCGAAATCTTGATTTCCGAGGTGGTGATCGCCTTGATGTTGATGCCCTTTTCGGCGAGCGCCTTGAAGGCCGTGGCGGCGACGCCGGCATGGCTGCGCATGCCGATGCCGATGACCGAGACCTTCACCAGGCCCTTTTCGCTCTGCACGACGTCGTAGCCGATCTTGTCCTTGTTCTCGCCGAGCACGGAGAGCGCCTTGTCGACATCGCCCGACGGAACGGTGAACGTCATGTCGGTGCGGGTGCCGTCTTCCGAGATGTTCTGGACGATCATGTCGACATTGATATGCGCCTCGGCCAGCGGCCCGAAGATCGCGGCGGAGACGCCCGGCCGGTCGGCGAGCCGACGCAGCGAGATCTGCGCTTCATCCTTGGCATAGGCAATACCGGTGACTACTTCCTGTTCCACGATCTCTTCCTCATCGCAAATCAACGTACCGGGCGGGTTCAACAGATCGCCCATGCCCGGTGCATCGGGATCCTCGAAGCTCGAGCGCACGAAGGTGCGCACCTTGTGGACCATGGCGAGCTCGACCGAGCGCACCTGCAGCACCTTGGCGCCGAGCGAGGCCATTTCCAGCATTTCCTCGAAGGCAATCTTCTTCAGCCGCCGCGCCTTCGGCTCGACGCGCGGATCGGTCGTGTAGACCCCGTCGACGTCGGTATAGATGTCGCAGCGGTCGGCCTTGATGCCGGCGGCGATCGCCACGGCCGAGGTGTCGGAGCCGCCGCGGCCGAGCGTGGCGATGCGGTTGTCCGGGCCGATGCCCTGGAAGCCGGCGACGACCGCCACCTGGCCCTCGCCCATGCGGCGGATGATGTCGGCGCCGTCGATTTCCTGGATGCGCGCCGCGCCATGCGCATTGTCGGTCTTGATGGCGATCTGCCAGCCCTGCCAGGAGCGGGCATTGATGCCCATCGACTGCAGCGCGATGGCCAGAAGCCCCGACGTCACCTGTTCGCCCGAGGCGACCACCGCGTCATATTCGCGCGCGTCGTAGAACGGCGAGTCGGCACCGGCCACCTTCGGCATGGTCTGAACCCAGTCGACCAGCTCGTTGGTCTTGCCGGACATGGCCGAGACGACGACAGCCACCTCGTGGCCGGCATCGACCTCGCGTTTGACATGCCGGGCAACGTTGTAGATGCGTTCGAGATTGGCGACGGAGGTACCGCCGAATTTCATCACGATGCGAGCCATGCCTTCGATACCGTCACGCTGATGGACGCCCGCCGGCGCCCCTTGGAAGAACCGCCCGGAAACATCTGACCGGGCGAAGTTGCGGTCTCATATCGAAAACAACGGGCAAGTTCAATGGGCGCCGGGCTAAGGCCTTCAGGCGATATGGCTGCGCGGCCATTGCCGCTCCATGTGCATCGGCACGGGCCCCGCACGAGGGGCCGAACGCAGGAACGGCGGCCTTTCGGCCGCCGTTCGAATGAGAGCAATCAGTCGCTGCTCTGCGGATGGCATCTCTTGCCGTCCGGGCACAGGATCTTCCGCAGTGCCTTTTCGCGATCCTTGTCCCGCTTTTCGCTGGACGGACGAGCGTCAGGATCACGCGGGGGACGACGGACGTCCGGATCGCGCGGCGGCGGACGACGGATGTCCGGGTCGCGCGGCGGCGGACGGCGGATGTCCGGATCACGCGGCGGCGGGCGGCGGATGTCCGGGTCGCGGGCCGGAGGGCGGTCCCAGTCACCGTCATCGTAGCGCGGCGGCGGACGGCGCCAGCTGTCGTCGGGATCGCGCGTGGCCGGGCGACGCCATTCGCCGTCATAATCGCGCGGCGGCCGCGGACGATAATATCCGTCCCGCCAGCTGTCGCGATCCCGGTAGAAATCGCGGTCGCGGTAGTGGCGGTCCCAGTAGCTGCCGATCGAAAACGTGATCGTCGGGATGCCGAGCGGGCGGTAGTATTCCGGATCGACATAGACCTGGCGCTGCGAATAGGTCGTCTGCAGGTAACGGCCGGACACCCAGCCGCGATAGCCGGCATAGGCGACGTCGCACCAGTTGGCCGACTGCATGCAGCCCTGGATGTCGACGCGCACGCCGGCGGGGATGACGAGCACCGGCGGATACTGGGTGCTCGGGCCGGAGCGCATGTTCACATTCGCCGTCGAATAGGCAGTCGCCGCGGCGGCGAGGCCGGGAAGCACGGCGACAAACGCCGCGCTCAGGGCGAATATCCTGAGCTTTTTCATAGAGATATCTCCTCGGTATTCCGTTCTGCGCTTTACCTACGCCTGTGCGAATGAACCGCCCATGAACGTTCGGTTCATCCCGTTTGTTCCGTCGCCGCGATTTTCCTGCCTCCCTCGTTTTCCCCGCCCTCCCCGCCCATGCGATACTTGTCCTGCCCTGCCACGGATACACCGGAAAGCGTTGCCGGCGAGGTGGGGACGGTGCTGCGAAGGGTCCTTCTGAAACGCGGGAGGATGTCGCAGGCTGCCCTAAGTCGGTCCCCCTCCCTGAAAAGGGACGTGCCTGTGCGGCACCCAAGGCGTCGGTTTCGGCGCTGTAGAGGGACAAGGAACTGGGTGGCGAAAAACATCGAAACGGGGCGCCCTGCGTGTCACTGTTTTAATTTTGTCCGGCATGCCGGGCGCCCCGGCCGGATGGCCGGAAAAGGGAGAAGGCAGCAAGACACGGGGTTTTGACCCGCGTGAACGATCACCCATGCCCGGGAAAGGAGAAGAGCCATGGCAAAGACCGACCACCCAGAGCTGGAACGCGCCCGCGAGGAGCACCACGAGGCCCGCTGGCGGATCGTGGGCACGCTCACCCTGCGCTATCACTGCGAAGCGCTCAACCGCCCTTTCTGCCGCTACCGGTCCTGTCGTCGCAACCGCTTATGCAGCGGCCCGATGCTCGCCACGCCACGCCAGGGTCCGGCGATCGCCAGGGAGCGCGAACTCGGCCTGAGCGGTGCCGCCGTCGCCTGCCTTCCGCTCTGCATCGTCAATGCCGAAGGGAAGATCTTCGATTATCTCGTCGGGACGACACTGCCGCAGATCGACGCCATGCTGACCGAAGACGATCCGGTCAGCCTGGAATACGCTGTCAGGAGGCCGAACCGGCGGCAGCGTCGCCTCGACGCACGCTTTGCCCGCTATGAGCCGGACCCTTGACTTTGCCGCCCGATCGGCCGACTTGAACAGCAATATCCGTGCAGAGAGGATCCGACAATGAGCGCTGAAGCACGCACAACGATCGATCAAGTCGAAGTCGACCGTTTTTCCGCCATGGCCGCGGAATGGTGGGACCCGACCGGCAAGTTCAAGCCCCTGCACAAGATCAATCCGGTCCGCCTCGCCTATATGCGCGATCATGTCTCAGCCCATTTCGGCCGCGACCCCAAGGCCCACCGCCCGCTCGAAGGCCTGCGCATCCTCGACATCGGCTGCGGCGGCGGGCTGCTCTCCGAGCCGGTCGCCCGGATGGGTGCCGACGTGCTCGGCGCGGACGCCTCCGAGCGCAATATCGGCATCGCCAGCACCCATGCGGCCCAGACAGGGGTCAAGGTCGACTACCGCGCCGTGACTGCGGAATCGCTTGCAGCCGCCGGCGAAACCTTCGACGTGGTCCTCAACATGGAAGTCGTCGAGCATGTCGCCGATGTGGAATTCTTCATCTCCACCTGCGCCTCCATGGTGCGGCCCGGCGGCCTGATGCTCGTTTCCACCATCAACCGCACCTTCAAGGCCGCCGCCCTTGCCATCGTCGGCGCCGAATACGTGCTCGGCTGGCTGCCGCGCGGCACGCATCAATATGAAAAGCTGGTCCGCCCGGAAGAGCTCGAGGCCCCGCTGAAGACGAGCGGCATGGAAGTCGTCGAGATGAAGGGCGTGTTCTTCAATCCGCTGCAGAACCAGTGGAACCTGTCCGCCGACATCGACGTCAACTACATGGTGCTGGCCCGCCGTCCCGCGATCGCCGGCACGCAGACGGACACCCAGGCATGACGGCCCCCGCGGACGTCGTCTCCTTCTGGCTCGAGGCCGGACCGCCGAAATGGTTCGCCAAGGACGACGATTTCGACGCGGCGATCCGCGACGGCTTTCTCGACACCCATTTCGCCGCGGCCCGCGGCGATCTCGCCGACTGGGGCCAGACGGCCGAAGGCACGCTGGCGCTGATCATCCTGCTCGACCAGTTCCCCCGCAATCTCTTCCGCGGCAGCGGCCATGCCTTCGCAACCGACGGCTTGGCGCGCGCCATCGCCCGTCAGGCGCTGGAACAGGGTTTCGACCGCGCGGTCGACCCCAAGCTCCGCCCCTTCCTCTATCTGCCCTTCGAGCATTCGGAGGATCCGGCCGACCAGGTGCTCAGCATCCAGCTCTTCACCGTCCATCGCGACGAGACCGGCGACGCGGAAAGCCTGCGCTGGGCAGTCGAGCACCGCGACATCATCGCCAGATTCGGCCGCTTCCCCCACCGCAACGCCGCGCTCGGACGCGCAACGACACCCGCGGAACAGTCCTATCTGGACGATGGCGGTTTCAAGGGGTGAGTGGGGTCGGCCAAGGCGGCCAAGTGATCCAAGCCGAAAGCGAAGCATTTCCCCCACATCCTCGGTCGTGATATGCTGATCTTCTGATGGATGAGGAAATCGTGATGGCCGGAAAAACCGAGATTGCTGTCCAGGTGGACCCGCAGATGGAGGAATTCATCCATAGGGAAATGAAGCGCGGATCATTCGCCTCCGCCAGTGCCTATGTCGAGGCGCTCTTGCATGAACGCTTCGAGGATGAAGAAACCCTGCGGACATTGGAGCAGGAACTGGACCGCGGCCTCGCCGACATCGAAGCCGGACGCGTCACGTCCGTCGAGGAGGCTTTTGACAGCGTTCGCGCCGAACTTGGCCTAAAACGCCGGCGAGCATGAGGGTTGCGTTCACCCGTTCGGCTCGCGCCGATCTGACCGCGATAGGCCGCTATATCCTCGAACACAATCCTTCGCGCGCCGACGCTTTCTTGGACGAACTGCTACGGTGCTGTCTTGAGATTGCCGACATGCCGGAGGCTTTCGCGCTTGTCCATCTTCCACGTGTCGGTGGTATGAGGCGGCGCGTATTCGAACGCTATTTGATCTTCTACAAGATTGACGAGACAACGGTGACCATTGTCCGCATTCTTCACGGCGCCCGCAACTATGAGCGGATCTTGGCTCGGCAAGCCAAACGCAATCTCGGAGGTTCAAGCGCCTGAAGCGTCAATTCACGTCGTCCGGCAAAACCGGCAGCGGGGCGATCTCGATGCCCTCGTCGACCAGCGCCTTGACCTCGGCAAGCGACGCCTCGCCGATGATGCCCCGCGCTTCGGCTTCGCCGTAGTGGATCTTGCGGGCCTCTTCGGGAAAGCGCTCACCGACATCCTCGCTATTGGCCCGGATCGCGGTGATCGCCTCCTTCAGCTTGGCCATCGCCGTCTTCTGCGCCTCGGTGACGGCGAGTGCATGCGACGCCTCCTTCTGCCGCGCGGTCGAGACCGACGGCGCCATCAGCACCTTCGACACTTCGAGCGAGCCGCAGGCGGGACAGCTGAGATACCCGCTCGCCTTCTGGCGGTCGAAGTCGCCGCTCTCCGAGAACCAGCCCTCGAAGTCGTGTCCCTTGTCGCAGATGAGCGCGTAGCGGATCAAACGGTGACGCCCCCTTTCGCCAGTTCGGGCTGCATGCTGAGTTCGAAGTCGCGTGCATTCTTGAGGTTGGGGATCTTGGCGCGCGCCGCAGCCACCGCCCCGATGTCGATGTCGGCCAACACGATCGCCTCGCCCGTGCCGCCGGCCGCGGCCAGCACCTTGCCCCAGGGATCGATGATCATCGAATGGCCGAAGGTCTCGCGACCGTCCTCGTGCACACCGGCCTGCGCCGCGGAAATGACGAAGGCGCCGTTCTCGATCGCCCGGGCTCTGAGCAGCACTTCCCAATGCGCCTCGCCCGTCTGGCGGGTAAACGCCGCCGGCGTGGTCAGGATCTGGGCGCCTGCCAGCGACTCGGCGCGGAACAGCTGCGGGAAGCGCACGTCGTAGCAGATGCCGAAGCCGAGCCGGGCGAACGGCAGGTCGGCGACCATCGCCTTGTCGCCCGGACGGTAGACGGCGCTCTCGCGCCAGCTCTCGCCATTGTCGAGATCGACGTCGAACATGTGGATCTTGTCATAAGCGCAGATCCTGCGGCCATCGGGTCCGAACAGGAAGGCCCGGTTGGCGATCTTGCCGTCCGGCAGCAGAATGGCGGTCGAGCCGACATGCAGATGGATGGAAAGTTCGCGCGCCAGATCCCCGGCAGCCTTGACGATGATATCATGCTCTTCGTCGCGCAGGACGGCCATCAGGCCCGGACGGTCTTTCTGCACGGCACCGGTCATCTCCGGCGTCTGCACATAGATCGCCCCGTGACCGGCGGCTTCACGCACGAGGCGGGCCACGGAAGCGGCGTTCTTTTCCGGGTCGACACCCGAACACATCTGGATGGCGGCAGCCTTGAAGGTCATGATCTGTTTTTCCTTAAGCCGCCAGAAGGGTGTCGAGCTTGCCGGCCCGGTCGAGTGCATGAAGGTCGTCGCAGCCGCCGACATGGCGCTCGCCGATGAAGATCTGCGGGAAGGTCATGCCGCCGTTCGACTTGGCGATCATCTCCTGGCGCAGCTCCGGATTGCCGGTCGCGTCATGCTCGAGATAGGAAACGCCCTTGGAGGCGAGCAGCGCCTTGGCGCGCGAGCAGTAGCCGCAGCCCTGGCGGGTATAGATGGTCACGGATGCCATATGTGTCTCCGGTCGGATGGGGCCGGCAAGAGCCGGAAAGAATGTCGTTGTCCCTGTCATATAGGACCGGAGAATGCCCTTGCAAAGGTTAAAACTGTGACCTCCCGGGCACCTGCCCGCTTCAGCGCGCGGGTGGCGGCGCTGACCGTCGCCCCCGTGGTGAAGACGTCGTCGACCAGCACGACGCGCCGGCCGAACACCTGCGGCGAGCCGGCCTCCGGCACGCTGAAGGCGCCGCGCACGTTGAGCGCCCGCGCATTGGCGGTCAGCCCCACCTGCTGGGCGGTCTTCTTGTTGCGCACCAGCGCGAGCGGCAGGAAGGGTTTGCCCGAGAGCCGCGCCACATGCCGGGCGAGCTCGGCCGACTGGTTGAACTTGCGGGAAAACAGCCGGGTCCGGTGCAGCGGTACGGAGACCACCGCATCACAGTTTGAGAGCGCCTCGCCGCCGGCCCGCGCCATCCAGCCGGCCATCATCGGCGCGAGATCGGTGCGGTCGCGATACTTCAGGTCGTGCACCAGGTCGCGGGCGATGCCCTCGTGGATAGCCACGCTGCGCAGCCGGTCGAACACCGGCGGATTGGCGATCGCCTCCGCCGACAGCATACCGGGACCGGGATCATGGCCGAACGGCGTGCCCAGTACCTCGCAGAACGGTCGTTCGATGAAGCGCATGGACGACCAGCAGCGCGGGCAGAGCCCGCCGTGCCGGCCGGTGCGGCAATGGCAGTGGGCGCAGCTCGGCGGAAAGACGATGTCACGCAGGAAAGCCGCGATGCCGAACGGCACGGCGACGCTGACGGACACGGCTTTTTGCACTATTTGACCCGGCATGCGGTTGACTTTAGGCGCTTGCCGGCGCCTTTGCCAGACCGAGTTTTTGACTGGAGCGGACAGGATGGAACGGATTTTCGATCAGGACCTGGTGACGGCGAACCGGCTGCGCGCCAGGCGCCGGCTGGAGACCGGCACCGACTTCCTCCTGGAGATCGCGGCGCGCGAATTGTCCGAGCGCCTCTCCCTGGTCGAGCGCCGGTTCGAGCAGGCGGTCGAGCTGCACGGTGGTACCGGTGCGACGGCCCGGCTGGCGCTTCAGACCGGCAAGATCGACAGGCTCGAGCGCATCGAGACCCATCAGGATTTCTCAGCCGAGGGCGACGCGCTGACCGTCGCTCCCTTCGAGGCCGTGCCGCTTGCGCCGCAATCGGTGAACCTCGTGCTCTCGCCGCTGGCGCTGCATCTGACCAACGACACGCCGGGCGTGCTGGTGCAGATCCGTCGTGCGCTGAAGCCCGACGGCCTGTTCCTCGCGGCGATCCCCGGTGCGGGCACGCTCGGCGAGCTGCGCGACGTGCTGCTGACCACCGAGATCGAGCTGCATGGGGGCGCGAGCCCGCGCGTCATCCCCTTCCCCGACATCCGCGACGTCGGTGCGCTTTTGCAGCGCGCCGGCTTCACCCTGCCTGTGGTCGACGAGGAAAGCTATACGGTCCGCTACGACAACCTGTTCGCCCTGATGCGCGACCTCAAGGCCATGGGCATGGCCAACCCGCTGATCGGCCGCAGCCGCAAGCCCGTCGGGCGTGCTTTCTTCCTGAAAGCCGCCGAGCGCTATGCAGAACGTTATGCCGATCCGGACGGACGCATCCGCGCCACCTTCTCGATCATTTACGTGTCCGGCTGGGCGCCGCACGAAAGCCAGCAGAAGCCGCTGAAGCCGGGTTCGGCGAAGATGCGCCTTGCCGATGCGCTCGACCCGACCAAGGGCCTGCCACCGACGAGCGGGAGAAAGGGCTGAATTGAGGAGGAGTGCGGCCCTTCGCTTGGACGCGCAAAAGGCCGTCCGGCTGAGGCCTCAAGCGAGGTGCAGCGGGCAGCTGGGCCGTCAGGCGTTGACGATGGCGTTGCGGATCGTCTCGAAGACGCCGGCAAGCGAATCGGAAAAGGCGCCGAGACCGAGGATCAGCGCCAGCCCGATGATCGCGGCGATGAGGCCGTATTCGATGGCTGTGGCCGCCTGACGATCGGCGATGAATTTCAAGACGAGATGCATGGCCTCTCCCGAGTTGGTCCGGCGCCGTCACCGGCGGAGTTGGCATTCCAGTATGGGGTCAGCAGCCGTCGCCGACGATGCAGACCGATCCGGGTGTTTCCTGCAGCACGCTGCGGCGGATCGTGTAGCGCTTGCCGCCTTCCGATTTGCCGATCGAGCCGGTGCTCATCATGTCGACCTGGTCCGATTCGAAGGCAAGGCTTCGCTTCTCGGTCCGGTCCGCCAGCATGGGTGTCAGCACGAGCGACAGCGCAATCGCCGCCATGCCGAACAGCAGGGCGATGTTGAGTACTCCGGTCTTTCCGGAGAGGTGCGAAGACCGTTCCCTCGACCTGACGGTCTTCCAGAAATCCTCGTTTGCCATGAAACGCTCCATACATGCGCTTCGAACGCATGAACAACAGCCATGAGGTTTGCCCCAGGGCCGTAAACTTTGCGTTAAGAACGTCTGCAAATTATAGAAAAGGCTAAAGAAGGTCCTGCAGGAAGGGGATCAGCGGCTCGTCCGCCGGCGGCATCGGATAGTCCCGCAGGGCATTGGCCCGGACCCATTTCACCGCCTGCCCCTCGCGTCCATGGGCGATGCCCTCGTAGCGCCGGCAGATGTAGAGCGGCATCAGCAGGTGGAAGGTCTCGTAGGTGTGGCTGGCAAAGGTGAGCGGCGCGAGGCACGGCACCTTGGTGACGATGCCGAGCTCTTCCTCGAGCTCGCGGATCAGCGTCTCCTCGGGCGTTTCGCCCTTCTCGACCTTGCCGCCGGGAAATTCCCAGAGGCCCGCAAGCGTCTTGCCCTCGGGGCGCTGCGCCAGCAGGATCCGGTTGTCGGTGTCGATCAGCGCGCAGGCCGCGACGAGCAGGATGGGCTTCTCGCCGGCGCTCATGTAGAAGGCCCCTTGCGCCAGTAGGCGTAACGATAGGCCTCTGTGAAGCCGAGCTTGGAATAGAGGGCAAGGGCCGGCGCATTGTCCGCCACCACCTGCAGCCAGGCGCTCTTCGCCCCGCGCATCCGCGCCCAGCGCAGCGCCGCCGTCAGGATTTCCAGCCCGAGCCCGCGCTTGCGGTGATCGGGCCTCACGGAAAGCGACATGATGCCGGCGAGGTCGTTGTCCTGCACGCAGAGCGCCACCGCCACCGGACCGGCCTCCGGATCCTCGATGACGAAGAGCCCGGTCGGCGGCTTGATGGCGCTGACGACCTCGGCCAGCGACGGCTTGAGCGCCGGATCGGTGCCGTTGACGCAGAGATCCGCATCGACGAAGCGGCCGACGTCGTGGCTCGGTAGGTGGTCGAGCGTGTTCTCCGGCAGTTCGATCGCGGTCAGGTCGCAGGTCATCGTCAGCACTTCCTCGAACCGCTCCCAGCCATCGGCCTTCATCAGCTCGATCAGCGGTTTCGGGGTCAAAGGCGTCTCGCGCACCAGGATCGGCCGGCCATGGGCCTCGAACTTGCGCGCCGCCTTCTCCAGACGGATGGCGATGTCGCGGCTGTCGGACGGGTCGAGCGCAACGACGCAGTTCAGCCGCTTGGAGGGATGGCCGCCAGTGAGGCGGATCTGCCAGCTGCCGTCATACTGCACGGATGTCGCCGGCCACGCCCTGAAGCCGACGGCTTCGAGGCGCCGGACGAGCGGCAGGTTCTGATCGGTGGCGGCTTGGGGCATCGCGGCAATCAACTCCGGTAGTCGCCGTTGATTGCCACATATTCCTTGGTGAGGTCGCAAGTCCAGACCGTCGCCTTGCCATCTCCGAGCCCGATGTCGACGCGGACCGGAATGTCCTGGCGCTGCATGACAGCGGTCGTCGCCGCCTCGGAATAGGCCGGGTCCCGCTCGCCGTCGACGGCCACGCGGATATCGCCGAACCAGATCGCCAGCCGGTCGCGGTCGGCCATTTCGCCGGCCTTGCCGACCGCCATGACGATGCGGCCCCAATTGGCGTCTTCGCCGGCAACCGCAGTCTTGACCAGCGGCGAATTGGCGATCGACAGCGCGATCTTCTTGGCGGCGAGATCGCTCTCGGCACCGGTCACGGTGATCTCGACCATCTTGCGGGCGCCCTCGCCGTCGCGGACCACCTGCAGTGCCAGGTCCTTGAGCAGGTCGTTGAGCGCCAGCCGGAAGCCCGAAAGCGCCGGATCGTCGGCCGTCTCGATCGTCGTCTGGCCGTCGGCGCCGGCGGCCCCTGTGGCAAACAGCAGGAGCGTATCGGAGGTCGAGGTGTCGCTGTCGACGGTGATGGAATTGAAGGTCGGATCGACGCCGGCCGAAAGCAGGCCCTGCAGCGCGGGAGCTGCAATGTCGGCGTCGGTGACGACGAAGGAGAGCATGGTCGCCATGTCAGGCGCGATCATGCCCGCACCCTTGGCGATGCCGTTGATCGTCACCTTGACGCCGCCGATCTCGGCGGTGCGCGTCGCCACCTTCGGATAGGTGTCGGTCGTCATGATCGCCCGCGCGGCTTCCAGCCAGAAGTCACCCGTGGCACCTTGCGCCATGTCACCCAGCACGCCGGAAAACTTGGTGGCGTCGAGCGGCTCGCCGATCACGCCCGTGGAAGCGAGGTAGATTTCGTTCTCGCCGCAGCCGAGCGCGGCAGCGGCCGACTTCGCCGTCAGCTCGGTCGCCGCCTTGCCCTTGAGGCCGGTAAAGGCATTGGCATTGCCGGAATTGACGACCACGCCGCGCGCCACGCCATGGGCGAGGTTGGTGCGGCAGAAATCGACCGGCGCCGAGGGGCACTTCGACTTGGTGAACACGCCGGCGACCGCGGCCGGACGGTCAAACGCCATCAGCAGCACGTCGGTGCGGTCCTTGTACTTGATGCCGGCGGCGGCGGTCGCCATGCGGACACCGCGAATGGCCGGCATGTCCGGGTAGGACGTGGGAGCAAGGGGAGAAACGGTTGCGGACATTCTTAGCGGCCTGGAATGAGAGGGCCCGCAAAAGCGCGGGCCCGCGTTTCAATCAGAGGTGCGGCGATTACTGCTGCGCCTTGTTTACGTCCTCGTAGCCCTTGCGCAGCGCCTCGTCGAGGATCTCGACCTTCTGCTCGGCCTTGGCCTTCTCGATGATGGCGAGATACTTGTCGCGCATCACCAGCTGGCGGACCTGCTGGGCGACCGTCTCATAGGCCGGCGGAGCGGCGTCGCGCTTGTCCTCGACCTTGATGACGTGGAAGCCGAACTGGGTCTTGACCGGGGTCTTGGAGTAGGTGCCCTTCTCCATGGCGAAGGCCACTTCCTCGAATTCCGGAACCATGCGGCCCTTGGTGAAGTAGCCGAGATCGCCGCCTTCCGACTTGTTCGGGTCGGTCGACTTGGCCTTGGCCAGTTCGATGAAATCCTTGCCGGCGTCGAGTTCGGCGATGATGGCCTTGGCCTCTTCCTCGGTCTTCACCAGGATGTGGCGGGCGCTGACCTCGACCTGCTTCGGCAGGGCGGCGATTTCCTTGTCGTAGCGTGCCTTGACCTCGTCCTCGGTGACGGCGTCGACGACGTGCTTCTTGAAGTAGATATTGTGCAGCTCGCGGTCGGCGATGAACTGCATGCGCTTCTTGAACTCGGCATCGTCCTTCAGGCCTTCGCCATCGGCATTGCCGGCGAGCAGCTTGACGTCGATGGCGCCGGACAGCGCGGCAATCTTCTTCTGCTCGTCCGGAAGCTGGGCGAGCTGCGGGTCGAGATTGGCGATGGCCAGGTCGAGTTCGGACTGGGTGATCTCCAGCTTGCCGACCTTGGCGACGACGGCGTCCTCGGCGGAAGCCTGGTTCTGGAGCCCGATGAACGCCACACAAGCGACGAGGGCGATTTTATGAAGACGAAGCATAAGAAACCTTTCGGAAGATGAACCGTTTCAAGACCGTTCGAATCGGGCGAAAAATTGTCAAACGCGCGCCAGGGCAGGCTTTTCCGGCCACCCTGTGGCGTTGACATCATTCGACCCCCCTCTTATCTGTCACGCAACCGCGCGTCCAGAGCCGTTTCCCGCTGCTCTGCGCCTAAACGCCGAATTTCGGCGGTCGGCAGGGATGCGCTACGAATATGACGAAGGTCAGAAAGGACCATCGAATGGTCAGTCTTGGTGGGCTCGCCCGCAAACTCTTCGGATCGGCCAACGAACGCCGCGTTCGCTCCTATCAGCCGAAGGTCGCCGCAATCAACGCGCTCGAAGAGAGCATGAAAGCGCTGTCCGACGAGGCTCTCGCCGCAAAGACGCAAGAGTTCCGCAAGATGCTGGCCGACGGCAAGTCGATCGACGACCTGCTCGTGCCGGCCTTTGCCGTGGCCCGCGAAGCCGCGCACCGTGCACTCGGCATGCGGCCCTTCGACGTGCAGCTGGTCGGCGCGATGATCCTCAACGACAACTCAATCGCCGAGATGAAGACCGGCGAAGGCAAGACGCTGGTGGCCACCCTCGCCGTCTACCTGAACGCGCTCGCCGGCAAGGGCGTGCATGTCGTCACCGTCAACGACTACCTCGCCAAGCGCGACTCCACGACGATGGGCAAGCTCTACAGCTTCCTCGGCCTCACCACCGGCGTCATCGTCCACGGCATCACCGACGAGGAACGCCGCGCGGCCTATGCCTGCGACATCACCTACGCCACCAACAACGAACTCGGCTTCGACTATCTGCGCGACAACATGAAGTACGAGCGCGGCCAGATGGTGCAGCGCGGGCACAATTACGCGATCGTCGACGAAGTGGACTCGATCCTGGTCGACGAAGCCCGCACGCCGCTGATCATCTCCGGTCCGCTGGACGACCGCTCCGATCTCTACACCACGATCGACGCCTTCATCCCGCTTCTGTCGGAAGAGGATTACGAGATCGACGAGAAGCAGCGTTCGGCCAACTTCTCGGAAGTCGGCACCGAAAAGCTCGAGAACCTGCTGCGCGAGGCCAACCTCCTGAAGGGCGTCTCGCTCTACGACGTCGAGAACGTGGCGATCGTCCACCACATCAACAACGCGCTGAAGGCCCACAAGCTGTTCTCGCGCGACAAGGACTACATCGTCCGCAACAACGAAATCGTCATCATCGACGAGTTCACCGGCCGCATGATGCCGGGACGGCGTTATTCCGAAGGCCAGCACCAGGCGCTCGAAGCCAAGGAAAAGGTGCAGATCCAGCCGGAAAACCAGACGCTCGCCTCGATCACCTTCCAGAACTATTTCCGCATGTACGGCAAGCTGGCCGGCATGACCGGCACGGCTTCGACCGAAGCGGAAGAATTCCAGAACATCTACGGGCTCGACGTCATCGAGGTTCCGACCAACCTGCCGATCCAGCGTATCGACGAGGACGACGAGGTCTACCGGACGGCCGAAGAGAAGTTCAAGGCGATCATCGAGGAGATCAAGGACGCCCACAGCCGCAACCAGCCGGTCCTGGTCGGCACCACCTCGATCGAAAAGTCCGAATTGCTCGCCGCCATGTTGAAGCAGTCCGGCTTCGACAATTTCGCCGTGCTCAACGCCCGCTATCACGAGCAGGAAGCCTATATCGTCTCCCAGGCCGGTGTTCCCGGTGCGGTGACGATCGCCACCAACATGGCCGGCCGAGGCACCGACATCCAGCTCGGCGGCAATCTCGACATGCGCCTCGAGCGTGAACTCGAAGGCATGGAGCCGGGTCCGGAGCGCGACGCCAAGATCGCCAACGCCCGGGCCGAAGTGGCCGAGCTCAAGGCCAAGGCGCTCGCCGCCGGCGGCCTCTACGTGATCGCCACCGAACGCCATGAAAGCCGGCGCATCGACAACCAGCTGCGCGGCCGTTCCGGCCGTCAGGGCGACCCGGGCCGCTCCAAGTTCTACCTGTCGCTGCAGGACGACCTGATGCGCATCTTCGGCTCCGACCGCATGGATTCGATGCTGCAGAAGCTTGGCCTGAAGGAAGGCGAGGCGATCGTCCATCCGTGGATCAACAAGGCGCTGGAACGCGCCCAGAAGAAGGTCGAAGCGCGCAACTTCGACATCCGCAAGAACCTTCTGAAATATGACGACGTGCTGAACGACCAGCGCAAGGTGATCTTCGAGCAGCGCATCGAGCTGATGGATGCGACCGATGTGTCGGGCACGATTGAGGACATGCGCCACGAGGTCATCGAGACCATGGTGCGCACCCATATCCCCGAGCGCGCCTATGTCGAGCAGTGGGACGTAGCCGGCCTCAAGCAGCAGGTCGCAGTCACCCTCAACCTCGACCTGCCGATCGACGTCTGGGCGGCGGAAGAAGGCATTGCCGAGGACGACATGGTCGCCCGCATCACGGAAGCCGCCGACAAGGCGATGGCCGACAAGGCCGAACGGTTCGGCGACGAGATCATGGCCTATGTCGAGCGCTCCGTCGTTCTGCAGACCATCGACAACCTGTGGCGCGAGCATATCGTCAACCTCGACCACCTGCGCTCGGTCGTCGGCTTCCGCGGCTATGCCCAGCGCGACCCGCTGCAGGAATACAAGGCCGAGGCCTTCGAACTGTTCCAGGCGCTGCTCGCCAACCTGCGCGACGCCGTGACCACCCAGATGATGCGCGTCGAACTGGTCCGCGAGGCGCCGCCGGCCCCGACCGTGCCGGAAATGGAAGGTCACCACGTCGACGCCACCACCGGCGAAGACGACTTCGGCGAAGGCTCGGCCTTTGCCGCGCTTCCCTTCGTCGCTCCGGAGAACCGCGACCCGAACGATCCCTCGACCTGGGGCCGGGTCGGCCGCAACGACGCCTGCCCCTGCGGCTCGGGCAAGAAGTACAAGCATTGCCACGGCGCCTACGAAACCGCCTGACGGTTTCTCCAGGCCTGATTTAGACCCAGAAAAGGCGGCCTTGCGGTCGCCTTTTTTCTTGAGCGGCAGCGCCGGCGGACCGGCAGGCGGAACCGTTTCTTAACCGTGATCTGACAAGGTCGCTGCTGTTGTAACTGCGTCACCAGCGGGCCCTTGTTGTCGATCATGGCGGTCATCCACACAGCGGAGAAGATTCTGCCGTCCGGCCTCCACCCGGCATTGCACAAGCTCGTCTCGGCCCTGACCAGCAGGGACGAGACGGCGCGCGCCCAGCGCATGGCGCTGATCGCCTTTGCCATCCGCATCGTCTCCGCCGCCATCGCCTTTGTCGCCCAGATCGTCCAGGCCCGGCTGATGGGCGAGTTCGAATACGGCATCTTCGTCTTCGTCTGGGTGCTGGTCGTGCTGTTCGGCAACCTGTCCTGCCTCGGATTCCATACCGCCGTCATCCGCTTCCTGCCGCAGTACGACGCCCGCGACGAACGCGACGAGATCCGCGGACTGACGATGACGGCGAGGGTCTTCGCCATCAGTTCGGCCAGCACACTCGCCGTGATCGGCTTCCTCGTCCTGCATTTCTTCGGGGAAGCGATCCAGGTCTATTACATGGTTCCCCTGTTCCTCGGCCTGCTGGCCCTGCCGATGATCGCGCTCGGCGACGTGCTGGACGGCACGGCGCGGGCCAACAGCTGGCCGGTGGCGGCGCTCAGCCCGACCTATATCGTGCGGCCGCTGCTGATCCTCGGCTTCATGGTGGCGGCCGTCGCCTTCGGCGCGCCGCAGACCGCGACGACAGCGATGCAGGCCGCCCTGGCCGCAACCTATGTGACGAGCCTGGGCCAGTTCCTGACGATCGACCGCAGGCTGCAGGAACGTTTCGTCGCCGGACCGCGCAAGATCGACTTTCTCGCCTGGTTCAAGGTCGCGATCCCGATCTTCCTGATCGAGGGCTTCGGCTTCCTTCTGACCAATTCCGACGTCGTCGTGGTCGGGCTCTATCTCGAGCCGGACCAGGTGGCGATCTATTTCGCCGCCGCCAAGACCATGGCGCTGGTGCAGTTCGTCTTCTTCGCCGTCAAGGCCGCTGCCGCCCCCCGTTTCTCGGCGATGATGGCCGACGACGACCTGCGTCCGCTCGCCGTCTTTGCCGGCACCACCGCCCGCTGGAGCTTCTGGCCGTCGCTCCTGGTCGGCCTGGCCGTGCTCCTGGCCGGCAATCTTCTGCTGTCGCTGTTCGGCAATGCGTTTACCGCCGGCTACTGGCTGATGGCGATCCTGTTTGCCGGCAGCCTGTCGAAGGCGCTGGTCGGCCCCGGCGAAGTGCTGCTCACCATGGCCGGCAAGCAGCAGCTGTGCGTGACGGTCTATGTCGTGGCACTCACCGCGAATATCGGCCTCAACATCACGCTGATCCCGCTCTGCGGCCTGACCGGGGCGGCAATCGCCACGGCGGCAGCGATGATGGTCGAGGCGATCCTGCTGCATGTCGCCGTGCGCTCGTCGCTCGGCATCGTGCTCTTTGCCTTCGCCGATCCGCTGGCGATCCTGAACAAGACGAGGATGTCCTGATCATGGGAGAACCGCCGATCTACAACGAGAGCATGAACAGCAGCGCCAACCGCCTGGTCGGCAGCCTGGCAAGCGAGACGGAAGACCGGCCCGCCGCCGACATGCGCCTCGACGTCGGCCGTCCCGGCCGGCAGCTCAGCCTCTATCCGGGCCGGGTCGGCTACGACCTGCAGGAGGAGCTCGACTTCCTCACCTACCGGGTGATGGAGGCGAACGTCTTCTTCGCGCCGCGTTTCCTCGCTCCCGCCATGCCGCGTCTCGACGACCGGCAGATCCGCTTCGCCGTCATCCGCGACGAGGATTCCCGGCGCAGCCGGGTGCGGCTGATGATGCCCTTTTCGGTCGAAAAGCCCGGCTTCTCCGTCGGACCGTCGATCCTGCGCGTCTGGTCCAATCCGTTCGGCCCGCTCGGCACGCCGCTAGTCGACGCCGAGGGCGCGGCCGAGACCATCGACAACATGCTGGAAGCGCTGGCCCGCCCGGACGCCAAGCTGCCCGGCATCCTCGTGCTGCCCGACCTCAGGCTCAACGGCCGCTTCACCCAGCTGATCAAGGCCGTGGCGATCGGCCGCGACCTGCCGCTGACGGTGACCAACACCTTCGAACGGCCGATGCTGGAAAGCCAGGAGGACGGCGACACCTATCTGAAGACGACGATCTCGAAGAACCACATGCGCGACATGCGCCGGCAGTTTCGCCTGCTCGGCGAAGAGGGACGCGTCAGCTACAATGTCGCCCGCCAGCCGGAGGAAATCCGCCGGCGCATGGAGGAGTTCCTGGCGCTGGAGGCGAGCGGCTGGAAGGGGCGCAAGCGCTCCGCCATGGTCATGGACCGTTTCCGCGCCGCCTTCGCCCGCGAGGCGATCACCAACCTCGCCGAGGTCGATGCCGTGCGCATCCACACGCTCGACCTCGACGGCCGGGCGATCGCCTCGATGGTCGTCTTCATCATGGCCGGCGAGGCCTATACGTGGAAGACCGCCTATGACGAGCGCTATGCTCGCTTCTCGC
This sequence comes from Allorhizobium sp. GW101-3B10, assembly GCF_059424725.1. Taxonomy (NCBI): domain Bacteria; kingdom Pseudomonadati; phylum Pseudomonadota; class Alphaproteobacteria; order Hyphomicrobiales; family Rhizobiaceae; genus Allorhizobium; species Allorhizobium sp. GW101-3B10. The sequence goes on along the minus strand of NZ_JBWKZR010000001.1, from coordinate 4,630,081 downwards.
CCGGCAAGCTCTTGCTCGCCGACCTGACCGACTGGCATCTCGACGACCCGAACATCGAGCGCACCGACAGCTGCGCCGTGCCGGACCATCCGATCATGAGCCGCTTCTGGAAGGAGCGCGAGGAGATGGGAACGCTGCTGATCGGCCTGAGGCCCAATGCCGACCGCGACATGCGCCAGGCCGCCACCCAGCTGCACATGTACCGCAACACCCGTAACCTCGCCCGCATCCTGCGCGACAAGATCCTGTCGCGCCGCTTCAGCGACTGAGGCGACAGCCTTCGGGCGTCACTCGGCGGCGACCGCCAGTTCGCGGTCGCGCAGCAGCCGGCGGATGACCTTGCCGCTGGTGGTGAGCGGCATCTCGGTGATGAACTCCACCTCGCGCGGATATTCATGCATGGACAGCCGCTGCTTCACCCAGTTGCTGATCTCGCCGGCCAGCGCCGGGGTCGGCAGATAGCCGTCGGCGACGACGACGAAGGCCTTGACGATCTCGGTGCGCAGCGGATCCGGCTTGCCGATCGCGGCCGCGAGCTTGACCGCCGGATGGCCGACCAGACAGTCCTCGATTTCGGCGGGGCCGATGCGGTAGCCCGACGAGGTGATGACGTCGTCGTCGCGGCCGAAGAATTCGACATAGCCCTCGGCATCCTGACGGCCGAGATCGCCGGTCTTCATCCAGTCGCCGACGAACTTGCGCGCCGTCGCCGCCTCGTCGTTCCAGTAACCGAGGAACATCACCGGGTCGGGCCTGGCGATCGCCACCTGGCCGGTGACGCCGGCCGGCACCTCGCGGCCCTCGTCATCGATGATCGCCACGCGATGGCCGGGCACGGCGCGGCCGATCGCCCCGCCCCTGGTGACGCCCAGATGGGCGGCGGAGCCGAGGACGAAATTGCATTCGGTCTGGCCGTAGAACTCGTTCGGCACGATACCGAGCGTCGCCTTCACCCATTCATAGGTCTCGCGGCCGAGCGATTCTCCGGCCGAACCGATGCTGCGGAGCACGAGATCGTATTTCTCCAGCGGCCGGTCGACCGATTTCAGCAGGCGCAGTGCGGTCGGCGGGATGAAGGCGTTCCTCACCTTCATCTCTGCCATGATGCGGAAGGCCATGTCGGGATCGAACTTCTGCGCCGGCGAGGAGACCACCGGAACGCCGAGCATCAGCGCCGGCAGCAGCGCGTTGAGCAGACCGCCGGCCCAGGCCCAGTCGGACGGGGTCCAGACCTTGTCGCCGGGCTTGGGCAGGAAATCATGCACCATCTGGAAGCCGGGGATGTGGCCCGGCAGAACCCGGTGGCCATGCAGCGCGCCCTTGGGCGGGCCGGTGGTGCCCGAGGTGAAGATCATCAGCGCCGGCGTGTCCGGGCCGGTTTCGGCGACGTCGAAGACGGAGGGATGGGCCTCGACGAGAGAAGTGAAAGAATGCACCGCGCCGGAGGCGGGCCCGGTCGAGATCACATGCTCGAGGGCCGGCAGGCGCGGACGGATCTCCTCCAGGCGCGAGAGGCCAAACTCGTTGGTGACGACGGCGCGGGCGCCGGCGGCGGAAAGCCGGTACTCCAGGGCCTCGACGCCGAACAGCAAGGCCAGCGGCAGGGCGATGGCCCCCATCTTGTAGATCGCCACATGGGCGATCACCGTCTCGAACGACTGCGGCAGCAGGAGTGCGACCCGGTCGCCGCGGCCGATGCCGAGCGCGGTCAGGGCATTGGCGAAGGCCGCCGATTTCGCCGAGAGTTCGCCATAGGTCATCGACAGATGCCGGCCGTCAGCAGAGAAATGCTCGAGGCAGACGCGGTCGGCATGTTGCACCGCCCAATCGTCGCTGACGGCACGGCCGATGTTGAAATTCGGCGGAATCTGCCACGAAAATTCGCGATAGAGGGCTTCGTAGGTACCGAATTCGGGGAGAAACATGCCGATTTCCCGCTAGATGACGAAAATTCTAGTTAGCATTCCTTTCGCACATGCACAATGGACGCGAACGTAACCTGCCGCGGCATCGGCTGGACAGTTTTTCCGGCCGCGTGCTAACGTCGCTTGGCGCGAGGCAAGGTCGTCGAAACAGCGATCGGCGTCACCTCCGCATTTTTCGACATCGCATCCGACGAGCATGGGACGGGCAGACATCATGACCAAGACGCCGACCGGCAAGAGTGTTCGACTGGCCCAGCCCGTCAAGCAGGTGACCGTGGATGCCGGCCTCATGCCGAAGAAGCCCGGGCGCCAGCAGCGCCGGCCATCCGCCGAGGCGGAGCCGGCTACGGCCACGGTCAACATCTTCGCGCCGGTTCATCCGGCGGTGGCGGCGACGCGGCAGAAGATGAAGCAGCAGGCGGCCAAGACCGCAGCGGTCAGGCTCGGCGCGGCGATCGACGCCGGCGCGCTGCCCGCAGCGGAGGCCAAGCGCCTCGTGCTTTCCCGCATCGTCAAGAGTCTGGGCTCGGCCGAGGCGGCGGAGAAATGGTATCGCAGCCACCACTTAAGCGAACTCGGCGGCCGTACCCCGGCCCAGATGGTGCGCGCCGGCGAACTCCGGACGCTGCTCGAATATTTCGCCAGGGATACCTCGGCAAAGGCTTGAGGCGATCGATCCCGGCAGACCCGGGATCGCCTGTCACCGCACAGCCTGCGGCCATCATGCGGCGTCAAGCCGGCCCTTGATATAGCGATATTCCTGCGTGACGCCGCCGAAGCCATAGGCCGCGGCCGAAACCTCGTGGACATGCACATAACTCTCGGCATGCACGCCGCCGAGGGCTTCGCCCATGGCCGAAAACACGGCGGCCATGTAGTCGGCCAGTTCACCCTTGGTGTTGGTCCCGTCGACCACCTTGATGTCGAGCCAGAAGCTCTCGGTTCCCTGCGCGACGAGCGACTGTCCGCCGGCGAACCAGTGGCTAGGATCGATGTGGGAGATGGCGACGGCCGTCACCGTCGGATCCTTGCGCAGATGCTGGCGGGTCAGTTCGGTGATCTCTCCGGCGATCCGCGCCGAGCGCTCGGCATCGGGCGCGGTGGTGACGGCGATATTGATGATCGGCATGGTTCCTGTCCTCTCTTGTCGGTCATGGGCCGGCGGCCCGGCGAGCTCAGGAATGACAGAAGGATTCAATCATAAAAATCGAATTGTTCTTCACTTACATTTTGATAATATCGAAATATGGAAACCATCGACCCGGAATTGCTCCGTACATTTCTCGCCTTCGCCGACACCGGATCTCTGACCCGCGCCGCCGATATTGTCGGCCGTTCGCCATCAGCGATCACCGCCCAGATGCAGCGCCTGGAGGCGGTGGTGGGAGATGCGCTCCTCGAGCAGGCCGGGCGCGGCCGCACCCTGACGCCGACCGGCGAGGCGCTGGTCGGCCATGCGCGGCGGATCATCGCCGCCCATCGCGAAGCGCTGCTGAGCCTGAAAGGCGCGCGCGCCGATGGCCGGATCGCGCTGGGCTGCACCCAGGATTTTGCCGAAAGCGGCCTGCCCGACATCCTGCGGCTGTTTGCCGACACCCATCCACGACTGCGCCTCGATCTGAGGATCGGCCGATCGGCGGAACTGGCCGGCGCCTTCGAGCGCGGCGAACTCGACCTGGCGCTGGCCATGCGCAGCAGCGCATCGCCGGATGAACGCCTGGTGCTGCGCGAACCCATGTTCTGGCTCGGTGCGGCCGAGTGCCTTAAACGCGCCGGCGGCGAAGTGCCGCTGGCCCTGCTCGACGCGCCATGCGGCTTTCGCAACGTCGCGATCGCCGCCCTCGATGGGGCTGGCCGCCGCTATCGGATCGCCGCCACGAGTGCCAGCCTGTCGGGACTGGCTGCGGCGGTGAAGGCCGGGATTGCGATCACGGCCCGGACCGCGCGCATGGCAGGCGACGGGATCGCCCGGCTCGACGGCGCGTTTGCCTTGCCGACGCTGCCCCAGGCGGAATTTGCGCTGCGGCTGCGCCCGGACGCAGCAACGCCGGGGCACGACCTGGCCGACCTGCTCGTGGACATGCTGCCAAGTTTCGATCTGGGATAGGCCGGAGCAGCGGACCAGCGTGGGCGGAGACCGTCACCGCTCCCTCGCTTGACGATCGCAATCATGAGCACCCGAAATAGATCGAACCTACTTCGGAGCACGCCCCAAATAGGTGCCTAAGCACGGTCCCCGCGAACGCCCCGTGTCAACCGCCCCCCGCGCGGCGCGAACTCGCTGGAATACCACTGCATTCAATCCGACTCTTTCTCCGCGTCAAACACCTTATACGTCACCGAAGGATCATCTTTCCGGCTACCACTCAGTTCTTCATAGAGATGGTGCGCAAACATCGCCCCCGCTCCGAACACCACCCAAAGCGGAACCCCTATTGCGCCGCCCAACGCTGCAATGCCGGCGTTGGCGCTTCCGAAGAGCGTAAAGGCCGCGCCCGCAGCGCCCAAACCGAGACGTTGCGGTGTGGATCGATTGTCCCATCCATATTTCTTGATTTGCGTATAGACGACCTTCAAGATCGGCCAAGTCACGCTCGCCCTATGGGTTATCAGAATGGCTTCCTTGGTCTTTCGGGCGACAGACACGTCCTTCTGGCGAAGCTCAAGCAAAGAACCGGCCCACATACGCAACGCCTCTCTCTCGGATGGCGGCGTGTTTTCTGCGAGTTGCACGGCGAGCTGCCGTTGACGGTCATTCTGCTCTGACATTCCCGTTCTCCTAAGGTGTTAGACCTATCGCCACAACAATGACCGCAGACAGCCCCAAAACGATCGTCACGACGCCTTAGGTTTGATGGAGAAATCGCAGAGACTTAAGATGATGGAATCGTAAATTTTCAAGGTTTGATGGTGCCCCATGCCGGAATCGAACCAGCACTCCTTTCGGAACTCGATTTTGAGTCGAGCGCGTCTACCAGTTCCGCCAATGGGGCACAGAAGCGTCTTGTGTCGGTAGGACAGCGCCGGACTATACGAAGCAAGCCGAAGCGGTCAACCGCCTTTTTTCGCCGAAAGCCGTTCACGCGAATGTTTGCGAACGGGATGATGCGCCGCAGCACAAAGCATTTACAGCCGCCCGCCGCTTGCTTACAACCGCTCGGCCAAAGCAGGGAAGAAAGAATGCTGCGACGACTGTACGACTGGACCATGTCGCTTGCCGCGCGCAAGTCGGCGGAAAAATGGCTGGCGATCATCGCCTTCATCGAGAGCTCGATCTTTCTCGTTCCGGCCGACGTGCTGTTCCTGCCCATGGCCCTCGCCAAGCCGGAAAAGGCCTATCGCTATGCCATGATCGCCACGGTCGCATCGGTGCTCGGCGGTATCGCCGGCTGGTTCCTCGGCTACTATGCCTTCGAGACGGTGGCCAAGCCGATCCTGGCCTTCTACGGCAAGCTCGAGGCTTTCGAGGCGCTGCGCACCGCTGTCGACTACCAGATGGTGGTCCTGCTGCTGATCACCTCGGGCCTGTCGCATCTGCCGCCGATCAAGGTGGTGACCATCCTGTCCGGCGTGGCCCATATCAACATCTGGCTGTTCATCGTCTCGGCCATCGTCGCCCGCGGCGCGCGCTTCCTGCTGCTCGCCTGGCTCTTGCAGCGCTACGGCGAGCCGATCCGCCACTTCATCGAGAACAGGCTCGGCCAGATCGCCGGCTTCGGCGCGGCTGCGCTGATCGTGCTATACGTCGCCTATCGCTATTTCCTGCATTAGAACGGATCCGCCCATGAGCTTGCCCGCCTCCCTCGCCAAATCCGATACCGCAATCGCCGCCGTGCTGACCCTCGGCATGGCTGTCGTCGTCGGCTCGGCGCTCGGCTTCGAGCATATCGGCGGATACATTCCCTGCGCGCTCTGCCTGCTGGAACGCAATCCCTATTACATCGGCATGGGCGTGGGCGTGCTGGCGGTTCTTTCTTCGCTCTTCAGGCTGCCGCCCGCCGTCACGCGCGGCCTGTTTGCCGTCATCGCCGTGCTGATGATCGTCAGCATCGGCCTTGGCACCTATCATGCCGGCGTCGAATGGAAGTTCTGGGAAGGCCCGGCGAGCTGCACGATCGGCGCAACCGGCGGCGATGCCCCGGTCAACGTGCTGGAAGCGCTGAATTCCACCAAGGCGCCGTCCTGCACCGAGGCGACGCTGCGCGTGCTCGGTCTGTCCTTTGCCGGCTGGAACGTGCTGACGAGTGCGGCGCTGGCCGCGATCGCGCTCTGGGCGACGTTCCGCAAGCGCGGCTGAGAACGCTCAAGGCTGCAGTTCGGAATCCCAGTAGAGATAGTCGACCCAGCTCTCGTGCAGGTGATTGGGCGGGAAGAGCCGGCCGTTGTTGTGCAGGTCCTGCACGGTCGGGCGGTAGGGCTTCTGGTGCGGGAACATCTGCGCCTGGCGCGGCAGCTTGCTGCCCTTGCGCAGGTTGCAGGGCGAGCAGGCGGCCACCACGTTTTCCCAGGTGGTCTCGCCGCCATGGGCGCGCGGGATCACGTGGTCGAAGGTCAGGTCCTCGTCGGAGCCGCAGTACTGGCATTCGAACTTGTCGCGCAGGAAGACGTTGAAGCGGGTAAACGCCGGATTGCGGGTCGGCTGGACATAGGTCTTCAGGCTGACGACGCTCGGCAGCCGCATGGAAAAGCTCGGCGAGCAGACCGAATGGTCGTATTCGGCGATGATGTTCACACGGTCAAGAAAGACCGCCTTGATCGCGTCCTGCCAGGACCACAGCGACAAGGGATAGTAACTCAGCGGCCTGTAGTCGGCATTCAGGACGAGCGCCGGCAAGGACTGGGGTGAGACTGCAATCGTCAAGGCATTCTCCTGATCGATTCGGCACCTGTCTGTTTATATTAGGTCCGTTGTGACAGCCTTGTGAAGCCCCCTCCCCGAGGGGGCGTCCTTCCGCCGCGCTATTCGGCCGCGGGAAGAGCCTCCCGGCCCGTCCGGGCGGCGTAGTGTGCCCAGAACAACCGGGCGGCGACCGAGCGCCAGGGCCGCCAGACCTCGGCGATCTGGACGACCTGGCGGATGTCGGGCCGCGCCTCGTGGCCGAAGACGTCGCCGACCGCGGCCCGCAGGGCCACGTCACCGGCGGGGAAGATGTCAGGGTGCCCACCGCAGAACATCAGATAGACCTCGGCGGTCCACAGGCCGATGCCCTTGAGGGCTGTCAGCCTGGCGATCGCCTCCGCCGCTTCGAGGCGCGCGATCGCCGACAGGTCGAGCGCGCCGGAAGCCACGGCGCGGGCGGCAAGGTCCAGCGTGGACGCCTTGGCGCGCGACAGGCCGAGGCCGGCGACGACGTCGGCATCGAGCGAAAGATAGGCCTCGGCGGACGGCGCATCCCCCGCTGCCGCGCGGATCCTCGCCCAGATCGCCTCGGCGCTAGCGCGCGACACCATCTGCGACACGATGATATGGGCAAGCCCGGCAAAGCCGGGTTCGGCAAGGCGCAGCGGCAGCGGCGCAAGCCGGTGGGCGAGCGGCTCGAGGCGCGGATCGATCGTCACCAGTTGGGAAAGGCCGAACGCCACATCCTGTGCGGTCGTGATGTTCATTTCGCTCTCGCCCCGCCCTTTTCCGCGACCCGCATTTCGTGCCAGATGGAAGCATGATCCCGTCCACCCGTCAAAACCCGGCCCTGCGTTTCGCGCCGAGCCCGAACGGCCTCCTGCATCTCGGCCATGCGCTGTCGGCCCTGCTCAATGCCGATATGGCGGCCGCACTCGGCGGGCGCCTGCTGCTGCGCATGGAAGACATAGACGTCACCCGCTGTACACCCGAATTCGAACGGGCGATCTACGAGGATCTCGCCTGGCTCGGGCTCGACTGGGAGCGGCCGGTGCGGCGGCAGTCGGAGCATTTCGACGACTATCGCGCCGCACTGGAGACACTGATCACCCGGGGTCTCGCCTATCCCGCCTTCCTCACCCGCGGCGAGGTGAAGGCGCGCGTCGCGCGGGCCGAGGCCGACGGTCTGTCCTGGCCGCGCGACCCGGACGGGGCACCGCACTACCCGGCGGATGAGCGGGATCTGTCCGATGCCGAGCGGCGGCGTCGGATCGATGCCGGTATCCGCCACGCCTGGCGGCTCGACATGGGCCGGGCGATCAAGGAATGCGCGGAGGCGCTGTTTTGGACGGAAACGGGCGACGGAAAGTCCGGAGAGATCGCCGCCGATCCGGCGGCCTGGGGCGATGTGGTGCTGTGGCGCTCGGATGCGCCGTCGAGCTATCACCTGTCGGTGACCGTGGACGACGCCGGCCAGGGCATCACCCATGTGGTGCGCGGCCTCGACCTCTTTCACGCCACCTCGGTGCACCGGCTGCTGCAGCACCTGCTCGACCTGCCGGCGCCGGTCTATCACCACCACCGGCTGATCCTGGGAGCCGACGGGCGCAAGCTGTCGAAAAGCGAGGGCGACACCGGGCTGGCGGTGCTGCGCGGGCAAGGCCTGACCTCAGCCGACATCCGTCGACTGGTCGGGCTTTGACGGGGGCAGGTCGACCACCAGCACCTTGTGGCCGAGCACCTCGAACTTCAGCAGCGCCGCGTTGAACTCCGCACCGATGATGAAGATCGCGCCCACCATGTAGAGGAAGACGAGCACGACCATGATCGAGGCGAGACCGGCATAGGTCGCAGCGTAGTCGGCGAAGCTCGCGAGATAATAGGCGAAGATCAGCGCACCGATCAGCCAGAGCACCAAGGTCAGCAGCACGCCGGGAATGACGTCGCGAAGGCGCCGGTGACCGGCCGGCAGGCCGAGATGGAAGACCACCAGGCCGAAGATGAGCACGGCGAGCGTGCCATAGATGCGCCAGTTGGCGACCGTCGCCAGGAAATCCTCGAGCAGCGGAAACCACTTTTCCGCAAAGGCCAGTGCCACCGGGACGGCGACGAGAAGCGCGCTGATCGCGGCAAGGGCGACGACGGCGCCGATGACGAAGCCGAGGCTGACGAGACGGGTGATGTACCAGGGGCGCGTTTCGGGCACACGGTAGGCGCGGTTGAGCGATGCCCGCAGCGCCTCGACGCCGTTCGAGGCGAAATAGGCGGCAGCCAGCACCGAGACCGTCAACAGACCACCGCGCGGGATGGTGAGGACCTCGACCACCTGTTCCGACAGCGGCTTGGCGATAGCCTCCGGCCAGGTGTCGAAGATCAGATGCACGGCCGTCTCGGCAAAGCTGTCGGCGCCGAGAAAGCTCGCCAGCGCCGTGCCGAAGATCAGGAAGGGAAAGACGGCGAGCAGGGCGGATAGGGCCACGTGGCTCGCCATGGCCCAGCCGTCATCCTCGGTGAAATGCTTGAGCGCGTCGAAGCAGACCTTGTAGAGCATGCGCAGGAATTGCGGCATCCCATCTCCCTGGTGCGGCGGGCCGCCGAAATGGTCTGGCCGATTGTCACCCGCGAACGAATATGGGAAACCGGATCGGTTTGTACAGGGAACATTCGATGACCGACCCACGCACCATCATCGTCACCGGCTGTTCATCGGGCATCGGCGCCCATTGCGCAAGGGCGCTGGCCGCAGATGGATGGCGTGTTTTCGCCACCGTGCGCAAATCCGAGGACCTGGCCCCGCTCGAAGCCGACGGCATCGAGGCGCTGCTGATGGACTATACCGACGCGGCGAGCATTGCCGCGCTGGTCGACGAGGTGGCGAAGCGCACGGGCGGGCGGATCGATGCGCTATTCAACAACGGCGCCTACGGCCAACCCGGTGCGATCGAGGATCTGACGACCGACGTGCTGCGCCGCCAGTTCGAGACAAACTTCTTCGGCTGGCACGAACTGACGCGGCGCGTGATCCCGCTGATGCGGACCCGCGGTGAGGGCCGCATCGTCCAGTGCTCGTCGATCCTCGGGCTGTTGCCCTATCGCTACCGCGGCGCCTATACCGCATCGAAATACGCGCTCGAAGGCCTGACCGTCACGCTGAGAATGGAGCTCCAGGGTTCGGGCATCCATGTCAGCCTGATCGAGCCCGGTCCGATCGAAAGCCGCTTCACCGCCAATGCGCTGAAGATGATCGAAGAGAATGTCGATCTCGAAAACTCCGCCCACGCCAAGGAATACAAGCGGCAGCTGGCGCGCCTCGGCGGCACAGGCCCCATCAACCGCTACAAGCTGGGTCCGGAGGCGGTCTACAAAGTGCTGAAACACGCCTTGACCGCCACCCGGCCACGCCCACATTATCCCGTGACCGTTCCGGCGCGGCGTGGCGTCCTGCTGAAGCGCCTGCTGCCGGCCGACCTCTTCTACCGGCTGATGCGGATGCTGGACTGAACGCCGATTTTGAAAGCAAGCAGAGACAGATGTCCACCTTTACCACCGTCCTTAGCCTGATCGTCATGGGTCTCGTCGTCCTGGTTCTGATCCGGGGCCTTTACAACATGCTGAAGGGCGGCAGCGGCAACACGTCCAACAAGCTGATGCAGATGCGCATCGTGCTGCAGGCGGTGGCGATCGCGCTGATCATGCTCACCCTGTGGCTGACCGGCGGCGGCCGATAGGAAAGGGATCAACCGATGGTCAGGCTCAACAAGATCTATACCCGCACCGGCGACGACGGAACGACCGCGCTCGTCACCGGCCCGCGCCGGCTGAAGCACGACCTGCGCGTCGACGCCTATGGCACGATCGACGAGACCAATTCGTCGATCGGCGTGGCCCGGCTGCACACGGGCGACATGCCCGAACTCGACGCCATGCTGATGCGCATCCAGAACGACCTGTTCGATCTCGGCGCCGATCTCGCCGCCCCGGAAACCGGCGAGACGCTCACCTACGAGCCCCTCCGGGTGATCGAGGCGCAGGTGACGCGCATCGAATCCGAGATCGACCAGCTGAACGCCGGTCTCGATCCGCTGAAATCCTTCATCCTGCCGGGCGGCTCGCCGGCCGCAGCCCATCTGCATATGGCCCGCACCGTGGCGCGCCGCGCCGAGCGCATCATGGTCGAGCTGTCGCGCTTCGAGGGCGAGACCATCGACGAGCCGGCGCTGAAATACATCAACCGCCTCTCCGATTTCCTCTTCGTCGCCGCGCGTTTCGCCAATGACGGCGGCAAGGCGGACATTCTCTGGGTGCCGGGCAAGAATCGTTGAACGGCCGATAGGCCAAAGGGGCGCCAAGTGTTCATTCCGCTACACGACCGCAACGCCCTCAAGCACATCCGGCGGCAATACGTCACCTTCGGCCTGATCCTTGCCAATGTCCTCACCTTCGCCTTCACGGTGCTTCTGACGCCGGAGGCGGTTGCACAGGCCAGCGTCTTCGGCCTCGGCTTCATTCCGGCCGTGGTGTTCGACAATGCCGTGCTCGACCCGTCGCTGGTGATCGTGCCACCCGACGCAACCTTCCTTACCTATTCCTTCCTGCATGTCGACCTGATGCATCTCGGCTCCAACATGCTGTTCCTCTGGGTGTTCGGCGACAATGTCGAGGATGCGCTGGGACACCTGCGCTTCCTGGTCTTCTACCTCGCCTGCGCGGCGGCCGGAGCGCTGTTCCACGGCCTCGTCGCGCCGCTGTCGGAAGCGCCGCTGATCGGCGCCTCGGGCGCCGTATCGGGCGTGGTCTCCGCCTATCTGATGCTGCATCCCAAGGTGCGCATCTGGGTGCTGGTGCTGTTTCGCTTTCCCCTGCCGCTGCCGGCTTTCGTGCCGCTGCTCTTCTGGATCGGCCAGCAGTTCGTCATGCTGCTGACCGACGGGGAAGGCACCGTCTCCTGGGGCGCCCATGTCGGCGGCATTCTGACCGGGGCCGTGCTGGTGTTCTTCATGCGACGGCGCGGCGTTCCGCTGTTCGACCGCACCATCGTCACGCCGGCGGCGGTCCAGCACAGCCTGCAGCCCGCTCCGCGCGTCGTGCTGCCCGCACCCGCAGCGGTGAAACGGCCGGTGCACTGGGGACGCTGACGGAATTTTCCGGCCGAAATGTTGACGCGCACGTAAACGTCAATTATTCATTCGGCAAAATCGGAACGCCCTTTGCTGGAGCGTTGTGTTTGGGCGAAAAATGCGTATCGATGTCGCCATTCGACAATCGGCGGACCGCAACTAAGCGCATTTTCCGGCGGGAGCAGTGAAGGAAGGAACCCATGAAGATACTCGTGACCGTTAAGCGGGTTGTGGACTACAACGTCAAGATCCGCGTGAAGCCGGACGGCTCCGGCGTCGAGCTGGCCAACGTCAAGATGTCGATGAACCCGTTCGACGAAATCGCCGTCGAAGAAGCGCTTCGCCTCAAGGAAGCCGGCAAGGCATCGGAAGTCGTGGTCGTGTCGATCGGCCCGGCCAAGGCCGAGGAAACGCTGCGCACCGCGCTCGCCATGGGTGCCGACCGCGCCGTGCTGGTCGAGACCGACGACGCCGTCGAGCCGCTCGCCGTCGCCAAGCTGCTGAAGGGCGTGATCGACGCCGAACAGCCGGGCCTGGTCATCACCGGCAAGCAGGCGATCGACGACGATTCCAACCAGACCGGCCAGATGCTGTCCGCGCTACTCGGCTGGGCGCAGGGCACCTTCGCCTCGAAGGTCGAGATCGGCGACGGCAAGGCATCCGTCACCCGCGAAGTCGACGGCGGCCTGCAGACCATCGAGGTCAAGCTGCCGGCGGTCATCACCACCGACCTGCGCCTCAACGAGCCGCGCTACGCTTCGCTGCCGAACATCATGAAGGCGAAAAAGAAGCCGCTCGACAAGAAGACGCCCGCCGACTTCGGCGTCGACACCACGGCGCGCCTGAAGGTGCTCAAGACCGAAGAACCGAGCGGCCGCAAGGCAGGCATCAAGGTCAAGTCGGTCGCCGAACTGGTCGACAAGCTGAAGAACGAAGCCGGCGTGCTGTAATCGGACCGGGATAGGAGACATAGAAACATGGCCATTCTTCTTCTGGCAGAACACGACAACGCAACCCTGTCCGACCAGACCGCCAAGGCGCTGACGGCCGCCGCAAAGATCGGCGGCGACGTTCACGTGCTGGTCGCCGGCGCCGGTGCCAAGGCTGCGGCCGACGCCGCCGCCAAGCTCTCGGGCGTATCCAAGGTGCTGCTCGCCGACGATGCGAGCCTTGCCAACAACCTCGCCGAGCCGCTCGCCGCCCTGATCGTCGGCCTCGCCAGCGCCTATGACACCATCATCGCGCCCGCCACCTCCTCGGCCAAGAACGTCATGCCGCGCGTGGCCGCCCTGCTCGACGTCATGCAGGTCTCGGATATCGTCGAGGTCGTTTCGGCCGACACCTTCAAGCGTCCGATCTATGCCGGCAACGCCATCCAGACCGTGCAGTCGAGCGACGCCAAGAAGGTCATCACCGTGCGCACCGCATCCTTCGCCGCCGCCGGCGAAGGCGGCTCAGCGGCCGTCGAGACCGTCGGCGCCGCGGCCAATCCGGGCGTCTCGTCCTTCGTCAACGACGCGCTGTCGAGCTCCGACCGTCCGGAACTGACCTCGGCCAAGATCATCATCTCGGGGGGCCGCGCGCTCGGCTCGTCGGAGAAGTTCAACGCCGTCATCCTGCCGGTGGCCGACAAGCTCGGTGCCGCCGTCGGCGCTTCGCGCGCCGCCGTCGACGCAGGCTACGCCCCGAACGACTGGCAGGTCGGCCAGACCGGCAAGGTGGTCGCCCCGCAGCTCTACATCGCCTGCGGCATCTCCGGCGCCATCCAGCATCTCGCCGGCATGAAGGATTCCAAGGTCATCGTCGCGATCAATAAGGACGAAGAGGCACCGATCTTCCAGGTCGCCGACTACGGTCTGGTCGCCGACCTGTTCGAGGCTCTGCCGGAGCTGGAAAAGGCGCTCTGAACGCCATTCCTTTCGCAACTGCGAAAAGACTGGAAAAACGCCCCGCGCGGGTCTATCAATTTGCCGGGCCGGCTTTCGTTGGCCCGGCATTTTTGTAAGAATGCGACTGCGGAGTGGTGAGGAGAACGCAATGACGACGGTTATCGGCAATGTGGGTGTCGTGGGCGCGGGCCAGATGGGCTGCGGCATTGCCCATGTATCGGCACTCGCCGGCTACAAGGTCACGATCTACGACCTTTCGAAGGACCGCATCGAGGCTGGTCTCGCCACCATCAACGGCAACCTCGCCCGCCAGGTCACCAACGGCAAGCTCTCCGACGAGGACCGCAAGGCGGCCCTTTCGCGCATTTCCGGCAGCGCCGACATCAACGACCTGGCGCCGATGGACCTGGTAATCGAGGCCGCGACCGAGGACGAAACGGTCAAGCGCAAGATCTTCGCCCAGGTCTGCCCCGTGCTGAAGCCGGAGGCGCTGCTCGCCACCAACACCTCGTCGCTCTCCATCACCCGGCTCGCCTCCGCCACGGACCGGCCGGAACGCTTCATGGGCATTCACTTCATGAATCCCGTGCCGGTGATGAAGCTGGTCGAACTGGTGCGCGGCATCGCCACCGACGAAACCACCTTCGACACGGCCAAGACCTTCGTCCGCTCGCTCGACAAGACGATCACCGTCGCCGAGGACTTCCCGGCTTTCATCGTCAACCGAATCCTGCTGCCGATGATCAACGAGGCGATCTACACGCTCTATGAAGGCGTCGGCTCGGTCGAGGCGATCGACACCGCCATGCGGCTCGGCGCCAATCACCCGATGGGCCCGCTGCAGCTCGCCGACTTCATCGGGCTCGACACCTGCCTGTCGATCATGCAGGTCCTGCATGACGGCCTGTCCGACAGCAAGTATCGCCCCTGCCCGCTGCTGGTGAAATATGTCGAAGCCGGCTGGCTCGGCCGCAAGGCCGGCCGCGGCTTCTACGACTATCGCGGCGAAGTGCCGGTCCCCACGCGCTGAGGATCACGCACAGGACTGGCGACACGGAGGTACCGGCGTGCTTCCGGGACAAGCTCCCCGTCCATGACTGGGCTCACGTGCCGACGGCGGCCTTGATCAGCGCCGAGGCATCCTTGCCGTCCCAGGCGGCGGGGCCGTTCATCGAGCCGAGCAGGCAGCCCTTGCCGTCGATCAGCAGCGTGACCGGCAGGCCGAAGGCCAGGCCCTCCTTCTTCATCGTATTGAACACGCCCATGCTGGCATCGCGGTAGAGCCCCAGCTGATCGACCCCGATTTCCTCAAGGAACGCCTTCGGCTTGTCGATCGCGCCGGTGTCGATATTGACCGCCAGAACCTGGAAGGCCTCACTGCCCTCGGCCTTCTGCAACGCGTTGAGCGCCGGCATTTCCTCGCGGCAGGGTACGCACCAGGTGGCCCAGAGATTGAGGAGAACCGTCTTGCCGGAGAAATCGGCGAGCGTCAGGTCCTTGTCCGCCTGGTCCTTGAAGGACAGCCCGTCGATCACCCGCGGCTCCGCTGCCGCGACCATGGCGGCGACGTCACCGGTGGTGAACGGCTTAAGCGCGGCCGCTTTTTCGACGGAAGCCGCACACTGCGCGGCATCGGCGACCTCGGTCCCATTGCCAGACGTGGTCTGCTTCACGTATACCGCCACCGCGCCGGCAAGGATCCCGGCGACCGCCGCAATCGCAACAAGCTTGGCGGAAGGAAGTCCGAGCGGTCTTTTTTCTGTCATTGCAGTCTCCAGGATGGGCAAGGCATGGCCGAGGACACCAAGAACACGAAATCCTCCAACCAGATGTGGGGCGGTCGCTTCGCTTCCGGCCCCGCGGCCATCATGGAGGAGATAAATGCCTCCATCGGTTTCGACAAGAAGCTTTACGCCCAGGACATCCGCGGCTCAATCGCGCATGCGACCATGCTGGCGCATCAAGGCATTATCTCGGCCGAGGACAAAGACAAGATCGTTCACGGCCTGAACACGATCCTGTCAGAGATCGAAAGCGGCCAGTTCGTCTTCTCGCGCAAGCTCGAGGACATCCACATGAACGTCGAGGCGCGGCTGGCCGAGCTGATCGGCCCCGCCGCCGGACGGCTGCACACCGCCCGCTCGCGCAACGACCAGGTGGCGCTCGACTTCCGGCTCTGGGTCAAGGAAGAGCTGCAGAAGGTCGAGGCTTCGCTGACCGCGCTGATCGCCGCCTTCCTCGACCGCGCCGAGGAACATGCCGACACCGTCATGCCGGGCTTCACCCATCTCCAGACCGCCCAGCCGGTGACCTTCGGCCACCACTGCATGGCCTATGTCGAAATGTTCGGCCGCGACCGCCAGCGCGTGCGCCACGCCATCGAGCACATGGACGAGAGCCCGATCGGGGCAGCGGCGCTCGCCGGCACAGGCTTTGCCATCGACCGCCACATGACGGCCAAGGCGCTCGGCTTCCGCGAGCCGACCCGCAATTCGATCGACACCGTGTCGGACCGCGACTTCGCGCTGGAATTCCTGTCGATCGCCTCGATCTGCGCCACGCATCTGTCGCGGCTGGCCGAAGAGATCGTCATCTGGTCGACGCCTCAGTTCGGCTTCATCCGCCTGTCGGATGCGTTTTCGACCGGCTCGTCGATCATGCCGCAGAAAAAGAACCCGGACGCCGCCGAACTGGTGCGCGCCAAGACCGGCCGCATCAACGGCTCGCTGGTGGCGCTGCTGACCGTGATGAAGGGCCTGCCGCTCGCCTATTCCAAGGACATGCAGGAAGACAAGGAACAGGTCTTCGATTCGGCCGAGAGCCTGGAACTGGCGATCGCCGCCATGACCGGCATGGTGCGCGACATGACGATCCGCACCGACAGGATGAAGGCCGCGGCCGGCTCCGGCTATTCGACCGCGACCGATCTCGCCGACTGGCTGGTCAGGGAAGCCGGCCTGCCCTTCCGCGACGCCCACCACGCGACCGGCAAGGCGGTCGCCATGGCGGAAGCGAGAGGATGCGACCTCGCCGAACTCTCGCTGGAAGACCTGCAGTCGATCAATCCGGCGATCACCGCCGGGATTTTCGACGTGCTGACCGTCGAGGCCTCGGTCGCCAGCCGCAAGAGCTTCGGCGGCACCGCGCCGTCGGAAGTCAGGAAGCAGATCGCCTGGTGGCGCGCGCGCAACTGATCACGGTCGTTTGCAGGACCATCACGAGATTGAGGGTGCACAAGCGCCCCGATTTTCGCTACACGCTAGGGGACGATATTTTCGGTGGACAGGGTGATGGTGAAGACGCTTCGACGTGGAACAGTGGCCGCAGGCCTGATGCTCGTGACGGCCCTTGTGCTGTCGGGTTGCGGCCGCAAGGCCGATCTCGATCCACCAAGCATGCCGGCCGCGCAGCAGAACAAGCTGACCCCCGGCGAGAAACCGGCCCAGCCGACCGTCCCCGACAAGCCCTTCGTCCTCGACCCCCTTCTCTGACAGGTCCAAGCCCGTGAACCATTTCGACTACCGCGACGGCGTGCTCTACGCCGAGGACGTTTCCGTACCCGAAATCGCCAGGGCCGTCGGCACGCCGTTCTACTGCTATTCGACCGCCACCCTGGAGCGGCACTACAAGGTCTTCGCCAAGGCCTTTTCCGGCGTCGATTCCATGGTCTGCTACGCCATGAAGGCCAATTCCAACCAGGCGGTGCTGAAGACGCTGGCAAGGCTCGGCGCCGGCGTCGACGTCGTGTCCGAAGGCGAACTCAGGCGCGCGCTTGCCGCCGGCGTACCGGCCAACCGCATCATGTTTTCCGGCGTCGGCAAGACCGTGCAGGAAATGGACCTGGCGCTGGACGTCGGCATCTACTGCTTCAACGTCGAGAGCGAACCGGAACTCGAAGTGCTGGCAAGCCGGGCGCAAAAGGCCGGCAAGACGGCGCATGTGTCCTTCCGCGTCAATCCGGACGTCGACGCCAGGACCCATGCCAAGATCTCCACCGGCAAGAAGGAAAACAAGTTCGGCATTTCCTTCGACCGCGCCCGCGCCGTCTATGCCCGCGCGGCAAGCCTGCCCGGCATAAAGGTTTCCGGCATCGACATGCATATCGGCAGCCAGATTACCGAAATGCAGCCCTTCGAGGATGCCTTCCGGCTGTTGCGCGAACTCGTCGACACACTGCGTGCCGACGGTCACGCGATCGACCACGTCGACATCGGCGGCGGCCTCGGCATTCCCTACAAGGACGACAACAACCCGCCGCCGGAACCCACCGCCTATGCCAAGGTCGTGCTGGAACAGCTCGCCGGCCTCGAGTGCAAGATCATCGCCGAACCCGGCCGCCTGATCGTCGGCAATGCCGGCATTCTGGTGACGGAAGTGATCTATGTGAAGGACGGCGGCGACAAGACCTTCGTCATCGTCGACGCCGCGATGAACGACCTGATCCGCCCGACGCTCTACGAGGCCTACCACGAGGTTCGCCCGGTGGTGATCTCGGCGGCCAGCGCGCCCCGCATCCGCGCCGATATCGTCGGCCCGGTCTGCGAGACCGGCGACTATCTGGCGCTCGACCGGGAGATGGCCATGCCGCGCTCCGGCGACCTGCTCGCCGTCGGTTCGGCCGGCGCCTACGGCGCGGTACAGGCGGGCACCTACAACTCCCGCCGGCTGATCCCCGAGGTGTTGGTCAACGGCAGCGAATTCCACGTGATTCGCCCGCGCCCGAGCTACGAGGACCTGATCGCGCTCGATTCGATTCCGGCCTGGCTGGCCTGACCGAAGCGCCCGGTCGCCGTTCACTTTTCGGCGACCGGTTCAAAAAAGCGGGCCCGATCGGCTCGCCGCCCTCGTCTTCGCCACAAACGATGCTATCCTTGCCGTTCGTAAGGACAGCAGATCCGCGCCTTGCTCGCCGAACAGGTGAGCCGCGGGCCACACGGAGACCCGACCGATGACCCCGCAGCCGGGCGGCACGAGAACGGGTGCGTTTCGCACCGACCCGGCGCTGGCACGGCGGGTGGCGATCAAGCGCTTCCTGGCGCGGCTGGTCCTGTTTGCCGAACGCGTGCTGCCGCTGTTCCTGCCGCTCGCCGGCATTGCCGCGATCTTCGTCTCGCTCGCCTGGCTCGGCGTCTATCGCCAGCTGCCGGAGCCGGCCCGCCTCGTCCTCGTATTCGCGCTGACGGTCGCCTTCGTCGCGAGCCTCCTGCCCTTTGCCCGGCTGCGCTGGCCCGCCGGCGAGGAAGCCGACCGGCTGCTGGAAGAGCGCAACCATCTCGCCCACCAGCCCGTCGCCGTGCAGGACGACGAGCCGGCCTTCGAGACGCCCTTTGCCCGCGCGCTCTGGGTCGAGCACCAGCGCCGCATGGCCGAAACGATCGCCGCCCTGGACGCCGGCCTGCCCCGGCCGGACATCGCGCGCTTCGACCGCTATGCGCTTCGCGCCGTGCCGGCCCTGCTGTTCGTCACGGCGCTTGCCTATTCCGGCTCCAATGGCGCCGGCGTGATCGCCGATGCCTTCCGCCAGCAGCCGGCGGCGGGCGACGCACCGGGGCTCAGGATCGACGCCTGGATCACCCCGCCCGCCTATACCGGCCAGCCTCCGGTCTTCCTCTCCGGCCGTGATGGCCAGGGAGACGGCCAGGCCATGGCGGCCAAGGCGCGGGTCCCGCAGAATGCCCAGGCGACCGTGCGTATCAGCGGCGGCAGCGCCGACGAGAAGGTCCTGTTCCGCCGGGCCGACGACGGCACGGTGGTCGACATCGCCATGAACGATTCGACGAAAGCAGAGGGCGAAGCAGCCCAGCCAGCGATCGGCACGCCTCCCTCCACTGCCGCGAATGCGAACGCCAATGCCAACGCGGCGCGCGTCCACGAATGGAAACTCGACGCGAGCGGCGATCTTCTGGTCGGCGGGCGGCAATGGGCGATCGACGTCATCCCCGACAAGGCGCCGGAAATCGCCTTCGACGGCCAGCCGCGCCGCAGCGCCAACGGCGCGCTCGAGATCGGCTTCACCGCCAAGGACGACTACGGGCTTGCCAAGGCCTATGCCGAGATCGAGCCGCTGGAGGAAAAGGCGGATGCCATTCCGCTCTATGACCTGCCGGAATACAAGCTCGACTTGCCGCGCCACAACGCCCGCGACGCCAAGGGCCTGTCGAGCCGCAACATCACCGAGCACCCGCTCTCGGGCCGCAAGGTCAGGATCACGCTGGTGGCGACCGACGGCGCGGGCCAGACCGGCCGCAGCCCGCCGCATGACATGGTGCTGCCGGCCCGGGCCTTCGTCGAGCCGCTGGCGGCGGCCGTCGCCGAGGAGCGCCGGGTCTTCGCCCTCGACATCCGCGACCTGCGTTACGCGATCGCCCTCAACGAGGCGCTGACCATCCGCCCCGAGGAAACCATCCCCAACACGACGCACTACCTGCTGCTCCAGTCGGCGCAGGCGCGCATGAAGCTTGCCCGCTCGACCGGCGAGTTGGAAAACACCGCCGACTATCTCTGGGAAATCGCCCTTGGCATCGACGGCGGCGAGCTGTCGCTGGCCGAACGCAAGCTGCGCGACGCCCAGCAGGCGCTGGCCGACGCGCTGGAGCGCAATGCGCCGGACGAAGAGATCAAGAAGCTGATGGACGAGCTGCGCACCGCCATGCAGGAATTCATGAGCGCCATGGCCGAGCGCCAACCGAATGCCGAGGGCCAGCAGCAGCAGTCGGCTCAGAACGTGCTGCGCCAGCGCGACCTGGAAAACATGATGAACCAGATCGAGAACCTGGCCCGCTCCGGCAATCGCGACGCGGCCCGCCAGATGCTCTCCGAACTGCAGCGCATGATGAACAACCTGCAGGCCGGACGCCCGCAGCGCGGCCAGCAGCAGGAGAACAGCCAGGTGCGCCAGCAGATCGACAAGCTCGGCGAGATCATGCAGGACCAGCAGAGGCTGATGGACGAGACCTTCAAGCTCGACCAGGCGCTGAAGGACCGCATGCAGCGCGGCGACCCGGGCGACGGCGAAGACGGCGAATTTCTCGAGCAGATGCCGCCGGAGGGCGAGGACGGCCAGCAGCCGCAGCAGGGTCAGGACGGACAGGAAGGCCAGCAGGGCTCGCCCACCGACCGGATGACGGCCGAACAGTTGCGCGAAGCGCTGAAGAACCTGCGCGCCCAGCAGGACGCGCTTGGCAAGAAGCTGGACGAACTGCAGAAGGGCCTCGGCGACCTCGGCGTCAAGCCGGGCGAAGGCTTCGGTCAGGCGGAGCGCGAGATGCGCGGCGCCGGCGAGGCGCTCGGCAAGAGCCAGGGCGAGCGGGCGGTGGAAGGCCAGGGCAAGGCGCTCGAAGCGCTGCGCCAGGGCGCGCGCGACATGATGAACCAGATGATGCAGGCGATGCGCGGCCAGCAGGGGCAGGGCGAGCAGCAGGGCGAAGGCCAGGGCAACCAGACCGGCCGTGACCCGCTCGGTCGCCCGCGCGCCACCACGGGTCCGGACTTTGGAGAACGCGTCAACGTGCCCGACGAGATCGACGTGCAGCGGGCGCGGGAGATCCTCGAAGCGATCCGCAAGAAGCTCGGCGACAATGCCGGCCCGGAATTCGAGCGCCGCTATCTCGAAAGGCTGCTCGACATTCAGTGAGAGGGGCAGTCGAAAGGCTGACCGTCACATACGTGGGGACGATTCAGCCCGCCAGGGCGCGCGCCACCGCTTCGCGGATGTCGGGAAGGGCGAAGGGCTTCGACACCACGTCGACGATCTTGGCCGACAGGTCGTCCGCCCGTTCGCGCTGTTCGGCATAGCCGGTCATCAGCAGGATCTTGAGGTCGGGAAAGGACGAGGCGGCGCGATGGGCAAGCTCGATGCCGTCCATCACCGGCATGCGGATATCCGACAGCAGGAGGTCGAAAGCCTCTTCCGCAAGGCGTTCGAGCCCTTCGGCGCCGTCGGCGGCCTCGAAGGTCTCGTGGCCGTCGAGACGCAGCGCCCGCGCAACAAAGGAGCGCAGCGAATCTTCGTCTTCCGTAATGAGGATTTTCGCCATGATCGCCTTGCTCCCGGTCCATTCATTGTCCGAGAGCGAAATCACCAGAGTTTCGTTTGCGATCGGTAAACGCCAAGGGGGCCGACCGCCCCCATGGTTAACAACTGCTCTTCGCTGCGGGGCGACACTTCGCCCGGCGAACGAGCTCAGGCCCCGTCCGCATCTCCGGTGACGACACCGACGAAGGGCAGTTCCCGGAAGGCATAGGCGACGTCCATGCCGTAGCCGACGACGAAATAGTCCGGGCATTCGAAGCCGACATAATCGGCCTCGAGCTGTTCCTGGCGCTTCACCTTCTTGTCGAGCAGCACGGCGAGAGAAACGTTCGAGGCGCCCCGCTCCAGGAGCAGTTCCTTGGCGAATTTGAGCGTGCGGCCGGATTCGAGGATGTCGTCGATCAGCAGCACGTCGCGGCCATGCACGTCGCTGTCGATGTCCTTGACGATCCGGACCCCTTGCGAGACGGTCCCCGTGCCATAGCTGGACAGGGTGATGAACTCGACCTCGGGGGCGAGCCCCACATCGTGCAGGGCGCGGATGAGGTCGGCGGCGAAGATGAAGGAGCCCTTGAGGACCGCGATCACCAGCAGGTCATGCGCCGGACCCTTGGCGATTTCGGCCGCGAGCTGGTGATTACGCTCATCGATCTGCCGGGCGGTGTAGAGCGGCTCGATATTCTTTCCGCGGACGACGGGCATGGCTTACTCCTTCAAGCGCTGCGGCATGGCCGATCGCAGGGGCCGGCCGTGGAAAGTGTTGGCCGATAGCACAGTCGGGCGCGTCAGGCACCCAATTCCTCGAAGGAGAGCCTGAGTTCCGGCGTTTTTCCACCGGGATGCAGCAATCGCGCCGTGATTCCGCGGCTGTGGCCCGCATCGATCTCTTCGACCGGCGTTGCGATATAGGTGCTGGCGATCACCTGTCCGCCGGCGATCAGATCGGCCCTGAGCTTCGGCACCTGGCTTTTCGCCGCGCTGCGGTTTTCGATGATGGCATTGACCTGGAGAATGCGCATGCCGTCGTCGTCGCGCGGGGTGAGGCTGACATGGGTGATGTCCAGCGGGCCGGCACTCGCCTGCTCGGCCGGGCCGCCGACGATCAGCCCGGCCAGCGCGAAGATCACCACGAAGACCAGGGCGACGAAGGCGGCAAAGCCCCGGTCGGAAAAGGATTGCAGCGCCTTTTCGGTACGGCGTAGCGACCCGCCGGCAAGGCTTGCCCAGCGGTTGGCACCGGCGGTGCGGCGGTCGGATGAGGAGAACCGGCGATTGTCGTTGGAGCTTCGTTTCGCGTCCGGCCGGCGCGGCACCTCGCGCGTAGCGACCGGCACGGAGACGAAATGCGCGTCGATCACGTCGGCGGAGGCGCCAAGGATGGATCTCTGCGGCCGCCGGGGTCGCGCAGGCGGCAGAAGGTCGATCTCCGGCGTCGCCGGCCCTCGTCTCGAGCGGAATGCGTTCATCTTTCCGGTGCCTTTCGCATAAGCCGCCGACCGGCCAAATCTGGGCATTGAAACGAATCCCCTCCAGTCGTAAATTCAAATGGTTAATGCTTCGAAAAGATCCGTCGGAAGGCGCCATCTTTCGGGCGGAATTTACCGGCTGTTAACCCTCTTCGTTAACATGGTGCAGACCCACGCGATCTGTCAGACTGGCTGAGCTCTTGATCCACTTCGAAAATGTCGGCTTGCGCTATGGAATGGGACCGGAGATCCTCCGCGACCTGACCTTCGATATTCCGAAGCGTTCCTTCCAGTTCCTGACCGGCCCGTCAGGCGCGGGCAAGACCACGCTGCTGCGCCTGCTGTTCATGTCGCTGCAGCCGACGCGCGGACTGATCCGCAGCTTCGGCCGCGACATCACCAAGATCCCGCGCGCCGAACTGCCCATGCTGCGCCGGCGCGTCGGCATCGTCTTCCAGGATTTCCGGCTGCTCGATCACCTGACCACCTATGAGAACGTCGCGCTGCCGCTGCGCGTGCGCGGCAAGGAAGAGACAGGCTATCGCGGCGACGTGCTGGAACTGCTGAAATGGGTGGGCCTTGGCGAGCGCATCAACGTGCTGCCGCCGGTCCTGTCGGGCGGCGAGAAGCAGCGCGTGGCGATCGCCCGCGCCCTGATCGACCGGCCGGAGATCCTGCTCGCCGACGAGCCGACCGGCAATGTCGACCCGCCCATGGCACGGCGCCTTCTCAGCCTCTTCCTCGAGCTGAACCGTCTCGGCACGGCCGTGGTGATCGCCACCCACGATCTCGCGCTGATGGACCAGGTCGACGCCCGACGCATGATCCTCACAGACGGGCGGCTCGATATCTATGACTGAGCTCGACCAGAACGACCGGCGCGCACCGCGCACGACAGCAGCCAAGCCCCAGGCACCGCGCCGGACCGAGATGACGGTCAGGCCCACGGGCCCGATCCTGCCGCCCTCCAACATCCAGGGCAATGCGCTGCTGGTGGTGATCGCCATCATGGCCTTCCTCGCCTGCCTGACGCTCGGCGCCGTCAGCATGGTGCGCGCCACCGCCGCCGGCTGGCAGAGCCAGATCGCCCGCGAGATCACCATCCAGATCAAGCCGGACGACGGGCTCGACATGGACAAGGCCCTCATCAAGGCTCGCGACCTGGCGCTGACCTTCGTCGGCACGAAGGAAGGCCAGATCATGGACGACGAGGCGACCGCCCGGCTGCTGGAGCCTTGGCTCGGCACCGGCCTCGACCTCGACGAACTGCCGGTGCCGCGCCTCGTCATCATCACCATCGACGAAGCCAACCCGCCCGACTTCGCGGCGATGCGCGACCTGTTGAAGACCGAGGTGCCGCAGGCCTTCCTCGACGACCACCGCACCTGGGTCGACCGCCTCGTACAGATGGCGCGGACCACCGTGCTGATCGGATCCGGCGTTCTCGTCCTGGTCTTTACCGCCATGGTGCTGACCGTGGTGTTCGCCACGCGCGGCGCGCTGTCGGGCAATCGCCACATCATCGAGGTGCTGCACTTCGTCGGCGCGGAAGGCTCGTTCGTCGCCCAGGAATTCCAGAAGCACTTCCTCAAGATCAGCCTCAAGGGTGCGGCCGCCGGCGGTCTTCTGGCAGCTGGCCTGTTCGCGCTCGCCGGTTACTGGCAGAGCCGGTCGCTCGCCACGCCGGAGAGCGATCAGGCCGCGGCCCTGTTCGGCACGTTTTCGATCGGCTATCTCGGCTATCTCGGGATCTTCGCGACCATGATCGTGATCGCGCTCCTGACCACCCTGACGGCGCGGCTGACCGTGATCCGGACGATCTACGAGATCGACCTCATCCGCTCCGACCCGGCACGCACCGACGGACTGCTGGGCGACTGATGCGGCGAATGCCTGTTGAATGCCACAAAGCCGCCTGTTCCGCATGGAATAAGCAGGTTATGCACGAACCATGACGATGGGTCAGATGAGTCGCGACAGAGCCTTCCGCGAGCAACAGCCGCAGCGCAGCGCCGGCGGCCTCTTCGCCCGCCGGGGGCGCTTGCGCCGCGCTTTGCGTTACGGCGGGCTGGCCGCGATCTTCCTCGTCGCCGTCTTCCTCGCCGGTTTCCTGTGGTTCGCCGATTCCGTGACCACGCTCGCCCCGCCCTCCCAGGCGCGCGCCGATGCGATCGTCGTGCTGACCGGGGGCTACCAGCGCATCGACCAGGCGGTCGAGCTGCTGCGGCGCGGCTCCGGCCGCCGCCTGCTCATTTCCGGCGCCCATCCGACGACCTCGCCGGCCCAGATCCGCAAGATGACGCAGGCGTCCCGCGACCTGTTCGACTGCTGCGTCGACGTCGGCTACGAAGCGCTCGACACGATCGGCAACGCCAACGAGATCTCGCGCTGGATACACGATCACGGCTATTCCTCGGTGCTGGTGGTCACCAACAACTACCACATGCCGCGCAGCCTGATGGAACTGCGGCGCAAGGATCGGGCGACGACCTATGTTCCCTATCCGGTGGTCAACTCCGACCTCAAGCACACCGACTGGTATGCCGAGCCCGACGTGCTGCGCACGCTTCTGTCGGAATACGGCAAGACGCTGATCGCCTATGCCCGCGGCATCATCGGCTGGGGCAGCGGCGACGGGCTGCGCTCGACGGCGAAAATCGCCAAGACCTCCGGCTGAGCCGCCGAGGAAATCCCGCAACGGCGCTTTTTATCCCGGGCGAATTGCGATAGGGACGTTTTCACGCCCGCCCGAGGAAAAGCGCCTAATGATCATCCTGCGTTCCATCCTGTTCAACACGCTGTTCTACACCAATCTGGTGCTCCAGATGGTGCTGCTGTCGCCCTACTACTTCCTGGCGTCGCGCAAGAAGGCCTTCGCGATCCCGAAGAACTGGGCGCGCTCCAACCACTGGCTGATGGAGAAGGTCGTCGGCACGACCTTCACGGTCGAAGGCCTGGAGAACATCCCCGAGGGCGGCTATATCCTGGCGCCGAAGCACCAGTCCCTGTGGGACACCTATGCGCTCCTCCCCTGGCTGGACGATCCGGTTTACATCCTCAAGCGCGAACTGATGTGGATCCCGATCTTCGGCTGGTACGTCGCTCGCCAGAAGATGATCCCGGTCGATCGCGGCGCCCGCGGCAAGGTGATGGTCAAGGTCATGGAACGGGCCAAGCAGGAAATGGCGGCCGGCCGCCAGCTGATCATCTATCCGGAAGGCACGCGCCGCCCGGCGGGCGCCGAGCCCGCCTACAAATACGGCATCGCCCGCATCTACCGCGATCTCGACGTGCCGGTCGTGCCCGTCGCCATGCATCCGGGCCTGTTCTGGCCGCGCCGCAAGTTCCTGCGCTTCCCCGGCCATTTCAAGGTGAAGATCCTGCCGCCGATCGAGGCGGGACTGGACCCCGACGTGTTTTACCAGACGCTGATCGAAAAGCTGGAAAAGGCGAGCGACGAGTTGCTGATCGAAACCGTGCGCGACAATCCGCAGGTGCCCCTGCCGCCGACGGCCGTGCAGCGGCTCAAGGAGCTGCAGGCGGAAGGGACGGCCTGACGTTCAGGCCACCACGCCTTCCAGCCGTTCGATTTCCGCGACTACCTGTTCCAGCCAGTGGTCGCGAATGCCCATTTCGCGCAGATGCGCGACCGTGTTGGCCACATAGACCGGATTGGGACCGGACACGCCGACCGCCTGGTTGACGATGCGTGCCGCTTCCTCGACCGAAACCGCGCCGCCGTACTGGCGATGACTGCGATCGACCACATAGGTCAGAGCCTGCACCTTGCGGCCGTCGTCCAGACGCACCGGAAGCGAGCGCTCCACATAGACATGCGTCACCAATTCGCGCTCACGCAGATATTCGATCGTCGCCTCGCGGTCACGCATCGCCACCCGGAAGGCGAGCCCGCGGCAGGAGCCCCCGCGATCGAGCCCGAGCACGAGACCCGGCATTTCCCGGGTGCCGCGGTGATGCCAGGATCGAACGCAGAGCGACCGCCGATAGCCGATCATCCGGCCCTGAATTCGCTCCTCGTAGGAAAAGCCCGGATTCCACATCAGCGATCCGTAGCCAAATACCCAAAATTCGTCCATATCGCGGGTCATTCCAGAACATCGGCCGGATTGCCGGATCACCATTTTACGTTTGGAGCGCCTGATGGCAACGTCGCGTGAGGAAAACCGCAGTCCCGCCACCCGCAAGGTCGTGCGACTCGGCATCGCCGTCGCCGTCGGCATGCTCGTCTATAGCGGCTTGTGGTTTGGCGCGGCAGGGGCCCTGGAAAAGAAACTCGCCGCGATCCTTAGCGGCGACAACCCGGCCGCCATCGAGGCCGCCTGTCCGGACATGAAGGTCGGCGGCTATCCCTTCCGCATCGGCGTGACCTGCACGACGCTTACGGTCGACGACCATTTCCACGGCCTTTCGGCGACCTTCGGCGCCTTTCGCTCGGCGGCCCAGGTCTATGCGCCCGGCCGCGTGTTGTGGGAGCTGGAGGGACCGGGGCAGATACGCTCCAGTCTCGGCTTCTCGCTGGCGCTGCAGTGGACGAAGATGCGTTCGAGCCTGAGCGCCGGCCTTTCGGGCCTCGACCGCAGCTCGATCGAGGCGAAGGACCTGCAGTCGCTGCTGACGCGACAGGTCGACGGGGAGACGATCGAGGCAAAGGCGCCGCACGCGGAGGCGCATGTGCGCCGGTCCGGCGGTGATCTCGATCTGGCGGTCCTCGCCAGGGACGCGGTCCTGTCGCTGCACGGCCAGCCGCCGCTTCTGCCGCCGCTCTCGGCGAGCATCGACATGACCCTGATCGGCAAGGCGAAGTATCTCGATCTCGAGGGCGACCGCGGCGAAGGGCTCTACGGCAGCGAAGGCGAGATCCGCCGCTTCGTCGCCGACATGGGCGAGGGTCGCGTGCTGACCGTGTCCGGCCCGGTATCGGTCGGCCGGGACGGCATGGTTTCGGGCAAGCTCCATGTCGAGATCGAGGGCATCAAGGCGTGGCAGGAGACCCTTCGAACGGTATTCCCCGACGAGCGGGAGACGATCGACAATGCCGCCAGCGTGCTCGGCGCGCTGTTTTCCGGCAAGGACAAGGGGAGCGCCGACCTGACCGTGACGAACGGCGTAGTGTCGCTGGGTATCTTCCCGATCGCCGTCCTGCCGCCGCTGTAAGCGCGCCGGTCAGGCCTTCTTGTCGAGCGAGTGGCGGCCGAAGTCCGGCACGTCGACATCCTGGCCGGCCTCGATGATCGAGCGGCGGACGGCGCGCGTGCGGGTGAAGAGCTCGAACAGCTTGTCGCCCTCGCCCCAGCGGATCGCCCGCTGCAGATAGGCGAGATCTTCCGAAAAACGCGCCAGCATTTCGAGGATGGCATCCTTGTTGTGCAGGCAGACGTCGCGCCACATGGTCGGATCGGAGGCGGCGAGACGCGTGAAGTCACGGAAACCCGAGGCCGAGTACTTGATCACCTCCGACTGGGTCACCGTTTCCAGATCGTCGGCCGTGCCGACAATGTTGTAGGCGATGATGTGCGGCAGGTGCGACACGATGGCCAGCACCTTGTCGTGGTGCTCCGGATCCATCTCGTCGATCTTGGAGCCCAACGCTTCCCAGAAGGCCTTGAGCCTGGCAAGGGCGGCGGCATCGGTCCCCGGCAGCGGGGTGAAGATACACCAGCGGCCCTGGAACAGGCCGGTGAAGCCGGCGTCGGGGCCGGACTTTTCTGTGCCCGCCAGCGGATGGCCCGGAATGAAGTGCACGGTCTTCGGCATGTGCGGCGCCATCTGGGCGATGACGGAAGCCTTGGTCGAGCCGACATCGGTGACGATGGCGCCGGGTTTGAGATGCGGGGCGATCTGCCGGGCGACCGCTTCGGAGGCGCCGACAGGCACGGAGACGATGATCAGGTCGGCCCCTTCGACGGCGTCCGCCGCCGACAGCACGTAAGACGTCCCGAGATCGAGTTCCTCGGCGCGCTTCAGCGTCTCCGGGCTGCGGGTCGAGACCACGACCTCGCGGGCCAGGCGGAGCGCCTTGACGTCGCGGGCGATCGAGGAGCCGATCAGGCCGATGCCGATCAGCGCGATGCGGTCGAACAGCGGCTCCGGCATCAGGAACGCCCCATGAACTCGGTCAGCGCGCCGATTACGCCGCGATTGGCCTCTTCGCTGCCGATCGTCATGCGCAGAGAATTGGCAAAGCCGTAGCCCTTGACCGCGCGCAGGATGAAGCCGCGGCTGGTCAGGAAGTCGTCGGCTTCGGCCGCACGCTTGCCGTCGACCTCGGGGAAGTGGATCAGCACGAAATTGGCAACCGAAGGCGTCACCTTGAGGCCGAGCGCGGAAAGCGCCGTGGTGACCTTCTCGACCCAGGTGAGATTGTGCTCAACGGCCATCGCGACGAATTCCTGGTCGCGCACGGCGGCGGCCCCGGCGGCGATCGCCGGCGCGTTCATGTTGAACGGGCCGCGCACGCGGTTCAGCGCATCGATGATCTCCAGCGGCGCATAGGCCCAGCCGATGCGCAGCGCCGCAAGGCCGTAGACCTTGGAGAAGGTGCGGGTCATGACGACGTTGCGGGCGCCCGAAACGAGCTCGATGCCGGCCTGGTAGTCGTTGCGGCGGACATATTCCGCATAGGCCGCATCGAGCACCAGGATGACATTGCCCGGCAGCCCGGCATGCAGGCGGCGGATCTCGCTCACCGGCACATAGGTGCCGGTCGGATTGCCCGGATTGGCGAGGAAGACGATCTTCGTCTTCTCGGTCACGGCAGCCAGAATCGCATCGACGTCAACGGTGCAGTCCTTTTCCTTGACCACGACCGGGGTCGCGCCCGCGCCCATGATCTGGATCTTGTAGACGAGGAAGCCGTGTTCGGTGATGATGCCTTCGTCGCCCGCGCCGAGATAGACATGGCAGAGCAGGCCGAGCAGTTCGTCGGAACCGTTGCCGCACAGGATATTGGCCTTGTTCAGCCCGTGCACGTCGGCGATCGCCTCGCGCAGCGTCGTGGCCTGGCCGTCGGGATAGATTTCCAGATGCCCGGCGCTCTGCTTGAACGCGTCGATCGCCTTCGGGCTCGGCCCCATCGGCGTCTCGTTCGACGACAGCTTGAAGACCCGTGCGACGCCAGGGGCATGCTCCTTGCCGGGCACATAGGCGGCAATGTCGAGGATACCCGGACGCGGGGTGGGCTTCATGATGTCGCTGCTCATCGAACTGGCTTTCTGTCGTTGAAAACACGGGCGGGCGCCCGGCGATAGGGGATGAGAGCCCTTAGAACGGAAAGGCGGTTTTGTCGAGGGTCGAGGCGTTCGCAGCCGCCGGCCGCGTCAGGCCTTGCCGTCCGATCTGACCCGCGTGGTCGGCACGCCCTGCGGCGCCAGAACCGGGGCGAAGACGCGCCTGGAGGCCCGCGACGCGACCGGCAGGCCCTGGTAGAGCCGTTTCTGCGCCTCGACGACGATCACGCCGGAAAAGGCCGGCCAGAGCATGCGGCCCATGCGCTCGAAACTGCTGCGCAGCTTCAGGAGGGCACGGATCTTCGACGGTGGGAAAAACAACGCCTCGGCGCTGGCGCCCGGCGTGAAATTGGTCTCGCGCAGCAGCGCCGTCAGCTGGCCGCGCGAATAGGGCCGGCCCGAGCCGAACGGCGTGTGCTCCATGCGCGCCCACACGCCGCGCCGGTTCGGCACGACGATGACGAGGCGCCCGCCGGGCGCGAGCACCCGCCAGATCTCCTTCAGCGTCTCGCGCGGGTTTTCGGCGAATTCGAGCGAATGGACCATCAGCACCCGGTCGATCGAGGCGTCCGGCAAGGGCAGTTCCTCGTCGAAGACCAAGGCCGTGGCCGACGGCTCGCCGACCGGCCAGTTCACCGCCCCCTGCCCGGCCGGCATGAAGGCGAAGGTGCGCTCGGTATCGGCGCGGAAACGGTCGAGAAAGGGAACGGCATAGCCGATGCCAATGAGCCGTTCCTGCGGCAGGCGCGCCCACAGCGACGACAGCGCCATGGCGATCGACTGCTCCGCCATGCGGCCCAGCATGGAATGGTAGAACTGGCGGAGATCGACGATATCGACATGCATGGCGCCATTGTTAGCAGGCGGCGGATGGACTTCAAGGCTGAAGGCGCTACATTTCGCCCAAGCAAGCAGAAGGGACCCCGACCTGATGAAACCTCTCGATCTCGACGTCTTCCCCTGCCGGAGCGACAATTTCGGCGTTCTCCTCCACTGCCCGGAAAGCGGTGTGACCGCTTCGATCGATGCGCCGGAGCTGGATGCCATCGTCGCGGCAGCCGAGCGGCGTGGCTGGAAGATCACCCACATCTTCACCACCCACCACCACGGCGACCATGTCGAGGCGAACCTGGCGCTCAAGGAAAAATACGGCTGCGAGATCATCGGCCCGCGCGAGGAGGCGCTGGCGATCCCCGGCCTCGACCAGGCGGTCGCCGACGGCGACAGCTTCGAGTTTGGCGGGCACACCGTGCAAGTGATCGAAACGCCCGGACATACCGCCGGCCATGTGTGCTACCACTTGCCCGACGACAAGCTGCTGTTCGCCGCCGATACGCTGTTTGCGCTGGGCTGCGGCCGGCTGTTCGAGCGGCCGGCGACCGACATGTGGCATTCGCTGCAGAAGCTCGCCGCCCTGCCGGACGAGACCGCCGTCTATTTCGGCCACGAATATACGCTGTCGAACGCCCGCTTCGCGCTGACCATCGACCCGGAGAACGAGCGACTGAAGGCGCGCGCCGCGGAGATCGAGGCCAAACGCCAGCGCGGCGAGTTCACCATTCCGACGACGATCGGGCTGGAGAAGGAAACCAACCCCTTCCTGCGCGCCGCCGACCCGTCGATCCGTCGCAACCTCCTGATGGAAGGCTCGAGCGACGAGGAAGTCTTTGCCGAAATCCGCAAGCGCAAGGATCATTTCTGATGGATGCCGAGGCCGTAATCGAGGCCCTCGGCATGCAGCCGCATCCCGAGGGCGGCTGGTTCGTCGAGACCTTTCGCGACCCGGCCGGCGGGCCGCGCGGCCATTCGACGGCGATCTACTACCTGCTGAAGGCGGGCGAACGGTCCCACTGGCACCGGGTGCGCGACGCGGTCGAGGTCTGGCACTACCACGCCGGCGCGCCGCTGGCGCTTTACAGCGCGCCCGAGGGAACGACCGTCGAGACGATCGTGCTCGGCGCCGACCTTTTGCGCGGCGAGCGGCCGCAGGCGATCATTCCGGCCAATGGCTGGCAGGCGGCGGAAAGCCTCGGCGACTACACGCTGGTCGGCTGCACCGTGGCGCCCGGCTTCGACTATGCGAGCTTCGAAATGGCGCCGCCCGGCTGGACGCCGAACGAGAGCCGACAGGCGCACACCGGGAGCGTTCAGGAAGCGATGGCGACGACCGCGAGGGTCAGTACGACCTGTGCGGCGAAATAGCTCGCCCAGACGTAGAGCGCGGCGAGCCAGCGCATCGGATGGCTCTTCTCCATCTTGAAGGTCTCGACCGCCAGAACGGCATCAGACGACAGGAAGAGCGCGGCACCGGCGAAGACCGCGACCGACGGCACACTGAGCGACAGAATCGCCATGGCGGCGATCGCCGTTGCATAGGCCAGCACGGCAGGTGCGAGCCTGCCCGCCGGGCGCCACAGAAAGGCCACCAGCAGCACGGCAAGGGCGACCGAAAGACCGGCTGCGGCGAGCCGCCAGGTCTCGTCCGTCAAGAACCGGAGATCGCCGATTTCATAGAACAGGGCACCATAGGCGATGTGGGCGAGCAGGAAGGACGAGAGCCCGCCCATGAAATTCTTCTCGCCTTCATAGGCAAGGAAGGCATCGCCGAGTGCACTCAAGGCCAGCGCCAGCACCAGGAGATCCGGCGCTTCCATCAGGAGCGCATAGAGCGCCAGAAGCGAGACCGGCAGGGTCTTCCACAGTGCCCGGCGATGGCCCGCCGGTGTCGGCAGAATGGCGAAATAGGACAGGCCGATGAGAACCGCGAGGGCGAGCACGATCGTCGCGAAGATCTCCATCGCCGCCCCTTCCCCGGTCACGTTTCCGCTTCGGCCCTGGCCGGCCGGCGGATCATGTCCTGCGCCGCGAGGATGGCGCCGCCGGTGATCAGCACGCAGGCGATGGCGATGCGCAGCGAAGGCTCGGCAAAGCCGAACAGGGTGAGGATCAAGGTCGACAGGAGTGGCGCTGCATAGCTCGACGCACCGAGAATCTGGATGTCGCCGTTTTTCACCCCATGGTCCCAGGCGTAGAAGGCCAGGCCGACCGGGAAGATGCCGAGACCGACCACGGCTGCCCATTGCGACAGGCTGTCCGGCCAGACGGTGGTCTCGAGGCCGAGGTGGCAGAGCGCCGACAGGATCGAAGTCGCCAGGCAGAAGCCGGTGACGACATCGGTCGAGACGGCCTCGAAGCGGCGGGTGATCAGCGAATAGCCGGACCAGGTGAAGGCGCAGAGGAAGGCGGCAAGATAGCCGAAACCATAGGCCGGATCAAAATCGATACCGTTCTTGGCGACGATCAGCACCGTGCCGGCAAGCCCGGCGAGCGCGCCGGCCACATGATACCAGCGCAGGCGTTCGCCCGGCAGCAGCGCGGAGCCGACGACGATCAGCAGCGGCCAGAGATAGGCGATCAGCCCGGCCTCGACCGCCGGCGCGTTGCGCAGCGCCGTGAAGTAGAGGAAATGGTAGCCGAACAGCCCGACCACGCCGGTCAGCCAAACCTTGGCCGGCTGGCGCAGCTGGCGGATGCGCTCAGGCTTGAGGATGAAGGTGATGATGCCCGGCAGGCTGCCGATGGCGAAGGTGATCGCCGAGAGCTGGAAGGGCGGCATCGTGCCGGACGCGGCCGTCATCAATGCGAGGAACGACCACATCAGAATGGCGGTGAACCCGATAAGCGTCGCCCTGGTCTTCACGTCGTCTCCCCTCGCGGGGATCAGACCCGCGGCCCTCAATCGTCGAAACCGACCGCCGATACATAGATGGTTCCCATTTGCGTGGGAACGCGTGCATAGACCGGAGCATATACCTTCAGGGTTCCGGTTTTGGCAAACCAGATTTCCATGCCCTCGACCTTACGCAGATACTCGATGTCCTTGCGTCCCTTGCGGAAGCCCGACTTCGGCACATAGCGGATCGAGCAGACGATCGCCTCGTTCTCGACATCGTCGATCGTGAAGCTTTTCCGCCCCTTCGGCGTGAGCACGAGATCCATGCGGCTCTCGCCGTCATAGATCGGCAGGGTGCGAGGACAAGCCGCCTCGCCCTCCGGGATGATGAGCCCGCTGATCGGATCGAGCACCGATCTCAAGTCCTCCGGCCCGACGGCGATCCAGTTCCGCGGCCGCCGCTTCGGCTCGGGATGGACGATCGTTTCCGTGACGTCGCCATCGCTGTAGCGCACGTCATAGGTCTGCTTCTTCTTGCCGCTCTGGTAGACCAGCGTGTAGCGGTCGGCCTGCATGCGATCGCCGGTCAGGGTTCCGGAAATATCGGTCCGGGCGGAAATCTTGGTGACGACATTGACGATGGCCGAGGAGTTGAAGCTGCCGGTGATCGTATAGTTCTTCTGGTTGACCTCGGTGACGAAGGAGGCCCGGGCGATCGGCAGCGCTCCGAGCGTCACGCGGTAGTCGGTGCGATAGCGCACGCTTTCGGCGGCGGCGGGCGCCGCGGCCAGAACGAGCAGACTGCAGACAAGGCTCAAGAAACGCAAAGACCAACCCCCTGAATGCGATCCCGCCCTTTGCAGCCGGCGAGTCGCGATGATAGTCATCCTCGGGTGCGACTATGGCAATAAAATAGCGGCTTTATCCGGAGCGCGCGGGAAAATCCAAGGTTTGGCTTGACGCGCCCGGCCAGTCTGACTATAGAACCGCAACTTTCCAATCAAACGCCGTTGGATTGCCTTGCCGGTATTTGCCCGGAAGCGATGCGATGGCCAAGAAAAATATAGGTGTATCATGTCCCGCAGTTGCGAATTGACCGGCAAGGGCGTCCAGTCGGGCAACAATGTGAGCCACGCGAACAACAGGACCAAGCGCAAGTTCCTTCCGAACCTGTGCGACGTCACGCTGATCTCGGATGCTCTTGGCCAGCGTTACCGCCTGCGCGTTTCGGCAGCGGCTCTCCGCTCGGTCGAGCATCGCGGCGGTCTCGACGCCTTCCTCCTGAAGGCCGACGAAACCGAACTGTCGATGCGCGCACGTCTGCTGCGCCGCCAGATCGTCAAGAAGACCGCAGAAGCCGCATAAGCGACTTCTGCCTTCTTCGACAAGGTATCAAGGCTTGAACGGGCGCACCCCGGACAAGCCTTTTCCTTTTCACCAAATCGTTACTCCAACTGGTGGCATCACCCAGGATAAAAAAATGCTGAAGACACGCCATATCCTTATCTACAGCCTGCTGATGACGGCGATCGTCGTCGCTTCGAACGTCCTCGTGCAGTACCCGCTCTCGGGCCAGCTTGCCGGCATCGCGCTCGGCGACATTCTGACCTACGGTGCCTTCACCTATCCGGTCGCGTTCCTCGTCACCGACCTCACCAACCGCCAGTTCGGCCCGAAGACCGCCCGCAAGGTCGTCTTCATCGGCTTCGTCGTCGGCATCGCGCTGTCGTTCGTGACCTCGTCGCCGCGCATCGCCATCGCGTCCGGAACGGCCTATCTCGCCGGCCAGCTGCTCGACATCACGGTATTCAACCGGTTGCGCCAGCTCACCTGGTGGAAGGCGCCA
Source organism: Allorhizobium sp. GW101-3B10 (assembly GCF_059424725.1). Lineage (NCBI taxonomy): Bacteria > Pseudomonadati > Pseudomonadota > Alphaproteobacteria > Hyphomicrobiales > Rhizobiaceae > Allorhizobium > Allorhizobium sp. GW101-3B10. The sequence goes on along the minus strand of NZ_JBWKZR010000001.1, from coordinate 4,594,046 downwards.
CTGCTCGGTTCGGTCTTCGGCTCGGTGCTCGACACGGTCATCTTCTTTTCGCTCGCCTTCGCGCCGATCTTCACCCTGATCGGCCCGAACGACGATTTCGCCATCGAATGGGCACCGATCCTCGGCATCCTTGCAACCGACGCGCCGCGCTGGATCTCCTGGGCGATCGGCGACTTCACCGTCAAGATGCTGGTCGGTGTCGTGATGCTTCTGCCCTATGGGGCACTGATGAGCATCCTTCGGCCGATGCCGGCAGCCGTGCCGGTCCGCGCCGCGCGCTGACAAACGGCTTGGGGCTCGTCGTCGCTCTCAGTCGACGAGCCTGAATTCCAGCATCAGGCTGCGCTGCAGGATCGAGTGGTTGTCATCCGACACGAGGATGATGCGGGTCGAACCGTCGGCAGCGGTCACGACGTCCAGCCCCTCCATATTGTCGATCTCCTCTCCCATGCCCGCTTCGAGGATGATCTCGCCGTCGACCACGGCACCCGGCCTGAGGCTCGCGCCGTCGATCCGGCGGATGCGCAGGCCGACCCCGCTGGCAAAGGTGAACCGTCGCTCGAGCAACAGCAGGTCGCCAGTCGGCAGGAAGTCGCCATCGGTCACGTCGAACCCGTCATGGGCCACGACCCGGAACGCACCCTTCGACGGACCGTCGAGAATGCCGGCGAACAGGTTGCCATTGCCGTCGACACTCTTTTCCGCCACCGCGACCAGCGCACCCTGCAGCGGGCTTGCCTCCGGCGAGAGCGCCAGGGTTTCCAGCCCGCCATTGTTGCGTAGCTCCCCGACCGGAAACGGCAGCGGAAAGGCCATGCGGAACGGCCGCGCGGTCTCGATCGCCGAGAGAGGCCGGTAGCCGGAGACGCGATGTCGCTGCTCGTAGCCGACCAGCACGTCGTCGCCACGGATCGCCAGGCTTTCGGCATCGACGCTGTACTTGCTCTGATCGCCCCGACCATCGGCATCGAGCATGGGAGCGATCGTCACGGCCGAAAGGCCGGAGAGCCGTCCCTGCGCATCGCGGCTGATCCTGCCCGAAAGCCAATGGCCCGTATCAAGGACACCGAGGAAGCGCTCGCCATCCGGCAGAAACCGGACAGCGGACCAGGCGCCGAACAGCGGCTCGGACGAGGAGAGCTCCAATCCGCCGACAAATTCCAGCGCACCGAAGCGCGTCTCGGTCGACCCCGGACGGAAAGCGGTGATCGCGGTCGCTTCGACCGGTGCCGTTTGCGCGCGCGCGATCTGGGGCGAAGCGGTCCCGGCAGTCAGGGCGAGAAGAAAGACGAGAGAGAAGCGAGGCTGCAATATCTTGACCTTGAACTATCCAGGAAACGGCTGGCTCCTTATGCCACGATCGCCCCGTGGGTCAAACTGCACCACCGGCGGATGGCGAAGGTTCGACCGCTCCGGCCCCAGTCAGGCACAAGCTCGGCGTGCAAGATTTCCGCCATTGCCTTGAAAGGACGTTATTGAGGAGCCGCACATGATCGCCATTTCCAACGAAACGCAATATTCCACCCCGTCGATGCGCACCAGCCGGACGACCGACGCGGGCGGCGACGGTTTTTCCCAGGCGCTGCTGTCCTATGGTGGTGGCTCGACCTTCTCGCTCGAGGACGAGAACAGCGTGTCCTACGACACGACGATCGACGAGGAGGAGCGCACGGACGCCAAGGACCTGCTGGTGGAATTCTCCAAGTGGGCGCACATGGACGCCGCCGAGATGATCCGCGCCCAATATCTCGAGGACAACGGGCTGACCGAGGAATCCCTGGCGGCGATGGCCCCCGAGGCCCGCAAGGCCATCGAGGAAGAGATTGCCGAACGCATCAAGAACCAGCTGGGCATCGACAAGGGCGCGACCTCCGGCGAAGTCGCGGAACTCGACCAGGCCGACGCCGAGATCTGACGGCGCCGGGGCGGAGCGTCAGCCGGCGCGACGCCCGCGGCCGCGCTTGCCGCTGGTCTGCTGGTCTTCGAACAGGGCCGCGAGCTGCTCGGTCATTGCGCCGGCCAGTTCGTCGGCATCGACGATCGTCACGGCCTTGCGATAATAGCGCGTCACGTCGTGGCCGATGCCGATCGCCAGAAGTTCGACCGGGGAGCGCGTCTCGATCTGCTCGATCACGGCGCGCAGATGCCGTTCGAGGTAATTGCCCGGATTGACCGACAGGGTCGAATCGTCGACCGGCGCACCGTCGGAAATCATCATCATGATCTTGCGCTGCTCGGGGCGGGCCATCAGGCGGCCATGCGCCCACATCAGCGCCTCGCCGTCGATGTTTTCCTTCAGCAGGCCTTCGCGCATCATCAGGCCGAGATTGCGGCGTGAGCGGCGCCAGGGCGCATCGGCCGACTTGTAGATGATGTGGCGCAGGTCGTTGAGGCGGCCAGGGGTCGGCGGCTTGCCACCAGCCAGCCACTTCTCTCTGGACTGACCGCCCTTCCATGCCTTGGTGGTGAAACCGAGAATCTCGACCTTGACGCCGCAGCGCTCCAGCGTACGGGCGAGAATGTCGGCGCAGGTGGCGGCGACCGTGATCGGCCGGCCGCGCATCGAGCCGGAATTGTCAATGACCAGCGTCACCACCGTGTCGCGGAACTTGGTGTCCTTCTCCTTCTTGAAGGAGAGCGGCTGCATCGGATCGATCACCAGACGCGTCAGGCGCGCCGGGTCGAGATATCCTTCTTCCAGGTCGAATTCCCAGGAGCGGTTCTGCTGCGCCATCAGGCGGCGCTGCATGCGGTTGGCGAGGCGCCCGACGGCGCCCTGCAGATGGGCGAGCTGCTTGTCGAGGAAGGCGCGCAGGCGCTCGAGTTCCGCCTCGTCGCAGAGTTCCTCCGCCGTAACGATCTCGTCGAATTCCTGGGTGAAGATCCTGTAGTCGACCTTCTCGTTGAAGTCGTCGAACGGGCTTGCCGGCCGGCGCATCTCGCCGGGCGTCTCGCTGTCGTCCTCGCCCTCTTCGGTCATGTCGTCGTCGGAGATCTCGGCGCCGTCCATCTCGCCGTCGTCCATCTGCTCCTGCGAGGCTTCGCTCTCCTCGGCGGGGGCCTGTTCGGAACCGGCCTCCTCCTCGGCGCTCTCCTGGTCTTCCTCGTTGGAGCGCGGCTGATCCTCGTCGGTCGAGCTTTCGTCCTCGCTCTCCTCGGTGTCGTCGCCGACATCCTCGGCCATTTCCATGGCGGACAGCATGTGGCGGATCACCCGGGCGAAGGCCTGCTGGTCGTTGATCGCCGAGAGCAGGTTGTCGAGATCGGCACCCGCCTTCTGCTCGATGAAGGGACGCCACAGGTCGAGCACCTTGCCGGCCGATTCGGGCGGCTTCTCGCCGGTCAGCTTCTCGCGCACCAGCATGGCGACGGCTTCTTGGATCGGCGCGTCTTCCTGGCGGTTGATGCCGGAGAAGTTCGCCTTGGCGTATTTCTCCGCATGCATGGCGTTCATGTTGTCGGCCATGCCGCTCATCCTGAGCGCGCCGATCGATTCGACGCGCGCCTGCTCGACGGCGTCGAACACCAGGCGCGCATCGGCGCCCTGCGGCGCCATGGTCGCGTGGACCTTCTGGTCGTGGCAGGCAAGGCGCAGCGCCATCGAATCGCCGAGCCCCCGCGTCACCGCGAGTTCATGGGCCGTCGGCTTCTTCGACAGTTCCGGCAGGCGCACGCGCTCGCCGGCAAGGCCCGGCCGCTCGTTGGCGAAGACCACTTCGACATCGGGGCTGCCCGCGACCGCGCGAACGCAGCCGGTGATCGCCCGCCGAAGCGGCTCAACGTCCGGCCCTACACCGGGCTTTGCTCTCGTATTGTCGCCGCGACCTGCCATGTTGATCGCCCTCTCAGGCGCTCAGGACGATGTTGGCAGCGCTTTCCTTCAGCTCGACGCCGAAGGCCCGCTGATACTGCTCGGCCACCAGCGTGCGCTCGAGCTCGTCGCACTTGTTCAGGAAGGTGACACGGAAGGCGAAGGCGACATCCCCGAAGATCTCGGCGTTTTCCGCCCAGGTGATGACGGTACGCGGGCTCATCACGGTCGACAGGTCGCCGTTGACGAAGGCGGAGCGCGTCAGGTCGGCCAGCCGGACCATGCGCGAAACGGTGTCGCGGCCCTGCTCGGTCTTGTTGAAGCTCTTCACCTTGGCGAGAACGATGTCGACTTCTTTCTCATGCGGCAGGTAGTTCAGGGTCGTGACGATCGACCAACGGTCCATCTGCGCCTGGTTGATCTGCTGCGTGCCGTGATAGAGGCCGGTGGTGTCGCCAAGACCGACCGTGTTGGCGGTGGCGAACAGGCGGAAGGCGGGGTGCGGGCGGATGACGCGGCTCTGGTCGAGCAGCGTCAGGCGGCCAGACGATTCCAGCACGCGCTGGATGACGAACATCACGTCCGGGCGGCCGGCATCGTATTCGTCGAAGACGAGCGCGACATTGTGCTGGTAGGCCCAGGGCAGGATGCCGTCCTTGAATTCGGTGATCTGCTTGCCGTCCTTCAGCACGATCGCGTCCTTGCCGACGAGGTCGATACGGCTGACATGGCTGTCGAGGTTGACGCGCACGCACGGCCAGTTGAGGCGCGCGGCGACCTGCTCGATATGCGTCGACTTGCCGGTGCCGTGGAAGCCCGAGACCATGACGCGGCGGTTATGAGCGAAACCGGCGAGGATGGCGAGCGTCGTGTCCCGGTCGAAAAGATAGTCCGGATCGAGATCGGGCACATAGGCGTCACCCTTGCTGTAGGCCGGGACGCGCAGATCGCTGTCGATGCCGAAAACCTCGCGCACCGACACGGTAGTGTCGGGGAGATTGGAAATATCAAGTTCAATTTTGCTCATCGTCTCTCCATGCCGGGCGCCACCGACCGGCCTTCCAAATAAAGCGCGCTGCAAGCACCTTCGATTAACAGAAACCCGCCTGCTTTAACAATTGATACGCCTGAATGACAGCGCGAAAACGCTCTTCCGAGCCCCTGTCTCCGCCATTTGCATCCGGGTGGTGTTTTTTTACAAGCTCCTTGTAGCGGCTCTTGATTTCCTGGGCGCTACAATTCGCCGCAAGGCCGAGCGTGTCGAGTGCCTTGGCCTCGAGGCTCTTCAACTTGCGGGCCTGCGGCTGGGTTCGGCCGCCGCCGCCCTGCTTGACGAAGCCGAAAGGGTCCTTGATGCGGGCCTGCGAAGCGGCCGATCCGGAGCGCGCCGTCGAATGCAGCGGGCTCGACTTCGCCGCCTTGTTGACGCCCACCGTCCAGGTCGGGCGATGGCCGGTGACCGCTTCCTTCTGGTAGCGGGCGATCTCGGTGTCGGACAGGCCGGAAAAGTAGTTGTAGCCCTTGTTGTATTCCTTCACGTGCTCGAAGCAGAACAGGAAGAACTGCCCTTCGGCGTTGCGGCCGACGGGTGCGCGATGAACGCCAGGCTTCTCGCAGCCGTCCCACTGACAGGTCGGCGAAGCTTTCTCCGGCTCCGGTTCGCGTTTGCGGCGCGTGCGGATCCGGTCGAAGTATTTTGAGTCGAGTTTCATCTATTGATTATGGTGCCTCCGGCAACCGACAACAAGAATTGACAAATGGGATTGTTCTGGGCTTTGTGAGGCTTTGCCCGGCCGGCCGGGCGCGAGGAATGCCATGTCTGTACGCACCAGAATTGAGGCGAAACTGCGTGAGGCCTTTGCGCCCGAACGCCTTTTCGTCATAGATGAAAGCAGCCATCACGCCGGTCACCAACCGGGTTTCGACGGTGCGGAAGGAAGCCACATGCGGGTGCGCATCGTGGCCGAGGCGTTCACCGGCATGACGCGCCTGGCGCGCCACAGGGCGATCACGGAATTGCTGCAACCGGAGATCGACGAAGGCCTGCATGCGCTGGCGATCGAACCAGCAGCACCGGGCGAAGAGACCCGCTGGTAGGCTTTTCGTGCCGTAGGGAAGCGTTGTTGCCTATCACATGGTCCGCAAGCGCCCCGCTGTCAAGCCGAGGCCGCGCCGCCTGGCGCGTTCCCGGCTAGTTCGGTTCGGCGGCGGCTTCCTCGGCCGGACGGATGCGTAGCTTGGTGATGCGGTTTTTCTCGCGCTTCATCACAATGAAGCGCTTGCCGTAGAAGGTGAAGGCCTGGCGCTCTTCCGGGATCGACTTCGACTCGTGGATGACAAGGCCGGCGATCGTCGTCGCCTCCTCGTCCGGCAGGCTCCAGTCGAGCGCCCGGTTGAGATCGCGGATCGGCACGGCGCCGTCGACGACGATCGAACCGTCGGCCTCCTGGCGCACACCCTGGATCTCCAGGTCGTGCTCGTCGGAAATGTCCCCGACGATCTCCTCGATGATGTCCTCGAGCGTCACCAGCCCCTGCACCTCGCCATATTCGTCGACGACGACGGCGAAATGCACCTTGCGCCGCAGGAAGGCCGCGAGCTGATCCTTGAGGTTGGTCGTATCCGGCACGAACCACGGCTTCTGGGCGATCTTGACCAAGTCGAGATTGTCCGGCTGGACGTCCGGCTCGGCCAGCGCCCGCAGCAGGTCCTTGGCATGGACCACGCCGATGATGTTGTCGGTCGACCCGCGCCACAGCGGCATGCGGGTATAGGGGCTTTCGAGCACGGCACGCACCGCCACCTCCGGCGGCTCGTCGGCATTGACGGCCCGCATCGCGGTGCGGTGGATCATGATGTCCGAGACTTCCAGCTCGCCGAGATCGAGTACCCCGCCGAGACGGTCGCGGTCGGCCTTGTCGAGATGGGTGTCGCGATGGACGAGCTGGAGGGCCTGCTCGAGATCGTCATAGCCGGAAAGACCGAGCGTCTGCTGCGACAGCTGGACGCCCGAAAAGCGGAGAAGGCCCCGGATCACCGCATTGACGATACGCGACAGCAAACCCGTTTCGGACGTCATTAGGCCCGCATGTCCTCCAGGAAGGCGAAGACTTCCGAGGCCGGCACGTCGTCGGCGACGAAGGACTGGCCGATGCCGCGGGTGAGGATGAAGGTGAGCTTGCCGCCCTTGACCTTCTTGTCCTGGCCGATCGCTTCCATCAGGAAATCGGTCGAGGGCAGTTCACCCGGAATCTGGTCCATCGACGTCGGCAGGCCGACCGCCTTCAGATGGGCCTCGACGCGGGTGACGTCCTCGACACCGAGCAGGTTGAGGCGGTTGGAGAAACGATGCGCCAGCACCATGCCGATCGAGACGCCCTCGCCATGCACCAGACGCGTGCTGTCATATTCGGTCGCGGCTTCCAACGCGTGGCCGAAGGTGTGGCCGAGATTGAGCAACGCCCGGCGGCCGTTCTCACGCTCGTCAGCCGCCACGACATCCGCCTTGGCCTGGCAGCTCGCGGCGATCGCCTCAATGCGCGCAGGCCCGCCGGAGAACACCTCCTGCCAATTGCGTTCCAGCCATTCGAAGAAATCCGGCTTGTCGATCAGGCCATATTTCGCCACTTCCGCATAGCCCGCCCGGAATTCCCGCGGGCTCAGCGAATTCAGCACATCGGTGTCGGCCAAGACCAGATCCGGCTGGTTGAAGATGCCGACGAGGTTCTTGCCGTGGCGGGTGTTGATGCCGGTCTTGCCGCCAACGGAGCTGTCGACCTGCGACAAGAGCGATGTCGGGACCTGGACGAAGCGCACGCCGCGACGCACGATGCCGGCGGCAAAGCCGGTCAGGTCGCCGATGACGCCGCCGCCGAGCGCGATCACCGCGTCGTTGCGCTCGATGCGCGCTTCGAGCAGGAGGTCGCAAACCTTGGTCAGGTAGTCGAAGCTCTTGGTCTTCTCGCCCGGCGGGAGCGTCAGCGACACGGCCTCGATGCCATCGGTCTGCAGGCTGTCCATCAGCTGATCGAGGTAGATCGCGCCGACATTCTCGTCGGTGATGATCGCCGCCTTGCGGCCCTTGATGCGGGTGGAGATTTCGCCGCCGGCGCGACCGATCAGGCCGGGGCCGATCAGGATGTCGTAGGCGCGCTCGCCGAGCGGCACATGGACCAGCCGCTCTTCGCTCTCTGTCTTAGTCATCGTTCTTGCTGCCTTTACCGGTGTAGTCGAGAATCGCTTCCAGCACTTCCCTGACGATCGTCTCCTTGCGCTCGTCGCGCGACTGGATCGTCATGTCGGCCAGAGCATAGATCGGATAGCGCTGGTTCATCAGGTTTTCCAGCGTCTGCTTGGGGTTTTCGGTCTTCAGCAGGGGTCGGTGATCGCGCTTGTTGACGCGCTCCCACAGCACGTCGAGATCGGCCTTCAGCCAGAGAGAGATGCCGCCCCGCTCGATCTGCTTGCGGGTCTTCTCGTTGATGAAGGCGCCGCCGCCGGTCGAGATCACCCGCGGGCCGGTGCGCAGCAGGCGCTTGATCACCCGGGTCTCCAGCGCCCGGAACTCCTCCTCGCCATAGGCGGCGAAGAGTTCGCTGATCGTCATGCGCGAGACGCGCTCGATCTCGTTGTCGGTGTCGATGAAGGGCAGTCCGAGCTGGCTCGCCGCCATGCGGCCGATCGCCGACTTGCCGGCGCCCATCAAACCGACGAAGACGAGATTGCGCCGTCCCAGCGCCGCCCGCGCGCGTTCGCCCAAGGTGGGGGAAACGGGAAATGTGGTTTCGTTCATCGGCCTGTTCGCATCCGTTTCCCAACGGTATTGACAAATGAACGCCAAGCGTCAAGCCATACGCTGGAATGAATGCGATGGCACCACGCCTTGCAAAGCCTTCGGCGCCGGCCCACATGCGGCGCCGCTTGCAGCCCTTTGGACCAGACAATGCCGACGCTCTTTCGCTTTCTCTTCTTTTGCGCCACGATCGTCGGGATGGTCTATCTGGCGATGTGGTCGCTCGTCGTCTTCGTCGAGCCGCGCGAGCGCGACGTGACGGTGCGCATCCCCTCCGAGCAGGTCAATCCGCCGGAACAGCAAACCGGGCAATAGGCAAAGGGAGGAGTGTCGTGGCCGACCTGAGCCAGGCCCGAGTCGAGGCCTTCCTGGAAATGATGAGCGCCGAACGGGGCGCCGCCGCCAATACGCTCTCCTCCTACGAACGGGATCTCGACGATCTCCATTCCTTCCTCAACGCGCGCAAGGTGAGCCTCGGTTCCGCCGGGAGCAAGGACCTGTCCGCCTATCTCGGCGATCTGGCCAGACGGGGCTTCCAGCCGACCTCGCAGGCGCGGCGTCTTTCCACCATGCGGCAGTTCTACAAGTTCCTTTATGCCGAGGGACTGCGGGGCGACGACCCGACCGCGATCCTCGATTCGCCCAAGAAGGCGCGTCCGCTGCCGAAGTTCCTCAGCATCGACGAGGTCGGCAAGCTGCTCTCGCTGGCCGAACAGGAGGCCGACCTGCCGGGGCCAGGGCGATTTGCCCGGATCCGCCTGCTGGCGCTGATCGAGCTTCTCTACGCGACCGGCATGCGGGTGAGCGAACTCGTCGCGCTGCCGGCCAAGGTGCTGACCCAGGAGGGCCGTTTTCTCGTGGTCCGCGGCAAGGGCAACAAGGAACGCCTCGTACCGCTGTCCAGGGCGGCAGTTGCGGCCCTTTCCCGCTACGGCGCCGAGATGGCCGCCGAGCGCGGCGATCGCGAGGCAAGCCCCTTCCTGTTTCCTGCCGCCAGCAAGGAGGGCCACCTGCCGCGCCAGGTCTTCGCCCGCGACCTCAAGGATCTGGCGATCCGGGCGGGCCTGCCGGCCGCCAGCGTCTCGCCGCACGTGCTGCGCCATGCCTTCGCCAGCCACCTGCTGGCCAACGGCGCCGACCTGCGCGTGGTGCAGGAACTGCTGGGCCACAGCGACATTTCAACGACACAAATCTATACGCATGTGCTTGATGAACGCCTGCGGGAGCTGGTGCAGACGCATCACCCTCTTGCAAAAAAGGCCAAAAACCTTGATTAGAGCCGTCAACACCGGTGCCAAGCGCCCGAACGGCATAGGGCAGAACGATCGGAACCCGATTTCATGCATAATTATCTCGACTTCGAAAAGCCAATCTCCGACCTCGAAGCTAAGATCCACGAGCTGAAGAAACTCGCGGAGGAGGACGAGAGCATCGACACGTCCGAGGAAATCGGCCGACTGGAATCCCGTGCCCGCGAGGCTATGGAAGAGATCTACTCGAAGCTCAATGCCTGGCAGAAGACGCAGGTCGCCCGCCATCCGCAGCGCCCGCACTTCGTCGACTATGCCTCCGAGCTGTTCACCGAGTTCACGCCGCTCGCCGGCGACCGCAAGTTCGCCGAGGATGCGGCGATCCAGGCCGGCCTCGCCCGCTTCCGCGGCCAGCCCGTCGCCGTGATCGGACAGGAAAAGGGCAATGACACCAAGTCGCGCCTGAAGCACAATTTCGGCAGCCCCCGTCCCGAAGGCTATCGCAAGGCGATCCGCGTCATGGAAATGGCCGACCGCTTCGGCCTGCCGGTCATCACCCTGATCGACACCGCAGGCGCCTATCCGGGCATCGGCGCGGAAGAGCGCGGCCAGGCGGAAGCGATCGCCCGCTCCACCGAGATGTGCCTCAGCCTGCGCGTCCCGATCGTTTCGGTCGTGCTGGGCGAAGGCGGCTCCGGCGGCGCCATCGCGATCGCCACCGGCAACCGCGTCTACATGCTGGAACACGCCATCTATTCGGTCATCTCGCCGGAAGGCGCCGCATCCATCCTCTGGCGCGATTCCACCCGCGCCAAGGAAGCCGCGACCAACATGAAGATCACCGCCGAGGACCTGAAGGGTCTCGGTGTCATCGATGGCATCATTCCCGAGCCCGTCGGGGGCGCGCATCGCGATCCGCAGGCCGTGATCAAGACCACGGGCGACGTGATTGCCACGACGCTCGCGGAGCTTTCGCCCCGCCCGGGCGACCAGTTGCGCTCGGAGCGGCGGCAGAAGTTCCTCAATATCGGCCGCAATCTCTGAGGCGGGCGCCGGCGCCCGTCACAATGCTGCTGTTTTCACAGGCTATGGCGCGAATCCGTTCGGTTTGAAATGCGCCCTTGGTTTATGATTTGTGAAGACTGTGGTCATAGATTAGAAAGGTCCGCTTTCTGACGAAAGCAGTTTTGCCCTGTTCGAGATGAGCCTTTCGCAATGCGCTGGAAATCGACCGCCCTCGCCCTGACCCTCGCGGCTGCCGCTCTTGCCGGCTGTAACGACACGCTCGACAGCTTCGATCCGGCATCGGTGTCGAACAAGGTCGAACATCCGCTGCCGTCGAGCATCCTGGCCGACATGAAGGCCAAGGGCATGGAGCGCACCTCACCGATCGCCATCCGCATCTTCAAGGAAGAGGGCGTGCTGGAGATCTGGAAGGCGAAGACCAACAATCGTTTCGACAAGATCAAGGAATACCAGATCTGTGCCTGGTCCGGCCGGCTCGGACCCAAGGTGAAGGAAGGCGACCGCCAGGCGCCGGAGGGCTTCTATCCCCTGTCGCCCCACCACCTGAACCCGAATTCGAAGTATTTCCTCGCGATCAACACCGGCTATCCGAACCGCTTCGACCAGGCGAACGGCCGCAACGGCACCAACCTGATGATCCACGGCGCCTGCTCGTCATCCGGCTGCTATTCGATGACCGATGCGCAGATCCTGGAAATCTATGCCTTTGCCCGCGACGCCTTCAAGGGCGGCCAGGAGACCATCCAGCTACAGGCCTTCCCCTTTCGCATGACCGCGGAGAACATGGCGCGCCACCAGCACAGCCCGCATTTTTCCTTCTGGCAGATGCTGAAGGTCGGCTACGACAATTTCGAAGTGACCAAGCGGCCGCCCGAAGTGGGTATCTGCGAAAAGAAATATGTCTTCAATCAGCAGGTCGCCGACGGCAAGAGCCTGAGCCCGACGGGCACCTGCCCGGCAATGACGACACCGCCCGCCCTGCAGATGGCGCTGGCCTCCTACAATGCCACCTATTCCAAGGACTACGCCAAGGCACTCAGGAAGTTCGACGGCAAGGTCTGGTATGATCCGACCGAGGCGGAGCGCAAGGCGATCGTCGCCGACCAGCGCAAGGGCCACGATCTGGCCTATGCCCCGACGGGCTCGGCCCTGAAGGCCGGCAAGCTCTTGAAGATCGACGAGGTGGCGGACCCGGCGAACCCGACCCCGGCAGCGACGGCACCGGCCGCCATCGCACGCCTGGCCCCTCCCCCGGCCAACCAGTCCACGCCCGTGGCGACACCCACCGTCGCGCCTGCCGGTCAGTCCGCCACGACTGCCGCGACGGCACCTACGGCAGTTCCTGGCACCGCGCCGACCGCGGCCGCCGGCCAGGCCGCCAATGTTCCCGTGCCGCAGCCCAATCCGATGGCTGCGCCCGCACCGGTACAGACGGCCGAAGCCGACAAGAAGCCGTTCTGGAAATTCTGGCAGAAACAATGAGCGGCGACGCGCTCTACGACCTCAAGGGGCTGAAATGCCCCTTGCCGGTGCTGAAGACCCGCCGCCGGCTGAACTCGATGCAGCGCGGCGAGGAACTGAGCATAGAGACGACCGACCCTCTGGCTGTGATCGACGTTCCGCATTTCTGCACCGAGGACGGCCACGAGCTGCTGGAGACGACGACGCTCGACAACGGCCATCGCTTCCGCATCCGCAAGGGCTGAACGCCCCGACCTTCGTCCTCACATCTTCATCCCGGGAATGGCGAGCGGATTGTCCTCGAGCGCCGCGCGGTCGGGCCGGTCGATCTGCGGCCGTCCGGTAAAGGCGTCGAACAGTTCGCGCACATAGCTTTCGTCCAGATCGCGGGTGATCAGCACCAGCCGGGTGCGGCGATCGGCGGGGTCCGGCCAGGCTGCGAGGCGAACCGGCGGATGGAAGATCGACTGGACCCCGTGCAGCACCAGCGGCCGGTCGGGCCGGTCGGTGAGCGCCACGACGGCCTTCATGCGCAGGAGCTTCTCGCCCTGGCTGGAGCGCAGGATGTCGATGAACATTTCCAGCGCCAGGGGATCGATCGGCTGGTCGTGCACGATCGAATAGGAGCGGATCCGGTCGTCATGACGATGGACGTCATGATGGTGGTGGTCGTGCCGATGGTGCGCATGGCCATGGTCGTGACCGTCGTGTTCGCAAATCTCGCAGTAATCGTGATCATGGTCATGGTCATGATCATGATGCGAATGCCCCTGCTCGTCCGCCGGCGCCTCGTCCTTCAGCCAGCGATTGACATCGGGGATCTTGCTCGTCGGATCGTAGAGGCCGTTGGCGAGAATGGCGGCGCTGCCGGCTTCGGGTGTGTCGCCGTCGGTCAGTTCGGCGCGCGGATTGACTAAACGCAGCCGCTCGACGAGTGCGGTTCTGGCGCGCGGCTCGGCAAGGCCAGCCTTGGTCAGGATCAGCCGGTCGGCCACCGCCACCTGGCGTACCGCCTCGGGATAGGTGTCGAGCGTCGACAGGCCGTGCACCAGGTCGACCACGGTGATGACGCCGTCGAGATCGAAATGCTGGGCGATCGCCGGATGGCCCATCACCGACTGCATGACCGGCGCCGGATCGGCAAGGCCCGTCGTTTCGATGACGATGCGCGACAGCGGCTTGATCTTGCCCGTCTGCATGCCGTCGATCAGTTCGGCGAGCGTATCCACCAGTTCGCCGCGCACCGTGCAGCACAGGCAGCCATCGGAGAGCTCGATAACGGAATCGTTCGACGCCTCGACCAGCATATGGTCGATGCCGACCTCGCCGAACTCGTTGATGATGACCGCGGCATCGTGCATGGCCGGATCCTTGAGGATGCGGTTGAGCAGCGTCGACTTTCCTGCCCCGAGAAAACCGGTGATGATCGACACGGGGATCCGGCCGCTGGCTCCAGACATGACTTACTCCAGGATCAGAAGGTGGGGCGGGGCTTCGGGATCGGCACGTTGGCGATCTCGTTGGCCCCGGCAGTCTCCGGCTTCTTCGCCGGCGGTTCGCTTCCCGGGATCAGACCGGCAAAGACCGTGCGCGGCGGCCGGCCCATTTCATGGATATAGGGCGACAGAAGCTTCATCCGACCCGCCTCGTCGCGACCTTCACTGCGTACCTTTCGCGCCTGCGGATTGCACACTTCCGCGCTGATGTCGGCCACCGTGTCGCGCCCGGCGCCATAAGGTGCGAGGCTCTCCAGCCGCAGGCCGGGGCCGCGCGTGGTCAAGGCCCTCTGCAACAGCTCGGCCGAGATGTCGGCCCGGGCGCCTAGGCTATCGGCACCGAGCACGACGGACACCACCGTGCGGCCGTTGCGGGTGGCCGAAGACACCTGGTTGAAGCCGGAGGCACAGATATAGCCGGTCTTCATGCCATCGGCCCCGTCGAAACGGCCGATCAGCAGGTTGTAATTGGGATATTCCTTCTTGCCGGTATTGATGCCCTCGAGAGCGAAATAGCCGGCATATTCGGGAAAGTCGCGTCGCAGCGCCACCGCCAGAACGGCGAGGTCGCGCGCCGTCGTGTACTGCCCCTTGCCAGGCAGGCCGTTCGGATTGACGAAACGGGACGAGGTCATGCCGAGGCTCTGCGCATCGGCATTCATCCGGGCGACGAAATTGTCGAGCGTGCCGCCGACCCGTTCGCCGATCGCGACGGCCACGTCGTTCGCCGACTTGACAATCAGGATCTTCAGCGCGCTGTCCAGTGTCAGCTTCGAGCCCGGCTTGTAGTACATCTTGCTCGCCGGCTGGGCCGCGGCCTTCTCGCTCATCACCACGATGCTTTCCAGCGACAGCTCGCCGGACCGGATCGCCTTGAAGGTGGTATAGGCGGTCATCAGCTTGGTGAGCGAAGCCGGATACCACTTGCGGAAGGCATCCTCGTGGGCGATGACCTGGCCGCTGTTGACGTCGACGACGATCTGCGGATTGGCCAGCGCCACGGTCGGCAGGCAAGCAACGATTGCGCAGGCCATCGCCACGAAACGGCGAGTGATGCGCGCGCTCGGCGACTTGGCTGTATGGTTCGACGACACGATGAAACCTCTTCGATGCGGATCTGTCTCGCAAAGGCCAGATAATTGACCTATGACTGAAAGCAATGGCAAGAGCCATTGAATACGTCAATCTCAAGGCGCAGATTCTGCGCCGCCCTTTACGCGACAGCTGAAATAGACGAGCAGGAAGTAACATGCCGATATTGAACCGCGCCGCCGAACTCCAGGCGGAGGTCAGCGAATGGCGCCGCCATCTCCACGCCAATCCCGAGATTCTCTACGACGTCGAGAACACCGCGGCCTTCGTCGCGGCCAAGCTCGCCGAGTTCGGCGTTGACGAAATCGTGACCGGGATAGGCCGGACCGGGGTGGTGGGCGTGATCAAGGGACGGGGCACGAGCACGCGTGCGATCGGCCTGCGGGCCGACATGGACGCGCTGCCGCTCGAAGAGATCAGCGGCAAACCCTGGGCGTCGAAGGTTTCGGGGCGGATGCATGCCTGCGGCCACGACGGTCATACCGCCATGCTGCTGGGGGCGGCCAGGCACCTGGCCGAAACGCGCAATTTCAACGGCCGCGTCGTGGTGATCTTCCAACCGGCGGAAGAAGGGGGTGCAGGGGCGCTCGCCATGGTCCAGGACGGCCTGATGGAGCGCTTCGCCATCGAGGAAGTCTACGGCATGCACAATATGCCGGGTCAGCCCGTCGGCACCTTCGCGATCCGCAAGGGCGGCATCATGGCCGCGCCCGACAAGTTCTTCATCACCGTCAAGGGTCGCGGCAGCCACGCGGCGGAGCCGCACAAGGCCGTCGATCCGATCGCCATCGGCGCCCAGATCGTCACCAATCTGCAGTTGATCGCCGCACGCAACGCCAATCCGTTGCGTTCGGTGGTGGTCTCGGTCACCCGCTTCCATGCCGGAACGACCCACAACATCATCCCGGAAGAAGCAGCCCTCTCTGGCACCGTGCGTTCGCTCGACGAGGCGGTCCGCGACCTCGCCGAATCCCGCATCCGCGAGATCGCCCGCGGCATCGCCGGCGCCAACGGCGCGGAAGCCGAAGTGGTCTACGAGCGCGCCTGCCCGGTCACGGTCAATCATCCGGCCGAGACCGACCATGCCGCGCGCGCCGCCATGGATGTCGCCGGCAGGGACAAGGTGGACACCGAGGTCGACCCGTCCATGGCGGGCGAGGACTTCGCCTTCATGCTGCAGGCCCGTCCCGGCGCCTATATCATGATCGGCCACGGCGACACGCCCGGCCTGCACAACCCGGCCTACGACTTCAACGACGAAGTCCTGCCCTACGGCATTTCCTACTGGGTCCGCCTTGCCGAACAGCGTCTGACCGACTGACCGCGCGACGCGCCCGCCGGGGCCGCCGCGACGGCAAACCGCACGCGCCAACGCTCCGGCTTGCCCCGCTCGCAAAAACGCTTGGCTTCAAGGTCCGGCTTTTGTATGGAGTTCAAACAGTGGTCCCGTAGCTCAGCAGGATAGAGCACCAGATTCCTAATCTGGGGGTCACGCGTTCGAATCGCGTCGGGATCACCAATATCTTTCAATGACTTAAAGAAAAACCCCGGCGCGTTCAGGACCAAGTCTTAGGCGTCGGGGTATCAAATAGGGTAACGAATCGCCGCTAGCGACCGCGTAGGCTCGAATAGTTGTCAGAGATTTTTTCCATGATTTCCCGCGCCCGATCTTCGGCAATGCTGTTGAGCGCAGAAAGCTTATCCATGTCCTTGTTGCGCCCGTCGCCCGTGCCGAAATGCATTTCGCCCAACAGCTCATTGGCAACGGATAGCAAATGGAAAAGGTTGCTCACGTCTGCCTGAACTTCATCAATGGTTACGCCTTCCGTCATCGTCATGCCCCCCAATTCTGCGAATAATTGACCATCTTCCGGATGATGCGGATTTGATTTTCGCTGTATTTGCGCGGGCTTGTTTCGAATTTGCCGCCCCAGCAGTGCGCGCCGACGTAATGCTTGCCGCTGCGCTCCACCCACAGGATCGGGCGCAGCCCGTTTTTCAGCTCCACTTCGTAATAGTCCGGGCCGTCATAGACAGCCGCAGACGGGCGCGGGGCCGGAATGACGAAAATCGCGTTTTCGGCCTCATTGAAAAGGGCTTCATATTCTCGCTCGGGGTTGAGCGCGTTCATGGCCTTCGCCAGTTCTTCGGCCAAGTGCTGGACGTGGGAAAGCGGATCGCGCACGGGTTCGACGGCCAGGGCCGCAGCAGGGACGCCAGCGGCGGCAATGCCGGCCGGAAACAGTTTCAAAGCGTGGCGGCGGGTGATATTGGCGACAGTAGCCATTCGGTGATCCTCCAGTGATCGTCGTTTTGGATAGGCGAAAGCGGAAGGGCCAACTTCCCTTTCGCCGCTTACTGTGGTATCAGAGTTTTATGGATAAAGCAAGAACCGTGATACCACAGAAAAAGCGAGGACCCGCCCCCACTGGAAAGGGCGAGCCGGTGATGACGCGTTTGCAGGATGACTTGCTGAATCCGCTAGACGCATTCCGGGAGGAACAGCCCGACAAGCCTAGCCGGCCGGAAGCAATCCGCCGGATATTGAAAGACTGGCTTATTGGTGCGGGTCACTTGAAGGACTGAGGCCGTATCTAGACAGGGCTCTAGATTGCGCGCATCCTTCCCCAGTTGCGGGAGGGGCGAATGAAAAATACTGCCGTTTTGCTGGCTTTGGTTCTGCTCGCCGGATGCCAAACGTCTGACCAGAAATTTGCGGCCTACGAGCCAGAACGAGAAGCATACATGACCTGCGGCCATTCATCTGCAGCGCGGCTTGCAGCGAGCAGGCCAGGGACAGACCCAATCGCGGTCGCTGTTGCGGCGAAATCTCAATGTGGGGAAGAACGCGCCGATTTAGTGCGGGCAATTCAGAAGACCCACGACTACAGAATATGGTCGCAGATGATAGACATTTATGATCGAAAGTTCATAGAGATTGCCACAGCGTCAGCGCTTTCCTGAAACACGGCATTTACCAAACCCTTACTTCATGAACTCGAATCTGTGCATTAGTTTCCCCTAACGGTCAAATCGCCACCAAACGTGTAGTCTCCTACCTTGACCTTCGGAGTAATTTTCTTGAGAAACTCTTTGGTTGATAGTGCTCCAGCTTCTACCTCCTTCAAAAATTGCTCGTCAGCAGCTTTGTTGCGCATGGCCTGCGCTGTTGCGCTTTCCGTTGTCGAGTGAATTGCCCTCTCCAGCGGCGAACCGACCCGAAACATTCCGCGATATTCGCCCTTGTTTCCAAATGTTTCCGTTACAATACCTGTTCCCATTGGGTCGCTTTGCCTATTGGCGAGCATGTCTTTTTCAGACACGGCACGGCGCGAGGAAATCACCTCGGCTTCACGCAACAACTCGCTGTTAACGTCAGCAAAGAACGGCAGGTTGAATTGCTCGATATTGCCGCTTTCCGGGTCCTTATAAAGGATTTGGTAGCGCGCCGGCTTGCCTGCGCGGATGTCCTTTTCTGTCGACCCGTCAGGAAGTGGCATGAGGAACACGTCGACCGCTGTAATGCCTTCGCTCTTTAGCGCCTCGATAGCCTGCGTCCTGATCCATTCATGTGTGCCGTCTTGGCCTGGTGGATACGCCTTTTCTACTGGATAGCGCACCACCGTATTCCCAAGAGTTGTAAACTCGGAAACCCCATAGATGCGGCTGAACCTCTTTGTGGCTAAGTTTTCAGCCGCGCCAAGATCCCCCCCTACCTCAATAATTGACTCCTCCATAAGCCTCTTATAATCCGCAACGATTGCCGCTTCTGCGGCAGGATTTGCCCCAAGGCTAGGGTTATTGCTACCGATTCCAGACTGAAAAACGCCACGGTCAAATATGTTGGCGACGTAATCCGAGCTGATTTCCTTTATTTTTTTCTCCACGTCTGGAGTTGCTAGCAAAGCCTTCCTTTTATCCGTGTTTTGAGGGTCGTTAGCCGTGATTATCTTTTGCGCTGCCTCCAACGGCTGATAACCCAAATCTGATACATACATCGAATACAGTTCGGCCTTATTCAGAACAGTTTCCGAGCCGTCAAAGGCCATCTTTCCCGGCATTAGGTCGGCAATGGCAAGCGCAGCCTGCATTGCTTGGGCCATCTGCGCCGGGTCGTTTGTGTTCGCCCCCTGCCGCAGCTCGTTCTGAATGGTCTTCGGAACGTATCCAGTGCGAGAAATAAAATCTTGCGTCACAATCTGCGCTTCGGCTTCCGTCGATACACTCGCCGAAATCTTCATGAAAGCTTTGTCGGCAATCTTCGTCTGTTGCGCATCGAAAGCGTTCACAGTAGCGGAGCCAAGCTTAATTGACTGGAGCAAATAGTTTACTTCTGTCTCGTCGCCTATGGCCTCATTAAGCGAACGAATAAGCGTTGCCTTCTGCCCAGAATCAATGCGCGTGTCGTTCAGGATATCGGTTGGCGACAGACGCGGATCAAACGTGGCGATGCGAAGACGGTAGTCATCAAGCGCCGCACCGCTAATGGCCTTCTGCTCCGCCGCCG
Organism: Allorhizobium sp. GW101-3B10; assembly: GCF_059424725.1. NCBI lineage: Bacteria > Pseudomonadati > Pseudomonadota > Alphaproteobacteria > Hyphomicrobiales > Rhizobiaceae > Allorhizobium > Allorhizobium sp. GW101-3B10. The sequence goes on along the minus strand of NZ_JBWKZR010000001.1, from coordinate 4,574,611 downwards.
CCTGGCTATCCTTCTGGATCTTGGCACGGCCCGCAGTCTCAATGACGCGCTGACGATCTTCTGGCGAAAGGCGCTGAACATATTCAGGACGCGTGCGGCCAACGCCGATCGGCGCGGCTGAACCTGCCAAGTGATCGTTGATCGCGTCCTTGGCCCATCCCGGAACGCTTTCGATACCATAGGACGGTCCCCACGATCGGCGTTGGCCTACGTCGAAATGCAGCGAGTTGTTGTAGACACCGATCCCGGTGATGCCCATGGACGATGCAACACGGATCAACTCCAGCCGCTCATCCTTCGACATATCGGACACGTCAAGGTCAATGGCGTTGCCCTCAAGGTGCTGCGAACCCTTGGCCCCGCCGGCCGCTGCATTACGCGCCGCGCCACGAAACCCGGAGACAATCGGGATCGATCGACCAAAGGCGTTCTGGACCTTCTTGAAGGTCGAGAGTAGATCCGGGTTTACGCCTTCCATATCCGGGGCGGACGTGCGCCCAGCCTGATTGCCCGTGATAATTGGCAGATCTTCGATAGTCGCAGCGCCACCGCTCACGGCGCGCGCGATCAACGCATCTGAGTATTTCGCCGATGCCTTTCCATGTTCCTGCGCCACCAGCGAGCGAAGGAACTTCTGCGCAGATGCAGGATCGGAAAGGTTCAGATCGTCATCAGGGTTAAGGCCCATGCCGCGCGCGATGTTGGCCGCAGCGTCATAGTTACCCGGTGTCCAACCGTTGTCGCCGGCAATCAGGTCATTGGCCGTCGTCTTGCCACCAGAGTATTTCGACATGGCGAGGCGATAGGCTTCGCGCATACCTGCTTCAGGCGTGACGAAGATAGCCTGCGGGTCGCCCTGGTCGGTATTCTCGGACGGCCCGACGACGCCCTTTTCACGCCCCTGCCCAATGTACTTGATGTTGCCTGGGTTGTTATTGCGCATCCCGGCCGGCAAGGCAGGGTCGCCATAGCCCGCAACGGCATCAGGATCGCTCTCAGCAACGAGCAAGGCGCGCGACAGGTCTGCGGCCTCAAGATAGGCTTGGCGGCGCTTGTCGGCCTCGAATGGCGAAAACAGCCCGGTTGACTCACCAACCGAAATCGTCGCCTCAATATCGCGGCGAGCAAGGTCTTTCTGTTCTTCCGTCGTTTCCGGGTCGACATAGATACGGCGCTGTGCTTCCAGCGCGTCATCCATGCCGACGATTTCGGTCTGCTTCTTGAGCGTATCAGCCTTGCCGAAGATGGCTTCGTTCGTGCGGGCGGCGTCTGTCGTCGCGCCGAGCTGCCAGCGTTCGCGCATAGCCGGATCACGGATGACGGATGCCGCCCTATTGACTACATCGCCAGTAACCTTCGGCGCGCGCTTGTCATAGGTCGCATAGTCTGGGTCGTTGTCGAACTCACGGCCAACGCGCAAAAGCTCTTGCGTCTTGTAGGCTTCGGCCCGAGCAATATCGACGGCGTTTTCCTGCTGCTTGCGCTCCTGACCAACGGCAGACAGAGACGCGCCAAAGCTGGCGATTCCTTCACCGATTGCGGTTGTATCTGCGGCGATGAACTGGCGACCGCTGCGAAGCGATGCAGGGCCGGAAAGCTCATAAGGCTGGGGAAGACGCGCCATTATTGGGCTTCCTTCTTTCGGCTCTTTTCTTCTTCCTCGGCTTTGGTCAACGCTGAGATAGCGACGGCTAAGAATATCTTAGCTCTGTCCTCTTTCCTCTCCTTCTCGGTTTTATATTCTCGATCAAGCGGCATGTTTTCCACCTTTTACCGTCACCATTTCGGGCGAAATCGGTTCCTGTATCTCTGCACTTGCCGGCGCTGTATCTGTCACTTAACTTTCTTTCTCTGGATAGCCTGCGCTCTTTACGAGATCACCAATCAGCCGCCCAGCATCATCGCTGCGCGGGCGACGATAACCGGAGCCCATACTTTCGGCAGAAGAGAGCGAATCAAGACTGCGTCTTCCGGCGTGACTTCATGCTCTCCGCCGTTCGCTACCATAAGCGCCAAAGTGCCTCGCTTGATTGCCTGATCCAGCGGAAGAGGCTCCTTTTCCGGCGAGTTGAGCGCGGCCAGCGCCACGGACCCGAGGTGAAATTCAAGCTCTTTTCTGTCAGGGCCAGTGATGTGCTGCGAGAAGTCGATTTTCATTGGCTTTTTCTCCTTATACGGGGGTAATGGCGACGGTTCCGTTACCGACGTACCAGTTACTTGTTGCCGTAGAGCCTCCAGCGGTCAGTAGACGGTTATTCGTGCTGTCCCAGACGCACTTTCCAGCAACCTTATCGGTTGTGTTCACGGCATCGGTAGCCGTGGCGAGCTGTGTCGGTGTGTAGGCCCGAAGTCGGATGCCGCGTGATTGATCGATAACAATGGTGTCATCGATGTAATAGGCTCCAGAGACATTGAGTGTCCCGATACCCTGATCAGTAAGGCCCGATCCGATGCGCACGCCGGCAGGGCCTAAATCGGCAATGGATGCACCATTGTATGCAACACCAATTACGCCCGCACCATTTGAGTAGAAACCAAGTCCGGCCTGACTGACGAAAGTCAGTGCTGGCGTCGTTACACTTCCATTCCCTACCCGAACGAGGCCCGCTCCGTCTGGATTACTCGGACCTGTGACATGGAAGTAATCCGTCCCGGTAGTCACCGAAGTAGCAGCGAGAAAGGCATACAGCCAGTTACCACCGTTCCCATGAACGAGAAAGCCGGTGTTAGACGTTCCGACATCCGCCTGCGCATGGAAGCCCACACCATCACGACGAACGTCTGTAGACGGCAGATGCGAACCAACAACTGTATGAATTTCTCGCAGTACCGTGCCAGTCGTTGCCTGTACCCATGCAAGAGATTGTTCGTATCCTACCGCTCCATAGGAAGCACTTTCGACTTTATTGACGTGCACCAAAAGCCCGCCGCAGTCGCCGTTCTCCCCCTGCGCTACGAGAATATAACCACCGTCCAACTCGCCGTTGGCTCCGTTGTTCAGCCAGTCCGTCTTTGCTGCGTTGACCCATAGAGGGACGAAGGCGCTATCCGGGCCATTCGGATTTCCGCCAGGCGTCGTTCCGGTAAGCGCCATGACCTGAGACCCTGAACTTCCTCCAGAATTTGGTAGAGTCCGTCACATCAAGGAGACGGACGAATGAAGCGTTCACGGTTCACGGAAGAACAGATCATCGGAATATTGAAGGAGCAGGAGGCGGGCGCGAAGACAGTCGATGTCTGCCGCAGGCACGGCATCTCGGATGCAACCTTCTACAAATACAAGGCGAAGTACGGCGGCATGGACGTGTCCGATGCCCGCAAGCTGAAGGCGCTCGAGGACGAGAACGCCAAGCTGAAGAAGCTGCTCGCCGAGGCCATGCTGGACAATGCGATCCTGAAGGATGTCGCTGCAAAAAAATGGTGACGCCCGATGTGAAGCGGAATGCGGTGGCTCACGTCTGTGCGCAGCACGGGGTGAGCCAGCGTCGGGCGTGCGAGGTTCTATCGGTGGATCGTTCGAGCATGCGATATCGGAGCGTGCGGCCGGACGATGCGTCCATCCGCGAGGCGATGAAGAAGGTGGCGTCCGAGCGTCGTCGCTTCGGCTATCGCCGTATCCACGTGATGCTCGACCGGCAGGGGATGGTCATGAACCTGAAGAAGCTTCGACGTCTCTATCGCGAGGAGAAGCTGACGGTGCGCAAGCGCGGCGGCCGAAAGCGGGCCTTGGGGACGAGACGTCCTTTGGCTCTGCCGTCGCGTCCGGGCGAGCGCTGGAGCCTGGACTTCGTCAGCGATGCCTTCACCGACGGCCGCCGGTTCCGTGTTCTGGCGGTGGTCGACGACTTCACCCGTGAATGCCTGTGCCTGGTCGCCGACACATCCCTGTCGGGGGCACGGCTTGCCCGCGAACTGGATAGTCTCATCGCCAGACGGGGAAAGCCGAGGACGATTGTCTCGGACAACGGCACGGAGATGACCAGTATGGCCATCCTCAAATGGTGCCAGGAAGCAAAGGTCGAATGGCACTACATCGCCCCAGGCAAGCCGATGCAGAACGGCTTCGTCGAAAGCTTCAACGGCAGCTTCCGTGACGAGTGCCTCAACGAGACCCTGTTCTCGTCGCTCACTCAGGCCCGAGCCGCCATCAACGCATGGAAGGAGGATTACAACAGGAGCAGACCCCACTCGTCGCTGGGCAATATCACCCCCAGCGAGTTCGCAATGAAAATGGCTATGGAAAAACAGGCCGCATGAGGCCAGATTAAAAACCCAAGACTCTCCCGAAAACTGGAGGGAAAGTGGGTCTCAGGTCAGCCATAGTGAAGCGCGGCCCGGAGTGAACGCCAGAAGCAAGAGCAAGATGATAGTCGTTTGCCGCAGCCGCGCTATTGAATAGACCACCGAAAGGGGTATGTTCTGCCGGTTCGGTTGCCTGCGTGTGGGTAGCTGTGAACCCGCCGTCAGCGTTCAGCGCCTTGACGTTGAGTAGCGTAACCACCTCCGCAAATGTCTTTTGCTCGCGCGCCGTTCCTGCCGCGTTGTCTACAGAGATTGTATTGGCGACAAGGTCAGGAAGGCGTGAAGTTAGGGGCGTTTTGGTGAATGCAAGGCTTGTCGTCCCGATAGTGATTGCACTGTCGGTAGACAAAAACCATTCGGTGTTTGCATTGGTCGTTCCGCTGGTCACATAGACGCGCGTTCCGGTGACAACATCGCGGTTGTTGCGGAAGTCTGCCGCGCGCTCCCAATTGCCGGTAGATGCAATGCGAATACCGTTGTCTTGTGCTGTATCCTGCACTCGAACAAGAACGCGGTCCCCTTCGACGGTCTGGACACCATCAATTACCTGTAGACCAGACAGAGTAATATTTGCGGTCGTAGCTACCCTGCAAGGGCCTTTCATCGCGGCGGCAGAGTTCAGGCCATCGCGGCGGTCGATCGTCACGCTTACCATTAGATCCTATCTCCAGACAGAAGTTTACAGATTGTTTTCATTTGCTCATCTGGCAGCTTTCCAAACCAAGCCATGACGGCGAATTGTTCATGCTCACTAAGGCGCTCAAGCACCGCGTCGCACCGCTTGTAGATCGTCGCTACCTTCGTTGCCGCGTCAGGCCCCCACTCGGAAACAAGGGCTTTACCAACCGCGTCTTCGGAAAAAACGGTCATGTCTTCGTCAGTTGCCGGAACAACAAACGTCGGCGCCCCCAAGGCGATGTTTTCGTAAATCGCGTATCGAATTGGTTCGGATAGGCTGCGGTCGAAACGCTCCATAAAGGCCCGCTGAACGCGTTCATTGCCGAGCGACGACACCACCCCGGAGACTTCCCTTTGCACCGTCGCAAGATGGGCCTTGAAGCCGCCGTAGCGGTCCCAGGATCGCACCAGTTCGCGGCCGGCTTCGGTCTTCGTCATCTCGCTGCGGCTGGAGTCCGTGTGCATCAAGTCAGTGACGCGGGTTTCTCCCATCTCTTCCTTGAGGATCTGGAGATATTCACCGGCATACTCCATTTCATAGCGGTGAAAGTCCGAGCGCATGATCTGTTCAATCTCGGCTTTGCGCGTAGCCAGGTCGCCACGGATAGCAACCGAAGAACCGTTGTCGTTGCTGGACGAAAAACCGCTGTCTACAGGCCCAGAGGAAGGCGCTGGAGCGGTTGCGTTGGAAACGGCTAGTTCGTTCGACATGATCTTTCCCCTTTCGTTGTTGGCCGGCCCGGAGAGGCAAAAAACCGGGCCGGCCAGCGCGCGGAATTACCCGGCGCGTCGCGGGTAAAGGCTGGTAAGAGCCCTTTCCGCAAGGGCAGCATTTGCCAGCGTGTCAGACATGCTTTGTCCGTCTCGGAGGCGCACGACGTGGTAGCCACGTCCGTTGAACTCGACCTGATAGGTTCCATCCCCGAAGAGCTGTTCGGTGCGTTGCTTGAGCAACGTAATGCGGGGTTTGGCCAGCGAAGCGCCCGTGTCCGTCGCGCCATCTACAACGGATTCCGCAATCCAGCTTTCATCGAACGAGACGAGAAAGACGCGGTCAAACTTCCTCAGTGCGGAGTTGTTGGAACCCTGAACGCGCGACCAGAGCGAAGGCTCTTTTAGGTCATCGGCAATCACGCCACGCGGCAGGCGAATGAACAATTCGCGGAAAACGAAACCAGCGTAGTTAACCCGAACGTCAGCCGGGCTGACAGGCGTCAGCTTCCGCATTTCTTCATGTGGCTCAATGTTGCTCATCTGTGATTTTCTCTTGAAGGACCTTAGCCACATCGGCCGCGATCTTGATTGCGTCGGCTTCCGCCCATGAATGATGCGGGCTTGTCCCGTCTCCCAGGACGAATTCCGGCGATACGTTGATGAATTCGATTCCGCCGAAGCGGCTGGCCGTGCCCGTCAGGGGCTTCATGGAGAGCGAAATGCGTATCGCCGCACGTCGCCTCACCTCGTAGTCGGAAATCGTGCTGAAAGAGCCGCCAAGGCCGTTTATGAGCTGACAGGCTTCCTTGCTTGTGGAGAGATACCTATCCAGCGCGTCAGCAAGCGCATTTAGGGCCGCTTCCGCATCCACGATCGATTCCTGACGACTTTGCACCACCGTCAGAAGTCTTGTTTTTTGATCGTTTGTATGGATGCGGAAGCGTTCTTCGGCCTTCTCACGATGCCGCCTGACGGATTCCTCGCGCGCTGCGGCGCAAGCGTCCACGTCAGACTCGGCAACGTTGATTAGGCGATTGTCAAAGGTCTTGCCCTCCATCAAGGCAATACCCCGCTGTTGGCGCAACTCTTCAAGCCGATCCAGAGCCTTGCGGTGCTTGGTGTCCCAATCGGGCTCGAACGTCGTTGTGATGGCTTTCACGGTCAATTTCGGCTCTTTCCGTTACCCTGCCGATACCCGACCGCAGGATTTATCTATCGGAAGCAGAATAACCCATTGAGCAACAATGGTAAAAGCACAGCGTTCCCCTGATACTATATCAGGCGCTACCGAATATTACCGGCTATTTTAGGAAGGGGGAATATTTTTGCCGCGCGTTGTGACTTCACCAAAACCTTGCGGCCTCGCGCGTAGTGACTGGCAGAAAACCATGGAGAGTAAGGTTTTGTAAGGTTCCGTTCGCCCGCGTAGTGATGTCGGAAAAACCTTGCCTCGCGCGTTCAGGCGTCTGGATTGTCCGAATGCCCGCCTTTAGGGCCTGACAAAACTCGCGGTGCTTTTATGGTGTCGGGAAATTGCCAGGTACTTAGCATTTGCTAGCATCCGTCGCCCCTCGCGCGGGCGCGCGCACGTACTGGTCGCGAAACTCATCTCGCCTTTTTAAGGTGTCCAACAATTCGGCATTTCGGCGAGCTTGAAAACCTTGATTGTCTTTCAAGACGACGTGCCCGGATCGCGCTCTTTGCGCTGGTGAGAGTGCGTGCGCTTATGGTGCAGCCGGCAAAGCCAGCGGACCTTTCGCGGCTGTTCGTAGTCTTCATGGTGCGCGTCTACGGTTTCAGCTCCACAGACTTCGCAGGGCGCTCTAGACAGAAGACCGCGACGAAGGGCCGATCTGACATACTGATGCGCCAGGACCTCTAGCGGGTGCTCGTCCTTCCATTTTTTTTGAGGGGTGCGGTTATCTGTCATGCCGCGTTCTCCCAAGGCTCGATGTCGAATGGCAGCAAGTCGCCGCTCATGAGTAGCGGTAACAATTTCACCCACTCGGATTCAGGGACGCGACGGCCTCGGAGAAACTCCTTTCCCTCCGCCTCATTGCGGGGAGCCGGAAACGGATCGCGACCGATCGAAACGCCATGCTTGGCGGAAAGGTAGCTATTGGGCTTAGGAGGGATTGAGGATGCAGGCGCCTCAGGACCAGCAGGAATTTGCATTTGCTGACCAGTGTTATTTTTTTCCGCTCCTAAGCCAAATGATCCTTTTCCTTCTCCTAGGTCCTGCTCCTTGTCCTTATCCTTGCTTCGAAGGGGCTCTGAAGGGGCTTCGAAGGCTCTTTCGTATTCTTCAAGGATTGGCTCGCCGGCCAAATGGAAAGCGTCCCTGTATCGGCCATAAAAACCCAATGTAATCTGACAGATAGGCAGCATTTGTAGCTGTTTGCAGACGCCGAGAACCTTTTTATCCTTGGGGCTAAGACGCGGCGCAATCTGGTTTGCGGCCATATCGTGAACCCAAACTATTTCGTTGACCTCGTCGTAGCTGGCTATCCCTACCTCGCATACCCTTCGAAGCCCCTTAGAAGCCCCTTCAAAGGTGCTTCCGGTTTCGTAAACAAGATAGGGGATCGGCAAAACATAAACGCCAATCATGGTTGAATGACTGCTTGTGGTCAGGTGCCAATAGACGGCTTGCGCTTCGAGATCCCCCCGCAGCTTTTTCAAATCCGATTGCCAGACCGTGGGGCTAATGGAAGCAAAACTTCTCATCCAAAGGCCCTCCGCAGGATGAAGAACCGCCTTGCCATTGCCTGCGCTTCGATCGCCTCAAGAGGTGTCAGGCCGAACATGGACTGCAGCTTGAGAACGACACCAGGGACGGGCGCGCGCTCGTCAGCAAGCCACTGTGCGGCCAGCGTCACGGCGTCGTTCCCTTCATGCTCGGGAGGGGTCAGGGGTGCTTTCATGCCGACACCTGGACGCGCGCGCGCTCCCAATTGGTCAAATCCTCCTCTCGGAAGAACTTGCGCCGGTTCACGACAATCGGCTTGGGAAAGTCCAGCGTCTCGCTGTTCTCCCAACGCCAGAGGGTCATCTCCGAAATCTGGTACCGCTGTTTGACCTGCGGCCGGGTGAGGAAGGCTTGCATATTTTCTCCATCACTTCCATTACTGATAGAACACGATATAGCACCAGCCAATCATGACTTCAATGGAAGTGATGGAAGTTCCCCATATTGTCCGGTGATGCTCCGTCACTTAGTGGAAATGAAAAAAGGTGAGACATGGCCGACGAACTGAAAACCATCAAATTCCAGATGATGCTCTCGGAACGGGAAGCGCGGCAAATTGACGATTGGAGCTTTGCGAATAGGCTAAGGTCGCGCGCCGAGGCGATACGCCGCCTGTGCCAAATGGCGCTTCACGTCGATCCGTATTTTCTGGATTTGATGATTGCGTTGGCTGGCGCTGATTACTCTGGAAAGAGCAAGGAAGAGCGCGACAAGACCATAAGGACCGCACTTGAGGCGCACGCCGCATGGTCCCTGTTAAGACAGGGCGAAAGCATGGAAGATGCCGAGAAACTTCTAACCGCCGTGAAGGCGTCATTCTTCAAGCCTGAACACGATCAAGGGGAATGACGTTTCCAGCGCCCGTTTGCGCGACAATCCCCACCACCATGTTAGCCCAGGCTGAAAGCGCGCGCCGTTTCTCTTCAAGGTAGTCATGTCTGTTATAGATCGCGGCAACACCCTTGATTGAACCACTGCGATGATTAAGCACCGCCTCGACCACATGCACCGGCTGACCTAGCGACGCCATGCCGCTTGCAGCGGTGCGCCTCAGGTCGTGAATGCGCCATGGCGCTATAGCGACGCGGGAAACGTCGTCGCCGCGCTCTACGGCCTCCCTATGGGCGATTGCGAGCATTTCAGCGTCAAGGCTTTCCTTGGCCCGCGAAAAGCCGCTGATAGGCGTCTCGCCTGTCGTCGTTAGCACGTACCCGCGCTTGCTCTTGAGGCCGGGAAGCTCTTTCAGGATCGACACAACAGCCGGCGACAACGGAACGACATGCGTTTGATTGTTCTTCGCGCGCTCCTTCGGAATGATCCAACACGGGGCAGGCCCGTCTAGTTGGAACTCATCCCATGCAGCCGATGCCACCTCGTCGCGGCGCTGGCCAGTGAGCAGCAGCAGCTTGACCATAGGCCCGAATGGCCAGCCGATCTTTTCCGCACCGAGCCAGGCAAGCCGGATCTCGTCGTGAGACAGGACGCGGTCCCTTGAGGTTTCCGCCGTTGGTGCCTTTACGTTGGCAACTGGCGTCATCTGGAGAATGTCGCGCTCGATTGCCCAATTGAAGAACTTGCGCAGCAACGCATGAACCCGGTTCGCAGTCACGGGCGCGCCACGATCGGCGATTTCGTCCAGCAGCTCGATGACTTCACGCCGCGTGATCGACTGGATTGGACGCTTGCCCCAACGCGGCCGGATCTCAACCTCAATGAGGCGCTTGCTTTCCTTGGCAGAGCTTGCCCGGTTCTTCGCCTCGACATGCCGGGAAACGAAGTCATTCAGGACTGCCCCGATAAGGTTTTGATCGTCGGGCCTCGCGCGCTTCGCCGCCTTCTTTTCCTCGCCAGGATCGCGGCCCTCAGAAACCGCCCTAAGAGCCTTGCCGGCAGCTTCGCGGGCGGTTGCCAGCCCATAGACCGGATAAGCGCCGATCGTCATCTTACGCGGCTTTCCGCCCGCCCTGTAACGTATCGCCCAACTCATCGCGCCGGAAGGCTGAACGATCAGGTAGAGCCCCGGCAAACCGCCGTCCGGAATCTCTCGCCTGACAGCTTCCGGCTTGACTGCCTCGACAAATTTCACGGTCAGGGCCTTAGCCATGGCTTCCTCAGGGTAACGTAAGGGTGACAAAAAGGCACGGTAGGGCGCGTTATAATCTGATGCTAACATCATTCAACATCGCGGGAAAAGTCAAGGAAAATAGGGGGAATGGCGCCGTCTATTGGTGGAGAATGAGCGCGATCGATAGCAGCGAGCAGCTAATTCCTAATCTGGGGGTCGCGCGTTCGAATCGCGCCGGGATCACCATTTGCTTTTCCACACACGGCAAATGCGGCTGACATTCGGTAAGCGCAACGCGACCTGCGTGCCGAGCATTTGTCGGCATCAAAGTCGAAGATCCGGGCCGAAACTCGCCCCAGCCAGCCGTCCGGTGTCGCTGTCAGCTTCATTCAGGGGAGTTGTCGGCCAGTGCCTGCGCGGCAGTGCCCTGCCCGGTCAGCGGCAAGAGGTGATGCTCGCGGTGGTCTGGCGATCGAGAATCTCGCCGTCGGAGAGCATCCAGAATGCCCCGCCGATCAGGCCGACCCATAGCAGGATCGAAATATTGATCGCGACGATCAGCGCTTTCAGCCGGGTGGTCACGCCGTTTCTCCTCAGGTCTCCTTGAGCAAGATTAGGCGCGGCAGCTTATGCGGCGCTTAAGAAACTGCCTAAAATGCAAGCGATCGACAGGAAACCTGCTTCGCTTCAGTACGGTTCCGACAAAGGGCGCGGAGGCAGGATGCCTCTCAGGAACCGCGCCGGGCATCGAGGGCTTGCTGCAATTCCTCGGCTTGCTCGCGCATCCGGGAAGGGACCGGCGTCGCGCGCACATCGGCCAACAGGATCTCGAGCTTGGCACTGAGATCATCATCCCGGGATTTCCGTCCCGGCCTTCCGCGGACTGCCTGTTCTCTGGTCATCCGGCCCCCTCCCGGCGTTGAATGCGACGACGTCTACCTGCCTTGCAGCCTCACCCGCCGATTGTTCGCATGGCGATACGCGCCCCTGTGCCGTGCAGATCACCCGGCGCCGGGCAATGCCTCGGCGACGGCCGCCGACACGGCAGAACCCCAACCCCGGATGCGCGCCGATGTTCCACCGCTTGCGCGCCTGTGCCGGCTCCGGCCCCGGCAGATGGACAGGAACCAACCAGCGATGCTCGCGTTATCGGCTTAGTTTTCCATCGATCAATCACCACGGAGGATGGTGCCTTGTCGACCCGAAGCGCCGACCGAGCAACACGATCGGAAGTCGTGCTCCTGATCCCTGCCCTTCGGGCCTTCGCCCGCACCTTCTGTCCTCGCCCCGAGGATGCCGACGACCTCGTCCAGGAAACCCTGATCAAGGCGCTTGGAAACATCGATCGCTTCGAGCCGGGAACGCGCCTGAAGTCCTGGATGTTCACCATCATGCGCAACACCTTCTGCACGCACTTCAAGAAGCACGGCCGGGAGACCGTCGGCCTGCCGGAGGACATAGCCGAGCGCCTGACGAGCGAACCGAGCCAGGACTGGGTTGTGCAAGCCGACGAGGTCCGCCGCGCGCTGAACCGGCTGCCTCATCATCAGAACGAAATGCTGATCCTGATCGTCATGCTCGGAGAGCGCTACGAAGATGCCGCCGCGATCTGCGGCTGCAAGATCGGCACGGTGAAAAGCCGGCTGAACCGCGCCCGCCGCCAGTTGCGGATCGAGCTCGGGGAAACGCTCGGCGAGAGCGGATCCGAAAACGTAACCGGGACGGAAGGGTGAAGCCCGACATGGACGGTCCATCGCGGCTAGCCTCATCTCCGGACGGAAAGGCGCTCCGGCGCATCGGTCTCATTTATGTCAACGATGGGCAGCCCGGGATTCGCCGCGAGCGACGCGGCCGGGGCTTCTGCTACCGCCTGCCGGATGGCGAGCTGGTGCGGGACCGGAAGACCCTCGACCGCATACGCACCCTCGGCCTGCCACCGACCTATGAACAGGTCTGGATCTGCCTGCGTGAAGACGGTCACTTGCAAGCGACCGGGCTCGATGCGCGCGGCCGCAAGCAATACCGCTATCACGATGACTGGCAGGCCTGGCGCAGCGAGCAGAAGTTCGGCGAGCTTCTCGCCTTTGCCGAGGCCCTGCCGAAAATCCGGCGGCGCGTGACCGCCGATCTCGACCGGAGCGGCGATGACGCGGTCTTCCTGCTCGCCGGCCTGGTGGCCCTGCTCGACAAGACGCATCTGCGCATCGGCAACCGAGCCTATGCCCGCGACAATGGCAGCTACGGCGCGACGACACTGCTGAAACGCCATCTCTCCTTCGGCAGCGAAGGTATCCGCCTGAGTTTCGTGGCCAAGGGTGGCCAGCGGGTGAGACGCCAGCTTCGCCATCCGCGACTGCAGAAGATCCTCGAGACGATCGCCGACCTGCCGGGGCGCGAGCTTTTTTCCTGGCGCGACGCGCAGGGCGAAATGCGCCGCATCGATTCCGGCCAGCTCAATGCCTATCTGGGGGAAATCGCCGGATGCCCGGTTTCGGCCAAGACCTTCCGCACCTGGGGTGGCAGCCTCGCGGCTTTTTCCCTGGCCGCACACGAGATCCGTCGCGACGACCGGCCGAGCATCAAGGCCATGTGCGCCGCGGCGGCCGAAACCCTGCACAACACACCCGCAATCTGCCGCACGAGCTACATCCATCCTGCCATCCTCGAACTCGCAACGGATGCGAAAAGACGGGACGCGCTTCGGACACTGCTCGACACCAGGATCGCACGCGCCGGGCTGAAGGCGGATGAAGCGCGCCTGGTCGCCTATCTGCAGGCGGTCGCCTGAATCTCAAATCGATGTGCAGACAATCAGCAGACAAGCAAAAGGGGAGCCGGACGGGCTCCCCTTTCAAATCGCTCCGCGGAAGCGGGCGACAGCCGCATATCTCGGAATCCCGATCAGGTCCGGCCATAGCCGGACCGACCGAGCCCTGGATCAGGCCGCCTTCTTTTCCATCGCGGCCGTGTTGACGGCCGTTTCGGCGAGCTTCGAGAGTGCGCCATCGGTGGCCGATTCTTCGGCCAGCGTCTCGTCGAGCAGCTTGGCTGCGTCCTTGAGGCCGAGCTGCTTTGCCCAGGCGCTCAGCGTGCCGTAGCGGCTGATCTCATAGTGTTCGACAGCCTGGGCGGCAGCGAGCAGGCCGGCATCGAGAGCCGGTGCGCCCTTGAATTCCTCCATGATCTCTTCGCCCTCCTCAATGATGCCGTCGATGGCCGGGCAGGTCTTGGCGCGCGGACGCTTGCCGATGATTTCGAACACCTGCTGCAGGCGCTCGATCTGGCCTTCGGTTTCTTCCTTGTGCTTTTCGAAAGCGGCCTTCAGCTTCGGATCCTGGGCGCCGCGGGCCATCTTCGGCAGGGTCTTCAGGATCTTGCGCTCGGCATAGTAGATGTCCTTGAGCGTCTCGTGGAAAAGGTCGTCGAGATTCTTCTGTGCCATGGGTGTTTCTCCTGGTTGGGAAGGGAATTCACACCCTCTCAACCCGGTTGCCGGCCGCTTTGTTCCGGCTGCCCGCCGGAATCTGCAACCGGAATGCGGCGGTGGCCTATTCCTGGCGATGCGGGCGAATACCCGCCGGAACGCTCAGCGCCCGCAGCGCATTGAGGATCACGGCGACATCGATCACTTCCTGGAGCAATGCGCCATGAACGGGAGGCAGATGGCCGAGCGCCGCCGCAACCATGGCAAGCAGCGACAGCGACAGTCCGACGGCCACGCTTTGCAGGGCAATGTGCCGTGTCCGTTGCGCGACCATGAGGGCGGCGGGCAATCTGGCCAAATGATCGACGAGGAGCACGACATCCGCCGATTCGGATGAGGCCGCGGCCCCGCGCGCGCCCATGGCCACCCCGACGTCGGCCGCGGCCAGCGCCGGCGCGTCATTGACCCCGTCGCCGATCATCATCACCGACGCCTTGAGGCCCTCGGCGACGACGACCTCGACCTTTTCGGCCGGGAGCAGGTCGCCGATCGCCTCGTCGACACCGAGTGACAGGCCCGCGGCGCGCACCGCATCGGCATGATCCCCCGAGGCGAGAACGAAGCGGGTGACGCCGGCGGCGCGGAAGGAGTCGATCGTCGCATGCGCATCGTCACGGATCTGGTCCGACAGCAGGATGATGCCCGCGACGATCCCGTCGATACCCACGGCGACGACGGCGGTTCCCGGCGGCAGATCGCGCCCTAGCGCGTAGGGGTCGCCGGCCGAACACCTGCCCCGCACGAAATCGCTGCCGCCGACCACCAACGACCGGCCGTCGATCCTGCCCTCGACGCCGGAGCCCGGCGTCTCGACGATATCGGTCGGAGACGACAGGGCCATGCCGCGCTCGCGCGCCGACTGCACCAGCGCCTCCGCACTGACATGGTTCGAGGCCTGGTCGAGCGAGGCGGCGAGCCGCAGCATCTCTTCCGGATCGATGCCGTCGACGGTGCGGATCTCGACGACGCCCGCCTTGCCGCTGGTCATGGTGCCGGTCTTGTCGAGCACGGCGGTACGCACGCGCGCAAGCCTCTCCAGAGCCCCGCCGCTCTTGATCAGGACACCGAGCGAGGCCGCACGCGACATGCCGGAGATGATCGCCACGGGCACGGCGAGAATAAGCGGACAGGGCGTCGCCACCACGAGCACGGCGAGCGCCCGCAGCGGATCGCCGCTCATCCACCAGGCGCCGCCAGCAATCAGCACCGTCAGCAGGAGGAACCACAGCGCATAACGATCCGCCAGGCGCACCATCGGTGCCTTGCTCTCCTGCGCCTGTTCGACGAGGCGCACGATACCGGCATAGGTGCTGTCGGCCGCGGCGCGCACCACGTCGAGGTCGAAGGCGGCGCCGATCGAGGTGCCGCCGCTCGGCATGTCGTTGCCGGCGAAGAAACGGGCCGGCATGGCTTCGCCGGTCAAGGCCGACATGTCGATGTCGGCCCGGCCGGCAGCCAGCCGTCCGTCGACCGGCACCACCTCGCCGCGGCGCACCAGGATGCGCTCGCCGGGCATCAGCGTCTCGATCGGGACTTCCTCCAGTCCCTCGCGGGCATAGCGCATGGCTGTGCGGGCGGTGCGCCCGAGCAGGGCCGTCATCTCGCGTCTGGCGCGACCCTCGGCGAAATTCTCCAGCTGCTGGCCGCCCGCATACATCAGCGCGACGATATTGCCAGCCAGCGGCTCGCCGAAGGCAAGCGCAGCGCCCATCGAGAGCCCGGCGATGACATCGAGGCCGAAATGGCCCTGCAGGAGGGACAGGGCGATCTCGACCAAAAGCGCCAGGAGCACGAGCGCCGTGCCGAGGGACCACAGGCCGGAAGCCCATTCCGGTTGCGCGGTGAAATAGGCAATGCCACCCCCGGCCAGCGTCGCCAGCGCGACCAGCGCCAACAAAGGCTGGCCATAGCGCCGCAGACCCCCGACGACACCCTGCATGAAAGACCTCCGAATAGGCACGACAACGGGCGACAGGCCACAGGATACGAAGCTTGCCGCATTCAGCAATCCCTTGTAGACGCATCTGCGATTGAAGCAATCTTGCGGACAGCCCGAATGACCCTCGAAACCCAACTGCCGCGCCGCCTGACGATTCTCGGCTCGACCGGCTCGATCGGCGTCAACACGCTCGACGTAGTCAACCAGCTCGGCGGCCGCGAATCCTTCGAGATCGGCGCTCTGACCGGCAACGGCAATATCGAGCTCCTGGCCGAGCAGGCGCTTGCCACCGGCGCCAAGCTCGCCGTGACGGCCGACGAAAGCCAGTATATCACACTGAAGGACGCACTGTCGGGCAGTGGCATCGACGTGGCAGCCGGCCGCTCCGGTCTCGACGAGGCGGCAAGCCTCGACGCCGATTGGGTGATGGCGGCGATCGTCGGCACGGCGGGCCTCGGCCCCACCCTGACCGCAGCCGCCCGCGGGGCGGACATAGCGCTTGCCAACAAGGAATGCCTGGTCTCGGCCGGCGCGCTCTTCGTCGAGGCCGTGAAGGCCGGCGGCGGGCGGCTGATTCCGGTCGACAGCGAGCACAGCGCCATCTTCCAGTGTCTCGACACCAACCAGCGCGCTGCACTCGAGCGCATTATCCTCACAGCGTCCGGCGGCCCCTTCCGCACCTTCACGCGCGAGCAGATGGCGGGCGTCACCGTCGCAACGGCGAGGACCCATCCCAACTGGTCGATGGGCCTGAAGATCTCCGTCGGCAGCGCCTCGATGTTCAACAAGGCGCTCGAGATGATCGAGGCCAAGCACCTCTTCGACGTTTCCCCGGAGCAGATCGAAGTCGTGGTGCATCCGCAGTCCATCGTGCACTCGATGGTGGGCTACAGCGACGGCTCGGTGATCGCCCAGCTCGGCCCACCCGACATGCGCACCGCCATCGGCTATGCCCTGACCTATCCGAAGCGGCCGAGCCTCAATGTCGAGCGGCTCGACTTCGCCAAGCTGTCCCGGCTCGACTTCGAGGCACCGGACGAGACGCGCTTCCCGGCGCTCCGGCTCGCCCGCACGGCGCTGATGCGCGGCGGCCTGCAGGCGGCAATCATGAACGCTGCAGAGGAGACGGCCTTCAACGCCTTCGTCGAGGAGAAGATCGGCTTCCTCGGCATGGCCGACATCGTCGAGGCGACGATGGACCGCCTGATCGATTGCGGAGCGGCGAGCACGATTGCCGAGGTCTTCGCCGCCGATGCCGAGGCGCGCAAGGTCGCCGACGACATCATCGCGGCGCACGAAAAAACCGCCTGACAGGCAGGCGGTTGATCCATTCCCAAAATTAAAGACGGTTTTTGCCTCAGGCGACGGCGCGGGCCAGCGCACAGCGCGACCACAGCTGATGCAGGGCGCCGACCAGATGTTCCAGGTCGCCATCCGAATGCAGCGGCGTCGGCGTGATGCGCAGGCGCTCGGTCTTCTTCGGCACGGTCGGATAGTTGATCGGCTGGACGTAGATGCCGAAATTGTCGAGCAGCAGGTCGGAGATCCACTTGCACTTGGCAGCGTCGCCGACCACGACCGGGACGATATGGCTCGGGTTCGGCATATGCGGAATGCCGCGCGCATCCAGCATGGAACGCAGACGACGCACGCGCTCCTGGTGTGCGAAGCGCTCCAGCTGGCTGGTCTTCAGGTGGCGGATCGAGGCGACGGCCCCGGCGGCCAGCGACGGCGGCAGTGCCGTCGTGAAGATGAAGCCCGAAGCAAAGGATCGGACGAAGTCGCAGAGTGCCGCGGAACCGGTGATGTACCCGCCCATCACACCGAAGGCCTTGCCCAGCGTGCCTTCGATGACCGTCAAGCGGTCCATCAGGCCCTCGCGCTCGGCAATGCCGCCGCCATGGGCACCGTACATGCCGACGGCATGCACTTCGTCGAGATAGGTCATCGCGCCGTACTTGTCGGCGAGATCGCAGATCTCCTTGATCGGCGCGATGTCGCCGTCCATGGAGTAGACCGATTCGAAGGCGACCAGCTTCGGCGCCTTCGGGTCGGCGGCCTTAAGCTTGGCTTCGAGGTCCTTGACGTCGTTGTGCTTCCAGATGACCCGCTCGCACTTCGAGTAGCGGATGCCTTCGATCATCGAGGCGTGGTTGAGCGCGTCGGAGAAGATGATGAGGCCGGGGATCTTCTGGCCGAGCGTGCCAAGCGCCGCCCAGTTGGAAATATAGCCCGAGGTGAAGATCAGCGCCGATTCCTTACCGTGCAGATCGGCCAGCTCACGCTCGAGAAGGACGTGGTAGTGGTTGGTGCCAGAGATGTTCCGGGTGCCACCGGCACCCGCTCCACAGTGATCGATGGCGTTTTTCATCGCTTCGATCACTCCGGCATTCTGGCCCATGCCGAGATAGTCGTTGGAACACCAGACGGTGACTTCCTGCTGGCCGTTTTCGGTGTAGCGCGTGGCACGGGGGAAATTACCCCTCTGCCGCTCAAGATCGGCGAAAACCCGGTAACGCCCTTCTTCGTGAAGGCCTTCCAGTTCGCCCTTGAAAAACGCCTCGAAATCCATTTCCCAACTCCAGTCTGTTCAGCTCTTTTTGAGATCCAACGCGCGTTCGGTCAACCCCGGCACTGTAAATTCATTCTAAACTGCGACAAATGGCGCAATTTCTGAATCCTTCCAGCCATTTGCTAGCCGATCGGCCGCTCGCCAAACTTGATCTGCGTCAAGCTGCAGAAAAAAGAACGGCCGAAGCCGTCCTTTTTCCGTGTGGCGATTCTCCGCTGTCCTCAGGAAGCGGAGACGGCCCGCTTCGCCATCACTTTCACCAGATTGGCGCGGTATTCGGCACTGCTGTGCATATCGGCCATCAGATCGGTCGGGTCCACCGCAACACCCGAAAGCGCATCCGCGGACCAATTGCCGGCAAGTGCGGCTTCAAGCCCGGCGTGGCGGAAGACCCCGCTGGAGCCTGCCCCCGTCACGGCGACGCGAACGCCGGCCGGCCCCTTGGAGACGAAGACCCCGGTCATGGCGAAACGCGAAGCGGGATTGGCGAACTTTGCGTAGCCCGCCCGCTCCGGCGCCGTGAACCTGACGGCCGTGACGATCTCGTTCTCCTCGAGTGCGGTCTCGAACAAGCCGACGAAGAAGTCATCGGCAGTGATCTGCCGGCGATCGGTGACGATGGTCGCGCCGAGCCCGAGCATCGCAGCCGGATAGTCGGCGGCCGGATCGTTGTTGGCGATCGATCCGCCGATCGTGCCCAGATGGCGGACATGCGGATCGCCGATCAACGAGGCGAGATGGCAGACCGCCGGACAGACCGAGCGGATCAGGCCCGATCCGGCAACCTCGGCATGGGTCACGCCCGCACCGATCGTCACCATCCGGCCATCGACGGAAATCCCCTTGAGCGAGGCAATGTGCCTGAGATCGACGAGATCCGACGGTTGTGCGAGGCGCTGCTTGAGGGTGGCGATCAAAGTCTGGCCGCCCGCCAAGAATTTCCCGTCGGAAGCCCCCGAAAGCAGACTTCCGGCTTCCTCGACGGAGGAGGCGCGATGATAGCTGGTCGAATACAGAAACATGCTTCGTCCTCCCGTTACTCTGCAGCCTGCATTGCCGACCAGACGGCAAGCGGCGTTGCAGGCATGTTGAGGTTGTTGGTGCCAATGGCATCGGTGATGGCGTTGATCAGCGCCGGCGGCGAACCGATGGCGCCGGCTTCGCCGCAGCCCTTGATGCCGAGCGGATTGCCCGGGCACGGCGTGTTCTGATGCGACAGGCTGAACGACGGCAGGTCGTCGGCGCGCGGCATGGCATAGTCCATGTAGCTGGCGGTGAGCAGCTGGCCCGTGGTGGGGTCATAGCGCACGCCTTCCAGCAGCGCCTGGCCCACCCCTTGGGCAATGCCGCCATGCACCTGGCCCTCGACGATCATCGGGTTGATGATATTGCCGAAATCGTCGGCGGCGACGAACTGGACGATCGTCGTCTTGCCGGTTTCCGGATCGACCTCGACTTCGGCGATGTAGCAGCCGGCCGGGAAGGTGAAGTTGGACGGATCATAGAAGGCGCCCTCTTTCAGACCCGGCTCCATGCCGCCCGGCAGGTTGTGGGCGGTATAGGCGGCAAGCGCCACCTGGAACCACGGCAGCGACTTGTCGGTACCGGCAACCTTGAGCTCGCCATTCTCGATGACGATGTCGCTTTCGTCCGCTTCCATCAGGTGCGCGGCGATCTTCTTCGCCTTGGCCTCGACCTTGTCGAGCGCCTTGACGATCGCCGACATGCCGACGGCACCCGAGCGGGAACCATAGGTGCCCATGCCCATCTGCACCTTGTCGGTGTCGCCGTGGATGATGGAGACATTGTCGATCGGCACGCCGAGCCGCTCGCAGACCAGCTGGGCGAAGGTCGTCTCATGGCCCTGGCCGTGGCTGTGCGAACCCGTCAGAACTTCGACCGTTCCGACCGCATTGACCCGAACCTCGGCCGATTCCCACAGGCCGACGCCCGCGCCGAGCGAACCGACCGCAGCCGACGGCGCGATGCCGCAGGCCTCGATATAGCAGCTCATGCCGATGCCGCGCTTCATGCCGCGGCGCTCCGATTCCGCGCGACGGGCCGGGAAGCCCTTCCAGTCGGCAGCCGCCATCGCCGCCTCGAGCGACGCTTCATAGTTCCCGGCGTCATAATTCATGATGACCGGCGTCTGGTAGGGGAAGGTGCGGATGAAGTTCTGCCGGCGCAGTTCCGCCGGCGAGACGCCGAGTTCGCGCGCCGCCGTTTCCATGGTGCGCTCGAGCAGGTAGGTCGCCTCGGGGCGGCCGGCACCGCGATAGGCATCGACCGGCACCGTATTGGTGTAGACGGTGCGGACATTACAGTGGATCGCCGGGATCGCATACTGCCCGGAGAGGAGCGTGGCGTAGAGATAGGTCGGCACCGACGAGGAGAAGAGCGACATGTAGGCGCCGAGATTGGCAATCGTGTCGACCTTCAGCCCGATGACCTTGTTGTCCTTGTCGAAGGCCATCTTCACCTTCGAGACATGGTCGCGGCCATGGGCGTCGGTGAGGAAGGCCTCGGTGCGGTCGGACGTCCACTTGACCGGAACGCCGGTCTTCTTGGAGGCCCAGAGACAGACGATTTCTTCCGGATAGATGTAGATCTTGGAACCGAAGCCGCCGCCGACGTCCGGCGCGATGACGCGCAGCTTGTTTTCCGGCGCCACATTGTAGAAGGCGCTCATGACGAGCCGCGCGACATGCGGGTTCTGCGAGGTCGTGTAGCAGGTGTAGTGGTCCTCGGCCGTGTCGTAGATGCCGAGCGTGGCGCGCGGCTCCATCGGATTGGGCGAGAGGCGGTTGTTGTGGATCTCGATCTCGGTCACGTGGGCGGCCGCGGCGATCGCCCGGTCGGCGGCGGCACTGTCGCCGATTTCCCAGTCGTAGATCAGGTTGCCCGGCGCTTCGGGATGAAGCTGCGGCGCGCCCGGCTCGAGCGCCGTCACGGCCTCGGTCACGACCGGCAGTTCCTCATAGTCGACGACCACGGCTTCGGCCGCGTCGCAGGCCTCGCCATAGGTGTCGGCCACGACGATCGCCACGGCATCGCCGACATAGCGCACCGTCTCGTGCGCGAGCGGGCGCCAGGCGCCCATCTTCATCGGCGTGCCGTCCTTGGAATGGATCATCCAGCCGCAGATCAGGTTGCCGATGCCGTCGGCCAGGAGCTGCTTGCCGTCCAGCACGTCGATCACGCCCGGCATGGCCTTGGCGGCCGACGCATCCACGCCCTTGATCTTGGCATGGGCATAGGGCGAACGCACGAAGTAGGCGAATTTCATACCCGGAACGACCATGTCGTCCGTATACCGGCCCTTGCCGGTGAGGAAGCGCTTGTCTTCCTTGCGCGTGACACGCGCCCCGATTCCTTCAACACCCATAGTCTTCTCCTCCAGAGAAAAGGGATTCGTGGAAATAGTCCGTTGGAGGCAGTGGGGAGTAGCGAGCAAAGCAGGGGCCGATCACGACGGCCGCCAACGACTGCTTCCTGGCTACTGCCTATTGCCTACTGCCTCATTCGGCTGCCTGACGTCCGCCATGCATCTCGGCATTGGCGGAAAGCACCGCCTTGACGATGTTGTGGTAACCAGTGCAACGACAGATATTGCCTTCCAGCTCGTGGCGCACCGTCGCCTCGTCGAGGTTTCCGCCGTGACGGCTGATCATGTCGACCGCGGTCATCACCATGCCCGGCGTGCAGAAGCCGCACTGCAGGCCGTGATGTTCCTTGAAGGCCGCCTGGACGGGATGCAATTCACCGTTGCTCGCCAGTCCCTCGATCGTGGTGATCGCCGAGCCGGAAGCCTGGACCGCCAGGATCGAACAGCTCTTCACCGACTTGCCGTCCATGTGCACGACGCAGGAACCGCATTGGGTCGTGTCGCAACCGATATGGGTTCCGGTCAGTCCGAGTTTTTCGCGAATGAAATGGACGAGCAAGGTGCGGTCTTCGCACTCGCCGCTCACCGAACGGCCGTTCACCGTCAGCGTTACTTTTGCCATGTGGTTCCTCCTCGTGTCTCTCCCGGACACACCGGCTATCATTTGTCTTTTTCTCCGGCCGATCAACAGGAAGAGTGCGCCCGAACGTATTTTTTATATTTCGCGCTGCAGCATAGATCGGCCCGTTACTGTGACGGACGACAAGGCGAATAATGGAGCATGATATTCGACTTTCTATTTCGTGGACTTTCGCGAATTGCGGGCTATTCTGGAGCCGCGACCGCCGAGAGAGGATGCCTACAGGCATTGGGGCGGGGAAGACATGTACCGGCCCGGCCGGACGCGTAAACAGTGGAGAAATATCATGAAGAAAGCTCTTGTGCTCGTTCTGATCGGCTTGTCGGTCGCAGGCTGCACCCAGACCGAAAAAGGCGCTGCGATCGGCGCGGCTTCGGGCGCGATCATCGGTGGCGCGATCACCGGTGACGTTCGCGGCGCGGCCGTCGGCGCGGCAATTGGCGGCGTATCCGGCGCCGTGATCGGCAACGTGGCTGACCAGCCCGGCCAGTGCTACTACCGCGACCGTTACGGCCGTCGCTACGTCGACGATTGCCCGCGCCGCTACTAATTCACGCTAAAGTGGAAGTCCCGGCACCCGCCGGGGCTTCCCTTCGCGGACAATTTCTCAAAAAAAATACCCCATTCGGCGATTTTACGATTAAGCTCGGGCTGCCGACGGAAACGCGGCCAGCAATCAGACCGCAACGAGCAAATGTGTGCATGCCGAGTATTCCGATATCACCGAAGAACTGTCTTGCGTTTCGGAGGACCGGCACCGCACTCGGGCTGGGGCTCGCCATGGCGTTCGCTCCGGTGCT
This sequence comes from Allorhizobium sp. GW101-3B10, assembly GCF_059424725.1. NCBI lineage: Bacteria > Pseudomonadati > Pseudomonadota > Alphaproteobacteria > Hyphomicrobiales > Rhizobiaceae > Allorhizobium > Allorhizobium sp. GW101-3B10. The sequence continues at coordinate 4,551,283 of NZ_JBWKZR010000001.1, read as the reverse complement.
GACCGGCGAAGCCCATGCCTTCAAGATTTTCGGCATCACCCTCTTCGGCGAGGACGAGGCGGTCAACGACGTCATCGATCCGGTCCGCTACAGCATCACCATCGATACCGACGGCGCCGACAAGGACCTTGCCGCGGCGCTGGAGCGCACCTCCCTGCTGGTGCAGGGGCAAGAGGCGCCCGTGTCGGGCGACCTGGGACTGGTCATCAAGGCGCGCGACGACCGCGATCGCCTGGTTGCTACCCTCTATGAGAATTCCCGCTATGGCGGGGTCGTCCGCGTCACGGTCGACGGCCGCGATATCGACGACCTGCCACCCATTCCGACCTTTGGCCGCGACGGCCCGATCCCGGTGACCATCCGCGTCGATCCCGGCCCCGCCTTCGCGCTGGGAACCGTCACGCTCGAGGGCGATGCCGTGGGCCTCGACCCTTCCAACTATGATCTGGTGCCGGGCGGGCCGGCCGGCTCGCTGGTCATCCTCAAGGCCGGCGAAAAGATCGTCGACGATCTGAAGGCCGAGGGGCGTCCGCTTGCCGTGCTGGCGCGCCGGGATGTCGTCGCCGACCACGAGACACAGACGGTCGATGTGGTGTTTGCGGTCGAAGCCGGGCCTGTCGCGCCGATCGGCGAGGTGACCGTCAAGGGCGCCCGCAAGGTCGATCCGGCATTCATCGCCCGCTATTCGCGGCTGCGGCCGGGCCAGACCTATTCGCCGGAGCAGTTGCGTAAGGCGGCCGAGCGGCTGCGCGCGCTGGGCGTGTTCTCCAGCGTGACCATCAACGAGGCGGACGGGCTTGAAGAGGACGGTTCGCTGCCGCTCGGCATCGTCGTCGCCGAGGGCAAGCATCGCTATTTCGGCGTCGGCGCCAGTTTTTCGTCCATCGACGGGTTGGGCGTCGAGGGCTATTGGGGCCATCGCAACCTGTTCGGTCAGGCGGAATCGCTGAGACTCGAAGGCAAGGTCGGCGGGCTCGGCGACTTTAGCGGCGTCGAGGATCTCGACTACAGCACGGGTATCACCTTCATCAAACCCGGCGCCTTCTTCCCCTCGGGGACGCTGGAAGCGAGCATCAAGGGTGCGACGCTCACGACCGAGTCCTATGACGCCGCCTCGGTCATCGGCAAGGTTGCCTTCGCCTACGAGATTACTGATTACGACAAGGTGTCGGCCGGCGTTTCGCTCGCCTATGACGACATCGACGACGCCTTCGGCAACAATACCTACCTGACCTTCGGCGTTCCGATCGGCTACACCCGCGACACCCGCGACAACAAGCTCAACCCGACCGAGGGCTTCAACGCGGCCCTGACCGTCATCCCGAGCTACGAGATCCTCGGGGAGACCTTCTTCTCGACATTCGAGGGCTCGATCTCCGGCTATTACAGCCTCGGCGACGAGGACCGCATCGTTCTTGCGGCGAAGCTGTCCGCCGGCATGCTGGTCGGCGCGGGCGATCTTGAGTCCGTTCCAGCGACGCGGCGATTCTTCGCCGGCGGCGGCGGCTCGGTGCGCGGCTATGCCTATCAGGAAATCTCGCCGGAGAACGCCGCCGGCGATCCGACCGGCGGACGGGCCTATGCGCTCGCCTCTTTCGAGGCGCGGGTCAACGTGACCGAGAAGATCGGCATCGTGCCCTTCCTCGACATCGGCTCTGTGACTGCCGCGAATTATCCGGATTTCTCCGATATCCGCATGGGGGCGGGCATCGGCCTGCGTTACCAGACGCCGTTCGGGCCGTTGCGCCTCGACGTCGCCATGCCGCTCGACCCTTACGACGGCGGCAGCAAATACGGCATCTATGCCGGCATCGGCCAGAGCTTCTGAGCCGAACCCGAGAAGGACTAAGAAAGCCGCATGCGCCTGCTGAAACGCCTCACGAGATTTGTTCTTCGCCTGATCGCCTATGGCGCCGGCGTAACGCTGGTGCTCGGCGTGGTGGCAATCCTTCTCGCCGGCTATACCACCGTAGGCGGCAGCTTCGTGGCCGGCCAGCTTGCCTCCATGCTCTCGACGCCCGACCGGCAGATCACCATCGACGGCGCGGGGCCGCTGCTGGGCGGAGACCTGCGGATCGAAAGTATATCGCTGGCCGACAGCCGGGGCCCCTATGCCGAAATCCGCGACATCGCCATGGACTGGTCGCCTCTCGATCTCCTGGGCGGCCGCCTGACGGCTGAGCGCATTGCCGCAGCCACCGTCCGCATCGATCGCGCGCCCGTCGCAACCGCGGACGACACGGCGGAAGAGGAATCGGGTTCCGGCTTCACCCTGCCGGTCGAGATCGACGTGAAATCGCTCGACCTTCCCATCATCGATCTGGGCCAAGGCCTTGCCGGCCGTGACATCCGACTGTCGCTCACCGGCTCCGGCCAGGCGGTGAGCGAGCGGATCGAGGCGCAGCTTCGGGCCACGCGTGCCGAGGCGCCGGATGCCGAGGCAACCGCCGACCTCGTCTACGCGCCAGCCGAAAATCGCCTGCGCCTCACCGGCGTGCTGAATGAACCGGCGGGCGGCCTCGTCGCCGGCCTGCTGCGGCTGCCGGGCAGCCCGGCGCTGCGCATCGGCGTCGACGGCGACGGCCCGCTCACCGACTGGAAGGGCAAGGTGACGGCCTCGGTCGATGGCCGCCCGTCTCTCGCCGTCGATGCGACGCACCGCGTTGCCACCGGCCTGCGCAGCATCACCGCCATCGGCGGCGGCCGTTTCGACGCACTGCTGCCGCCGACGCTTCGTCCTCTGTTCGAAGGGGAGACGGTGATCGACCTCGCCGCAAATCTCGACCGGAATGGCGCGGTGACGATCGAACGGGGCAAGCTATCGACCGCCGCGCTCGATCTGACCGCGTCGGGCCGCTACGCCGCCAACGGGACAAATGACCTGAAGGCGCGGCTGGTCGGCACCGCAGGTCCGGTTCCCTTCAGCTGGACGAGCGGCGAGCAGACCATCGCGGCGGACATCGAGCAGCTCGCGCTTGCCGTCAGCGGCCCCGCCAATGGCGCGACCGTCGATCTCACCGGCCGCTTCGCCTCGCTGCAATTGCCGCAGGGCAAGTTCTCCGGCGTGGACCTGGCGGCCAAGAGCGACAGCTTCGATCTCGCCACGCGCACGGGACCTCTTCAGACCACGCTTTCCGTTGCCGCAAGCCAGCTCGCCGACGCCGAGCTCGACCGCATTCTCAAGGCGCCGCTGACGATCAAGGCGCCGCTGACGATCGGCGCGGCGAGGATCGGCTTCGACGGCACGACCATCGAAAGCACGACGATCGGCGGCAAGCTCAACGGCGACTATGCGCTGGACGAGAAGACGCTCACCAGCCGCTTCGAGCTCTTCGCCATTCCCGGCGTCCTGCCGGCGAACCTGGCGGGCAAGTTCCAAGGTACGATCGGCCTTGCCGGCACGCTCGACTACACGCAGCCGCACAATCTGGCGTTCTCCGACCTCAGGCTGTCCAGCAATCTCGGCGAGGCGACCGGCTCGCTGACCCTCGACGCAGAAAACAGGCTGACGACCAATCTCGCCGGCCGCATCACCGAACTTGGCGCACTGGTCGACAACATCAGCGGCGGCGCCGAATTCGCCCTTTCGGCCGAAGGACCGCTCGACGCGCTGGCCGGTACACTGTCGTTAAAAAGCGCCACAGCCATCGCCGCCGGACGCAAGCTGGAGAACCTTGCACTTGAGATCGCGGGAACCGCCGACAGGACGGCGCCGAAGGGCACGCTGAAACTGTCCGGCACGCTCGACGGCCAGGCGATCGAGGCGACCGCCGATCTCGTCGCCGAAAACGGCCGTTCCTCCATTCCGGCGCTGGTCGTCACGGTCGGCCCCAACCAGATCGAAGGCGCGCTTGCCTTCTCTCCGGCCTTCGCACCCTCGGGAACGCTGCGTTTCGACCTGCCGGAAGTCGGCCTGATCGCCGCCCTGGCGGGCCAGAACGCGAGCGGCGATCTCAAAGGCTCCGTCGATCTTGCAGAAAGCGGGGGCAAGCGGTCGGCCACCATCGTGGCGACCGGTTCGACGCTCACGCGCGACACGGTGACGGTTGACGCACCCGACATCCGCCTTGCCATCTCCGACCTTGCCGCCTTTGCCGCCGAAGGCAGTCTCAGCGCCTCGGCCGTGTCGGTCGGCGCCAACCGCATTGAGACGCCCAAGCTCGGATTTTCACGACAGGGTGCCAGCACTGCCTTTGAACTCGACGGCCGCTACGACGGCGCGCCGCTCGCGGCCAAGGGCCGCATCGAGCAGCAGGCGGCAGGCTTGAGCATCGCACTCGAGACGCTGTCCGCGGCACCGCGCCGCATCCCGCTCACGCTCGCCAAGCCCGCCGCCCTGACCGTTGCCGGCGGCAAGTTGACGATCGACACGGCGACGATTTCCGCCGGCTCCGGTACGGTCGATGTTACGGGCAGCGCCGGTGACACGCTCGATCTCAACGCCGCGCTTCGCAACGTGCCCGCCTCGCTCATTGCGACCGTGGCCCCCACGCTCGCACCCGACGGCACGATCTCCGGAACGGTCTCGGTCAGGGGAACGCCCGCCGCACCGGTCGTCACCTATGCGCTCGACTGGACAAACGCCGCTGTCGCCCAGACCCGTTCGACCGGCATCGGGGCGTTCTCGGTTTCCGCCAAGGGCGATTTCCGCGACGGTCGGCTGTCGCTCGACACTGAGGTCACCGGCCAGGCCGGGCTCGGCCTTTCCGGGGGCGGAACGTTCAGCCTTTCCGGCCAACGGCCGATCGCCATGAAGTTCACCGGAAAACTGCCCTTTGCCGCACTCACCGGCATGCTGTCGCGCCAGGGTTTCGTGCTCGAAGGTGCGGCCGATCTCGATGTTTCCGTCTCCGGCGGGCTCGCCGCACCACAGGTCACCGGCACCGTGCGCACCGCCGGCGCCCGCCTGATCGACGTCCGCCGCAACCTGGCTGTTGAGCAACTGGCGGCGACCGTTACCTTGCAGGGTAACCGCGCCTCCGTCACCGGCCTCACCGGCAAGCTCGCCAGCGGCGGCAGCATTTCCGGCGGCGGCACGATCGACATCCTTTCGCCCGGTCTGCCGGCCGACATCGCCATCACCCTCGACAAGGCCGTCTATGTCGACGGCACCATGGTGGCGAGCACCGCCGACGGACAGTTGACCATCAAGGGACCGCTGCTCTCAGGCCCTGTGCTGGCCGGCAAGATCGACCTGACGAAAACTGCGATCACCATTCCGGAGAAATTGCCGACCAGCCTGTCCGAACTCGACATCCAGCACAGGCATGCGCCGCCCGCCGTGCGCCAGCAGATGGCGACGATCACCAAGACCGAGCACCATGGCAGCCAGTCGTCGATCGGCCTCGACCTCACCGTCTCGTCGCCGACGCAGATCTTCGTGCGCGGCCGCGGCATCGATGCGGAACTCGGGGGCACGATCGCGGTCACCGGCACAGCCCAGGCTCCGAACGTCTCCGGCGCCTTCGACCTCAGGCGCGGCCGCCTGTCGATCCTGACGAAACGCATGCAGTTCACCCGCGGCACCATCACCTTCGGCGGGGGGTTGGTGCCGATCCTCGACATGGAGGCGACGACCACCTCGGGCACGACGACGATCACGATCACGATCGCCGGCTTTGCCAATGATCCGTCGGTGTCCTTCTCCTCGTCGCCGTCCCTGCCACAGGACGAGATCCTGGCGCAGCTGATCTTCGGCCAGTCCATGGCCCGCCTGTCGCCGCTGCAGATCGCCCAGCTCGCCGATGCCGCAGCCCAGCTCGCCGGTGGCCGTTCCACCTCGCTGTTCGAGGCGCTGCGCTCGACGCTCGGCGTCGACGATCTCGACATTTCCACCGACGAGACGGGCCAGGCCAAGGTCAGCGCCGGCAAGTACCTCAACGACAAAACCTATATCGAGCTCCAGCAGGGCGGCACCGGCCAGACCAAGGCGGTGATCAACCTCGACATCGGCCGCGGCGTCAAGCTGAAGGGCGAAGCAGGGGCAGAAGGCGCAGGAGCGGGCATCTTCTACGAAAAGGAATACTGAGCCGGCAAAGGATCGGCGATCAACCGACCTTGCTGGTCTTCAGCAGGATGCTCGATTCGGTCGTGTTGATCCCCTCGATCAGGCGGATCCGCCGCAGCGTCTCGTCGAACGAGGCAAGATCGCGGTCCTCGAGCTCGGCAATGAAATCCCAGCGCCCGTTGGTGCTGTGCAGCGCCCGGACCTCGGGCAGGCCGCGCAGTTGATGCGCGACGCGATCGGCGAACTTTCCCACCACTTCGATCATGACGATCGCCCGGACACCGGCCGGGCGGATCTCGCTGCCGGTACGGATGGTGAAGGCGGCGATTGTTCCGTCTGCCACCATACGGTCGATCCGGGCGGCAATCGTGGCTCGGGACGCCCCGGTCATCGCCGCAAGTGACGATGCCGGGATGCGAGCATTGTGGCGCAGAGCGCTGAGAATATCGCGATCAAGGTCGTCCATTTTACATCTCGTCATAATTGGCTGGCACTTTGCGCAATCTAACTCGCTTTCTGATCATTTTCCATCTTTTTGCTAACGCGCGCATTGACGAAGATCGCGCCTTGCAGACGAGGAGATCCTGATGAACGACAAGACCAAGGCCGTCACGCTGATCGGTGTTCCGCTGGAGGAAGGCTCTGGCCGCGGCGGCTGTGCCATGGGCCCGGCGGCGCTGCGGATCGCGGGCATCGGATCGGCGCTCCGCGAGCTCGGCTACCGCGTCACCGACGCCGGCGACCTGCGCCCGACGCCGGCCACGGAGCTCGGCGAGCATGCCCATGCCCGCAATCTTCCGGTCGTCGCAGCGTTCACCCGCGCCATCGAGGACAGGACCTATCGGGCCGCGGCCGAAGGCACGCTTCCCGTCCTCCTCGGTGGCGACCACAGCCTGTCGATGGGCAGCGTTTCCGGCATGGCGCGGCGCGCAAGCGAGCTTGGGCGCCCCTTGTTCGTGCTTTGGCTCGACGCACACGCGGATTTCAACACGCCGTCCACCTCGCCTTCCGGCAACATCCACGGCATGCCGGTCGCCTTCTTCTGCGGCAAGGCGGAATTCGCGCCGATCCTGCCGGCCGGACGGCCCTTCGTCGATCCGCGCCAGGTCTATCAGGTCGGCATCCGTTCGGTGGATGACGAGGAGCGCCTGGCGATCACGGCGAACGGCGTCAATGTTTTCGACATGCGCGCCATCGACGAGGACGGCATGGGCGCAATCATGCGGAGGATCATTGCCGATGTCTCGAAGGTCAACGGCCTGCTGCATGTCAGCCTCGACGTCGACTTCCTCGATCCGGACGTCGCGCCGGGTGTCGGCACCACGGTTCCGGGCGGCGCGACGTTTCGCGAGGCGCACCTGATCATGGAAATGCTGCACGACAGCGGCCTCGTTTCCTCGCTCGACCTCGTCGAGCTCAATCCCTTCCTGGACGACCGCGGCAAGAGCGCCCGCGTCATCGTCGAACTCGCGGCCAGCCTGTTCGGCCGCCGCATTCTCGACCGCCCCACCCGCGCCGCCTAAGCAACCCGAGGACCAACGATGTCGAACACAGCAGAGCTCATCGCCACCGAACAGCGCCTCGGCGCGCACAACTACAAACCCCTCGACGTCGTGCTGACGCGCGGCCAGGGCGTCCATGTCTGGGACAGCGAAGGCAACCAGTATCTCGACTGCCTGTCGGCCTATTCGGCCGTCAACCAGGGGCACTGCCATCCGCGCATCCTGGCCGCCATGACGGAACAGGCCTCCAAGCTGACGCTCACCTCGCGCGCCTTCCGCAACGACCAGCTGGCGCTTCTCTACGAAGAGCTGGCAGCACTCACCGGCTCGCACAAGATCCTGCCGATGAACTCGGGCGCCGAGGCGGTCGAAACCGCCATCAAGGCCGTGCGCAAATGGGGCTACGAGACCAAGGGCGTGCCCGAGGGCAAGGCCGAGATCATCGTCTGCTCCGGCAACTTCCATGGACGCACGCTCAGCATCGTCTCCTTCTCGACCGATCCGGATGCGCGCGGCGGCTTCGGTCCCTTCACGCCCGGCTTCCGCACCGTACCCTTCGGCGACGCCGAGGCCTTCGAGGCGGCGATCAACGAGAACACCGTGGGCGCACTGATCGAACCGATCCAGGGCGAGGCGGGCGTCATCATCCCGCCGGCCGGTTATCTGCGGCGGGTGCGCGAACTCTGCACCGACAACAATGTCACGCTCATTCTCGACGAGATCCAGACCGGCCTTGGCCGCACCGGCAAGCTGCTCGCCGAGGAACATGAAGGCATCGAGGCCGACGTGACGCTGATCGGCAAGGCCCTGTCCGGCGGGTTCTACCCCGTCTCGGCTGTACTCTCCAATTCCGAGGTGCTCGGCGTCTTGAAGCCTGGCCAGCATGGCTCGACCTTCGGCGGCAATCCGCTCGCCTGCGCCATTGCCCGCGAGGCGCTCAAGGTGCTGGTCGAGGAAAGGATGGTCGAGAACTCCGCCGCCATGGGCGAGTACTTCCTCGAGGGGCTGAAGTCCATCCGCTCGAACATCGTCAAGGATGTCCGCGGTCGCGGCCTGATGCTGGCAGTCGAACTCGACCCGGATGCCGGTGGTGCAAGGCAGTATTGCTACGCGCTGAAGGATCTCGGCCTGTTGGCCAAGGACACCCACGTCGACACCATCCGTTTAGCGCCGCCACTGGTTATTACTAGGGAACAAGTGGACTGGGCACTGGAGAGAATAAGCAAGGTTCTGCTGCAGTAACCAAGCGATCAACCATCCGTATCTCGGCTGATTGGAGAGGCTCTCGTCTTTTGGCGAGAGCCTCTCTTCGTTCAAGGCATGTATTTCGGTGCAGACTTTTTTGGTGAGCAGATGCCCACGGGATGAAATTTTGAATCTCGCCGTCAACTCCTTTAGAAGCTCTTAACCAAAACCCCCTATTTTTCAGGGGCAGGAGCGTCGGGCAGATCCGCCGCGCAAAGGCGACCCTAGTTATATTTCGATTGAGATCCACGGTACTGGAGACGGTTTAGCCGCGCCTCCATGCGCCAAAACGAGGAGGACTGAGAGTGCACATCAATATGTTCGGCGCGGACGCAAAAGCGATCCTGGCAGCCCTAAACAGTTCGCAGGCAATCATCGAGTTCACCCTTGATGGCAAGATCATCACGGCAAACGAGAACTTCTGCCGCGCGCTTGGATACCAGCTGTCGGAAATCCAGGGCAGGCATCACAGCATGTTCTGCGACCCGACCTATGTCGCCTCCCAGGAATATAAGCAGTTCTGGGCCTCGCTTGCCGCCGGCCGATTCGATGCGCGCGAGTACAAGCGGATCAGCAAGACCGGCCAGGACGTCTGGATCCAGGCTTCTTACAACCCGGTTTTCAGCGGCGGCAAGCCCTACAAGGTGGTGAAGTTCGCCACCGACATCACCGCCGCGAAACTGAGAGCGGCGGAGGACGCCGGCAAGCTCGCAGCAGTCTCCAGAGCCCAGGCCGTCATCGAGTTCACCACGACCGGCGAGATCCTGACGGCAAACGACAATTTCCTCAAGACGCTTGGCTACAGCCTCGGCGAGATCCAGGGCAAGCATCATGCGATGTTCTGCGAGCTGGCCTATACCCAAAGCGCCGACTACCAGCGCTTCTGGCAGAAGCTCGCCGGCGGCGAATTCGTCGCCGAAGAATTCAAGCGCATCGGCAAGGGCGGCAGGGTCGTCTGGATCCAGGCGTCCTACAATCCCATCTTCGACATGAACGGCAAGGTCTTCAAGGTCGTCAAGTTCGCCACCGATGTCACCGAACGCGTCCGCTCGGTCGATGATGTGGCGGTCGGCCTCACCGCGCTCGCAGACGGCGACCTGACGGTTCGGATCGATCATCCGCTCCTGCCCAGCCTGGACCGCCTGCGCGTCGACTTCAACAACTCGTTGGACAAGCTGCAGGCGACGATGAGCACGGTCGGCGACAACACCAATGCGATCGCCGCCGGTTCGCGCGAGATCCAGTCAGCCTCCGACGACCTGGCCAAGCGCACCGAGCAGCAGGCCGCAGCCGTGGAAGAAACCGCAGCGGCGCTGGAAGAGATCACCCAGACGGTCAGCGACAGCTCCAAGCGCGCCGAGGAAGCAGGCTCGCTCGTTGCCAGAACCAAGGCTGGCGCGGAAAAATCCGGGGAAGTGGTCAAGAGCGCGATCAATGCCATGGGCCAGATCGAGGCGTCGTCCCGCGAAATATCCAACATCATCGGCGTGATCGACGACATCGCCTTCCAGACCAACCTGCTGGCGCTGAATGCCGGCGTCGAAGCAGCCCGCGCGGGAGAGGCCGGCAAGGGATTTGCCGTTGTCGCCCAGGAGGTGCGCGAGCTTGCCCAGCGGTCCGCCAATGCCGCCAAGGAGATCAAGGCCCTGATCACCACGTCCGGAGAACAGGTCCGCAACGGTGTCAGCCTCGTCGGCCAGACCGGCAAGGCGCTGGAGCAGATCGTCGCGGAAGTCCAGGACATCAACCTCAACGTCATCGCCATCGTCGAAGCGTCCCGTGAACAGGCGACCGGCCTGCAGGAGATCAACAAGGCGGTCAACGCCATGGACCAGAACACGCAACACAACGCCGCCATGGTCGAGGAGACGACCGCAGCCAGCCACAGCCTGGCCCGCGAAGCCGAAACCCTTCGCAATCTCGTGGCTCAGTTTAGAATTGGGCAACACTCTTCGAATACAGTATCCGTAGCGCGTCCCGATGCCCGACCTGTCGCATCCCCGGCACGCAAACTCATGGCGAAGGTCGCTCGTGCCGCAACCGGTGGCGCTGCGACTGCCCAGGCACAGGAAAGTTGGGAAGAATTCTAATGGCATCCGCGATCAATTCGACAAGCTTCAACGGCGAAACCCTCGAAATCATCGCCTTCCGGCTGCATGACCAGGAATTCTGCGTCAAGACCACGACCATCCGCGAAATCCGCGGCTGGGCGCCGTCGACGCCGATCCCGCATGCCCCTGCAGACGTGATCGGCGTAATGAACCTGCGCGGCTCGGTCATTCCGATCATCGACCTCGCCTACAAGCTGGGCATGAAGAGCACCGTCGCCAACGAGCGTTCCGCCATCGTCGTCGCCGAAGTCCACAACATGGTCATCGGCATGCTGGTCGACCGCGTCTCGGACATCCTGACGATCCCTTCGAGCCAGGTTCAGCCGGTTCCGGAAATCTCGGCTTCCTTCGACAAGTCCTTCTCCGAAGGCATCATTGCCAACGAACATGGCATGATCTGCTTCCTGAACCTCGCCAAGATGTTCAAGGGCAGCGAAATCGAAGAGCTCGCCGCCTGATCGTCCGCCACTTCATAAGATCGCAGCAATCACAACAAAGGGCTCCGCAATGCGGAGCCCTTTTTCTTTGTGCATTGACCGGAGGTGGAGCCAGGGAGCGCTGTCTCCACCCTTGCCGATTCAGATGCTTCAGCCGAACAGAACGAAGGTCTTCTGCAGCGTGATCCACACGCCCCAGAGGATCGGAATGCCGACCACGGCCCAGGCGACCAGCGCCTTCGCGTCGAGGCCACCCGTGCCGATGCCGAAGGACCCGGAGGGACCGGCAGCCGCGGCCTTCGTCTTGGCTTGCAGCGACGCCACTTCCTCGTCCGACATGAACCACTTGTCGGACAGCGGCTTGACCAAGGCGTTGGCGATAAGGCCGAGCGCCAGCATGCCGGCCAGGATGTACATGGTGAAGTCGTAGACCTGGGCGCGCGGAATGCCCGCCGCGATTTGCGCCTCGCGGATGTAGTTGACCACCACCGGGCCGATGATGCCGGCGGTTGCCCAGGCGGTCAGCAGACGGCCGTGGATCGCGCCGACGAACTGCGTGCCGAAGATGTCCGCGAGATAGGCGGGAATGGTGGCAAAGCCGCCGCCATACATGGACAGGATGATGCAGAAAGCGGCGACGAAGAACACCTTGCTGCCGATGCCGGCGGCCCACGGGGCCGAGGCGTAAAGCAGGATGCCCAGCAGGAAGAAGACGTAATACGTGTTCTTGCGGCCGATCTTGTCGGAGAGCGAAGCCCAGAAGAAGCGCCCGCCGATGTTGAACAGCGAGAGAAGCCCGGTAAAGCCGGCGGCGATCGCGGCGATGGCCGTCAGCTGCTCCTTGCTGAGATCGGAGAACTTCAGCTCGGGCAGGCCGAGCAACGAGCCGGCGAAGATTTCCTGCAGCATGGGCGAAGCCATGCCGATCACGCCGATGCCGGCCGAGACGTTGAGGCAGAGAACCGCCCAGATCAGCCAGAACTGCTTGGTCTTGTGGGCGTTCTTCAGGTGGACGTGGCGGCTGGTGATCATGCTGTCCTTGGCGACCGGCGCCACCCAGCCTTCGGGACGCCAGCCGGCCGGCGGGATGCGGTAGCCGAAGGCGCCGCCCATCATGAAGACGAAGTAGACCCCCGCCATGACGACGAAGGTCTGCCAGACGCCGACCGAGGTCTCGCTCTTGAAGATGTTCATCAGCATGTCGGCCAGCGGCGCACCGATCATCGCACCGCCGCCGAAGCCCATGATCGCCATGCCGGTCGCCATGCCGCGACGGTCGGGGAACCACTTGATCAGCGTCGAGACCGGCGAAATGTAGCCAAGCCCGAGGCCGATGCCGCCGATCACGCCGGCGCCGAGCCACATCAGCCACAACTGGTGGGTCATGACGCCGACGGCGGCGATCAGGATGCCACCGCACCAGCAGCAGGCCGAGACGAAGCCCGCCCGGCGCGGACCGACCCGCTCCAGCCAGCCGCCCCAGATTGCAGCCGACGAGCCGAGCAGGACGAAGAACAGCGTATAGATCCAGCCGAGATCGGCGACGCGCCAGTCGCAGCTGGTGGTGAACAGCGCTGATGCCAGCGTCAGATCCGGACAGGCGATGGACTGGCCGATGCCGAGCGACTTGGTGAGCGGCAGCCAGAAGACGGAAAATCCATAGGCCATGCCGATGCAGAGATGAATGGCAAGGGCGGCCGGCGGCACCAGCCAGCGATTGAAGCCCGGTTTGGCAATGATGCGTTCGCGGTCGAGAAGGCCACCGCCCCCATAGCCGCCTGTCAATGTTTCGGTCGTAGCAGACATATTTGAAATCCTCCCTCCCATCGGTCATCGCCGATGGCTCTATCCCCGACCCGGCTGTCCTCGAATGCTGCGCCTTGTCGCTCCTGACGACAAGGCCCTCCGCGGAACCGAGCCAAACACAGGAAGTGGCCTTCGCCGCCTCCTCCCTGCTCCCGCCCGCATCCCCTCTCCAAGGGATGTGCCAGGAACAAGAATAAGCTAGCAACCGCCGTGCCAACCCGAACTTGGCATTTTTCAATTACTTAGCCGAAGCCACAGCCCCGCAGTGGACAAAATGTCCGACCGGCACGGACAAAACGTCCATGAAACTCCCGTCAGTTCGCCTCGGGAAGCCAGATGGAAAAGCTCGTCCCCTTGCCCGGCTCGCTCTCGACGGTGAGCGCTCCACCCTGACGCCGGACAAGCGTCTGGCTGATCGAAAGGCCGAGACCGGTACCCTGCCGTCGCTTGGTGGTGAAGAACGGATCGAAGATCCGCGCGAGCACGTCGGACGTCATGCCGATGCCGGTGTCCTCCACGTCGACCCGAATGCCGTCGTGACCATCGCGCGTCTCGTCGCGACTGACAAGGCGAAGCGTGCCGCCATCCGGCATGGCATGGATGGCGTTGACGATCAGGTTGATCAGCACCTGCTGCAGCTCGGTCCGGTTCATCAGGACCTGCCGGGTCGCACCATCGTCCCGCTCGATCTCGATATCGGCCTTGCCGAGAAGATGCTGCACGAGCGGCAGGCAGTCCGAGATCACGCCGGCGACATGATGGCGCTCGACATAGCCGGCATATTCCTCCGGCTTGGCGAATTGCAGCAGCTTGGTGACGATCTGGCTGACCCGATGGATCTGTTCGTCGATCAGCCGGAGTTCGGTGGAAAGATCGTTCGCCCGGTCGCCGAGCACGCTGCGCACCACGTCGAGATTGCCCTGCATGACGGCGATCGGATTGTTGATTTCGTGGGCGACGCCCGCCGTGATCTCGCCGATCGCCGCCAATTTTTCCGACATGACGAGCTGCTTGGTCGTCGCCTCCAGCTGCCGGTTCGCCAGTTCGAGTTCGCGCGTGCGCTCGGCCACGCGATCATTGAGTTCGTCGTTCCAGCGCCGCAGGTCGCGGTCGCGCTGCTGCAACTGGTCGAGCAGGCTGTCGAGATGGACGGCCACACGGCCAATCTCGTCGCTGCCGTCGGTGAGACCCGAGCGTGCGCCGAGATCGCCTTGCTCGACCTTCGCAATGGTGCCGGTCATGCGTTCCAGCGGCTTGAAGATCGCCCGCGCCCAGCGCAGGAAGATCGGCACGCTCGCGGCCGTCACCAGAAGGAAGGCGACGACGATGCCGATGATGGTCTCGGTCTTGGCGCGGGCGAACGGCGCTTCGAGGAAACCGACATAGAGCATGCCGATCCGCCTGCCGAAACTGTCGCTGATCGGCTCATAGGCGGAGACGTACCAGTCATTGACGACAAAAGCGCTGTCGAGCCAGACGCGCCCCTCGTCCAGCACCGTCTGGCGCACGGCGGCCGAGACACGCGTGCCGAGCGCCCGTTTGCCCTCGAACAGCCGGACATTGGTGCTGATCCGCACGTCTTCAAGGAAGAGCGTCGCCGTGCCCTGGCTGCCCTCCGGCAGGCTCGCGGCGCGATAGACGAGATCGTTGATCGTGTCGATGAAGACGAGGTTCTGGTTGAGCAGGACGCCGCCGACCAGGGCGGCATCCTTCCCGTCCGGCAGCGACGCCGGGCTTGCCGAATGCACCACCATGCCGCGCGTTTCGCTCGCCCGGTCGGTCGGCACCGCATTCGGCGTCGGCACGAGTTCGAGCTTCGCGCGCGCCGCAAGCTCCGGCGATACGGCCGCCAGCTCCTGTTGGGAGAAGATATCGATCGCCGTCTTCGGCTCTCCTGCCAATGCGGCGTCGAAGACCGGCCAGTCCGTTCGCAGCCGACCTTGCCCCGCAAGCCCCACCGGCTCCGTCGCCACGCCGTCCCGGCGCACGAGAAAGAGGAAATCGAGGCCGAGGCGCGTGCGATTTTCCTCCAGATAGGCCGCCAGTCCGGCCCCGCCGTCGCGCGTCGCCGCCTCCCGGAACGCGACCGAACCGGTCAGCGCCGAGAGATGCTCGCCCGTATTCTCCAGGATCCGTGCGAGATACTGGTGCGCGATGGTGAGGTCGGCATTGACCTTCGACGTCAGGAGCGCATCGAACTTCGTCTCCCAGCGCGCCATGGTGGCGACCAGCAGCAGCGGCAGGATGACGAGCGTCGGCAGAAGCGCGATGGCAAGGAGGCGGTAGCGGATCGATCGCCCGCGGCGCAGCCCCGGCTCGTGGGTCTCCGCCTCAGGCATTCCACGACACGAGCTTGCGGTCGATGGTCTTGCGCGAAATGCCGAGCCGTCGGGCCGTCTCCTCGCGATCTCCGCCGGTCTGCTCGAGCACGGCCAGGATATGACGGCGCTCCACCTCCTCCAGCGTTCCCGACGGCGCAGTTACCGCGCCTGTCCGCTGACCGCGGAAATCGTCAGGGAAGCCGCCGAGAATGAGCGAACGCTCGATCAGATTGCGCAGTTCGCGCACATTGCCCGGCCATGCATAGGCTGACAGCGCTGCCTTCGTCGCCTTGTCGATCGGCACCGGCGGCATGCCGAGCTGCTGCGACAACTTGTGCATGAAGAGGCTGGCAAGCTCGAGAACGTCGTCGCCCCGGTCGCGCAGCGGCGGCAGCTTCAACTGCATGACGTTGATGCGGTAGTAGAGATCCGGACGGAAGCCGCCTTGCTGCACGAGCTTTTCCAGATTGGCGTTGGTGGCGAAGACGAAGCGCAGGTCGACCGGCACTTCGCGTTCCGCCCCGACGGGGCGCACCCGGCGATCCTCGATCACGCGCAGGAGCTTGCTCTGCGTCGCGAGCGGCATTTCTCCGATCTCGTCGAGGAACAGCGTGCCGCCCTGGGCATGCAGGAAGAGGCCTTCACGCCCGGCTTCCGCGCCGGTGAACGCACCGCGGACATGGCCGAACAGCTCGGATTCGATCACATCCGGCGGAATGGCCGCGCAGTTGACCGGGACGAAGGGTTTGGCCGCACGGTCGGAGAGCGCATGCAGCGATCGGGCCGCAACCTCCTTGCCCGTGCCGGATTCGCCGGTCAGAAGCACAGTCGTCGGCAAGGGCGCAACGCGGGCCAGCGTTTCGCGCACCTGCTGGATCGCGGCCGAACCGCCGATCAGCTTGTCGCGCAGCAGGATATGGTCGGCCGTCGCCCGAAGCTCGTAGCGCAGCACGAAGTTCTCCCTCTGCAATCGCATGCGGTCGAGGCAGCGCGCCACGGCATTGAGGATCTGGTTGGAGCGGAAGGGCTTCAGCACGAAATCGACGGCGCCGGCACGTAAGGCACGGATCGCCGTTTCGAGATCCGCATAGGCGGTCATCAGGATGGCGTCGGCGAAGAAGCCGATCGCCCGCTGCTCGATCAGCCAGTCGACGCCGTTCTTGCCCGGCATGATATTGTCGAGAATGACGACGTCGAAATGGTGCTGGTCGAGCTTGCGCGACGCCTCTTCGGCATCGGCGGCTTCCTCGATCCGCTTGCAGCGGGGGCTGAGCGTGCGCACGAGAAAATTGCGCATGCCCGGCTCGTCGTCGACGACGAGGATCGTCGCCTGCGCCAGCCAGGGACCAAATTCTGGATCCCGCTCGCTGGCGGGAACCTTTCGTGCCGTTTCCCCTCTCACCGTGTCGCCCGCCTCCCTCGTTCAACGTCGGTCTTGCATAACAGAGGCGACGCGAAACGCCAAAGCGAACCCGGCGCCTCTGGTGTTCAGGCCGCGACCGGACGCTTGATGACCTTGGAGGCTTCCATCACCAGCGGTAGAAGGCCCTCACCACCCTTGTCGATGTGCTCGAACAACTCGCGGCGCATGCGCGGCTCCCAGAATTTGTTGATGTGGTTCGCGACGCCTTCGAGGCGCACCGCTTCCGGCTGCGACAGGAAGAAGGTGGCGATCTGGTTCGCCATGCGAACGAGCTTCTCGGTGGTGTCATGCGACATGGGCGTTCACTCCGGCAATGATGCGCTCTGATCTGGTGAAAATTTCAAACTCGTCGCCCCGCGCAATGCCGACGAGCGTAATCTGGGCCTCCTCCGCCGTGCGAATGGCAAGGGCCGTCGGAGCCGAGACGGCGATCAAGATGGGGCATTTCAGCGCCGCCGTCTTCTGCACCATCTCCACCGACAGGCGGCTGGTGACGACGACGGCGCCCTGGGAGCCGGAATACCCGGCGCGGATCACCGCGCCCGAAAGCTTGTCGAGCGCGTTGTGGCGGCCGACGTCCTCCCGCAATGCGATAAGGCCCTGGCCGGGCACGAAGAATCCGGCGCCATGCACGGCGCGCGTTTCGCGGTTGAGGCTCTGTCCGTCCCCCAGAAGCTTCACCGCCTCGGCAATCTGCGCCGGAGCCAGGCTGAAATCGTCGGCCTCGACCGACGGGACCTGCCGCATAGCCTGCTCGATCGATTCGATGCCACACAGCCCGCAACCGACCGGGCCGGCCATGTGACGACGTCGCGACGTCAGCGCCTCTGCCGTCGCGTCCGCCAGGATGATCTGCACGTCGACGCCGCCGCCGGCCATCACCGCCTCGATCGAGACGATGTCGGCAGGTTCGGAAACAATGCCCTCTGACAGCGAGAATCCGAGCGCGAAGTCCTCGAGATCGGCGGGCGTCGCCATCATCACGGCATGGGTCGAACCGCCATAGGAAAAGGCGATCGGCACTTCTTCCGGAACGACGCGGGCGCCCGTCGCCAGGATGCCGTGACGGCACTGCAGTTCGGGAATGGAGGTGGCGGTCTTCATGGATAGGCCCCTCATCTGCCTGCCGGCACCTTCTCCCCGCAGGCGGGGAGAAGGAGACATGCCGCAACGTCTCCTCCCCCTCTCCCCGCGCGCGGGGAGAGGGTCGGGGTGAGGGGCATGAAGCCGCAAGCCTGGGCCATTCCCTACTCCGCCGCCTCCAGCTTGCCGGCGATGCGGCGCGACTGGCGCGACAGGTCCTCATAGTCCTGCTGCCATTCGGACGGGCCGTTGGACGGCGCGACCTGCACCGCGGTCACCTTGTATTCCGGGCAATTGGTCGCCCAGTCGGAGAAGTCAGTCGTGATGACGTTGGCCTGCGTCTCGGGATGATGGAAGGTCGTGTAGACGACGCCGGGCGAAACACGTTCGGTGATCTGCGCCCGAAGCGTGGTTTCGCCGGCCCGGCTGGCAAGACGCACCCAGTCGCCGTCCTTGATGCCGCGCTGTTCGGCATCGTGCGGATGGATCTCCAGAAGATCCTCCGCATGCCAGGTGACGTTCTCGGTGCGGCGCGTCTGGGCGCCGACATTGTACTGCGACAGGATGCGGCCGGTGGTCAGAAGCAGCGGGAAGCGCGGGCCGGTGCGTTCGTCGGTCGCCACATATTCCGTGCGGATGAACTTGCCCTTGCCGCGCACGAAGCCGTTGACGTGCATGATCGGCGAGCCTTCCGGGAACTTCTCATTGCAGGGCCACTGCACCGAACCCATCTTTTCCAGGAGGTCGTAGGACACGCTGGCGAAACTCGGCGTGGTCGCGGCGATCTCGTCCATGATCTCGGACGGATGGCTGTAGTTCCACGGCAGGCCCATGGCCTGGGCGAGCTTCTGCGTCACTTCCCAGTCGGCAAAGCCGTTCTTCGGCGACATCACCTTGCGCACGCGGTTGATGCGGCGTTCGGCATTGGTGAAGGTGCCGTCCTTTTCCAGAAAGGTCGAGCCCGGCAGGAAGACATGGGCGTAGTTGGCCGTCTCGTTGAGGAACAGGTCGTGCACGACGACGCATTCCATCGCGGCAAGGCCGGCCGAGACATGCTTGGTGTCGGGGTCGGACTGCAGGATGTCCTCGCCCTGGATGTAGATGCCCTTGAACGAGCCGTCGACGGCGGCGTCGAGCATGTTCGGGATGCGCAGGCCCGGTTCGCTGTCGAGCTTGACGCCCCAGAGCTTCTCGAACGTGTCGCGCGTCGCGTCGTCGGAGACGTGGCGATAGCCCGGTAGTTCGTGCGGGAAGGACCCCATGTCGCACGAGCCCTGCACGTTGTTCTGACCGCGCAGCGGGTTCACGCCGACGCCGGGGCGGCCGATATTGCCGGTCGCCATGGCAAGGTTGGCGATCGCCATGACGGTCGTCGAGCCCTGGCTGTGCTCGGTGACGCCGAGGCCGTAATAGATCGCCCCATTACCGCCGCGCGCATAGAGCCTGGCCGCACCGCGCACCAGATCGGCCGCAACGCCGGTGAACTTTTCCGTCTCTTCCGGGCTGTGCTGCGGCTCGGCGACGAAGGCGGCCCAGTCTTCGAATTCCGACCAGTCGCAGCGTTCGCGGATGAAGGCCTCGTTGAACAGACCTTCGGTGACGATGACATGCGCCAGCGCGGTGACGACCGCGACATTGGTGCCGGGTTTCAGCGGCAGATGGTAGTCCGCCTTGGCGTGGACCGAAGTGACGGTCTCGGTCTCGCGCGGGTCAAGCACGATCAGCTTGGCGCCCTGACGGATGCGCTTCTTCATGCGTGAGGCGAAGACCGGGTGCGCCGCCGACGGATTGGCGCCGATCACCATGAGCACGTCGGAATGCTCGACCGAATCGAAGTCCTGCGTGCCGGCCGAAGTGCCGAAGGCCTGGCCGAGACCATAGCCGGTCGGCGAATGGCAGACGCGGGCGCAGGTATCGACATTGTTGTTGCCGAAGCCGGCGCGGATCAGCTTCTGCACCAGGAAGGTCTCTTCATTCGTGCAGCGCGACGAGGTGATGCCGCCGATCGAATCCTTGCCGTACTGGTACTGGAGACGGCGGAACTCGGACGCGACGTGGGCGAATGCTTCCTCCCAGGTGACTTCGCGCCAGGGGTCGGTGATCTTCTCGCGCACCATCGGATTGAGAATGCGGTCCTTGTGGGTGGCATAGCCATAGGCGAACCGGCCTTTGACGCAGGAATGGCCGCGATTGGCCTTGCCGTCCTTGTAGGGCACCATGCGCACCAGTTCCTCGCCGCGCATTTCCGCCTTGAACGAGCAGCCGACGCCGCAATAGGCACAGGTCGTGACAGCCGAATGCTCGGGCTGGCCGATGGCGATTACCGACTTTTCGGTGAGCGTCGCGGTCGGACAGGCCTGCACGCAGGCGCCGCAGGAAACGCATTCGGAAGAGAGGAAATCCTCGTGTGCACCGGGCGACACCCGGCTGTCGAAGCCGCGGCCCTCGATCGTCAGCGCGAACGTGCCCTGCACCTCCTCGCAGGCCCGCACGCAGCGCGAGCAGACGATGCACTTCGACGGGTCATAGGTGAAATAGGGATTGGACTCGTCCTTGGGCATCCACTTGGCGTTGATGTCGCCGTCGTTGCGCGCCTTGACGTGATTGTCGCCCTCATAACCGTAGCGCACGTCGCGCAGGCCGACCGCGCCTGCCATGTCCTGCAGTTCGCAGTCGCCATTGGCGGCGCAGGTCAGACAGTCGAGCGGGTGGTCGGAGATATAGAGCTCCATCACGCCCTTGCGGATCTGCTTCAGCCGTTCCGTCTGGGTGTGGACCACCATGCCCGGCGCGCAAGGCGTCGTGCAGGAGGCCGGCGTGCCGTTGCGGCCCTCGACCTCGACGAGACAGAGGCGGCAGGAGCCGAAAGCATCCACCATGTCGGTGGCGCAGAGTTTCGGCACCTGGATCCCGGCCTCCATCGAGGCGCGCATCACGGAGGTGCCGGCCGGAACGGTGACCTGGCGGCCGTCGATGGTGAGCGTCACCGTCTCGGTGGATCGGGACGCGGGCGTACCGTAGTCGATTTCAGAAACGAGGGGCATTGGAACCTCCGGATAGATCGTTCCCGCCACGGCGCGAAGCCAGGCGGTCAAGTTCAATTCTGCTTACGACTTGCGCTCGGCCAGTGTCGCGGCGACGAGCGCATTGGCATGACCATGGCCAAGACCATGGGTTTCCTTCAGGAACGCCACGATCTGCATGTGAGCCTTGCCTTCCTGGGCCCGGACGATCTCCTGCCAGTAGGAAATCGGCTGGCCATACGTCTTCTCGATGGACGGGAAGTAGGAGGCCGGGCCCTTCACTCTTTCGCTCTCGCTCATTCCGCCGCCTCCACCATGGGTGCCGGGGCGAAATCCTCGGGGAAGTGATGGAGCGCGCTCATCACCGGATAGGGGGTGAAGCCGCCGAGCGCACAGAGCGAGCCGAACTTCATCGTGTTGCAGAGGTCGGTGAGCAGCGCCCGGTTCTTTTCCGGCTCGATGCCGCGGGCGATCCGGTCGACCGTCTCCACGCCGCGCGTCGAGCCGATGCGACAGGGGGTGCACTTGCCGCAGCTTTCGATCGCGCAGAATTCCATGGCGAAGCGCGCCTGCTTCAGCATGTCGGCCGTGTCGTCGAACACGACGATACCGGCATGGCCGATCAGCCCGTCCTTGGCGGCAAAGGCCTCGTAGTCGAACACGGTGTCGAACAGGGAGGGCGGGAAGTACGCGCCGAGCGGGCCGCCGACCTGCACGGCCTTGACGGGCCGGCCGCTCGCCGTACCGCCGCCGATGTCGTAGATGATCTCGCCCAGCGTCAGGCCGAAGGCGGTCTCGTAGAGGCCGCCATGCTTGATATTGCCGGCAAGCTGGATCGGGATCGTGCCGTGCGAACGGCCGACGCCGTAGTCGCGGTAGAAGGTGGCGCCGCGGTCGAGGATGACCGGGACGGAGGCGAGCGAGATCACGTTGTTGACCACCGTCGGCCGGCCGAACAGGCCCTGCAGCGCCGGAAGCGGCGGCTTGGCCCGGACGATGCCGCGCTTGCCTTCGAGCGAGTTGAGCAGTGAGGTTTCCTCGCCGCAGACATAGGCGCCGGCGCCCATGCGCACCTCGATGTCGAAGGCATGCGCCGACCCCATGACCGACGGTCCGAGAATGCCGGCGCCGCGGGCGATGTCGATCGCCGCGCGCATCGTCTTGATAGCGTGCGGATATTCGGAACGGGTGTAGACATAACCCTTGGTGGCGCCGGTGGCGATGCCGGCGATGATCATGCCCTCGATCAGCACGAAGGGATCGCCCTCCATGATCATCCGGTCGGAGAAGGTGCCGCTGTCGCCCTCATCGGCATTGCAGACGATATATTTGCGATCGCCCGGAGCATCGGCGACTGTCTTCCATTTGATGCCGGTCGGAAAGCCCGCACCGCCGCGCCCGCGCAGGCCGCTGTCGGTCACCGTCTTGACGATGTCGGCGGGGCCCATGGCCACGGCCTTCTCCAGGCCTTTGAACCCTTCATAGTGGCGATAGTCGGCCAGCGAGAGGGGATCGGTCACGCCGCAACGGGAGAAGGTCAGCCGCGTCTGGCGAGCGAGATAGGGAATTTCCTTCGTCAGCCCCTGACAGAGCGGATGCTCGCCGCCGGCCACGAAGTCCGCCTCGAACAGGCCCGGCACATCGGCGACCGTAACCGGTCCATAGGCGATACGGCCGCGTCCGGTGCGAACCTCGATCAGCGGCTCAAGCCACAGGAGGCCGCGCGAGCCATTGCGTATGATCGACACGTCGAGGCCGCGAAGCTTGGCTTCCCGTTCGATCGCCACCGCCACCTTGTCGGCACCGACGGCGATCGCCGCGGCATCCTGGGGAACATAGATCGTCAAGCTCATCGCCGCGCCTCCCCGACCAGTTGCTCCAGCCCCTGCGCATCGAGCCGGCCGTGCAGTTCGCCGTCGAGCATGGCGGCGGGCGCGCAGGCGCAGAGCCCGAGACAGTAGGCCGGCTCCAGCGTTACCGCGCCATCCGGCGTCGTCCCGTGAAAATCGATGCCGAGCAGTTCGCGCACCCGGTCGGCCAGGGCCTCGCCACCACGCGACTGGCAGGCCTCGGCCCGACAGAGTTTCAGCACATGGCGGCCGGAGGGATGGGCGCGGAAATCATGATAGAAGCTGACGACTCCGTGCACCTCGGCGCGCGACAGGTTGAGCGCCTCCGCGAGCACCGGCTTCACCTCGTCAGGCACATAGCCGAAGCTTTCCTGGATCGAATGCAGGATCGGCAGCAGCGGACCTTCGAGGCCGTTGAACTCGGCGACGATCGCTTGCGTGCGAGAAACCAAATCATCCGCAGATGATCGAATATTCATGATCAGCCCTCCCAAACCGACACGAACTGGCCAAGAGGCTGACACGTGGAAAGCAAATGTCCAGTCGGTTCTTTAACTCTGATTGCGCCGACGCAGTCCGCTTTCCCGTCGAACTCCCTGACGATGCGACAGGATGACCCTGCGCCCCGGGCAGGTCAATAAAGCAGTCCCGTGCAACGATAGAAGAAATCTATTGAAACGCCTGGAGTTCGGCGAGCCGGCGGGCCTCATGCAGCAGGGCGGAGACCAGTGGCGTGAAAGGCTCGCGATATTGCGCGACCAGCCCCACCGAATGCGCGGCCTCCGGCTCGGTGATCGGGATCATTCGGATCTCGGCGGAGAAACCGAAGGATTCGGCCACGTTACGGGGCATGATCGAGGCCCAGCGGCCGGTTCGGATGTGGGAAAACAGCACGATCATCGAATTGGATTCGAGCGTCGGCTTCACCGAAACTCCGGCTTCGGCCATGTGCTGGTTGATGATGCGGCGGTTCTGCATGTCCGCGGTCAATAGACAAAGCCGAAGATCGGCGACCTCACGCCATGTCACATGGTCGCGATCGCTGAGCGGCGTGCCGGCTGCCGCAATCAGGTGATAGCGCTCCGCATAGAGCGGCACGGAGGTGACCCGGCCAAGCGGCTCGTTGTCGAGATAGGTGATCCCGGCGTCGATCTCGAGGTTTTCCAGCAGGCTCAGCACCTGCAGCGAGGTGCGCGAACTCACCGAGAAGGTGACGTCCGGATGCTTCTCTTGGAACGGACCGGTGATTCGCGGCACCATGGACAGGGCCGTGGGAATGACGGCGATGCGGATATGGCCGGCAAGGCCCCGGCGTGCTGCCCGCATCTCCTCGCGCATGGTGCGGGTATCGCCGACGATGCGGCGGGCCCATTCCAGCACGCGCTGGCCCTCGGGGGTGAGTCCCTGATAGCGGGAGCCGCGGTTCACGAGCATCACGCCGAGGTGATCCTCAAGCTGCCGGATCGCCGCCGACAGCGTCGGCTGCGTGATGCCGCACTCCTCCGCCGCCCGGCCGAAATGCTGGGCGCGGGCAAGAGCAATGAAGAATTCGAGCTTGTCGATCATGGGCACTCCTCGGCCGCGAGTCTAAGCGCGAAGCGGTCGAAGCGCAAACCGGCAGGGCCGGCTGCCAAGGAGCGCCCGGTCGGCGAGAACGGCGGCGCTAAAGACGCGTCAGTCTTTCACCACGACATCACCCAGAGGGACGGCTCCGGCGTTCGTGCCGCAATACATGTCATAGAGGACAGACACGAGAGCGGTGAGCGAGGGATCGGTGATATTGTAATAGATCAGCCGGCCGTCCCGGCGGGTGGTGACGATCCGCTCAAGGCGGAGCCGCGCCAGCTGCTGCGACACGACGGCCTGCTGCAGGCCGAGGATGGACTCGATTTCGCCGACGGTCTTTTCACCCTGGCTGAGAATGCACAGGATCAGCAACCGGGTTTCATGCGACAGGGCTTTCAGAAGCGTGCTGGCTGCACGGGCCTTCGACATGAAGCCCTCCAGCTGTTCCTTTTCGATCCCGGCCCTGATCTGCGGCAAATTCATGAATCCATCCAACGATCGCGATACACATTCGAAAGGCGTTATACGACAATGCAAATGCGGCGAAAATGACCTAACCCGGCAAATGGCGGCGTCAAAGCGATTTCTCCGCGCGCCGCTCAACGACCGCCGCCTCGCGGCAGCGACCGCTATCGCAGGCTGACCGATTCGACGCGCTCCTTGAGCAGCGCGGCGCTTCGATGAAGTGCTGCATGTTCCTCGTCATCCAGGTCCGGGAAGAGATCGGCGCTTACGCCGGTCGCGCCGATGATGCGCGGCACGGACAGGGCTACGTCATAGACATCGGCCACCCGGGGCGTGACGATCGATACCGACAGCACATCCCTCTGGTCCTGCGCGATCGCCTTGACGATCCGGGCGAGACCGGCGCCGATGCCGTAATAGGTCGATCCCTTGCCGTTGATGATCCTGTAGGCGGCATTGCGGACGCCATCGTCGATCGCCCGCCGCTCATCCTCGGTCAGCGGCTTGCCGACCTGCTCGGCGAAGGAACGAAGGGCAACCGATCCGGCCCGCGCATTCGACCAGGCCAGCACCTCGCTGTCGCCATGCTCGCCCAGCACATAGGCATGCACCGACTGCGGCGCGATGCCGAGATGGCGGCCGACGAGGCTGCGGAACCGGGCCGTATCGAGAATGGTGCCGGAGCCGATCACCCGCTGCGGCGGAAGGCCGGACAGCCGTGTGGCGATCTGCGTCATGATGTCGACCGGATTGGAGGCGATCAGCAGAATCGCATCGGGCGAGGCGCGAAGCACCTCCGCCACCACCTCGCGGAACACCCCGGCATTGCGCTCCAGCAGTTCGAGCCGGCTCTCGCCGGGCTTCTGGCTGACGCCGGCGGCGATGATCACCACTCGCGTGCCGGCCAGGGCATCATAATCGCCGGCGGTGACGGTGGTGGCCGACACGAAGGGCACGGCATGGGAAATGTCCTCGGCCTGGGCAATCGCAAGCGCGGCATTCTTGTCGACAAACACGATGTCGCTGGCAATTCCCATCATGGCCAGCGCATAGCCCGCAGAGCTGCCGACCATGCCCGCTCCAACAATCCCGACCTTCATGCCCTCACCTCCGTTTGCATTGCAGCATATCAGAGAGCACGAAGCTTTCAATTGTATGGCATTACGTCAAGCAACGTGAGGGTTTTGACAGAAAGTGCATTACGCCGACCGGGCATGGCGGCGCGGGCGACGACGCGGCGGCCGGGAGAGCGGCCAGCCGGACATAAAAAAGCGGCCCAGAAGGCCGCTCCTTGTCAGTCGGTATTCTTGCGACCGGCTCACGCCGGCATCAGCACGCCGTTCAGATGGGTCAGCTCGGCCAGATACTGCTCGAGGCGGGTCTTGTGCTCGTGGCCTTCGACGGCGTTGAGCTCGGCGCGGGCAGCCTCGATGCGCTTGGTCAGCGTTTCGCGGTTGAGGTCGCTGAGCGCCACGGCCGATTCGGCCAGCAGCGTGCAGCCGCTCGGCACGATATCGGCAAAGCCGCCGAACACGACATATTTGCTCACCTGGCCGGAGGCCAGCTTCACCGTAACCACGCCCGGCTTGATCGTCGTCATCGTCGGCGCATGATGGGCCATGACGGTCATTTCGCCTTCGGTTGCCGGGATGACAACTTCGCTCACCTTTTCGGAAAGCAGCAGGCGCTCGGGCGAAACGAGTTCAAAATTGAAATTGTCGGCCATGGTTGTTCACTTCTTCTATAGAGGCGGGAACGGCGCGCGCCTTGAGCGCGCGCCAAGTCCGTCATCAAGCGGCTTCGGCAGCCAGCTTCTTGGCCTTTTCGACAGCTTCTTCCATCGAGCCGACCATGTAGAAGGCGGCTTCCGGCAGGTGGTCGTATTCGCCGTTGACCAGGCCCTTGAAGCCCTTGATCGTGTCTTCGAGCGCGACGAGCTTGCCCGGCGAGCCGGTGAAGACTTCGGCGACGAAGAACGGCTGCGACAGGAAGCGCTCGATCTTGCGAGCGCGGGCAACCGCGATGCGGTCGTCTTCCGACAGTTCGTCCATGCCGAGAATGGCGATGATGTCCTGGAGAGCCTTGTAGCGCTGCAGGGTCGACTGGACCTTACGAGCCACTTCATAGTGCTCTTCGCCGACGACCAGCGGGTCGAGCATGCGCGAGGTGGAGTCGAGCGGGTCGACGGCCGGGTAGATGCCCTTTTCGGCGATCGAGCGCGACAGAACGGTCGTTGCGTCCAGGTGGGCGAACGAGGTTGCCGGCGCCGGGTCGGTCAAGTCGTCGGCGGGGACGTAAATGGCCTGAACCGAGGTGATCGAACCCTTGGTCGTGGTGGTGATGCGTTCCTGCATCTGACCCATGTCGGTGGCGAGCGTCGGCTGATAACCAACGGCCGACGGAATACGACCGAGAAGCGCGGACACTTCCGAACCTGCCTGGGTGAAGCGGAAGATGTTGTCGACGAAGAACAGAACGTCCTGGCCCTTGTCGCGGAAGTCTTCGGCGATGGTCAGACCCGTCAGAGCGACGCGAGCGCGGGCGCCCGGCGGTTCGTTCATCTGGCCGTAGACGAGCGCAGCCTTGGAGCCTTCGCCGCCGCCGTGCTTGTTGACGCCCGACTCGATCATTTCGTGATAGAGGTCGTTGCCTTCGCGGGTCCGTTCGCCAACACCGGCGAATACCGAGTAACCGCCGTGCGCCTTTGCGACGTTGTTGATCAGTTCCATGATGAGAACCGTCTTGCCGACGCCGGCACCGCCGAACAGGCCGATCTTGCCGCCCTTGGCGTAAGGCGCGAGAAGGTCGACGACCTTGATGCCGGTAACGAGGATCTGTGCTTCCGTCGACTGCTCGACATAGCTCGGCGCTTCCTGGTGGATGGCGCGCTTGCCGGAGGTGACCAGCGGACCGGCTTCGTCGACGGGCTCGCCGATGACGTTCATGATGCGGCCGAGCGTCTCGGGGCCGACCGGAACGGTGATCGGAGCGCCGGTGTCGGACACGGCCTGACCGCGAACCAGACCTTCGGTCGAGTCCATGGCGATCGTGCGAACCTGGCTTTCGCCGAGGTGCTGGGCCACTTCCAGAACGAGGCGGTTGCCGCCGTTCATGGTTTCCAGCGCGTTCAGGATCGCGGGCAGCTCGCCGTCGAATGCGACGTCCACGACAGCGCCGATAACCTGGGTTACCTTGCCTGCAGAACCGATTGCGGACGCCTTCGCCGCGGTAGACTTCGGGGTAGCTGCCTTAGCCATGTTTCTTACCCTCTTTCCTTAACCTCAGAGCGCTTCCGCGCCCGAAATGATTTCAATGAGTTCCTTGGTGATCTGGGCCTGGCGCTGACGGTTGTACGAGAGCGTAAGCTTGTTGATCATCTCACCAGCATTGCGCGTCGCATTGTCCATCGCGCTCATCTTGGCGCCCATTTCACCGGCGACGTTTTCGAGCAGTGCCCGGAAGATCTGCACCGAGATGTTGCGCGGAATGAGATCGCTGAGGATCGCACCGGCATCGGGCTCATATTCGTAGACGGCAGATGCACCGCTTGCGACGACC
The DNA here is from genome assembly GCF_059424725.1 of Allorhizobium sp. GW101-3B10. NCBI lineage: Bacteria > Pseudomonadati > Pseudomonadota > Alphaproteobacteria > Hyphomicrobiales > Rhizobiaceae > Allorhizobium > Allorhizobium sp. GW101-3B10. The sequence goes on along the minus strand of NZ_JBWKZR010000001.1, from coordinate 4,522,886 downwards.
GCTTCGGGAGCCGCAGCCGGGATCAGCTGCTGTGCGGTCGGCACCTGGCTGATGACGGACTTGAACTCCGAATAGAACAGGGTCGCAACGTCGAACTCGCCCTTGTCGAACATCGAGATGACCTTGCGGCCAATCGTGTCGGCGTTTTCGAAGCTGACGCGTTTGACTTCGCGAAGGTCTGTGCGCTCGACGATGTTGGCAGCGAACTCGCGACGCAGGCTGTCATAGCCCTTCTTGCCGACGCAGAAGATCTTGACGGTCTTGCCGGCGGCGAGAAGCTTGCGCGCATGATCACGGGCAAAGCGGGCGATCTGCGAATTGAAACCGCCGCAAAGGCCGCGCTCGGCGGTGCAGACGATGAGCAGATGCACATCGTCCTTGCCGGTCCCGGTCATCAGCCGGGGTGCACTGTCGTCGCTGCCGACCGCCTGGGCGATGTTGGCGAGGACGACACCCATGCGCTGCGAATACGGACGAGCGGCCTCGGCCGCCTCCTGCGCACGACGCAGCTTCGCCGCAGCGACCATCTTCATCGCCTTGGTGATTTTCTGCGTCGCCTTGACGGAGGCGATCCGGTTTTTCAGATCCTTAAGTGAAGGCATCCGTTATCCGTCCTTGGCTTGAGCCCCGATTACGCGAAAGACTTGGCGAACTGATCCAGAGCAGCCTTGAGCTTGCTCTTGGTATCGTCGCTGATGGCTTTCTCCGTGCGGATGGCGTCGAGAATGGCCTTGCCTTCCGAGCGAAGGTAGGAAAGCAGACCCTGCTCGAACTTGCCGATCTGGTTGACTGCGACCTTGTCGAGGTAGCCGTTGACGCCGGCGAAGATCACGGCGACCTGTTCTTCCGTCTTCAGCGGCGAGAACTGCGGCTGCTTCAGGAGTTCGGTCAGGCGGGCACCGCGGTTCAGCAGGCGCTGCGTCGAGGCATCGAGGTCGGAGCCGAACTGGGCGAAGGCGGCCATTTCGCGATACTGGGCGAGTTCACCCTTGATCGAGCCGGCAACCTGCTTCATCGCCTTGATCTGCGCGGCCGAACCGACGCGCGAAACCGACAGACCGACGTTAACGGCCGGACGGATGCCCTGGTAGAACAGGTCGGTTTCGAGGAAGATCTGGCCGTCGGTGATCGAGATCACGTTGGTCGGAATGAAGGCCGAAACGTCGTTACCCTGGGTTTCGATGACCGGCAGAGCGGTCAGCGAGCCGGCACCGCGTTCGTCGGAGAGCTTTGCAGCGCGCTCGAGCAGACGGGAGTGCAGGTAGAAGACGTCGCCCGGGTAAGCTTCGCGGCCCGGCGGGCGGCGCAGCAGCAGCGACATCTGGCGGTAGGCGACGGCCTGCTTGGAAAGGTCGTCGTAGCCGATCAGCGCATGCTGGCCGTTGTCACGGAAGTATTCGCCCATGGCGCAGCCGGCGAACGGCGCGATGTACTGCATCGGAGCCGGATCGGAAGCCGTTGCGGCAACGATGATCGAGTACTTGAGGGCGCCGCGCTCTTCGAGAACCTTGACGAACTGGGCAACCGTCGAACGCTTCTGGCCGATTGCGACGTAGACGCAATACAGCTTTTCCGAGTCCGGACCATTGTCGTGAATGGCCTTCTGGTTGAGGATCGTGTCGAGAATGATGGCGGTCTTGCCGGTCTGACGGTCACCGATGACCAGCTCGCGCTGGCCGCGACCAACCGGGATGAGCGCATCGATGGCCTTGAGGCCGGTCGACATCGGCTCATGAACCGACTTGCGCGGAATGATGCCCGGAGCCTTGACGTCGACGCGCGAACGGCGGGTCGCATTGATCGGGCCCTTGCCGTCGATCGGATTGCCGAGCGCGTCGACGACGCGGCCGAGCAGTTCCGGACCGACCGGGACGTCGACGATGGCGCCGGTCCGCTTGACGGTGTCGCCTTCCTTGATGTCACGGTCCGAACCGAAAATAACGACACCGACATTGTCGGCTTCGAGGTTCAGCGCCATGCCACGGATGCCACCGGGGAATTCGACCATTTCGCCGGCCTGGACGTTGTCGAGACCGTAGACGCGGGCGATACCGTCACCGACGGAAAGCACCTGGCCGACTTCGGAGACTTCCGCCTCTTTGCCGAAGTTTTTGATTTGATCTTTCAGAATTGCGGAAATTTCCGCGGCGCGGATATCCATCAGCCAACCTCTTTCAGTGCAAGCTTAAGGGTGGAAAGTTTGGTGCGAAGAGACGTGTCGATCTGGCGCGAGCCGACCTTGACGATCAGACCACCGAGAATGGACGGGTCGATCGTGACAACGATCGTGACGTCCTTGCCGGTGACGCTCTTCAGCGCCGCCTTCAATTCGTTTTCCTGTTCAGACGTCAGCGCATGGGCAGACGCGACCTCGGCCGTGATCTCGCCGCGATGACGGGCGGCGATCTGGCGGAAGGAGGCGATCATGCCGGAAACGGCGAACAGACGGCGATTGCCGGCCACGACCTTGAGGAAGTTCGCGACGAGGGCATCGAGACCGGCCTTCTCGCAAAGCGCGACGACGGCCTTGGTCTGGTCCTCGGCCGAGAATACCGGAGAAAGCACCAACCGCTTCAGGTCGTCGCTCGAATCGATCATGGCCTGGAAACGGTTGAGATCGGCGCCGACAGCGTCGAGCGAGCCAGCCTCGAGGGCCAACTCGAAAAGCGACGACGCATAGCGCTCCGCCACGCCTGAAATCACTTGGGATGTGTCTGCCACGGGCAAAATATTCCCTGCTTTTGATCCAAGACTTTCGCCACCCGTGAATGGGAGCGATATCGCCCTGATATCGTTAGGTTTTCTTGAAAAACACAAAGGTCACCCGCTTGCGTTTTTCGAATTTCGCGGTCCGTCTAGCATAGGAACTGTGGACTCGCAACACGCGTAATAACGGAATAAGCCTTAAGGACAAGGCCTTGGCCGCAAATTTCTCCGAATCTGCGCCAAATTGGTCAGAGCATGTGTCAACACCGCGATCTTTCTCGTCAGACGAGTCCGAAGACATAGAAGAGCGGCAATGCTGCAAGCAGGATTTCCACTACCAGAAGTAGAAAATTGCGGATCGTATTTCCCCGGTCAGACATGATCGACAGGATTCGTCCGAAGCAAGCCAAAGCCATGGCCGCACCGAAGGCTAGATAGAGCGTCGGCTGGGCCAGGATAAGGGCGGTCGCCGAGAAGCCGAGGATCAGGCCGCCGGCGGATCGGGTAGCGCCATAGCCTTCGGGCCGAAGCTCGCGCGGCTGCAGGGCGAAGAACTTGAGCGCCACGCCCGGCGCAAACATGACCAGCGCACCGATCAATGCAGCGGCCGCCGCGGCGCAAAAGGCGAGTTGCTCGCCGAATTCCGTCGGAAAATAGAACTCCATGCTTGATCCCCGTCTCAAAGCAAATCGAACGTCGCGCTTATCGCACAAAGCGACCCTTCGAGATATTGGCGGGCCGGCATTTTTCCGCAGTTTTGCGCTGCTTTGCCACGACGTCGGTCGAACCTAGAGGAAGCTCTGCGGATCGACATCGACCTGAACCTGGATCGAACGTCGCTCCTTCGGCCCGTTGGCGAGCATCGCCCGAACGAAACCCTGCATGTCGCTGGTGCGCCGGCCGTGCACGAGAAGCCGGAAGCGATGCCTGCCGCGGATCAGGGCCAAGGGTGCTTCCGCCGGACCGAGGATGGCGATGTCGCGCTCGACCGGCGCCGACTGGCGCAGCTGTCGTGCATGGGTTTCCGCCTCGGCGCGGCTGTCGGCCGAGACGATGATCGAGACCAGACGGCCGAAGGGCGGAAGGGCTGCCCGCTCGCGCTCGGCGATCTCCCGTTCGTAGAAGGCCGAGGCATCGCCGGAGACCAGCGCCTGCATGACCGGATGCATCGGCTGGAAGGTCTGCAACAAGCCGTGGCTCTTGCGACCGGTGCGGCCGGCCCGGCCGGTCACCTGCGACAACAGCTGGAAGGTGCGCTCGGCCGCACGCGGATCGCCATTGGCAAGGCCGATATCGGCGTCGACAATGCCGACCAGCGTCATCAGCGGGAAATTGTGACCCTTGGCGACGAGCTGGGTGCCGATGACGATATCGGCCTCGCCATTGGCGATCGCTTCGAGCTCCAGCCTGAGCCTCTTCACCCCGCCGAGGTCGGAGGACAGCACCAGCGTGCGCGCATCGGGAAAATGCCTCTCGACCTCCTCGGCAATGCGCTCGACGCCGGGGCCGCAGGCGACCAGGTGGTCGAGCGTGCCGCATTCCGGGCAGGCCTGCGGTGTCGGCTCGGAATAGCCGCACTGGTGGCACTGGATCTGGCCGCGGAATCGGTGCTCCACCAGCCAGCTCGAGCATTGCGGGCACTGGAACCGGTGGCCGCAGACGCGGCAGAGGGTGAGCGGCGCATAGCCACGTCGGTTGAGGAAGAGCAGCGCCTGTTCCTTGCGCTCGATCGTCCTGCCGACCGCCCTCAACAGCAAAGGCGACAGAAAGCCGCCCCGCTCCGGCGGATGGCGGCGCATGTCGATCAGATGCAGATCCGGCATGGCCGCATCGGCAAACCGCGTCGGCAGGTGGATGCGCCTATAGCGGCCAGCCTGACAATTCACCTGGCTCTCGACGGAAGGGGTCGCCGAGACCAGCACGACCGGGAAGCCGGCGATCCGCGCCCGCACCACAGCCATGTCGCGCGCATTGTAGAAGACACGGTCTTCCTGCTTGAAGGCAGGGTCATGCTCTTCGTCGACGATAATCAGCCCCAGATCCTCGAACGGCAGGAAGAGCGCCGAGCGCGCCCCGGCAACCACGCGGATCTCGCCGGTCGCGGCCTGTCGCCAGACCTTCTCACGAGTGCGGGTTGCCAGATCCGAATGCCATTCGCCCGGCTTGGCGCCGAAGCGATCCTGGAAACGTTCAAGGAAATTGGCGGTAAGCGCGATCTCCGGCAGCAGGATAAGCACCTGCCGTCCCTGCCGCAGCGTTTCGGCGATCGCCTCGAAATAGACCTCCGTCTTGCCCGAGCCCGTAACACCGTCGATCAGCGCCACCGAGAACCCGCCCTTGCGGATGCCTTCGAGAATTTCGTCCGCGGCTTCCTTCTGCGGCCCAGCGAGACGATGCTCGGCGAACTCTGGATCGGGTCTCGCCACCAGCGGCGGCGGAGGCAGGAACACGGTTTCGAACACGCCCTGGGCGGCCAGACCGTCGATCACGCTGGTCGACACCCCGCTCGCATGGGCAAGGCCGCTCTTGGTCCAGGAAAGCCCGTCGCCGGCGAGATCGAGCACCTTGCGCCGCGCCGGGGTCATCCTTTCCGGCTCCATGCCGGAGAAGCGGAAACCCTCGACCATCGGCTCCGGATCGAAGGCGGCCGGCGCGCGAAGCGCCATGCGGGCCACATAGCCCGGTGGCGAGAGCGTATAGGCGGCGACCCAGTCGAGGAAGCTGCGCATGGGCTTGTCGAGCGGCGGACAGTCGAAGACCTTGGTGATCGGCCGAAGCTTCTTCGGATCGACGGAATTGGTTTCCTCGCCGTCCCAGACCATGCCGACGACCTGGCGCGGCCCGAGCGGCACCTGCACGATAGAGCCCGCCTCCACGGGCATGCCATCGGGCACCGCATAGCTATAGGCGACCGGCGCCGGCATCGGCACCAGAACCGGCACGACGCGGGAAGAGGGGAGCGGGCCGAACAGTCCGGGCGAATCGTCTTTCATGGGTCGCCATATTTGCCCCTCGGCGACCGGAAAGAAAACCGAAAAGGCCATTACACAGGAAAGCGGCCCGCAGACGAACTGCGGGCCGCGTGCTTGCTCAATGGACCGCCTGGTCGGGGCGGTTAATCGTCCGATCAGCCGCGAGCGGCATATCGTGGCCGCGCCGCCGCCATTTCCGCGCCGGCCTGCCGAAGCTGGGCAACGGCCGCGCGCGCACCGTCGGCGAGCTGGAACTGCCGGATGAGTTCGCGCAGGCGCCGCGATTCCGTCGCCAGCGTCGCGCTGGAGGCATTGGCTTCCTCGACCATGGCCGCATTCTTCTGCGTGACCTGGTCCATCTGGTTGACGGCCGTATTGACCTCGGAGAGCCCCAGCGCCTGTTCGCGGGCCGAAATGGCGATCGCATCCATGTGCTGGTTGACGGTGACGATATAGGCTTCGATCGTCTTCAGCGCGTCACCGGTATCCTTGACCAACTTGACCCCGCTTTCGACCTCCGCGCTGGAATTGCGGATCAGGTCCTTGATCTCCTTCGCCGCCTGGGCGGAACGCTGCGCCAGCTCCCGCACTTCCTGAGCCACGACCGCAAACCCCTTGCCTGCCTCGCCGGCGCGTGCCGCCTCGACGCCGGCGTTCAGCGCCAGCAGGTTCGTCTGGAAGGCGATCTCGTCGATCACGCCGATGATATTGGCGATCTGGTTGGAGGACTGCTCGATGCGCTGCATGGCATCGACGGCGCTCGCCACGACCGCCCCGGATTGCGCCGCACTGGAATTCGCCTGCACGGCGACCGCCCTCGCTTCCTCTGCACGCTTGGAGGAATTCGAGACATTGGCGGTGATCTGGTCGAGTGCGGCGGCGGTTTCCTCCAGCGAGGCCGCCTGTTGCTCCGTGCGCCGCGACAGGTCGTCAGCACTCTGGCTGATCTCCTGGGTGCCGGAATCGATCGAGCGGGAGGCTTCGGCCACCGACGTGAGGGCATTGCTGAGCTGGGAGACGGCAGCGTTGAAATCGCTGCGCAGGCTCTCGAACTCGGGCGCAAACGGGATCGCCAACTCGAACGACAGATTGCCGGCGGCCAGCTGCTTGAGGCCGTCCGCCAGGCCCGCGGTCGCCTGGGTCATGGCTTCGGTGCGCACGCGCTCGACTTCGGTGTTACGGCGGCGTTCGAGTTCGCTTGCTTCCTGCGTTGCCGCGGCCTCTTCCTCGAGCCGCTGGTTGGCAATGGCGTTGTTGCGGAACACTTCGACAGCGGCCGCCATCGCGCCGATCTCGTCCGGCCGGCCGATGCCCGGAATGTCACAGGCGGTATTGCCGGCGGCGAGTGTGCGCATGCTGGTCGTCATCGCGCGGATGGGGCCGGAAATGCTCCGCGCCACGAACCACATGGCGCCGACGCCGCCCAGCGCGATTATGGCGGCGACCAGGATCTGGAGGGCACCGTCGCTGGCATTGCGCTCGGTCAGGTCCTTGTCCAGCTGGTTGGCTTCGGCCATGGCCACCGCACGCGGCACGTCGATCATGACCGACCACGGCGTTGCCGTCCGGCCGATGACGATCGGCGAGAAGGCCTTGAACGCGTCGCCGCTGGCAAGAACCTCGTCACGACCGCCCTTGATGACCGGCAGATATTGCGACAGGTCCTTGTTCGCCAAATCGAACGGCTGGCCGATCGTTTCCGGATCTTCACTGGAAGCGACGACGAGGCCCATATGGCTGACGATCGAGACAGTTGCCTTGCCGCCATAGATCGAGGCCTTGACCTGCTCGGCCAGCTTCTGCACGAAGCCGAGATCGAAATCGGCGCCGGCAACACCGGCGAACTTGCCGTTGACCGTGATCGGCACGGACATCGTGGCGAGAAAGACGCTCTTGCCCTGCACGACATAGGGCAAGGGATCGAGGATGCTTTCGCCCTGGCCCTTCTGCGGGCCGATATACCAACCGCCCTTCATCACGCCGTTCGGATGAAGTTCGGCACTGTCATATTCGACGAGCGGCTGCAGCGCGATCTTTCCGGCGGCATCGCGGGTCCAATAAGGCAGGAAACGTCCCGTCGCATCCGAGCCGAGATCGCGCCGGTCCCGGAAATTGGCGTCGGCGCCGTCAAGCGCGTTGGGCTCCCAGGCGCTGTAGGTTCCGTTGAAGCGCGGATTGTCCTTCAGGACATTGAGAAGCACGGCATTCAGCTGCGCCCGCCGGGTCTCCGGCGGCGTCGATGCCGAATCGCCCACCAGCATTTCGAAGCTGCGCGCCATGACCCGTGCCGCATCGAAGGCACCATCCAGCGAAGACCGGATGACGCCGGCCTGCGTCGATGCCAGCGTCTGCAGGCTTTGCTTGGTTTTCACATCGGTGAGTTCGGTCACCTGGCTGGCGACGAAGGCGCGCGCATTGCCGGCGGAGACGATACCGTAGCCAACGAGACCGGCCGTGGCGGCCAGGACGCAGACGCCGGATAGGACTGCAATTTTGAGCTGTATCGATTTGAAGCGCATTCGATTTTCCCCTTGCCGAGTGCGTGGTGCGAGGGGCTTGCGGTCAACGCTCTTGCCCCTTTGGACGGACACCAGCTTGAGGTCGCAAGTCGTTAACATAAGCGAACCGAAATAGACGGATCGGCCGACCTGAATTTAAGCACTTTCGAAAACTGTAGCAAAAGCGCGACGGATCTCCGCCGACGTGAATCCCGGCGGCAAAACCCCGCTGTCTCGGGCGATTGTCGATCAGGTCGCCGAGATCGCATGCATTGCACAACCTGGAATCGACAGGCGGAGCCGGAGGTGCCTAGAGGGAAAAGACGGCATTGCCGTCGGCGGCGAGGGCGTGGACGGTATGGCGCTCCAGAGCGGCCGTCACCTCGACCGGATCGCCACTGAGGTGCTCAGGCTCGATCAGGTTGCCGACGGTGAAGTCGAAGCGGTCGCCCTTCTTGTTGAGCAGTTCGTGGAAGACCGTCATGTCGCGCAGTTCGGTCGACCACTTGGCGAACCAGTAGAACAGGCCGGAATTGCGTGCCGACATGTGCACCGGCAGGATCGGCAGATTGTACTTGCGGGCGAGCCCGACGGCCGATGTCTTCCACGGTCGCTCGTTCAAGCGTCCGTTCGCCCAGTAGGCGATGCGCCCGGAGGGGAAGAGCACGGTGGCCTTCTGCTCCTGGATGGCGCGGTTGGTAAGCTGCAGCGTCTCGCGCGCCTTAAGCTTGGTCTTGTGCTCCTCGCGCCATTCCACCGGGATGATGATCTCGGCAAAGCGCGGATTGACCCGGATCGCATCGCGGTTGGCGAAGAACATCATGTCGGGCCGGGTGGTCTTCAACAGGTCGAACACGGCCACGCCGTCGGCGATGCCGGTCGGGTGGTTGCTGACCATGATGAAGCCGCCCTGGCCGGGTATGCGTTCGCCATACCGGACATTGATGTCGAGCTGAAGGATGCCGCTCAGATAATCGAAGGCCTGGAAGCCCGGCATGTTGGCGATGTCGTTGGCGAACTCGATGGCCTTGGCGTAGCGCAGCAAGGTGTAGAGAAACGGCCGCATGACCGGCCAGAGCGGGTTATGAACGATCTTCACGCCCCGCTCGGCGATCAACGTATCGACGATATGACCCGGCTTCCCCTGGGAGACCAGCGCGACCGCCTCGGCGAACTGCCCGAAGGTCGTCATCGAATCACGGCGCGTCATCTGGAACTCCGACTATTTTCGATCAATTTCTATTGCAGTCCAATGTGATCGAAGCATGACAGACAGAACCGCGTTAGCCATTCCCTAACGCTGGGGGTGCATGTTGGCGGAGCATTCGAGATAAGTAAAGGAAGCGGACGTGGACGAACTGTTGATCCTCGCGGCCGACGATCTGATGGCCGAACGCGGCGCCTGGCTGGCAAGCCTCGGCGGAGAACGGCGCCTCTCGGGGAATACGCTGGAGGCCTATGAGCGCGACACCCGCCAGTTCCTGCGCTTCCTCACCACCCATGTCGGCGGGCCGGCGACCATCAAGGACGTATCGGCCCTGCGGCCGGCAGACCTGCGCGCCTTCCTCGCCTTCCGCCGCAAGCAGGGCGCCGGCGCCCGCTCGCTCGGCCGGCATCTGGCCGGCCTTCGCTCTTTCCTGAGGCATCTCGAGCGCAAGGGCCTGGTCAACGCCGCCGGCGCCGGCGCGATACGGTCGCCGAAACAGCCGAAGTCGCTGCCGAAGCCCCTGAGCGGCACCCAGGCAATGACCGTCGTCAGCCAGGACGCGCAGATGAACGAGGAGCCATGGATCGCTGCCCGCGACGCCGCGGTGCTGACCCTCCTCTACGGCTGCGGACTTCGCATCTCCGAGGCGCTCGATCTCACCCCTTCCGCCTTCGCCGGCAATCCGACCTCGCTGCGCATCACCGGCAAGGGCGCCAAGACGCGGCTGGTCCCGCTGCTGCCGGTCGTCGGCGAGGCCGTCACGACCTATGTCAAACTCTGCCCCTACCATCTGGAGGCCGGCGAACCCCTGTTTCGCGGGGCGCGCGGCGGAAAGCTGCAGCCGGCGATCATCCAGCGCGAGATGCAGCGCCTGCGCTCGGCCCTCGGCCTGCCGGATTCGGCGACGCCGCACGCGCTGCGTCACTCGTTTGCCACCCACCTTCTCGGCAGCGGCGGAGACCTGCGCACCATCCAGGAACTGCTCGGCCATGCCAGCCTGTCGACGACGCAGGTCTATACCGGCGTGGATGCCGCACGGCTGCTCGACGTCTACGAGCGAGCCCATCCCCGCGCCTGAGCGCAGCGCCGTTAACCACAAGCGTTAATGGAACGTGAGGAGGCGGGCCGCTAGATTGCCGCGACAGAAACGGACAGTCCCATGAACGCGCACCCCTTCGACCGACTTCGCCTGCGAAACCCCTTTTCCTTTGCCGGCGATGTCACGCTCTGGCTGATCGCCGCGCTGCACGTCGCTCTGCTGGTTGTCACCGCTTTCGTGCTGTTCTCGGTCTCTCCGGCGAGGGCCGGCGAACCGCCGGCCTGCACGGGCGAAGACCTGTTGCCGGCCCTGCAGAAGACTGATCCCGCCACCTATGACAAGATCGTCGCCGAAGCGGTAAAGACGCCGAACGGCAAGGGCATATTCTGGAAGATCGAGAAGACCGGTCTTTCCCCGTCCTATCTGCTCGGCACCATGCACGTGACCGACCCGCGCGTTTTGGCCATGCCGAAGGGAGCGAGCGAAGCTGCTGCAAACGCCTCGACCATCGTCATCGAATCCGACGAGATCCTCGACGAGAAGAAGGCCGCCGCGGCGATGCTGATGCATCCCGAACTGACCATGTTCATGGACGGTTCGACGATCCGCGATCATCTGTCCGCCGCAGATGCGGAAAAGCTGGAGACGGGCCTCAAGGCCCGCGGGCTCGCCCTTGCCGCGGTCGCGCGCATGAAGCCGTGGATCCTGTCGAGCTTCGTGGCCCTTCCGGCCTGCGAGATCGCCCGCAAGGCGGCGGGCGCCTCCTTCCTCGACAAGCATATCGCTGAAGATGCGATCAAGGCGGGCAAGAAGGTCGTCGGGCTCGAAACCCTGGCGGAACAGTTGCAGGCGATGGCCGACCTGCCGGTCGAATTCCATCTGCAGGCGCTGATCGAGACGCTTGAGCTCGGCGACAAGATGGACGACGTTATCGAGACCATGACCGCGCTTTACCTTGCCGGCGACACGGGCATGACCATGCCGATGCTCGAAGCCGTTGCGCCAAGCAAGCCCGGCCAGGACGAAAGCGCCTATGCCGCCTTCGAAAAACGCATCGTCACCGACCGCAACAGGATCATGGCAGAACGCGCAGCACCGCTGCTTGCCGAAGGCAAGATCTTCATCGCCGTCGGCGCTTTGCATCTTCCGGGAGAGCACGGGCTGATAGAGCTTCTGCGCGCGCAGGGCTTCACGGCAAGTGCAGTCAACGGCTGACGACCGCCGGATCGGCAAGACGCCGAAGTGTGGTCCTAACGATCAGCCTGTGGAACGGCGTGATCGCAAGAATGTAGAGCCGGCCGAAGGCATTGTGCCTGTCGACCAGCGTCGTGACCGAGACCTTGCTGCCGGTCGCTTCGGCAGAAGTCACATCGATCACGATACGGAAATCCAGATGCCTGTCGTTGAAGCCCAGCACAACCTGCTCATGGCGCTCGCTGACGATTGGAAAGGCCCCGACGGAACCCGCCTCACCCAGTTTCATTTCTGCGGCCTTCAGGCCGACTGGTGCGACAACGCGGTTACGAAGGTCAAGCAGACGGCGCACCCAGACCGGCGATTGGCCGAGGGCCAATCGCGCCGCACGGATAGCCGGCATGGCCTGTTCCGGACTGATCACCGCATATCGATCGGCCCAGTCTGCTTGTAGCAGGGCGGGATGGGGAAGCGCCGGGTCTTCGGGATAAACATCAGCCATGGCGCTTCCTGTTCTTGTCTCATGCGACGGCTGAAACTCGCAGTCTCAGCCCTTGGTCATCCGCTGGGCCACAGGCGTCTTCCAGACGAACTGGTGGACGAGAACCGCGCCCACATGCACGACGATCAGGACCCACGTGAGCAGCTTCATCGGACCCGCGTGCAGGCCGCCTGCAGCTTCCACACCGCCGTAGTAGGCAAGCGCTCCACTGATCGGCATGGCGAAGAACAGCAGGTAGAAGGCGCCGTGGGCGACCTTGGCGGCAAGCTTTCCGAGCGGCGGCTCCTCGGCGGGCGCCTCCGGCGCGCCATGGGTGAGGCGCAGGATCACCCGGATGACCGCGAGACAGAGGACGGCGATGCCCACATAGGCATGGATATTGGCCGAGGCGATCATGTCCGGCGTGGGGGTCTGCCCCTCTTCCACCGCTTCGGAAAGCTCTCCCATGGCTTCGGCAAAGAGCAGGTTGAACAGGAGGAGACCGGCCATCAGCCAGTGAATGAGACGTTGCGGAATGGAATAGGACAAAACGGGGGAGGACGGCATCTTCTTGCCTTTCGTCAATTGGTTAACGGCAATTGCGTCCGGATGATAAAGGCCGCGCCCTGCATGGCAAGACGCGGCCTTGATGATGAAGAAGATTTAATCTCCGGCTGATCACATATGGATCGGCTTGAAGAAGGTGGCGAGCGCGGCTTCCTTGACGGCTTCCGACATGGTCGGGTGCGCGTGGCAGGTGCGGCCGAGGTCTTCCGACGAACCGCTGAACTCCATCAGCACGGCGATCTCGTGGATCATCTCGCCGGCGCCGAAACCGATGATATGGCCGCCGAGCACGCGGTCGGTCTCCTTGTCGGCCAGGATCTTGACGAAGCCGTCGGTCGTCAGCATGGCGCGCCCGCGGCCATTGGCGGTGAACGGGAACTTGCCGACCTTGTAGGCGATGCCTGCGGCCTTCAGCTCTTCCTCGGTCTTGCCGACGGAGGCGACTTCCGGCTGGGTGTAGACGACGCCCGGGATAACGTCATAGTTCACATGGCCATGCTGGCCGGCGAGAATTTCGGCCAGAGCCACGCCCTCGTCCTCGGCCTTGTGGGCGAGCATCGGCCCCTTGACCACGTCGCCGATGGCATAGATACCCGCGACATTGGTGCGGTAGTGGCCGTCGATCTCGACGCGGCCACGGCCGTCGAGCGCGACGCCCGCTTCGGCAAGGCCAAGGCCCTCCGTATACGGCTTGCGGCCGGTGGCGATCAGCACGACATCAGCGTCGATCGTCTGGGCTTCGCCGCCCTTGACCGGCTCGAAGGTGACCTTCGCGCCCTTGTCGGTCTTCACGACGCCGATGACCTTGGCGCCGAGGTTGAACTCCATGCCCTGCTTGGCAAGCATGCGCTGGAACTGCTTGGAGACGTCGCCGTCCATGCCCCCGAGGATGGTGTCGAGATATTCGACGACGGTCACCTTGGCGCCGAGGCGCAGCCAGACAGAACCGAGCTCAAGACCGATGACTCCACCGCCGACGACAACCATCTTGCCCGGAACCTTGTCGAGCGCGATACCGCCGGTCGAGGAGACAATGACCTTTTCGTCAATCTCGACGGCGACACCGGGGATGCCGGCGACGTCCGAGCCGGTGGCGATGACGATGTTCTTGGTTTCGAGGATCTGCTCCTCGCCCTTGTCATTGATGACGGATACCTTGCCGGCGGAAACGACCTTGCCCGTGCCCTGGAAGCCGTCGATCTTGTTCTTCTTGAACAGGAAAGAGACGCCCTCGACGTTTGCCTTCACCGTCGCGTCCTTGTGCGCCATCATCTTCGCAAGGTTGAGCTTGGGCGCAGCAACCTCGACGCCGAGCGCATCCATGCCATGGGCGGCCTGGTGGAACATCTCGGAGGCGTGCAACAGCGCCTTCGACGGAATGCAGCCGATATTGAGGCAGGTGCCCCCATAGGTGGCGCGCTTTTCGACAACCGCGACCTTGAGGCCGAGCTGGGCGGCCTTTACGGCGCATACATAACCGCCGGGGCCGGAGCCGATAATGATGACATCGTAAGACATGGGCTGCTTCCTTCGTTTTCGGCGACTATCGTCCGCCGCTGACATTCAAGATGGCGCCAGTCACATAGGATGCCTGGCTGGACATGAGATAGAGAACCGCGTCGGCGACTTCATCGGCGAGGCCGGGACGCTGCATCGGTATGGCGGACGCCATGGCGCTGGCGCGGTCGGGTATGCCGCCGGAAGCGTGGATATCAGTGTCGATGATGCCCGGACGAATCGCGTTGACGCGGATCCCTTCGGCCGCGACTTCCTTGGACAGGCCGATGGTGAACGTATCGACCGCCCCCTTGGAGGCGGCATAGTCGACATATTGCCCGGGACTGCCGATCGTGGCCGCCATCGACGAGATGTTGACGATCGAACCGCCCTGCCCGCCATGGGCCGTGGACATCCGGCGCACGGCTTCGGCGGCACAGCGGATCTTGCCGATCACGTTGATCGCAAACATCCGGTCGAGCCGGGCCCGGCTGAAATCCTCGACCCGTTCGGCGCGATCGACCACGCCTGCATTGTTGACCAGTGCGTCCAGCCGGCCGAAATGCTGGTCGAGCGCCGCGAAGATCGCCGCGATTCCGTCCTCGCTGCCTGTGTCGCCCTTGACGATTTCGGCACGCGCACCCGTTGCCTGGAGTTCCGTTGCCAGCGCACGCGCCGCATCTTCCTGGGCGACGTAGTTGATCAGCACGTCCCATCCCTGGCTTGCGGCCTTGCGCGCAACGGCCGCGCCGATGCCGCGACTGCCTCCAGTGACGAGAACGACAGGACGCCCGGTCATTTCGCGCATTCCTTCAGCTCGAACACGTCCCAGGACATGCCGGAAAGACCCTTGCCGAGCACCGACCGAGAGACAGCGGGGCCGAAACCGGGAAGGATCAGGCTTTCCGGAGCGTCGGCGCCCTCGGGCGGCAGGAGATCGACATGGCCCGTCGCCTTGTCGCTCGCATAGATGATGCCGGTCCAGACGGTGCAGGCAGCGAGGTCAGCCCCCGTCACGTCGCCTTCAGGGCAGTTGTGCATGGCCATCGCCACCGGCCGCTCGATCTCCGGATCGAACATCACGTGACCTTCGACCGTCATCTTGTCCGAAGGGGTCGCCAGCACGAAGCGATGGCTGACAGGCGAGTCTTCGCCGCTGGCCTGGAAACGGATCTCGATCTTCGTTTCCGCCTCGGCATAAACGGCGCGTTCGATCTGGCAATCGGCGGCCGCGGCCGGAAAGACTGACACAAGCGACAGGACTGCGATCGACGAGGTCAGTCGGCCCTTCATCTCAGTTGGCCTTTGCCGCCGCGAGTTTCAGGCCGAAGGCGATGAAAACCAGGCCCGAGGCCCGGTTGATCCACTTGCTCATGCGGGAGAAGACCGCGCGCATGCGCGGCGTCGTCATGAAGAAGGATACCCCGACGAACCAGGCGATGAGGCAGGTCGCCATGACCAGGCCATAGCCGAACTTCACCGTGCCGGGGGTCGAGGCGCTGACCAGGGCTGAGAAGATCGACAGGAAGAACAGGACCGGCTTCGGATTGAGCGCGTTGGCGAGGAAGCCGAGGCCGAAGGCACGAAAGGCGCTCTGTCGGGGGGCTTCCGCTTCGCCGGATGCAGGAGAGAGATCCGTCGCGCCGGCACGCAGCGCCATCACGCCCATGTAGATGAGATAGGCGGCACCCACCCACTTGATGATGCCGAACAGCAGCAGCGACTGCGAGATGATGATGCCGAGACCGAGGATGGTGTAGGTCACATGGAACATCAGCGACGTTCCGATGCCGATGCTGGTCAGGATTGCCGCGCGGCGGCC
Source organism: Allorhizobium sp. GW101-3B10 (assembly GCF_059424725.1). Taxonomy (NCBI): domain Bacteria; kingdom Pseudomonadati; phylum Pseudomonadota; class Alphaproteobacteria; order Hyphomicrobiales; family Rhizobiaceae; genus Allorhizobium; species Allorhizobium sp. GW101-3B10. The sequence goes on along the minus strand of NZ_JBWKZR010000001.1, from coordinate 4,506,903 downwards.
ATGCACCATGGCTTGGCGCATGACCATGGCCGTGTCGGCTCCCGGCGCGACGATCGCGAAGGAGAAGACGGCCATCAGCGAGGCGAGTTCCAGGAGGTAGGCGTGCATCTTCGTATTCCTTCCGACATCGACGAATCCACAGGCTCGTCACTATGCCGAATTGCATGGGAGGCTGCCAGAGGCAGCCTCCCTGAGGATCATGTCAGAGATCGAGAACCAGGCGTTCCGGATCTTCCAGGCTTTCCTTGACGCGCACCAGGAAGGTGACGGCTTCCTTGCCGTCGACGATGCGGTGGTCGTAGGAGAGCGCGAGATACATCATCGGACGGATGACGACCTGGCCGCCGATGGCGACCGGGCGCTCCTGGATCTTGTGCATGCCGAGAATGCCGGACTGCGGTGCATTGAGGATCGGCGAGGACATCAGCGAACCGTAGACGCCACCGTTGGAGATGGTGAACGTGCCGCCCTGCATGTCGGCCATCGACAGCGCGCCGTCACGGGCGAGCTTGCCGAGGCGGCCGATATCCTTCTCGATTTCGGCGATCGACATCTGGTCGGCATCGCGCACGATCGGAACGACCAGGCCCTTGTCGGTGCCCACGGCGACGCCGATATGGCAGTAGTTCTTGTAGATGATGTCGGTGCCGTCGATCTCGGCGTTGACCGCCGGGAGTTCCTTGAGGGCGTGGGTCACCGCCTTGGTGAAGAAGCCCATGAAGCCGAGCTTCACGCCATGCTTCCTCTCGAAGATGTCCTTGTACTTGTTGCGCAGGCTCATGACGGCCGACATGTCCACCTCGTTGTAGGTGGTGAGCATGGCCGCCGTGTTCTGGGCATCCTTCAGGCGCTTGGCGATCGTCTGGCGCAGGCGGGTCATCTTGACGCGCTCTTCGCGAGCCACGTCGCCCGTGGCCGACGGTGCGCGCGGAGCGGCGGCCGGGGCCGGAGCGGCGGCGGTCGTCACACCCTTGGCGACGGCGGCGATCACGTCGCCCTTGAGAACCTGGCCACGCTTGCCGGAACCGTCGACCTGGTCGGCCGAGAGATTGTTTTCGGCCAGCATCTTGGCGGCGGCCGGAGCAGCGGGCATTGCGCCCGCAGCAGCCGGAGCCGAAACGGCCGGAGCGGCCGGTGCAGCAGCGGCAGCCGCAGCGGCCGGCGCCGCGGGCTTGGCCGGCTCGGCGGAGACGGCACCGGCAGCGCCTTCGGCGATCTGGCCGAGCAGGGCGCCGAGACCGACTGTCTCGCCGTTGGCGGCAACGATTTCGGTGAGCACGCCCGAAGCGGGTGCCGGAACCTCGACGGTTACCTTGTCGGTTTCCAGCTCGACGATCGGCTCGTCGGCCTTGACGACGTCGCCGACCTTCTTGAACCAGGTGCCGACGGTGGCTTCGCTGACGGATTCACCCAGGGTGGGTACGCGGATTTCTGTGGCCATGATCTCAATTCCGTTGATCAGAGAACGTTTCTGTCGATGGTGTCTCGGCGGTGGGAGGCATCAGCCCCCCAGCGCATCCTCGAGGAAGGCTTCGAGCTGGGCGAGATGCTTGGACATCAGGCCCGTCGCCGGCGACGCGGCAGCCGGACGGCCGGTGTAGCGCACGCGCTGGTACTTGGCGTCGATGTGGGCGAGCACCCATTCGAGATAGGGGTCGATGAACGACCATGCACCCATGTTCTTGGGCTCTTCCTGGCACCAGACCATTTCCGCGTTGCGGAAACGCGAAAGTTCGTTGATCAGCGCCTTGGCCGGGAACGGATAGAGCTGTTCGATGCGCAGCAGATAGACGTCGTCGATGCCGCGCTTCTCGCGCTCTTCCAGAAGGTCGTAGTAGACCTTGCCGGTGCACATGACGACACGACGGATCTTGTTGTCCTTCTGCAGCTTGATCGGGCCGTCCTTGACGACTTCGGCATCGTCCCACAGCAGGCGGTGGAACGAGCTTTCGCCGGCCAGTTCCGACAGGCTGGAGACCGCACGCTTGTGGCGCAGCAGCGACTTCGGCGTCATCAGGATCAGCGGCTTGCGGAAGTCGCGCTTCACCTGCCGGCGCAGGATGTGGAAGTAGTTGGCCGGCGTGGTGACGTTGGCGACCTGCATGTTGTCTTCGGCGCACATCTGCAGCCAGCGCTCGAGGCGGGCCGAGGAGTGTTCCGGACCCTGGCCCTCATAGCCGTGCGGCAGCAGGCAGACGAGACCGGACATGCGCAGCCACTTGCGTTCGCCCGACGAGATGAACTGGTCGAACACCACCTGGGCGCCGTTGGCGAAGTCGCCGAACTGGGCTTCCCAGAGGGTCAGCGCATTCGGGCGGGCCAGCGAATAGCCATATTCGAAGCCGAGCACGGCCTCTTCCGAGAGCATCGAGTTGATGACCTCGTAGCGACCCTGGTTCGGCGCCAGATTGGCGAGCGGGATGAAGCGGTCTTCGGTTTCCTGATCGTAGAGAACCGAGTGGCGCTGCGAGAAGGTGCCGCGTTCGCAGTCCTGGCCCGACAGGCGGATCTTGGTGCCCTCGACGCAGAGCGAACCGAAGGCAAGGGCTTCGCCCATGGCCCAGTCGATTCCCTCGCCCGTCTCGATCATCTGGGCGCGGTTGTCCATGAAGCGCTGGATGGTGCGGTGCGCCTTGAAGCCTTCCGGAATGGTCGACAGCTTGCGGCCGATTTCCTTCAGCGACTTCATCGGCACGGCGGTCTTGCCGCGACGCTGCTCGTCGGCATTGTCGGCGGTACGCAGACCCGACCAGGCGCCGTCCAGCCAGTCGGCCTTGTTGGGCTTGTAGGACTGGCCTGCCTCGAACTCCTGTTCGAGATGGGCGCGCCAGTCGGCCTTCATCTTCTCGAATTCGCCCTCGGAGATCAGGCCTTCGGCGATCAGCCGCTCGGCATAGATCTGCACGACCGTCTTGTGGGCGCGGATCGCCTTGTACATCTTCGGCTGGGTGAACGCGGGCTCGTCGCCTTCGTTGTGGCCGAAGCGGCGATAGCAGAACATGTCGACCACGACCGGCTTGTGGAACTTCATCCGGTATTCGGTCGCGATCTTGGCGGCATAGGTGACCGCTTCCGGATCGTCGCCGTTGACGTGGAAGATCGGCGCTTCGATCATCTTGGCGACGTCGGACGGATAGGGCGACGAACGCGAGAAGGCCGGATTGGTGGTGAAGCCGATCTGGTTGTTGATGATGAAATGCATGGTGCCGCCGACGCGGTGGCCGCGCAGGCCCGAGAGGCCGAGAATTTCGGCGACCACGCCCTGGCCGGCGAAGGCCGCATCGCCATGCAGCAGGAGCGGCAGGACCTTGACGCGTTCGCGCAACGGAATGATGTCGCCCTCCCAGACCTTGGCGAGCTGGTCCTGCTTGGCGCGGGCCTTGCCCATGACCACGGGGTTGACGATTTCCAGATGCGACGGGTTGGCCGTCAGCGACAGGTGAACCTTGTTGCCATCAAATTCGCGGTCGGACGAGGCACCGAGATGGTACTTCACGTCGCCCGAACCCTCGACTTCGTCCGGCTTGAAGGAGCCGCCCTTGAACTCGTGGAACACGGCGCGATGCGGCTTGGCCATCACGTTGGTGAGCACGTTCAGGCGGCCGCGATGGGCCATGCCGAGGACGATCTCTTCGAGGCCTTCCTGGCCGCCTCGCTTGATGATCTGCTCAAGCGCCGGGATCAGCGATTCGCCGCCGTCGAGGCCGAAGCGCTTGGTGCCCTTGTACTTGACGTCGATGAACTGCTCGAAGCCTTCGGCCTCGATCAGCTTGGAGAGGATCGCCTTCTTGCCGTTCGCGGTGAACTCGACGCCCTTGCCGGGGCCTTCGATGCGTTCCTGGATCCAGGCCTTCTCTTCCGGATTGGAGATGTGCATGAACTCGACACCGAGCGTCGAGCAATAGGTACGCTTCAGGATGTCGAGCATTTCCGGGATGGTCGCGTATTCGAGACCAAGCACGTTGTCGATGAAGATCTTGCGGCCGTAGTCGGCTTCGGTGAAGCCATAGGCGGCCGGCGACAGCTCGTTGAAGTCCTCGACCGGGGCGGCGATGCCGAGCGGATCGAGATTGGCGTGCAGGTGGCCGCGCATGCGATAGGCGCGGATCATCATGATGGCGCGCACCGAATCGCGCGTCGCCTGGAGAACCTGTTCGCTCGAGATCGGCTGGCCGGCGGCTTCCGCCTTGGCCTTCACCTTGGTCTCGACGACCTTCTCGATCTGGCCCCAATTGCCGTCAAGCGCCGATACCAGCTCGCCATTGGCGGCGATCGGCCAGTTCTTGCGCTGCCAGGAGGCGCCGGAGGCGGCTTTCTTCACATCGGCCGGGTTCTCGGCGAGCGCCTTGAAGAAGGCGTGCCATTCGGCCGGTACGGAGGCCGGATCGTCCTCGTAACGCGCGTGGAGCTGTTCGATATAGGCAGCGTTCGAACCGTCGAGGAACGACGTGATCTGAAACTGCTCGTTGGCTTCTTGCCTTGCCATGGTGTCCTGCGGACGTGTGCGTCCGCCTCCCGACTTGAGGTGATGACCGGGGACCGGTCTGCCGCTTGCGTGGACCGCCCCGTGCGATCCAGCTCCTAAAACGCCAAATCAGGCAGGCGGACCACATGCATGGTCCCCCTGCCTGGGTCGTAGTTAAGTGGTCTCAGCCCTTGAGGACTTCAACCAGGGTCTTGCCCAGGCGCGCCGGAGACGGCGAAACCTTGATGCCGGCCGCTTCCATGGCCGCGATCTTCGATTCCGCATCACCCTTGCCGCCGGAGACGACCGCGCCGGCATGACCCATGGTGCGGCCCTTCGGAGCGGTCCGGCCGGCGATGAAGCCTGCCATCGGCTTCTTGCGGCCCTTCTTGGCTTCGTCGATGAGGAACTGGGCCGCATCTTCTTCAGCTGCGCCGCCAATTTCGCCGATCATGATGATCGACTGGGTGGCCTCGTCCGCCAGGAACAGTTCCAGGACGTCGATGAACTCGGTGCCCTTGACCGGGTCGCCGCCGATGCCGACGGCCGTGGTCTGGCCAAGGCCCTCGTTCGAGGTCTGGAAGACGGCTTCGTAGGTCAGCGTGCCGGAGCGCGAAACGATACCGACCGAACCCTTGCGGAAGATCGAGCCCGGCATGATGCCGATCTTGCATTCTTCCGGGGTCAGGATGCCCGGGCAGTTGGGCCCGAGCAGGCGCGACTTGGAGCGGTCGAGGCGAGCCTTGACGCGGACCATGTCCATGACCGGGATGCCTTCGGTGATGCAGGTGATGAACGGGATCTCGGCTTCGATCGCCTCGATGATCGCATCTGCGGCGCCTGCCGGCGGAACGTAGATCACGGTCGCGTCTGCGCCGGTCTTTTCCTTGCCTTCGGCGACGGTCGCGAAGATCGGCAGGCTTTCGCCCTTGGAGCCGGTCCAGGTTTCGCCACCCTTCTTCGGGTGGATACCGCCGACCATCTGGGTGCCGTAATAGGCCAGAGCCTGCTCGGTATGGAAGGTTCCGGTCTTGCCGGTCAGGCCCTGCACGAGGACCTTGGTGTTCTTGTTGACGAGAATCGACATTGTTTCCGGTCCTTCAAATTAGCCGTTGATCGCCGCGACGATCTTCTTCGCCGCGTCGTCCAGATCGTCAGCGGCGGTGATCGCCAGACCGGACTCGTTCAGGATCTTCTTGCCGAGCTCGACATTGGTGCCTTCGAGACGCACAACGAGCGGAACCTTCAGGCCGACTTCCTGGACGGCTGCGACAACGCCCTCGGCGATGACATCACACTTCATGATGCCGCCGAAGATGTTGACGAGGATGCCCTCGACCTTCGGGTCTGCGGTGATGATCTTGAAGGCAGCCGCGACCTTCTCCTTGCCGGCGCCGCCGCCGACGTCGCAGAAGTTCGCCGGCTCCTTGCCGTACAGCTTGATGATGTCCATCGTTGCCATGGCGAGGCCGGCACCATTGACCATGCAGCCGATATTGCCGTCGAGCGCCACATAGGCGAGGTCCCACTTCGAGGCCTCGATTTCCTTGGCGTCTTCTTCGGTCTCGTCGCGCAGCGCGCGCACGTCGTCGTGGCGGAACAGCGCATTGCCGTCGAACGACATCTTGGCGTCGAGAACGCGCAGATGGTCGTTCTTCATCACGATCAGCGGGTTGACCTCGAGCAGCGCCATGTCCTTCTCGACGAAGGCCTTGTAGAGCGCAGGGAAGAGCGACTTTGCGTCTTCGGCGGCAGCACCGGTCAGTTCGAGAGCCTTGGAAATGGCGGCGATGTCGGCAGCCGTCACGCCGGCTTCCGGGTCGATGGCGATGGTGTGGATCTTCTCGGGCGTGTCATGGGCGACAGCCTCGATGTCCATGCCGCCTTCGGTCGAAACGACGAAGGCGACGCGACCAACCGAACGGTCGACCAGCAGCGAGCAGTAGAGTTCGCGGGCGATGTCGGCGCCGTCTTCGATGTAGAGACGGTTGACCTGCTTGCCGGCTTCGCCGGTCTGGGCCGTCACCAGCGTGTTGCCGAACATTTCCTTGGCATGCGCCTTGGCTTCGTCGATCGAGAAGGCCAGGCGAACGCCGCCCTTGGCGTCGGGGCCGAGTTCCTTGAACTTGCCCTTGCCGCGGCCGCCGGCATGGATCTGGCTCTTGACCACGTAGAGCGGGCCGGGAAGCTGCTTGGCGGCAGCTTCGGCTTCTTCCGCCGAGAAGATCGCAACGCCTTCGGCAACCGGTGCGCCGTAGCCCTTCAGAAGAGCCTTGGCCTGATATTCATGAATGTTCATCGTCTAGTCCCTAGTTCTGGGCCGAATGGCGTTTACTTGAGGGCGGGGGCGATATTGATGCAGGCTTCGCAGAGGCCGGCAACCGCGCCGACGGACTTCTGGAAGGCTTCTTCTTCGGCCTTGTTGAATTCGACTTCGATGATGCGCTCGACGCCGCCGGCACCGATGATCGTCGGCACGCCGACATACATGTCCTTCACGCCGTACTGACCCGAAAGATAGGCGGCGCAGGGCAGGACGCGCTTCTTGTCCTTGAGGAAGGACTCGGCCATTTCGATCGCCGAGGCGGCCGGTGCGTAGTAGGCCGAACCGGTCTTCAAGAGGCCGACGATTTCGGCGCCGCCGTCACGGGTGCGCTGGATGATTTCTTCGAGACGTTCCTTGGTGACCCAGCCCATCTTGACGAGGTCGGTGAGCGGGATGCCGCCGACGGTCGAATAGCGGGCGAGCGGTACCATGGTGTCGCCGTGGCCGCCGAGAACGAAGGCGGTGACGTCCTGGACGGAAACCTTGAATTCCTCCGAGAGGAACAGGCGGAAGCGCGCGCTGTCGAGAACGCCCGCCATGCCGACGACCTTGTTGGTCGGCAGGCCGGAGAACTTCTGCAGCGCCCAGACCATGGCGTCGAGCGGGTTGGTGATGCAGATCACGAAGGCGTCCGGGGCATACTTCTTGATGCCGGCGCCGACCTGTTCCATGACCTTGAGGTTGATGCCGAGCAGGTCGTCGCGGCTCATGCCCGGCTTGCGGGCGACGCCGGCGGTGACGATGCAGACGTCTGCCCCTTCGATGGCGGCATAGTCGCTGGCGCCGGTCAGCTTGGCATTGAAGCCCTCGACCGGGGAGGACTGAGCGATATCCAGGCCCTTGCCCTGCGGGATACCGTCGGCGATGTCGAACAGGACAATATCGCCCAGTTCCTTGAGGCCGGCGAGATGCGCCAGCGTTCCACCAATCATTCCAGAACCGATAAGAGCGATCTTGTTGCGCGCCATTGAAGTGCTTCCTTTTAGATCCAAAACCAAAGCTGACGGCCTTCTCTAGCCGGGCATTGTGAAAATTCGCATAACGACACTTGATAAAAACTGCAACCGATTAATTTGAGTGCAGTATTTTCAATCGGTTAGATCATAAAATTCTTACGTAAACGTCAAACAAATTGACGCAGAAGCGTCACAAATCCGCGCGTTGGCCGGTGTGATGCGCCAAATAGTCCGCGCTGCGCATCTCGAAAAGCCGCGATACGGTCCGATCGAATTCGAAACCTTCGGTTCCCTTTTTCTCCGTGAGAAGCGCCTCCGGCATGGCCGCAGCCGATGCGAACAGCCGTACTGACGCGTCGTAGAGTGCATCGACAAGGATAATAAAGCGTTTCGTCTCGTTGCGCTTGGCGGGTCCCAGATGCGGGATGTGGTCGACAAAGACGACGTCGAAGCGCTTGGCGATCTCGAGATAGTCGGAAGCGCCGAGCGGCCGCTCGCAGAGATCGCCAAAGGTGAAGCGCGCCACCCGGCCGACGGCGCGCGGCACGGGAACGACCCGCCCCTTCATCTCGATTTCGGTCGGCACCTCGGGGCGCCCTTCCGTCATCCGTTTCCAGGCCCGATCGATCAGCCGGTCCGCCTCCGGGCCGAGCGGCGCCACATAGACCGGCAGACTTTCAAGCTTCTCCAGCCGGTAATCCGTCGGCGAATCGAGCGTGGTTACCTCGACATGGCGCTGGAGCAACGCGATGAACGGCAGGAACAGGCCACGGTTGAGGCCGTCGCGGTAAAGATTGCCGGGCTCGACATTGGACGTGGCGACGAGCGTGCAGCCTCGGGCGAAAAGCTCGGTAAACAGTCGCGCGAGAATCATGGCGTCGGCGATGTCGGTGACGGTGAACTCGTCGAAGCAGAGAAGTTCGGCCTCCTCGCGCAAGGCCGCGGCGACCGGCGGCACGGGGTCGGCCTGCCGTGTCTCGCCGTTCTTCAGCTTGATGCGGTGGGCGTGGATGCGGGCATGCACGTCGGCCATGAATTCGTGGAAATGGGCGCGCCGCTTCTTCTCGACCGGCGCGAGCTTGAAAAACAGATCCATCAGCATCGTCTTGCCGCGACCGACGCTACCATGCACATAGAGCCCGCGCACCGGCTGCAGCGGCTTGCGCTTCTGCGCGAACATCCAGCCGAGCGCGCTCTTCTTTGCCGCAGGCCTGCGCTGCTTCATGTCCTGGAGAATGCGGTCGAGCTGACCTGCCACCGCCATCTGGGCCTTGTCGGCCTGCAGTGTGCCCGCATCGGTCATCGAGCGCAATTGCTCGGCGACGCTTAGCGCATAGTCGGGAATGGGCTGCATACGCAGGCTCCGCTTGGACGCACCGACGGCGTCGCCGGGGCGACCGCCGCACGGCTTATGGATGGTGGGAACTTAGCGGCTGAGGCTGATCGGCTGACCGGTATTGGTCGTGCCGTCATAGCGCGCGTCGGCGGACTTGTAGAGGCGGCCGAGCACGTTGCCGCTGCGGTCCTTGAGGATGACCTGCTTGCCGGCCACTTCCCAGGAGCCCATGGCGGTCAGCGGGCCGGCGCAACCGCGCGTACCGCCGCGCGAACCGCTGCCGAGATTGGTGAGCGTGAGGAACATGTCGCACGAAGCGCCGGCGTTCGACACGCGCCAGTTGCCGACCATGGATTCCTTGGTGACATCGAGAGCCGTGGCAGGTGCTGCATCGAGCGCTGCGGTCTGGGTCGCCGGCGTGGGGGCTGCCGGGAAACCATTCGGCGACGTGGCGGCACCGGGCGGCGGCAATTGGCCGGACTGGACGGACGGCACGGGTTGCGCCTCGAGCGGAGGAAGTGAAGAAGCACCGGAATCGAGACCGCTATAGGATGTACGCTGGCAACCTGCCAGAGACAGAAGGATCGCGACGCCCGTCGCCGCATATTTCAACTTCATCATCACACTCCCGGTTGACCGCATTTGGCCGGTTGTCGTCCCGAAACAAGGCGGAATTATCGCGAATGGGACGATCGAATCAAGACACTAGCAAATATACGAACCGGCGGGACCTCGAAAGGAGATCCTCGCCGGCCTGCAATTACATGGGTCACAAGGTTCAAATTGCAACCCGCCTGCTGCGCTGTCGCCGGTCAGACGCGGCGTTCGATCATCATCTTCTTGATTTCCGCGATCGCCTTGGCCGGGTTGAGGCCCTTGGGGCAGGTCTGCGCGCAGTTCATGATGGTGTGGCAGCGATAGAGTCGGAAGGGATCTTCCAGATTGTCGAGACGCTCGCCGGTCGCTTCGTCGCGGCTATCGATCAGCCAGCGATAAGCCTGCAGCAGCACGGCCGGACCGAGATAGCGGTCGCCGTTCCACCAGTAGCTCGGACAGGAGGTCGAGCAGCAGGCGCACAGGATGCACTCGTAGAGGCCGTCGAGCTTCTGGCGGTCGGCATGGCTCTGCTTCCACTCCTTGGCCGGCGGCGGTGAAACCGTCTTCAGCCAGGGCTCGATCGAGCGGTGCTGGGCGTAGAAGTTAGTGAGGTCCGGCACCAGGTCCTTGACCACCGGCATGTGCGGCAGCGGATAGACCTTCACGGTGCCGTTGATCTCGTCCATGCCCTTGGTGCAGGCGAGCGTGTTGGTGCCGTCGATGTTCATCGCGCAGGAACCGCAGATGCCTTCGCGGCAGGAGCGGCGCAGCGTCAGCGTCGGGTCGATATTGTTCTTGATGTAGAGAAGACCATCAAGAACCATCGGGCCGCAGTCATCGATGTCGATATAGTAGGTATCGATGCGCGGGTTCTGGCCGTCATCCGGGTTCCAGCGATAGATCCGGTATTCGCGGACGTTCTTGGCATTGGCCGGCTTCGGCCAGACCTTGCCTTCGCTGATCTGCGAGTTCTTCGGAAGAGCGAGTTCAACCATGTCCAGTTCCTCTCGAGATCAGTACACACGTGCCTTCGGCGCGATCTTGTAGGGATCGATGCCTTCGGCGATCAGGTCGGTATGGACCGGACGATAGTCCAGCTTCACGTCGCCAGTCTCGGAGACCCAGGCCAGCGTATGCTTGCGCCAGTTCTCGTCGTCGCGACCGGCGAACGGGCCGCTGGTATAGTCTTCGCGCGCATGGCTGCCGCGGCTTTCCTTGCGCGCTTCCGCGCCGTAGACCGTGGTGATGGCGTTGGCCATCAGATTGTGCAGCTCGAGCGTTTCGACGAGGTCGGAGTTCCACACCATGGACCGGTCGGTGACCTTGATGTCCGGCAGTTCCTTCCAGATCGCCGAAATGCGGCGGCAACCGCTTTCGAGCGCTTCCTGAGTGCGGAACACGGCTGCGTCTTCCTGCATGGCGCGCTGCATCTTGTCGCGCAACACGGCGGTCGGCGTCGAGCCGGAGGAATTCCGCAGGCTGTCGAAGCGCTCCATGATCTTGTCGCAGGCGGCGATGTCGAGCGCCGGGATCGGTTCGGACTTGTCGATCACCTGACCGGCGCGAATGGCGGCGGCGCGGCCGAAGACCACGAGGTCGATCAGCGAGTTGGAGCCGAGGCGGTTTGCACCATGAACCGATGCGCAGCCGGCTTCGCCGACCGCCATCAGGCCGGGCGCGATGCGTTCCGGATTGGCGGCGTCGGCATTCAGCACCTCACCCCAGTAATTGGTCGGGATGCCGCCCATGTTGTAGTGGACGGTCGGCAGAACCGGGATCGGCTCGCGGGTCACATCGACGCCGGCGAAGATCTTCGCCGATTCCGAGATGCCCGGAAGGCGCTCGTGCAGGACGGCCGGATCGAGATGGTCGAGATGCAGGTAGATGTGGTCCTTGTTCTTGCCGACGCCGCGACCCTCGCGGATTTCCAGCGTCATGCAGCGCGAAACGACGTCGCGCGAGGCAAGGTCCTTGGCCGACGGCGCATAGCGTTCCATGAAGCGCTCGCCTTCGGAGTTGACGAGATAGCCGCCTTCGCCGCGCGCCCCTTCGGTGATCAGACAGCCCGCACCATAGATGCCGGTCGGGTGGAACTGCACGAACTCCATGTCCTGGAGCGGCAGGCCGGCGCGCGCGATCATCCCGCCGCCGTCGCCGGTGCAGGTATGAGCCGAAGTGGCCGAGAAATAGGCGCGGCCGTAGCCGCCGGTCGCCAGGACCACCATCTTGGCCGAGAAGCGATGGATCGTGCCGTCGTCGAGGTTCCAGGCGACAACACCGGTGCAGCGGCCGTCCGGCGCCATGATCAGGTCGAGGGCAAAGTACTCGATGAAGAATTCGGCATTGTTGCGCAGCGACTGGCCGTAGAGCGTGTGCAGGATGGCGTGGCCGGTACGGTCGGCGGCAGCGCAGGTGCGCTGCACCGGCGGGCCTTCGCCGTAGTTCTGCATGTGTCCGCCGAACGGGCGCTGGTAGATCTTGCCTTCCTCGTTGCGCGAGAAGGGAACGCCGTAGTGCTCGAGCTCATAGACCGCCTTCGGCGCCTCCATGGCGAGATACTGCATGGCATCGACGTCGCCGAGCCAGTCGGAACCCTTCACGGTGTCGTAGAGGTGCCACTGCCAGCAGTCCGGCGTCATGTTGGTGAGCGAGGCAGCGATACCGCCCTGCGCCGCGACGGTGTGCGAGCGGGTCGGGAAGACCTTGGTGATGCAGGCGGTCTTGAAGCCCTGTTCGGCCATGCCGAGCGTGGCGCGCAGGCCGGCGCCGCCGGCACCGACGACGACCACGTCATAGGAGTGGTCGACATACTTGTAGGCCTTGCCGTTCTGGGCGGGGGAGTTGATCGGTGCCATGGGAATTATCCTACGAAGGCGATCTTCAGAAGGGCGAAAAGACAGAGCCCGCCGATCAGGATCGCGAAGAACATGTTGAGCATCAGCAGGGCGATCTTGGTGAGTTCCTGATGGACATAGTCCTCGATGATCACCTGCATGCCGAGCTTCATGTGAATGATGCCGGAAATGACGACCAGGCCCATGACCACGGCAACGACCGGATTGGCCAGCGCGCCGACGACGTCCGCATAGGGAGCACCGCCATAGCAGACCAGGAAGCCGATGAAGAAGGCGATGAGCGGAATATTGGCGACGGCCGTGACCCGCTGACGCCAGAAGTGATCCGTACCGTCCTTGGCCGAACCGAGACCGCGGACCTTACCGAGCGGAGTGCGCATATCCATGTTGGTCACCTCAGGAGCGGACGGCGTAGGCGATCGCCCACACGAGAACGGTCAGCACCACCGAACCGATGATGTTGGCCTTGGCGAGCTTGGTGGAGAAGTGCTTGTCGAAACCGTAGCCGACGTCCCACATCAGGTGGCGCAGACCGCCGAGCATGTGGTGAAGCAGGGCCCAGGTGTAGCCGAACAGCACGAGCCGGCCGATGATGGTGCCCATGAACCAGCTGACCCAGTCGAAATAGGCGGCACCGGTCGAGGCGGCAATCAGCCACCAGGCAACCAGAATGGTGCCGAAATACAGCGCGCCGCCGGTGATGCGATGAATGATCGACATCGCCATGGTTGGAGTGAGCTTGTAGATTTGCAGATGCGGCGACAAGGGCCGGTTATTTGTCAGATTCGCCATCAGGACCTCGCGGCGTTTCAATGCGTTCCGAACTTTCGGACATCCTCCGGGCAATGCGTCGATCCCACGCATGGGTGCATTGCATCAATCGCGACGTTTAATCGCCGAAATGACCGACGACAAGCCCATTCGCTCGCCGATTCGATTTTAATCGATTGGGATGAGTAGAACTTTATGCCAAGGCGCGCCGGTTAATCATGTGCCGTCAAAAAATCACGCGTGGCAATGACTTTACCGGAAAAATCGGGCATGGTGATCTTAACCTTTTGTTAACCACCAATATCCCGACGGAGAGGCATCCATGGTCACGCGTCTTGCCCGCACCGGACTGGTCATTGCCGGCACACTTTCGCTCGTTCTGAGCGCCACATGGCTGAACGCCGGCGAATACGGTCACGGCTTCCATCCGCGCCCTTCCGGCCATGGCCGTCCGCACCGTGACGCGGTGGTCGGCGGGGCGGGGCTTCCCTCGGTGGTTCCGGGCATCGGCACCTTTGCCGGATCGATCTCGGCGGTGCGGGTGCGCGGCTCGGGGATCTATTTCGCGATCGAAGGGTCGCGCAGCGACGTCATTTCCTATCGCCCGCCTGTGGCCAAGATCATCGAGATCAATGCCGAGATGGAGGACAACGCCTGCTCCTACGAGGCCGGTGTCTGCGTCATCCGCCCCCTGTGACGAGACCCGTCAGCGGAAGCGCCAGACGGTCGTCCTTTTCACTTCACTGTCTTCCAGCACGCGGGTGACCGGCACTTCATAGGTCGCGAGCGCTACGAGCCTTTCGGTCGGACGATAGCTTCGCCCGGGATCGCCGACGAGAACCCGCGTTCCGCCTGCAGCGAGATGCCCGAACCATTCGGTCAGCGCGCTGGCAAAATCCCGATCATAGAAGACGTCACCGGCCAGCACGATGTCGGCCTCGACCGGCTTGCCGATCAGGTCTTCGGCGGTAAAGCCGATCGCCACGCCGTTCTCGGCGGCGTTGAGCTCGACCGCCGTTCCCGCCCAGGGGTCGATGTCGGCGGCGGTCACCTCGCTTGCCCCGGCAAGCTTCGCCGCGATCGCAACGAGCCCGGAACCGCTGGCAAAATCGAGCACGCGCTTGCCACGCACTTCTTCCGGATGATCGAGGATATAGCGGGCAAGCCCCTGCCCGCCCGCCCAGGCAAAGGCCCAGAACGGCGGCGGCAGGCCGATCTCCTCGAGATCCTCTTCCGTCTTCAGCCAGAGGTCATGCACCTCGTTGGCCAGCCGCAACCGGATTTCCGGCACATGCGGCGGCGCCGTCAGGCTGGTATTGGCGCGGATGAAGGTCTCTGGATCGGTGTTCAAGCCAACTCCTCAGCGCGGCGGATTGTCGAGGCCGCCCATGCGGCAGACTTCGAGATATTCCTCTTCCGTCACCGGCTGGACGGAGAGCCGCATCGAGGTGACCAGCGCCATGTTGGCGAGCTTCGGATTGGCCTTGACGTCCTTGAGCGAGACCGGCTTCGGAATGTCACACACCGCGCGGATATCGACGCAGTCCCAGCGAGCATCCCCCTCGGCAGTGGAATCCGGATGGGAGAGCGCGCAGACTTCCGCGATGCCGACGACCTCCAGCCCCTCGTTCGAGTGGTAGAAGAAGCCCTTGTCGCCGATCTTCATGGCCCGCATGTTGTTGCGTGCCAGATAGTTGCGCACGCCGGTCCACTCGGTTCCCTTCTCGCCCGCATCCTTCTGCATCTGCCAGGACCACTTGAAGGGTTCGGACTTATAGAGCCAGAATGCCATTCGACCTCAAGCCTCCGGATTGTTGAAGACCCAGTTGTAGGGCTTGATCTCGACATTGGCGAAGAGGCCGACCTGGGCATAGGGATCCTGCGCGGCGATCGCCTTGGCCGAATCGAGACTATCGGCGGCGATCAGCAGCATGGAGCCGCAGGGCTTGCCGTCGGCATCGAGGAAGGGGCCGCCGATCTTCAGCGTGCCGGCGGCGTTGAGACCGTTCAGCCATTCGACATGGGTCGGGCGGGTTTCCATCCGGACGTTGAGATGTTCCGGCTTGTCGGTGCAGATCACGGCAAACAGCATGTTCTCGTCTCTCCTTGGTTCTCTTAGAAAGCCCGTCACTCGGTGGTGATCGGGCGCGACATCAGTTGCTCGATGGCCGTCGGGATGTCGAGGCTTCCCTCGATGACCGCGGCAACGGCATCGGTAATCGGCATGTCGACCGCGCACCCCTCGGCCAGACGCGAGGCGACGGCCGCGGCAAAGGCGCCCTCGACCAGCTGCCCGCGCGAAAAATCGATCGGCTCGCCGTGCCCGAGCGCAATGCCGAAGCGCAGATTGCGCGACTGGTGGCTGGTCGCGGTCAGGACCAGGTCGCCGAGACCGGAGAGGCCACGGACCGTATCCGCCTTGCCGCCCATGGCTGCAACCAGCCGCGACATTTCCGCAAGGCCGCGCGAGATCAGCGCGGCACGGGCGGAATCGCCAAGCCCCATGCCCTCGACGATGCCGCAGGCGATCGCCAGCACGTTCTTCAGCGCACCGCCGAGCTGAACGCCGATCCGGTCGTCGGAAGCATAGAGGCGGAAGGTGCGGCCGGAAATGGCATGGGCCAGCCGCTCGGCAGTGGCGAGGTCGGCAGCCGCGATCGCCATGGCAGTCGGCAGACCGCGGGCGATGTCGGCGGCAAAGCCCGGGCCGGACAGCGCGGCGATGGCATGATGCGGCAGCGCCTCCTCCAGCACGTCGGTCAGCAGCCGGGCGGACGCCCGGTCGATGCCCTTGGCGCAGGTCACGACGGTCGCGCCCTCGGCCAGGTAGGGACCATAGTGGCGGGCGGCCTCGACCTGGGCCTGCGACGGCATGGCGAAAAGCACGATGCCGGCCGTGGAGATCACGTCGGGGTCCGCGCTGAAACCAAGCGCGTCCGGCAGCCGTATCCCCGGCAGGGCGGCCTCGTGAATGCGGTCTTTCTGCAGATCGGCGATGAGAGTTGCATCCCGGCCAAGAAGCGTGGTCTCGACCCTGCCCTCCGACGCCATGACGGCCGCAAGCGCCGTGCCGAAGGCGCCAGAACCGATGACGACGACGCGTTCCGCCCCGCTCACGCCTTTGCTCCCCGCTTGCCGTGGCCGATCACCGCCTTTGCCTCGCCGTCGAGCGGCCAGCGCGAGCGCGGCTGCACGTCGAGCGGATCGGCAGGCAGGCCGAGCGCCATGCGCTCCAGGCCGGCCCAGGCGATCATCACGGCATTGTCCGTGCACAGGTGCAGCGGCGGGGCGACGAAACGGAAACCGTGCCGGTCGCAGAGCGATTGCAGGGTTCGCCGCAATTCCTTGTTCGCCGCGACGCCTCCGGCCACCACCAGCGCCGGAACACCGTCGTGCTGCGGGAATTCGCCAAGAAACCGCTGCAGGCCGCGGCCGATACGGTCGTCGAGCGTGCGCGAAATGGCCCGCTGGAAGGAGGCGCAGATGTCGGCAATGTCCTGATCGCTGACCGGGGCGATGCCCTCCGCCGCCTGGCGCACCGCGGTCTTCAGGCCAGAGAAGGAGAAGTCGAGCCGCGCCTCGCCGACCAGCGGCCTGGGGAAGTCGAACCGCTTCGCCTCGCCCTTTGCCGCGGCCTTCTCGACCTCCGGGCCGCCGGGATAGGGCAGGCCGAGCAGCTTGGCCGTCTTGTCGAAGGCCTCGCCCAGCGCATCGTCGATTGTCGTGCCCCAGCGCTCGTAGTCTCCGACGCCCCGCACCAGCACCAGTTGGGTATGGCCGCCGGAGACGAGCAGCATGAGATACGGAAAGGTGAGGCTGTCCGTGAGCCGGGCCGTCAGCGCGTGGCCTTCGAGATGGTTGACCGCGTAGAGCGGCTTGCCCGTCGCCCGCGCGATCGCCTTGCCGGTCATCAGCCCGACCAGAAGCCCGCCGATCAGGCCCGGGCCGGCGGTGGCGGCAATCGCATCGATATCGGAAAGCCGCGTGCCGGCGCGAGTCAGCGCCTCCTCGATCAGGCTGTCGAGGGCGTCGACATGGGCCCGCGCCGCGATTTCCGGGACGACGCCGCCATAGGCGCTGTGCTCGTCGAGCTGGCTGAGGACCACATCCGCCTCGACCAGGCCGGTGCCGTCGTTGAAGCGGGAAACGACCGCCGCGGCCGTTTCGTCACAACTGGTCTCGATGCCGAGAATGCGTAGTTTGGAGCCCATTTGCCCTGTTCATTGATTGCGATGACCGGGAAACCCGTCTACGAGGACTGTCGGTAACAACGGATCAGATCGGATGCAAACAAAACCTTTTCGCATCGGCACGCGCGGCAGCCCGCTCGCCCTGGCGCAGGCCTACGAGACCCGCGACCGGTTGATGGCGGCCCATGGCCTGCCGGAGGCGTTGTTCGAGGTCGTCGTGCTGTCGACCCAGGGCGACCGGATCACCGACCGCCCGCTTTCGGAAATCGGCGGCAAGGGCCTATTCACCGAGGAGCTGGAACAGCAATTGCTGTCCGGCGACCTGGATTTCGCCGTGCACTCCTCGAAGGACATGCCAACCAGGCTGCCGGAGGGCCTGGTCCTCTCCGCCTACCTGCCGCGCGAGGACGTTCGCGATGCCTTCATCGGCGCGGCCGCGCCAAGGCTCACCGAGTTGCCGCACGGCGCCACAGTCGGCTCCTCGTCGCTGCGGCGCCAGGCGCTGATCCGTCGCCTGCGCCCCGATCTCAACGTCATCACCTTCCGCGGGCTTGTCGACACCCGTCTGCGCAAGCTCGCCGAAGGCCAGGTCGATGCGACCCTGCTTGCCTTTGCCGGCCTGCGGCGTCTCGGCAAACAGGACGTGCCGACCGAATTGCTCGACCCGAAGGAATTTCCGCCGGCCCCCGCGCAGGGCGCGATCTGCGTCGAGAGCCGGATCGGCGACGACAGGATCAATGGCCTGCTCGAAGCGATCAATGATCGCGACACCTTCGACGCGGTCAGCTGCGAGCGCGCCTTCCTCGCGGCCCTCGACGGTTCCTGCCGCACGCCGATCGCGGGCTATGCGCGCTGCGACGGAGACAAGCTGACCTTCTCGGGCATGATCCTGACGCCCGACGGTGCGCGGTTCCATGAGATCGAGACGGGAGGCGCCCGCGCCGACGCCGTGGCCATCGGCCGGGCCGCCGGCGAGGCGATCCGCGCCAAGGCCGGCCCCGACTTCTTCGCCAGCTGGAGCTGAGCCATGCGCGTTCTGGTGACGCGCCCCGAACCGGCCGCAAGCCGCACTGCGGCCGAACTCAGGCGGCGCGGCCACGAGCCGCTGCTGCTGCCGCTCGCCGTCGCCGAACACGACGTCGATATTCTGGCCGCAGCCCTTGCGCGTCCCCATGCCGCCATCGCCGTGACCAGCGCCGAGGCGATTCGCGCCTTGCATGCCCTGCCGGATCTCCCACCGGAATTTTTCGACATGGCCTGTTTCGCCGTCGGCGAGAGCACCGCCAGTGCGGCCTGGAACCTCGGTTTCCGCAGCGTTGTCGCCGGCGACAATGACGGGACGACCCTCGCGCGGATGATTGCGGATCAGATGGGTCCGGCATTCAGCCCGGACCGGCCTCTTCTCTATCTCGCCGGGAGCCCCCGCGCTGCCGGCTTCGAAACCGAACTTGCAGCCCTCGAGGTGCCGGTCGATATCTGCGAATGCTACCGCATGCGTCCGCTCGCCCCCTCTTCCTCCGAGATCAAACAGGTCCTCGGCACAGATCCCGTCGATGTCATCCTGCTCTATTCGAGCGAGAGCGCCCGCCGCCTGTTCGACCTGCCCCTTCCGAAGTCCAGCCAGGCCTTGCTCGCCGCCGCCCGCATTCTCTGCCTGAGCGAGAAAATCGCGGGCGTGGTTCCGGAACCCTTCCGCTCGAAAACGCAGGTCGCACCGGCCCCGACCGAGGCATCGCTCCTCTCCCTACTCTAAGGTCGCGGGCCAAATTTGATCTTCGCTCTTTCTTTCCCCCGTCCGACTGACTAGTTTTAAAGGACCGCAGGGAAATGAAGAGGTTGACATGGTTTCCGGAAAGCCGCCCCGCCGCTCGAAGTCGCCCAACGACCCGGTCACCATCGACCTGACGGCCGAGTCGGCAAATGCCGATGCCTCCACCGAGCGCGAACCCGCCGACACGCCCGACATCGCCGAAACGGTGATGGCCGGCACTGCGAGCGCATCCTTCGACGACGTGCAGCCGGCTGCCGCCGAGCCATCACCGGCCGCACCGGAAGGCGCATCGACGGAGGAGGTTGCCGAACCGGCCGCCGAAGCCGCCTGGCCGTCCGAAGCGCCGGCAGAAAGCACCGCCACCGCCCCAGAACCGCCGCCGCGCGAGGCGCCCCAACCGGCAAGATCCGGTCCGGCATTGTCGGCAATGGTCGCCGCCGGCATTTTCGGCGGCCTCGTCGCGCTGGTCGGCGCTGGCAGCATGCAATATGCCGGTTACCTGCCGGCAGTCGCGCCGCCGGCCACAGCACCCGCCGATACCTCGGGCCTGTCCGCCGAGATCGAAACCCTGAAATCTCAGATCGCCGGTCTGTCCAGTGCTCCGGTCGCGACCGATCCCCGCCTGGAGGAACGGCTGGCCGCGCTGGAAGGGTCGGTCGCCAGCCAGGCCGCGGCAGCGCCCGATGCCGCACTGCTCGACGAATTGAGACAGAAGCTTACGCAGGCCGATGAGGCGATTGCCGCCCTGAAGGGCGAAATCGCCGGCAATGCCAGTGCGCTTGGCGAGACCGAAACCCGTCTCAGCCAACGCCTCGCGGAAGCGGAGAAGAAGCTCGACGCACCGCGCACCGACGTCGAGATGGCCAAGGCGATCGCGCTCACCGCGCTGAAATCCGCGACCGAGCGCGGCGGCCCCTTCATGGCCGAGCTCGATGCGCTGGCCAGCATCTCGCCCGACGATCCGGCCGTCGCGGGGCTGCGCCCGCACGCCGCGACCGGTGTCGCCTCGCGTGCAGAACTCGTGCGCAAATTCGGCGACGTCGCCGACACCATTCTCGCCGCCATCCACCAGCCCGATCCCAATGAGGGCATCGGCCAGCGCCTGTTGTCGAGCGCGCTCTCGGTGGTCAAGGTCCGCCCGGTCGGCAATGTCGAAGGCGCGACACCGGAGGCGATCCTCGCGCGCATGGAAGACAAGCTGCAGAACGGCGACCTGAAGGGCGCCGCGCTCGAATGGGAAAGCCTGCCGGAGGCCGGCAAGGCCGTCTCCACCGAATACGTATCTCTGCTCAAGACCCGGATCGACATCGAGGCGCTGGTCGGCGATGCGCTCGCCGCCGTCGTCAGCGGCAAGAAGGGCTGAGGAAGCAAATCCATGCTGAGAATTCTGTTCTTCATCCTCACCATACTTACCCTCGGCTTCGGCTTTGCCTGGCTCGCCGACCGCCCCGGCTCGCTGTCGATCCTCTGGCAGGGTCAGCTGATCGAGATGAGCCTGATGGTTGCAGCCTCGATCCTGCTGGCGATCGTCGCCGTCTTCATGTTCATCTGGTGGTTCGTCCGCACGCTTTTCACCTCCCCCCATTCGGTGCGCCGCTATTTCCGCGCCCGCACCCGCGACCGCGGCTACCAGGCGCTGTCGACCGGGCTGATCGCGGCCGGGGCCGGCAATGCGGCTCTCGCCCACAAGATGAGCGCCCGCGCCCGCGGCCTGCTGCGCGCCGACCAGGAACCACTGATTCTGGTGCTCGAAGCCCAGACGGCGGTGATCGAAGGGCGCCACGACGAGGCACGGCGGCTCTTCCAGCAGATGGCCGATGATCCCGAGACCCGCGAACTGGGATTGCGTGGCCTCTATGTCGAGGCGGACCGCCTCGGCGCCTACGAGGCAGCGCGGCAATATGCCGAAACCGCAGCCGAGAGTGCGCCCTATCTGCCCTGGGCCGCCAAGGCGACGCTCGAATATCGCTGCCGCGTGGGCAACTGGGACGATTCGATCCGCCTGCTCGACCAGCAGCGGGTCGCCCATGTGCTCAACCGTCCGGACGCGGAACGTCTGAAGGCCGTCCTCCTGACGGCGAAGGCCGAGGACCGGCTGGAGAGCGAACCCGCAGCCGCTCGCGACAACGCGCTGCAGGCGCTGAAACTTGCCAAGGATCTCGTTCCGGCCGCGATCGTCGCGGCCAAGGCCTATCTGCGCGAGGACAACCTGCGCAAGGCCTCCAGCGTGCTTGAACAGGTGTGGAAGCTCAACCCGCATCCGGAGATCGCCCATGCCTATCTGCGCGCCCGCGGCGGCGACAGCGCCGTCGACCGGCTGAAGCGCGCCGAACGCCTGGAATCGCTGCGAACCAACAATGTCGAATCCCTGCTGATCGTGGCGGAAGCGGCCCTCGACGCGCAGGACTTCGCAAAGGCCCGCGCCAAGGCGGAGGCTGCCGCGCGGATGCATTCGAGCGAGCGCGTCTATCTGCTGCTGGCCGACATCGAGGAAGCCGAAACTGGCGACCAGGGCCGCATCCGTCACTGGATGGCGCAGGCGCTGAAGGCCGGCCGCGATCCGGCCTGGGTCGCCGACGGCTACGTCTCCGACAAATGGCTGCCGCTGTCGCCGGTCACCGGCCGGCTCGACGCCTTCGAATGGAAGGTGCCCTTCGACCAGCTGGAAGGCCCGGTCGAGGAGGGTGCGGTCAGCAGCGCCACCATCGCCCTCGAAACCCTGCCGCCGGTCAACACGGCGATCGCCGAGCGCGCGGCAACGGCGGCAGCTGCACCGGTAACCGTGGTTTCGGCCGCCGAGGCCGCACCGCCGGCGGTTCCGGTCAAGCCGGCCCCAGAGCGCGACGAGAGGAAGACGAAGCCCGAGCCGGCACCCGAACCGTTCTTCGGCCGCCCGCCGGACGATCCGGGTGTTCGCGAAGGCACTCGGCCAAGCGGCGATCAGAAATCCCGCCTGAAACTGTTCTGAGGAAGCCAAATGCTGGAACGACTGCAGTCCTTCTTCCAGAGCCTGACTCAATCCAGTCAGCAGCAGCCGGCCTTCGCCCCCGACGATCCGCGCATTGCCGTGGCAGCACTCTGCCTGCAGGTGATGGAATCAGATGGGGTCGTCCACGACGCCGAGCGCGCCAAGCTTCGCTCGCTGATGCGCGAGCAATATGACCTGGATGAGAACGCACTCGATGCGCTTCTGGCCCAGGGCAGCGCGGCGGAGAGCGAAGCGGTCGATTACTACCGCTTCACTTCGGACCTGAAGCGTTCGCTGGACGAGACGCAACGCCAGCAGTTAGTCGGCATTCTCTGGGACATCGTCTATGCCGACGGTGCCCGCAGCGAGATGGAGGATCACGCCATCTGGCGGATCGCCGACCTGCTGGGCGTATCGGGACGCGAGCGGGTGCACGAAAGACAGGAGGCCGAGGCACGCGCCGGCCTCGAGGGCGACGGCGATGCTGGATGATCCTCACCGGCGTCGGGACCGGCAGCCGGTCCTGATCGTTCTCCACCAGGAAAGGTCCAGCCCCGGCCGGGTCGGCCAGATGCTGATCGAGAAGGGCTTTCCGCTCGATATTCGCCGGCCCGTTCTCGGCGACCCGCTACCCTCGACGCTGGAGTCCCATGCCGGCGCAGTGGTGTTCGGCGGCCCGATGAGCGCCAACGATCCCGATCCCTTCGTCAGGACCGAGACGGACTGGCTCGCCGTGCCGCTCAAGGAGAACAAGCCCTATCTCGGCATCTGCCTCGGCGCCCAGATGCTGGTGCGTCATCTCGGCGGCAAGGTGGAGGCCGAGCCGGAAGGCCGCGTCGAAATCGGCTGGTATCCGATCCACCCGACCGAGCACGGTCGGGTGCTGATGCGCTGCTGGCCGAAAATGGTCTATCATTTCCACCGCGAGGGCTTCGACCTGCCGCATGGCTGCCAATTGCTGGCCGAGGGCGATGTCTACCGCAACCAGGCCCTCCGCTACGGCGACAATGCCTGGGGCCTGCAGTTCCATGCCGAGCTGACCCGCGCCATGATGCAGCGCTGGGTCGTGCATGGCGCGCACCGTTTCATCATGCCCAACGCCCAGCAGGGCCGCGACCATCTCGAAGGCCGGATGATCTTCGATGCGCCGCTGAAGGCCTGGCTTTCGGATTTCCTCGACCTGGTCTTCGTGAAGAGCCGTCACTTCGCCTGAGTATTGGGCACGTCGAGACTGTCGATCTTTCTCAGCTGCGGGAAACCGATGGCCCAGAGCACCGCGACCGCCAGCGTACCGACCCCGCCGATCACCACGGCCGGAACGGGACCGACGAGATGCGCCATCGTGCCGGCGCGGAACTCGCCGAGCTCGTTGGAGGCGCCGACGAAGACCATGTTGACGGCATTCACCCGGCCGCGCACCTCGTCCGGCGTCCACAGCGCGATCAGCGTCTCGCGCACATAGACGGAGGCCATGTCGGCGGCCCCCATCAGCATGAGCGCGGCGATCGAGATCCATGCCGTCTCCGACAGGCCGAACAGGATCGTGCCGGCACCGAACAGGGCGACGCCGATGAACATGAACAGGCCGGCATTGTGGCGGATCGGGAAGCTGGCAAGCGCCACGGCAACCATGATCGCCCCGATCCCCGGCGCGGCGCGCAGCAGGCCGAGGCCGAGCGGCCCGAGCGTCAGGATATCGCGGGCAAAGACCGGCATGAGCGCGATCGCACCGCCGAGCAGGACGGCGAAGAGATCGAGCGAAATCGCGCCGAGCACCACCTTTTCGCCGAAGATGAACCGGAAGCCGGCAAGGATCGTGTTCCACGACACGGCCTTGGGCGCACTGCGCTGGGCGGGGCGGGCGACCATGAAGACGAGAACCGCAGCGGCGACGAAAAACGCGAAGGACACGGAATAGGCAAGCACGGCACTGACGCCGTAGAGCAGGCCGCCGGCCACCGGGCCGATGATCGACGCCGTCTGCCAGGAGGACGAATTCCACGCGACCGCATTGCCGAGGTCCTCCGGCGGTACCAGGTTGGGCGCCAGCGACTGAACGGCCGGCGCGTTGAAGGCGCGCTCGATGCCGAATACCACGAGAATGGCGAAAACGAAGATCGGCTCGAAGGCGTCGAACGCGGTTAGCACCAGCATGGCCGCGCCGCAAAGGGCGCTGACGATCATGCAGGTGGCGACGATGGCGCGCCGGTTATAGCGGTCGGCGACCGAACCGGTGACGAGGATGAGCAGCAGCGACGGCAGGAACTGCACCAGCCCGATCAGCCCGAGATAGAAGGCGCTGCCGGTCTCGTCGTACATCTGCCAGCCGACCGAAACGCTGAGAATCTGCGTCGCGAAGGCGCCGAGGAAACGGGCGAGGAAGAAGCGGAGATAGGAAACGTGCCGGAAGGCGGCGAAACGATCGCCGGACGAGGCTGGGGTCATCAACGGAACTTTCCACTCGGGCGAAGGCGCAACGGCGAGGGGCCGATCCACCCGTTAAACATGATTCCGCATCGCCCGGCCCGCGGCACTTGTCCGTTTAGTCGCCAATGTCTACATGTCTGTCAACCGAGAAATGGAGACCTGCATGCTCGCGCTGTTTCAGACGATCGATCTGGCATTGAACCTTTATACTTGGGTGCTCATCGCCAGCGCCATTTTTTCCTGGCTCTATGCCTTCAACGTGATCAACTCGAGCAACCGCTTCGTCAACTCGATCGGCACCTTCCTCTACAACGTGACGGAGCCGGTGCTTCGCCCCCTGCGGCGCGTCCTGCCGGACCTCGGCGGCATCGACATTTCGCCGATCGTGGTGCTGCTCATCATCTTCTTCATCCGCTCGCTGATGTGGAATAGCATCGTCCCCCTGTTCTTGTGATCCCGCCCTATAAGGCCTTTGCCGATCACCTGCGGCTTGCCGTTCGGCTGACCCCGAACGGCGGGCGCGATGCTATCGACGGCGTCGAACTGAATGCCGAAGGCGAGGCGCATCTGAAAGCCCGTGTCTCCTGCGTTCCGGAAAAGGGCAAGGCCAACAAGGCGCTTGTCGCGCTGCTGGCCAAGGCGCTCGGCGTTCCCAAATCTTCCGTATCCGTGGTCTCCGGCGACACCGCCAGACAAAAAATCCTCCGGATCGACGGCGACCCGGAGGATTTGGCAAAACGGATCGACGGCCTTTTCGCCGGCTGACCCTTACTTGTGGGCCTTGAACCGGTCGATGGCTTCGACGATCAGTTTCTTGGCAACGCTGACATCCTGCCAACCGGCGATCTTCACCCACTTGCCGGGCTCCAGATCCTTGTAGTGCTCAAAGAAGTGCTCGATCTGCTTGAGCGTGATCTCCGGCATGTCGGTGTAGTTTTCGATCTTGTCGTAGCGCTGGGTCAGCTTGTGCGACGGAACGGCGATGATCTTCTCATCCTTGCCGCCGTCGTCTTCCATAATCATGACGCCGATCGGACGAACATTGATGACGCAGCCGGGAACGAGCGGGCGCGTATTGCAGATCAAAACGTCGATCGGGTCGCCGTCTTCCGAGAGCGTGTGCGGCACGAAACCGTAATTGCCCGGATAGGTCATCGGCGTGTAGAGGAAGCGGTCAACGATCAGCGCGCCGGCTTCCTTGTCCATCTCGTACTTGATCGGGTGGCCGCCGACCGGCACTTCAACAATGACGTTCACGTCATCCGGCGGATTCTTGCCGATCTTGATTGCATCAATACGCATTTTTCAGCCCCATGGGAGTGTTGAAATCCCGCGCTTCCTAATGGGAATTCGGATGCAATGCAACACGGCTTTGGACGAAGGCCCCAAAAGCGGGCGATCCGTAGCGCCCGGTTTTGCAGGCTTTTTCAGGGTCCCCCCGCGCCATCCGGCCTGCGCTCTGCTATATCGGTGGGGAGTACTACGAGAGGGGACCATCGATGCTCGTTTTCCGTTGCCTGACCACCGCACTTGCTTTCGCGTTTCTTGGACCGACCGGTCCGGCACTGGCCAACGAGAGCGTCTATACCGACCTCAACCTTGACCGTTGCCAGACGATCGCCGCCGATGAGATGGGCGCTTCGATGAAATGCAAGGGCTACAAGGACTATCCGATCTATTTCGCCGAAGGCGACCTGCGCCAGAGCGTTCTCTACGGTCCGGTGCGCGCCGAACTGATCGAGGGCGCCTTCGAATCCTTCGAGCCTTTCAACCACGTCAACACCAAGGTCGAATGGCGCCTCGACGCTTCGGGAAAGCCGTTTGCCGCGATCCTGCGCTGGTTCATTGAAAACATCGGCGACACCGGCATGCCCACCAAGGAGGCGGAGGGACAGGTCCTGGTGATCTCCCGGGTCGCCCAACCGCAAGACGGATTGAGCTGCGTCGTCGGCTATGTCGATGCCCTGTCCAATTCCAACGCCAACGAACTCGCCCGCCAGGTCGCTGACAGCGACGCGCGCGACTTTGCCTGCGGGGTCCAGGAAGGCATGTGGATCGGAAAACGGGGCGAGAAGACGAGCGAGCAGACCCATGTCTGGCCCGAGGGGCTCACCGGGGAGTAGGTCAAAGCCAGACTCAGTTCCAGATGAAGCCGAGCTTCTTCAACTGGACGTCGTCGAAGTCTTCGAGGCCCTCGACGGCGTCGACCCCGCCGTTGGAGCGGAAGAAATCGACCGCGTGCTGGCTGTCTTCCAGGCACCAGACGGCCATGCCGTTGCAGCCGAGGGACTTCAGCAGGCGCCGCGCCTCGCCGAACAGCGTATGGCCGAGACCGATGCCCTGATATTCGGGCCGCATGTAGATTTCGTAGATTTCGCCTTCCTGCGGAAGGGCGCGCGCGCGGTTGAGGCCGAGCGTGGTGTAGCCGGCGATCATGCCGGCGACATCGACCACGAGGATGGTGGCGGGTCCGCGCGTCGCCTTGCGCCACCAGGTCTCGCCACGCCGTTCGATCATCTTGGTGAGCGGCCGATGCGGAATGAGCCCGGCATAGGCGTGTTGCCATGCACTTCGGTGCGCCTCGGCAATGGAGGCGGCATCCTGCGGCTCGGCAGGGCGCACATCGATCGACAACGTCTTCATAACGCTACTTTCGTCCGGCTGAAGGATACTGGCAGGAGCAAGTCTGTCCCGTCGATCGCCTCCAGCGCTCTCATCTGGACCATAGCGAAAAATTTAACGCAATCTTAAGGCCTGTCGCAAGCCCGCCGGACATCAATACACAAACAAAAACCCCGGCTCGCGAGCCGGGGTCCGAAGCAGAAATCGATCGTGAAGATCAGGCCTGGGCGGCAGCGCGTGCCTTGTCGAACCGCTTGCGGTCGTTGGCGTCGAGATACATCTTGCGCAGACGGATCGACTTCGGCGTGACTTCCATCAGTTCGTCGTCCTGGATCCAGGACAGCGCGCGGTCGAGCGTCATGCGGATCGGCGGGGTGAGCTTGACGGCTTCATCCTTGCCGGCGGCGCG
This sequence comes from Allorhizobium sp. GW101-3B10, assembly GCF_059424725.1. Classification (NCBI taxonomy): domain Bacteria; kingdom Pseudomonadati; phylum Pseudomonadota; class Alphaproteobacteria; order Hyphomicrobiales; family Rhizobiaceae; genus Allorhizobium; species Allorhizobium sp. GW101-3B10. The sequence continues at coordinate 4,479,210 of NZ_JBWKZR010000001.1, read as the reverse complement.
GATGTTGGTGAGCTGCTTGCCCTTCAGAACGTTGACTTCGAGGTCGTTGTCGCGGGTGTGCACGCCGATGATCATGCCCGCATAGACCTTCTCGCCCGGCTCGATCATCATCGGACCGCGGTCCTCGAGATTGAACATGGCATAGGCGACAGCCTCGCCGGCGCCGTTCGACAGCAGGACGCCGTTGGTGCGGCCGGTGATCGGGCCCTTGTAGGGCTGATAGTCGTGGAACAGCCGGTTCATGATGGCCGTGCCGCGGGTGTCGGTCAGCAGTTCGGACTGGTAGCCGATCAGGCCGCGGGTCGGCGCGAAGAACACCAGACGCACGCGATTGCCGCCGGAGGGCCGAAGCTCGGCCATTTCGGCCTTACGCTCGGACATCTTCTGCACGACGATGCCGGAATGCTCTTCGTCCACGTCGATGACGACTTCTTCGATCGGCTCCATGAGCTGACCGGTCGTCTCGTCATTGTGCATGACGACGCGTGGACGCGACACGGCAAGCTCGAAGCCTTCGCGGCGCATGGTCTCGATCAGGACGGCCAACTGCAATTCGCCGCGACCGGACACAAAGAACGAATCTTTGCCTTCGGCTTCTTCGATCTTCAGCGCGACATTGCCTTCGGCTTCCTTGAGCAGACGGTCGCGGATGACGCGGCTGGTGACCTTGTCGCCCTCGGTGCCGGCGAGCGGGCTGTCGTTGACGAGAAAGGACATGGTGACCGTCGGCGGGTCGATCGGCTGTGCGGTAAGCGGCTCGGTGACGGACGGGTCGCAGAAGGTGTCGGCGACGGTGCCCTTGGACAGGCCGGCGATGGCGACGATGTCACCCGCATGGGCTTCCTCGATCGCGGTGCGCTCGATGCCGCGGAAGGCGAGAATCTTGGAAATGCGGCCGTTCTCGATCAGCTTGCCGTCCTGGCCGATAACCTTGACGGCCTGGTTCGGCTTGATCGAACCCGAATGAATGCGGCCGGTGATGATGCGGCCGAGGAAGGGGTTGGCTTCCAGGATCGTGCCGATCATGCGGAAGGCGCCGTCTTCGTCGCCGACGCTCGGCTCTGGAACATGTTCCAGCACGAGGTCGAGCAGCGGAGCCAGGCCCTGGTCCTTCGGGCCTTCCGGATTGACGTTCATCCAGCCGTCGCGGCCCGAACCGTAGAGGATCGGGAAATCGAGCTGTTCGTCAGTCGCGTCGAGATTGGCGAACAGGTCGAAGACTTCGTTGATGACTTCTTCGTGGCGACCGTCCGGACGGTCGATCTTGTTGATCGCGACGATCGGGCGGAGACCGACCTTCAGCGCCTTGCCGACGACGAACTTGGTCTGCGGCATCGGGCCTTCCGATGCGTCGACCAGAACAATCGCGCCGTCCACCATCGACAGGATGCGCTCGACTTCACCGCCGAAGTCGGCGTGGCCGGGGGTGTCGACGATGTTGATGCGGGTATTCTTCCATTCGACCGAGGTCGCCTTGGCAAGAATGGTGATGCCGCGTTCCTTTTCGAGATCGTTCGAGTCCATGACGCGTTCTGCAACGCGCTGGTTCTCGCGGAACGAACCCGACTGTTTCAGGAGCTCGTCCACAAGGGTCGTTTTCCCATGGTCGACGTGCGCAATGATGGCGATATTGCGAAGTTTCATACAAAGATCTCTGATGGCTGGCGCGCGACAATGAGTGGCGGCGTGTTACTTTGCCGCGCTCATACTCTGTTTTTTGCGTTTGCGAAAGAAAAAAAGCCGAAACCACCGCGCTTGGTTACCGGCGGGGCGGTTTCCTTCCTGCCGGTCGAGACCGGAACTAGGCGGCGAGCCCCTTCTTCTTCAGCATGGCCTCGGGGCTCGGCAGGCGGCCGCGGAACGACGTATAGGCCACCTCCGGATCGATCGAGCCGCCGACCGAATAGATATTGGCCTTCAGTCTCTCGGCCATGGCCGGATCGAAAGCATTGCCGGTTTCCTCGAAGGCGGAGAAGGCGTCGGCATCGAGCACTTCCGACCACATGTAGGAATAGTAGCCCGCCGAATAGCCGTCGCCGGCAAAGACGTGCTGGAAATGCGGCGTGGCATGGCGCATGACCAGCGACTGCGGCAGGCCGATCGATTTCAGCACTTCGGCCTGTACGGCCATCGGATCCTCGACCGCGCCACGGGTGTGGAACGCCATGTCGACCAGCGCCGATGAGGTGAACTCGACCGTGGCAAAGCCGGCATTGAAGGTGCGGGCCGCCAGGACCTTGTCGAGCAGGGCCTGCGGCATCGGCTGCCCGGTCTCATAGTGCACGGCGTAGGTCTTGAGGATTTCCGGAACCGTCAGCCAGTGCTCGTAGAGCTGCGAGGGCAGTTCGACGAAGTCGCGCGACACGCCGGTACCGGCGACCGACGGATAGGTGACGTCGGACAACATGCCATGCGCCGCATGGCCGAATTCGTGGAACAGCGTGCGCGCATCGTCGAGCGAGAGAAGCGCCGGCCGACCTTCCTCGGGCTTGGCGAAGTTGCAGACGTTGTAGATGAACGGAATCTCGCCGACCGCGCCATTCTTCAGCGGCAGCTTGTGCTGCGACTGGAACGAACTCATCCAGGCGCCGGAGCGCTTGGACGGCCGGGCGAAATAGTCGCCGAGGAACATGGCGACCAGCCTGTCGTCACGGTCGCGGATCTCGAACACCCGCACATCCGGATGGTAACCGACCACGCCCTTGAGCGGCACCGCCTTGATGCCGAACAGCCGGCCCGCCACGTCGAAGCATGCCTCGATGATCTTTTCGAGCTGTAGATAGGGCTTCAGCTCCGCTTCGGAGAAGTCGAACTTCCGGGCCCGCAGCTTTTCTGCATAATGGCGCCAGTCCCAGGGCATCACCTCGTGGTTCTTCCCCTCCTCGGCGATCAGGGCGGCAAGCTCGCGCTCCTCGTTCTTCGCCTGATCGAGTGCCTTTTCCCAGACCGTCATCAGAAGCCCGTTCACCGCCTCCGGGGTCTTGGCCATGGTGTCATCGAGCTTCAGCGCGGCATAATTGGCATAGCCGAGCAGCCCCGCCTTTTCCGCGCGAAGCGCCAGCGTCTCCTTGACGATCGCCCGATTGTCACTCGTCCCGCCGTTCATCCCACGCGCCACCCAGGCCTTGAACGCCTGTTCGCGCAGGTCCCGGCGTGTCGAAAAGGTGAGGAACGGCTCGATGATCGAACGCGACAGCGTGACGACAAAAGCATGGCCCTCGCCCCGCGCCGCAGCCACCGTTGCCATCGCTTCCTTCAGGAAATCCGGAATTCCGGCGAGATCGTCTTCGCCGTCGAGCGGCAGGCACCAGGATTTTTCGTCGGCCAGCACGTTCTGGCCGAACTGCGCGCCGAGGCTGGCCAGCCGCTCGTTGATCGCGGCAAGCCGCTCCTGCTTCGCCTTTTCGAGCTTGGCGCCCGACTTCACGAAACCCTTCCAGTGGCGTTCCAGCACGCGCAGCTCCTCGGTCGTCAAGCCGAGTTCGACACGTTTCTCCCACAGCGTATCGATGCGGCGGAAGAGGTCGGCATTCATGCCGATCTTCGAATAGTGGCGCGACATCTTCGGCGCGATCTCGCGCTCGAGCGCCTGAATGAGGTCGTTGCTGTGGGCCCCGGCCTTGTTCCAGAACAGCGCCGACACGCGCGACAGCTCGTCTCCGGCCGTCTCCGAAGCGGTGATCGTATTGGCGAAGGTCGGCGCCTCCGGGTTCTTCGCGATCGCGTCGATCTCGGCGTCATGGGCAGCAAGGGCGGCGTCGAAGGCCGGCGCATAGTCGTCGTCTGAGACGGCCTCGAACCGCGGCAGCCCGTTCGGGCCTGTCCATTCGAAGACGGCGGGATTGACGGACGACGATGTGCTCATGGTGATTTCCTTTGGCCAGCCTTGCGCCCGCGAACCGGGCTCGTGCTTCGATATGGTATTCGCCGTGTCGGATTGACAAGCGCGGAGAGGCGCAGGCGCGTATTTTTGTCGGCAGTCCGCGGCGAGCCGGACGGCGAAGTCTGCATTCGACCTGTCAGACCGCCGTGCCCACCACGGCGCCGATGCCGGCCGTCAGCGCCATGGCAAAGGCGCCCCAGAAGGTCACGCGCAACGTGGCGCGAGCGACATTGGCACCACCCGCCTTTGCACCGACCGCTCCGAGCAGGGCGAGGAAAAGGAGCGAAGCCACAGACACCGTCCAGACGAGAAGATTTGCCGGCGACACGATCACCATCAGCAGAGGCAGGGCGGCGCCGACGGCGAAGGTCGCGGCCGAAGTCAGGGCCGCCTGGATCGGCCGGGCTGTGGTCATTTCGGAAATGCCGAGTTCGTCATGGGCGTGGGCGGCAAGCGCATCCTTGGCCATCAACTGGTCGGCGACCTGGCGCGCCAGCTCCGGCGCGACGCCCCGGGCGACATAGATCTGCGCCAGCTCCTCCCGTTCGAATTCAGGCTGGATTTCGAGTTCCTTGCGTTCCCGCCCGAGATCCGCCTGTTCGGTATCGGACTGCGAACTGACCGAGACATACTCGCCGGCCGCCATCGACATGGCGCCCGCAACCAGTCCGGCAATGCCTGCCACCAGGACTTCGGAACTTCCCGCCGAAGCGGACGCGACGCCCACCACGAGGCTTGCCGTCGAGACGATACCGTCATTGGCGCCGAGAACGGCTGCCCTCAGCCAGCCGATCCGCGCGACGAGGTGGCTTTCAGTGTGTAGGCGACTCATGACCGGATCCCCGCTTGCAGTTGGAAATTGTGCCACCGAGAATAGCAGGTCCGTGCGACAGGACCATAGGCATTCCCGACGAGTCAGCCCCGACCGGCGCGGCGCTTCAGCGCAGCGACCTCGGCGTCGGTGAGCAAACGTGCCTGGCCTTTTTCGAGATTGCCGAGCGTCAGGCCACCGAAGTCGATGCGAATGAGGCGCAGGCATTCGGAGCCGAGCGCTTCCAGCATGCGGCGGATTTCGCGGTTCTTGCCCTCGCGCAACTCGAATTCCAGCCAGCACGTCTTGTCGGCCTCGCGCAGCACTTTCACCCCGGCCGCCTTCAGCAACTCGCCATCGTCCAGGATTCCGGCCGTCATCCGCGCAAGGTCCGCCTCGGCCGGGCGGCCCCGGGTCTGCACATGGTAGGTCTTGGCGATGCCGCTGTCGGGATCGAGCAGACGCTGGGCGAGTACGGTATCATTGGTGAACAGCAGTAGCCCCTCGCTCGCCTTGTCGAGCCGACCGACCGGCGAGACATGCGGAAGGTCGAGATCCCCGAGGCAGGAGAAGACGGTTTCGCGGCCTTCCGGATCATCCCGGGTCGTCACGAGGCCGCGCGGCTTGTTGAGCATCAGGTAGAGCTTTTCCTCCGCACCGACCGGCTTTCCGTCCACCTCGATCCGGTCCGTGCGGATGTCCACCCAGGCGGAGAGATCGGTCACGCGGCGACCGCCGACGGAAACGTGGCCGCCGGTCACCAGCTTTTCCGCCTGGGTGCGCGAACAATAGCCGAGCTTGGAAAGCGCCCTTGGCAGGGTCACGCGCATGCCCGGCGCCGCTTGCGGGAGTTTTGCCACCAGATTGCCGTCCGCATCCTGTCTGCGCGGCCCTTGGCCGCGGGTTACGCTCTGGCCAACGACTGCCTTCGCAACGCGGTTTCCGTCAAGCGAAAAGTGCGTCTCGTGAAGCTGCGGTCAGCCGGCGATCTCGTGGATTCGGGCCGCGGGGACGATCCGCCGGGCGAGGTCGCAGAGATGGCGGTGGTGGGTCAGGTAGATCACCTGGCCGATCTTTGCCATTTCGCCGAACAGCCGCAGCACCTCTTCCGAGCGGGGCTCGTCGAAGGTTTCCATGATGTCGTCGGCGATGAACGGAACGGAGGGGCGGCTTGCGGCGAATTCCTCGTAGCCGGCAAGGCGCAGCGCCAGATAGAGCTGGAACTGCGTGCCCTTCGACATCTCGCTTGCCAGTTTCGAGCCGCCTTGGCGCGTGAGACCGATCAAGGTTTCGCGGTCCTTGTCGGGTTGGGCCGCGAGGCCGACATAGTCGCCCCGGGTGATCAGCCGGAAGGCTTCCGAGGCGCGCCGCATCATCGACGAGCGATGCTTGTCGCGATAGGCACGCAGCGCCTCGCCGGCGATCAGGGCGCCGCTCTTCAGCATGAGATAGCTGTTTGCCAGGTCCTCGATCTCGAGGAAGATCGTCCGGCGTTCTGCTTCGATGCGGGCGACCTCGTTGCCGCCGCCGATGGCCTCCAGCCGATCGGAGGCGCGCGTCTTGTCGGCAAAGAGTTGACGCGTGCGCTGGTCGAGATCCTCGAGGCGGGCGACAAGTTCTGCCTCCTCGCGCGCGATCGCGTCGAAATCGGTGCCGGCAAGCTCGGCGATCGCCAGATCGATGGAGGCGGCCGGCAATTCGCCGAGGATCTGTTCAGAAAGCGTTTCAGTCCTGGCTTCGATCCGCGCCTGCTGGGCCACAGTCTCCAGGGCGACCGCGACATCCGCCAGCGTTTCAACGCCGAAGAAGGACGTCAGTTCCGCCTTGCCGGCCTCATGTGCAGCCAACGCCTGGCGAAGAACCCGCTCCGTCTCCAGCAGGCGGGCCAGCTCGGCCTCCTTCGCCGCCCGCGCCGCGAAATCGCGGCGGGTATTCTCCAGCCGCGCCGCAAGGTGCGTCGCCGTTCGGGCGGTCGCCTCCGGGTCCAGGGTTTCACCAATGTCTGTCAGCAGACCTGAAAGCTCGGTGGTGAAGTCCTCGCGGTCGCGTTCCATGGTGGCGATACGGCGCGCCAACTCGTCGCGCTCGTTGAGCGCCGGGCCAAGCTCGACCAGCGTTTCGAGCACCTCGCGGACGGCGCCGGCCGACGTGACGTCCGCAAACCACGTTCCGGACAATTCGGTCGTGAACCGGGCGTGCCAATCGACGGAAGCCGCCTGCGCCTGCTCGAATTCGCGCTGGCGCTCGGCAAGAGCCCTTTTCCGATCGGCAAGGGCCTTGTCGGCTGCTTCCCGCGCGGCGGCCCGCTTCGTCTGGCCGGCGACGGCAGCCTCCGCCGCCTCCAGCATTTCGGCAAGCGTGCCGTCGACTCCATCCAGCCCGGCGGCTTGCATCGCCGCGGCCAGTTCCTGGCGGTCGAGCTCCGAATCGGCTTTCGCTTCGGCGATGTCCCGCATGCTGGCGTCAAGTCTGTCCCAGGCGGCCAGCGCATCGGCGCGGGCACGGGCCACAACCTCGATCCGGGAGAACAGCCGGGGAAGCGCCGATGCCGCGTCCTGCATCAAGGCTGCCGGCAGGGTTGAGGCCAGTTCGGACACCAGCGTTTCCCGCTCCGCAGCAGCCTCGTCCAGCAGTTCGTCGTGGCGCGTGATCGCAGCGCTCACCACGGCATGCTCCTGGGTCAGAGCGCGAAGGTCGGTGAGATCGCGCATGGCGGCAACGCGCGCCATGGTCGTCAGGTCGTCGGCCTGCATGGCGGTGGCAAAGGCCTCGGCACTGGCCTTGTCGAGCCGGCCAACATGCTCGTTCCAGGCGGCATCGCGCACGGCACGGATCCGCGCGGCTTCGGAATCGTCGATCGGTCCGCTTGAGGCGCGAAGCGCTGCGATGCGTGCCTCCGCCTGCCTTTGCTGGGTGATGAGGTCGCGGTGCCGCTCGGCAAGATCGGCGATCCGCTTGTCGATGCCCGCCGCCGCTGATCGCCAGGCCTCGATCTGGTGCGTGTCGGGAAGCGATAGAGCGCGGATCGCCTCGCCATCCGCTGACCCCTCGTCGAGCAGCGGCAGAAGGGGCCGGACCGCTTCGTCAAAGCGCCGCTGGAGATCCGGCAGGCCGCGTTCGGCAAGCCGAAGCCGCGTCGCATGATCGCCGCGCCGGATAACGCTGAGGCATGTCGTTAGCCGACTAAAATCGAACGTTTCAGGCTGCGCAGCGTCGACGACCGCCTGGCGGTCGGCATCCACCGCTTCGAGGGCCGCTTTGGCCGCGGCCAGTTCTCGTGTCGCGGTTTGAAGCGTCGCCTCGACCCCGGAGCGGATTTCGATCAGGTCGCGCAGTGCCCCGACCGTTGCCGCCGGCAGCAGCAGCGTCTCGGGCCTCTCGCATCCCGACTGACCCAACCGGGCGAGGATCGCCGCGATCGTTGCTTGCCGCTCGACCAGCGCAGTGCGGCGTTTGGGAAGGTCTTCCTCGGCACTGCCGAAGCGCGCCTGGCCCTTTGTCAGATGGCCGATGCGATCCGACAGCGACAGCAGGCGGTCGTCGAGACGGATCGAGGCGATTTCGTCCTGCACGCGCTCTATGTCCGTCCGGTTTCCCGCGAGCTGCGTGGAAAGCCGCGTCTCTTCCTGCATCAAGCTCGGCAAGGTGCGCGCCCATTCCGCGGGCGGGCGGGGCAAAGCAGTCCTGGCCGCAAGCTCCAGCGTCAAGCGCTGGTATTCGGCGGCAAGCGGGCGGGCGCGCAACAACCGCGCGATCGCCTCGCGCCGTGCCCTCATCGCCCCCAGCTCCGTTGTCGCCTCGTCATAGGCCGTCGTCGCCTGGGCAAGGGTCGCGACGATCGCCGCATGCGCCGAAGCGAGCGTATCGATCTCGTCACGTCGCGCCTTGAGCTCGGCGAGTTTCTGTTTCAGCTCGGCAATCCTGGTCGAGCGGGCGCGCTTCTTGTAGAGGCTGTCGGCCTCGTCCGAAATCGCGCTCAGCGTCGCACTCACCCCGCCAAGCCCGGCGCTGGCGGAAAACAGCAGTTCGCCGAGATCGCCCTTGCTCTGGAGAATGGCATTTCCGCCCTCTTCCAGCGTCACGTCGTCGAGCGAGAACATGGTGCGATAGGCGTCGCGGCTGATGCCGGCGAGTGGTACGGAAAGGATCGCCTCGGCTACCGGCTGGCCGCGACCGTCCAGCAGCGCGTTGGTCCGCTGCTTGACCCGTTTCAGCTCATGGGTCTCACCGTTGAATTCGAGCGCGCCCCCGACCTGCATGGCATTGTAGGCGTGCAGGAAATTGTAGCGACTGCGTTCCTCGATGCCGTAGAGCAGGTCGAGATAGGCCGACAGCGAGGTCGACTTTCCGGCCTCGTTGAGGCCGTAGACGATGTGCAGGTCCGGCGAGCCGGGCTGCGCCTCGCCGAAATCGATGACATAGTCGGTGAACTTGCCGTAACGGGTGAGGTCGAGCCGGGCGAGCCGCATCAGTTCGCCTCCGCGCCGTCGGTTTTCAGACGGGCGATGACGTCGCTGCTGCCCTCGGCCAGCAGACGGTCGACATAGGCCTCGAATTCCGTCTCGTCGGCACCGCTGAAGCCACGGCTTTCCGCCGGCAGCTCGTCGCGCAGGTCCTTCACCATCTGGCGGATTTCTTCGCGCGTTCCATGGCGATTGGCGACGTCGTCGCGCATCAGCGCGTCGAGTTCGATCAGCGGATCGGCACTGGCCTGCCCGCCGGCCTCGAGCGGCGGTTCGGTGGCGATGTCGATCTTCTCGATCCAGGTCCGGCCGAGCCCTTCGGCGCGCTGCTCGGCTTCGGCCAACAGAAGGTCGCGATCGCGACGGATGCGCCACGAAAGAGGTGTTCTTCCGGTTAGCATCAGCCGGGCGACGAGATGATCCGCGCTGCTGCGCGTGCGGGCATGCGAAACGGCCTTGTCGATGGCCTCGACCGCGTCGAACCAGCTCGGCGCTTCGCTGAGGTCGACCGCGACCCGGCCGAATTCAGCGATGCTGGTCGGCCTCTCCTCGACGCTGATGCGGCGGTCGTCATGGACAGTGACCAGCGAGACCGATTTCGGTCCGCCTTCGTTGATGTCCCGGCCCTGCGGCATGCCGGGCATGACGACGGTGGTCCGGCCGTCATGCTGGCTGCGCTGGTGGACATGGCCGAGCGCCCAGTAGTCAAAACCCGATGCCTGCAGGTCGGCGAGGCTACAGGGGGCGTAGACGTCGTGGCCGGGCGCGCCGTCGAGGCTGGTGTGCATGATGCCGATATTGACCCGGTCGGGGAGCGGCGGCCGGTATTTCGGCAGCAGGCCTTCCGGCGCCTGCGGGCGGGCGAAGCTCAGGCCGTGAATGGCGATTGCGAGGCCGCCGCGTTCGATTTCGACCGCCTCGGCCCGGCCGGAATAGACCTTCACCGTCGGCGGCAGGATCAGTTCCTGGGTGATGCGCGACAGCGCGTCGTGATTGCCGCGGATCGTATAGACGGCGATGCCGGCCTGCCCGAGCCGCTGCATCTGCGCCGCGAGAAAGCGCGCCGTCTTCATCGAGGTCTGCTCTCCGTCATAGAGATCGCCGGCGATGACGAGCGCGTCCACCTGCTCGGCAAGGCAAAGATCGACGATCGCCACCAGCGCCTGGCGGGTCGAATCGCCGATCAGCTCAGCCAGTTCGCGATTGCGCAGCGAGAGCGAGCGCAGCGGCGAATCGAGATGGATGTCGGCGGTGTGGACGAAGCGGAAGGCCATCAGCGGTTCATTCTGGTTCTTGTCATTGCGGGCATGCCGCTGATCGGGCGCAGCAGCGCCTGCTGAGTCGTTCACGATATAGGCACGAGGCCGGCGGCAACAAGCAATTTCGCGGGGCCGACCGGAGGGGAGCCATCGCAGAAAGCAACCGGCCTCCCTCGTCAGCGGCGAGGCGGATTGACAAAGGCAAATTGTCGAATTATGAATGACGAAATACGAATTTCGTCACACGTCAAGAGTCAGTCATGGATGCCACGAATACCGAGATCGACAACCACGCCCCGGAGAGTGCCGCGCGTCAGGAAAACGTCGTGCGTATCCTTGATGCGGCCGAGCGCGTCTTCCGGCAATACGGCTACGCGAAGACGACGGTCGCCGACATTGCCAAGGAACTCGGCATGTCGACGGCCAATATCTACCGGTTCTTCGGTTCGAAGGTGGAGATCCATCAGGCGCTCTGCTCGCGCATGCTGAATGCCAGCTATGAAATGGCGTTGAACAGCGCAGCCCTTCCTGTCAGCGCCGAAGAGCGCCTGCGCCAATATGCGATGGGCCAGTATCGCTTCACAGTCGAGACCATGCTGGATTCGGAAAAGGTCCACGAAATGGTGATCATCGCCATCGAGCGCGACTGGCATGTGATCGACCAGTACATCGATCGCCTCCAGACCATCGTGCGCGACATCATTGCCGATGGCATGGCCGCCGGCGAATTCAAGCCGGGCGATGCCGAACTCGCCGCACGCTGCTTCGGCGCGGCAACGTCGTCCTTGCACCATCCGCAGCTCGTCTCGCAATGCATCGGCAAGGGCAACCGCGCCAGGCCGGAAGAACTGATCGATTTCGCGATCCGCGCCGTGAAGGCCTGAGCGCACCCGAACGCATACCGAAATGCTGAATTTCACCGCCAGTCGCGAACCCGTTTCGCTGAGGATGGACGTCCCATGTACAAGAAAGCCCTGCTTCCCCTGCTGCTCGTGGCCGCTCTTGCCGGCTGCTCGGCGGAAACCGCCGAAACGCCCAAGGAGCCTGTCCGCCCGGTCAAGGTGGTCGAGATCGCTCCGGCCGCGACGACGCGCGAGCTCTCCTATTCCGGCGCCGTGCGCGCCCGCAGCGAAGCGCCGGCCGGCTTCCGCGTCGGCGGCAAGATCGTCGACCGTCAGGTGGATATCGGCGACCGCGTGGTCGCCGGCGACGTTCTCGCCCGGATCGATGCGACCGACTACGAGCTGTCGCTGGCCAGCGCCCGGGCCAGTCTCCTCGCCGCCGAGCGGCAGGTCGAGACGGCCGATTTTGCCCTGAAGCGCGCCGACCAGCTGTTCAAGCAGCAGGTCGCGGCCAAGGCCCAACTCGAACAGGCGCAACTGACCCACAACCAGGCGGTCGCCGCGCGCGATTCGGCCCGGGCGACGCTCTCGCAGGCGGAAAACCAGGTCGGCTATGCAGTGCTCAAGGCCGACCGCGACGGCATCGTCACCGCGGTCCATGCCGATGCAGGCCAGGTGGTCGCCGCGGGCACCCCCGTCGTGACGGTAGCCGTCGACGGCGAGAAGGAAGTGTCGATCGCGGTTCCCGAGGGTGACGTCTTCGCCTTTTCCCCGGGCAAGGCTGTCGAAGTCGGCCTCTGGTCGAACGACAATCTGGCGCTCAAGGGGACCGTGCGCGAAGTCGCCGGCAGCGCCGATTCCGCCTCTCGCACCTTCGCCGTCCGGGTCTCCCTGCCGTCCGACCGGCGCGTGCTGCTCGGCATGACGGCCTCGGTGAAAACTGTCGCCGACAGCGACCAGCCGCTCTTCAACCTGCCGCTCGGCGCGCTCGCGCGCGGACCCTCCGATCGGCCGATCGTCTGGACCGTCGATCCGGCGGCGGAAACCGTGCACGAGCGCCCGGTCACGGTCGTGGACTTCTCCGAGGCCGGCGTGCGCGTGTCCGAAGGTCTGAAGGCCGGCGATCTCGTCGTCGTCGCGGGCACCCAGTTCATGACCGAGGACCTCAAGGTCAAGCTTGCGGAGGGTGACGCGGAACAAGCAGCACTTGCCACCGGCAGCACCGTCCCGCCCAGCCAGACGCGCTGAACCACACCCTTTCCAGAGAGCGGATAAACGCCATGACGCCGTCCAAGAATGACACGGGTTCCTTCAATCTGTCCCGTTGGGCGATCGCCCATCCGAGCATGGCACGTTTCCTGTTCGCCCTGATCCTGATCGCCGGCGTGCTCGGCCTCACGCGCATGGGCCAGAAGGAAGATCCGGATTTCACCTTCCGCGTCATGGTCGTGCAGGCCGTCTGGCCCGGCGCCTCGATCACCGACATGCAGGACCAGGTGGTCAACAAGATCGAACGCAAGCTTCAGGAAGTGCCGCATCTCGACTGGGTGAAATCCTACACCCGGGCCGGCAGCGCCATCATCACGCTGCAGATCGAAGGCGACACGAATGCCGACGAGGTGGCCGACGCCTTCTACCAGGTCCGCAAGAAGGTCGGCGACATCTCCGGCGAACTGCCGGACGGCCTGCTCGGCCCCTATTTCAACGACGAATTCGGCGACACCTTCATCACGCTGCATTCCCTGTCGGGCGAGGGCTACAGCTTTCCCGAGCTCAAGGACTATGCCATCCAGGCACGTGACATGCTGCTGACGACGCCGGGCGTCGAGAAGGCCGTGATCCTCGGCGACCAGCCGCAGAAGATTTACATCGACGTGTCATCCAAGGTACTGGCCGAACGCGGCCTGACCTTCTCCAACATCAAGGATGCTCTGGCGGGGCAGAACGCCATCGATCCGTCCGGCACGATCGACACCGGCGAACGCTCCGTCCGTATATCGGTCGACGGCGGTCTCGGCCGGGCCGACGACATTCGCGAACTCAGGCTGCGTGCCGGCCAGCAGGTGACCCGCCTCGGCGATATCGCCACCGTCACCGAGGGCACCGAGGCACCGTTCCAGCGCAAGTTCCGCTTCAACGGCCAGGACAGCGTGCAGGTCGGAGTCGTCATGGCGAAGGGTTTCAACGTCACCGATGTCGGCAAGGCCGTCGAGGAGACGCTGCATCGCTTCGAGGCCTCCCTGCCCCACGGCGTCGAGGTCGCCCAGATCTCCAACCAGCCGGAAGTGGTGCGCGAAGCCATCGGCGAGTTCATGAAGGCATTGCTCGAGGCGCTGGCCATCGTGCTCGTCGTGTCCTTCCTGTCGATCGGCTGGCGTTCCGGCCTCGTCATCGCCATCGCCATCCCGCTGGTGCTCGCCGCAACCTTTGCCATCATGTACGAGCTCGGCATCGACCTGCAGCGTATTTCGCTTGGCGCGCTGATCATCGCGCTTGGGCTCCTGGTCGACGACGCGATGATCGTCGTCGAGATGATGGAGCGCAAGCTCGAGGAGGGCCTGCACAAGATCGATGCCGCGAGCTTCGCCTATACCTCCACCGCCTTCCCGATGCTGACCGGCACGCTGATCACCACAGCGGGCTTCATCCCGGTCGGCTTTGCCGAATCGACGGCCGGCGAATATGTCCGCTCGCTGTTCTACGTGGTCGGCATTGCGCTGGTCGTCTCATGGTTCGTCGCCGTCTATTTCACCCCCTGGCTCGGCCACATGATCCTGAAGCAGCGGCATCATGCCGGCAGCCACCAGGACGTGTTCGACACCCACTTCTACCGCCGCCTGCGCTCGACCGTCGGCTGGGCGGTGCACCATCGTCTGATCGTGCTGGCGCTGACCATCGGCACGTTCGTCACCAGCCTCTGGGCCTTCCAGTTCATTCCGCAGAGCTTCTTCCCCGCATCGTCGCGGCCGGAAATCCTCGTCGATCTCTGGCTGCCGGAAGGCACCAGCATCCACGAGGTGGAAACCCAGGCGAAGGCGCTCGAAGACCGCATCATGGATGATGCCGACAAGCAGTTCGTCGCTACCTATATCGGCGAGGGCGCGCCGCGCTTCTTCCTGCCGCTCGACCAGCAACTGCGCAATCCGAACTTCGCCCAGCTGCTCGTCATGGCCAACGACGAACCGGCCCGCGAACGGCTGATCCTCAAGCTGCGCAGCATTCTCGCCGAGGATTTCCCGTCGGTCCGCGCCAAGGTCGACCGCCTGTTTCTGGGTCCCCCGACCGGCTGGCCGGTCCAGATGCGCGTGACCGGTCCGGACCGTGCCGAGGTGCGCCGCATCGCCGACGCGGTGAAGAAGGTCTATCTCGCCAATCCGCTGCTCGGTGCGGTGCATGACGACTGGCTGGAGCCGGTGCCGGCGATGAAGCTGGTGGTCGACCAGGACCGCGCCCGCGCGCTCGGCGTCACCTCGCAGCGCCTCCGCCAGATGCTGCAGGCAACCATGAGCGGCGCGCCGCTGGCCGATGTCCGCGCCGGGGAAGAAACGATCTCGATCGTCGCCCGCGAACCGGAAGAAAGCCGGCAATTGCTGACGGCGGTGAACTCCGTCTACATCCCGACCGACAACGGCGCTTTCGTGCCTCTGTCGCAGGTCGCCCGGATCGTTCCGGTGCTCGAACAGGGCATCGAATGGCGCCGTGATCGCCTGCCCTCGATCACCGTACGCGCCACGCTGCCGGACGGCGTGCAATCGAACGAGGTGGTGACACAGGTCTACGGCCAGCTGCAGGGCCTGCGTGACGGGCTCGCCGCCGGCTACAAGATCGAAGTGCAGGGCGGGGCGGAGGACAGTGCCGAAAGCCAGGCCTCGATCGCCGCCAAGGCGCCGATCATGCTGCTCGTCATCGTCGTCCTGCTGATGATCCAGCTGCAGCATTTCGGCAAGGCCATGCTGGTGCTGGCCACCGGTCCGCTCGGCATCATCGGCGCGGCCGCGGCCCTGCTGGTGTCCGGCGCGCCGTTCGGCTTCGTCGCCATCCTCGGCGTCATCGCGCTGCTCGGCATCATCATCCGCAACTCGATCATCCTGATCGACCAGATCGACCAGGACATCGCGGCCGGCATGGAGCGGTCAGAAGCGATCATCGGTTCGGCGATCCGCCGTTTCCGGCCGATCGTGCTCACCGCCCTGACCGCGGTCCTGGCGTTGATCCCGATTTCGCGGGGCGTGTTCTGGGGTCCGCTCGCCTATGCGATGATGGGCGGCATCCTGGTGGCGACGGTGCTCACCATCCTCGTCCTGCCGGCAGCCTACGCCCTGTTCTTCGGCCGTGAGCCGAAGAACAAGGACGATCGTCAGGCAACCGCGGGCGGCCCGGAAAACCAAAACCACGTAGCCCCGGCCGTCGCTGCGGAATGAGGCTCAGCGGCTGACGTCGATGACGACGCGGCCGCGGATCTGCCCGGCAACGATCGCCTCTGCCAGCTCCGGCACCTTCGACATCGGTTCGACCGTGGTCAGGGCCGCAAGGTGGGCGCGGTCGAGGTGATCGGCCAGCGTCTGCCAGGCGCGCGTACGCCTGGCCATCGGGGCGAAGACCGAGTCGACGCCGAGCAGGGCGACGCCCCGAAGGATATGCGGCAGGACGGTTGCGGGAAGATCGGCCCCGCCGGCCAGACCGCAGGCGGCGACTGCCCCGCCATAGACCGTCTGCGACAGCACGTTGGCGAGCGTCGTCGAGCCGACGCTGTCGACCGCGCCCGACCAGCGCTCCTTCTGCAGAGGCGCCCCCTTTTCCGTGAGGCTGGTCCGGTCAATAAAGGCGCTGGCGCCAAGTGAGGCCAGATAGTCGTGCGTTTCGGGTCGCCCGGTCGAGGCGGTGACGCGGTGGCCCTTGGCGGCCAGCAGGCTGACCGAGACCGAGCCGACTCCGCCGGCAGCCCCCGTAACCAGAACCTCGCCTTCACCCGGCTTGATCACGCCCCAGTCCTCCAGCGCGTTGACGCAGAGTGCCGCCGTATAGCCGGCAGTGCCGATCGCCATCGACTGTTCGAGCGTGAAGCCATCGGGAAGCGCCATCAACCATTCGGCCTTGACCTTCTGGAAGCGGGAATAGCCGCCCCATTCCGTCTCCGACATGCCGAAACCATTGAGCACGACTTTGTCGCCGGCCTTCCACAGCGGCGATCGGGAGGAGACGACCGTGCCGGCGAGGTCGGCGCCGGCAACCATCGGCGTGCGCCTTGCGATCCGCCCCTTGCCGGAGACGGCCAGGCCGTCCTTGTAGTTCAGGGTCGAGTAGGCGATCTCCACCAGCACGTCGTTGTCGGGAAGATCGGCAGTCTTCAGCTGACGAAAGCCCGCTTTCGGTTTGCCGTCGACGGTGTCGATGACGATCGCTGTGAATGTCTCGCTCATGATGGTGATGCTCCCGACGCTGCGATGCTCAAGTCATGGCCGGCAGGGGGGCAAGGTGTGATCGAACCGCCTCCCGACAGCCGCACCGAACATGCCACGCCAGTTCGCCGAATGCCACGGCCTTGTCCAGGCCAGAGGCATCAGTTCAGTCGGAGAGGACCGGTGATCTCAGCCCGCCTTTTCCTCGGTCAGCAGGCCACTGGTCCTAAGCAGCGAAGCGAAGCGCCCGCCGCTGGCACTCAGCTGGTCGTAGCTGCCCTTTTCGATGATCCGGCCGTGATCGAGGAAGAGCACGATGTCGGCCTCGCGCACGGTCGACAGCCGGTGGGCGATGATGAAGGTGGTGCGGTTCTGGCGCAGCCGGTCGATCGCCGTCTTGACCCGTGCTTCGGTTTCCACGTCGAGCGCGCTGGTCGCCTCGTCGAGCACGAGGATGGGCGCGTTCTTGAGGATGGCGCGGGCGATCGCGATGCGCTGGCGCTCGCCACCCGAGAGCCGGTTGCCCCGCTCGCCGACCATGGTGGTGAAGCCGCTCAACCGGCTTTCGATGAAATCGGTCGCGGCCGCCGCTTCGGCTGCCTTGAGGATCTCTTCCACGGACGCGTCCTCGCGACCGAGCTGGATGTTTTCCTGGATCGAACGGTTGAGCAGGCCGGCGTCCTGGAAGACGGTGGCGATCGAATGGCGCAGCGACTTGCGGGTGACCGTCCGGATGTCCGTACCGTCGATCAGGATCGAGCCCTGCTGCGGCTCGTGCACCCTTTGCAGCAGGTTGATCAGCGTGGTCTTGCCCGCGCCTGTCGGCCCGACGATGGCGATTGTCTGGCCGGCCTTCACCGAAAACGAGACGTCATGCACGCCCTGCGTGGTGTTGGCAAAGTCGAAGGAGACGTTGCGGAATTCGACGTCTCCCCTCACATCCTTCAGCTCGGCGGCACCGATCGGCTCCTCGCGCTCCTGCACGGAGTCCTCGAGATGGTAGAAATCCTCGAGCTTGGAACGGGCTTCGAAGATCTGCGTGGCGAACTGGCGCATCTGGTCGAGGCGGCCGATCAGCAGGCCGGCGAAACCGGTAAAGGCGATGATGTCGCCGACCTTCAGCTCGCCCCTCTGCACCAGGATCGTGCCGATCACCAGGATCACCAGCATGGAGACGGTGGAGGCGATGCGGTTGAGCGCGCTGGCGATCGCCCACCAGTCGAGGACCGGATACTGGGCTGCGAGCAATTGCTGGGCATATTGCTTCAGCGCCCGGGTCTCCGCCTCGATCCGGTTGTAGCTGTGCAGCACAGAGACGTTGCTGATCGAGTCGCTGACATGGGAAAAGACAGTGTGATAGTGGCCTTCCACCGAGGCCTGGCCTTCCTTCGTCCGGTTCATCACCATCTTGCCGATCAGCACGTACAGGACGCTGAGCACGATCAGCACGGAGGACAGACGCCAGTCCATCGAGAATGCGGTCGGGATGAGCAGGGTAAGCGCGACCGCGGTCGCCAGATGGGTCCGCATGAATTCGAGCCAGAGGCCGAACAGGGTCTCGCTTGCCCTAAGCAGGGTGTGCAGCGCATTGGACGTGCCGCGCTGGTGGTGCCAGCTGAGCGGCATCGAAATGATGCGGCCGAAGGCCTCGGTCAGAAGGTCGGCGCGCCGGCCATGCGCCAGCCGGTCGGCCTCGCGAGCGACCAGGACATAGGCGATCGTGTTGAACACGCCGAAGCCACCCCAGGCGATCAGCATGGTCTTCGCGTCGCCCTTTTCCGATATGGCGTCGATGATGCGCCCGAAAAGAATGGGTTCGATGATGGTGATCATCGCCAGCACAATATTGGCGATCACGACCAGCGTTACCCGGAAGCGGTAGGCCGCCAGGTATTTCAGGGCCTTTATGTAGACCTGGAACAAGGACAATTGCGTTTCCTCATCGATCGGCCGGATTGGCCATCGCAGCTTGAAGCGTTTTTCTTATAAACTGGCAAGAGGATATGCCATAGTGTGATCAGGCAGCCGGGATCTGCCGACGGCTCCCCGGGGCGTCCGGTTCGGCGCAACCGATGCGACCCGGCATTCCCGGCAGGTCAGATTTCGTGGCAGTGGCTAGATTTCGGGTGTCGGATTTAAATGCCTCCTAACGATATATGTTAGCTTATGGATGCCTTCCGAACGGATCACACCGATAGAGATCGGGATCGTATGGCTTTTTCGTGGTCTCGCCTGCAGGGCGAAGATGGGGGTAGGTTTGAGCATTAACCAATTGATCCAGTTCCTGGTTGTCGCGGACGAGTGCCGCACGGCCGAGGAAGTCCTCACCGAGTTGGAAACGCTGCTTCGGCACTATCGTTTCGACTACTACGGGATCATCCGTCAGCCGAAACCCAATGAGAACCCGATGGGGCTCGTCTTGACGGGACGCTGGCCGGAGGGCTGGCCCGAGACCTACATCGCCAAGAAATTCGTGCTGATCGATCCCACCATCCGCTATCTCGGACAGGCGCAGAAGGGTTTTCGCTGGAACGAGACGATTACCGCCTTCAAGAGCGATCCGCATCGCAAGCGCATGGAGCGGATGATGATGGAATCGCTCCGCTTCGGTCTGCATGACGGCTATATCTTCCCCGTGCATGGTCGCAACGGCCTGCTCGGCAACATGACGCTCGGCGGTCGGCCCGTCGATCTTTCGCCCGTCGAGATGACCCTTTTCGACGCGGTTGCCAAGAAAGCCTTCTGGCGGCTGCTCGAACTTCGTCGCGAGACCGGGGCGCTGGAGGAGGCGACGCAGGTCGATACGCGCATGACGCGGCGCGAGATGGAGGTCCTGAACTATCTCGCCGACGGCATGACCTCGAACGACATCAGCAAGATCCTGAGGATCTCGAACCACACGGTCGACTGGTATATGAACGGCATCCAGGACAAGCTGAAGGCGAAGAATCGCCAGCATGTGGTGGCGTTGGCCTTCCGGATGGGGCTGATCACGTGAATTTTGGCAGAAATTTGGCATCCATCAATCGGAGAAATTGAACTCTTTGTGACAAAAGGATATGGGGTTCTTCGCAGTGCAGCATTCCATGGCCATCGACTGAGGAGACCGATTTGTCCATTTCAAAGATTCTCGTTGCCAACCGATCCGAAATTGCCATTCGCGTCTTCCGCGCCGCCAACGAACTCGGGCTGAAAACGGTCGCGATCTGGGCCGAGGAGGACAAGCTTTCCCTGCACCGCTTCAAGGCGGACGAAAGCTACCAGGTCGGCCGCGGCCCGCACCTTGCCCGAGAACTCGGGCCGATCGAAAGCTACCTTTCGATCGACGAGGTCATCCGGGTGGCCAAGCTCTCGGGTGCCGATGCGATCCATCCCGGCTACGGCCTTCTTTCCGAGAGCCCGGAATTTGTCGATGCCTGCAACGATGCAGGCATCATCTTCATCGGCCCGCGCCCCGAAACCATGCGCCAGCTCGGCAACAAGGTCGCCGCGCGCAACCTGGCCATTTCGGTCGGTGTTCCTGTGGTGCCGGCCACCAGCCCGCTGCCGGACGACATGGCGGAAGTGGCTCGCATGGCCGAGGAGATCGGCTATCCGGTCATGCTGAAGGCCTCCTGGGGCGGCGGCGGGCGCGGCATGCGCGCCATTCGTGACCCGAAGGATCTCGCCCGCGAAGTAATCGAGGCCAAGCGCGAGGCGATGGCCGCCTTCGGCAAGGACGAGGTCTATCTCGAAAAACTGGTCGAACGTGCCCGCCACGTGGAAAGCCAGATTCTCGGCGACACGCACGGCAATGTCGTGCACCTGTTCGAGCGCGACTGCTCGATCCAGCGCCGCAACCAGAAGGTCGTCGAGCGGGCCCCGGCCCCCTATCTCAGCGACGCGCAGCGCCAGGAACTCGCCGCCTACTCGCTCAAGATCGCCAAGGCGACGAACTATGTCGGCGCCGGTACGGTCGAGTATCTGATGGATGCCGACACCGGCAAATTCTACTTCATCGAGGTCAATCCGCGCATCCAGGTCGAGCATACCGTCACCGAGGTCGTGACCGGCATCGACATCGTCAAGGCACAGATCCACATTCTCGACGGCCATGCCATCGGCACCCCGGAATCGGGCGTGCCCGCCCAGGCCGACATCCGCCTCAACGGCCATGCCCTGCAGTGCCGCATCACCACGGAAGACCCCGAGCAGAACTTCATCCCCGACTATGGCCGTATCACCGCCTATCGCGGGGCGACCGGCTTCGGCATCCGCCTCGACGGCGGCACGGCCTATTCCGGCGCGGTGATCACCCGCTACTACGACCCGCTTCTGGAAAAGGTCACAGCCTGGGCGCCGACGCCGCAGGAAGCGATCCAGCGCATGGACCGGGCGCTTCGCGAATTCCGCATCCGCGGCGTGGCCACCAACCTCACCTTCCTCGAAGCGATCATCAGCCACCCGCAGTTCCGCGACAACAGTTACACGACGCGCTTCATCGATTCGACGCCGGAACTGTTCGCCCAGGTCAAGCGCCAGGACCGCGCCACCAAGCTGCTGACCTACCTGGCCGACGTCACCGTCAACGGCCATCCGGAAGCCAAGGGCCGTCCGCGTCCGCCGGCAGATGCCGCCGAGCCGGTCGTTCCCTTCATCGATTCCGCGATCCCGGACGGCACCAAGCAGTTGCTCGACACGCTGGGCCCGGTCAAGTTCGCCGAATGGATGCGCAGTCAGACCCGCGTGCTGATGACCGACACCACCATGCGCGACGGTCACCAGTCGCTGCTGGCAACCCGCATGCGCACCCACGACATTGCCCGTGCCGCCGGCGCCTATGCCCGGGCGCTGCCGAACCTGCTGTCGCTCGAGTGCTGGGGCGGCGCGACCTTCGACGTGTCCATGCGCTTCCTCACCGAAGATCCGTGGGAGCGCCTGGCGCTGATCCGCGAGGGTGCGCCGAACCTGCTTCTGCAGATGCTGCTGCGCGGCGCCAACGGCGTCGGCTACAAGAACTATTCCGACAATGTCGTGAAATACTTCGTCCGTCAGGCGGCGGCCGGCGGCATCGATCTGTTTCGCGTCTTCGACTGCCTGAACTGGGTCGAGAACATGCGCGTCTCGATGGATGCGGTCGCCGAGGAGAACAAGCTCTGCGAGGCAGCGATCTGCTATACCGGCGACATCCTCAATGCCGCCCGGCCGAAATACGACCTGAAATATTACACGGCGCTCGCCGCCGAACTGGAAAAGGCCGGCGCCCATATCATCGCCGTCAAGGACATGGCAGGCCTGCTGAAGCCGGCGGCGGCCAAGATCCTCTTCAAGGCGCTGCGCGAGGCGACCAGCCTGCCGATCCATTTCCACACGCACGACACCTCGGGCATTTCGGCGGCGACCGTGCTGGCCGCGGTCGATGCGGGCGTCGATGCGGTCGATGCGGCGATGGACAGCCTGTCGGGCAATACCTCGCAGCCGTGCCTCGGTTCGATCGTCGAAGCCCTGCGCGGCTCCGAGCGCGATCCGGGCCTCGATCCGCACTGGATCCGGCGCCTCTCCTTCTACTGGGAAGCCGTGCGCAACCAGTACGCGGCCTTCGAGAGCGATCTGAAGGGCCCGGCCTCGGAAGTCTACCTGCATGAAATGCCGGGTGGTCAGTTCACCAATCTCAAGGAACAGGCCCGCTCGCTCGGTCTCGAAACCCGCTGGCACGAAGTGGCCCAGGCCTATGCCGACGCCAACCAGATGTTCGGCGACATCGTCAAGGTGACGCCCTCGTCCAAGGTGGTCGGCGACATGGCGCTGATGATGGTCAGCCAGGACCTGACCGTCGAGGACGTCGTCGATCCGGCAAAGGAAGTCTCCTTCCCGGAATCGGTCGTCTCCATGTTGCGCGGCGATCTCGGCCAGCCGCCGATCGGCTGGCCGGAAGGCCTGCAGAAGAAGGCCCTGAAGGGTGAGCCCGCCTACACGGTTCGTCCCGGCTCCCTGCTCGAGGACACCGACCTTGATGCCGAACGCAAGGCAATCGAGGAGAAGCTCAACCGGGAAGTCAGCGACTTCGAGCTCGCCTCCTATCTCATGTATCCGAAGGTCTTCACCGACTATGCGCTGGCGGCCGACACCTATGGTCCGGTCTCGGTCCTGCCGACGCCCAACTACTTCTACGGCCTGCCGGCCGGCGAGGAGCTGTTCGTCGACCTGGAAAAGGGCAAGACGCTGGTCGTCGTCAACCAGGCGATGGGCGCCACCGACGACAAGGGCATGGTCACCGTGTTCTTCGAGCTGAACGGCCAGCCGCGCCGCATCAAGGTGCCGGATCGTGCCCATGGGGCGGCGGGCAGCGCCGCGCGCCGCAAGGCCGATCCGTCCAACCCGGCCCATGTCGGCGCGCCGATGCCGGGCGTCATCTCGACCGTGGCGATTTCCGCCGGGCTCGCCGTCAAGGCGGGTGACGTGCTGGTGTCGATCGAGGCGATGAAGATGGAAACGGCGCTCCATGCCGACCGCGACGGCACGATCGCCGAGGTGCTGGTCAAGACCGGCGACCAGATCGACGCCAAGGACCTGCTGGTCGTTTTCGCCGCCTGAGGCGAGACCCTCCGGCTCTAACAAAATAGCCCCGGTCAGCAGCGCACTGACCGGGGCTTTTCATTGCGGGCGTCGACGCAGGTTACTTCGCCGCCAGCCACTTTTCGGCGAGTTCGACCCAGAAGCTGGTGCCGATCGGCAGCAGGTCGTCGTTGAAGTCGTAGCGCGGATGGTGCAGCGGCGGGTCGTTCGGCGTCCGCTGCGTGCCAACGAAGAAATAGCAGCCCGGCCGCTCTTCCAGCATATAGGCGAAATCCTCGCTGCCCATGGTCGGGCGTGCCAGCTCGACGACCTTGTCCGGGCCGGCAAACCGGGTTGCCAGGGTGCGGATGAAGTCGGTCTCTGCCTTGTGGTTGATCGTCGCGTTATAGCCCCGCTGGTAGTCGATGGTGACGCCCATGCCGTAGCTCGCCGCCTGGCCCTCGGCGATCATGCGCACGCGTTCCTCCAGCTGGTCGCGAACCTTCGGATCGAAGGAACGGATGGACAGAAGCATCTCGGCGCGTTCCGGGATGACATTGCTCGCACCCCCGGCATGAAAGGCACCGACGGTGATGACCGTCGGGTCGATGGGGTGGATGTTGCGCGAGACGATGGTCTGCAGCGCCATGATGATCGATGCGCCGCAGACGATCGGATCGGCGGTATCCTGCGGCTCGGCACCATGGCCGCCGCGGCCGTTGACGGTGATCTTGCATTCGTCGACCGCCGCCATGATCGGCCCTTCACGCAGCGCGAACTGGCCGAAGGGGATGGTCGGGTCGTTGTGAAGGGCGAAGACCGCGTCGCACGGGAATTTTTCGAACAGCCCGTCGTCCATCATGATCTTGGCGCCGCCGAAATTCTCCTCGGCCGGCTGGAAGATCAGGTGCACCACACCGTCGAAATTCTTCCGCTCGGCGATGATCTTGGCGGCCCCCAGAAGCATGGCGGTATGACCGTCGTGACCGCAGGCATGCATCATGCCCGGCGTCTTGCTCTGATAGTCGAGCCCGGTTTCCTCGAGGATCGGCAGCGCGTCGAAGTCGGCGCGGATGCCGATGCTCTTCGTGCTGGTGCCGTTGCGAAGCGTGGCGACGACGCCCGTCTTCGCCAGCCCGCGCGTCACTTCATAGCCCAGCGCCTCGAGCTTCTTGGCGACATAGTCCGAGGTGTTGAACTCCGACAGGCCGATCTCGGGATGCTGATGGAGATAGCGGCGGGTCGCCACGACGTCGGCCATGTAGTTGGAAAACTGAATTGTCATCTGAGGCACCAGAGGGGTTGGCTGTGGTTTGGCGGGTTCGGCCGTCGGCGACTGTCCCCGCCGGTTCGTCGTCAACCGGACGCTGGGCTGGCGCGCGACCGGTGAATGGAGCCGGAGTTTTGCACTTGTGCCTCAATTATTCAACCGTATAAACAGGAAGTCGACAACGCCGATTGAACGATCGGTCTGCCTGACCCGGGGAGGAGCGCATGCAGGAATTCGGCCCGCGCGAGAGGAACAGAACGCAGCGCTTGGACGTCGCAGACGTCCCAGGTGTCGCACCATGAGCCGCCGCCCCTTTCACCGCGCCGGAGAGGCCGAACGCCGGCAGGACCTGATCACCGCCACGCTCGACTGCATTTCCGAATATGGCCTGCAGGGCGCAACGGTCCGCCAGATCGCCGCCCGCGCCGGCGTGACCGGCGGCCTGATCCGCCATTATTTCACCGGCAAGGAGCAGATGCTGCAGGTCGCCTATCGCGAGGTCATGATGACGATCGGCACCACGGCGATCAACGCCGCCGAGGCCGCCGGCAGCGATCCACGCAGGCGCCTGCATGATTTTGTCATCGCCAATGTCAGCCCGCCGATCATCGATCCGCGCACGCTCTCGCTCTGGGCCGCCTTCATCAGCCATGTGCGCGTCGATCCGGAATTCGCCCGCATCCATCGGGAGAACTACCTGACCTTCCTCGGCTCGCTCGAGGAACTGTTGACTGCCTTTCTCGCCGCCAATGGCAGGCCGGTCGCGCCGGAGGAATGCCGCAAGCTGGCGATCGCCATCAACGGCCTGATCGACGGACTGTGGCTGGAAGGTTCGCTGGCCGGCGACCTGTTCGACGACCAGGCGCTGCCGCGCATCGCGCTCGAATCGGTGGAGTCCCTGCTCGGGGGCCTGAAACTCACCGGTCCGGACGGACCGAACGACACGAATTGATGGGACACTCCATGCGCTATGCCGCCATTACCGAACGCCTCGCCGATCTGGGATCGGGCAAATGGGCGATCCATCTTGAGGCGCGGCGCAAGGCGGCGGAGGGCATACCGGTTATCGAGCTGACGATCGGCGAACCGGATGTCCGCCCCGACCCGGCTCTGCTCGACGAGTGCGCCCGCGCTATGTATGCCGGCCGCACGCGCTATTCGAACGGCCGCGGCGAGCCGTCCGTGGTCAACGCCCTGGTCGAGAAATACCGCAGGCGCCGGAGCGACGTGACCGCACGAAACGTGCTGTGCTTCCCCGGCACGCAGACCGCCCTCTTCACCGTGATGCTCGGCCTGCTCGACCGCGACGACGAAGTCCTGGTCGGCGATCCCTACTATGCGACCTACGAAGGGGTGATCGCGGCGAGCGGCGCCCGCATGGCGCCTGTTCCGCTGCATCCCGAGAAGAAGTTTCACCTGCAGGCGGAGGATCTCGCCCGCGCCGTGACGCCGCGCTCCCGCGTGGTTCTGCTCAACACGCCGCACAATCCGACGGGTGCAGTGCTCTCCGCCGAGGAGATTGCGGCAATCGGCGAAGTCTGCCGCAACCACGATCTCTGGATCGTCTGCGACGAGGTCTATGAGGAACTGATCTTCGGCAGCCCCTTCGCCTCCCCGTTCGACGATCCGGCCTTGGCCGAGCGCACCATCGTCGTCTCGTCGATTTCGAAATCCCATGCCGCACCCGGCTTTCGCAGCGGCTGGGCGATCGGGCCCGCGGAATTCTGTGATCGCCTGCTGCCCGTCTCCGAAACCATGCTGTTCGGCGTCCAGCCCTTCATCGCAGACATGACGGCGATGGCGCTCACCCAGCCCTTCGACACGGCAACGGTGATGCGCGCCAACTACGAGCGGCGGGCAAGGCTTTTGGCGGACATTCTCGAACGGGAGGGAACGCTGAAGCCGATGATGCCTGAAGGCGGCATGTTCATTGTCGTCGACGTCACCGGCACCGGCCTTGCAGGACAGGATTTCGCTCACCGGCTGCTGGAGCGCAAGCACGTCGCCGTCATGCCCGGCGCCTCCTTCGGCAAGCAGGCCGCCAGTTTCATCCGCGTCTCGCTGACGGTCAACGACGAGCGACTGGCGATCGCCGCCGGGCGCATGGTCGACCTCGCCGCAGAATTGGCCGATCGCCGGCGGAGTCCGCAGCGGGCAGCCGGCTGAGACGTCCGGCGAAGGCCTGATCGGCAGCACCTCAGGGAGACGAAACGTCCACAGGGACCGATCGCCCGTTCCGCGGCATCCCCTCCCGGCAGCATCGGACAACACAGGCTCCGGCAAAGGCCGTCGCGCCCGCCTGAAATCCACGCCCCTTGGCTACTGCTTTGAAATAAGGCATAAAAAAACCAATTTTCCCAGCGAAGCCGTGAACCTATCTCCGCACGGACCGGTTTTTTTGACGCCATCGCCTCGCATTGCCGGCTTTTTGAGTTCAGATGATTGAACGAGAGGCCAAAACCGTGCAATGCGATGCGCCGGGGGATAGCAGTGGGTCAAGACGAACCCTGACGAACGCCCTCTAACGAAAACTCGAGATTATGTTTTTGCCCATGACGCTGCAAGTTCAGTCGCGCGACGTAGAAACCAGACAGATCGATCACAACGATGCGATCCGGGCCTCCTATTTCACCATCGAAGAACTGCGCGAAAGCGCCGAGGCGCTTGCCAGAGATGGGGCAAACGACTTGCCGGGCCTGATGGATTTCGACTTCTTCGCGCGCCATCGTGAGAACGAGCGCGAGATTCTGAGAGTCTATCGGGCGACCGCGACCGACGTAGAGGCCGGTGCGACGATCACGCCCGCCGCCGAATGGCTGCTCGACAATCACTACGTCATCGAAGAAGCGATCCAGGAAGTGCGCCGGGACTTCCCCAAGAAATTCTACCGCCAGCTTCCGACGATGAAGATCGGCAATCGCGAAATCCCCCGGACGATGGCGCTCGCCTGGCTTTATGTGGCCCACACCCACTCGACCGTGTCGATGGAGGCCATGACGGCCCTGGTCGAAGGCTTCCAGAAGCACAAGACCCTCGAGATCGGCGAATTGTGGGCGCTGCCCTCGATCGTGCGTTTCGTGCTGATCGAGAACCTGCGCCGCATTTCCACCCGGGTGGACCGTTCGCGCCGCATGCGCCGCAAGGCGAACGAAGTGGCCGACGAGATCATCCGGCTCAACGACGCGGCAAGCTCGACCGAGCTGCTGAAGCAGATCGAGCCGCTGGCTGACGACAACACCTTCGCCACTCAGTTCCTCTATCGTCTGCGCAACGGCTCGCAGAACACCAGCTTCGCCGTCGCCTGGGTCGAAGAGCGTCTCAAGAAGGCCGGACGCACGGCCGAAGAGGCGATGACGCAGGAGCATAACCGCCTGTCGTCGGGCAATGTGACCACCGGCAACATCGTCAAGAGCCTGCGCGAGATCGACGACAAGGAATGGTCGGTCTGGGTCGAGGACGTCTGTCTGGTCGACAAGGTGCTTGCACAGCACACCGACTATCGCGAGCTCGATTTCGGCTCGCGCAATGCCTATCGCAGCACGATCGAAAAACTGGCGCGCCGTTCGGACAAGTCGGAAATCGAGATCGCCCAGATGGCGATCGACCTGGCCGCCGAAGCGACCCGCGCCGACCGGGCCGTCGGCTCGCTCAATGTCGGCGGCTATCTCGTCGGCGCCCAGCGTCCGCTGCTCGAACGGGCGATCGGCTATCGCGTACCGCTCTGGCGCCGCCTGGCGCTCGCCGTCCAGCGTCTCAACTGGCTGTCGATCGCCGTACCGGTCATCGGCCTGACGCTCGGCGCCATGGCCCTGGTCGGCTATTTCCTGTCGATGGCCGGCATATCGACGCCGCTCATGGTCTTCCTTCTTGTGCTGTTCTCGCTGCCCGCCTCCGAAGGCGCGACCGGGCTCTTCAACACGCTCGTCACCTTCGTCGCCAAGCCGGCGCGGCTCACCGGCTACGAATTCAAGGAAGGCCTGCCGCAGGACGCGCGTACGCTCGTGGTCGTCCCCTGCCTGATCGCCAAACGCGACGACGTCGACGAGCTGGTGCGCAATCTCGAGGTCCACTACCTCACCAACCCGCGCGGCGAGATCTATTTCGCTCTGCTGAGTGACTGGCGCGACAGCCCGGTCGAGGAAACCCCGGCCGATCTCGAAATCCTCGAATATGCCAAGGTCCAGGTCGCCGAACTGGCGGCGCGCTACGCCCATGACGGCAAGACCCGCTTCTTCCTCCTGCACCGTCGCCGGCTCCACAATCCCGCCGAAGGCGCGTGGATGGGCTGGGAGCGCAAACGCGGCAAGCTGCATGAACTGAACCTGCTTCTGCGCGGCGACCGCGACACCTCCTATATGCCGGGCGCCAACATGGTGCCGGAAGGCGTGCAATACGTCATGACGCTCGATGCCGACACGCGCCTGATGCGCGATGCGGTCACCAAGCTGGTCGGCAAGCTCTACCACCCCATCAATCGGCCGGTGCACGATCCGGAAAGCGGCCGCGTCATCAGCGGCTACGGTGTGCTGCAGCCGCGCGTGACGCCCTCGCTCACCACGGGCAAGGACGCCTCGGTCTTCCAGCGCGTCTTTTCGATGAACCGGGGCCTCGACCCTTACGTCTTCACCGTTTCCGACGTCTATCAGGACATCACCGGCGAAGGCACATTCACCGGCAAAGGCCTCTATCATGTCGACGCCTTCGAGACGGCGCTGAAGGGCCGCATCGACGAGAACACGGTGCTTAGCCACGACCTGCTCGAAGGCTCGATGGCGCGCTGCGCCCTTGTCACCGACGTCGAGCTGGTCGAGGATTTCCCGACCCGCTACGAAGTCGAAATCTCCCGCCAGCATCGCTGGGCCCGCGGCGACTGGCAGCTTCTGCCTTACATTTTCGATCCGGCCCGCGGCATCACCGCGCTCGGCCGCTGGAAGATGGTCGACAACCTGCGTCGCTCGCTGACCCCGATGGCCTGGTTCCTCGCTTCCGTGCTCGGCTGGCTCGCCATGGATCCGGTCGGCGCTTTCCTTTGGCAGCTGCTGCTGATCTTCTGCCTGTTCGTCGCCCCGACGCTGTCGCTGCTGTCAGGCCTCGTGCCGCGCCAGAGCGACATCGTGCCCGCCGCGCATTTCCAGTCGCTGTGGTCCGAGCTGCGCTCGTCGAATGCCCAGGTCGCGCTGCGCATCGTCTTCATCGCCGACATGGCCTACATGATGGCCGACGCGATCATCCGCTCGCTCTATCGCCTGACGGTCAGCCGCAAGCTGCTGCTCGAGTGGCGCACCGCCGCCAGCATCCAGTCCTCCGCCCAGGGCAACATCTCCTCCTACTACCGCAGCATGCTGCACGCCCCGGTCCTCGCCGTCCTGGCCCTGGCGGTCGCCGCCCTTCCCGGCGGCTACGGCTACCTGATCGGGCTTCCCTTCGCCATCATGTGGGTCCTGTCGCCGCTCGTCGCCTGGTATGTCAGCCAGTCCGCCGAGACCGAGGACAGCCTCTTCGTGCCGGAGGAAGCGACCGTCGAGCTGCGCAAGATCGCGCGGCGCACCTGGCGCTTCTACGAAACCTTCGTCACCGCCGGCGACAACTACCTGCCGCCGGACAATTTCCAGGAACGGCCGGAGCCGGTCGTCGCCCACCGGACTTCGCCGACCAATATCGGCGTCTACCTCCTTTCCGTCGTCTCGGCCCGCCACTTCGGCTGGATCAGCTTCGAGCAGACGATCGAGCGGCTCGAGCAGACGATCTCGACGGTCGAACGGATGGATAAGTACCGAGGCCATCTCTACAACTGGTACTACACGGACACGCTGAACACGCTCGGCCCGCGCTACATCTCCGCGGTCGACAGCGGCAACCTTGCCGGCCACCTGATCGCCATCTCCTCGGCCTGCCGCGAATGGGCGGAGGCGCCCTCGGCCCACATGCAGGGCAATCTCGACGGCATCGGCGATGTCGGCGGCATCCTGCTGGAAGTCCTCAAGACCCTGCCGGACGATCGCAAGACGGTCAGGCCGCTGCGTCGCCGCCTGGAGGAGCGGATCATCGGCTTCAACACAGCGCTTGCCGCCGTCAAGCGCGAGCACGAATTCGCCTCGATCCGCATCATCAATCTCGGCGTGCTGGCGCGCGACATCCAGAAGCTTGCCGCCAACCTGCACCATGAAGTCCGCTCCGAGCAGAGTGGCGAAGTCACTCGCTGGACCGAATCGCTGGTCGGCGTCTGCGAGGCACACATCGCCGACACCGCCTTCGACCTGTCGAACATCGATCCGCTGCGCCAGCGGCTGGCGCTCCTGCGCGACCGCGCCCGCGACATCGCCTTCTCTATGGATTTTACCTTCCTCTTCCGTCCCGAGCGTCGCCTTCTGTCGATCGGCTATCGCGTCGAGAGCCGCGAACTGGACGAAGCCTGCTACGACCTGTTGGCCTCGGAATGCCGGCTCACCAGCCTGTTCGCCATTGCCAAGGGCGACCTTCCGACCGAGCACTGGTATCGCCTCGGCCGCCAGGTCGTGCCGATCGGCGCCCGGGCGGCGCTGATCTCCTGGTCCGGCTCGATGTTCGAATATCTGATGCCGCCGCTCGTCATGCAGGAGCGCCAGGGCGGCATCCTCAACCAGACGAACAATCTCGTCGTTCAGGAACAGATCAATCACGGCAAGCGGCTCGGAATTCCGTGGGGGATTTCGGAAGCCGCCTTCAATGCCCGCGACCATGAGCTGACCTACCAGTATACCAATTTCGGCGTGCCGACGCTGGGGCTCAAGCGAGGCCTCGGGCAGAATGCGGTCATCGCGCCCTATGCCTCGATCCTCGCCAGCCAGTACTTCCCCGAAGCGGCGCTGGAAAACCTGGAGCGCCTGCGCAAGCTGGGCGCGCTCGGTGCCTACGGCTTCCACGACGCTGTGGACTTCACCCCGACCCGTCTTCCCGAAGGCAAGTCCTGCGCCGTGGTCTACAACTACTATGCACACCATCACGGCATGTCGATCGCGGCCATCGCCAACGTCGCCTTCAACGGCCGCCTGCGCGAGCTCTTCCACGCCGATCCGGTGATCGAGGCGGCCGAACTGCTGCTGCAGGAAAAGGCGCCGCGCGAAATCCCGGTGATGAGCGCCAAGTACGAGCCGCAGACGCCCGGCAAGGGCCAGGCCGACTTGCTGCGCCCGGAAGTCCGCACCGTCACCGATCCGGCGACCAAGGACCGCGCGCTGGCCTTCCTGTCGAACGGCCACTACTCGGTCATGCTGACGGCGACGGGGTCTGGCTATTCCCGCTGGAACGGCCAGTCCGTCTCGCGCTGGACGGCCGATCCGACCGAGGACCGCTCCGGGACCTTCATCTTCCTGCGCGATACGGCAAGCGGCCAGTGGTGGTCGGCGACCGCCTCGCCGCGCCGGGCCGAAGACGAGAAGTCCAAGGTCATCTTCGGCGACGACAAGGCGGAATTCTTCAAGACGGTCGGCGACATCTCGACCCAGGTCGAGTGCATCGTCGCCACCGAGCATGATGCCGAAGGCCGGCGCCTGACGATTCTCAACACCGGCAGCGAAGACCGCTTCATCGAGGTGACGTCCTATCTCGAACCGGTCATCGCCCAGGACGACGCCGACAATGCCCATCCGCTGTTCTCGCGGATGTTCATCAAGACCGAGTTCGGCCGCCGCCGCGACGTCATCCGCGCCGAGCGCAACAAGCGCAGCCCCGGTGATGCCGACATGTGCGTGGCGCATCTGGTGGTCGACGGCACCGGCCCCGGCCGACCCACCGAATTCGAAACCGATCGCCGGCGCTTCCTCGGTCGCGGCCGCTGCCTCGCCGAAGCTGCAGCCTTCGACCCGGGCGCCACGCTGTCGGGCACGGAGGGCTTCACCCTCGATCCGGTGCTGAGCCTGCGCCGCGTGGTGCGGGTTCCGTCAGGCAAGAAGGTCAGCGTCATTTTCTGGACGATCGCCGCGCCCAACCGCGAGAAGATCGACCAGGCGATCGAACGTTATCGCCATCCCGATTCCTTCAGCCACGAGCTCATCCACGCCTGGACCCGCGCCCAGGTGGAGCTGCGCCATATCGGCATCACCTCGCAGCAGGCCGCCGCCTTCCAGCATCTCGGCCGCTACCTCGTCTATCCGGACAACCATCTGCGGGCCGATCCGGAAACCGTGCGCAACGGCCTAGCCACCCAGTCGGCCCTCTGGCCGCTGGCGATTTCCGGCGACTATCCGATCTTCGCGCTGCGCATCAACGACGACATGGACATGGAGATCGCCCGCGAAGCGATGAGCGCGCTCGAATACCTGCGCCGTCGCGGCATCGTCGCCGATCTGGCGATCGTCAACGAACGCGCCACGTCCTACGCGCAGGACATGCAGCACGCCCTCGACCAGCTGGCCGACAATTTGAGGCATCGCCTGCCCGACGGCAGCGGCGGCAAGCCGCATGTCTTCGTCGTGCGCCACGATCTGATGGACGAGAGCGCCTCGCAGGCCCTGATCGCCGCAGCCCGCGTCGTGCTGCACGCCAGGAACGGAAAGATCGTCGACCAGATCAACCGTGCGGTCTCGCTGTTTGCCAGCCCGCGCAGCCCCGACGGCGCGGAGATGGAATGGCCGGGCCTGCTGCCCGCCACACCGGCCGCTTCGGCTGCGGTCGTGCCGGCAAGCGACGGCAAGGGCCTCGAATTCTGGAACGGTTTCGGCGGCTTTGCCGAGGACGGCAAGGAATATGTCATCCGCCTCGGGGCCCACCAGTCGACGCCCCAGCCGTGGATCAACGTCATCGCCAACGAGCAGTTCGGCTTCCATGTGTCCGCCGAAGGTGCTGGCTTCACCTGGAGCGCCAATTCGCGCGACCACCAGTTGACGCCATGGACCAACGACCCGGTCGTCAATCGTCCGGGCGAGGCCTTCTACGTCGCCGATCTCGAGAGCGGTCGGACCTTCGTTCCGTTCAGCGCGCTCAATCTCAATGATGGAGCGGAATTCGAAACCCGCCATGGCCTCGGCTATGCGGTGTTCTCCAGCCGCCATGACGGGCTTGACCTCGAACTGACCCAGACCGTCGACCGCAACCGTCCTGCCAAGCTGTCTCGCCTCGTCCTGCGCAACAGGGGCCGGGAAGCGCGCAGCTTCCGCGTCTACGGCTATGCGGAGTGGGTTCTGGGCAACAATGCGCAGAAGAGCGCGCCCTTCGTGCTGTCGTCCTTCGACGAAGCCACCGGCGCGCTGTTCGCCACCAACCCCTATGACATCAATTATCCGGGTCGTACGGCCTTCCTCGCCGGCCTCGACAAGCCGCTCGGCTATACCGCCAGCCGGCGCGAGTTCATCGGCCGGCATGGATCGATCCGCATGCCGCAGGCGCTGGCCCGCCAGTCCCACCTGTCCGGCTCCGCCGATACCGAGAGCGATCCCTGCGCGGCCCTCGCCTTCGACATCGAGGTTCCGGCAGGCGCCGAACGAGACATTACCTTCCTGCTCGGCGAGACCGACACCGAGGACGCCGCCCGCGACCTGATCGGGACGCTGCGCAAGGAAAGCTTCGAGGCCATCCTCACGGCCAGCAGGGCCTTCTGGACCGGCTTCACCGGCCAGCTGCAGGTCAAGACCCCCGACGCCGCCTTCGACACGCTCGTCAACCGGTGGCTGCCCTACCAGGCACTTGCCTGCCGCATCTTCGCGCGGGCCGGCTTCTACCAGGCCAGCGGCGCCTATGGCTTCCGCGACCAACTGCAGGATACGCTCGCCTTCTTGCTGTACGAACCGAGCCTGGCACGGCGCCAGATCCTCAACGCTGCGTCGCGCCAGTTCGTCGAAGGCGACGTGCAGCATTGGTGGCTTCCCAATACCGGCGCCGGTGTGCGCACCCGCATATCGGACGACGTCGTATGGCTGGCCCATGCGGTCGACCAGTACGTGACGGCCACCGGCGACAAGACCTTCCTGGACGAAAACCTCGCCTTCATCGAAGGGCCGCAACTGGCCGAGGGTCAGCACGACAGCTTCTTCCAGCCGACGACGTCAGACGAGGTGGCAAGCCTCTATGAGCACGCCGCGCGCGCGCTGGATCTTGCCGTCGCCCGAACCGGAGTTCACGGCCTGCCGCTCATCCTCGGTGGCGACTGGAACGACGGGATGAACCGCGTCGGCGAAAAGGGCGAAGGCGAGAGCGTCTGGCTCGGTTGGTTCCTCGCCGCGACGCTCAAGTCCTTCATCGGCCACGCAGAGGCCCGAGGCGACGAGGCACGGATCACCCGCTGGACGACGCATCTTGCCACTCTGCGGCAGGCGCTGGAGACCGCAGCCTGGGACGGCGATTACTATCGCCGGGGTTATTTCGACGACGGCACGCCGCTCGGCTCCGCCCAGTCGGAAGAATGCCGGATCGATTCGATCGCCCAGTCCTGGAGCGTCCTGTCGGGCGAAGGCACGCCGCAGCAGAGCGCAAAGGCGCTCGATGCCGCCCTTGCCGAACTCATCGACCAGGAGGCCGGCATCATCCGGCTCTTCACGCCACCGTTCGAAAAGACCAAGCTCGATCCCGGCTATATCAAGGCCTATCCGCCGGGCGTGCGCGAGAATGGCGGGCAGTACACCCATGCCGCCATCTGGCTCGGCATGGCGCTCGCCAAGGCCGGCAGACCGGCCGATGCCTGGCGCTGCTTCGAGATGCTGAACCCGGTCAACCACGCGCTCGATGCCGATGCAGCGGAACGCTACCGCGTCGAGCCCTACGTCGTCGCGGCCGACATCTATGGCGGCGAGGCCTATCTCGGACGCGGGGGCTGGACCTGGTATACCGGATCGGCCGGCTGGCTCTACCGCTTCGCGGTCGAAGGCCTGCTCGGCGTTGCCCGCAAGGGCGATCGCTTGCTCGTCCAGCCCGTGCTGCCGCCGGAATGGAACGCCTTCACGGCCGACCTGACGATCGACGGCAAGACCCTCGCCATCGCCGTCGAACGCCTTGCCGGTGACGCCGGCTACGGCGTGACGGTCAATGGCCAGAAGATCGCCGACCCCGAGGCCGGATACGTGCTCGCTGCAGCCCGATAGGGCTGCGGCAGCTAGGCGATTGGCGATCAGTCACTCGAGACCTTGATGCAACGAAAAAGCCTCCGGTCATTTCTGACCGGAGGCTTTTTAACGAAGGAACGATACGGCGCCGAAGAAAGCCTTACGCGGCTTCTTCCTGTGCGTCGTCCTCTTCAACACCCTTGCCGCGCTTCGGGCCCTTGGCAAGATTGACCTCGACGAGGCGGACGGCCTCGGTTTCGGACATCTTGTTCACGGCGGCGATCTCGCGAGCCATACGGTCGAGGGCAGCTTCATAGAGCTGGCGCTCGGAATAGGACTGCTCCGGCTGATTCTCGGCACGATAGAGATCGCGGACCACTTCGGCGATCGAAATCAGATCACCGGAATTGATCTTGGCATCATATTCCTGGGCACGCCGCGACCACATGGTGCGCTTGACGCGGGCCTTCCCCTGAACGACCTTCAGAGCGCGCTCGACGAAATCGGTCTCGGAAAGCTTGCGCATGCCGATGCTCACGGCCTTGCCGACCGGAACCTTGAGACGCATCTTGTCCTTCTCGAAGTCGATCACGAAAAGCTCGAGCTTCATGCCGGCGACTTCTTGCTCTTCGATGGCGGTGATGATACCGACACCATGTGCCGGGTAGACGATCGATTCGCCGGTCTTGAAGCCTTGGCGCGTCGAAGATTTTTTCTGCTGGGTCGTCATTCGTTTCAAAAACTCCCTGTTATGCTCCCGGCGATCAAGCCGGTGCCGGGTCGGTCAGGCCCGGATGAGACGGGGGAAACCGTCGGGTCACTCCATCCTGATCCAGGCCGCCACGTAAACATCCCTATCGTCGCAACAGCAAAACGACCGCACAGGTCGCGAGTGTCACGGTAACCGCGTTGGACGATGAGTTTGCTTTCGTGATGGTTCAGGGCATACCAATGCCGCTAAGTGGAACAGTTTTATCATGCTACCACAAAAATATGAGGAAATCAATATTTTACTGCTGCGCCGCCACAATGCGGCCAATCGCGCCCCGGTCGGGCGCGTTTCCTGCCGGCCTTGTGGCCATCCTCATTCGCGCTTGGCGAAAAGCCCGCGGCGCTGATCAGTCGCCGCTGCCGGGCTTCGTCGAAAAGTACTTGTCGAACTTGCCCGGAACGCCGTCCATTTCCTTGGCTTCCGGCAAGGGATCGCGCTTGACGGTGATGTTGGGCCAGATCTTGGCATATTCGGTATTGATCTGCAGCCATTTGTCGAGACCCGGCTCGGTATCCGGCTTGATCGCCTCGGCCGGGCATTCCGGCTCGCAGACGCCACAGTCGATGCACTCGTCCGGATGGATGACGAGGAAATTTTCACCTTCGTAGAAACAGTCGACCGGGCAGACTTCGACGCAATCGGTATATTTGCAGCGGATACAGTTATCTGTGACTATATAAGTCATGCGGCACTCCAGGGTCTCGTTTCTGCGCAGGTCACGTTCTGGTCCGCCGCACAGGGCAGTCAGACGCGGTCACATTCCAGAGGATGGGCGGACCGCGTTTGGTTCGGCTGGACAGGACCGTCAGCTACTGTGTTATCCGGGCTATAGCAAGGATAAACAGTTCTGAAAATAGCCGCGGGCGCGCACAGTTTTCTAATCGTCCGACCAGGGTTCGCCGGGTTGCAGCCGGTCGATCGCCCGCCTTTCCTTCTTCGTCGGACGCCCCGAACCGGGCAGGCGCGTCGCCTGATCGAGCGGCCCCAGCTTGTCTTCTTCGCTCGGCGGCGGGGTCATGTCCTGGTAGAGCAGCCGGGCTTCCTCGTAGGGTCCGCGGCGTTCGCCCGCCTTCACCACCAGAAGCACGATGTCGCGCTTTTGCAGCGCAACCTCGATCCGGTCGCCCGGCCCGATCAAATGGCTGGATTGGCGGACGATCTGGCCGTTGATCCGGACATGGCCGCCCGCCACGCGTTCCTGGGCCAGCGAGCGCGACTTCGAGACACGGGCGAAGAACAGCCACTTGTCGATGCGCTGGCGCGAACCGCTCTGTGGCCGTTTGTCGTCCATGTTACTTCTTCATCTGCTCCTTGAGAGCGGCAAGCTTGGCAAAGGGCGAATCCGGATCGATCGGCTTCTCCTTGCGCGGCGGCTTTGCCTCGAAGCGGGCGGGCTGCGACTTTGCGTCGCGGTCCGGCCGGTTGTTCGGCCGATCCTTGCGCTCGCCGCGGTCCTGACGCTCCGAACGGTCGCCCTTGTGGCCGGGGCCACCACGGCCGCCGTCCTTGTCGCGGCCCTTGCCGCCTTCGCCGTCGCGGCGCCGCTCGTCGCGCTTGCCTTCGGTCTGCCCTTCCGCAGGGGCGCGATTGGGACCGCGATGGCCGGCACGCTGGCGGTCACCCGCCGGACGCGCGCCACGCTGGTTGTCGGCACGGCCGCCCGGACGCCACAGCAGCACCGGCTTCGGCTCGGCGGCAGCCGCATCTTCCACCGCGGGCTCGCCGGAAACGGCAGCGTCCTCGGCAGGAGCAGCGTTCTCTTCCGTCGCTGCGGGGGTCTCTTCGGTCGCAGCAGGCGTCTCTTCGGCAACGGCCTGCGGAGCGACAGACGCCTCGTCGGCGGTGCTTTCTGCCTGGGCGGTTTCCTCGTGCGCTGCATCGGCATCGCCGTGCTCGCCCGAGACCTCGGCCGGCTTTTCCGCAGCGGATGCGGACGGTGCCGTCTGGGCAGCCAGGAATGCTTCGGCTTCCTCGGCGGTCACGCTGTCGGCGCGATAGCCGAGACCCTTGAGGATCTCTTCCATGTCGTCCGGCGTCGCACCGAGGATGGACAGCATCGCCGTCGTCGTGGTGAAGCGGCGACCGTCATAGGCACCGTCCGGACGCTGGGTCGAACCCGGCTTCCACTGAAGGAGCGGACGGATGAGGTCGGCCAGGCGCTCGAGGATGTCGATGCGCACGGCGCGCTTTCCGAGGAAACGGAAACCGGCCAGCTTGTAGAACATGCGCTCGAAGCCCGGATCGGTGACGACCGAGGTCCGGCCGGCTGCGAGCACGGGGATGAGATCGCCATAGCCGGGCTTGTCCAGGCCGTCGTTCTTCAGTGCCCACAGAAGCGTGATCAGCTCGGCCGGTGCCGGCTTGAGCAGTGCGGGCATGAAGATGTGGTAGGCGCCGAAACGCACGCCATATCGCCGCATGGAGGCGCGGGCGTCCTGGTCTAGCGACTTGACGTCGTCCGAGACGTCGCGGCGGAACAGCACGCCGAGGTTTTCGACGAGCTGATAGGCAAGGCCCTTGGCAAGCCCCTGCAGATCCTCGGCGCGAGACAGATCGTCGAGCGGCTTGAGGATCGTCGAGATGTGATGATTGACGAAGCGCTCGATACGGGCGACGACGTGATCCCGGGCGTTGCCGGTCAGCTGTTCGTCGGCCAGCAGGATGACACGCGGATGCAGCATGTGGTCGCTGCCGGTGAGACGCGCCACCGGATCGCCGAGCCAGCGCACCAGGCCGTCGGCGCTGATCGCCAGATCGCTGTTGCCGGCGGCATGGAGACGCGCGGCGCGGGCCTCGAACTCGAGCCCGAGCGCTTTGTGCGCGGCCGACTCGACGGCCTTGGCGTCAGGCCCTTCGGTCCCCGATATGGGCGTGAACCGGAAACCGGCGAGTTGTCCCACATGATGTCCTTCCACGAAGACATCGCCGTTTACACTGATTTCAGCTTCCAACATCGCATTCTCTCTCAAGCGCTTCATGAGCACAGATGTCCTGCGATCAACAAAGCGTTTCGTCAACCGTTCATGTAGCGCATCGGACAATCGGTCTTCGATTTCCCGTGTCTTTTCTTGCCAGTGTGTCGGATCGGCAAGCCAACCCGGCCGGTTCGATACATAAGTCCATGTTCGGATCTGGGCAATCCTGGCGGACAAGGTATCGATTTCGCCGTCGGTTCGGTCCGCCCGACGAACCTGTTCGCCCATGAAATCCTCGTTGACCGTACCATGGCGCACAAGGTCGAAGAACAGGCTCTGGATCAGGTCGGCATGCTGGGCAGGCGTGATGCGCCGATAGTCGGGCAATGCGCAGGCTTCCCAAAGCTTCTCGACGCGCGCCGGCGTATCGGCAAGGTCTCTCACCTCCGGATAGCGCGCCAGGAATTCCAGCGCCTGCTGGTCGATCGCCGGCAAAGCCCTGGTCAGCCCTTCGACGCGCGGCGCCGCCTCGAGGCTACGCTGCAGTGCACCGATCGACGAGAAGTCGAACTTCGCAGTACGCCATTGCAGCACCTTCACACTGTCGAATTCATGCGCTTCGAGCCGCTCGACCAGTTCTTCCTCGAACGGATCCACCCGCCCGGTCACGCCGAAGGTACCGTCCTTCAGATGGCGCCCGGCTCGACCGGCGATCTGGCCGAGCTCGCCGGAATTCAGATTGCGGAACTGGTAGCCGTCGAACTTGCGGTCCTGGGCGAAAGCCACATGGTCGACATCGAGATTGAGGCCCATGCCGATCGCATCGGTGGCGACCAGATATTCGACGTCGCCCTCCTGATAGAGACCGACCTGCGCGTTGCGGGTGCGGGGGCTGAGCGCCCCGAGCACCACGGCGGCCCCGCCGCGCTGGCGGCGGATCAGCTCGGCGATCGCATAGACCTCGTCCGCGGAGAAGGCGACGATCGCCGTGCGCTGCGGCAGGCGGGTGATCTTCTTCTGGCCGGCATAGAAAAGCTGGGAAAGCCGGGGCCGCTCGATGATGGTGATGCCCGGCAGGAGTTGCAGCAGGATCGGCTTCATCGTGGCCGAGCCGAGCAGCAGCGTCTCGTCACGGCCGCGCAGATGCAGAAGGCGGTCGGTGAAGATGTGGCCGCGTTCCAGATCGCCGGCCAGCTGGATCTCGTCGATCGCCACGAACGAGGCTTTGGTCTCGCGCGGCATGGCCTCCACGGTGCAGACAGAAAAGCGGGCGCCCGGCGGCGCGATCTTTTCCTCGCCGGTCACCAGGGCCACCTGCGAGACACCGACGCGCTCGACGAGCCGTCCATAGACCTCGCGCGCCAGCAGGCGCAGCGGCAGGCCGATGATGCCCGAGCCATGCGCCACCATACGGTCGATGGCGTAATGGGTCTTGCCGGTATTGGTCGGCCCCAGCACAGCCGTGACGCCGCGGCCGCTCAGGATCATGGGTTGCGAATTCAATGATGGCTCCGCGCTGCAAGGGGTCATCGACCGCGGCTGGTGGCGGTCGGCGAGCTTGCCCCACACATGGCGACGATTGCCGACAAAGGCAAGCCATCCGTGACAGGTGAGCCCGATTCCCGCTCCTCGGCCGCAGGAATTCCCCCAAAAGCGGAGGTCAGCGGCCCGCCGTTAACCCACGGAACATGCTGGGAACGAATCAGCGACGAATCGCTGACTCCGGGCGATTCAGGATTTGTTCACGGCTACATCTCGGCGGCCTGTCGAGAATCGACACAAAATGCTGAATCGGATCAATGGCTTGCCAACGGGGTTCCGTCCCGTTGGTTAACCATGATCGGGAGTGGAACCGTTCTGCCCCCCCCGACGCGTTCTGGGAACTCTGGTTCACCGATGTGATGTTTCCGCCGCCCCATGCCGAATGGATCAGCGGCATCCACGACGCCATCGTTCCGCCCTCGCACCAGCGGAGACTGTCGAAGCTTCTCCCGCGCGCGCGGACCGTGCTTGTTCGGCGACTGCGGCCATCTGGTGATGGTCGAGCAGAAGCGACAGATGGACAAGGTAATCGCCGGCTTCCTCGATCCCCGCTCGTCCGTCGTCGCCGCCCTTGGCCGCCAGCGCGCCAACCCCTTCGCGCCGCTTCTCAATGGGTTCGATCCGGACTTTTCGCCTGCCCTTTCGGCACGGTTGGAACAATTCTCATCCGGCGACGTTGAAGCGACAAGAAGACCAGGTTTTGCATTCCCGAATGGAGAGGGTCACCATGTTGAGCACAATTCTCATCGTCATCGTCATATTGCTGCTGATCGGCGCGCTGCCCAATTGGGGCTATAGCCGCAACTGGGGCTATGCGCCTTCCGGTGGCCTGGGCCTCGTGGTTCTCATTCTTGTCATCCTGCTGCTCATGGGCCGGATCTAACGCCCGTCAAAACCGAAGAGGAAAACCGACGATGAAGAAAATCCTTCTTGCCCTTGCCCTGATTGCCCCCCTGGCATCCTGCACGGCGACCGAACGCGGTGCCGGCGTAGGCGCCGCAACCGGTGCCGTCATCGGTGGCGTAGCCACCAATTCCGTCGGCGGCGCAGCCGTCGGCGCAGTGGTCGGCGGCGCTGCCGGCGCCCTGATCGGTCAGTCCCAGGAACGTTCGGGCTATTGCGTCTATCGCGATCGCTACGGCCGCACCTACGAAGCGCGCTGCCGCTAAGTCGCAGACAGCGCCTCGACAGAAAGCCGCCGGTTCCCCCACCGGCGGTTTTTTGCTGTTTTGGACCGTCACGTTAACAGATCGACCAAAGCCGGAACGAATCGGCGACGAATCGGTGACGCGCCTGTTTTCCCGCTTTGTTCACCGCAATATCTTGTTGAATAACAAACTGTTAGCCATAGGAAACGGTGGATATTAGGATCTGCGGCCGCCGGCTACGGGCCTGATGTTAACTTTTGGCACACGGCAGAAAAAGCCGGCCCGAGGGCCGGCTCGAGTCTGATCCGTTATCTCAGCTCAAACGAAGAACTGGCCGCCATTGGCCGAGATCGTCGATCCGGTGATGAAACCGGCATCGTCGGATGCGAGGAAGACCACGATTCGCGCGATCTCCTCCGGCTCGCCGAGACGCCCGACCGGGATCTGCGGAATGATCCGCTCGTTCAGCACCTTTTCCGGGATGGCGCGCACCATCTCCGTGCCGATATAGCCCGGGCAGATCGCGTTCACCGTGATCCCCTTGGCTGCGCCCTCCTGGGCGAGCGCCTTGGTGATGCCGAGATCGCCAGCCTTGGCCGCCGAATAGTTGGCCTGACCCATCTGCCCCTTCTGGCCGTTGATCGAGGAGATGGTGATGACTCGGCCGAAATTGCGGTCGCGCATGCCGGACCACACCGGATGGGTCATGTTGAACACGCCGGTGAGGTTGGTGTTGATCACTTCGTTCCACTGTTCCGGCGTCATCTTGTGGAACATGGCATCGCGCGTGATGCCGGCATTGTTGACGAGGATTTCGACCGGGCCGAGTTCCGCCTCGACCTTGGCGATCCCCTCGGCGCAGGACTGGTAGTTCGAAACGTCCCACTTGAACGTATGGATCCCCGTTTCGGCCTCGAAGGCCTTGGCCTTCTCGTCATTGCCGGCATAGTTCGCCGCCACCCGGTAGCCGGCGGCCTTGAGCGCGATCGAAATCGCCGCCCCGATACCCCGGGTTCCACCCGTCACCAATGCAACTCTGCTCATGTGCTGTTCTCCCCTCAATATACAGTTTCATCGTCCACCGACTCTTCTGACGGAGTCGTTGTTAGGACAGGTTTGTGACAAGCAGATCGACCTCGGTCATGACGGCCCGTGCCGTCATGCTCCTCCAGACCGCGTTTTCAGTTCACAGTGCCTCGAGGCACATGGCGATACCCATGCCGCCACCAATGCAGAGCGTGGCAAGACCCTTCTTGGCGCCGCGGCGCTTCATTTCGAAGACCAGCGTGTTGAGAATGCGGGCGCCGGATGCACCGATCGGGTGGCCGATGGCGATCGCACCGCCATTGACGTTGACGATCGAGGTATCCCAGCCGAGGTCCTTGTTGACCGCACAGGCCTGGGCGGCGAAGGCCTCGTTGGCCTCGACGAGGTCGAGATCGGAAATCTTCCAGCCGGCCTTCGCCAGCGCCTTGCGCGATGCCGGGATCGGGCCTGTGCCCATGACCTGCGGATCGACGCCGGCCGTCGCCCAGGACGCTATGCGGACAAGCGGGACGAGTCCGCGACGGGAGGCTTCCGCCTCGCTCGTCAGCAGGGCTGCGGCTGCGCCGTCATTGATGCCGGACGCGTTGCCAGCCGTGACCGTGCCTTCCTTGTCGAAGGCCGGGCGAAGTTTGGTCATGCTGTCGAGGGTGGCTCCGGCACGAATGTATTCGTCCGCATCGACAGTCACGTCGCCCTTGCGGCCAGCGACGACGAAAGGAACGATCTCGTCCTTGAAGCGGCCGGCCACCTGCGCGGCCTCGGCCTTGTTCTGCGATGCAACGGCGAAGGCATCCTGCTCGTCGCGCGTCAGCTGGAACTGGCGGGCGACGTTCTCGGCGGTCGTGCCCATGTGGTAGCCGTAGAAGGCATCGGTCAGGCCGTCCTTGATCATGGTATCGACCATCTTCAGGTCGCCCATCTTGGTGCCGGCCCTCAGATGCGCGCAATGCGGCGCCATCGACATGGATTCCTGGCCGCCGGCGACGATGATCGTCGCATCGCCGGTCGAGATCTGCTGCATGCCGAGCGCCACGGCACGAAGGCCCGAGCCGCAAAGCTGGTTCATGCCCCAAGCGGTGGCTTCCTGCGGTATGCCGGCCTTCATCGCCGCCTGACGGGCGGGATTCTGTCCCTGGCCGGCCGAGAGCACCTGGCCGAGGATGACTTCATCGACTTCCTTTGCGTCGACGCCGGCACGCTCCAGCACCTCCTTGATGACCGCGGCGCCCAGGTCGTGGGCCGGGACGTTGGCAAAGGCGCCGTTGAACGAGCCGACCGGCGTGCGCGCTGCGCTCGCAATGACGATGGATGAACTGCTCATGGACGCC
Organism: Allorhizobium sp. GW101-3B10; assembly: GCF_059424725.1. Lineage (NCBI taxonomy): Bacteria > Pseudomonadati > Pseudomonadota > Alphaproteobacteria > Hyphomicrobiales > Rhizobiaceae > Allorhizobium > Allorhizobium sp. GW101-3B10. The sequence goes on along the minus strand of NZ_JBWKZR010000001.1, from coordinate 4,434,985 downwards.
TCCTCAGGAGTTTGTTTCTTTGAGCTTGAAACTGGCAAAGCTTTAGGTCGAAGTCAAACAGGAAGAACGTCAGCCGTTTCGTTCCTTAGTTGTGACAGCTTGACATTCGTCAACCGCGGGTGCCGCATCGCACAAAGAGATTGTCACCACCCTCGATTTGCGCTTACACTTCTTTCGGGAAGAGCAAAAATCCACAAAAACAACGGGGTTAGGAGACGAATATGGCCAAAACGGACGGCGAGATCGTCATAAAGAAATATGCCAATCGACGCCTCTACAATACGGGCACCAGCACCTATGTGACGCTGGAGGACCTGGCCAAGATGGTCAAGAAGGGAGAGGAGTTCACCGTCCAGGACGCCAAGTCCGGCGAAGACATCACCCATTCGGTTCTGACCCAGATCATTTTTGAGCAGGAGTCGAAGACGGGCAACACGCTGCTGCCGATCTCCTTCCTGCGCCAGCTGATCGGCTACTACGGCGACCAGATGCAGATGGTCGTTCCGAGCTTCCTCGAACACTCGATGAAGGCTTTCACCGAACAGCAGGTCCAGATGCGCGAGCAAATGACCAAGGCCTTCGGCGAAACGCCGCTCACGAAGAACCTGCAAATGCCGATCCAGCTGATGGAAGAACAGGTGAAGCGCAACACCGATATGTTCCACCAGGCCATGCAGATGTTCTCGCCATTCCTTGGCGCCCAGCCGCCGAAGGAGCCGAAGAAGGCCGAAGCCAAGGACATCGACGAGCTGAAGGAACAGTTGCGCACGCTGCAGAGCAAGCTCGACAATCTCTGACCCACCGTCGCCGACGACGTCGCTCGATCATCGAGGGCTGGGGAAAACTCCGGCCCTTTTCCATTGGATCAGGAAGCGAACGGCCTCAGAGGCCGATCGAGACATCGCGGCCGGCTGAGCGGATGGATACGGCGAAGCCGCCGACGACATCGATGAAGGCGACCGTCATCAGGATGAAGAAGGTCTGCGTCGCCGCTCCCCTCACCAACAGGAACTCCACCAGGAAGGCGACGAAGACCAGCATGGACAGCATGTGGTTGATCAGCGAGCCGGAGCCGTTGAGCGTAGCCTTCAGAATTTCGAAGAACAGCACAGCCAGCGCAACCAGGATCAGAACGTCGCCGAGCGACAGGGTCCAGATCGCGCCCGACAGCATGGAAAGCGAAAGCAGCTGGCTTTCCAGGACCTGAACGCCGCCGCCGAAAAGGCCGAGCATGGCGAGATTGTAAAGCGCCAGCGGCAGGATCATCAGTGGTATGGCGGCAAACATGGGCAGGCCTCGGATCATTGAATGCGATCGCCGCCGGATGGCAGGCGATCGAAAGGTAGATTGAACGACCACACGCCCAAAAAATAAAGGCCGGCACAAGGCCGGCCTTAAAAAAGTCATCCGAATATTCGGATGTTATGCGCTTTCCTTGGGCGTCAGCACCTGACGGCCACGGTACATACCGGTCTTCAGATCGATATGGTGCGGACGGCGCAGTTCGCCGGAGTTCTTGTCTTCGACGTAGGACGAAGCCTTCAGCGCGTCTGCAGAGCGGCGCATACCGCGCTTGGACGGGCTTGTTTTTCTTTTCGGTACAGCCATTTTACTTACTCCACATGACGGGCAAAACAGGATCCCGCGGCCGGATGAGGCCGAACAGCACCTGTCTCGATCTCGGAATTTGGCGCGCTTATACATGCCCCGCAGGGCTTTGACCAGTCCCCAGATCAATTTTTTCAGGCGGGCCAGGCGAAGAGCAGGCTCAAGCCTCATCTTCCGCGACAATCCATGTTTCCGCCAGTGCCGCATCCCGCCAGGCGACCCATGCCGGATGGCTTTCCATCGCCTGCATGTAGTCGAGGGTATCGGCGTCCCTGACCAGGTCATAGACTTTGAAGCGGTTGACCACGGGGGCATACATCGCATCGGCGGCGGAGAAGGCGCCGAACAGGAAAGGGCCGCCCGAACGCTGCCGCATGTCGCGCCAGATCGTCTCGATGCGCGCCACATCGTCCGCAACCCCTTCGGGCAGATCGATGGCGCGAACCTCCCGGCGCATGTTCATCGGGCAGGCACCGCGCAGCGCCCTGAAGCCCGAAAGCATCTCCATCGAGATCGACCGCGCCATGGCCCGGTCCCCGCTGTCGGTCGGCCAAAGTCCCGCATCGGGGAAGAGCTCCGCCGCATATTCGATGATCGCCAGCGATTCCCAAACCCTCAGACTGCCGTGGTGCAGCACCGGCACGCGTCCGGTCGGCGAGATCTCCTTGAACTTCGGATTGCCGGCGTCGAAATCAAACGGAATGAGCCGTTCCTCGAAGGGAATGCCGCATCCCGTCAGTGCCATCCACGGGCGGAACGACCAGGAGGAATAGTTCTTGTTGCCGATATACAGAATGAAAGGGTCCATCGCCGCGCTCCCGAATGGCATCTTGTCCCTCAAGAGTAGGACGGGATAGGCGCCCGCACCAACCAAAGTTTTGAAACTCAGTCATAAAGACATGTGATGTAAGCGCCGGAGCGCTTGGCGCGCCGGTCGACCACGGCCGCCAGACGCTTCATGCCCTTGCCCGGCTTGCCGGCCACCCGCTCAATCGGATTGGGCAGGGAGACGGCCAGCAGCGCCGCCTGGCTCGGCGTGAGCTTCGAGGCCGAGGTCTTGAAATGATAGCGGGCGGCGGCCTCGACGCCGTAGATGCCCGGACCCCACTCGGCGATGTTGAGATAGATCTCCATGGTCCGCGTCTTCGGCCAGACGAAGTCGGCGACGATCGCCAGCGGCAGCTCCAGTCCCTTGCGCAGCATCGACCGGCTGTTCCACAGATAGAGGTTCTTCACCGTCTGCATGGGGATCGTGCTGGCGCCGCGGGTCGCCTCGCCCGACAGCGCGTCATCGACCACGCCCTTCATCTGTTCCCAGTCGACGCCCCTGTGCGAGCAGAATTGGCCGTCCTCGGACATCATGACGGCGCGCACCAGATGCGGCGAGATCGTCTCGAAGTCGACCCATCGCCTGTCATAGCCCCGGAAGGTGACGAGATCGGCAAGCATCAGCGTCGAAACGGGGTGAATGAAATCGACCCGATAGAGCAGGACAAGCGCATAGGGCAAGAGCAGAAGGGCAATCACGACGCGGAGAACGCGGCGCGCGAGGTCGATGGACCTGCGCGGCGCTGGCGCCTCGCCCTCGTCTTCGTCTCCGATATCGCTGTTTTCCGCCAAGAAGGATCTGCCTGGTGTCTGCGAGTGATCGTTTCTCTTAGCGAGCCTGTCGGCCGATAGCCAGACCGCTTGCGACGGCGGGCGGCTTTTCCCGGCCAGATTCCCGTTGCCAGCCCCGCAACCCCATGCCAAATAGCCGCGACGGAGGCCCCGATGATCCCATTCGATGCAAAGCTAGACGCCACAGCCAAGCGGACCGAGAGGCTCCTGGACCAGCTTCTTTCGGCCGAAGTGCAGCCGCAGGAGACCACCCGGCCGGCCCGTCTGCTTCAGGCCATGCACTATGGCGCGCTGAACGGCGGCAAACGGCTTCGCCCGTTTCTGGTGGTCGAAAGTGCAGCAATGTTCGGCGGCGACGAGACGGCGGCGCTGCGGGTCGGGGCGGCACTCGAATGTCTGCACAGCTATTCGCTGGTCCACGACGATCTGCCGGCCATGGACGACGACGATCTGCGGCGCGGCAAGCCGACCGTCCATATCGCCTTTGACGAGGCGACCGCCATCCTCGCCGGCGACGCGCTCCTGACCTACGCCTTCGACATCATCGCCGCGCCGGAAACACATCTGCCCGACCGCGCCAGGATCGAACTGGTATTGGCCCTCGCGCGCGCTGCCGGCATCGGCGGTATGGCCGGCGGCCAGGCACTGGACCTCGCGGCCGAAAAAGAGACGCCCGACGAGCCGGGCATCGTCACCCTGCAGGCGATGAAGACCGGCGCGCTGATCCGGTTTGCCTGCGAGGCGGGCGCCATCATTGCCGGAGCGCCGGCGGAAGACCGCGACCGCATGCGCCGCTTCGGCGAGATCATCGGACGCGCCTTCCAACTGGCCGACGACCTGCTGGACCTCACCTCGGATGCCGCGACCCTCGGTAAGGCTGCCGGCAAGGATGCCGCACGCGGCAAGGGGACGCTGGTGGCGCTGAAGGGCCGGCCCTGGGCCGAGGCCGAACTCGACCGGCTGGTCGGCGAGGCAACGCATCTCATCGCCGTCTACGGCGATCGGGCAAGGACACTCGTCGAGGCTGCCCGCTTCGTCGCCAACCGCAAGAACTGAACGATCCGGGCAATTCGTTCCGCGGAATCATCAATTTCCGGACAGGCGGGCATCAAATCATCTGACATGTGCCCGAGCGCGGGAGGCGTTATGCTGCCCTTTCAGATCCAGGAGAACGGGACCCCATGAACGACATCGCCCAGCACCTGCCGCAGATCGTGGCGGCCTATCTCGTCTATCTCGCTGCCGTGCTAAGCCCCGGCCCTGCGGTCATGGCGATCGTCTCGACGTCGATCGCGGAGGGCCGCCGTTCAGGGCTCGCCATGGCGGCTGGTGTCTTCGCCGGCTCGTTCACCTGGGCAATGGCCGCCTCGATCGGCCTTGCCGCCCTTCTGACGCACTATGCGGGCGTGCTGCAGGTGGTGAAGATCGCCGGCGGTCTCTACCTGCTCTATCTCGCCTACAAGGCGCTGCGCTCGGCAAGCCGCCCCGACGCTGCCCTGCAGCTGGCAACCGCGGATGCCGTTCCGGTGAGAAGCCTCAAGCGGACCTTCCTGCTCGGCTATGCCATCCACCTGACCAATCCCAAGGCGATCTTTGCCTGGGTGGCGATCATTTCGCTCGGGCTGCCGCAGGGCGCCTCGACCGCAGCCGTGGCGCTGATCGTCGGCGGCTGCCTGCTGACCGGCCTCACCGTCTTCACCAGCTATGCCCTGCTGTTTTCCACCGGACCGGCCTATCGCGCCTATCGCGCCGCCCGCCGCGGCATCGACGCGACGATGGGTCTGCTGTTTGCCGCCGCCGGCATCAAGCTGCTCACCACCCGCATATGAAGAAGGCGCCGCTGGATGGCGGCGCCTGGAACTCTTACCGGTCTTCGCCGGATCAGCCGGCCTTGATCGGCGCGATCTGGATCTCGACGCGGCGATTCTGCGCGCGACCCTCCGCCGTGGCGTTCGATGCGACCGGCTGGCTGGGGCCGAAGCCGAGAGCCGAGACGCGACGCGGGTCGACGCCCTGCGAGTTGAGATAGCTCGCCACCGACATGGCGCGGCGCTCGGACAGCGCCTCGTTGTGGGCAACGCTGCCGGTCGAATCGGTATGGCCGTTGACGTCGATCAGCGTCTTGTCGAACTTGCGCAGCACGATCGCCACCGAATTCAGCGTCGGATAGAACTGCGGCATGACCTGATCCTGGTCGGTCGCAAAGGTAATATTGGACGGCATGTTGAGGATGATCCGGTCGCCCATGCGGGTGACCGAAATGCCGGTGCCCTGCAGCTGGGCCCGGAGTTCGGCCTCCTGATTGTCCATGTAGTTGCCGATCGCGCCGCCGGCCAAGGCACCGATGCCGGCGCCGATCAGCGCACCATTGCGGCTGTCACGGCCACCGCCGCCGATCACCGCGCCGCCGACCGCGCCGAGCGCGGCACCGAGAACGGCGCCGCCGGCCAGGTTGGACGTCTTCTGTTGACCGGTATAGGGATCAGTCGTCGTGCAGGCGGTCAGATAAATCGCGGCGGACGCGAGGATCGACATTTTCTTGATCATCGTCGGAATCACTCCAGGAAAAACTCTAGTTTCCGTCAACAAGCCAAATGCGGCAATATGAAGTTGCAGGCCTCCACGGCCTACTCGGCAGCGCTTTTCCGGCCATAGCGCTTGTCGATATAGTCGATGACCAGCGCCTCGAAATCGGCGGCGATGTTCGTGCCGCGCAGCGTCATCGCTTTCTGGCCGTCGATAAAGACCGGGGCGGCCGGCGTCTCGCCGGTGCCCGGCAGCGAAATGCCGATATCGGCATGCTTGCTTTCGCCCGGTCCGTTGACGATGCAGCCCATGACCGCGACGTTGAGCGCTTCGACGCCCGGATATTTCTCGCGCCAGACCGGCATGTTCTTGCGCAGGTCCTGCTCGATCTTCTGGGCGAGTTCCTGGAACACGGTCGAGGTGGTGCGGCCGCAGCCGGGGCAGGCCGCGACGACCGGGACGAACTGGCGGAAACCCATGACCTGCAGGATTTCCTGCGCCACCTGCACTTCGCGGGTGCGGTCGCCGTTCGGCTCGGGCGTCAGCGAGACGCGGATCGTATCTCCGATCCCGTGCTGCAGGACATAGCCCATGGCGGCCGACGAGGCGACGATACCCTTGGAGCCCATACCGGCCTCGGTCAGCCCCAGATGCAGCGCGTGGTCGGAGCGCCGCGCCAGCATTGAATAGACGGCGATCAGGTCCTGGACCTGGGACACCTTGGCCGACAGGATGATCTTCGATCGCGGCAGGCCGATCTCCTCGGCGAGTTCGGCCGACAGCAGAGCCGACTGCACAATCGCCTCGCGCGTCACCTGCCGCGCCGAGAGCGGAAAGCCTTCCGCCTGGTTCTTGTCCATCAGCCGGGTCAGCAGTTCCTGGTCGAGCGAGCCCCAGTTGACGCCGATGCGCACCGGCTTGTCGTAGCGGATCGCCATCTCGACGATGTCGGCGAACTGCTTGTCCTTCTTGTCCTTGAAGCCGACATTGCCCGGATTGATCCGGTATTTCGCCAGCGCCTCGGCGCAAGCGGGATGGTCCGCCAGCAGCTTGTGGCCGATATAGTGGAAGTCGCCGACCAACGGTACGTCGAGCCCGAGGCGCAGCAGACGGTCGCGGATTCTCGGCACGGCGGCCGCACTCTCGTCGCGGTCGACTGTGACGCGCACGATCTCGGAGCCGGCCTTGAACAGGGCGACCACCTGCGCGACGGTCGCATCGACATCGGCCGTGTCGGTATTCGTCATCGACTGCACGACGACGGGGGCACCGCCGCCGACGATCACGCCGCCGACGTCGACGGCAACGGTTTTGTGGCGCGGCTTGGGATCGAATTCGTCTGCGGATGTCATGGAATGCCCTTGAACGGCGCGAAATTTGTCAAAATCAGGTGGATCAAACATGCGCGCTTGTCAACCATGCTCTAAAGCACGGCCAACAGGCGAACGGGCCGATCGGCAGTTGCACCATATATCCAAGATCTTGGCCGAAACTTGGTCCATGTCCGCCATCCACATAATTGGGAACGCGGCCGTCCCTGCCGGCGCCCGTCAATGCCGTCCCTACCGGCGCCGGCAAGCGGGAGGCGGGCCTTCGCCCGACGCCCTAGCTGTGCGCCTCGCCGACCCGGTCGGCATGGCGTGCCAGGCCCGACAGCGCCAGCACAACGAGGTTGAGCAGCGACACCGCGGTATAGACGACCGAGAGCGTGGTATATTCAGCGATGAACCCGATGATCGACGGGGCAAACAGGATGCCCGAATAGCCGAGCGTGGTGACGACCGAAAGACCGATCCCGGGCGCAAGGCCGGGTATGTTGCCGCCCGCCGAAAAGGCGATCGGCACCATGTTGGAAATGCCGATGCCGGCAATGCCGAAGCCGATCAGCGCGATCGTCACGTTCGGTGCCTGGCCGGCAATCACCAGGCCGACGAAGGAAGCCACCGTGCAGAGCCTGAGCGTCCTGACGGCCCCCAGCCGATCGCGAACAAGATCACCAGCAAAGCGCATCGCCGCCATGGCCAACGAAAACGCAGCAAAAGCAAAACCCGACAGGGCCGTCGAGGCGTTCAGTTCGTTGCCGAGATAAAGCGCGCCCCAGTCGAGGATGGCGCCTTCCGGAATCATGGAGAACAGCGCCACGAGACCGATCAGCCACGGCAAGGGCGAAAGCGGCAGCTTGGCCCGGTCGCGCCGTTCGGAGGGATGCGGCCGGTCGACGAGGATCATCGTTCGTGCGAGCGCCAGCAGAGCCAGCACGACGCCGGCCACCAGGAAGGCGTGGCCAAGGGCACCGAGCGCTGCGATCAGCAGGCCGCCGGTTGCCGCCCCCACCAGCCCGCCGAGGCTCCAGAAAGCGTGGCAGGACGACATGATCGAGCGCCGCATCGAACGCTCGACCTCCACCGCATTGGCATTCATCGCCACGTCCATGGCACCGCCGAGGCCGCCGAACAGGAAGATCGCCACGGCCCCGGCCCAGACGGAATCAACCAGGGTGATGCCAATGATGGTCGGAATGAACAGCAGCGCTGCGACCTGCACGACGGGGCTCGAGCCAAAGCGGGCGATCTGCATGCCGGCGATCGGCATAAGCAGCAGGGAACCGATGCCGAAGACGAACAGCATCATGCCGAGATGGGCTTCGCTGAGCGATAGGGCCTTGGCGAAGACCGGGATCTTCGGCGCCCAGGCGCCCATCATCAGGCCATTGATGAAGAACAGCATCGACACGGCTGCCCGCGTCCGGGTGAAATAGCCGCCGCGCATCTGCGCGCCCGCATCGTTGGTCGTTTCCGCCATCGTCCTCTCCTCGGAATTTGCGGCACTCTATTTAAATCGATTGAAACGGCAACGGCAAAAGCGACGCGGGCATTTCACATTTTGTTTCCCGCCGAAATGGCAGGCGCCGCCCAGCGAAAGTGCAAAAGGATGCAATTGACAGCAGGTGGCGAAAGGGAAACATGGCGTCCGTTCTTCTCGTCCGGCTGCTTCGCCCCGCGACGCCGACCCCGTCAATGATCCTGCCTCCATGGTGCATGCGTGAAAACAACCGTCGGCTTAGGCATCCTGCTGACCAGCCTGTCCTATTTCCTCTTCACGCTGCATGACGGCATTATAAAGCTGCTGGTCGAGACGACCGCCGTCTGGCAGATTCTCTTCTTCCGCAGCGTCGTCATCCTGGCCGGTTGCCTGATGTTCGGCGGGCCATCAATGGTCAGCGAAGCGATCAGGTCGCCGGTGGTCAAGCCGATGATGATCCGCAGCCTGCTGCTGCTCGGCGCATGGCTGTGCTATTACAATGCGGCCCGCGAGATGCAGCTTGCCGAACTGACGACCTTGTACTACGCGGCACCGGTGGTGGCCACGCTGCTTGCCGTGCCGATCCTGAAGGAGCGCGTGACCCTGCCGCGCTGGACGGCGGTCGTCGTCGGCTTCATCGGCGTGCTGATCGCCACCAATCCGATGGGCATGACCTTGCGGCCCCCGGTCTTTCTCGCCCTTCTCGCCGCCTTCCTCTGGGCCTTCTCGACCGTCTTGCTGCGCCGCACCGCCATGGGCGCCCGCACCCTGGTACAGATGAGCGTGACCAACATGTTCTTCCTCGTTCTGACGGGCACCATGCTGTTCCAGGTCTGGCATACGCCGAGCATGACGGAACTCGGCCTGTCACTGGCGACCGGCATGATCGGCGGCGTGGCCCAGGTCGCCTTCTTCGAGGGCATGCGCCGGGCGCCGATCTCGGTGCTTGCGCCGTTCGAATACACCTCGCTCGTCTGGGCCTTTGCGCTCGGCTATGCGATCTGGCGCGACATTCCGACCCTCAACGTGTTTTTCGGCGCGGCGCTGATCTGCAGCGCAGGCCTGATCATCATCTTCAGCGAGCGAATGCTGTCACGCCGCTAGCCGGGCGCAATGTCGCGCTCGCTCTGCGGCTCCCCGCCTTCGCCTCCAGCTATCTGCAAATAGTCCTTGCGACTGCGCCAACCATCGTATATACGAATATATGTAGATATATATCCATGGAGGTTGCTATGTCTCTCGATCGTGCCGTGCTGGCCTTTGCCGGCGTGATGGTTCTGGTTTCCGTCCTTCTGACGGCTTTCGTCCATCCCTATTTCGTCTGGTTCACCGTCTTCATCGGCGTTAACATGCTACAGTCAGCCTTTACCGGCTTCTGCCCCGCCGCGATGATCTTCAAGAAGCTCGGCTTCCGTCCCGGCTGCGCATTCTGAGCATCCCTGTTCGAAGGAAATCCCCATGAAAGCCAAGGCGCTCGTGCGTTCCGCCATTCTCGGCCTGTCGCTCCTGTCGACCAGCTCGTTTGCTGCCGAGACGCTCCGTCTCGATCCGGTCAGGATCCCCGAATGGAAAGCGGTCTATGGCCGCGTCGAGGCGCGCGATAGCGTTTCTGCGCGCGCGCGCATCGGTGGCACTGTCGTCGACCTCAAGGTGACGGAAGGCGACGACGTCAAGGCCGGCGACGTCATCGCCGTGGTCAGGGATGACAAGATCGACTTCCAGATCGCCGCGATCGAGGCTCAGTTGCTCGGCCTGCGGGCGTCGATGGAAAACGCCCAGTCGGAATTGACGCGCGGCGAGGAACTGATCAAGCGCGGCGTAACGACGGCCCAGCGGCTGGATGCTCTGCGTACGCAGGTCGATGTGGTCCGCAACCAGATCGCCGCCGCCGAAGCCCAGCGCTCGGTCATCGTCGAACAGGGCAAGGAAGGCGCAGTTCTGGCACCGGCGAACGGCAAGGTTCTGACCGTCCCGGTCACCAAGGACGCGGTCGTCATGGCCGGTGAGCCTGTCGCAACGATCGGCGGCGGAGGCTTCTTCCTTCGCCTGGCGATCCCGGAGCGCCATGCAGACCTGTTGCAGCAGGGTGCGTCCATCGAGATCGACAGTGGCAACGGCACCGGCCACCAGAGCACCGGACGTCTCGCCAAGATCTATCCGGAAATCGACAATGGCCGCGTCATCGCCGATGTCGAGGTCGAAGACCTGCCGACCGCTTTCGTCAACAAGCGCCTGCTGGTGCGCGTACCCGTCGGCGAGCGCGATGCGCTGTTGCTACCCGTCAACGCCCTCACCAACCGCTTCGGTGTCGACTATGTCACGGTCAGATCAGGCGAAGGCACGGCCGAACGGGCCGTCGTCACCGCCAAGCCGATCCTGCATGACGGCAAGGAAATGACCGAAATCCTGACCGGCCTTGCCGCCGGCGAAGAGGTCCTGCTGCCATGAAGCTTCCTAGTCTCGGAATTGCAGGTGGCCTGACCAAGGGCTTCATCACCTCGCCGCTCACGCCGCTTTTCCTCATCACCGCCTTCGCGCTCGGCCTGCTCGCCCTTCTGACGCTGCCGCGTGAAGAAGAGCCGCAGATTTCCGTGCCGATGGTCGACATCATCGTGCGCGCCGACGGTCTGAAGGCCGAGGATGCGGTCAAGCTCGTCACCGAGCCGCTCGAAACCATCATCAAGGGCATCAACGACGTCGAGCACGTCTATTCGCAGACCTCCGACGACCAGGTCATGGTCACGGCCCGCTTCATCGTCGGCACGTCGGGCGATTCGGCGGTCCTGCGCGTCCACGACAAGATCCGCGCCAATATGGGCTCGATCCCGGTCGGCATTCCCGAACCGCTGGTGGTCGGCCGCACGATCGACGACGTCGCCATCGTTTCCCTGACGCTTACCCCTTCCGCCGAGAAGGGCACAGGCGTCGATGCCACGGCGCTGACCCGTGTCGCCCGAGAGCTGCGCGTCGAGATGGCAAAGATCGACGACGTGGGTTTGAGCTATCTGGTCGGCGAGACGGGCGACGCGATCCGTATCGCGCCCCAGTCGGAAAAGCTCGCCCTCTACGGCATGACCCTGCAGCAGCTCTCCGCCAAGGTGACGGCTGCCAATCGCTCCTTCTCGACGGGACTGGTGCGCAACGACGGCAAGCAGATCGAGCTCGTCGCCGGCGAAACGCTGTCCACCCCGACCGAGATCGGCAACCTGCTGCTGACCACCCGCGACAACCGGCCGGTCTATGTCCGCGATGTCGCCGATGTCTCCTTCGTCACCGACACGGTCGAGGCCCGTGCCTCGACGGTCACCCGCGGCGAAAACGGCGAGCTGAAGCGCGTGCCGGCCGTCACCCTCGCACTGGCCAAGCGCGCCGGCGCCAATGCCGTTCTCGTCTCCGAGGAAATCCTGGCCCGCGTCGAGGAATTGAAGGGCAACCTTATCCCTGACAGCATGGACGTCGAGGTGACGCGCAATTACGGCGAGACCGCCAACGAGAAGGCGAACGAACTGCTCTTCCACCTCGGCCTGGCCACGCTGTCGATCATCGCCCTCGTCTGGGTCGCCATCGGCCGCCGCGAGGCCTTGGTCGTCGCGATCGTCATTCCGATGACCATCCTGCTGACGCTGTTTGCCGCTAACCTGATGGGCTACACGCTGAACCGCGTCTCGCTGTTCGCGCTGATCTTCTCCATCGGTATTCTCGTCGACGACGCGATCGTCGTGATCGAGAACATCGCCCGCCACTGGGGCTTCAACGACGGCAAGGACCGGAGAGAAGCGGCGATCGACGCCGTCGCCGAAGTCGGCAACCCGACCATCGTTGCGACATTGACCGTCGTGGCCGCCCTGCTGCCGATGATGTTCGTCTCCGGCATGATGGGTCCCTATATGAGCCCGATCCCGGCCAATGCCTCGGCCGCGATGATCTTCTCCTTCTTCGTCGCCGTGGTCGTCACGCCTTGGCTGATGCTGAAGATCGCCGGCAAGGCCAAGCTCCACCACGACGACGCGCATGCGACCGGCGGTATCCTCGGCGCGGGCTATGCCAGGGTTGCCACGCCGATCTTGGCCAGCAAGAGAAACAGCTGGATCTTCCTGCTGCTGGTCGGCGCCGCGACGCTCGGCTCGCTGGCGCTGTTCTACACCAAGGACGTCACCGTCAAGCTGCTGCCCTTCGACAACAAGTCGGAACTGCAGGTGACGATCGACCTGCCCGAGGGCTCTTCGGTCGAGGCCACCGATGCGGTTGCCCAGGCCGTTGCAAGGGTAACGCTCGACACCCCGGAAGTGCTGAGCGTCCAGACCCATGCGGCAACCGCCGCACCCTTCAACTTCAACGGCCTGGTGCGCCACGCCTACATGCGCTCGAAGCCCGACATGGGCGACGTGCAGATCAACCTGACGCCGAAGTCCGAGCGTGACCGCTCGAGCCACGAGATCGCGCTCGACCTGCGCCAGCGGTTACTTGCCGAAGTGAAGGTGCCGGAAGGCACGTCCCTGAAGGTCGTCGAACCGCCGCCAGGTCCGCCCGTCATGGCGACGCTGCTCGCCGAAATCTACGGCCCGGATGCCGCCACCCGTCGCGCCACCGCGGAAAAGGTCAAGGCCGCCTTCAAGTCGGTCCCCTTCATCGTCGACGTCGATGACAGCTACGGCCAGCCGGCCAGCCGTCTTCGCGCCACGATCTCCGGTGACGACCTAGACTTCTTCGGCGTCTCCGAAAGCGACGTGTTCGACACCCTGTCGATCCTCAACGGCTCCACGACACTCGGCTATTCGCACCGCGGCGACGGCCGCGCGCCGATCCCGATCGTCATCAGCCGGCCCAAGGGCGCCAAGGTGTTCGACGAGAAGTTCCTGTCGACGCCGATCCCCGCCAACCTGCTCCCGGGCTCGCGCTCGGTGGTCGAGCTGGGCGACGTCATCCGCGTCAGGGAAGAACAGGCCTCGTTCCCGATCTTCCGCCACAACGGCCGTTATGCCGAAATGGTGACGGCCGAGCTTGCCGGCGACTACGAAGCTCCCCTCTACGGCATGCTCGCCGTGCAGGACGCGCTCGACAGCCAGGACTGGACCGGACTGACCAAGCCGGAGATCGCCCTGCACGGCCAGCCGATGGACCAGAACAAGTCCGTGCTTCTGTGGGACGGCGAATGGGAAGTGACCTGGGTCACCTTTCGCGACATGGGCGCCGCCTTCATGGTTGCCCTGCTCGGCATCTACATCCTGGTCGTCGCCCAGTTCGGCTCGTTCAAGGTGCCACTCGTCATCCTGACGCCGATCCCGCTGACCTTCATCGGCATTCTCGGCGGTCACTGGCTGTTCGGTGCACCGTTCACCGCAACCTCGATGATCGGCTTCATCGCACTGGCCGGCATCATCGTGCGCAATTCGATCCTGCTGGTGGACTTCATTCGCCACGCGAAGACGCCGGATCGCGATCTGACCGACGTGCTGATCGAGGCCGGTTCGATCCGCTTCAAGCCGATCCTGCTCACCGCGCTGGCCGCGATGATCGGCGCGGCGGTAATCCTCACCGACCCGATCTTCCAGGGTCTGGCGATCTCTCTCCTGTTCGGTCTTGCCTCGTCGACGCTGCTGACCGTGCTCGTCATCCCGGCAATCTACCGGGTGCTCAGAACCTGACCGGACGGCATAGAACAAATACGAGAAAGGCCCGGGAACCTGTGTTCCCGGGCCTTTCTCGTTCAGGCTATTTTGCTGATCGCGTCGATTATGCCCGGTCGCTGCTCGGAAGAACGCTCCAAGTTCGGCAAGATCGGCCACGTAGTCGATCCGCCTCTGGGAATCCACGCCATACACACGGGCCACGAAGCGGAAGTTCTGCTCGCCTGCGAGATTCGGCTGGAAACTGCCCTGGAGTTCGAGAGGCTAAGAGATGTGGCCTTCGCGGACGATACGTCCGCTGCCGAGCCTGATGGTCCCCGCAAAGAGCCGCAACAGCATGGACTTGCCCGCGCCATCTCGCCCGAGCAGCCGCCACGCTGCGAACCCGTTTCAGCGCCAGCGACACCCCATCGAAAATCGACTCCTTGATACGTTAAACATAGACGAATTTGGAAGCATGCTCCAACCGGATCATTCGTCGCGCAGAGCCCAGGTGTAGATGTGAAAAACAGCATACCCATCACCAGCATCGTGAACAGTCGATGTCCAGCACGGCGGCGCGATACTCAGGATAGAAACCCTTGCGGAACGACATCATCGCGTGGACAATGGGATTGTAAAGCAAGATGTCCCGAAACGGGTGAGGAAGCGCATCTGGCAGAAAGAACACACCCGAGAGCATGAAAAGAGGCCGGTTCACGATCTGGAGAATCTTCTCGTAGATCGGATAGCGCAAGAACAATACCGTATTGGACAGGCTGACGCCGAAAGCCAACAATCCGGCGCGGCAGCCTCGATAGTATCTGCCCAGCTCAGAATCAATGGCATGCGCAGGGTGAGGCCTATCGAACCTAGGAGCAAAAACGCGACGAAGGTTGTCGTGCCGATTTGGAGGAAGAAGCGAGCGGCGAATATGCCAATCGGAGCCACATTTGGATAGCTCAGCAGCGTCCTGTTGGCCTTTAGCGCGTCATTGACATAGCCTGAAGTCGCCTGACAAAACTGAAAGCCGATATAACGGGCAGCGAAAAACAGCGGAAAGCTGGTCCCAGAGCAGCGGAACATGGGCGATAGCCTGGAAGATGAACAACAGCAGGGCCCAGATGTAGCCACCCGGCTTGTTGCCGAAGCGGGTCGACATTTCACGGATCAGGAGTGCCGAGACAATGCGTATATGCGTCAGAAAACACATATCTCTCCGTCTGCCCTCGCCAACGCCTCGTGCTTCCTGGCCGCATGCCTGCGTCGCGCGTTGTTAGAATGAGTTATATTTTATGGCAAAAAGAGGTTGTCGGTTGTCCTTTCACGCCCTCTTCCTCTATGTGGGGAAGATCGAAACCCTGCCAAGGGCACATTTCTGGTATCTATTGCGCGTCAAGAACGAATTTGCCAGCGAAGGCAACGCAATGTCGTCTCCCAGCCAGGTTGGGAATTGACGGTGCACAATCGCTTGTCTAATGCCTATCCTAGGTGTGGATGACCGTGATGAGCGCCGAGGTTGTCGTGCCACAAACCAATGAAACTCTGCGATAGAAGTATATGACAGTAGAAGTAATCGGGCGTGCATGCGCCGCACCTGGGGCTAGATCGCCTGAAGCGCTGTTCGAGATGATGCGTGCGGGAATCTGCGCGGTCACCAACATTCCGAGCGATCGCTGGGACCGTGCACGATTCTGGCATCCGGAAATGGGCGTGCCGGGCAAGTACTATACCGATGCCGCTGGCGTGCTCGAGGACATCCATGCCTTCGACCCCGCCTTGTTCGGCATTTCCCGGCGTGAGGCGACCTTCATGGATCCGCAGCAGCGCCTGCTTCTGGAGCTGACCTGGCGGGCCCTTGAGGACGCCAATCTTCCCGTCGCCAGCCTGCAGGACGAGCGCGTTGCCGTCTATGTCGGCGCCTCCAGCCTCGACCATGCCAATCTGTCGGTCGAGGATCCGGCGGCGCCCGGTCCCTACTTCATGACCGGCAATACGCTCTCGATCGTCTCCAACCGTATTTCCCATGTCTTCGGCCTCAAGGGTCCGAGCCTTACGGTTGATACCGCCTGTTCGTCTTCGCTGGTCGCCCTCGACCACGCCGTGCGCGCCATCAATTCCGGCCTCGTCGACACCGCGATCGTCGGCGGTGTCAACATGCTCGTGCATCCGCTGCCCTTCGTCGGCTTCGCCCAGGCCCGCATGCTGTCGCCCGACGGGCTCTGCAAGGCCTATGACAATGACGGGATCGGCTATGTGCGCGCCGAAGGCGGAGCCGTGCTCGTTCTCCGCTCCTCCGAGCGCGTCGCCCGCGAGGGCGATCGAAGCCGCGCGACGATCGTCGCATCGGGCATCAACGCCGCCGGCCGAACCAACGGCATTTCCCTGCCGTCGCGCGAGGCGCAGGCGGAATTGCTGATGTCGATCTATTCCGACGGCATCGATCCCCGCGATGTCGCCTTCGTCGAAGGGCATGGCACGGGCACCAAGGTAGGCGACCCGGCCGAGGTATGGTCGCTTGGCCAGGTGATCGGCATGCGCCGCGAGGAGCCGGTATGGATCGGCTCGATCAAGACCAATATCGGCCACACCGAACCGGCCTCCGGTTTGCTGGGCGTGATCAAGGCCATGCTCGCGCTGGAACATGACTATCTTCCGGCGTCGCTGCATTTCGATACGCCGAACGAGGATATCGATTTCCAGGGCCTCAACGTGCGCGTCGCGAACGAGCCGGTGGCGCTCGCCAAGAGCGACCGGCCGCGCCTCGCCGGCATCAATTCCTTCGGTTTCGGCGGTGCCAATGCGCATGTCGTGATCGCCGACCCGCAGGCTGCCGTCGCGGCCGGCGCGTCGAAGCCGGCCGAGGACGCCGCGCCGCAACTTCTGATGGTCAGCGCGCACACGGCCGGCAGCCTCAAGGGCCTGCTTGCCGCCTATCGCGATCGCCTCGTCGAAGCCGAAAGCGAAGACGAGGCAGCCGCCATCGTCGCCGCCGCGAGCACCAATCGTTCGGCGCTGCGCCATCGTTTCGTGGTCACGGCGGAACGCGCGCAGGCCATCGAAGCGATCGACGCCCACCTTGCCGGCGCCGAATCTCTGGCCGAGACCGGCGAAGCGCTGTCGCGCGACCCGAAGGTCGCGCTGGTGTTCTCCGGCAACGGCGCGCAGTGGGCCGGCATGGGCCTCGAGGCACTCAGGCACAATGCCCCGTTCCGCCGCTCCTTCGAGCGGATTTCCGAACTCTTCTCGCACCAGTCTCCCATCAACCTCAAGGCATCGCTCAGCGATCCCGAGCTGGAGAGCAGGCTCGGCGACACGAAGCTCGCACAGCCGCTTCTTTTCGCCATCCAGGCAGCCTTGACGGATGCCATGGTGGAAATGGGCCTTCGCCCGACGGCGAGCTTCGGCCATTCGGTCGGCGAAGTGGGGGCCGCCTATGCGGCCGGGGCGCTGTCGCTCGAAGATGCGGTGACCGTCATCGCCAAGCGTTCGCTCCACCAGGACGTGCTGGCCGGCGAGGGAACCATGGCCGCCGTCAAGCTCGGCGAGCAGGCCGCCGTGGAACTGATCCGTTCGCTCGACCTGGAAGACCTCGAAGTCGCGGCAATCAACGCGCCGAATTCGGTGACGATCTCCGGCTCCTACGAAAACATCAAGCTGCTGCGCGAGCGCGCCCGCAAGCGCAGGGTGGCGGTGCAACCGCTCGATATCAACTATCCCTTCCATCACCCGTTGATCGACCGGTCGCGGGATGCCTTCCTCGCTGACATGCCGCCGATCGCCCCGCGTCGCGGCGACACGGTGTTCATCTCGACCGTCACGGGCACCGCGATCACCGGCGAGGCGCTGACGCCGGAATACTGGTGGCGCAATGTCCGCCAGCCGGTGAAGTTCCAGCAGGCGGCCGAAGAGGCGATGGCACTCGGCTGCAATGTCTTCATCGAAGTGACGCCGCGCGCCATTCTCGGCGGCTACCTGTCCGACATTGCCAAGCAGCGTTCGGCTTCGATCAACTTCGTCGGCACGCTTTCACGTGACGACGGGCATCTGGACAGCGACCCTATCGTGCAGGCCATGGCGCGCGCCATCGCCTGTGGAGCGGCGGTCGACAGGGCCAAGGTGTTCGGCAAGCGCAATGCCTTCGTTTCCCTGCCAGAACTCCCCTTCGAGAAGATCGACCTGCAGCCGGATCGCACCAGCGACCGCGCCGACATCTACGGCCGTGACAGCGAGATCGGCTACACGCTTGTCGGCTGGCGCATCGACCCCAACGGCGCCACCTGGAAGAACCATATCGACGCCCATCTCTTCCCGGACTTGGCCGAGCACGTCGTCGACGGACGCTCGATCCTGCCGGGCAGCGGCTTCATCGAGATTGCCGTCTCCGCGGCCAGCCAGTTGTACGGCCAGTCGCGTGTCGAGATCACCAATCTCGAAATCGTTCGCCCTCTCGAGCTCAGCGAAAATCGTCTGATCGAGCTTTCGACCCTGGTTTCGCCCGAGACCGGCGATCTCGAGATCCGTTCGCGCGAGCGGCTGAGTGAAGACGACTGGACGATCCATGCAGTCGCCCGGGTACGCAAGCTCACGGCATCCGAGGTGCGCCCCGTCCCCGCCTTGCCGCTGATCGACGTGACCGCCGAGATCGATGCGAAGAAGGCCTATGGCATCGCGGCCAATTTCGGCCTCGACTACGGGCCGCACTTCCAGCTGATGCAGCAGACCATCTGTCGCGGCGATCGGTTGATCGAGGTGTCCCTTGCCGAACCCGCGACGCCGGC
Source organism: Allorhizobium sp. GW101-3B10 (assembly GCF_059424725.1). Classification (NCBI taxonomy): domain Bacteria; kingdom Pseudomonadati; phylum Pseudomonadota; class Alphaproteobacteria; order Hyphomicrobiales; family Rhizobiaceae; genus Allorhizobium; species Allorhizobium sp. GW101-3B10. The sequence continues at coordinate 4,416,042 of NZ_JBWKZR010000001.1, read as the reverse complement.
GCATCCGATGCTCCGTTACAATCTCAACCCGGTATCCGTCGACGCCGTCTTCCATGGCCTGGTCGCCCTGTTCGATCGGTTCAGCGGCGACCATCGCGGCGCACCCTATATTCCGGTGCGCTTCGGCCAGATCCGCATCGACCGAACCGGCGCGACGATCCGCCGGGCCGTGATCGAGATCGACCGGCTGAGCCCGACCTCGATCAAGGCAAAGTTCCATCTGTTCGATGCAGATGGTGAGCGGGTCGCGTCCTTCGAGGACTGCCGCTTCCGTCGCACCTATCTGAAGCAGCGCAAGACGCTGGGCGCGCTCTCCTTTCACTACGAGGCGCTGTCGTCGTCGGTGGCGGGACGTGTCTTGCCGGCCGCCGCCGCCGTCTCTGCGGCTTCCAGTTTCGCGCATCTGCCCGAAACCGGGATCGACAACGAGACGCTGCTGTTCAACGCGGCGATCATGCGGGCCCTGCACGACATGGCAAGCACGCTGGCGGACGGCAAGACGAAGATCACCGCTGCAGATCTTCCCCGCGATCCGGCGCTGCGTCCCTTCCTGTTCAACGGCCTGCACCTGCTGGCCGATGCCGGTTTCATCGAACAGCAGGACGGGGAGTGGACCATCGATCCGGAATGTCCTCTGCCGCCGGTCGCCGAGATCCTGGGCGAACTCTACAAGGAATGCTCGGATCGTGCCGTCGAAGCGGTCCTGATCAATGACGTCTATCGCGAAGTTCTCGATCGTCTGGCCGAGCACAAGGCCGGTGCGGACGCCACGGATGATGTATCGCCGAAGCGCGATCATTTCCTCAGTGAGGCAACGCTCGATCACCAGGAAATCCATTCCGTCGCGGCCCGGTCGCGGATCGCCATCCTGCTTGACAGCCTGCGCGCCTGGTTTGCCACGCGGCCATTGCAGGCAAGCCTGCAGATCCTCGAACTCGGCAGCACCTCGGTGGGTCTGACCCGCGGGCTCGCCGAAATCACCGCCGACCACGGCGCACGACTGGTGATCTACGAGCCGGACGGCGCGCTTCGCCATCGCCTGGAACTGGCCTTCGAAGATCAGCCGCACGTGAGGATCGTTTCCCGCGAAGGACTGCCGGCCATCACATCGGCGGACGTCGTACTCAGCGCGAGCAGCCGGCTCCGCAATCTGATCGAGACCGACTTCGCCTCGGAAAAGACCGCGGGCGTCCTCGCTGGAGCTCAGGCGCTGTTGGCCGCCGTCGAGGCGCCGGCGCTGTTCCACGACTTCGTCTTGGGTCTCTCCGAAGGCTGGTTTGCCCGCAGCCAGACCGCGGAATTCCCGATCGGTGCGCTGGCGACCGTCAGCGATTGGCGCGCGATCCTGTCGAACATCGGCTTTGCCGAGGCGGATATCGTCCTGCGCGAGATGACCGGCGGACCGGTCATCACCATCGAAACGAAAGCCGCAACCTCCGCTGCTGCCGAATCCTCGAATGCCATAGCGACCCGGAACAATGCCATAGCGACCCGGAACCCGGTTCTGCTCGTCCACGACGGACGCATCGCCACGGATGCCCTGTCGGCCGCAGCCGAAGCCCAGGGTTTCCCGTCGTTCGAAATCCTTGCCGCAAGCGGCGATCTTGCCGCCGACAAGAAGGCCTTCATCGAACGCTTCGAAAGCCATGCGGAAAGCCCGCTGGACGTGATCCATCTATCCCCCGCCGTCGACCCGACGGCAGACGGCTCTGCCGTGCTGCAGGATAATGTGTTGTTCCTGAGCGCCTTTGCACTGGCGCTGGCCGACTATCGTGGATCGCTTCCAAAGGAACCGGCGCCCATCCGGCTTCTGGTGTCGGCACCCGGCGGCGCGCCGGTGGCCGATCGACCGGCCGTCGACCCGGTCAATTCCGGCCTGTGGACTTTCCTGCGCGTTCTGCGCAACGAGTTCGACTTCCTCGACGTGCAGAGCATCGACAGCGGCGCAGCCCGTCGTGATCTCGCCGACTTGCTCGCCGACGTGGCAACCATCTGCGTGCCGGGCGTCGTCAACCGCGAATGGTGCGTCGGCCTCGATGGCAGGAGCGTGCTCGAGATGCGCGCAGTTCCGGGCGCCATCCCGGAAACGAACGCCTTCACGGCCAATTTCGATGCCGCCGTCATCCGTCAGCAGACGCCGTCGCAGGTGTCGAGCATCCGCTGGGAAAGTTGTGATGTGCCGGCGATCGGCCCGGACGAGGTTCTCGTCCAGGTCGCGGCCACGGGTCTCAACTTCCGCGACGTCATGTGGGCCATGGGCCTCCTGCCGGAGGAAGCGCTGGAGGACGGCTTCGCCGGCGCCTCGATCGGCATGGAGTTCTCCGGCCGAGTCGTCGCTCTCGGCAAGAATGTCGACGACCTCGCCGTCGGCGATCCCGTGATGGCGATCGCTGCCGCTGCCTTCGCCACCCATGTGACGGTGGATCGCGCCGGCGTGGCCAAGCTGCCGGCCGGCGTCGATCCGGTCGCTGCCGCCTCGATCCCGGTCGTCTTCCTCACGGCCTATTATGCGATCATCGAGCTCGCCAGGGCACGCCCGGGCGAAACCATCCTGATTCACGGTGCGGCCGGCGGTGTCGGCCTTGCCGCCCTCCAGGTCGCCAAGCATGCTGGTCTGAAAGTCATCGCCACCGCCGGTACACAGGAGAAGCGTCGCTTCGTCGAAATGCTCGGCGCCGACCACATCTTCGATTCCCGTTCGCTGAGCTTCGTCAACGACGTGCTGTCGGTGACCGGCGGCGAGGGTGTCGATCTCGTGCTTAACTCGCTGTTCGGCGAGGCGATGGAACAGAGCCTGTCGCTCGTCAAGCCGTTCGGCCGCTTCCTCGAACTCGGCAAGCGCGACTACTATGCCGACAGCAAGATCGGCCTTCGGCCGTTCCGTCGCAATGTCAGCTATTTCGGTATCGACGCCGACCAGTTGCTCGTACTCCATCCCGAGCTTTCGCGGCGTATGCTGAGCGAGATCGGGGCACTGTTCGAGGAAGGCGTATTCTCGCCGCTTCCCTATCGCGCCTTTGATCATGACGAAATCGGCGACGCCTTCCGGCTCATGCAGAATGCCGGCCATATCGGCAAGATCGTCGTCCTGCCGCCCAAGGCCGGCGTGGATCGGGTCGCTTCGCGGGCGCCGCGCAAGATGGTGGTCGACTCCAAGGGCGTTCATCTCGTGGTCGGCGGCATCGGCGGCTTCGGTCTCGTGGCGGCCGGCTGGCTGGTCGAGAAGGGCGCGCGCCATGTGGCGCTCTGCTCGCGCCGCGGCGTCGCCGATACGGAAACCGCCTCGGCGATCGAACGCTGGCGCGCGGCCGGCATTGAGGCCCATCTGTTTGCCTGCGACGTGACGAAGGAAGCCGACGTCAAGAAGATGCTGGCGGCGATTCGCAAGGTCGGTCCGCTGAAGAGCGTCGTCCATGCGGCCATGGTGCTCGACGATGCGCTGATCGGCAATCTCAACCGCGAACGCAATCAGCCGGTCATCGACGTCAAGGCCAAGGGCGCCGCGATCCTCGATCGCCTGACGCGCGCCGACAAGCTGGACAATTTCATCCTGTTCTCGTCGGTGACGACGCTGGTCGGCAATCCCGGCCAGGCCAACTACGTGGCGGCGAATGGCTTCCTCGAAGGCCTGGCGCGTGCGCGCCGCAGTGCCGGGCTGCCGGGTCTCGCCGTCGGTTTCGGCGCCATCGCCGATGCCGGCTATCTGGCCCGCAACACCGAGGTCGGCCAGCGGCTCGATCGCCGGCTCGGCAAGACGGCGATCGGCTCGCGCGAAGCGCTGCAATGCGTCGAGGACTATATCGCGTCCGCGCCCGACAGCGTCGCGGCGGCCGTGGTGATGGTTTCCGAGTTCGACTGGGGTGCGGCCCATCACCTGCGGGTGGTCGGCGAAGACCTGTTCGAGGTCGTCATGCGCCGGGCCTTGCACAATGCCGCCGGATCCGAAGGCGGGGACATCGACCTTGCGGCGATGATCGAGGGCAAGGCGCAGGTCGAGGCGCAGGACATCCTGTTTGATGTGGTCGCGCAAGAGATCGCCAATATCCTCAGAGTGTCACGCGAAAGCATCTCCAAGGACAGCGTTCTCAAGGAAATCGGGCTGGACAGCCTCATGGCCGTTGAACTCGGTTTGAATTTCGAACAGAATACCGGCTTCGATATGCCGCTTAGCAGCCTGGCAGACAATGCCACGGTTGGGGACATCACGCGGCGTCTCTACGAGAAGGTGAGATCGCGGAGCGATACGGACGAAACGGCGGCCGAAGGGTCGAACGATTTGCGGATCCTCGACGAGTTGAGCCGGCGCCACGGTGGAGCCGATCAGGAAGGTAACTCCGATTCGCCGGAGTGAGTGCCTTGGAGTTCTGAAATGGATGAAAGCAAGCGGCAGTTTATTCTGAACCGCATGAAGGGACTGCAAAAGGACGTCGAGGATGGGCGCCGCACCCGCACGGAACAGGCGGCGGCCCAGGCTCCGGTGCGCAAGCAGCCGCGCTTCGAGGAACTTGCCGAATACAAGCAGGTGGTGATGCAGCAGCTCGCCGGCCGGCACCTCGGTATGGAGAACCCCTTCTATCGAGCCCACGAGGGTGCGAGCGGCGCGACCGCCCAGATCGGCGGCCGCAGCTTCGACAACTTCGCCTCCTACGATTATCTCGGCCTCAACCATCACCCCAAGGTGCTCGCCCGCGCCGCCGAGGCGCTACAGACGTTCGGCGTTTCGGCTTCGGCAAGCCGCGTGGTCGCCGGCGAGCGCACCATCCACACCGTTCTCGAAGAAAAGATCGCCGACGTCTATGACGCTCAGGCCGCGGTCTGTTTCGTCAGCGGGTACCTCACCAATGTCGCAGCGATCAGCTCGCTGGTCGGGCCGAAGGATCTGGTGATCCACGACGAGTTCATCCACAACAGCGCGCTGGCCGGTATCCGGCTCTCCGGCGCAACCCGTCGCTTCTTCAAGCACAACGACATTGCCGATCTGGACCGCGTTCTGAAGACGCTGGCCGGCGACTACGAGCGAATCCTGGTGATCGTCGAGGGCGTCTACTCGATGGATGGCGATATCGCCGATCTGCCGGCACTAATCCGCCTCAAGGAGCAATACGGCTTCTGGCTGATGGTCGATGAAGCCCATTCTCTCGGTGTGCTCGGAGAAACGGGCCGCGGCGTGTTCGAGCATTTCGGCATCGCCGCCGGCGAGGTCGACATCTGGATGGGCACCCTGTCCAAGACCAGCTGCAGCTGCGGAGGCTATATCGCCGGCAGCGAGGCCTTGATCACCCTGCTGAAGGCCCAGGCCGGCGGTTTCGTCTACAGCGTCGGCCTTGCCCCGGCGCTAGCGGCTGCGGCGATCGCCAGCCTGGAAATCTTGAAGGCCGAGCCGGAGCGCACGCATCAATTGCGCCGCAACAGCCATCTGTTCCTGGAACTGGCACGCGAGCGCGGCCTCGATACCGGGCTGAGCCAGGGTTACTCCGTCGTGCCCGTGCTGGTCGCCGATTCGCTGCGCGCCGTACAACTGTCGAACGAGTTGCATGCCGACGGCATCAACGTCCTGCCGATCATCCATCCGGCCGTGCCGGAAGGTCTTGCCCGGCTGCGCTTCTTCATCACCAGCGCCCATACCGAGGAGCAGATCGCCCGCGCGGTCGATCGCACCGCCGTCATTCTCGGCCGCCTGAAGCAGGAGAATTTCGGTCTGGCCTCGTTCGACGCCGGCCAACTGATGGCCCTGTTCGCCAAGTCCTGAAACGGGACTTTCGCACGCTGGTCCCGACCCCAAAAATGCGGCCCGGCGAACCCGGACCGAGGTGCCCATGGTCCACGTCATCATCACCGGAGGTTCGAGCGGGATTGGCCGCGCCGTCGCGCGCGTCTATCTCGAGCGCGACGCCCGCGTCACACTGATCGGGCGCAGCCTGCAGCGGCTGGAAGCGGCGAAGGACCTGCTGTCGGCCGAAACCGGCCGGTCCGGGGATGACATCGGCATCGTCAGCCTCGATGTCTCGAACGACGATGCCGTCCAGGACGCGATCGAGGCGATCGAGGCAGGGTCTGGTCCCTGCGATATTCTCGTGACCTCGGCGGGCATGGTGGCACCATCACCGTTCGAGGCCCAATCGGGGGCCGAATTCCGACGGCATATCGACACTAACCTGCACGGCACGGTGCATATGATCTCCGCCGTCTATGCCGGAATGAAGGCGCGCAGGCGGGGCCAGATCATGGTCGTCTCGTCGGGCGCCGGCTTGATCGGACTTCACGGCTATACTGCCTATTGCGCCTCGAAATCGGCTCTCGTCGGTTTCGTCGAAGCGCTGCGGCTGGAATCGCGCCCGCATGGGATTGCCGTTTCGATCTGCTTCCCGCCCGACACCGATACGCCGCAGCTCGCCGAAGAGCTGAAACTCCGCCCGCCGGAGGCGGTGGCGATGATGGGCACGGCGGGCCTGTGGAGCGCCGAGTCCGTGGCCCGCCGCATCGTCCGGGGCCTCGATCGCGGACACTCGGAGATCTTCTTCACCCCCAGCCTCTATCTCCTGGCACGCTTCGGCGGTCTCGCCAAGCCGTGGATCTATCGCTGGTTCCAGCGCGGCCTGCCGCGTTGACGCGCATTGCTTTCACCCCGCGGTGAGTTCGTCCTCGTAGCGAAACACAGCCGGCACGGGCGCGGGCACGAGGTGGGGAGAGGGCGAGACGATGCGCTCCAGCATTTCCCGTGCGCCGGTTTCGATCGCCTGCCTGCCAATGAAGCCGCCGCGCACCTGCACGGTGGCGATCAGGGCACGGGTAAGCGCGTCCGGCATGTCGGCTTCCGGCGCTTGCGGCCGCGTCCAGAAGGACGCGAGGCTCTCCTGGTGGGTGACGCCGGGCATATCGTAGATCGAAGCACCCAGACAAATCACCGGCTTGCCGGCGATCAATGCGGTCAGGCCGACGGTGGAGTTGACCGTGACAACGCCCTCCGACCGGGCGATCAGCCGATCGAGATCGCCACCGTCGATCAGGTCGATGCGACCTGCGACCCCCTGCCACTCCGCGATCGTGGAAATCCGCTGCTGCCAGCCGCTCAGCCCGTTGTCGATCGGGTGGGTCTTGAGCAGCAGCCGCATGTCGGGCGACGCGTGGCGGGCAAAAGACCGGATGACCGCTTCAACCAGCCGATAGAGATCGCCGAGAGGCGCGTGAATACGGATCTGGTAGTCCCCCGGCAGTTGGAGCGGAAACAGGAAGAAGCGCGGCACCGTCTCTCCCGGCGCCGGCAGGTAGCGCTCCTGCAATGCCTGTGCTTCGCGTTTGCGCCGCCGTGCGGTTAATCCCTTGCCGATCCAGCCGGCATATTCGACGACGGGATGCACCGGGCCATGCGTGCGGTAATTCGGATGGACGATCCACCCGAGCAGGACATTGGGCACATGGAAGGCAAGATCCAACAAGGCATAGGTGAGGAAGTTCGACTTGAAGCGCCCGCTGAGATCGGCCGGCGGCATCAGCGCCGCGATGGCGCGAACCGCGTCGGGATCACGCGGAAAACGCGACCGGCTGGACATTCCGTCCGGCTCGATGGTCAGCCAGTCCGGCCGCAGATAGCCATGCTCGAAGATATGCACGCGAACGCCAAGGCGGCGGGCCACGGCGATCGCGGCGGCATGCCTGGGGCGTCCGTCGCCGAGCATGAGCACGTCGGTGATGCCCTTCTCGCGACAGAACCGCTCCAGGAACTGCGGCCACTGCGCATCCGTGCCCTTGAACCAGCTTGCCTTGCGGGGCCACCAGTATATGGCGTCGCCGAGGCAGAAATTGATCTTGTGGACAGCCAGTCCTCGCTGTACGGCCACGGAAGCGAGGCTCTTCAGAAAGGGAGAGGCCGGCCCCTGGAGGATTAGCAAGGAGAAACGGTGCATTATGGTCACTTGCGGTCTTGTTCATGGGTTGGCTGCCACTTATAGTCGCCGCCGTTGCTCAGGTAAAATGTTGGTATCGGTGAAAATGGTTCGGAATGCCCCTCTCTGTCCTTAGTGACTGGTGCGTCTGCTGATGCAACACTCCGGGAAAACACCCTCAATCTTGTTCCTGCAGGGACCGCCATCGACTTTCTGGCGGGCGCTTGCCGACGCCTTCGAGGCGGAGGGCGTGGCGACCCATCGCGTGAACCTGTCCCTGGGCGACCAGCTTTACTGGCGCAAGCGCGGCGCGATCAACTATCGCGGTTCTTTCAAGCGCTGGGCTCGGTTCCTCGAGGCGCTGATCAAGCGCGAAGGTGTCACCGACATTCTCTACTATGCCGACCAGCTTCCGTATCACGGCGTTGCGCGCGAGATCGGCCAACGGCTGGGTGTGCGCTGCCACGCCATGGAGTTCGGCTACCTGCGCCCGGACTGGATCACGCTGGAGCGCGACGGCATGGGCCGCCTGTCGCACTTCCCGAACGATCCAGAGATCATCAGGGCGATCGGAGAACAGGTCCCCGAGCCGGACATGCACGTTCTCTATCCTCACACTTTCGAACAGGAAGCCTTCAACGAGGTGGTCTACAATCTGACCTCCTATTTCGGGCGCCCGTTCTTCCCCTTCTATCGTGACGACAAGTACTACAGCGCGCTTGTCGACTATCTGCCATGGGTGGCGCGGGCCCTGCGCCGTAAGGCCGTGACCCCGACCGATCTGCTGGAGAACGGGCATGTGCCCTTCTATGTCCTGGCCCTGCAACTCCAGAGCGATTACCAGATCCGCGCCAATTCGCCCTACGCGCATCTTTCCGACATGCTCGAGGAAGTGATCGGTTCCTTTGCGGCGCATGCCCCGTCAGAGACCTATCTCGTCGTCAAGCAGCATCCCCTGGACAATGGACTGGAGCGCTGGGACAAATGGGTCGCGCGTATCGCGCGCAAGCACGGCGTCGAAGAGCGCGTGATCTTCATCGAGCAGGGCAATCTCGCGGCCCTGCTCAAGCAGGCGCGCGGCGCGGTCGTCGTCAATTCGACCGTCGGTCTGCACAGCCTCAGGGCGCGCGTCCCGACGATTGCGCTCGGATGTGCTGTCTTCGACGTACCGGGCCTGACCCATCAGGCCAGCCTCGACAGTTTCTGGCGTACCCCGGAGCCGGTCGACGAATCGCTGCTCTTGCGGTTCAAGGCAGCCCTTGCCGCAACCATCCAGGTCAAGGGAAACTTCTACCACGAGGAAGGCCGCAAGGTCGCCATCGTGGAGATTGTTCGGCGAATCCTTACGGGGCAAGTCAACGAGCCCGGCGCGTTCATCGATCCGCCGCCGCGCTGGTCCTCACCCAAGGCATGTCCGCGGCATATCGGCAACACTGGCGGTGCATTGTGATGACGGACATTGGTCAAATTTTAGCTTCCGTAACCTATTGTGGTTCTACGTCTGGAAGTCTGTCTTTTTCCCGTGCTAAGGGACATCAGCCGATCCAGATTCTGTCGCGGTCAGGAGTGCCCATTTGAAACGCGTTGTTGTTGCCATCGTTTGTGCAGGCCTAGCGGGCTGCGAAGCAGTTCCCGGTGCTGGCCCGCTCGCTTCCGACATCAATATGCAGGCCGGAAAGTCTATCTCCGATGTCCATCGTTCCAATGCGGCCGTCTTCGAAATCGTTGATGTGAACGCGGAAAATGCCCGTACGGTTGCAGATTTCTCCGTCGGCATGCTGAAGCGCCGCTTCGGCATCGGCGGCGCGGCGCGCAATGTCGTCATCGGCGTTGGCGACCAGTTGCGGGTGACCATATTCGAAGCCGGCGCCGACGGCCTGTTCTCCACCCAGGATTCCAAAAAGACCGATATCGACGTCGTCGTCCAGCCGGACGGCAAGGCTGCCATCCCCTATGTCGGCCAGGTCCAGTTCAGTGGCCGCACCCTGGAACAGGCGCGCCAGGCGGTGTTGAGCGCCCTGGCCAACAAGGCCGTGGAGCCGGACGTCATCATCAGCAGCGGCGGCACGTCGTCGCGCAACGTCACAGTGTCCGGCGCGGTCGGAAGACCTTCCATGGTGCCGCTCGGCCTGTCCGGCGAGACGATCATGGAAGTCATCGCCAAGGCCGGCGGTCCCGCCGCCCAGCCATACGAATCCTATGTCACGCTCGCCCGCGGCAAGAAGACCGGCACGGTTCTTCTGCAGTCGATCGTCGAGAATCCGTCGGAAAACATCTTCGTCGAGCCGAAGGACCAGATCTTCGTCACCCACGATCCGCGTACCTTCACGGCGCTGGGCGAAGTCTGGAAGAACGGCCGCATCCCCTTTGGCTCCAACGACGTCAACCTGCTCGAAAGCATCGCGCTGGCCGGCGGCGGATCGGACGAGCGGATCGACGCCAAAGGCTATTTCGTCTTCCGTTACGAGGAGCCGGAAATCGTCTCCGACCTTCTGTCGCCCGAGCGTTTCCACGAGCTGGTGTCCAAGGGCATGAAGCCGAACAAGGAAGGCCGCTATCCGATCGTCTATCGCTTCGACATGTCGGTGGCCGACAGCTTGCTGGTTGGCCAGACATTCCCGATCAAGAACCGCGACGTGATCTATGCGTCGCGTCATCCCGCAGTCGACATCGCCAAGTTCGTCCGTCTGGTGTCTGCCCCGCTCGCCGTGGCCCAGACTGGCCAAGCCATCCTGAATCCGTAAGGGTTCCGGCATCGGCCTGGTTCTCGTTGGACCACGAAAAAACCCGCCGTCGCCGGCGGGTTTTTTGTTGCCGGGACGCTTGAAGAACGTCCCGGCCGTTGTCGTCTTCCTGTTATTCGCGATTGCCGAGGAAGCGCAGCAGGAACAGGAAGAGGTTGATGAAGTCGAGGTAGAGCTGCAGAGCGCCCATGATCGCCTTGCGGCCGGCAACGTCGCTGCCATCAGCTTCGTAATAGGCGTCCTTGATGTTCTGCGTGTCGTAGGCGGTCAGGCCGGCGAACAGCAGGACGCCGATGGCCGAGATCGCGAACTCAAGCGCCGAAGACGCCAGGAAGAGGTTGACGAGCGAGGCGATGATCAGGCCGAACAGGCCCATGATCAGGAACGAGCCCATCGCCGACAGGTCACGCTTCGTAGTGTAGCCGTAAAGCGACAGGGCACCGAACGAAGCGGCGGTCACGAAGAAGGTCTGGACGATGCTGGCGCCCGTGTAGACCATGAAGATCGACGACAAGGACAAGCCCATCAACGCGGCATAGACCCAGAAGGTCGTTTGCGCGGCCGATACACTCATCGTGTGGATCTTGAAGCTCATGAAGAACACCAGCCCAACGGGAGCCAGGATGACTAGCCATTTGAGCGGGCTGAGATAGATCGCCTGACCGAAGGCCGTGAGCTGGCCGTCGCTGCCGATCGCCATCTGTGCGGTGACGAATGCAGCAATACCCGTGATCGCCAGTCCGAGCGCCATCAGGTTGTAAACCTTCAGCATATAGGCGCGCAGGCCCTCATCGATCATCGTCGCCGACTGGGCGCCAGTCTGGCCCGGTCGACTCTGGTAGTTGCGGAGTTCAGACATTGTTTCCTCTTTTCAAGCCCCGAAAAGGTTACGGTGTCGGGTTTCATACCCAGGCGCCGCTGCGGAGCTCCAGCATGCCTACGGCCAATATGAGGTTTCCCCGCGCGCGCGACAAGACCTGCGCTCCTCAAAATGCCGTTATCGCTGCCGAACCCGCCGGGGCGCGACAAGAATGCGGCCTCACGTGCTTTTTCTAGAGTTCCCGCAGCACCGGCGCGGCCTTTTGCCCGAGGATACGCCATGTACCGGCCAGCCCGATGCCGATCGTCGTGACGAGCGACAGCAGGATGGTCGCCAGCGCGACATCGGGCAGGAAACTGGAGGGCAGTTTCATGATCTGGCTCAGCACGAACCAGGCGATCCCGCCGCCGGCGATCAGCGCAAAACAGGCGGTTGCCGCACCCAGCAGGAAATATTCGTAGGTGAAGGCACGAATCAGCATGGCACGCGTGGCGCCGAGCGTCTTGAGGATCACCGCATCATGGGTCCGTGCCCTGTTTCCCGCAGCCAGAGCACCCGACAGGACGAGGATCGAGGCGATCAGCGCAACGGCCGCAGCGGCACGGATCGCGGTCGCCAGCTGCCCGACCAGCCGGTCGATGACATCGAGCGCATCCTTGACCCGGACGCTGGTGATCGTCGGATAGGCCTGAGTCACCGCCTTGAGCACGGCGGCCTCGTCGGTCTGGCTCGCCTGCGGATCGGTCAGGGTCGCGAGCCACGCATGCGGCGCGCCGGCGAAGGTGTTGGGCGAGAACACCATCACGAAATTGATCGAAAGGCTCTCCCATTCGACCTTGCGGAAATTGGCGATCCTGGCGGTGATGTTGCGGCCGAGCACGTTGACGGTCACCGTGTCGCCGAGCTTCAGGCCAAGTTCGCCGGCTTCCTCGGCGGAAAAGGACACCAGCGGTTCGCCGCTGTAGTTGGCCGGCCACCAGGCACCCTCGGCAACCGAGGCGTTCTCCGGCACGGTTTCGGCATAGGTGATGCCACGATCGCCCCTCAGCACCCAGCGTCCTTCCGGCGGCACCTCCATCTTGGTCACGTCCTCGCCGTTGAAGGCGAGGATGCGGCCGCGCAGCATCGGTACTTCGACCAGCTTGCCCTTCGGTGCCTGACCTTCGATGACGGTGCGAAAGCCGTCGATGTCGCTCTTCTGAATGTCGACGAAGAAGAAGTTCGGCGCGCGTTCCGGCAGGTTTGCGGTGAGCTCGCGCCGCAGGTTGCCGTCGATCAGGGCCAGCGCCACGAGCAGGCTGAGACCGAGGCCGAGCGACAGGGTGACGGCCGGGGTGAGTGCGCCTGGACGGTGGATATTGCCGATCGCCAGCCTCAGCGCGGCTGAGGGTACGTGCGGGCTGCGCTTCGCCAGATAGGCGATGCCGAGGGCGACGAGCCGCAGCAGGACGAAACCGGCCGCCATGGCGACGAGGAAGATCGCTGCGATCCGACGCTCCTCCGAGGTGAGAATGGCCAGCGCCGCCAGGGCTGCCAAGGCCACAGCCGTCGCCGCCACATAGGGCCAGGACGGCAGCCCGCGCCGCTCGAAACCCTGTTCGCGAAACAGCGCGGTCGCCGGAACCTGGCGCGAATGTCCAAGCGGGATGATGGCAAAGGCGAGCGTCACCAGCATGCCGAACACGGCGGCAAGCAGCAGGGCGGCCGGATAGAGCGTCGGTTCCGCCGAGATCGGCAGGAAGCCGGACAGATAGTAGGCGGCAACGAGCGGGGCGATGGCACCGAGCACCAGGCCGGCGAAGATGCCGATCGCCGCGACCATGGCAATCTGGAAGAAGTAGACCATGACGACGACCGAGGCCGGCGCCCCGAGACATTTCAGCGTGGCGATGACGGTCCGCTTGGAATCGAGGAAGGCGCGCACGGCATTGGCGACGCCGACACCGCCGACGACCAGCGCCGTCAGTCCGACGAGGGTAAGGAACTGCGAGAAACGCTCGATATTCTCGGTGAGGGCGGGCGCGGCGCGGTCACTGGTGCGGATCGACCAGCCGGCATCCGGCAATTCGCTCTGGGCCTTCTGGCGGATGGCTTCGGCGCTCGGCGCGGGCGAGGCAAGGCGGATCTTGTAGGCATGTTCGACCAGGCTGCCGGTCTCGATCAAGCCGCTCGCCTTCAGCGCCTCCCGGCTGGTCACGAGGCGTGGTGCAAAGCCGAATCCGTCGGAAATGGCGTCCGGTTCGGAAACGATCGAACCGGTGACGACGAAGCGCGCCTTGCCGATCAGCATCTCGTCGCCGACGGAAAGACCGAGCCGTTCCAGCAGGAGGGGGGCGGCGACGGCGCCGAAGCGACCGTCCTTCGCTGCGATCATCTCGGCCAGCGGGCGCGCCGGTTCGGCCACGAAGGTGCCGTAGAGCGGATAGACGTCATCGACCGCCTTGACCTCGACCAGCGACTGGTCCGATCCGTCGGGCAGGCGCGCCATGGAGCGCAGCACGGTCGACACTGCGACGTCGCCCAGTCCGTCGAGGAAGGCCAGTTCCTTGGAATTGGCCTCGCGATTGTTGAGCTCGAACCGAACGTCGCCTGCCAGCAGCGTGCGCCCCTCCGAGGCGATCGACCCGGTGATCGCGGTCGCGACGGAATTGACGGCGGCGATCGACCCGGTGCCGAGCGCGATGCAGGCGAGGAAGATGTAGAAGCCCTTCAGGCCGCCGCGCAGTTCGCGCAGCGCGATTCGCAGGGCAATGGACGCTCTCTTCGCCGTCGTTCTCATGCCGTCTGCGCTTCCGCGAGGCGTTCGGCGGGTAGCGCATCGGCAGCGATCCGGCCGGAGGCGACGCGGACCTGGCGAGAGCAGCGCGAGGCGAGCCCGAGGTCATGGGTCACCAGCACAAGGGTCATACCGCGCTGGGCCTGCTGGGCGAACAGGAGGTCGGCAATCTGCCGCCCGGTCTCTGTGTCAAGGTTGCCCGTCGGCTCGTCGGCAATCAGCACGGCCGGCGAGGGTGCCAGCGCCCGGGCGATTGCGACGCGCTGCTGTTCGCCACCGGACAGCTGGCCCGGATAATGGCCGAGCCGTTCGCCGAGGCCGACGGCCTGAAGCTCCCGCCGGGCAATATCGAAGGGGTTGCGGGCATTGGCGAGCTCGAGCGGAATGGCGACGTTTTCGAGCGCCGTCATGTTGGCGATCAGATGGAAAGACTGGAACACGATGCCGATATTGCGCCCACGGAAATCCGCGAGCGCATCCTCGCCAAGCATGTGCAGCGGGGCGCCGTTGACGCTGATCTCACCACTGTCGAGGCGTTCCAGTCCGGCGAGCACCATGAGCAGCGTCGACTTGCCGGAACCGGAGGGACCGACGATGCCGACGGCCTCGCCCGCATCGATCGTCAGGTCGATGCCTTTCAGCACGTGGACGGAGGCTGCGGCGCTGCCGAGCGTCAGATCCGCCTTCTTGAGTTCGATGATGGTTTTTCTCACGCGTGCCCGCCCTATATATATGACGCGAAGACACCTTCACGCGCTGTTTCTGCATCTGCCAATTTAGGGAACGCCCGATGACATTTAAAGCGACGTACCTTCATTTAGCCGTGATCGTCGGCGGACTTCTCGGCCCGGGCGTCGCAGCCTCCGCCGAGACGCTCCCGCTGGTCGGCTTTGGCGACAGCCTGATGGCCGGCTACCAGCTTCCCCAGGAAGATGCCCTGCCGGTACGTCTGGAGAAGGCGCTGGTCGCAGAAGGCGAGGATGTGACGGTGGCGAATGCCGGCGTTTCCGGCGATACCACTGCGGCAGGCCTGGCGCGGGTGGACTGGTCGGTCCCGGACGGGACCAGGGGCGTCATTCTGGAACTCGGCGCCAATGACGCGCTGCGCGGCATTCCTCCGGAGGAGACGGAAAAGAACCTCGACGCGATCATCGGCAGGCTGAAGAACCGTGGCATCGCAGTCCTGCTCGTCGGCATGCTGGCCCCGCCCAACATGGGCGCCGACTATGGCGAGCGCTTCAATTTGATCTACCCAAAGCTGGCGCAGAAGCACGGCGTGGCCCTCTATCCCTTCATTCTCGACGGAGTGGTGACACGCTCGGAACTGCAGCTCGATGACGGCATGCATCCCAACGCCAAGGGCATTGCAGTCATGGTCGAGCGCATGACGCCGACAGTCCGGGACTTCGTGAAGACTATCCGGGACACGCCGAAATAGGGACTTGCGCCTATGGGCATTGCATGATTCGCTGTGTGCATCTGCAAGAAGATTCGGGGACCTCGCTATGCCGAGATTATTCACTGCCCTCGAAATTCCGCGTAGCGCGGCATTGAGCCTCTCCCTTTTGCGCGGCGGCATCCCTGGAGCTCGATGGATCGATGTGGAGAACTACCACATCACCCTGCGCTTCATCGGCGACGTCGATGGCCGCACCGCCGACGAGGTCGTCGACCGGCTCGACCGGATCGACCGGCCCGAATTCAACCTCAGCCTGAACGGCATCGGCTCCTTCGGCTCGAAGAAGCCCCACTCCATATGGGCCGGCGTTTCGCCCGCGCCGGAAATGTTTGCCCTCCAGGCCGAGATTGAGCGAATCTGCCAGCGCATCGGCCTGCCGCCCGATCCGCGCAAGTTCATGCCGCATGTAACGCTGGCGCGCCTCAAGTCCTGCCGTGTCGACGACGTGGTTCATTATCTCGCCGGCCGCAGCGATTTCCATACGGCGCCCTTCCTCGCGACGCGCTTCGTTCTGCTGTCGTCGAAGGAATCGGTGGGTGGCGGCCCTTACCTTACCGAAGAAGTGTTCCCGCTCCACGAGGCCCGCTCGGCCTCGAGTTTTGCAACGATGGACCTGCAGCCGGTAAAGAGCATGCTGTAGACGCCGCGGAAGCCGTCGATCCCGCCGTAGTAGGGGTCGGGTACGTCGATGTCGGAACCGAGCGCAAAGGCGCTGAACAGCGCGATGGTCGCTGACGGATCCGGTGGCGCCATGTCCTGGAGGTGGCGCAGATTGCTGCGGTCCATGGCCAGGATCAGTCTGAAGCGCTCGAAATCGACCGGCTCCACCCGGCGGGCGCGCAGGTCGGATATGTCGATGCCATGCTCGCGGGCGACCTGGACCGACCGGCTGTCCGGCGGATGGCCGTTGTGCCAGCCTCCGGTGCCCGCGGAATCGGTCGGATAGGTTTCGGTCGTGCCGGCCTCGGTCGTCAGATGGCGAAAAATGCCTTCGGCCAGGGGCGAGCGGCAGATATTGCCGAGACAGACGAACAGAACGGGAAACGGAGTCATCTGGTTTTTCCAGGGGCGGCAGCGAGGTAGGACGATGAAATACGAGAAACTCGATCCGGCGGCAATCGCCGAAGGCATGCGCGGCTTGCCCGACTGGTCGATTTCGGCGGAGGGCGACTCGATCACCCGCAGCTTCGTCTTCACCGATTTCGGCGAAGCCTTCGCCTTCATGACGCGTTCGGCCTTTGCCGCCGAAAGGCTCGATCACCATCCCGAATGGTCGAACGTCTACCGCCTCGTCGACGTCACGTTGACCACCCATACGGCGAAGGGTCTGACCGAACTGGATTTCAAGCTGGCCGCCGCCATGGACCGGGCGGCCGGGCACCACGATTGATTTCCGCCCCGCATTTCCCATATTCTTGTCGTGTCCACACACGAGGATCGAGACGCAATGGACGATATCAAGATCGGTGAAATCCTGTTGCCGGGCGACGAGGATACCCAGGCGCGCCAGGAGAGCAATGTCCGGGCGAAATTCTGGCCGACCATGAAGAAGGCCGTGCGGCAGATCCCCTTCTCCCGCGACGTGATCGCCGCCTACTATTGCGCGACCGACCGGAAGACGCCGCTTCGCGTGCGCGGCGTCCTGCTTGCAGCACTCGGCTATTTCGTCCTGCCGCTCGATGCGATCCCCGACATGTTCGCGCTGGTCGGCTTCACCGACGATATTGCCGTACTGACCACGGCGATCGCTCTCATCAACGGCCATATCAAGGAACGGCACTACGATGCCGCCGACCAGATACTCGCCGACGAGCCGCAGCGCGGGGCGGCCTGAGTCTCGAGCGAGCAGCCGGTCTTCGCCTCTCGGTCAGGTCTATGCGCGACTTTTTCCGGCTGGAAGGATCAAGAGGGCCTGCGAAACACGGTCAAGGCCCAACTCTCGCCAGAATTCTTCATTCTAGTCCCGCCTATCGGGGGGATTGCCTTTTTGTCGGACACGCCATGTGCCGGAACAAGGCGGCTTGACCCTCAAATATCGCGGTTTCCGGCCGGAATCGTTTATTGTTGACGGTTTGGTAACGTAAATTAAGTCATACTGAATCAAGTTTTGACGATGGAATGTCCGGCTTACCGTGGCCGGGCAATGGATGGACAAGCAACCGGCAGGAAGACATGTTCGTAAGAAGTAGCGTAACCGCAGTGGCAATCATCCTGGCAAGCAGCACTCTGGCTGCGGCGCAGTCGCCGACGCGTATCGAGCAGTTCAAGGCTTGGGGCGCCTATTCCTACAAGTCGAACGGGGGGAACGTCTGCTACGTCCTGTCCGTACCGACCGCCAAGGAGCCTGCATCGGTCAATCACGGCGATATCTTCTTCGTCGTATCGCAGCGTCCGGGCCAGAACATCTCCTACGAACCGCAGGCGATGATGGGCTATGCCCTCAAGGAAGCCTCCAAGGTCAATGTCACGATCGACGACCGCAATTTCGTGATGTTCGTCAAGGAAACCTCGGCCTGGGTCGAGAATGCCGCGGAAGAGCCGGCACTCGTCGCCGCGATGAAGACCGGCAAGGCGATGACCGTCAAGGCGACCTCGGCGCGCGGCACCGGCACCTCCTACACCTATTCGCTGTCCGGCATTTCGGCGGCTCTGAAGAAGATCGAAAACTGCAAGTAAGGCTTGCGGCGTTCTCGTTCAGCAAGGGGTCGGCGCTGAGCCGGCCCCTTTGCGTTTTGCCCCGCAAGCCGTGCAGGGACGACATTCCGGGTGACGCAGAACGAAAAAACTGCTAGAGGCCCCGGAAAATGCCTGCGAGTGGGAAACTCTGATCCCGCCCGGCGCGATTTCTAGGTTCATGCAGGATCGGGTGCGATCGCCGCTTCGGTGGCGGAGGCCGCACCTTTGATCGAAAGGATTCTGACGACATGGCTGTGATGGAAAGTGTGATGGGGCGCGATGACGCCCGGCCCTCGCCGATCGCCAAGGCGGGCGCGGAAATGCCGACCCTGATCGGCGCCAGCCGCGAAGAAATGGCGGCCATGCTGCGTGAAAAGGGCGTTCCCGAGCGGCAGGTCAAGATGCGCGTCAGCCAGCTCTGGAACTGGCTCTACGTGCGCGGCGTGTCCGACTTCGACGCCATGGCGAACGTGTCGAAGGACATGCGTGAGATGCTGAAGGCCAACTTCACCATCGCCCGGCCGGAGATCGTCGAGGAGCAGGTGTCGAACGACGGCACCCGCAAATGGCTGCTGCGCTACCCCCCGCGCGGCGCCGGCCGTCCGGTCGAGGTCGAGACCGTCTACATTCCGGAAGAGGGCCGCGGCACGCTGTGCATTTCCAGCCAGGTCGGCTGCACGCTGACCTGTTCCTTCTGCCACACCGGCACGCAGCGCCTGGTGCGCAACCTGACGGCCGAGGAAATTCTCTCGCAGCTGCTGCTCGCCCGTGACCGGCTGGGTGATTTCCCGGACCGCGACGTGCCGCAGGGCGCCATGATCCCGTCGAGCGACCGCAGGATCACCAATATCGTGATGATGGGCATGGGCGAGCCGCTCTACAATTTCGAGGAAGTGAAGAAGGCGCTGCTGATCGCCACCGACGGCGACGGCCTTTCGCTGTCGAAGAGGCGCGTCACGCTGTCGACCTCCGGCGTCGTTCCGGAAATCTACCGCACCGGCGAGGAAATCGGCGTGATGCTGGCGATCTCGCTGCACGCGGTGCGCGACGAGCTGCGCGACATGCTGGTGCCGATCAACAAGAAATATCCGCTGAAGGAGCTGATCGAGGCCTGCCGCAACTATCCGGGCGTGTCGAACGCGCGGCGCATCACCTTCGAATATGTGATGCTGAAGGACGTCAACGACAGCCTCGAGGACGCCAAGGGGCTGATCCAGCTGCTGAAGGGCGTGCCGGCCAAGATCAATCTCATCCCGTTCAACCCCTGGCCGGGCACCAACTACCAGTGCTCGGACTGGGAGCAGATCGAGAAGTTCGCCGATTTCATCAACCAGGCCGGCTATGCCTCGCCGATCCGCACCCCGCGCGGCCGCGACATTCTCGCCGCCTGCGGCCAGCTGAAGTCGGAATCGGAGCGCATGCGCAAGACCGATCGCCTGGCCTTCGAGGCCATGATGATCGTCGGTCACGGCGAGGACGATTGAGGGCGGAACCGGTGCGACAATGCATCACGAGAAATCATCGACTCCATACCGGCACGTGAATTGATTTCAAGCGATCGCTTACCTAAGACGATCTGCGGCACACCAACCTTTTGGAGGCATTCATGCGCGCCACCCTACTCGCCCTTTTCGCTGCTACCGCCCTGATCCTGCCGGCCAAGGCCGAGGAAGTCACTGTCGCCGTTACCGCCATCGTCGAACACCCCGCACTCGATGCCGCCCGCGACGGCATCAAGGAAGCCCTGTCGGAAGCCGGCTACAAGGAAGGCGAAAACCTGAAGTTCGTCTACGAGTCGGCCCAGGGCAATCCGGGCACGGCCGCGCAGATCGCCCGCCAGTTCGTCGGCGATGCGCCGAACGTCATCGTGCCGATCTCCACCCCCTCCGCCCAGGCCGTCGTCTCGGCCACCCGCGACATCCCGGTCGTCTTCACCGCCGTGTCGGATCCGCTCGGCGCCGAGCTGATCAAGGACATGCAGAAGCCGGGCGGCAACGTCACCGGCCTTTCCGACATGTCGCCGGTTGCCGACCATGTGGCGCTGATCAAGGAAATCACCCCGAACGCCAAGTCGATCGGCTTCATCTACAACACGGCAGAAGCCAATTCGGTCTCGACGCTTGCCGCGCTGAAGGCGGAAGCCGAGAAGGCCGGCCTGACCATCGTCGAATCCGTCGCCACCAAGTCGGCTGAAGTGCAGGGCGCGGCCCGTGCGCTGGTCGGCCGCGTCGACGTCATCTACATCCCGACCGACAACACCATCGTCTCGGCCTTCGAGGCAGCCGTCGGCGTCGCCGAGGAAGCCAAGATCCCGCTCTATGCCGGCGATACGGATTCGGTGAACCGCGGTGCGTTGGCCGCCCTGGGCTTCAATTATTTCGACGTCGGCAAGCAGACCGGCGAAATCGTCGTTCGCGTGCTCAAGGGCGAAAAGCCGGGCGACATTCCGGTCCGCGTCGCCGCCGGTACCGATCTGGTGATCAACAAGAAGGCCGCGGCCAAGATGGGCGTGACCTTCCCGGAAAGCATCACCAGCCGCGCCACCAAGACGATCGAGTAATTTCCGACAACCGGGGCCGTGTTCGCGCGGCCCCGCCAACTGCCCGCCCACGCGCCGCGCCGAAACGGCGATTCGTGGCCTACAAGGACTTCTCCACCGTGAGCCATATCGCCTTCTGGGGTGCCGTCGAGCTGGGACTGGTCTTCGCCTTCGTGGCGATCGGCGTCTATCTCGCCTTCCGCGTCCTCGACTTTCCCGACCTGACCGTCGACGGATCCTTTCCGCTCGGGGCGGCCGTCGCCGCCGTTCTCATCATCGCGGGGCTCAATGCCTGGGTCGCCACCGCCCTTGCCATGGTCGCCGGGTCCGCCGCGGGTCTGGTGACCGCGATGCTCAACGTGCGGTTCAAGATCCTCAACCTGCTGGCCTCGATCCTGACGATGATCGCGCTGTTCTCGGTGAACCTGCGCGTCATGGGCAAGCCCAATGTCGCCCTGCTCAACCAGGACACGATGCTCACCCCGTTCTACGGCCAGGGCCTTCCCGAATATCTCGTACGCCCGCTCTTCATCTTCCTGCTGGTGGTCGCCGTCGTCTTCCTCGTCTGGCGCTTCCTCGAAAGCGATGCCGGGCTGGCCATGCGGGCGACCGGCGCCAATGCGCGCATGGCGCGGGCGCAAGGGGTTCAGACCGACAGCCAGATCTATCTCGGCATCGCCCTTTCCAACGCGCTTGTCGCGCTTGGTGGAGCGCTCTTTGCCCAGACCAACGGCTTCGCCGACGTCACCTCGGGCGTCGGCACGATCGTCGTCGGCCTTGCCGCCGTCATCATCGGGGAAACGCTGTTCGGAAAGCGCGGCCTGCTCATCGCCCTGATTGGCTGCGTCTTCGGCTCGATCGCCTATCGCCTGGCGATCCAGCTGGCGCTGTCGAGCGATGTGCTTGGCCTCAAGGCCTCCGACCTGAACTTCGTCACCGCCGTGCTCGTCGCCGTCGCGCTCGTCCTTCCCAGACTGCGCCGGGGAGGCGTATCGGCATGATCGCGCTTGAAAACATCGAAGTCGTGTTCGGCCGCGGCACGCCGCTGCAGAAGCAGGCGCTGAAAAACGTCAACCTGACCATCGAGACCGGCTCCTTCGTCACCGTCATCGGCTCCAACGGCGCCGGCAAGTCGACCCTGCTTGGCGTTCTCGCCGGCGACGTCCTGCCCACATCCGGCCGGGTCACGATCGGCAAAAGCGACGTGTCGCGCAAGACGACGGCGACGCGCGCCGGCCTCGTTGCGCGCGTCTTCCAGGATCCGCTCGCCGGGAGCTGCGGCGCATTATCAATCGAGGAGAACCTTGCGCTCGCCTCGCAGCGCGGCAAGCGGCGGGGGCTCATGTCGGCGCTCGGCGGCGCGCGGCGCGGCGAATTCCGCGACCGCATCGCCTCGCTCAATCTCGGCCTGGAAAACCGCATGGCCGACCGCATGGACCTCCTGTCCGGCGGACAGCGCCAGGCCGTATCGCTGGTGATGGCGACGCTGGCTGGCTCCGAGGTCCTGCTGCTCGACGAACATACGGCAGCGCTCGATCCGGGCATGGCCGAGTTCATCATGGGGCTCACCCAGTCGATCGTCTCGGAACGTAAGCTGACGACGCTGATGGTCACCCATTCGATGCGCCAGGCGCTGGACTTCGGCACGCGCACGATCATGCTGCATGCCGGCGAGATCGTCCTCGACGTGGCCGGCGACAATCGCAAGGATCTGCAGGTCGAGGACCTGATCGACATGTTCCGCCGCATCCGCGGCCAAACGCTGGATGACGACGAACTGCTGATCGGCTGATTCGACCGCGGCAACACATGAAAAGGCGCCGGCCCTGAGGGGCTCGGCGCCTTTTTTTTGCATCCGGCTTGTCGGCTCAGCGAGCCTGGGTGAACAGGATCTTGACGGCGAAGATCGAGAACACGCCGGCAAACGTGTAGTCGATGGCGCGCAGGACCTTGCGGTTGGCCTGCAGCCAGGAGGAGAGAATGTCCGCCATGAAGATGATGGCAAGGCCGATCGGCAGGGACAGGATGATCGACCAGATGCCGAGGAAGAGCAGCTTGCCGGTGACGTTCGGGTCGCTGGCGCTGACGAACTGCGGCAGGAAGGTCATGAAGAAGATGATGACCTTGGGGTTGAGGAGATTGACCCAGAGCCCGTTGAGGAAGGCCTTGGAGGGCGAGGCCTGGCGCTGCCCATCGGCCCGGATGACGAAATTTGAGCCGTGGCGCACGGCCTGGATCGCCAGCCACAGCAGATAGCCGGCCCCGCCGGTCTTGAGGATCAGGAAGGCGGTCGGCGAGGCGACGATCAGCGCCGAAATGCCGAAGGCCACCAGCATGGTGTGGATCGAGATACCGAAGCTGGTGCCGGCCAGGACCATAAGGCCGGTTGCCCGGCCGTCGCGTAGCGAACGGCTGATCCACAGCGTCATGTCCGGCCCGGGCGTGATGGCGAGCAGCAGGATCGCAAGGCTGAAGGCGAGGAAGGTGGGCAGGCTCGGAAGGAATTCCATGGCGCGGTTCCGCAACGAAGAGAGCCCGGTATGGGCGACGCAGGTTGCGTCTTCCATACCGGGCGCCGCGATGCTTGCCAATCGGGCTTATTCGCCGGCGAGATAGGCCTTGAAGCGCTCGGCATAGTCCGGATGCCAGCGCGACAGCGGCGGGCGGTTCTCGACGATGTCGCCGGCGGCCCAGAGGATCCGCTTCTGATCGGTCGCCCGGTCGACGTCGTTGTCGGGGCAGAGAATGTAGAAGTCCCCGCGCTCGATGCTCTGCAGCATGAAATCGACCGTCTGTTCCGGCGTCCAGGCGCCGTCCGGCTTGGCGGTGCGTCCATTGGCCGTCAGCGCGGTGAAGACGAAACCGGGGATCAGCAGATGTGCCGTGACCTTGCAGTCGGGCGTGTTGCGCAGTTCGTGCTGCAGCGCCTCGGTAAACGCCTTCACGCCGGCTTTCGACACATTGTATGCGGGATCGCCGGGCGGGGTGGTGATGCCCTGCTTGGAGCCGGTATTGATGATCAGCGCCGGTTCGCCGTGGCCGATCATGTGCGGCCCGAAGGTGCGCGTGCCGTTGATCACGCCCATTAAGTTGACCGACAGCACGTTTTCCCAGTTGGCCTGGGGGCCGAACAGGCTGCTGCCCGGCTGGATACCGGCATTGTTCATCAGCACGTGGATCCGGCCGAAGCGCTGGATGACCGCCCGTTCGAGCGCCTCCAGTTCGTCGATCTTGCCGACATCGGTCTCGATGGCCACGACATCGGTGTCGGGGTGAGCGGAGAGCGCCGCGACCTGCTGGCAAGCCTCGGCGAGCCGGTCTCCGCCGAGATCGGCGAGCACGACGCACATGCCGCTTCGGGCGAAGGCCTTGGCAGCGGCAAGCCCGATCCCGGAAGCGGCGCCGGTGACGACGGCCACCTTGCCGCTGGCGATTGCTGGATGTTGCATGTCGATGTCCCTCTTCGTTTACAGTCCAGGACTGGTGATATGGGGTCCGTTGCAGTGCGGGTCAAACGCCAAGGGCCTCGCCCGGCTTTTCGCAGGCCCGCCGAGGACCATGGCCTCTTCCCCTTGCGCGGCGCGATAATCTCGCTAAAAGTGCCGCAAACCAAGGGCCCTGATCGATGCGGCTCAACGCTCACGAACGGACTTTCATCATGGCATCGCATAAAGACGTGAAGAAGGTCGTCCTCGCCTATTCGGGCGGGCTCGACACTTCGATCATCCTGAAATGGCTTCAGACGGAACTCAACGCCGAAGTCGTGACCTTCACCGCCGACCTCGGCCAGGGCGAAGAGCTCGAGCCGGCCCGCAAGAAGGCCGAAATGCTCGGCATCAAGGAGATCTTCATCGAGGACGTGCGCGAGGAATTCGTCCGCGACTTCGTCTTCCCGATGTTCCGCGCCAATGCCGTCTATGAAGGCGTCTACCTGCTCGGCACCTCGATCGCCCGCCCGCTGATCTCCAAGCACCTGATCGAAATCGCCAAGCGCACCGGCGCCGACGCGATCGCCCATGGCGCCACCGGCAAGGGCAACGACCAGGTTCGCTTCGAGCTCTCGGCCTATGCGCTGAACCCGGACATCAAGATCATCGCCCCGTGGCGCGACTGGTCCTTCAAGAGCCGCACCGACCTTCTGGAATTCGCCGAACAGCACCAGATCCCGGTCGCCAAGGACAAGAAGGGCGAAGCGCCGTTCTCGGTCGACGCCAACCTTTTGCACTCCTCGTCCGAGGGCAAGGTTCTGGAAGACCCTTCCGTCGAGGCGCCCGAATATGTGCACATGCGCACCATTTCGCCGGAGGCCGCTCCCGACAAGGCGACGATCATCAAGGTCGGCTTCGAAAAGGGTGACGCAGTTTCCATCAACGGCGTTCGCATGAGCCCGGCGACCATCCTCGCCAAGCTCAACGACTATGGCCGCGACAACGGCATCGGCCGCATCGACCTCGTCGAAAACCGCTTCGTCGGCATGAAGTCGCGCGGCGTCTACGAGACCCCCGGCGGCACCATCCTGCTGGCGGCGCACCGCGCCATCGAATCGATCACGCTCGACCGGGGCGCCGGCCACCTCAAGGACGAGCTGATGCCGCGTTATGCCGAGCTCATCTACTACGGCTTCTGGTTCTCGCCGGAACGCGAAATGCTGCAGGCGGCGATCGACCTCAGCCAGCGCCATGTCGAAGGCGAAGTGACCCTGAAGCTCTACAAGGGCAATGTCATGGTCATCGGCCGCGAGAGCGACAAGTCGCTCTATTCCGACAAGCTGGTCACCTTCGAAGACGACCAGGGCGCCTACGACCAGAAGGACGCCGCCGGCTTCATCAAGCTCAACGCGCTGCGCCTGCGCACGCTCGCCAAGCGCAATCTCAAGGGCTGATCGGTCCGATTCGATGTTTCAGGCCCGCCGTTGCAGCCGCAGCGGCGGGCTTTTCGTTCCATGTCGCAGGGCGTTCAGACCCAGCGTCGGGATCGGCCTGACAACGCCACACGAATGGCAAAATTGGCAAGTACAGGTTCGCAAGTGACAAAACCTTCGACCGACGACGTGGTGGAAATCGCCATCGCCAGCTATCCCGAAGTCTGGCGAGCAGCCGTGCATGGCCTGACGGACATGTTTGCGGTGGCGCAGAAGCATGACCACCAGCAGTCGACATCCAAAGCCCGGCAGTTGCGGGTCAGCCACTACGAACTCGACATGGCCGGCACGGTCGCCAGGGTCTTCGACACGCACCCCCTGGAGACGCAAGGCCGGCCGGTCGCCGTGGTACTGCCGCCCGCCATGAGCGACGAACTGCCCTTCGGCGAGCGCATGGGCAGCTTTCCCGAATGGATCCGCAGCCACCACCAGTCGGGCGCCATCATCTGCTCGGCCTGCGGCGGCGCGTCGCTGCTGGCGCAGACCGGGCTTTTGTCGGGTCGGGCCGCCACGACGCACTGGCTGCATGGCGACGCGATCGCCAGGCGCCATCCGGACGTGCGCATCGATACCGACAAGATGTTGATGGACGAGGGCGACATCATCACCGCCGGCGGCATGATGGCCTGGACGGATCTGGGATTGCGGCTGATCGACCGGCTGCTCGGGTCGAACGTCATGCTGGCGACGGCCCGCTACATGCTGATCGATCCCGGCACGCGCGAGCAGAGCTTCTATTCGAAATTCGCGCCCCGGCTCGATCATGGCGACGCGGTGATCCTCGAGATCCAGCATTGGCTGCATGGGACGGATGCCAAGGGCCTCGGCGTGCCGGCGCTCGCGGAGCGGGCCGGACTTGGCGAGCGGACCTTCCTGCGCCGCTTCCAGAAAGCGACGGGCATCAACCCGACCGACTATGCGCAGCGCCTGCGCATCGCCAAGGCGCGCGATCTTCTCGAACAGTCCAGCTTGGCCATCGAGCAGATTGCCTGGGCCAGCGGCTATGAAGACGCCAACGCCTTCCGCAAGACCTTCCGCAAGATCGTCGGTGTGTCGCCCGGCGAATACCGCATGCGCTTTTCCATCGTCGGGCCAAGGACGGCGGACGAGGCGGAATTCTGATCCTGCGGCGAAACGGCCGAGGCCGGGAAGACCGGGCCAGCGCCTAAGCGCAAACCTGTCTCCCCGGCCCCTGCCCGCCGCATTCGGTGAGCTAGTCGATCACCTGACGGGAATCGACGCCTTGCCGTGCTTGACGCCCGGTTCACGCGACCAGAGGCGCAGTTTGCCGAGTTCCCTGATGAAGCCGGCAATGTCCTTCTCCGTCGCCAGCGCGATCACGCCTTCGTCGAGGCTGTCGGCAATGCCGGCCTTCTTGAGCAGCGGCATGGCCGCCTCGACATGGCCGATGAACTTGCAATGCTGGAGAGCGTCGGCGACGAAGTCGCGGGCCGTGGCTTCCGTTGCCAGTTCGGCGACGGCCTCCGGCGAGGGCAGGATGGCGACGGCGTCGTAGAGCACCGACGGACCACCGTCGGTCATCTGATGCGCCACGACCCAGCTGCCGTCGGAGGCCGTCACGCCGCCGACCTTTGGGGCAATGATCTCCACCGTGGCCTTTTCCTTGGTCACGGCCGCCACCAGCGCGTTGAGCAGCGCGGCGTCCACGCCGTCCGTCACCAGAATGCCGAGCTTGCGACCTTCGAACCGGTTGGGACCGTTCAGCAGGATGCTGAGTGCCGGCGACGGCTCGAGATCCTGGCGCGTCTCCACGGCCGCATCGGCCGGCTTCGGCATGGTCTTCAGACCAAGCTTGGCCGCAACGGTGCTGGCGAGCGTTTCGTCGATGTTGAGCAGGTGCGAGACGACGCGCTCGCGGATGACCGGCGTCTCGACCTTGCTGAGTTCGAAGGTCAGCGCATTGGCGATATGGCGCTGCTCGGGCGGGGTCTGGCTGATGTAGAACTGCCGGGCCTGGCTGTAGTGGTCGGCGAAGCTTTCGGGCCTCAGACGCACTTTCTGGCCCTGTTCCTCGGCCGGGAAGTGGCGGAAGCCCTTGACCGGCGATTCACGCGGCCCCTCGCCCCAGGAATTCGGCTGGTAGTTGACCCGGCCGACCGGATTGCGCATCGCCATGTGCCCGTCCTGCTGGAAATGGGCAAACGGACATTTCGGCGCATTGATCGGCAGATGGGTGAAGTTCGGTCCGCCGAGACGCTTCAGCTGCGTATCGAGATAGGAGAAGTTGCGGCCCTGCAGCAACGGATCGTTGGAGAAGTCGATGCCAGGCGGCACGTTCTGCGTCATGAACGCCACCTGCTCGGTCTCGGCAAAGAAATTGTCCGGCATGCGGTCGAGCACCAGGCGGCCGACCGGCTGGGGCGGCAGGATTTCCTCGGGAATGATCTTGGTCGGATCGAGCACGTCGAAATCGAAGCTGTCGGCGAAGGCCTGGTCGAACAGCTGCACCTGCAGCTCCCATTCCGGGAAGTTGCCGGACTGGATCGCCTGCCACAGATCGCGGCGATGGAAGTCGGGGTCGGCGCCGTTGATCTTCACCGCCTCGTTCCAGGCGACCGACTGCAGGCCGAGCTTCGGCTTCCAGTGGAATTTGACGAAGGTCGATTCCTCCTTGGCGTTGACCAGGCGGAAGGTGTGGACGCCGAACCCCTCCATGAACCGGAAGGAGCGCGGGATGGCGCGATCCGACATGGCCCACATGATCATGTGCATGCTCTCGGGGGTCAGCGAGATGAAGTCCCAGAAATTGTCGTGCGCCGTCTGCGCCTGGGGGAAGTCGCGGTCCGGCTCCTGCTTGGCGGCATGGATCAGGTCGGGAAACTTGATGGCGTCCTGGATGAAGAAGACCGGGATATTGTTGCCGACGAGGTCCCAGTTTCCTTCCTTGGTGTAGATCTTGACGGCGAAGCCGCGCACGTCACGGGCAAGGTCGGCGGAACCCTTGTTGCCGGCAACGGTGGAGAAGCGCACGAAAGCCGGCGTCTTTTCGCCTTTGCGCTGGAAGAGGTCGGCCTTGGTATAGGCAGCGAGCGAATCATAGGTTTCGAAATAGCCGTGCGCGCCGTAGCCGCGGGCATGCACGACGCGCTCGGGAATGCGTTCGTGGTCGAAATGGAAGATCTTTTCGCGGAAATGGAAGTCGTCCATGGCAAGCGGGCCGCGGGCGCCGATTCGCAACGAATTCTGGTCGTCCGCGACCGGGCCGCCCTGCGCGGTGGTCATCACCGGCGCGTCATGCGTTTCCGCCGTCTGGTGCAGTTCGCCGCCGGCGCCCCGGACGAGTGACTGGTCGTGGAGGCTCGCTACGTCTGAGGGAGCTGCCTTGGTGGTCTTCTTCGCCATTGCGATTCTCCGGGAAAGAGGGAATGATGCAGGGACCAAACCCGGCAGCCGTCCTTTGGTTCCCCCGAAGCCCTTGCATCCCCTGAAGTCCTGGCGTCAGGCGTGACCGTTCTCCTTCGGAACGGCCGGCCGGTGCACCTGGTCGAGGCTCGCCAGCATGCCGTTGGCGATTTCGCTTTCGCCTGCAGGATCACTGGACGCGACCGGACCTTGCCGAGCATTCGCAAGTGTCCCGCAGCACGATCCGCGACGATGAGGGCGCACGGCACGAGCTGCATCGCGCCACGGCCGCTCAGCTTCTCCACGCATTGGAAGAGGGCGGCGCCCTGTTCGTCGAAGTCGAGGGCCTGGGCATGGCACTCTTCGAACGGCGCTGAGTGGTGAACCATGCGCCCGTGGTCCGGTCGGCAGCCTATTGCCCGGACAAATCCCGAAGACCGCGCGGCAGGCGGTTCATCGGCTCCACCCCGCTTTCGGTGACGAGAAACTGGTCCTCGATCATCAACGCGCCGAGGCCCTGCGCATAGAAGGGCGCCTCGAGCGCGACGACCATGCCCGGCAGGATAGGCTCCGGGCTGTTGGCCGAGAAGAACGGCCATTCCTCGATACCGACGCCGCCGCCGACCGAGTGGCCGAAATGGCCTCGGAAGTACTCGGTAAAGCCGTCCTTGCGCATCGAGGCCGTCATCGCCGCGTGCACCGCACCGAAGCTGTTGCCCGGCTTGAGCACGTCGAGGCCGGCGGCGAAGGCGTTTTCCAGGGCAGCGAAGATGCGTTGCGCAAGCGGTACCGGCGGACCGAAGCAGAAGGTCCGTGCCCCGTCCGAGGAATAGCCGTCGATCAGCGTGCCGACATCGGCCTTGATCAGGGCACCCGGCGTGACCACCGCATTCATGTCGGCGAGGTCCGGGCCGACGGAGATGAAATCCCAGTGTCCGCTGAGAGCAAAACCGCCGGCCGCGGCCGTCGCCTGCGCACCGGCCTTCCAGGCTGCGGACAGATCGCCAAGCGAGACGCCGGGCACGACCGCCTCGGCCATCCACGACAGGCCGCCCTCGGCCGCCATCGCCGCACGTCGCAGGCGTTCGATTTCGCGCGGCGACTTGACGGCGCGCAGCCTTCTGAGGATTTCCGAACCGTCGATGAACCGCGCTCCAGGCAAGATCCGCTTCAGATGCTCGAAATCCGCGGCCGGCATGAATTCGAGATCGACGCCGATCCGTCCCTGCGCGAGCCCCCGCGCATGCAGGATGTCGCCGAGCAGCGAAAAACAGGTCGAGCGGTCGAAGGTCTCCGGACGTAGGCCGCTGCGACCCTGGGCGCGATAGGCGGCATTGACCGTCGCCGTATCGACATCCGTTCGATCGGTCAGGGCGGAGAGATCGACCATGTCGATCCAGATGCGGTGCGTCGCCAGATCGACATCCGGCGCCGCCTTGCGGATCTGCCTCGCCGCGTGGTCGCTGGCCACCGCCGCGATCCGGCTACCTCGATCCGCGGGTACCAGCGCGATCGCCGGCCCGGCCCGGCCCCACATCATGGCCACGCCGGCCGGAGCACCGACGGCATAGCGGAAGGCTTCCGGCTGGAAGAGTGCGAGCGCGTCGATTCCTGCCTGCTGCATCAGGCGCTCGGCATGGTGGCGATCGATATCGGTCACAGGCATCGTCTCCTTGCGCGGCGGCCGGCCGACGGCACCGCTTCATCCGGCAAAGGACTTAGCCGTGATCCCGTCACATGGGAAGATCGAGCCGGCTGCCGTACCGCTGCGGCCGGCCGTAACGGACATTTCTCGCCTGCCGACGCTCGAAATCTTGGCGCGCGCATACTATCTCTGGCAAATCTTCCGGAGCTGTTTACGATTCGGTATGAGGATGGCTTTTTCTCTCCGGTCAGTCGCCGGCAGTCAGCGGACAAGAGCATGAGATACTACTTGGGAGGGCTTGCCGCCCGCCAGCGCAACGAGGACAGCGACCGCCACCTCGCCTTCTACCTGACCTTCGTGGCCGGCGCGGTGAACGCCGGCGGCTTCATGGCCGTGCAGCAATACACCTCGCATATGTCGGGCATCGTCTCGGCCATCGCCGACAACATGGTGCTCGGCAATCGGTTCCTGGTCGTCATCGGCGCATGCTCGCTCGCCGCCTTCATCGCCGGTGCCGCCACCTCGGCCGTCCTGATCAACTGGGCACGCCGGCGCGCGCTCGAATCCGAATATGCCCTGCCGCTCGCCGTAGAGGCCCTGCTGCTGCTGATGTTCGGCCTGTCGGGTCTGTTCCTGATGCCGGGCTCCTCCTCGACCATCCTTCTGACCATCAGCCTACTGTGCTTCATCATGGGCCTGCAGAATGCCATCATCACCAAGCTGTCCGGCGCGCGCATCCGCACCACGCATGTCACCGGCCTCGTGACCGATGCCGGCATCGAGATCGGCAAACTCCTCTATCGCAACGACCCGGCGCGGCCGGATCTGGTACCCGTCATCGCCGACGGTACCAAGCTTGCCCTGCTTCTGTCGCTGATCGGACTGTTCTTCTCCGGAGGCATTGCCGGGGCCCTGTTGTTCAGCCGTTTCGGCCTTCCGGTCGCGGCCCTTTTCGCCCTGCCGCTCGGCCTCTTTGCGTCGTTCCCGCTCGCCGCCGACATCAAGCACCATTACGCCCGAAACGGTTGAGACCCTGCACGTCTGCCCCGACCGTGCGGCAAACGCAATCGCACGCCGATCTGACCTCGTGGATTCAACCGAAAATCGGCAATTCGACGCGAATCGAAACTAAAAGTTGACATCGGCGGTCCAATCGCCTATTTAGAGCTTGTCGATATTTCCTTGTTTGACTTTTGTTCTAGCACCCTGACACCGTGCCTCGACGAACTTCCCTTCAAAAGAGATCGAGCTACCCAGCCGCCCGTGCAGTTGCACGGCGGTCACTCAATATTGCTATGAAAGGGTTCGTTATGACCACTGGCACAGTTAAATGGTTCAATTCCACCAAGGGCTTCGGCTTCATTCAGCCTGACAATGGCGGTCCGGACGTTTTCGTCCACATCTCCGCCGTCGAGCGCGCCGGCATGCGCGAAATCGTCGAAGGCCAGAAGAT
The DNA here is from genome assembly GCF_059424725.1 of Allorhizobium sp. GW101-3B10. NCBI lineage: Bacteria > Pseudomonadati > Pseudomonadota > Alphaproteobacteria > Hyphomicrobiales > Rhizobiaceae > Allorhizobium > Allorhizobium sp. GW101-3B10. The sequence continues at coordinate 4,383,763 of NZ_JBWKZR010000001.1, read as the reverse complement.
CGGCTACGAGATGGAACGCGACAACAAGTCGGGCAAGATGTCCGCCGGCCAGCTGCAGGCTGCCTGATCGATCTTTGTGCTCTCGGGTGACCACGGATGTACTGGCACCAAGGAGGGCGCGGGAACAATGAAAGGTCAGGCATTTTGCCTGGCTTTTTTTTGGCCGAAAGACCGGCACCGCCATCAAACACTCGAGGATCACAGCCATGACAGAGACCCAGAGCAAGGCTCGCATTCAGGCCGAAGCGGCCTTTGGCAAGACACAGTCGCAGTTTCTGGCGAGAAGCCGGATCATCTCCGAGAACGACGCCGTCGTTCAGGAACGCGATGAAAAGACGATGCGCCTCCGCGCTTTGCGGATGGCGAAGGAAGCCGGCGCGACCACCACGCCGTCCGTGACTTCGGCCTACCCGGCCGAGGACTGACTGCCGGAGCGGCAAGCCGCTCCGCGCTCAAGAGACCGCGCGCGGAAAACGCCCGGCGCCGTAAGGTGCCGCAAGGCGCGCGACCGAGAAAACCCGAACGATCCAATCCGAAAGCGGAACTTTGAAGAACACGAGAGACAACGGCCTGTCCGACCGCCGCAAGGCAACAGCCGACGCGAAGAAAATCCTTCTCGATAACTATCGCGCAGCGAAAGAAGCCGCCGAGCCGCATATCGAGGCCAAGCAGGCGGAACGCCTGGCAGTGGCGACCGCCCGCGAGGAACGCCGCGCCGAGCGCGAACGCGCCAAGACCGAAGAGCGGGATCGCTCGCTTGCCGCAGCCAAGGCGGAAGCCGAAGCAGCGGAAGCAGCCGATCGCGCCGATGCCGAGGCACGCCTGGAAGCAGAAACCTCCCGCATCAGCCGCGTCATCGAGGACGAAGCGGCACGCAAGGCCAAGCGCGACCAGCGCTATGCCAGCAGAAAAGCGCGCCAGAGCTGATAGGCTTCGGCGGTCCTTTGCGATCACGGCAACTCAGCCGCGCGCATCGCGGCGCCCCGGGGCAGGGACGCATCCCCCCTGCCCTTCTGACGCATCTGCCTTTTCTCCTGCATCGCTTGTCGTGACGGCGGCCTGAGCTTACCTGGCCATCGCTTTCATCACGGCGCCGACGAGACCGGTGAGCACGGCGCCACCGGCCGCGCCACCGATGGCATCGCCGAGCAGTCCGCCGAGAATGCCGCCGGCAGCCCCACCGGCCGCCGGATCGGTCCCCGTGGCGCCGCCCAGCAGGCTGCCGAGCAGCGTACCGCCCGCAACACCGCCGAGCGCACCGCTGATGATCTTCGGCAGTTGGGTCATCGCCGCCTGCTTGAAGGCCGCGCCAACGGCCTGGCCACCGATGATACCCGCTATGACTTGAATGATGATGGGCAGGATCGCATCCATGTCGAAATCCCCCGAAAAGCCGAAGGCGTCATGTCTTCGGACATCTCATTGAGCCACAGATCGGCAGAAAGACAAGCGATTGTTCGCACCGTCCGGCGAGCTGCCTGAAGGCTGGCGCAGTGCGGCCGACCGGTCCATACTGATTTCGCAAACTACATGGCGTCCACGCGCGCGGAGGTTCGTGAACATGTCTGAACCATCGGAAAAACCGGGGCTTTTCAGCCGCATACTGGCTGTTCTCGGCAAGCTCGGCATCGTCAAGATCGGCGGCAAGGCGGCCGTATACAAGTCCGGGCGCGACCGGCCGGCAGAATTCCTGCCGTCGGACGAGCTGGACATCGGCACGCCCTCGTCGAAGACCGACGACCCCTGAGGAAGGCGGGATGTCGATGCCGTTCTGATGCCTTGGCGGCATCCTCGGCAGAATGCGCGCTCACGATACGGAGCGTCATCGCCGTTAATTTCTTGCCGGCGCGTCCATCACCGCTGTTTCAATTGGCCCCGATCTCTGTCACAAGCCGCACTGGAGCGCGGCTGCTGTCATCTATAGGACAGGGCCGGGCAGGCTGATTGACGTCTCACCCGCTGCCACGAAACAACGTGGCCGTTCCACTTCTATCATTATCGCACGACCCGCCATCCGCCCAGGTCCGAACGGATACGAAGGACCGTGCCTGCCGTCCAGATTTGCAGGCCTGCCGCGCGTCAGGAACCAGGGTGTTGAACCGTGGCGATGGCGCCGTCCCCGATGATAGGATAGACGAGGCCGAACACGCAGCGCCGGAATCCGACATGCCCACCAAGCAGAAACGCACGCGCCTCGAGAAACTGCAGAACTCTTGGACCAAGGCGACAGCGGAGGAACGCTTGCGGTTTCTCGCCTGGCTGCGGCAGGCGGATAGCTCGGGCGACGCCTTGGGTCCGTCGCTCGGCACGCCGCCGATCGCCAGCGGACGTTACCTCCTGCCGTCGGCCATCACCCGCATCCGGGCCATCATGGCGGAGCGCTGTCTTTCCCCCGCCGGCGTGATGGCCGAAATCGGCTTTGAGCCCGACGACCCGTCGCTCGCCCGAGCCCTCGACGGAAACGCCAGCCTGCGCCTCGCGGTCGTCGCCGCCCTAGAAATCTGGCTCGTCGCCAACGCCTCTCCTGCCACCGTCTGACAGACCACCCCCGCTGCCCCGATTTCGCTGACCGTGACTGGACTGCGGCAGGATTGCCGCACGATCAAATTCTATACCGAATGACTCCAGTTCATACTTGACTCAAATATTCAAATTTGTGAGTGCAGGGCGGGGTCATCATTCGGGGACAATATCATGCGGGTCAGATCAACCCTTCATCGCCACAAGCTTGCCTTCCTCGCCGGGATCGCCTTGGCTCTCCAGCCGTCCGTTCTCGTGGCGCAGGATGCCGGCGAGACGGTGCTCGACAGTATTGAGGTCGAGGCCGAAAGCGACGACATCCTGGTCCAGGACGGCTATGTCGCCAAGGCCGACCGGATCGGCACGAAGGTCGACACCCCGCTCGTCAAGATCCCGCAGACCGTCTCGGTGGTCACGCAGGACCAGATCGAGGATCAGAAGCCGAGAACGCTGAACGAGGCGCTGGCCTACACCGCCGGCGCCAACCCGAACACCTTCGGCTATGACAGCCGCTACGACGCCGTCTACCTGCGCGGTTTCCCGGCCTATTACAGCGGCATGTTCCGCGACGGGCTGCGCCAGTTCAACGGCCCCTCGGCCTGGCTGCGCTCGGAACCCTATGGCCTCGAGGGCGTGACCGTGCTGAAGGGCCCGGCCTCCTCACTCTATGGCGTGAGCGGTCCCGGCGGCATCGTCAACATGGTGACAAAACGCCCGACCGACGAACCCTTCCGCGAGGTCGAGGTGACGATCGGCCAGGACAACCGCTACCAGACCGGCATCGATCTTTCCGGTCCGGCGGGCGACAATGACGGCATGCTCTACCGTTTCACCGCCATGGGCCGCAAAAGCGACACCCATCTCGAAGGTTATCCGGACGACAAGCTCTATCTCGCTCCGGCCTTCACCTGGAAGCCCGACGAGGACACCCGGCTGACGATCCTCGGCGAGTATTCCACGGCGCTGACCGGCGGCACGGCCTTCTTCTACCAGCCCGTCTACGGAGAGCTCACCCACACCTATGGCGGCGATCCGGACTGGAACGACTTCCGCCAGAAGCAGGGCCGCATCGGCTACGAGTTCGAGCATCGCCTCAACGAGACGGTGACCCTGCGCCAGAACCTGCGCTACAGCGCGGTCGATGCCGAGCTCGAATATAGCGGCCTCTACGGCGCCGTTCCGACCCGGTACTGGGGCTATTACGAGGAGAAGATGAAGAACTTCGCCGTCGACAATATGGCCCAGTTCGAATTCGACACCGGCACCGTCAGCCACACGGCCGTGGCCGGCCTCGATTACAACTGGTCGGACTACGAGGCCTACAGCGCCGTCTCCTACACCACGCTCGACGACCTGAACGCAGCGCCGACGCCCTTTGCCGGCCAGCAGGAAAGCAACCTCTTCGGCATCTACGTGCACGACCAGATGGAGTGGGAAGACCTCACGCTGTTTGCCAGCGCCCGCTACGACTGGACGAAGACCGACGCGGTCGACGCCTCCTATACGGAGACCGAGCAGGAGGACGAAGGCTTCTCGGGCCGCATCGGCCTTTCCTATCGCACCGAGATGGGCCTCATCCCCTATGCGAGCTACTCCACCTCGTTCTCGCCCAATGTCGGCTTCGTCTATGACGACCCGAGCCTGCCCGACAACCGCGTCGCCGATCCGACCATCGGCAAGCAGAAGGAAATCGGCGTGAAGTACGAGATCCCCGGCGCCAATGCCGTTCTGAGCGCTTCCGTGTTCGACATCGACCAACAGGACGGCGTCGTCTTCGACACCTCGAGCGGCATCAACAAGCAGGTTCAGCGCGACCTCAACTCGCGCGGCATCGAGCTCGAGGCCAATGCCTCCTTCGACAACGGCTTCAGCCTGATCGCCGCCTACACCTATCAGCGCATGAAGATCGAGAAGGGCGCCGTCGGCACCGAAGGCAACGAACTGTCCGCCACGCCGAACCACATCGCATCGCTCTGGGGCCACTACCTGTTCGAGGGTGGCGCGCTCGAAGGTCTCGGCCTCGGTGCCGGCATACGCTATATCGGCGAAAGCTACGGCGACGATGCCAACAGCTTCGAGAACGAAAGCCGCGTGCTGGTCGACGCCGCTTTGTCCTACGATTTCGGCTACCGCAATCCGGATCTCAAGGGCCTTCAGCTGCAGGTCAACGCCAAGAACCTGTTCAACACGGAGAAGGCCATCTGCTCGGCCGGCTCGTGCTATTGGGACGAAGGCCGCACGGTCTATGGCAGCCTGCGTTACCGCTTCTGATGGATGACGCGACACGACCCTCGGCTCCGGTTCTCCTCGCGGGGATCGGCGGCCTCTATGTTGCCCAGAGCGTGATCGGCGGGCTGACCTGGACCGGTCTTCCGGCGATCATGCGGGATGCCGGCGTATCGCTCGACCGCATCGGCCTCGTCTCGCTGATCGCCCTGCCCTGGGTGCTCAAGTTCCTCTGGGCGCCGGCGGTCGAACGCTATCGCCTCCCGCCGTCCGGCCGCAACCGCTCCGGTGTCATCGTGCTCGCCGGCGGCATGCTGAGCGTGATCGGCCTGCTGGTGGTCGGCCTGTTCGACCCGGGCGATCCGCTGCCGATCTTTCTGACGCTGACCCTGGTCGCCTTCGCCGCCTCGACGCTCGACATCGCCTGCGACGGTTTTGCCGTGCAGAGCCTCGCCGAGCGGCACCACGGCTGGGGCAATGCCGCACAGGTGGGCGGCGCCTATCTCGGCTCGGCCCTCGGCGGCGGGCTCTTTCTCTATCTTGTCGGCATGTCGGGCTGGCAGGTCGCCGCCTGGGCCATGGCGGCACTGCTCTGCCTGCTCGGGCTGCCCTTCCTGCTCGGCGTCGCCCGTCGGCTGCCGGAAGAGACGCGCCCGCATGTGCCGTCGCTGATGGCGGCGCTCAAGCGGCCCCTGCTGCGGCGCGGCCTGTTGACGGCAGCAGTCTATGTCATCGCACAGAAACTGGCGCTCGGCATGATCGGACCCTTTCTCGTCGATTCCGGACTCGATCTCGCGACCATCGGCCTCGTCAACGGCATGGGCAGCCTGTTCGTCGGCTTCGGTCTGGCGCTTGCCGGCGGCCTGCTGGTGCGGCTCTGGGGCATCCGCACCGTCCTGATCCTGGCGCTTGCCCTGCAGGCCGTCTGCCTGCTGCTCTTTGCGGCGTCCGGCACGGTGACGGTCTTCCCGCAACCCGTCCTCGTCGCCCTGGCGATTGCCAGTTCCTCCGCCGTGCTGCCGCTGGGCTTCGTCGCGCTCTATGCGCAGTTCATGCGCTGGTCGGACCTCCGCCAGGCCGGCGTGGATTTCACCCTTTTCCAGTGCATGGATGCGCTCGTCAGCATCGCCGGCGGCATGATCGCCGGCCAGGTGGCCCATCTGTTCGGCTACGGCCTGTTCTTCGCCTTTGCCGCCATGCTCCCCTTGGCGGCGATCCCACTGGTCGCCAGACTGGCGGATCGCTGAGCGGGCGAAGACGGTTCAGTCTTCGGCCGCCGGCCGGTCGTCGCCGCCGACTCCGCGACGCCAGTAGGAAACGATCAGCTGGCGATCCTTGCCGAGTCCCCAGTCCTTGCGCACGATACGCCGGATCTCGCGGAAATCGGCGAATTCGCAGCCCGCCCAGACGTACAGGTCCTCGGGCAGCGTCTGAGGATCCAGCCCGCGCAGTGCCGCCGACAGCAGGCCGGCCGTTCCTGCGGGGCAGCCGGCACGGTAGAGCCAGGTGATCGTGACGTTCGGCCGCTCGAGCGGCAACCGGTCGGTTTCGCCGTCGACCTCGAGGAAGACGGTCGCCCTGGACGTCTGCGGCAGGCTCTCAAGAATGCGCGACAGCGCCGGAAGCCCCGTATCGTCGGCCAGCATCAGCAGGTTGGGTGCCTCGGGAACATCCCCGCCGCCCGGACCGATCATGCCGATCACCTGGCCGGGTCTGGCCGTCTCGGCAAAGCGGGCGGCTGGCGTCACCACGCCCGGATGCAGAACGAAGTCGACGTCGATGACGCCCGCCTCCACGTCGATCGCCCGGATCGTATAGACCCTCACGGTCAGCGAGTCCGCGCCGCCAGGCCAGACCAGCAGTCCGTCCGCGCCGATGGTCGGCCAGACGGGCTCGCGTCCCGCCGGCGGCAGCAGCAGGCGAACATGCAGCCCGCCGCTCGCATAGCGGCCAAGATCGCGTGCCGCAAACCGGATGCGCTGCAGATGCGGTGTGATCCGCTCTGTCGACAGGACCGTGATCTCGCGGAAGAAGGCCGGCACGGTCCCATCATCATCCTGGCCGCTCCAGCGGATACCGCTGGTCGAGCCGAGGATCTCCGCCGCGTGGCTTGCCACTTCCATCTTCACATAGGCAAGCCGCGTCTCGTCGTCGGCCAGCACCTGCAGGCGGATGCGCCGGTTCTCGCGCACGGCCGAGACCATGCCGTAATGCAGCGGAAACGCCCAACCGTCGGATTGCGGTGCGACGCTGACCAGCTCGCTGTGATCGTCCCGCATCCGGTCCAGCATGAATGCCGCCTGATCATGATCGAGATAGGTCTCGGAACTCAACGCCATCGCATTGCCCATGGTCGCTCCTTGCGCAGACCGCCCTCCACGGCGGTTCCAAGGAAATTCCATGCCATGAGCGGCGAACCGCGTCCAGAAAGATGAGCAAATAGATCATCTTTTAAAATGAAAAACTGCGCGAGCAGCCCAGACAGCATGCCCGGGGTGGATACTTGCGAAAAACGGGTCTTGCACCCTTGAGGTCATTCGCCCGGCGCATGAACTCATTGACAAACGTCAGCATCCTTCGGCGCCGCAGCATATTATAAGCTGCCTCCCAGAATGATCCTCCTGCAGCTTTCTGGGATGCCTCCGATGACCAAGACCCGTTTTGTCCCGAGCGACGAGATCCGCTCGATGTTTTCCGCCGCCATGTCCGCGATGTATCGCACCGAGGTTCCGGCCTATGGCACGCTGATGGAGCTGGTGGCGAAGGTGAACCAGGAGACGCTGGACGCCGATCCCAGGCTCCGCGAGCGCCTGGAAGATACCGATTCGCTCGACCGCATCACGGAAGAGCGTCATGGCGCGATCCGTCTCGGCACGCCTGCCGAGCTTGCCATGATGCGACGCCTCTTCGCCGTGATGGGCATGTATCCGGTGGGTTACTACGACCTGTCGACCGCCGGCGTTCCGGTTCATTCGACCGCCTTTCGTCCGGTCGGCGATGCCAGCCTGAAGAAGAACCCGTTCCGCATCTTCACCTCGCTGCTGCGCCTCGACCTGATCGCCGACGAGACCCTGCGTGCCGAAGCCGAAGCGACGCTCGCCAGGCGGCAGATCTTCACCCCCGCCGCGATCGCGCTGACCGAAAAGGCCGAACGCGACGGCGGCCTCGACCGCGCCGACGCTTCGCGCTTCGTCACCGAAGCGCTCGAAACCTTCCGCTGGCACGACAAGGCGCTGGTCAGCCCCGACATGTACGCGCGCCTGCATGCCGCCCACCGCCTGATCGCCGACGTGGTCTCCTTCAAGGGACCGCACATCAACCACCTGACGCCGCGCACGCTCGACATCGATCTCGTCCAGGCCCGCATGCCTAACTACGGCATCGCGCCGAAGGCCGTCGTCGAAGGTCCGCCGACCCGCAAGTGCCCGATCCTGCTGCGCCAGACCTCGTTCAAGGCGCTTAACGAACCCGTCCTGTTCGAGGACAAGGACGGCAGCTGGAAGGAAGGCTCGCACACCGCCCGCTTCGGCGAGATCGAACAGCGTGGCATTGCCCTCACCCCCAAAGGCCGGGCGCTCTACGACGGACTGCTCACCGCCTCGCGCCAGGTCGTGCGTCCGGCCGCCGACGGCTCGAACGCCGCCGAATACGACAAGGCGCTGGCAGACGCCTTCGCCCCCTTCCCCGACAGCTGGGAGGCGATCCGTGCCGATGGCCTCGGCTACTTCGCCTATTCGCTGACGGAAAAGGGCCGCAAGGCGAAGGCCGATCCGGAGACCGGCCTCGACACCCTGATCGCCGAAGGCCTCGTGCAGTTCGACCCGATCGTCTACGAGGACTTCCTGCCGGTCAGCGCCGCCGGCATCTTCCAGTCCAACCTCGGCGACGACGCGACCCAGGATTTCGTCGCCAGCCCCAACCAGCAGCGTTTCGAACTTGACCTCGGCGCCAAGGTGCTGAACGAATTCGATCACTATGCCGGCATCGAGCAGGCATCGATCGCTGACTGCCGTCAGATGCTGACCGCCGTTCAGGCAGCAGAGTAAGAAACGACGATGATCGACCAGGCGCACATTCGGGCACTGACGGATATCCTCGGCGACAAGGGCATCGTGCAGGAGCCCGGCGCCATGATCGCCTATCAGACGGGCGCCCGCTATGACGAAGGTCTGGCGGGTCTCGTGCTGCGGCCGGCAACGACGGAGGAAGCCTCGGCCGCCGTCGCCTATTGCGTGCGGCACGGCCTGTCGCTCGTGCCGCAATCGGGCAATACCGGTCTGGTCTCCGGCTCGACGCCGGACGCCTCGGGCGCTCAGGTGGTTCTCAGCCTCGACCGCATGACGCGCCGGTTCGATCTCGATCTCGACAACCGCTCGCTGCATGTCGACGCCGGATTCCGGCTCTCCGAGGTCAACCAGCGGCTTGAGGCCCACGACCTGTTCTTCCCGATCGATCTTGGCGCCGACCCGCGCCTCGGCGGCATGCTGTCGACCAATACCGGCGGCTCGCGCTTCCTCAAATACGGCGACGTGCGCCGCAACACGCTCGGCATCAAGGTGGTGCTGGCCGATGAACAGGGCACGATCCTCGACCTCGCCTCGGACCTGCGCAAGAACAATACCGGTGTCGACTGGAAGCAGGTCTTCATCGGCACCTCGGGCGCGTTCGGCATCATCACCGAATGCGTTCTGAACCTCGAAGCCCTGCCGAAGCAGGTGGCCACCGCCTATCTGGTGCCGGCCGGCGGCGCGCATGTCATGCCCCTGCTGCGTGCCATGGAGCAGAAGCTCGGCGCCTATCTCTCGGCCTTCGAGGGCATGTCGAAGAACGCAGTCAAAGCCGCCCTCGACCATGTGCCGTCGCTGCGCAATCCCTTCCAGGGCGGCGTGATCCCAGACTATGTGATCCTCTGCGAGATCTCACGCACCTGGGAGCCGCGCGAGGGCGAACAGGGGCTCGACGCCGTGCTGGAGACCGTGCTTTCCGAGATCTGGGAAAGCGAGGCGGCGCCCCTTGGCGACGCCTTCGTCGGCCCGGCCCACGAAATGTGGGCGCTGCGCCACGCACTGTCCGAAGGCGTCAAGCACGCCGGAAAGTTGATCGCCTTCGACCTGTCCTTCCGCCGCGGCGACATCATGGCCTTTTGCGACCGCATGAAGCGCGACATGCCGACGGCCTTCCCCGAGGTGACGATCTGCGATTTCGGCCATATCGGCGACGGCGGCGTGCATTTCAACCTGGTGGTCCCGAAGGACAGCCCGGCGGCCAGCGACAAGGCCTTCGAACAGCGCCTGCGCGACTGGGTGTTCGACATCGCCGTACACGATTTTGACGGCAGCTTCAGCGCCGAACACGCGATCGGCCGCAAGAACCAGATCTATTACGACCTCTACACCGACGAGAAGATCAAGGACCTGGCGGCCGGCCTGAAGGCGATCACCTCGCCGGGACGGCTCGGTACGGTCCGGTTCGGATAAGCAGGCAGACGACGAGCACCGCTCCCGCAACCGGGAGCAACAGGGAAGAGAGAGGATGGTCATGAACATCAACAGCAAGCCCGAAGAGACGGTTTTCCGGCCGGCGAAGCGCATCTCGTCGATCGGCGTCTCTGAAATCCTGAAGATCGGAGCCAAGGCACAAGCGCTGAAGCGCGAAGGTCGCCCGGTCATCATCCTCGGCGCCGGCGAACCGGATTTCGACACGCCGGACCACATCAAGGAAGCCGCGTGGAAGGCCATGCAGGCAGGCCAGACCAAATACACGGCTCTCGACGGCACGCCCGAGCTCAAGGCCGCGATCCGCGACAAGTTCAGCCGCGAAAATGCCGTCGACTACGCGCTCGACGAGATCACGGTCGCGACCGGCGCCAAGCAGATCCTGTTCAATGCGATGATGGCGACGCTTGATCCGGGCGACGAAGTGATCATCCCGACGCCCTACTGGACCTCCTATTCCGACATCGTCCAGATCGCCGAGGCGACGCCGGTTCTCATCGCCTGCAACGCCGAGGCGGGCTTCCGCCTGCAGGCCGCCCAGCTCGAGGCGGCGATCACGCCAAAGACGCGCTGGGTCATCCTCAATTCGCCGTCCAACCCGTCGGGCGCCGGCTACCGTGCCGAGGACTACCGCCCGCTGCTCGACGTGCTCATGAAGCACCCGCAGGTCTGGCTGCTGGTCGACGACATGTACGAGCACATCGTCTATGACGGCTTCGAATTCGTCACGCCGGCTGCCCTTGAGCCGCGCCTGAAGAACCGCATCCTCACCGTCAACGGCGTCTCCAAGGCCTATGCCATGACCGGCTGGCGCATCGGCTATGCCGGCGGCCCGCGCGACCTGATCAAGGCCATGGCCGTGGTGCAGAGCCAGGCGACCTCCTGCCCCTCCTCGATCAGCCAGGCCGCCTCGGTCGCCGCGCTGAACGGCCCGCAGGATTTCCTCGTCGAACGCAAGGCGAGCTTCCAGCGCCGCCGCGATCTGGTGGTCGCCGGGCTCAACGCCATTGACGGCCTCGATTGCCGCGTGCCGGAAGGCGCCTTCTACACCTTCTCCGGCTGCGCCGGCGTGCTCGGCAAGACCACGCCCTCCGGCAAGCGCCTCGAAACCGACACGGACTTCTGCGCCTACCTGCTGGAAGACGCCAATGTCGCGGTCGTCCCGGGTTCGGCCTTCGGTCTCTCGCCCTTCTTCCGCATCTCCTATGCCAGCGCCGAGTCCGAACTCAAGGAAGCGCTGGCCCGCATCGCGGACGCCTGCGCCCGGCTTGCCTGATCCGGACGGCGGCGAGCCCGGACATAAACGATGAGACGAACAGCCCGGCGCGGCATGGCCCCGCCGGGCTGTTTGCGTTTGCCGATTCCCTCGCCCTGACCGCAGGCCGGGCCACCCGTACTGTTCGGCGGCGAGCAGACCAAGGCGGAGGGAAAACCGCCAGCTCGGCAAATTTGCCATCCGTCAGCTTCGTCTCCTTGTGAGTGCCTTCGATCTATGTATACATGGATAACGGTACGCGATTTTTGCGCAGCGGCATTTCGTCGTGGGAGTAACGACAAACCGCTACGCTGCAGCGGATCCGGCATCGGGAAGCCGGATCGGACAAAAGGGAGGAGTATACATGATTACGAGAAGAATTTTCATTGCCAGCACTCTGCTGTCGATGCTGACGGCCGGCTCCGCCTGGGCGCAGGACGCCGTCAAGATTGGACTGATCCTGCCGATGACCGGCCCCTTCGCCTCGACCGGCAGACAGGTCGAGGCCGGCGTCCGCGCCTATATGGCCCTGCATGGCGACACCGTCGCCGGCAAGAAGATCGAGCTTGTGCTGCGTGACGATGCCGGCACCGCCGACCAGACACGCCGCATCGCCCAGGAACTCGTCGTCAATGAGGGCGTTTCCATGCTCGCCGGCTTCGGGCTCACCCCGCTTGCCATGTCGGTGGCGCCGGTCCTCAACCAGGCCAAGGTGCCGGCCATCATCACCTCGGCAACGACCTCGGCGATCATGAAGCAGTCGGACTATTTCGTTCGCACCAGCATGGGAGGCCCCCAGTCGGCCGTGCCAGTCGCAACCTGGGCCGTGGAAAACGGCCTGAAGCGCGTCGTCACTCTGGTCACCGACTACGGCCCCGGCCACGACATCGAGAAGGGCTTCACCGACCAGTTCAAGAAGGAAGGCGGCGAGATCGTCGAAGCGGTCCGTGTGCCGCTGCAGAACCCCGACTTCGCCCCCTTCCTGCAGCGCGTCCGCGACGCCAAGCCCGATGCCGTCTTCGTCTTCGTACCCTCGGGCGTCGGCTCGCTGTTCATGAAGCAGTTCGCCGATCGCGGCCTGAAGGAAGCGGGCATCAAGCTGATCGCCACCGGCGACGTCACGGACGACGACCTGCTCAACGCCATCGGCGAACCGGCCGTGGGCATCGTCACCGGCCATTTCTACTCGGCCAACCATGACAGCCCGGAAAACAAGGCCTTCGTCGGTGAGGTGCGCAAGGCCAACGACAACATGCGCCCCAACTTCATGTCGGTCGGCGGCTATGATGCCATGCATCTCGCCTACGCGGCGATCGAGAAGACCGGTGGAGACACCGACGGGACGAAGCTGATCGAGGCCATGAAGGGCATGGAATGGATGAGCCCGCGCGGTCCGATCACCATCGATCCGGCCACCCGCGACATCGTCCAGGACATTTATATCCGCGAGGTCAAGCAAGTGGACGGCGAGCTCTACAATGTCGAGCTCAAGACCTACGAGAAGATCCGCGACCCGAACGCCAACTGAGCGCCACAGCCGCGTGGAGGGCCTCAAGACCAGGCCCTCCACGCCATAGCGAGTGACCATGCTGACAATCCTGTTCGACGGCATTGCCTATGGCATGCTTCTTTTCGTCCTTGCCTGCGGGCTTTCGCTGACGCTCGGCCTGATGAATTTCGTCAACCTGGCCCATGGCGCCTTCGCCATGGCGGGCGGCTACGTCACCGTGATCCTGATGAACCGCTACGGGATTTCCTTCTACTGGTGCCTGCCCGCCGCCTTCCTCGTCTCCGCGCTCGCCGGCGCCGTCCTGGAGCGTACGCTTTACCGGCATCTCTACGGTGTTTCGCATCTCGACCAGGTGCTGTTCTCGATCGGCCTGGTCTTCATGTCCATCGCGGCAGTCGACTATTCCATGGGCGGCCAGCAGCAGATGATCGACCTGCCGCCGCTCCTGGGCGGACGCTTCGAGTTCCTCGGCATCGGGATCGGCCGCTACCGGCTCTTCATCATCGTGCTTTGCGCCGTGCTGACCGTCGCCCTGCAGCTGGCCCTTACCCGCACGCGGTTCGGCAGCCAGCTCCGCGCCGCCGTCGACGACGGGCGGGTGGCGCGCGGCTTAGGGATCAATGTCTCGGTGATCTTCGCGCTGACTTTCGCGCTCGGCTCTGGCCTTGCCGGTCTCGGCGGCGCCCTCGGGGTCGATCTGCTCGGCCTCGATCCGAATTTCCCGCTAAAATTCCTCATCTATTTCATGATCGTCGTCACTGTCGGCGGCACCTCCTCGATCACCGGTCCCTTCATCGCCGCGCTCCTGCTCGGCATCGCCGATGTGGCCGGCAAATATTATGTGCCTCAGCTCGGCTCCTTCATCATCTATGCCGTCATGATCGTCATGCTGATCCTGAGGCCCTACGGCCTGTTCGCGCGGGAGGGCGGCCGATGAACAGGCGACCCGACAGTTCCGCCGCCGACACCGCCCAGGCTCTGCTCAGGCAGGCGGGCCGCTGGCGCCTCTGGGAGATCGGCCTGTGGCTGCTCGCGGTGGCTCTGATCTTCATCCTGCCCTCCAAGATGCTGATCCTGACCGAGATCGCCATCCTGGCGCTGTTCGCCGTCTCGCTCGACCTGATCCTCGGCTATGCCGGCATTGTCTCGCTCGGCCATACCGCCTTCTTCGGACTGGGCGCCTATGCCGCGGGGCTGTTCGCCCGCGACTATCTCTCCGAGCCCGTCAGCGGCCTTCTGGTCGCGGGCCTGGTCAGCGGGGCGTTCGGTTTCGTCACCAGCTTCCTGGTGCTGCGCGGCTCCGACCTCACCCGGCTGATGACGACCTTCGGCGTCGCCATGCTGCTGGCCGAAATCGCCAACCAGGCCGCCTGGCTGACCGGCGGTGCCGACGGCCTGAGCGGCATCATGGTCACCCCCATTCTCGGCCTCTTCGAGTTCGATCTCTGGGGCCGCAACGGCTACATCTATGCGCTCGTGGTGCTGATGGCGCTGACCTATGTCGCGCGCCGCATCGTGAATTCGCCCTTCGGCCTGTCGCTGAAGGCGATCAAGCGCAACCAGCGGCGCGCCTCCATGCTCGGCATCTCGCCCACGCGGCGGATCGTCGCCATCTACACCCTTTCTGCCGCCTATGCCGGTATCGCCGGCGCGCTCCTGACCCAGACGACCAGCTTCGTCTCGCCCGACGTGCTCGCCTTCCACCGCTCCGCCGACGTGCTTCTGGTGCTGGTGATCGGCGGCGTCGGCTATCTCTACGGCGGCATCTTCGGCGCGGCGATCTTCTCCGTGCTGCGTGACTGGCTCTCCGTCATCACCCCGCAATACTGGATGTTCTGGATCGGTCTGATCCTGATCATCATTGTCCTGGTCGGGCGCGAGCGGCTCGGACGCTGGCGGACCTACCTACCCGGCGCGGCCGGCCGGCTGAAGGCGAAAGCGCAGGCAGCGGAGGACGCGCCATGACGGCCGCCCTCGAGACCCGCAACCTGGTCAAGCGCTTCGGCGCCTTCATGGCCACCAATGACGTCTCGCTCAGCATCCGGCAGGGCGCGCGCCATGCCCTGATCGGCCCCAATGGTGCCGGCAAGACCACGCTGATCAATCTGCTCACCGGGGCCCTCACCCCGAGCAGCGGCCAGGTCCTGCTCGGCGGCGAGGATATCACCTATCTGCCGGCCCATGCCCGCGTCGGCCGCGGCCTGTCGCGCACCTTCCAGATCAATCAGCTTTTTGGCGATTTCACCCCGCTGGAATCGGTGATGCTGGCGATCGGCGAACGGGAAGGACACGGCTGGCGCGCCTGGAAGCCGCTGTCGCGCGACCGCGAAGTGGCGGACGAGGCGGCACAGCTGCTGGAACGGTTCCGCCTGGTCGACACGATGGGCGTCCCAACGAACCTCCTTCCCTATGGAAAGCAGCGGCTGCTGGAGATCGCGCTCGCCATCGCCACCCGCCCCAGGGTGCTGCTGCTGGACGAGCCGGCGGCGGGCGTTCCGGAGGAGGAACGCCATGAGGTTCTGTCGATCGTGCGCGACCTCCCCCCCGACGTCACCGTGGTTTTGATCGAGCACGACATGGACCTCGTCTTTTCCTTTGCCGACCGCATTTCGGTTCTGGCTGCCGGCAGCCTCTTCGCCGAAGGCACGGTCGAGGAAATATCGAAGGACCGCCAGGTCAAGGCGATCTATCTCGGGGAGGACGCCTGATGCCGGAACTGCTGCGCATCGAAGGCCTGTCGGCCGGCTATCGCGAGGCGCGCGTCCTGTTCAACGTCGAGCTCGCGCTCGAGGAGGGCAAGTCGCTGGCGCTGCTCGGCCGCAACGGTGCCGGCAAGACGACGCTGCTCGACACTATCGTCGGCACCACGACCTATCATTCCGGGGCGATCTTCCTGGCCGGCCGGGACATTTCCCGGCTTCGTCCCGAACAGCGGGCGGCGCTCGGCATTGGCTGGGTGCCGCAGGAACGCAACATCTTCCGCTCGCTGACGGTGGAGGAAAACCTGACCGCCACGGCCCGGCCCGGACCCTTCACGCTCGCGCGCGCCTTCGGCATGTTCCCGCGCCTGCAGGAGCGCCGGCGCAATCTCGGCAATCAGCTCTCCGGCGGCGAGCAGCAGATGCTGGCGGTCGCCCGCGCGCTCATGCTCAATCCGAAACTGCTGCTGCTGGACGAACCCCTGGAGGGTCTGGCGCCGATCATCGTCGACGAACTTCTGGCCGCCATGCGCCGCATCGTGACCGACGAAGGCATCTCAGCCATTATCGTCGAGCAGAAGGCGCGCAAGATTCTACCGCTCACCGACGAGGTCGTCTTCCTCGAACGGGGCGCGATCGTCTACCACGACACCTCCGCCGCGCTGCTGGCCTCGCCGGAAATGCTGGAGAAGCATTTGAGCGTGTGACGAACGGGGGGGGCGGCGAACCTTCAGGCAGGCCAAAAAAAGCGGCCCCCGAAGGAGCCGCCTGTCTTGCGGGTGGACCGCCCGTCAGTCCTTGCGCTTGCGCCAGCTGTCGGCATAGTTCTCGCGGGCCTCGCGCGCATACGGCGTCGGTGCCACGCGCACGCGGATCTCGGCCTGCCGGTGCGGCTCGATCGAGGTCTTGCGCGAGCCGCCGTCCGGTTCGCCCCAGATCAGCGTCAGCACGTCGCCTTCTTCGACATCCTGATCGACGACGCCGAGCGACAGCATGCAGCGCTCGTTGAAGCTGTAGCCGTTGAACATCGACATGCCGACCATCTTATCGCCCTTCATCACCATGTCGGCGCTGGTCGAGGCATAGTTCGGCTGCGGGAAGTCGATCCATTTGTAGGGCAGGCCGTCCTCGAAGCCGGAAGCGATGACCTTCAGCACGTCCTCGCGGTTCCACTCGAAGGTGACCTTCTTGCGGTTCTTGCGGCCCTTCATCTGCTCGAGCGCCGCCTTGCCGACGAAGTCGTCCTTCTTCCAGCCGATATAGAAGTCGTAGCCGAGCTCGAACGGATTGACGTAATAATCCTCGATATTGTTCGACACGAAGGAGCCGCCGATCGCGCCGGTCGCCTCGTAGGAGTCGGCGCCGAGCCATTTGCGGTATTCGGCGAGCATGCCGTCACCGGTATAGATGCCCGGCAGCGGCGAGGGGATCCAGCCGGACTCCAGCGTATTGGTCGAATAGGCCCGGCTGCCGCAGCGCACGAGGTCGACGCCGGCTTCCTTGGCGGATTCGAGGATGACCGAGAGAATATAGGCCTTGTCCTCGTACGGACCCCAGATCTCCAGACCGGGAGCGCCCGACATGCCGTGGCGCAGCGCCTGCACCTTCTTCGAGCCGACCTTGATCCAGTCGACATGGAAGAACTTGATCTCCGGAATGGGGCCGCCGTTCATTTTCTCGAAGATCTTCGGCGCGTCCGGACCCTGGATCTGGTAGCGGTAATGGGTGCGCAGCACGCGTTCGCCTTCCGGCCGCGACGGCGAGCGCGGATCGTGCTTGAGCCGCACGTTCCACTTCCCGTAGGCCGCGCAGAACATCAGCCAGTTCGACGTCGGCGCCCGGCCGACCAGGATGAACTTGTCGTCGCGTTCGCGGAAGATGATGTGGTCGCCGATGACGTGGCCGTTCGGCGTGACCGGCACGAAATGCTTGGCGCGATTGAGCCCAAAATTGGCGAAGGAATTGATGCCGTGATGGGCGAGGAACTTCTCCGCATCCGGCCCTTCGACGATCAGTTCGTCCATATGGTGCGACTGGTCGAAGAGAACGGCCGAATTGCGCCAGGCCGCCTGCTCCGAACGCCAGTTGGCAAACTCGGCCGCCACCACGGGGTATACATAGACGCCGACGCGGGAATTGCGCAGCAAACCGACAGGATCGGGGTTTTCGCCCAGAATCTCGCTAAGACTGGAATTGGCCATGGTACTCCTCCCTGAGTATTCGCCATCGATGTATACATTCATGCCGATCACGGGAGAGATTGCAAGCCCCTTTCTTGAGCCGCACTGCGCCCGACAAACGACAAGGGCGGCCGATGGCCGCCCGTTCGTCGCTGGAGAGATTGGGTGCTTAGCGGTGAATCAGCGCGAGGCCCGGGATTCGCTGCAGCAGCTCGGGGTCCTGACTGAAAATGTATTCGAGATTGTGCCGGGCGGTGCGCGCATGCTCTCGCGCGATCCATTCTGCCCGGGACCCCTCGCGCGCGGCGATTGCCTCGACCAGGGCATGGTGCTGCTCCTGCGCCGAGCGCAGGGAGCGCCGGAAGGCTTCGATCTCGGTCTTGTTGGGCAGGAAGGCCGACGGCGAGGCGAAAGGCAATGAACTTGCGCGCTCGACCTCGCGCCGGACGATATCGCTGCCGGCCAGCCCCGCGAGCTGATGATGAAATTCCTCATTGAGGTCCGCATAGGCGTCGAAATCGACTTCGTCCGCCCCCGGCCCGAAACAGGTATCGAGCTTCCGGACCACGTCGCTGATGCGCGCCAACGCCTCCGGCGCCACGCCGCGCTCGGCCGCAAGCCGCGCCGCCGTTCCCTCCATGACGCCGCGCAGCTCGATGGAATCGATCACGTCAGCATAACCGAACCGCCGCACGACGAAGCCGCCATTGGGCAGCCGGTCCAGGAGCCCTTCCTCGGCAAGGCGTGACAGGGCCTCGCGCACCGGCGTGCGCGAAATGTCCAGCACCTCGGCCAGCGACACCTCGAACAGGCGCGTGCCACCCGGCAGCTCGCCGCTGATGATCTTCTCGCGCAACTCGATCACCGCCCGGCGGCCATGCGTCGCGACTTCGGAACCCTTCATGAATACACCCCGATTTTCCCTGTCACTCTATAGCACTGCGTGCGCAGTCCACGAAAGGCGGGCGCCACCCAAATCCCACACACGCCACCTCATGTATCCACAAGAGACAAGTGAACCGGCACAAAACGCGCCCACCGCTGGAAAAATGCGGGCAACCGTGACCAAAATGTATACATGAGAGAAATTTCGCTGTATACATCGCGCAGTTCTGGACCGGGAGGAGACGGTTTTTGGCGACATTGGTGCTCATTCCCGGACTGCTGTCCGATTCGTCTGTATGGCAACCCCTCGCCGACGCAGCAAAGGCGCGCATGCGGGCCCATCACGCCGACGTCACCCTCGACGCCTCCATCCCCGCCATGGCAACGCGCATTCTGGCCGAAGTCGAAGGCGACCTCATCGCCATCGGCCATTCCATGGGCGGGCGCGTTGCGATGGAGATGGCACGGCAGGCACCGCAACGCGTTCGCGGCCTGGTTCTCGCCAATACCGGGTATCAGCCGCGGCGCGACGGAGAGGAAGCCAGGCGTCAGCAGATGATCGATCTCGGCAATCGCGACATGGAAGCCCTGGCCGACCAATGGCTGCCGCCGATGCTCGACCCGGCCCGCAAGGAAGACACCGAACTGCTCGGCCGCCTGAAAGCCATGGTCCTGCGCGCCCGTCCGGCCGTGCACGCGCGCCAGATCCGCGCCCTGCTCGACCGCCCCGACGCCGGCACCTACATGGCGAACCTGCATTGCCCGATCTTGCTGGTGGCGGCCCGTCAGGATGGCTGGAGCCCCATTGCCCAGCACAGCGAGATCGCCGAGGCGACTCCTGACAGTGAACTGGTCGTCGTCGAGAACGCCGGACATTTCGCCCCGGTCGAGCGCCCCGACGACGTCGTCGCCGCGATCTGCGACTGGATCGACCGCAGATTTGGAGGACCGATGCTCGAACAGCCGCCCATACCCGACACGCCGCTCTTCGATCGCGCCGGATCGATCCGCGGATACAGGCTCAATAAGATGGCCATGGCCCTCGGCAAGCCGGCCAACCGGGAGGCCTTCAAGGGGAACGAGGAAGCCTATCTCGACAGCTTCGGCCTCACAGCCGAGGAGAAGGACGCCGTGATGCGGCGCGACTGGCACGAGATGGTACGGCTCGGCGGCAACCTGTTCTTCATCCTGAAGATCGCGGCGGTGGACCCGACCCCGATCACTGCGATCGGCGCGGCGCAGGCCGGCATGTCGCATGACGATTTTCTCTACGAACGGCTGGGAAAGAAACGCGATGGCTAGGATTATCGGCGGCATCGGGACGAGCCACGTCCCATCGATCGGCGCGGCGCTCGACAAGGGCCTGCGCGACAGCGCCGACTGGAAGTCCTTCTTCGACGGCTACGAAGCCGGCAAGGATTGGATGCGGGACGCGAGACCCGACATCGCCGTCGTCGTCTTCAACGACCACGGCAACACCTTCTTCCTAGACAAGGTGCCGACCTTCGCCGTGGGTGTCGCCGAGACCTATGAGCCGGTGGACGAGGGCTGGGGTCCGCGCGCCGTTCCACTCTTCGAGGGAGCGGTCGACTTCTCCTGGCATTTCGTCGACAAGCTCGTCGAGCGGCATTTTGATCCGCTGGTCTGCCGCGAAATCGAGGTCGACCACGGCCTGCAGGTCCCGATGGAACTGTTCTTCGGCCGACCGGAACGCTGGCCGGTCAAGATCCTGCCGATCTGGGTCAACACGATCCAGTATCCGATCCCCACGCCGCAACGCTGCTGGGACATGGGACTGGTCCTGCGGGAGGCGATCGAGAGCTGGCCCAGCGACGAACGGGTCGTCATCCTGGGGACGGGCGGCCTCTCCCACCAGCTGCAGGGCGCCCGCGCCGGCTTCATCAACCAGCCGGCGGACCGCGCCTGGCTCGACGGCATCGCCGCCAATCCGGAACCCTATCGGTCGATGAGCCGCGAGGACTATGTCGAACAATTCGGCTCGGAAGGGGCGGAGCTGATCATGTGGCTGGTCATGCGCGCGGCGATGAACCCGCAGGTGAACCTGCTCCACAAGCACTATCACGCCCCGGCCTCGATGACCGGCGCCGGCATGGTCGTGCTCGAAAACGCAGGCTGAGCCGATGTTCGTCCTCATGCGCTGCCTGCATCATCCCGGACAAGACGAACCCCGCGACGCCCATCGGCCGGCGCATCGCGCCTGGGTCCAGTCCGGCGGGGACGGGACCGCGATCGTGCTCATCGGCTCGGCGCTGCTCGATGAGAACGGCGCGGCCATCGGCAATTTCGGAATTCTGGAGGCTGCGGACCTCGCCCATGCCCGCGCCTTCGCCGAAGGCGACCCGTTCAACAGGGCCGGCATCGTCGCCTCGATCGAACTGACGCCGCTGCCGGATTCCTTCCAGTCACACCGCATCAGCGAACCCATGACGCCGCGAACCTAGCCCCCCGTCCCCCCGGTCCCTCCTTCCCGCCGGACGGGCGCCGGGCCACCGCTCCGACACTTAATTATGTTTCAGGAGGAAAGAATGGCATTGTTGAATTTCAAGGGTCGCGCCAATCGGCAAGTGTCATCGCCGGGTCTGGGGGACATCCTCGACGGCTGGTCGATCGAGGTCATGCCGCGCACCGCAGCCAAGATCGACGACTTCAGGGCGCTCCTGCCGGCCGGAACGCGCGTCTATATCGCCCACATTGCCGGCACCCCCATCGAGGACATGGTCGCGACCGCGCGCCGTCTGCGTTCCGAGGGCTTCCCGGTCATGCCGCACTTCCCCGCCCGCAGCATTCCGGATGCGGCAACGCTGGAGGACTGGATCAAGCGCTATCGCCACGAGGCGGACGTTCAGGAGGCCCTGCTTCTGGGCGGCGGGCAACAGGAGCCGGCGGGCAGCCTCGACAGCTCGATCCAGATGATGGAGACCGGCCTCTTCGATCGATACGGATTTACCCGCCTCCATGTCGCGGGCCATCCGGAGGGAAACCGCGACATAGACAGGGACGGCTCGACGCACAAGGTCGACCAGGCGCTCGCCTGGAAGCAGGATTTTGCCGCGCGAACCGATGCCGACATGGCGATCGTCACCCAGTTCGCCTTCGACGCCGGCGCCGTCACGGACTGGGCCGAGCGCATCCAGCAGGCCGGCATCACTCTGCCGATCCATGTGGGCGTCGCCGGGCCGGCCAAGCTGCAGACGCTCGTGCAATATGCGCTGTCATGCGGCGTCGGCCCGTCCCTGAAGGTGCTGCAGAAGCGCGCCCTGGACGTCACCCGCCTCCTCGTTCCCTACGAGCCGACCGAATTCGTGGCGGGGCTTGCCGACTACAAGGCCCGCAATCCCAACAGCCTGATCGAGCAATTGCACCTCTTCCCGCTGGGCGGCATCAAGGCGGCCGGTGAATGGGCGCGGCGCCAGGAGAACCAGGCGCCGGCCGAACTCGAACGCATGAACCGCTGACGGCAAGGCCGCCGCGCCGTTCGGCGCGCGACGAGAGTCCGACAATGAAAAAAGGCGGGAACTGTTCCCGCCCTTCTTCACTTCGGACATAAGCCGGCTAACGATCCTGTCAGAAGACCAGTTGCGGCAGGCTGAGCACGATTGCCGGGAACGCGATCGTCAGGATCACCACCAGCAGATCGGCCAGCATGAAGGGCGTAACACCCTTGAACACCTGCACCACCGTGACATAGCGGGACGCCACGTTCTTGATGACGAAGACGTTCAGCCCCACCGGCGGCGTGATCATGCCGATCTCCAGCAGCTTGACCACCAAAACGCCGAACCAGACGAGGCTGATACCCTCGGCCTTCAGCACGGGCAGCAGCACCGGCAGCGTCACCAGCAGGGCGCCGAAGGGCTCCATGAACATGCCGAGGATGAGATAGATCACCACGATGATGGTCATCAGTTCGACATAGCCGAGATCCGCACCGGCGACGAAGGAGCCGATGAAGGAAGATAGCCCGGTGACGCCGAGGAACCGGGTGAACATCGAGGCGCCGATGCCGATGATGAACAGCGATGCGCAGGTGGTCAGCGTTTCCAAAAGCGAGACGCGCACGACCTGCATGCTGAGCTTGCCGGTGATCGCCGACAGCAGGAACGCACCTCCGGCACCCACAGCACCCGCCTCCGTCGCGGTGAAATAGCCGGAGAACAACCCGCCGAACACCAGCAGCACGAGGATGAGCAGCGGCCATATGCGCAGGATCGCCGCCCGGTTGCCGCCCTCCCCGGATACGGCCGTCAGGGTGCGCGGCACGATGTCCGGCCTCAGCCAGCAGACCGTCAGCACGACGAGGCAATAGGAGAGTGCGGTCAACAACCCGACGCCGATGCCGCCGACGAAGATCTGCGTGATCGACGTCTCGGCGAAGACGCCGTAGACGATCATCAGGATCGAGGGCGGGATCAGGGCGCCGATCGTGCCGCCTGCGGCCAGCGCCCCGGCGGCAAAGCTCGGCCGATAGCCGGCATTGACCATTTCCGGAATGGCGATCCGGCCCATGGCGGCGGCGCAGGCGATCGAGGAACCGCTGACGGCGGCAAAGCCGGTGCAGGCGAAGATCGAGGAGATCGCCAGCCCTCCGGGAACCCGCCCGAGGATCGCCTTCGCCGCATCGAACAGGTTGGTGGTCAGTCCTGCATGGAAGGAGATGAACCCCATCAGCAGGAACATCGGCACGGCGCTCATGGTCCAGCTCGCCACGAAGCTGTAGGGCGTCGAGGTGATCATGCCGAGGGCCGGCTTGAAGCCGAGCAGAAACGCGATGCCGCCGAAGGAGACGGAAATCATCGCCAGCGCCACGGGAATGCGCAGGAGCAGCAGCAGGGCCAGTATGCCGATGCCGTAGAGACCGGTTTCGACGCTCATGCTTCACTCTCCCGCGCCGTGTCGACGCTGCCTGTGGTGATCTGGAGGAAGCGCACCGCCAGGATGGCAGCAGCGAGCGCAAAGCCGATAGACGGCAGAAAATAGCCGGGCCAGGTGATGATCTTGACCTGCAGCGCGACGACGAAGGTGCCGGTCACGTAGTTCTTCACCGCCGTGATCCAGGTCGCATAGGCCATCACCGCATAGATCACCGTGCCGAGCGCGGCGATCATGCCGTCGGACACCTTCATCATGCGCGGCGACATCATGAACTCGATCAGTTCGACGGAGATCATGCCGCCCCGACGCTCGACCCAGGCCAGCGGCAGGAAGGCAACGAGCACCATGTAGTAATAGGAGACGATTTCGACCGTGGCCGGCAGCGAGGCCCCAGTGATCGTGCGTGCGATGATGTCGGCGCAGACATGGACCATCATCAGGATGACGCCCACGGCACCGACGAAGGCCAGTATGCGCGACAGTCTGTCGGCAAGGGAAAAGAGCTGGGGCATGGAAGACCCTTTGAAAAAACATTGGCGAAAGAGGACCGGCCGGCGGGTATCTGGCCCGCCGGCCCCCACCTCAAAGTCCGTAGGTGGCGAAGTCGATCTTGCTCCAGACTTCGTCGTCGAGACGCTTGGCAATGGCGTCCGTGTCGCCCTTCGCCTCCTTGACGATGCCGTTCCACTTCTCGACCAGCGCGACGAAACGGTCGACGCGCGCCTGGGCATCGTCAAATCCGAAACGCTCCTGCGATACCTTGGCCGCCGTCGCCTTGTCCGCCTCGGCGAAGGCTTCCGACGCCTTCAGGAATTCGGCATCCGGCTCGAGGAACTGGATACCGGCCTTTTGCGCGGCCTCCTTGGCGATCGACGCCATCTCGTAACCCCAACGTTGGGTGAAGACGACATTCGCCTTGTTGGCGGCCGTTGCCAGTTGCTTGCGCTCCTCGGGAGAGAGGCCCTCCCAGGCGGAGTTGGCGACCGTGAAATCCGAGGTCGCGTGATAGGTACCGAGCGGAATGAAGGTGATGTTCTTCACCAGTTCCACCAGCCGGAACGACAGGAGATCGCCGATCGACGCCATCGAGCCGTCGATCACGCCCTGCGACATGGATTCGAAGGTGTCGCCGACGCCGATATTGGCGGGCACGGCGCCGAAATTCTCGGCCCAGCGCGAGAAAGGCGCACCGCCGCTGCGCAGCCTGAGCCCCTTGATGTCGGCTGCGGTCTTGACCGGCTTGGTGGTCAGCAGCGCATAGACGTCCGAGGAGCCGGACCCCAGGTAGACGACGCCGAACTTCTTCAGCTCCGCCTGGCAGGTGTCGCAGGTCACCATGTATTCCGTCATCGCCGCCGCCATTGCGTGCGGCTCGCGACCGGACAGTGCCAGTTCCCCGGCCAACGACATGTTCGGCAGGTCGGCCGGGAAATAGAGCGGCAGCAGGTTGCCGACCTCGACGAGTTGGCTCTGCAGGGCGTCCTTCATCTGGCCGAGGCCGACCACTTCGGGACCGAGCATCTGCGCGGTGAGGTTTCCACCGGAGACCTCCGGCAGATATTCGACGAGCTTTAGATAGAGGTGGCTGTTGGACGGATGGGCAGGCGGTGCGCCGGGTGCGACACGCAGTTCGCGGGCATCGGCGGTCGTGGCAGCCAGGGCAGCGAGCCCCGCAATCATATACAGCATGCGCTTCATGTTCATTTCCTCCCAGTTCAGAACACGTTACGGGTCGATAGATCTAAAGCTTCAGCAGTCTCCGGGCGTTTTCCTTGAGGATCAGCGGACGGACTTCGTCGCGGATATCGATCGTCTCGAAATCCTTGAGCCACCGGTCCGGAGTGATCGCCGGCCAGTCGGAGCCGAACAGCATCTTGTGCTTCAGCATGGTGTTGGCGTAGCGGATCAGGATTGGCGGAAAGTACTTCGGCGACCAGCCCGACATGTCGATGTAGACGTTGGGCTTGTGGGTCGCGACGGACAGCGCCTCCTCCTGCCAGGGGAAGGAGGGATGGGCGAGAATGATCGGCATGTCGGGGAAATCGGCCGCCACATCGTCCAGGTGGATCGGATTGGAATATTTCAGCCGCATGCCCATGCCGCCGCGCATGCCGGCGCCTACGCCGGTCTGACCGGTATGGAAGAGCGTGATCGCGCCTTCCTCGGCGATGGCCTCGTAGAGCGGATAGGCGCTGCGGTCATAGGGGTAGAAGCCCTGCATGGTCGGATGGAACTTGAAGCCCTTCACGCCGAATTCGCGCACCAGGCGGCGGGCCTCGCGGGCGCCGAGCCTGCCCTTGGCCGGATCGATCGAGGCAAAGGGGATCATGATGTCGGTATTTTCCGCGGCGATCCGCGCCACTTCCTCGTTCTCGTAGCGGCGAAAACCCGTCTCCCGTTCGGCATCGACCGGGAAGATCACGCAGGCGATCTTGCGTTCGCGATAGTAGGCTGCCGTCTCCTGAACCGTCGGCAGCATGCCTTGGGCTCCGGCCGGATTCTTGAAGTAGCTGGCCATACCGGCCTGGAACTCGTCATATCCGTCGTCGCGCGGGCCGCAGCACGGCTCCTCCGCATGGGTGTGGAAGTCGATCGCGACCAGATCGTCGATGTTCAACGGCATGTCTGCTCCTCCTCCAAGCCGACATATTTCTGCAGAAGTGCGATCAGTTGCCCCTGTTCGGGCTTGCTGAGCGGCGCGCCGGTCGTCTCCTCGTAGCTGAAGAAGGCGGCAGCGGCCGTCTCGACGGCTTCCTCGCCGGTGGGCGTCAATGTCAGCTCGACCGCGCGCCGATCGGCATCGGGGACTTCGCGGGACACGAAACCCTGCTCTTCCAGCGCGCGGATCAACTTCGTCATGTGGGCCCGCTTGATCATCAGCCGATGGCCGAGCGCGCTCTGGCGGATGCCGGGATTGCATGAGATGACCCAAAGCACGGAGAATTCGCCGGGTTTCAGACCGCGCGGACCCCGGTCGGAGAAAAAATCCTCGAAGGCGCGCAACTGCGCCAGCCGCAAGAGGAAGCCGAGCGAACCGGAAAGCGCTCCCACCTTGACCTGATCGACGCTGCGGAGAGACAGATCCACGATGCTCTCCTCAGTTCGCACCGGGCGCCTTGAGGCGCGCCGCACGTTTGTCGAGGAAGGCCTGCAGCCGTTCTTCCGCCTCCGGGCTGGTGGCCGTGAACGAGGAAATGAAGGATTCGACGAAGAGGCCGTCCTCCTTCGCCATGTCCTGGATGCGCGGCAGAGCATTGATGATGGCATAGTTCGACAACGATGCGTTGGACGCCGCGATCACCGCCAGGTCGTGCGCCTTCTTGCGCGCCTCGCCGGCGGGAACGACATATTGCACGAGGTTCCAGCGCTCCGCCTCGGCAGCCGATGCCACGCGCCCGGTCAGCATCATGTCGGTCATGCGCGCGACCCCCGACAGCCGCGCCACTCGCACCGACCCACCGCCGCCGACGAAGATGCCGCGCTGCCCTTCCGGAAGGGCGAAGAAGGCGGTCTCGTCGGCCACACGAATATGGGTGGAGGCGGCCAGTTCCAGGCCGCCGCCGACGACCGCGCCATGCAAGGCCGAGAACCACGGGATGGTGCCGTGCTCGATCCCTGCAAAGACGGCATGCCAGCGGCGGGAGCCCCGCACACCCTCGATCGCCGACTTCTTCACATGTTCGGCCAGATCGAGGCCGGCACAAAAATGGTCGCCATGCCCAAAGAGCACGACGGCCTTCGCCTCACGCTCGGCCCTGACGACGGCTTCGGCGATCGCCTCGACGAAGCGGTCACTGATCGCATTGCGCTTTTCCGGCCGGTTCAGACCGATATGCGCGATCTCGCCCACGGCTTCATAGGTTACGAAATGCGATGCAACATCCACGCCCATCGTCGGCAGCTCCTTGGATCATACGTGTTTTGATTTTTGTTTTCTCGTGGATTGTTTACAAGGTGATTGTTTCTTTGTAAACAAAATTCCAGCACCCGGGAGGGGCGATCAATTTCGTTACTGGCATTCTGGGAGGAGAGTCATGACGACAAGGCACATGCGCGCCATCAAGCTATGGTCACCCAGGCTCGAATGGCAGGAGCGACCCGATGGCTCCATCCTGATCTGGCGCAGCGATGCGCTCGGGCCCTATCCCGACAAGATCACGGAGCGTTTCGTCCATTGGGCCGAGACCGCACCCGAGCGGACATGGATGGCCGAGCGCGACGAGCACGGCGGCTGGCGCAAGCTTTCCTATGGGGAGGCCATGGCCCGTATCCTTGCAATCGCCCAGGCCTTTCTCGATTTCGGTCTTTCGGCCGAGCGCCCGCTGATCATCCTGTCCGACAATTCCATCGGACATGCGCTGGTGGCGCTCGCCGCGCAACATGTCGGCATCCCGTCGGCGGCGATCTCGCCGGCCTATGCGACCGCATCGAACGACTTCGACAAGCTGAAGGACATTGCCGGCCAGATCACCCCAGGCCTTGTCTTCGCCGAGGATGCGGCGCCCTTCCATGCCGCCATAGCCGCAACCTTTCCGCCAGATGTGCCGGTGATCTGCCTGCGCAACCCGCCGTCCGACCGGCCGGTTCACCTGCTGTCCGATCTCTATCGCATCGAGCCTGGCCCGGCGGTCGATGCAGCCCATGCCGCCGTCGGTCCCCACACCGTAGCGAAGTTCCTGTTTACCTCCGGCACCACCGGATCGCCGAAGGCCGTGATCCAGACCCAGCGCATGCTGTGCTCCAACCAGGAGATGATTGCCGATTGCTACGCCTTCCTGCGGGAGGACCCACCGATCGTCGTCGATTGGGCACCATGGAATCACACCGCCAGCGGCAACAAGGTCTTCAACATGGTCATCTACCATGGCGGCACCTTCTATATCGACAAGGGGCGGCCGACGCCCGCCGGGATCAGCGAGACGATCGCCAATCTGCGCGAGGTTTCTCCCACCTGGTACTTCAACGTGCCGGCCGGCTACGAGATGCTGGTTCATGCCATGCGCGACGACGCAGTGCTCAGGGATACCTTTTTCCGCGACCTGAAGATGCTGATGTATGCCGGGGCCGGCATGGCGCAGCACACCTGGGATAGCCTCATGGAACTCTCCAAACACGCGGGCGGCGAACCGGTGCACATCGGTACCGGTCTCGGTTCGACCGAAACGGCTCCTTTTTCGCTCTATTGTACCGAACCGCAGGACAAGCCCGGCAATATCGGCATCCCGGCGCAAGGGATCACCCTCAAGCTGGTTCCGCTCGAGGACAAGTTTGAACTGCGGTTGAAGGGCCCCAATGTAACCCCGGGCTATTGGCGCAGTCCCAAACTCACCGCCGCCGCCTTTGACGACGAGGGCTTCTATATGATCGGCGACGCGGTGAAGTTCGCCGTCGACCGCGATCCCAGGCACGGCTTCTTCTTCGACGGACGCACGGCGGAAAACTTCAAGCTGCAGACCGGCACCTGGGTCGCCGTCGGCAAACTGCGGGCCCAACTGGTCGACCAGTTCGGTGGACTGATCCGCGACGCCGTCATCACCGGTGCCGACCGCGAGGAGCTCGGCGCGCTGGTCGTGCCATTCTTTCCCGCCTTGCGAAAGCTGGTTGCGGACAGCGAGGACATGAGCGATGCCGAGATCCTGCAGCGTCCAGAAGTCCGGGCGGCCCTCGCCGAAAAGCTTGGCGCGCACGCGCGTTCGGCATCCGGCTCGGCCACCCGCGTCATGCGCATCCTGCCGCTCAAGGAAGCGCCCCGCTTCGAGCGCGGCGAGGTGACCGACAAGGGATCGATCAACCAGCGCGCCATGCTATCGCATCGGGCCGACCTCGTGGCCGCCCTCTATGACGGCGCCGAGGATGTCATTCGTTTCGAAGAGGAGAGGGTACGATGAGGATCGAAGGCAGCAGCGCATTGGTGACCGGCGGTGGATCGGGTCTTGGCGAGGCGACGGCGCGCATGCTCGCGGCCCGCGGCGCCATCGTTCATGTAATGGATCTCAACGAGGCTGCCGCCGCCCGCGTTGCGGCGGACATCGGCGGGATCGCGATTGCCGGCGATGTCGCGAGCGAAGCGGATGCCGAACGGGCGATAGCCCGCGCCGGACAAGCCGGCGATGGTTTGCGAATCCTCGTCAATTGTGCCGGCATCGGTCCGGCCGCCCGGGTGATCGGTCGCGAGGGCCCCATGCCGCTTGCCGATTTCGAACGGGTCATCCGCATCAACCTGATCGGCACCTTCAACATGATGCGGCTCGCAGCGGCGCATATGGCCGACCTGCCGGAGCACGACGACAAGGCGCGCGGCGTGATCGTCAATACCGCCTCCGTCGCCGCGACCGACGGACAGATCGGTCAGGTAGCCTATTCGGCCTCCAAGGGCGCGATCGTCTCCATGGCCCTGCCGGCGGCCCGCGAACTGGCCCGCTTCGGCATCAGGGTCAACACCATCGCGCCCGGCATCTTCGCCACGCCGCTGCTCAAATCCTTGCCGGCCGAGGTGCAACAGAGCCTGGCAGCCTCCATTCCCTATCCCTCGCGCCTCGGCGATCCGGCGGAATATGCCGACGCGGTCCGCTTCTGCATCGAGAACCAGTATCTCAACGCCGAAGTCATTCGCCTCGATGGGGCGATCCGAATGCAGCCGAAGTGACGCCATGTCGGTCTTCGCGCGCCAAGCGGAACGAACCGCACAACTGCTTCGGATCACGCCCGGCTGGAAGCGGCTCCAGCAACTGCACCCGGATTGCGACGACGAAACCACGCGAGCCATCCTCGATGAGGCTGCCAGCTTCGCCGAGGGCGTGCTTCATCCGCTGAACACGATCGGCGATCGCCAGGGCTGCACGGTGAGCGAGAGCCGCGTCCGGACGCCGGCCGGCTTTGCCGACGCCTATCGGCAGTACGCGCAAGCCGGCTGGCTCGGCATGGATGTGCCGGAAACTTTTGGCGGCCAGAGCCTGCCGCTCACGGTCCAAGCCGCCTGTTCATCGCTCTTCGAACGCGGCTGCGTGGCCTTGATGATGGCGGCTGGATCGAGCCGTGCGGCGTCCCACCTGCTCGCCCGGGCGGCGGACGCGGAGACCGCGGCCGAATGGGTGCCTCGACTGGTAGCCGGCGAATGGGCCGCGACCATCTGCATTTCCGAGCCTGATGCCGGCTCCGACGTCGGGCGGTTGTGCACCCGGGCTGAGTTCATCGACAGCGAGTGGCGCATCAGCGGACAGAAGATCTGGATCTCCTTCGGCGATCACGACATGACGGAACGCATCGGCCACTGCCTGTTGGCCCGCACCGGCGACGCGCCGGGCTCGCGGGGGCTCAGCCTGTTTCTCGTCCCCAACCGGATCGATGGTGAGCCGAATGGCATCTCGCTTGACCGGATCGAGGAGAAGATGGGGCTGCACGGCTCCCCCACCTGCGCCCTGCGCTTCGACGGCGCACGCGGTATCCTGATCGGCCAACAGGGCCGCGGCCTGCCCGAACTCTTTGCCATGATCGAGCTGATGCGCCTGCTGACGGCCTGCCAGGGCCTCGGCATCGCGTCGGCTTCGGCCGACATCGCCGAGGCCTATGCCGCCGAGCGTCGCCAGGGCGGTCCGCCGGAAGCGCCCCCGCTGCCGATCGTGGCCCACCCGGACGTGCGCCGGCAGCTGCAGGAAATCCGCTCGCGCACGGAGGTGCTGCGGGCCGCGGTGCTGGAACTTGCCACCGTCATGGACCTTGCCCGCCTCGAACCCGATCCGAACCTTCGTTCGGAATTGTCCGATCTTGCCGGCTGGATGCTGCCGCTCATCAAGAATTTCGGCGCCGGGGCAGGCTTCGACGTCGCCAATGCCGCCATCCAGGTGCTCGGCGGCGCCGGTTACACGCGCGACTGGCCGCTCGAGCAATACCTGCGCGATTCCCGCATCATGACCATCTACGAGGGCACGACCGGCATGCAGGCGCTGGATTTCCTCACCCGCCGCCTCTGGCGGGAGGACGGTCGCGGCCTTCGTGTCTTCCAGAAGCGCGCACGCCGAGAGATCGAGGGCTTGGCGATCCAGCACCCGGCCAAGGCGGCGGATTCTCTGCGTATACTCGACGACTTCAATGGGTATAGTGCGCGCATGATGGCCCTGCAGGCAGACCCGGACGCAGCGCTCTATCAGGCGAACGACTATATGAGCGCCGCCTGGGCTGCAGTCTCGGCCTGGATGGCTTTGAGACTGAAGCAGACGGCGGCCTGAGAACCCACCCGAACCTGAGGCCGATGCCTCTCGGGTTAGCACTCCACAACAAGGCCACCGCGCCGTTTCAGGGGCTCGAGAACTTGCTCCGCGCCTGTCATCCCAACGATTGGGAGGCAAGCGCGAACGGCGCGGCGCTGTCTTGGCCGACGGAGCCGTAGTCGACGCCTTCGCCGAGCGTCATGGTCGTCACTGTGTCAAAGACCGGCAGGCCGCATTGCTGTATGAAGCTCGCGAAGGGACCGGACTCAAAATGGGTGTCGATGCGCAGGAAACGACCGGCATGGGTGTCCACATGCGGTCTTGCGACCATGATCGCGTCCTCCTCCGACAATGCAGCGATCGGCCCCAGGACATGGCCGCGCCCGAAGGCGCGGCTCATCGAGTAGGCCCGCAACTGCTCGCCATGAAATAGACCGTAACAGAGCGAATTTTCGAACAGGCTGGCGATATGGACGGGGCGAGGAACGGCGAAGCCCGGCGCATCGAATGCGATCACCGCCTCAAGATCGCTCGTCCGGAGCGGTCTCACCTCGTATCCGGTCGGCAGTTCGCCCGACCCGCCCGGTTTGCGGGCCTTTCCCTGGCACTGAAAGACGGTCCGCCGCTCCACGAAATCCAGAGAGCGATACAGCCGTCGTGCCGCGCGCGTCGCATTCAGCCGGAAACTCACGCCGGGGCACTCGACCAAGACGCGCTGCATCAGCCATTTCGCCGTCCCGTTCGTCTGCAGCCGCGGCGATGTGATCAACATGCCGAGGGTCGCGAAATTTTCGCCGTGCGGAAACCACATCGCCGACCCCATGACGCGGCCGATTTCGTCCAGAGCGACGAAACCGTGGCCGAGTTGTCGCAGATACTGCCAGTCTTCTGCCCGGTGCGGCCAGCGGACCGAGATGGACAGCGCATGCAACTGCTCCAGATCGACATCGGCCACGTCGGCGAAACGCATCTGGAACGCGTCGACATGCAACGTCTCCGGCACTTTCAAATCCATCGTCCGCCTCTTCACTGCCACATGACCTGCCCGGGCTCGCACAGCGACCTCTCTCGCGAGCATCCTAGCCGAGGTTTGCAGAACTTTCCGCTTCAACCGCCAGTTCCGGCACAAGAATTGACCGTATGGCGGGCGCTTTCGGCAGCCATTCATGCCGTTCGCACTTAGTCTTTCAAGTCGAACCATGATCAAGCACCCAAGCCGGTGCCAAAATCCGCACGAGGACAGCGCCATGAATGCCACCGACATCCTGAAAGCGCTGGTGAGCTTCCCGTCGGTCGTCGGCACGCCCAATGGCGCCATCGTCGAATGGATCACATCCTATCTCGAAGGCTTCGGCATCACCGCGCGGATTCTTCCCGGACCGGAAGGCGACAGGGCCAATCTCTTCGCCTCCATCGGCCCTTCGGACAAAGCCGGCTATATCCTGTCCGGCCACATGGACGTCGTCCCCGCGCAGGAGACAACCTGGACGGGCGACCCCTTTGCCCTGCGCAGCGACGGAGAACGGCTCCATGGCCGTGGAACCACGGATATGAAAGGGTTTCTTGCCGCAGTGCTGGCATCCGTCCCAGCACTTGCCGCCGCGCCGCTTGCCCGGCCCATCCATCTCGCCTTCTCCTATGACGAAGAGGCCGGTTGCCGCGGCGTGCCCCATCTCCTTGCCCGGCTACCCGAACTCTGCGCGCCGCCTGCAGGCGCGGTGATCGGCGAGCCGAGCGGCATGCGGCCCATCCTCGCGCACAAGGGCAAGGCGGCAGCCCGCGTCACGCTCAAAGGCCGCTCCGGTCACTCCTCCCGGCCGGATCTGGGTCTCAATGCGGTGCATGCCATGGCAAGCGTGCTCCAGGCGGCCGTATCGAAGGCACACGATCTCGCCAACGGGCCGTTCGACCGAACCTTCGAGCCGCCCTATTCCTCGTTGCAGGTTGGCGTGATCCAGGGCGGCCAGGCCCTCAACATCATTCCCGACCGCTGCAGTCTGGACATCGAGGCACGGGCCATCGCGGGCGTCGATCCCGCCGCGTTGCTGGCGCCGATCCGCTCCGCCGCCGAGGTTTTGCGGGCCTCCGGGATCGGCGTCGAATGGGAAGAACTGAGCGCCTATCCCGCCCTCTCCTTGGCGCGGCAGACCGCCCTTGCCGACCTTTTGACGGAACTCACCGGCCAGGAGCCCTTGGCCGCCGTCAGCTACGGCACGGAGGCCGGGCTCTTCCAGGCCGCCGGAATCGACGCCATCATCTGCGGCCCGGGCGACATCGGCCGCGCCCACAAGCCCGACGAATACATCCTGGCAAGCGAACTCTCCGCTTGCCAGTCAATGATCGAGGCGCTCGGCATGCGCTGTCGCGCCTGAATTCGACACAGATCGCGAGACGACCCCTGACCATGACCTTTCTCTTTCATTCCGATGCCCGCCGCGGCGCCATCTTCCAGGAGGCGTTTGCGCACGATCTGCCGGATCTGGCTTTTTCCATGGACCCTGCAGCGGTCGATCCGCAGTCCGTGCGTTACCTGATCACCTGGACCGTTCCGCAAGACCTGCAACGCTACCGCAATCTCGAGGTGCTGTTTTCCATCGGCGCCGGCGTCGACCAGTTCCGCATTGCCGACGTGCCGGGCCATGTGAAGGTCGTTCGCATGGTCGAAGAAGGCATCGTGCGCATGATGCAGGAATATGCGACGCTTGCCGTGCTCTCGCTCCACCGCGACCTGCCCGCCTATCTCGGCCAGCAGCGGAACCAGATCTGGCAGGCACGTCCTCCGGTACAGGCACCCGAGCGCCGCGTCAGCGTGCTCGGCCTCGGCATGCTCGGCCAGGCCGTGTTCGAGCGGCTGAAGCCCTTCGGTTTCCAGCTTTCAGGCTGGAGCCGCACACAGCGCCAGATCGAGGGCGTGACATGCCACGCCGGAGACGCGGGCCTGAAGGATATGCTGTCGGCAACCGACATTCTGGTCTGCCTGCTGCCGCTGACCGACCAAACGCGCGGCTTCCTCGATGCGGATCTCTTCGCCCACCTGCCCGAAGGGGCCGGGCTTGTTCATACCGGACGAGGACCACAGCTCAATCACGAAGACCTCCTTGCAGCCCTCGATAGCGGACGGCTCTGCGGTGCCGTGATCGACGTGACGGATCCCGAACCGCTTCCGCCCGGCCATGCCTTCTGGAGCCATCCCCGCATCCTGCTGACCCCCCATGTGGCCAGTGTCACCCAGCCGCATACCGCTGCCCGCGCCGTCATCGACAACATCAAGCGCCTGCGCGCCGGCCTCGATCCGGTCGGCCTTGTCGATCGCAGCCGCGGATACTGACTTGTCCAACCCGAAAGGAAAACCATGTCGCTTTTGAAAACCATTGACCCCAACCCTTCCTTTGCTCCCCGCGAGGCCGTCCCGACGCCGGAACGGCTGATCTCCGGAACCCCCAGCTTCAAGACCTGGGCGCAGGACGCCGCCCGCAACGAGACCATCCATACCGGCGTGTGGGAAGCCACGCCGGGGCTGACCCGTTCGATCAAGGGTGAGACCTTCGAGTTCTGCCATATCCTCTCCGGCCTGGTGGAAATCACGCCGGAAGGCGGCGAGCCGGTCATCTACAAGGCCGGCGACAGTTTCGTCATGAAGCCCGGTTTCGTCGGAACCTGGAGGACGATCGAGACGGTCCGCAAGATCTACGTAACGGCTTGAAAACGCGGGCAGCGGCCGTCATCTACGCCCGCCGCTGCCATGACGGGGCACCGAAGAATAAGCTGCGCGACGGCAGAAAAACAGGGTTTTCGACCGTTGCCGCCGCCGCGATCGGATCAAGCCACTCCCGCCGATCCGCTAGCCTCGCACGATAGCGATCCGAGGTAATCCGCATGACCCTGAGCTTCCATCCAGACAGCCTCTCCCTTCCCGTCGGCCATTTCATCGGCGATCGCCTCATCCCGGCGGATGGTGTCATCTCGATGCAACGGCCCTCCGATGGCAAGGCCTATGCCGGTTGCCCGCTGGCCGACGCCGACATGGTCGACCGTGCGGTCGAGACCGCAAAAGCTGCACTGAAGACCAGCAACTGGGGCGGCATTCGGCCGCGCGAGCGGCTGAACGTGATGCACCGCTGGGCGGATATGATCCAGCAGGAGGCCGCGACGCTCGCCCGGCTCGAGGCACTTTCCTCGACGCGGCCGGTCGGCCATCTCGTCGAAGGCGACATTGCCATTTCCGCCGAGCAGATCCGCTTCTTCGCCGAGTTCGCCGACAAGGAGGGCAGCGACCTCGTGCCGACCGATGACGGCAATCTCGGCATGATCCTGACCGAACCCTACGGCGTGGTCGGCGCCATCACGCCGTGGAACTTCCCCATCTCCATGGCCGCGTGGAAGCTCGGCCCGGCGCTCGCCGCCGGCAATGCCGTGGTGCTGAAACCCTCCGAGATGACGCCGTTTTCCGCCATCTATCTCGCCGAACTCGCGGTGCGCGCCGGTTTGCCGGCCGGACTGATCAATGTCGTGCTCGGCGACGGCCAGGTGACCGGCAATGCCATCACCGGCCATCCCGATATCGCCAAGGTCAGTTTCACCGGCTCGACGCGCGCAGGCTCTGCGATCATGGAAAACGTCGCCCGCACCGGGATCAAACCGATGACGCTGGAACTCGGCGGCAAGAGCCCTCAGCTGGTTTTCGCCGATGCCGATCTCGACAAGGCGGCGGCAGCGATCGCCACCAGCATCATCAGCAATGCCGGCCAGGCCTGCGTCGCCGGATCACGCCTGATCGTTGAGGAAAGCGCAGCGGCGCCGCTTGTGGATGCGATCCTGAGGCACATGAATGCGGTTCATCCCATGCCGACCTGGGATGCGGCAGCGCAGTATTCGCCGATCATTTCGGACAAGCAGCGTGAGCGCATCCATTCGATCGTCTCGGCCGCGGTGACTGCCGGTGGCGAGTGCCTGACGGGCGGCGCGCCGATGGATGGCCCAGGCTACTTCTATGCGCCGACGCTGATTGCCGGGGTCGACGCAAAATCCCCGGCCGTCACGCAAGAGATCTTCGGCCCCGTGCTGATACTCCAGACTTTCCGCGAGGAAGAGGAGGCGCTGGCGCTGGCCGAACACCCCACCTACGGACTTTGCGCCGGGCTTTTCACCCGCGACCTTTCCCGGGCGATCCGGATCACCCGTCGCCTTCAGGCCGGAACCATCTGGGTCAACCGTTACGGCCGCTCGCGCGATCATATCCTGCCGACCGGCGGCTACAAGCAATCCGGCATCGGCAAGGATCTGGGCCGCGAAGCCTTCCACGCCAACCGCAAGAGCAAGAGCGTCTTGATCAGCCTTTGAGGATGTCCATCATGAAAACCCACAGGATTGCCCTCATTCCCGGCGACGGCATCGGACGCGATGTCACGGCCGCTGCCTGGTCAGTCCTGAAGAAGGCGGCCGGTGCGGCCGGTTCTGTGCTCGAAGCGACCGAATTCCCCTGGTCCTGCGCCTTCTACAGGCAAACCGGCGCGATGATGCCGCAGGACGGTATCGAGACGCTGCGCAGTTTCGACGCCATCCTGCTCGGTGCTGTCGGCTGGCCGCAGCAAGTGCCGGATTCGGTTTCGCTGCATGGCCTCCTGCTGCCGATCCGCAAGAGCTTCGTGCAATATGCCAATATCCGCCCCCATCGCCTGCTGCCGGGGGTTCAAGGTCCGCTCAAGGCGGACGCCTTCGACATCCTCTGCATCCGAGAAAACACCGAGGGCGAATATTCCGGCGCCGGCGGCCGCATCCATCAGGGCACAGCCAATGAAGTAGCGGTTGAAACCTCGATCTTCACCCGCACCGGCGTCGAGCGCATCCTGCGTTTTGCCTTCGAACAGGCGCGCGCGCGCCGCGGAAAGCTCGCCTCCGTCACCAAGTCGAACGCCCAGAAGTACTCGATGGTCTTCTGGGACGAGGTGACCCGGCAGCTCGCGGCAGGGTATCCGGATGTCGAGGTCACCAGCTACCACATCGACGCCATGGCCGCGCGCATGGTCATGGCGCCGGAGACTCTCGATGTCGTCGTCGCCTCCAACCTCTTCGGCGACATCCTCACCGATCTTGGCGCGGCGATCCAAGGAGGGCTCGGCTTTGCCGCGTCCGCCAACATCAATCCGGACAGAAGCGCCCCCTCGATGTTCGAGCCGGTGCATGGTTCTGCGCCCGATATCGCCCATCTCGGCATCGCCAATCCGATTGCCACCATCTGGTCTGGAGCGATGATGCTCGACCATCTGGGTGAAACCGACGCCGCCGCTGCGATCATGGCGGCACTCGAACGCACCACCGCAAGCGGCATGGGCGCCATTCCGGGCAAGGACCGGACAGAGGCGATCACCGCCGCCGTTCTTGCCGCCTTGTGATTTCTTCAGGACAGGACAGAAAAATGCACACTTTGAAAGAACCCGGCCTCTTCCGGCAAGACGCATTGATCGGTGGCCAGTGGACGCCGGCGGCATCAGGCAACAATATCGACGTGATCGATCCAGCCACCCAATCCGTGGTCGGCACCGTGCCGGACATGGGCACCGCCGAGACCCGTGCGGCCATCGAGGCGGCCTCCGCCGCCTATGGCCCCTGGAAGAAGAAGACCCATGCCGAACGGGCCGCCCTGCTCGAAGCCTGGCATGCGCTGATGCTCCAGCACATCGAGAATCTTGCGCTCATCCTGACGACGGAACAGGGCAAGCCGCTCGACGAGGCACGCGGCGAGATCCGCTATGGCGCCTCCTTCGTCAAATGGTTCGCCGAGGAAGCCCGGCGCATCGAGGGCCACACCATCCCCTCGCCCACGCCGGACCGACGGATCGTCGTCCTGAAGGAGCCGGTCGGCGTCTGCGGCATCATCACGCCCTGGAACTTCCCCAATGCGATGATCACCCGCAAGGTGGCGCCTGCCCTTGCCGCCGGCTGCACCGTGGTCATCAAGCCTTCCGAATTCACGCCCTATTCGGCGCTTGCAATCGGCTGGCTTGCGGAGAAGGCCGGCATTCCGGCCGGCGTGATCAACATCGTCACCGGCATGCCCGCCGAGATCGGCAACGAGATCATGGCAAACGAGACGGTGCGGAAAATCTCCTTCACCGGTTCGACGCGGGTCGGTTCGCTGCTGATGCGCGGTGCGGCAGACAGCGTCAAGCGGCTTTCCCTTGAACTCGGCGGCAACGCGCCGTTCATCGTCTTCGACGATGCGGACCTTGACCTCGCCGTCGAGGGCGCCATTGCCTCGAAATTCCGCAATGGCGGGCAGACCTGCGTCTGCGCCAACCGAATTCTCGTCCAGGCCGGAGTCTACGAGACCTTTGCCGAAAAGCTCAGCAGCCGCGTCAATGCCATGAAGGTCGGACCCGGCACCGAATCCGGCGTTTCAATCGGACCGATGATCAACGAGGCCGCGATCGCCAAGATCAAGCGCCATGTCGACGACGCGCTTGCCAAAGGCGCAACGATTGTCACGACCCGCACGGAATTGCCGACCGGCCCGCAATATGCCGCCCCGATTGTCCTCACCGGCGCCACGACGGACATGCAACTCGCCAGCGAGGAGACCTTTGGCCCGGTGGCGCCGCTCTTCCGCTTCGAAACCGAGGAAGAAGCGCTGGCGATTGCCAACGGAACGCCCTACGGGCTCGCCTCCTATTTCTACACGGAAAGTCTGAAACGTGCCTGGCGCGTCGGCGAAGCGCTCGAATTCGGCATGGTCGGTCTCAACACCGGTGCGATCTCAACCGAAGTCGCGCCCTTTGGCGGCGTCAAACAATCCGGCCTCGGCCGCGAAGGGGCACGGGCCGGCATCGAAGAATACCTGGAAATGAAATCCTTCCATATCGGTGGGCTCGCGTGAGCCCGCCGAATGTCCCTTGCGCGACAGTTTGAAACTTAGTCCCAAAATCCCAAAGAGATGCGGGGTTTTGGCGACGACCATAAGGGGCGATGTAATTCCCTTCGCGCCCGCTCGGCTTCGGATCGGATGGCGCACCTCTCCGGGTGCTCGTTGACCAACCCATCCGGTCCGGGAACGGCTTCGTTCATGCTGGCGCCTTCAAGAAATCGAGCGCGGCAGCAGTACGTTTGGGATCGATCTCGTAGGTTTCAGCGGTCACGATACCCTGCGCGACAAACGGGTCGGCGGCGATACGTGCATCGTGATCGGCCCGGCTTTCCCCATTGGCCAGGATCGCTCCCCCGGCTGCGGGCTGAAGCGAGCCGACGCAAAGGAACGTGCCATCCGCAAAGCCCTGTGCGATCCAATCGTTATGCGCTGCCATGAACTCCGGTGCGGCGGCGCGGTTCTCCGCAAATTTCAGCAAGGTGACAAACATGATGCTCCCTGGTCAACTGGATGGGGAAAGGTTGGGCAAGGTCGCCAGCCAGTGCTCTATTCCGGCCACCTCGTTTCGCAAGAAGGTTTCGTCGCGGAACGCCGTGGCCATGACAGCCACTCCCTGCGATCGTGCCAGAAGACGCAGCGCCAGCGCCTCGGCGCAATCGCCTGCACCAAGCGCCCGAAATTGGCTGACGAGCCAGTCGCGAAATAGTCCGAAGATCTCGGCTGCGCGGCCCTGTGCGACGTGATCGAGCTTGGCGAGTTCGGAAGACAGGGTACCGACGGGGCAGCCGAAAGCCATGATCTTCGCCCGGTTGGCGATCAGCATGCGGATGAAGGACAAGACGCGCTCACGCGGGCCGTCACCATCGGTCTGCCAGCCGTGGAGCATCGCACGTGTTTGCTCCATGCGGCGAGCAACCACGGCCTCTAGAATGTCATCCTTGGTCTTGAAGTGGTGGTAGAAATTGCCGCGCGAGATGCCCACTGCCGCCGCGATCTGGGCAAAGGACGTGGCCTCGTATCCACCTTCGTAGAAGAGAGAATCCGCCTTTTCGATTATGAGTTCACGAGTGGATGATGCAGGCATGTCTTGTCAATTGTCCGAGTGGTGGAACACTACTAGGACAATTGACCTAATCTGTCAAAACCGATGGCGGAGAAGTCAGCGAAAATTCTGTCGCAGAAATCGGGCGGACAATTTTGCTTTGATACGCACCGGCAGCCCCCTACTGGAACCGGTCGAGCGCCTTGTAGTAGAGCCCCACAAGCGGCAGGAACCAGGGCTTGCCGAAATGGCCGGGAACCGCCGGCCAGTCGAGATCCTTGAGCGGATTGTGATCCGGTCGTCCAAGCATGGCATCGGCCATCGTCATGCCGAGATGGGTGGAGAGCTGCGCGCCATGGCCGGAATAGCCCATCGCGTACCACACCCCATCGTGATAGCCCGCCCGCGGAAAACGGTCGCTGGTCATGTCGACCAGACCGCCCCAGCAATAGTCGATCTCGACCTTGGCCAGCTGCGGAAAGATCCGAACGAGGCTTTCGCGCAGGATCGCGCCGCTCTTGGCGTCGGATCGCTGGTCGGACGTGGCCGAGAAACGCGCCCTGCCCCCGAAAATCAGCCGGTTGTCCGGCGCGAGGCGCCAGTAGTTGCCGATGTTCATCGAGTTCACGCAGGTACGGTTGCCCGGCATGGTCTCAGCAACTTCCGCCTCCGTCAGCGGCCGGGTGGCAATGATGAAGCTCCCCACCGGGATGATGCGACGGCGGAAATAACCGAAATTCGACGTGGTGTAGGCTCCGGTCGCGACCAGAACCTGATCCGCCGTCACCACGCCCCTTGCCGTCTTCAACACATGGCGGCCGTCCGTCTGGCCATGCTCCTTGACCGTCGCCTTCTCGGCAATGACCGCGCCGCTCCGGCTTGCGGCACCGGCAAGGCCGGCGACATAGCGCCCCATATGCATCATCGCGCTCTTCTTCGACAGCATCGCGCCGTGGAAAGGCGATCCGACCTCACGCTCGAGATCGGCGGGCGATAGCAGCGCCGTGTCGGGGTCCACCTCGGCATGCACGGCCTCGAAATTCTTTGCCAGGCTGTCGAAATGCTGCGGCTTGGAGGCAAGTTTCAGCTTGCCGGCCCGGCGGAAATTGCAGTCGATGCCCTCCTCGGCAATGATCGCCTCCAGCGTGTCGATCGAGGCATCCAGCGCCTGATAGAGCGCAATGGCGCGCTCCTTGCCGATTTCCGCTTTCGCCGCCAGATAGCTGTGCGCCAGGCCGTTGTTGAGATGGCCGCCATTGCGTCCCGACGCACCGTAGCCGACGGTCTCCGCCTCCAGCACGATCACCTTGGTCCCGGCTTTGGCAAGCTGCCGCGCCGCGCCAAGCCCGGTAAAGCCGCCGCCGATCACCGCGACGTCGTAGTGACCCTCGATCGGCCCCTCGACAGCGCCCGTGAACCCGGGTGCCGTATCGTGCCAGTAGGACAGGTATTTCATGGGTTTTGTCTTTCCTTAGAGCCCGACGACGCCAGGCAGGCCGGAGATGTCGGCGATCTCCACGTAGCCGTAGTAGGGATTGGCCGGTTCATGGCCCCGGTTGACCCAGACCTTGTTCCTGATCCCCAGATCATGGGCGGACATCAGGTCATAGCGGAATGACGAGGAGCAATGCAGGATATCTTCAGGGCCGCAGCCCAGCATGTCGAACATGTATTCGAAGGCCCGGAAGCGCGGCTTGTAGGCCTGGGCCTGTTCGGCTGTGTAGACGGCGTGGAAGGGCGCTCCGAGTTTCTCGACATTCGACATGATCTGCGCGTTCATGGCGTTGGACAGGATGACGAGCGGAATCTCCTTCGCCACCTTGGCGAGACCTGCCGACACATCCGCATGCGGCCCCCAGCTCGGAACCCGCTCATAGACCAATCTGGCGTCTTCGTCCTTGAAGGCGACGCCGTTTCGCTTGCACGCCCGCGCCAGCGCATTGTGGACGACATCGGCATAGGGCTTCCAGTCGCCGAGGATCTCATCGAGCCGGTAGGCGGCGAAATTCTTGATGAACTCCAACATCTTCGGTTCATCCATCCGGTGCCCATAGAGGTCGCGCGCCGCTTCCGCCATCTGGAAGTTGGTCAGGGTACCGTAGCAGTCGAAGGTGATATATTTCGGGCGGAAGGTCGTCATGCGCGTCGTCCTCGATATGGCGGGCCTGGAGCCGGTTTGCTGATGGCTAGATCATAGGACCGCTTCCGGCGCCCGCGCCGACTGAATTGCGGGATTTGAAAGCAGAAAGTTCCGTATCGCCCCGCCCGAATGGTATTTGGTTGCGGAGGACGGACGCAATCGGGGTCCGGTAAGGCCGCCAAGGCCATGCCCGCAGCCAGGCCGCGGCATAAGATGCGGCGGCCACCTGCTGCTACGGCTGAAGATAGCGCCGTCGGCACCGCCTTCAGACAATCTTCCGGCAGTTTGACCGTAACACTTGGGGGCA
The DNA here is from genome assembly GCF_059424725.1 of Allorhizobium sp. GW101-3B10. NCBI lineage: Bacteria > Pseudomonadati > Pseudomonadota > Alphaproteobacteria > Hyphomicrobiales > Rhizobiaceae > Allorhizobium > Allorhizobium sp. GW101-3B10. Next base: position 4,340,543 of record NZ_JBWKZR010000001.1, on the reverse strand, counting down.
GGAAATGAAGGTATTGCCCCATGCAGACGATCGACATCGCCATCCTACGCATCGGTCCGGACCATCTGGAGGGTGCCGTGCGGCTGTCCCGCCAGGCGGGCTGGCCCCATCGGCCTGAAGACTGGCAGCTGGCGCTGGTGCTGAGTGAGGGTTTCGTCGCAGTCAACGGCTCGGGCGACGTTGTTGGCACCATCCTGGTCACGCCCTACGGCCAGGAATGCGCGACGATCAACATGGTGATCGTCGACGAGGACATGCGCGGATATGGCCTTGGGCGGCGGCTCATGGAGGCCGCGATGGCGCTTGCCGGGGACCGGCCCCTGCGTCTCGTCGCCACAGCGGAGGGACTGCCCCTCTATGAGAAACTGGGTTTCCGGGGAACCGGAACCATAGTCCAGCACCAAGGAATTGCCGGTAGCATCCAGGCGCCTGACAATGTGCAAACCGCCGTGTCAGCCGATCTTCCAGCCATCGTCGCCCTCGACAGGCAGGCCTACGGCGCTGACCGCACCGATCTCATTCGCAGGCTTGCCGATGTGGGAGAACTCGCCGTGATCCGCCGCAACGGGCGGGTTTCGGCCTTTGCCGCCCTGCGCGCTTTCGGTCGGGGCCAGGTGATCGGCCCCGTCGTCGCTCCACATCTCGATGATGCCAAGGCACTGGTCTCCTATTTCATCAGCGGCCGGCAAGGCGCCTTCCTGCGGGTCGACACCGGCGCCGAAACCGGCCTTGCCCCGTGGCTCGCCGATCAGGGCCTCGCCCATGTCGGCGGCGGGATCGCCATGGCCCGCCCCGCCACTATCCCACCCGCCGCACCGGCGGTTACCACCTTTGCCCTTGCCAATCAGGCCCTCGGCTGACCCGGAGATGACCATGTACAACAATTCCCTGATCGAGCTCGATCGCGCTCACCTCATCCATCCGGTCGCCTCCTATCGCGGCCATGAGCAGCAGGGGGTCCGGGTCCTCTCCTCCGCCAAGGGGGCGACGGTGACCGACGCATCCGGCCATCAGCTCGTCGACGGCTTCGCAGGCCTGTGGTGCGTCAACGCCGGTTACGGTCATGAATCGATCGTCGAGGCCGCGGCGCGCCAGATGCGGGAACTGCCCTATGCGACGGCCTATTTCGGCCTTGGCAGCGAACCGGCCATCCGTCTTGCGTCCGAGCTCGCCGACCGGGCGCCGGGCGATCTCAAGCACATCTACTTCACCCTCGGTGGTTCGGACGCCGTCGACAGCACGATCCGCTTCATCCGCTATTACTGGATCGCCAAGGGCCAGCCGCAGCGCGACCAGTTCATCTCCATCGAACAAGGCTATCATGGCTCCTCCACGGTCGGTGCCGGCCTGACAGCGCTGCCCAATTTCCACGCCGGTTTCGGTATTCCGTTCGACTGGCAGCACAAGATTCCGTCCCCCTATCCCTACCGCAACCCGGTTGGGGAGGATGCGAAGTCGATCATCGAGGCATCGCTTGCTGCATTGCGCGCCAAGGTCGAATCGATCGGTCCCGATCGGGTCGCAGCCTTCTATGCCGAGCCGATCCAGGGTTCGGGTGGCGTGATCGTCCCGCCGAAAGGCTGGATCAAGGCCATGCGTGATCTCTGCCGGGAACTCGATATCCTTTTCGTCGCCGACGAGGTGATCACCGGCTTCGGCCGTACCGGCCCCCTGTTCGCCTGCACGGACGACGGGATCGTTCCCGATTTCATGACCACCGCCAAGGGGCTCACCTCGGGCTACGTGCCCATGGGCGCCGTTTTCATGGCGGACCACGTCTACCAGGTGATTGCCGATGGCGCCGGCGCCTCGGCGGTCGGCCACGGCTATACATACTCGGCCCATCCCGTCAGCGCTGCCGTCGGCCTCGAAGTCCTCCGGCTCTACGAAAACGGCCTTCTGGAGAACGGCGTGAAGGCCGGTGCGCGGCTGATGGCCGGTCTTGAGGCACTGCGCGATCACCCTCTGGTCGGCGACGTGCGCGGCCGGGGCATGCTGGCGGCGATCGAACTGGTCTCGAGCAAGACGACGAAGGCACCCCTGCCTGCCGAAGCGCAGCCGGCGCGCCGCATCTTCGATCGGGCCTGGGACAACGGACTGATCATCCGCGCCTTTCCCAACGGCGTTCTGGGTTATGCCCCTCCACTCTGCTGCACCGAACAAGACATCGACACCATTCTCGAACGGACCGCCAAGACGCTCGACCAGACGCTGGAGGATCCGGCTGTTCGCGGGGCGCTGAAGGACTGAATCGGCCATCGGCAGGCGCCTCCGAAATATCGCGGAGCGCCCCATTTTAGAATTTTGTGCCGCGCCATGCCATCGATTCGGCGAAAACGGTGCGGCCAAAATGCCAGACTTCAAGAAAGCAAAGGCCTGACCCCTTGAAATTTGGGGCCTTTGACAAAGAACCCGAAAAATTCGGGACCGGGAACAGCATAAACTTTCGTCCAGCGTGCCGAGATGGCACCCTTTGCGTTCGAAACTGGGGATAGGAAAGTGACCAAGGCTCTGCCTGAATTCAAATACATGAGTTTCGACGTCGTCGGAACGTTGATCGATTTCGAAGGCGGGCTGACGTCCTGCCTCAACGAGATCGCGGCTGAATCGGGCGTGGCCGTCGATGGCGAGGAAGCGCTCGGCCTCTATCGCGCGGCCCGCTATGCCGAAGATGCCGATCTTTTCCCGGACGATCTGGTGCGCGTCTACCGCGTCATTGCCCCGAAGCTCGGCCTGCCGGTCAACCAGGCCAACGGCGAACGCCTGCGCGATTCCGCAAAAACATGGAAAGCCTTTCCTGACAGCGCCGAAGCCTTGGCGCGGCTTGCCCGCGACTATCGGCTTATCGCCATGACGAATGCCCGCCGCTGGGCGTTCGAACACTTCTCAGCCGAACTCGGCAATCCCTTTCATGCCGCTTTCACAGCCGACGATACCGGTACCGAGAAACCCGACCCGGCCTTCTTTCACCGCGTCTTCGATTTCGTCTCCGGAGAGGGTGCCGGCAAGGACGATATCCTGCATGTGGCCCAGAGCCAGTATCACGACATCGGCGTCTCGCGGGATCTGGGCATGACCAATTGCTGGATCGAGCGGCGGCATGCGTTGAAGGGCTATGGCGGCACGATCGAACCGGCCGAGTTCACCAAGCCTGACTACCATTTTACATCGATGGCCGGTCTTGCCGATGCCGCGACTGCGGCACGGAGCTGACCGGCGATCATCTCAAAAACGAGCCAAGCCTGCTTCAAGACGGGCAGCCGGATAACCTGACGACAAAAAGGGGAATGACATGAACGATAGAACTCTCAATTGGACCCCATCGGACGACGCGATGGTCGAGAATGCCATTCGCCGCGGCGCCACACGCCGTGAGCTTCTCCACATGCTGCTGGCCGGCGGCGTTGCGCTCACGGCCAGCGGCGCCATTCTCGGGCGCGCCACCAGCGCCTATGCGTCCACGCCGAAGTCGGGCGGACACCTCAAGGCCGCAGGCTGGTCGGCATCGACTGCCGACGCGCTGGATCCCGCCAAGGCCTCGCTTTCGACGGACTATGTGCGCTGCTGCGCGCTCTACAATCGCCTGACATTCCTCGACAAGGGTGGCGTTCCCCAGATGGAGCTGGCGGAGAGCGTCGAAAGCTCGGACGCCAAGGTGTGGACCGTCAAGCTGCGCTCCGGCGTCACCTTCCATGACGGCAAGACACTCTCGTCGCAAGACGTCGTCTTCTCGCTGATGCGGCATCTCGATCCCGATGTCGGCTCCAAGGTCAATTCGATCGCCAAGCAGATCACCAGCGTCAAGGCCGTAGACCCGCTCACGGTCGAGATCACCCTGGCGAACCCCAATGCCGACCTGCCGACCATCCTGTCGATGCACCACTTCATGATCGTCCAGGATGGCACGACGGACTTTTCCAAGGGCATCGGCACAGGCGCATTCAAGCTCGAGAGCTTCGAGCCGGGTGTGAAGTCCATTGCCGTCAAGAACCCGAACTACTTCAAGTCCCAGGGCCCATATCTCGACTCTTTCGAGTATTTCGCCATCAGCGACGATAATGCCCGGGTCAACGCGCTTCTCTCGGGGGACATCCATCTGGCGGCATCGATCAAGCCCCGCTCGATGAAGCTGGTGGAAAGCCAGCCCGGTTTCGTCCTCTCCCAGACCACGTCTGGCAACTATACCAACCTCAACATGCGCCTCGACTTGGAACCGGGCAACAAGGCCGATTTTGTCGCTGGCATGAAGCATTTGATCAATCGCGAGCAGATCCAGAAATCCGTCATGCGGGGCCTGGCCGAGCTGGCCAACGACCAGCCGGTTTCGCCCGCGAGCATCTACCATAATGCCGAACTGAAGCCGAAGTCCTTCGACCCCGAAAAAGCCAAGTTCCATTTCGAAAAGGCAGGACTGATTGGCCAGTCCATCCCGATCGTCGCATCGGAGGCCGCCTCGGCCTCGGTGGATATGGCAACCGTCGTCCAGCAGGCCGGCGTCGAGATCGGCATGAAATTCGATGTCCAGCGCGTGCCCTCCGATGGTTACTGGTCGAACTACTGGCTGAAGGCGCCCGTGCACTTCGGGAACATCAACCCGCGTCCTACGCCCGACATTCTCTTCTCGTTGCTCTATTCCTCCGACGCTCCGTGGAACGAAAGCCAGTACAAGTCGGCGAAATTTGACGGGATGCTGGTCGAGGCGCGTGGTCTTCTTGACCAGGCAAAGCGCAAGGCGATCTACGACGAAATGCAGGTCATGATATCCGAGGAAGCCGGCACCGTGATCCCGGTCTTCCTCTCCAACGTGGACGCTCTCTCGGGCAGCCTCAAGGGCCTGGAAGCCAACCCTCTGGGTGGTCAGATGGGCTACGCCTTCGCCGAATATGTCTGGCTGGAGGCCTGACACGCCCTGGGGCGGCAAGGTGCCAGAACGGCGCCTTGCCTTCCTCGTCCATGGCGGGCTGGTACCTGCTCGGCAAATTACCACCCGCCGGACTTTCGCCCCGCGGCGTTGTCCGTCATGTTTAACTGTGTCCAGCAGGGGAGCCTCTTCTTGAGCACGTATGTACTCAATCTCATCACGCTTCGGCTGCTGATCGCTGCCCTGACGCTCCTGATCGTATCCTTTGCAGTCTTCTTCGCCACCGCGATGCTGCCGGGCGATACCGCGACGATCCTGCTCGGCCAGGCCGCGACGCCCGAAGCGGTCGCCGGACTGCGCAGCGCCATGAACCTCGATCAGCCCGCCTATCTGCGCTTCCTGCGCTGGCTCGTTGGTCTCGCGAGCGGTGACCTCGGAACGTCCTATGTCAACAATGTCGCAGTGGCGGACCTGGTCGGCGGCCGCTTCATCAATACGATGAGATTGGCCGGGATCACGGCCATGTTCTCCGTGCCGCTTGCGCTAACGCTCGGCATCACGGCAGCGATGTTTCGCGGTTCGCTCTACGACCGCGCAGTGACCATCCTTACCATCGGCGTCATCTCGATCCCGGAATTCATGGTCGCGACATCGGCCGTGCTGGTGTTCTCGGTCTACCTCAAATGGCTGCCGGCGCTTTCCTTTGCCAATGATGTCACGTCCGTCTGGCAGATGCTTCAGGTCTACGCCATGCCGGTGATCAGTCTGACCTTCGTTGTCTCGGCGCAAATGATCCGCATGACCCGCGCCGCCGTCATCGACACCATCAACACGCCCTATGTCGAGACTGCGCTGCTGAAGGGAGCCTCGAGGCCCCGCATGGTGTTGCGCCATGCCTTGCCAAACGCGATCGGGCCGATCGTCAATGCGGTCGCCCTTTCCCTGTCCTATCTCGTCGGCGGTGTGATTATCGTCGAGACCATCTTCAATTATCCAGGCATTGCAAAGCTGATGGTCGACGGTGTCGCAACCCGCGACCTGCCGCTCATCCAGTCCTGCGCCATGATCTTCTGCGTCGGCTATCTCAGTCTGATCACACTCGCAGACATCATTGCCATCCTTGCCAATCCGAGGCTGCGTTGATCATGACCCCATCCCTTACGCTTTCGCAAAAGTTCGGCTACCGCTTCAACTGGGTCGGAATGATCGGCCTGTCGATCATGCTCTTCTGGGGGATCATCGCGCTCATCGCGCCGCATATCATCCCCCACCCGGTCGGCGAGATCGTCGACGAGGACTATTTCGGCCCGATCAGCAGCAGGTTCTGGCTCGGCTCGGATTATCTCGGCCGCGACATGCTGTCCCGGATTCTCATGGGCGCCCGCTACACCGTCGGCATCTCGCTTGCCGCCGTCTCCATCGCCTGCTTCTCAGGCGTCGTCCTGGGAATGACGGCGGCCGTCGTCGGCGGGTGGTTCGATGCGGCACTGAGCCGGTTTCTCGATGCCATGAACTCCATTCCGAGCAAGCTTTCGGGCCTGGTCGTGGTCGCGGCGGTCGGCTCGTCCATCAGCGTGCTGATTGTCACGCTCGCCGTCATCTACACGCCCGGGGCCTATCGCTTTGCCCGTGCGCTCGCCGTCAACATCAACACCATGGATTACATCACGGTGGCGCGCACGCGCGGCGAAGGAATCGTCTACATCATCCGCTCGGAGATCCTGCCGAACATCACCGGCCCCGTGCTCGCCGATCTCGGCCTGCGCTTCGTCTTCATCGTGCTGCTGCTGTCCGGCCTTTCCTTTCTCGGCCTCGGTGTGCAGCCGCCTTATGCGGACTGGGGCGCGCTGGTCCATGAAAACGTCGGCGGCCTGCCTTTCGGTGCACCCGCCGTCATCGCCCCCTCGCTGGCGATCGCAAGCCTGACGATCAGCGTGAACCTGCTGATCGACAACCTGCCGCAAAAGATCCGTGACCGGAGCGCCTGAATGGAAAACCTCGTCGAAATCCGTGATCTGAAGGTCGAGGCCACCACCGACAGCGGCCGCCGCGTCGAGATCATCAAGGGCGTGAGCCTCGACATCGCCCAGGGAGAGATCGTGGCGCTGATCGGCGAAAGTGGATCGGGCAAGACCACCATCGCCCTGACGCTCATGGGGTATACCCGCGCGGGCTGCCGCATTTCCGGCGGCAGTGTTTGCATCGCGGGCAACGAAATGGTCTCGTTGAACGAGCGTGAACGCGCCGCTATCCGCGGCACCGAGGTCGCCTACGTCCCCCAGTCCGCCGCTGCGGCATTCAACCCGGCAAAACGCATCATCGATCAGGTGATCGAGGTCACCCGCATCCATCGACTGATGCCGGTCGAGGAGGCGAAGCAGAAGGCGGTCGCACTGTTTCGGGCCCTCTCCCTGCCTGATCCGGAAACGATCGGCAGCCGCTATCCGCACCAGGTCTCCGGCGGGCAGTTGCAGCGTCTCTCGGCCGCCATGGCGCTCATCGGCGATCCGAAACTTGTGATCTTCGACGAACCGACGACCGCACTCGATGTCACCACTCAAATCGAGGTCCTGCGCGCCTTCAAGTCGGTGATGAAAAAGGGCGGCATTTCCGGCGTCTACGTGTCGCATGATCTCGCCGTCGTTGCCCAGATCGCCGACCGCATCGTGGTCCTGCGCAACGGCGAAGTGCAGGAAGTGGGCGCCACGGCCGAGATTCTCACGCGTGCACAGCATCCCTACACACGCGAACTCCTGGCTGCGTTCGAGCCCAAGCCGCGCGGCGCTGAGACATTGGCAGAAGACCGCAGCGTCCTTCTTGACGTCCGTGGCCTTTTTGCCGGCTACGGCCCGATCCAGCCGGACGGATTGCCGCTGGTTCGTGCAGTCCAGGATGTGAGCCTGACCTTGGAAAAGGGCCGCAATCTGGGTATCATCGGCGAATCCGGTTGCGGAAAATCCACGCTGGCTCGCGCCATTGCAGGCATCCTGCCTGCATTCTCCGGCGCCATCGTCTTCGACAAAGGCGAACTTGCGGGCTCAGCACGCAAGCGCAGCCGGGACCAACTGCGCGAGATGCAGATCGTTTTCCAGTACGCCGATACTGCGCTCAATCCGGCAAAGTCGATCGAGGAAATCCTCGGCCGGCCGCTGACATTCTATCATGGCATGAAAGGCAAGCAGCGGGATGCCCGAATCGAACAGTTGCTCGACATGGTGCACCTGCCGAAGACGATCCGCCACCGCCGCCCGCAGGAGCTCTCCGGCGGACAGAAACAGCGCGTCAATTTTGCGCGCGCACTTGCGGCCGAGCCGAAGCTCATCATTTGCGATGAAGTCACGTCTGCTCTCGATACGGTGGTCGCAGCAGCCGTCATCGATCTGCTGAAGGAACTGCAGCAGGAGCTTTCGCTGTCCTACATCTTCATCAGCCACGATCTCTCGGTAGTCGAGGCGATCTGCAACGAGATCGTCGTGATGTATGGCGGCCGCAAGGTAGAGGAAATCACGCCGGCACAGCTGAAGGCGCCGCAGCATCCCTATGCGAAACTGCTTTTCTCTTCCGTTCCGAAGCTCGATCCGGGCTGGCTGGATGCGCTCGAGCTCGATCCGGAACTGGTGAAAACTTACGGCCACAGCTGACAGCCGGCTCCGCCGGCGAGATCTGCAGAATTGCCCTATAGCGGGAACAGGCTGGTCAACGGCATATGTGTCTTCACGATCGGCGATTTCAACACGACGAAGCTGAAATACTTGTCGATGCCGATATCCATATCGGTCAGCCGCTCCATGATCCCCTGATATTCACCAATACCGGCGGTCACAAACTTGATGAGATAGTCGTAGCCACCTGACACCAGATGGCATTCGATCACCTGGTCGATCTTCTCCACGACGGCCAGGAATCGGGCGAAGTCGATCTGCCGGTGGTTCTTCAAGGTGATTTCGGTAAAAACGGTCAGCGTCTGGCCGAGCTTGCCGACGTTGATCTGCGCGGAATAGCCCTCGATATAGCCTTCCTGCTGCAGCTTCTTGACGCGCATCAGACACGGGCTGGGAGACAGGTTTACCAGCTCGGCCAGCTCGACATTCGTGATGCGGCCGTTCTTCTGCAGCTCATAGAGAATCTTGATGTCGATCCTGTCGAGCTTCATCTACGCTTCTCCCCGATAAGCGCCGAAAAGGCGGCGGAACTATATGCTGCAGAAATCCCAAAATGAGCTTAACACCCTGGCGAAGCTTGTCTATTCCATACTGCACGGAAGGCCTCCGCACGATCATCGGCATTGATGCCTCGTCACCGAATTTTCTGCTGCGCAACAGGCATGTGCAGCACCCCTGGCACGGGCCAGCCGTTATGCTGAGTGCGCGACAAGGAGACCGATACCCATGCCAGCACCGCTCACGCTTGTGGACAGCCCCGATGAACTCCCCCGCTCGGCCGATGCGGTCATCATCGGTGCCGGCATCGTCGGAGTCTTTGCCGCCTATTATCTCGCCAAAAGGGGCCTGAAAGTCGTCTTGCTGGAGAAGGGGCGCGTCGGCGCCGAACAGTCGAGCCGCAATTGGGGCTGGTGCCGCCAGCAGAACCGCGACGCACGCGAACTGCCCATGGCAACGAAGAGCCTCGGTCTCTGGGAACAGTTCGCCCAGGAGAGCGGCGAGGACACCGGCTTTCGCCGCTGCGGCCTTCTCTATCTGAGCAATAGCGAGGAAGAACTGGCCGGCTGGGCGCGGTGGAGGGATTTTGCCCGCACCGTCGGCGTGACGACCCATATGCTCGACAGCGTGGCTGCCGCCGAACGTGGAATGGCAACCGCCCGCGCCTGGAAGGGCGGCGTCTTTTCACCAAGCGACGGCATCGCCGATCCGTCCGCCGCCGCGCCGGCCGTCGCTCGTGCCGTCCTCAAGCACGGCGGAACCGTGCTTCAGAACTGCGCCGCCCGCGGCATCGAGACGGAGGGAGGACGCCTTTCCGCCGTCGTCACCGAACATGGTGCGATCCGCACCGGCACGGCAATCCTTTCCGGTGGCGCCTGGGCTTCCTCCTTCTGCCGCCAACTCGGCATCCGGTTTCCCCAGGCGTCCATACGATCGTCAATCCTCTCTGTCGCGGCAGGCGAAGGCATTCTTCCCGATGCGCTGCACACCGCACGCGTCTCGGCCACCCGTCGCGGCGACGGCGGATATACGCTTGCCATCAGCGGCCGGGGCCGGGTGGACCCCACCGCCCAGCAGATCCGCTTCGCCGCTCAATTCCTGCCGATGTTCATGCGTCGCTGGCGCTCCCTGTCGCCGGGCGGCCTCGAGGGCGTCCGCTGCGGCCACGAGAGCCTGGCCCGCTGGCGGCTCGACCGTCCGACCCCGATGGAACACATGCGGATCCTCGATCCGGCCGTCGATCGCGGCACGATCCGGATGACCTACGAGCGTGCCGCAGAACTGCTGCCGGCATTGAAGGGCCGCCGCATCACCGCGAGCTGGGCCGGTTACGTCGATTCAACCCCGGACGGTGTGCCGGCCATCGGGGAGACCGCGGCTGTTCCCGGCTTCATCCTCGCCGCCGGCTTCAGTGGCCACGGTTTCGGCATCGGCCCCGGCGCCGGTCATCTGATCGCCGATCTTGTCACCGGATCGGCCCCGCTGGTCGATGCCCGTCCGTATCATCCTGACCGCTTCTCGCAATCCGCATGGGGCAAGGTCGCGGACTTTTGAAACACCGCATTTGGCATTGGGCTGCCCCGCCGATCTGCCAGAGAAAACCGGACGCCTCGATGCAAGCACGCCAGCTCGAAGTCTTCTGCATGGTCATGCGCTGCGGGACGGTGACGGGCGCTGCCCAGATGCTCAACATCTCGCAGCCGGCGCTCAGCCAGATCCTCATGCACACCGAAGACCAGCTCGGCTTCAAACTGTTCACCCGGCTGCGCGGAAAGCTGGTTCCGACGCGCGAGGCCGAAGAACTCTATCCCGAAGCCGAGCGCATATTTGCCGAGATCGGCGCACTGAGGCGGCGCACGACGGATATGCGCTTCGGCCGCACCGGCCTGATCCGGATCGCGGCTTCCGCGCCACCGGCAATGGCGATCGTGCCCAAGGCGTTTTCGGCCTTTCGCGATGTTCATCCCGACATCGTCGTACGTTCGCTGATCGCCCCGCTCGACAATGTCGTCGAGATGGTCCGAAGCGGGGACGCCCCTATCGGCATCGTCATGAACAACACGCCGCGACACGGTATCCACGTGGAGACGCTCGGCAATGCCGAGCTGATCTGCATCATGCCCGAAGACCATCGCCTGGTCAGCCAGGACAGGATAGGCTTTGCCGACATCCAGAACGAACCCCTGATTTCCTACCGAACCGACACGCTTCCCGGCCAGTTGCTCGCAGGCGCGGCCGAGGCGCAGGCCCTTACATTCAACCCGGCCATCGAGATTGACATCTCCATCACGGCGCTGCCCTTCGTGCGCGATGGCTTCGGCATCGCGATCGTGGACGGTCTATTGCCCTGGGAACAGTTTCCAGGGCTCGTGCGCCGTGCCTTCGTGCCCCGGCTGACGGTCCCAGTGGCGCTGCTCACCGCCAGGGACCGACCACTCACGGGAAATCACGCGGCCATGCGGGATTGCCTGCGTGATGCCTGCCTGAGGGTGCTGCAGGTGGGCAGCCCGACAATTTAGCGTTCCGTTTCGCCTTTTTCGGCAACCTATTCCTCGCCGATCCATGCCCCGATCGGAACGGGACGCACAGGGGCCTGTTCACGCAGGCGCCCGGCTTCGCAGACCGAAATGCCGGCCCGTGCGGCAATCAGTTCGGCACCGGCCAGCTGACAATAGCGACCCTGGCAGCGGCCCATGCCGATGCGGGCGAGCGATTTCACCCTGTTGGCTTCCGCGCCATTGCGGGCCGCCGTCTCGCGCACCTCTCCGGCCGTGACCCCTTCGCAGCGGCAGACGATCGTTTCGTCGGGTATGGCGCGCAGCATGGCATCCGGCCAGGGAAAAGCCCGAGCCAGCGCACGGGCAAATCGCTCATAGCGCGTCAGTCGGCGCAGGTCAGGTACGAGATTCGGTGCAGGTCGCCCCATATCGGAGAGACAGGCAGCCGCCGCCACGCGCCCGGCGATCTCCGCGCCATCCGCCCCCAGGATCCGTACGCCGTCGCCGGCGAGGTAAAGTCCTTCCGCCGCGCGGCCCAGCCCGTCGGTTCGCGGCAGCCATTGCGCCCAGCCCTCGTCGTAGTCGAAGGCGCAGCCGGCAAGCCCGGCAAGCTGCGTCTCGGCACGCAGATGCCAGCCGAGGCCGACCATGTCGCAGGCGGTCACGCGGGATCTTCCTTGGGCATCGCGCCAGCGAATGCCGGTCGGGCCGCGCTCGTCGCAATCGATCCCGTCCAGGGTGACGCCGGCATGGTAGCGCCGACCGAGCCGCAGGCGCATCCGCAGGCGCATCCGCAGGCCCCTGAGGACGAGCACAGGCCGCGCCAGCATGCCCGGCAAAGCCGTCAGCTGCGCGGAGAGCGGCGCTGTGTCGAGCACGGCACAAACGTCCGCGCCCGCCTTCAGCAGCTGGCACGCCACCAGTGTCAGGAGCGGTCCGGAACCGGCAAGCACGATCTTTCGTCCGAGCGCCACGCCCTGCGCCTTCAGCGCGATCTGCGCCGCGCCCAGACTGTAGACACCGGCTGACTGCCAGCCTGGCACCGGCGCCAGCCGGTCGGTGGCACCCGTCGCCAGGATCAGGCGGTCATACGCGAAGGTCCTGCGACCGGCAGGCGTCAGGGCATGAAGCACCCCCCCCGCCACGGCAACGGCAGAGCTCAACGGATGGTAGTCGACCTGGCCCTTCGCCACCATGGCATCGAACACCGCATGCAAGGCGCGCGCCTTGCCCGCGTCCGGCCCATAGAGCTCGTCCGGCGGCCGCGTGAAGCCGAGCGGCGGACGGCGGTAGATCTGTCCACCGGCCCTTTGCCCTTCGTCGAGGACGACCGGCCGGATACCGGCGGCGACAAGCACCTCCGCGGCACGGATACCGGCCGGCCCGGCGCCAATGATCACCACTTTTGACCCCTGCTGCCCGGTCATGGCCAGCACTCCGGCGCCTCGGTCGCAAGCCGCATTCCCTCCGCGACCGGAGTGGAGCAGGCCCTGAGCCGCGTACCGTCCTCCTTCCAGACCCAGCAGTCCTGGCAGGCACCCATCAGGCAGAAGCCGGCGCGAGCCTCCGGCCCGAACTCCGAACGCCGCAGCGCCGGGGCGCAAGCCAGAATAGCCGTCAGCACCGTGTCACCGGCCAATGCTTCGCACGCGACACCATCGAGAAAGAACTGGACCCGCGTCCTCTCGATCTCCGAAAGCCGGACGATCCGTCCGTCGCCAAGGTCTTGTCGCGTATCCGGCTTCATTCGGCAGCCTGCCGGACGGCCGAAGCCGGCTCCGGCATCTCTATGAAGCGCGCCCGCACGCCCGCAAGGGCGGCCGCCACTCCGTCATGTCCGGCCCTGTCCTTCATGCGCCGGAATATCTCGGTCTTGGCGAAGAAGCGCCAGTGGATCGGAAGGCCTGCAAGGATCTCCGTCAGCAAGGCATAAGCGGCTGGCGTCCATTGCGTCTCATATCCCTCGCGTTCGGGGCCAAAATGGAAATGTCCGGCATGGGCGACGGTCAGGGAACGCAGTCGGGCCGTCGCTTCCTCGTCGATCAAACCGCCGCTGATCACGACCCCATAGTCCCGCTCGGCCGCTTCGACAGACACGTAGCCGCGCTCCACATCCCTTGCGACACGCCAGGTCTCACGCTCGAGCGGATTGCCGCGCCCGCCGCCACCCGCCGAACGGATCTCCAGCACATCGCCCGGCTGGAGGACGGCGGTGTCGATATTGCCGAGCCGCAGATAGCGATCCGTTCCGGGGTTGAGCACCATGTCGGACAGGCCTGCGGCGCGACCGCCGAGCACGCCCCATGGGCGGAAGAAGCTGCGGTCGCGATTGCGCGCCGTGATCCGACTGCCCGGCGCAAAGACCCGGAAGGCCATTTCCGTGGCAAGACCGCCACGCCAGCGTCCCGCCCCGCCGCTGTCGCGCGCCAGCCCATAGCGCAGGAACTCGATCGGCACCTCCGTCTCGGTGATTTCGATCGGCGTGTTCTTGAGGTAGGCGGCATCCGCGCCCGAGCCATTGGTGCCGTCGCGATGCGGCATGCCGCCGCCGCCGCCGACCACCGGATTGACCGCCGCCAGCACTGTGCGCCCCGTCCTCTCGTCCGTCGTCATGACGTTGACGATGCAATTGTTGCCGGCGGGCGCTGCCGGCAGACGTTCCGGGACAGCCTGGCTGAAGGCGCCGAAGATGACGGAGCGGAGCCGCGCGCAGGTGAGCGATCGCATACCGACCGCCGCCGGATGAACCGGATTGAGCACGCTGCCCTTAGGCGCGATGCAGGTGAATGGGCGCGTGAGCCCGGTATTGAGAAGGATGTTGGGGTTCAACGTGTAGAGGACGTAGTAGACGCCGACCAGCAGCATCGTATGGCGCGGGTCGTCGCCGGAGGGGACGTTGAGCGAGGAGCCGAGCTGCGGATCGGAACCGGTGAAATCGAGAACCGCCTCGTCACCCCTGATCGTCAATGTCAGCTTCAAGCGGCATGGATTGGCTTCCACCGAATCCTCGTCCGCATAGTCGACGAACTCCCAGGTGCCGTCCGGCATCGACCGCAGGATGGAACGCGCCTGCGCCTCGGCATGATCCAGAAGCGCCTCGGCGCCTTCGAGAAAGGCCTGTTTTCCAAACTTCTTCACCATGGCGAGGATCTTGCGCTCGCCGGTGTTGAGCGCGCCGACCAGCGCCTTGATGTCGCCGAGATTGAGATCGGGCTTGCGCACATTGGTCGTCATGATGCGCAGGATGGCGTCGTCGAAAACCCCTTCCCTCACCAGCTTCATCGGCGGAAAGCGGATACCCTCCTGATGGATCTCCGTCAGGGCGCGCGACAGCGAGGCGGGCACGGCCCCACCCATGTCGGTGTTGTGGATATGCCCGCCGGTCCAGGCGATGATCTCGCCGTCATGGAAGACGGGTTTCCAGAGGTGGGTGTCCGGCGCGTGGGTCGCGACATGGCCGGAATAGGGATCGTTGGTAAACGCCACGTCGCCCGGCCGGTAGTCCCCGACCATGTCGATGACCCGCCCCCAGGTCAGTCCCGGATACCAGGTGGCCCCGAGCCCCATCGGCACACCGAAGGTCTCACCCTTGCGGTTCATCAGCATGACGGTGAAGTCTTCGGTTTCCTTGACGAAGGCCGAATGCGCCGTGCGCTGCAGCGTATAGGCCATGTTCTCGGCCGCCGCCCGCACATGGTTTGCGAAAACACGCAGGTTGGTCTGGTCGAACATGGCGTTACTCCGCAAAGGTCAGATGAATGTTCATGTGGCGGTCGACGCGCGCGTCAGTGCCGGGGGGAATGGCAAAGGTGGTGTCGTCCTGCGCCACCACGGCCGGACCGGTGAAGTGCGCGCCGGGTTGGAGCGCACCGCGGCGAAAGAGGCCGATTTCCTCGACCGCACCGCCGACATAGACGGGGATCATGCGTTCGGGCGAGGCAATGCTCGCCACCTCCTTCGCCGCCACCGAAAATTCGAGGACAGGTCCCGCACCGATCGCCGAAAGGCGCAGGTTGACGAGTTCGATCTCGCCCTCCGGATCGGAAAAGTCGTAAAGCTGCGCATGCATGGCGTGGAACGCCGTCTGCATGGCCGGGCGATTGTCGTCGTGGATCCAGGCCGGCTCGATCGGCACTTCGATCTCGAAGCTCTGCCCGAAATAGCGCATGTCGGCCGAGATCTTCAGCTCGGCCGGACCCTCGTGCCCCTGTGCGGCAAGCCAGGTTCGGCCCTCGCCGACCAGGGCGTCGAGGGCTTCACGCAGCACCGGCGCCGCCGCTTCTGCGAGGTGGACGAAGACCGTGCGAATGAAATCGCCGCGCAGATCCGCAACCAGCCCCCCCAGCGCCGAGACGACGCCGGGTCGGGGCGGCGCAATGACCCGCGCCATGCCGAACTCGCGTGCGAGGAATGCGCCCAGCATCGGACCGCCGCCGCCAAACGGCATCAGCGTGAAGTCCCGCAGATCGACGCCGGCACGCGAGGCGAGTTTTTCGACCTCGACGAACATTTCCGAGATTGCCACGTCGAGGATCGCCTGGGCCGTCGCCTCTGTCGGACGGCCGATACGGGCGGCCAGGCTGCCGACAGCCGCGCGCGCCAGGCCCACGTCGATCTGCAATTGCCCATAGGCCATCTCGCTGTGACCGAGCCAGCCGCACACCGCCATCGCATCCGTCACCGTCGGTTCGCGTCCGCCGCGGCCGTAGCACGCGGGCCCGGGTACCGAGCCCGCCGATTCCGGCCCGACGCGCAGCACGCCATGCTGATCGACGCTGGCGATCGACCCACCGCCGATGCCGATCGAGCTGACCGATACCGAGGGAATATGCAGCGGGAATTCCCCGATCAACTCGCCGGTGCCGAATTGCGGCTCGCCGTCGATGATCAATGCGAAGTCGGCGGATGTGCCGCCAATGTCGAGGGTCAACACCTGCCGTTCGCCGGCCCGCCTGGCAAGCCACGCCGCGCCGATCACGCCTGAAGCCGTGCCGGAGAGCAGCATCTGCACACAGGACCGCTTGCCCTCCGCCGCATTCATCAGCCCGCCGTTCGACTTGGTGAGAAGGGCCGGAGCCGTGACACCGCGCGATTTCAACCTGTCCTCGAGAGCGGTGAGATATCCGGCAATGCGGGGATGCACATAGCCGTTCAGGATGGTCGTCGTGGTGCGCTCGTATTCGCGGATCACAGGCCAGACCTCCGACGAGGTGAAGACGAACAGATCCGGAGCAAGCCGTTCGATCTCCTGCTTGACGGCAGCCTCCTGGACGGGGTTGCGCCAGGCATGCAGGAAGGAGACGATGATGCCGGCGGCACCCTTCGCCCGTGCGGCGACGAGGGCTTCGGCGACGGCTTCCATATCCGGAGCGCGTGCCTCGCTGCCGTCGGCCCGCAGCCGCGCCGGGATGCCGAAGACCATGTCGCGCGCAATGAGCTGATCCGGACGCGCGCAGAACAGCGAATAGACGTCCGGCATTCTCAGGCGCGCCAGTTCGATGACATCCTCGAAGCCGGAATTGGTCAGAAGCGCAAGCGAAACACCGCGTCGCTGAATGACGGTGTTGATGCCGACCGTCGTCCCATGCACGAAGCGGCTGATGGCCGCCGGGTCCAGGCCCTCCCGTTCGGCGAGGAGCGTCAGCCCGGTCATCAGTTCCGCGCCCGGATCGTCGGGCGTCGTCAGGACCTTCAGGGAGGCGACCCGGCCGGACCTCGCATCCAGCGCACAGAAATCGATGAAGGTGCCGCCGATGTCGACCCCCACCTTCCAGTCCTCTCCACCGACCCACTTTGTCGCGGTTCCGCTCGTGGCGCTTGTCATGCCCATTCCTTTCGCTGTTCTTGCGCAAAGCTGGCACGGCCTGGCGGCCAAGGTCCAAGATCGAAACGGCAGCCGATCATAAGTCCCGCTTATGCATATCGCGGGATGCCCCATAGGCCGCGCTTATGGGCGGCATGCGATCCCGACTTTGACGGGCACCTGCCCGCTGGCACACAGTCCTGGAAACGTACCAGACCGGAGGAATGTCGCATGGACGTGATCGTGCTTGGCGGCGGACTGATGGGGACCGCCTCGGCCTATTTTCTCGCACGGCGCGGGTTGAAGGTGACCCTTGTCGAGCGTAACCGCGTCGGTAGCGGCGCGACCGTCGCGTCCTTCGGCAATATCCGCCGGAGCGGCCGCTATCTGCCGCAGCTTCCGCTGGCGCATCGCTCGCTGTCTCTGTGGCGCGAGGCCGAAGCGATGCTGGGGCAGGATGTCGAGTTTCGCCCGACCGGCCACCTGCGTCTCGTCTTCGGCGAAACGGGGCTGGCAGCGATGCGCGCGTTCATCGAGGCCGCAAGGCCCTGGGGACTGGCCCTCGACGAGCTGGATATGCGCGACGTCCGCGGACGCTTTCCAGGCGTCGGCCCCGGTGCGATCGGCGCCTCCTTCTCGCCCGACGACGGCAGCGGCAACCCCCGGCTGATCGCGCCAGCCTTTGCCGCGGCCGCAGCTCGCCTCGGCGCCAGGATTGTCGAACAGGCCGAGGTCGGTGCCATCAAGAGGACGGAGTTCGGATTCGAGGTGGAAACCTCCGGGGGCCTGATCGGCGGGGACGTCCTGCTCAACACCGCAGGCGCCTGGGGTGCGCGGGTCGCCGCCTGGTTCGGCGAAACTGTGCCGATCGAGGCACGCGGTCCGCAAATGGGCGTCACGGAACCGCTGCCATACCGCATCCAGCCGGTCGTCGGCGTCTGGGGCGGAGACGGCACCGAAGGCTATTTGCGGCAGGTCGAGCGCGGCAATATCGTGTTCGGCGGCGGGGTCGAACGCACGCAGGTTGCGCTCGACCCCGGGCACGCAAAGGCCGATCCGGCCAGCCTGTCGCAACAGCTTCGCATGCTCCTGCCGCTGCTGCCCGCACTGGCGAAGGCTTCCGTCATCCGCACCTGGTCCGGTTGCGAGGGCTATGTCGCCGATGGCCTGCCCGTGATGGGACAATCAGCGACCACACCCGGCCTCTTCCACGCCTTCGGCTTCTCCGGACACGGTTTCCAGCTCGGCCCCGGCGTCGGCGACGTGATGGCCGAGCTTATCGCCACGGGGCGAACCGAAACGCCACTGCACGATTTCCGCATCGGGCGCTTTGTCAGCCCAAACGAGGAATCGGTTCCCAACATCGCCGCGACACGGGAGATGAATGAAGGGATTGAAGAGATGACCGCTATCCCCCGTGGCCGGTCGACCTAGCTCTTCATGAGCTTGAGCTGTGGCATCAACAATCCCTGGGCCGGTCGAGACGCGGTCCAGGGACGCCTCCCCACGGTCCCCAAACCGTGCGTGACGTTCCGGCCACCCACATCCTGAAACAGACTGGAGCCTATGAGCCGGCAAGCCATGCGATCCAGGACACGCCGCATATCGTGCAGCAGTACGACGGCCGGTTCCTGCCGCTGGACGAGGAGCCGCTTCGACATGTTGCGGTCATTTGAGCAACGGGAGTGCCGGCCTTAATCGTCGAGCACCGAGGATACGGCTTCGTTGCGATAGGTGGTGAGTTCATCGAGCAGTTCGAGCAAGATGTCCATCCGCTCGCGTCCGAAGCGGGTTTCGAGATCCTGGTAGATCTTGCGACTGTCGGGCATCACGGCGCGGATGATCGTCTCGCCTGCGGGTGCGATCCGCAGGAGGACACGGCGTCCGTCGGACTTGTCCTTATGCTTGGAGATGAAGCCGCGTTCCTCCAGGGAGCGGATCATCCGCGTGAGGCTGGGGGCGAGGATGAAGGCGCGTTCGGCGACTTCCGAGGCATCCAGGGTTCCGGCTTCATAAAGGACGCGAATTACCCGCCATTGCTGCTCCGTGACGTCGTGCTTCGCCAGCATCGGGCGGAAATGGCTCATCACGGCTTCGCGGGCACGCAGGAGCGTGATCGGCAGTGATCGGCGCGTCGAGCGCAGTGCGGTCACGCCTTCCATCGATTCTGCATCCTCTGTCAGAGGTCCGTCAGCCATGCCAGTCCGCTCTTTGCTGATGCCCTAAGCAGGTTCATTGTTCTATTCTGCCCAAGTTCGCAAGACCTTCCGTCATGCTGGCCGCTGCTTCTTTCGGCTGAGGGGCGAACCGGTCCGTTCGCTCGTCCGTGGGGTCGGTCGCGCGGACCGCTTCGTCTGCCGCCGAACACATGGCGGCACGCCATGCAGCGGCCGGCTGGGTGGAACTCGCCTCCGGCAACCATGCGCCGGCGGAGGCCGTCGTCTCCCTCGACTGCCGCCTGAGACAGGCGTTCCTCATCGGGTGCACAACATCCTGATCGGAGAGGTGCCGGACATCCCTGCCCGGCGGGGCGGCAATGCGGCGCTCCATTTCTACTGCAGCTTCTTCAACGTGTCCTCGCCTTCCGTTTCACTCGGCGGCGGAAAAAACGCCGTCGACGCTTGACAGGTCAGCCAATATATTTAACATGCTAAGTATATTGGCGGGAGGCCAATCGGCTCGGCATGCCGGCCAAGATGCCGCTCAGCGTGGAGGAAACATGCCGCATTTCGTCTTCGAATACTCGTCGAACCTCGACGGCAAGGTGGATTTCGACACCCTGTGCGGGCGCATTCTCGATACGATTCTCGAGAGCGGCCTGTTCGAGATCGGTGCCGTGCGGGTGCGCGCGGTACGGTGCGAGGCCTATGCCATTGCCGACCGGCTGCCGGAGAACGCCTTCATCGACATGTCGCTACGCATGGGGGTTGGCCGCAGTACCGAAGACCGAAAGCGTCTCGGCGATCGGATCTTTGCCGTGGTGACGGAGCATCTGTCGATGCTGTTCGCCACGCCGCATTTCGCGCTGACGCTGGAAATCCGCGAGATCGATCCGGATCTCAGCTGGAAGAAGAACGCCATCCATCCGCGGCTGCGACAAATGCCCGGATAAGGGCCGCGCCAGGCGAGACGATATCACGACCGACACAGAAGGATGCAGGCCACGACCGGCTGCCTGGCCATCCTGAACCGAACGAGAATATGGAGATAGCGTGTCCAAGCTAGAGGAAAACATCAAGAAGGCTGAAGGCTACCTTGCTCGCTTTGCACAACAGGGTGTCCTGAACCACATCAACGGCGAGGCCATTGCCGCGCTCGACGGCACGACCTTCGAGACGATCTCGCCGGTGGACCTGATGCCGCTCGGTCGCGTGGCGCATGGCAAGTCCGCCGATATCGACCTGGCCGCCAAGGCGGCCCGCGCCGCCTTCCCGGCCTGGGCCGCCATGGCTGGCGATGCCCGCAAGAAGCTGTTGCACAAGATTGCCGACGCGATCGAGGCACGCGCCGAGGAAATTGCCTTCGTCGAAGCGATGGACACCGGGCAGTCGCTGAAGTTCATGGCAAAGGCGGCGCTTCGCGGAGCGGAAAACTTCCGCTTCTTTGCCGACCGTGCTCCGGAAGCGCGGGACGGCAAGAGCATCCGCGCGCCCGGCCAGGTGAACGTCACCACCCGCACGCCGATCGGTCCCGTCGGCATCATCACGCCGTGGAACACGCCGTTCATGCTGTCCACCTGGAAGATCGCGCCGGCGCTCGCCGCCGGCTGCACCATCGTGCACAAGCCGGCCGAGTTCTCGCCGCTGACGGCACGTCTCCTGGTCGAGATCGCCGAAGAGGCCGGACTACCGAAGGGCGTGTGGAACCTCGTCAATGGTCTGGGCGAAGATGCCGGCAAGGCACTGACCGAACATCCGCTGATCAAGGCCATCGGCTTCGTCGGTGAAAGCCGTACCGGCTCGATGATCATGAAGCAGGGTGCCGATACGCTGAAGCGCGTTCACTTCGAACTGGGCGGCAAGAACCCGGTAATCGTCTTCGCCGATGCCGACCTGGAGCGCGCCGCCGATGCTGCGGTGTTCATGATCTACTCGCTGAACGGCGAGCGCTGCACCTCGTCCTCGCGCCTTCTGGTCGAGTCGAGCGTCTATGACAGGTTCACCACACTGGTGGCGGAAAAGGCCAAGCGCATCAAGGTTGGCCATCCGCTCGATCCGGAAACGGTGATCGGTCCGCTCGTTCACCCCGTGCACGAGAAGAAGGTGCTGGACTATATCGCGATCGGCAAGTCCGAGGGCGCGACGATCGCCGCTGGCGGGGCCAAATTCGACGGCCCGGGCGGCGGGTGCTACGTCTCTCCGACGCTGTTTACCGGCGCCAACAACCACATGCGGATTGCCCAGGAGGAAATCTTCGGGCCGGTGCTGACGGCCATCCCTTTCACCGACGAGGCCGAGGCGCTGACCATCGCCAACGATGTTCAATATGGCCTCACCGGTTATCTGTGGACCTCCGACGTCACCCGCGCCTTCCGCTTCACCGACCAGCTGGAAGCCGGAATGATCTGGGTGAATTCGGAAAATGTCCGCCACCTCCCGACACCGTTCGGCGGCGTGAAGAATTCCGGCATCGGCCGCGATGGCGGCGACTGGTCCTTCGATTTCTATATGGAAACGAAGAACGTCGCCTTTGCCACCACGCCGCACGCCATCCAGAAGCTCGGCGGCTGATCGTCCCACAGAACAAATTGGCGTGTCCGCGTGCAGGGACACCGACAGACGGAGGAGAACATCATGGCACTACCGCAACCCAATCTGTACCCGCCCTTCAACATCGTGCGCCTCAGCCACGTGGAGTTCGGCGTCACGGACCTTGCCAAGTCGCGCGCGTTTTATGTCGATACCCTCGGGCTGCAGATGACGGACGAGACGTCCGATGTGATCTACCTGCGGGCCATGGAAGAGCGCGGGCATCATTGCATCGTGCTGCGCAAGTCGGAGGTGCCGGAAGCGCGCGACCTCGGCTTCAAGGTCTATGACGACGAGGAACTTGAGAAGGCAGCGCATTTCTTCAAGGGCAAGGGTCTCCCGGTGGAGTGGGTGGAGCGCCCCTACCAGGCGCGGACTTTCCGCACCCGCGACCCGCATGGCATTCCGCTGGAATTCTATGCCCGCATGGATCGCCTGCCGCCGATCCACCAGCAATATGCCCTTTACCGGGGCGTGAAGCCGTTGCGCATCGACCATTTCAACTGCTTCTCGTCGAATGTCGATGAATCGGTCACCTTCTACAACGAGATCGGCTTTCGCGTGACCGAATACACGGCCGAGGAGGAAACGGGTCGACTCTGGGCCGCCTGGACGCACCGCAAGGGCGGCGTTCATGACATCGCCTTCACCAACGGCACGGGCCCGCGCCTGCACCACACGGCCTTCTGGGTCCCCACCCCGCTCAACATCATCGATCTGCTCGACCTGATGGCGACGACCGGCTGGGTCAAGAACATTGAGCGCGGTCCTGGCCGTCATGGCATTTCGAACGCCTTTTTCCTCTACATCCTCGATCCCGACGGCCATCGCATCGAAATCTACTGCTCGGACTACCAGACGGTCGATCCCGACCTGGAGCCGATCAAATGGGATCTCAGGGATCCGCAGCGCCAGACGCTGTGGGGTGCGCCGGCCCCGCGTTCGTGGTTCGAGCACGGCAGCTTGTTTGCCGGCACACCCTTGCGGGATTCCGATCTCAAGGGGCAGCCGATCATCGCGCCGTGACTGCAACTGACCGATGACGGAGAGGGGATGCTGTTTCAAGCCTTCCTTCCCAATCCACATTTCCGAGCCACGGATGAAGCCGATGACCTTGAGCGACCCCACCTTGTTCCGCCACGTAGCGCACGCGGGCGGCGACTGGATCGCAGCCGATCCGGTCCACGCTGTCGCCGTCGCCAATCCGGCGACCGGCGCGTTCATCGGCCACGTGCCGAAGCTCGGCGCAACTGAAGCCGGGATCGCCATTGCAGCCGCGCAGGCGGCACAAGCGGAATGGGCGGCTCGCACCGCCAGGGAGCGCGCCGGCATTCTGCGCACCTGGTTCAACCTGATGACGGAAAACCAGGAGGACCGCGTGGCGGAGGCGCTGGAATACGGCATCGATGATTACATCGAGATCAAATATGTCTGCCCCGACGTCATCCAGTAAAGGAGCCCAAAAATGACCCATCCCAAGTTCGCCAGTTTTTCGACGTCGAAGCGGAAGGGCTACGGCCTGATCGTCGGCGACGGCGTGATCGACCTGTCCGTCCGGTTGGGGGCGAAGTACCCGACCTTGCGCGAAGTGGTGGAGGCCAATGCCTTCGCCGAGTTGCTCGACGCGGTCTCAGGCCATCAGCCGGACTTTTCGGTGAGCGAGATCACCTACGAGATCCCAATTCCGGCACCGGAAAAACTGATCTGCGTCGGGGTGAATTTTCCCGACCGCAACGAGGAATACAAGGATGGGCAGGCCGCACCGACGAACCCGTCGCTGTTCATCCGGTTCCCCCGTTCCTTCACCGGGCATGACCGGCCGCTGATCCGGCCGCCGGAAAGTGTCCAGCTCGATTACGAGGGCGAAATCGCCATCGTCATCGGCAAGGGCGGCCGGCGTATTCCGGAAGCGGAGGCCCTCACGCATATCGCCGCACTGACGCTGTCTAACGAAGGCACGCTGCGCGACTGGGTCCGCCACGCGAAGTTCAATGTCACGCAGGGCAAGAATTTCGATGCATCCGGTTCGATCGGCCCCTGGCTGGTGCCCTTCACCGACGAAAGCCAGCTTGCCGACATCAAGCTCGAGACCCGCGTCAACGGCGAGGTGCGCCAGAGCGATCGCACGAGCCGGATGATCTTCTCCTTCGCCAAGATCATCAACTACATCTCGACCTTCACGACCCTGGTGCCCGGCGACGTCATCGTCTGCGGAACGCCGACGGGGGCCGGCGCCCGCTTCGATCCACCGATCTGGCTGAAGCCGGGCGATGTGGTCGAGGTCGAGGCCGACGGCATCGGCCTGTTGCGCAACACCATTGCCGACGAGGTATTGTGACATGCTGACCCAGAAGCAAATCGAAGCGGCGGCCCTGGCTCTGGACGAAGCAGAGCGCAGCCGTGTGCAGACCGGCCTCCTGTCTCTGAAGCACCCCGACATCGGCATGGATGATGCCTATGCGATCCAGGGTGCGTGGGTGAAGAAGAAGATCGCTGCCGGCCGCAAGGTCATCGGCTGGAAGATCGGGCTCACCTCCAAGGCCATGCAATATGCCTTGAACATCGACATCCCGGATTCCGGCGTGCTGTTCGACGACATGGTGTTTGACGATGGCGCTACAGTGCCAAAGCACCGTTTCATCCAGCCGCGCATCGAGGCCGAAATCGCCTTCGTGATGAAGGCGCCGCTGAAGGGTCCGGGGATAACCGTCTTCGACGTGCTGAACGCCACCGATTATGTGACTCCGGCGCTCGAAATCCTCGACACCCGCATCTTGCGGATCGACCCTGAGACGAGAAAGACGCGCACCATCTTCGACACGATTTCCGACAATGCCGCCAATGCCGGCATCGTCACCGGCGGCCGGGCGGTGCGCCCCGACCAGATCGACATGCGCTGGATGGGCGCCATCGTCTCACGCAATGCCGAGGTCGAGGAAACCGGACTCGGCGCCGGTGTGCTCAACCAGCCGGCGCGCGGCGTCGCCTGGCTCGCCAACCGGCTTGCACAGTATGGCGATGGGATCGAGGCGGGGCAAGTGGTTCTGGCCGGCTCCTTCATCCGCCCGATAGAAGCTCGTCATGGGGACACGATCGTCGGGGATTTTGGTCCCTACGGCTCCGTCAGCCTGTTTTTCGAATAGGGGAAAGGACCCGGCGATGCCCGCACCGCAAAACACCTTCAAGCTGGCGCTCCGGGAAAGGCGGACGCAGATCGGTTTCTGGCAGGCGCTGGCCAATCCCTATACGGTCGAGATCTCGGCGGAGGCCGGTTACGACTGGCTGCTGCTCGATGCCGAACACGCACCGAACGACATTCCGCTGCTCGTGGCGCAGTTGCAGGCGATGAAGGGATCTCAAAGCCACCCGATCATCCGGCCGCCGATCGGCGAGACCTGGATCATCAAGCAGTTGCTGGACATTGGCGCGCAGACGCTGCTGATCCCCATGGTGGAAAGCGGCGCCCAGGCGGCGGATCTGGTCAAGGCGACGCGCTATCCGCCGCATGGCGTAAGGGGCGTGGGAGCTGCCCTCGCCCGTGCTTCGCGCTTCAACCGCATCCCCGATTACCTGCAGACGGCCAATGACGAGATCTGCCTCCTTTTGCAGGTCGAAAGCCGGGCCGGTCTTGCTGCCCTGGACGACATCGCCGCGACCGAGGGCGTCGACGGGGTGTTCATCGGTCCGGCAGACCTTGCCGCCGACATGGGATATCTCGGCAAACTCGGAGCGCCTGAGGTACAGGCCGAAGTCGAACGGGCCCTGGTGAAGATCCAGGCGCATGGCAAGGCAGCCGGCATCCTCATCGGTGATCTGGCGCTGGCCAGGCGCTATGTGGAACTCGGCGCAACCTTCGTCGCCATCGGCAACGACGTCACACTTTTTGCCAACGCCACGAGCAAGCTGCTGGCCGATTTCAAGGCGGTGGAACCGGCCAAGGGAGCCGGTGAAGCCAAGGTTTACTGAGCGATTTCACCCTTCTATGGGCATTCCGATTCGCGGATCGCCTCTCGTCCGATCCGCGCTTTTCATCGGACGAGCGCGGACCAGCTGCATGGATCATGCAGCGGACTATCGAGGTCAGGCCGCGAGCGGAAATACGGCGTTGACCTGGCCGGTCCCCGAGGATGTGAAATAATTGGTGAGGATTTCCGCCCGACCCGGATATTGGTCGCTGCCCAGGAGGCCGAACAGCATGGCCGTGTCGTGCATCAAGCCTTCGCCGTGGCAGAGCTTCGAATAGAGCGGCAACATCTGGACGAATTCGGCATTGCGTCCTTCGCGCCAGAGGTCGATGACGCGCAGGTCGACCTGCTTGTAGAATTCGTCCGAGATCGTGTGAATGCCGGCCGGGGCCGCGTTGTTGTCATGGATGCGATGGGAGAGCGACCCGCTGGCAAGAACGGCAACCTTGTGGTCACTGGCCTCGATCACCTTGCGGACGGCCTGCCCGATGCGGAGACTTTCGCTCATCTCGTGCCACGGGCACCAGGCAGCGATGGACAAGACCCGGAAACGGCCATCGGCGTTGATGTAGCGCATCGGAACCAGCGTCCCGTATTCCAGGTCCAGCGTATCGACATGATGCGACATCATGCGGATTCCGTCCGCAGAGACGACGCGGGCAATCTCGTCGCCCAGCTCCGGCGCGCCGCGGTAGTCGTATTCCAGGTTCTGGATGAAATGCGGAAACTCGTTACTGGTGTAGATGCCCTTGTAACGGGTCCGCGCATTGATGTGATAGGCGGTATTGACCAGCCAGTGCGTGTCGAAGACGACGATGGTGTCGACACCAAGCGCATCACAACGGCGGCCGATCTCCTTCAGGCCGTCGATCGCCTCCTGACGACAGCCGTGGTTCGGCCCTGGTGCTTCGGAAATGAACATCGACGGTACATGCGTAATCTTTGCAGCAAGCGACAACTCACCCATGGCTGCATCCTCCCCAATTTTCGGCCGTTGGGCGACCACTCCCCGGATCGCGACACGCCGACCCTCGCCTGAGAGGAGAGCGGGTGCCTTGATTCAGATCAATTATTGAACATGTTAATTACAATTGCGGTGCTCTGGGTCGCCGGGTTTGACGGCCCATGGACGGGCCGGATCTTCAGTGGTCAGAGCTGGAACCATGCCGTCTTCAGGTCGGTGTATTTTTCCAGCGCATGCAACGACTTGTCGTGGCCGTTGCCGGATTGCTTGACACCTCCCAGCGGCACGGTGATGTCCGAGCCGCCATAGGTGTTGACGTGCACGACGCCAGCCTTGATGCCGCGTACCATGTGGTGCGCGCGGGACAGGTTCGAGGTCCAGACGGCGGATCCCAGACCGTAATCGGTCGCATTCGCGATCTGCAATGCCTCGGCTTCGGTCTCGAAGGGAATGATCGAGAGGATCGGGCCGAACACTTCCTCGCGGGCGAGCGTCAGTTGCGAGAGACAAGGGATCGCCGACCTTGATGGCGGCCGCGAGGGGGGATCACGCGTCCGTCGCAGAACCAAGGCACCTTTGGATTCGGCGAGGGGTTGGTATCCCGCAAAGAAAGCGCTCTGATTTTTGTCGTCCCGTGTCTGCTTTTGGGCCATCAAGAGCTACGGCCAAACGGCTCTCTTGCGGGGGCGCAAAGCGCAAATCATTTCCGAAACGAACACAACGCGGCCTTGCCAGCCCCAGTTCACTGCGGTCGCGTCCGGCAGGTTGCGAAAATCCGCCCGCAGAAATCAGAAGGACCGTATAATTCTCGAAACCTCCTGAAGTTTAAGAAATGCTTCGTAACGCCGTTCGTGAGTTCCAGCCACTTCACGGCCACACGGCGCATACTGAGCGGCAATATTGGAAAGCGCCCCCATAGCGTCACGAACTTCGGAAAAAGCACCGGCGGCGACGCTGCCGAGGATCGCCGAGCCGAGCAGCACCGGTTCCTCCGCAAGGGTCGCCACGACCGGCTTGCCGCACGCATCGGCCAGGATCTGACGGACCAGAGGGCTCGCACCCGCACCACCGCTGATCACGACACGCTCCACCGAAGCACCGGATCTCGCCTGGGTCTCGATGATCTGGCGCAAGCCGTAGCCGATGCCGCAAAGGCCGGCGATGTAAAGCGCGACCAGATTGCCGAAGTCCCGCTCCATCCCGAGGCCCGCGATGACCGCGCGGGCGTGGGGATCGGCGAAGGGCGCGCGGTTACCGAGGAATTCGGGCACTACATGCAACCCGGTGGCAAGCTCGACCGCCTCTGAAGCAGTCGTGACCTTCTCGGCGGCCCGTTCCGCCATATAGGCGGGCAGTGACTTGCCCTCCCCGCGTGCTCGCGCTGCCGCGTCTGCCGCAGCGGGATGGAACGAGAGCAATTGGTCGATCGCTGCGCCTGCCGCGCTCTGGCCACCCTCGTTGAGCCACATTCCCGGAACCATGGCCGAATAGTAGGGTCCCCAGACACCGGGCACGAAGACCGGCTCCGCCGTCGACGTCATGGTGCAGGAGGAGGTGCCGAAGACGTAAGCGAGGTTCTCGGCGGGCTTGCCGCCGATGCCGACCGTGCCGATCCCGCCCGCATGGGCGTCGATCATGCCGGCGGCGACCGCGGTTCCCGGCTTGAGGCCCATAGCATCAGCGGCTTCTTGCGTCAGACCTTGGCCAAGACGGGTGCCCGGCTCGACGATGTTGGTGCCGATGCGTGCGAAGCCTTCGTTGACCAGTTCATTCAGCCCGATCTTCTCGAAGTAACTCGCATCCCAGCGCGCCTCATGGGCGAGGTAGGTCCACTTGCATGTGACAGTGCAGGTCGAGCGGGAGAGATCGCCTGTCGATTTCCAGGTGAGGAAATCGGCGAGGTCGAAGAATTGCCAAGCGGCGGTGAAGGTCGCCGGGCGGTTTTCCTTCAACCACAGGATCTTTGGCGTTTCCATCTCCGGGGAGATGCGACCGCCGACATAACGCAGCACGTCATGGCCCATGGTGTTGATATGCTCGGCCTGGGCGACGGCGCGGTGGTCCATCCAGACGATGATGTCGCGTTCAGCCTCTTCCGACGGACCCACCGCGAGCGGCTTTCCGCCCTCGCCCAGCACGACCAGCGAGCATGTCGCGTCGAAACCCAGTCCCACGACATGCGCCGGATCGACACCGGCGGACGCGACCGCTTCACGAATGATGGTGCAGACCGCGTTCCAGATCTCTGTGCTCGACTGCTCGACGATCGAGCCCACCTCGCGGAAGAGCGAGATATCGCGCTTGGCCACCGACATCATATGGCCCTTGAGGTCGAAGACACCCGCACGCGCACTGCCCGTTCCGACATCAATGCCGATGACGTAACGCGGGGCGCCCTCGGGCGAGATCTGTGCTGGGGTCATGGTCTTCTGCTCTGCTGTCGGCTTTTGATGGGGCTGCCCGGGGTCCGGCCCGCGTCAGAGATCGACGCTGTTGGGCAGGATCACGAGATCGCGGATGGTGACGTTGCGCGGCCTGGACAGCATGAAGAGGACTGCATCTGCCACTTCCTTCGGCTGCATCAGGCTGCCATTGGCAAGCGCTTCCTCCATCTTGGCCTTCGGCCAGTCGTCGAGCAGCGCGGTCACGACCGGGCCAGGCAGGACCGCACCGACGCGCACGCCGTGCGGGGCCACCTGACGGCGGGTCGAATGCACGAAGGCCTGTACCGCGAATTTCGATGCCGTGTAGATCGGCTCCCACACCACCGGCACCACACCCGCGATCGAGCTTGTGAACAGGATGTCGCCCGACTTCTGGGCGATCATGTGCGGCAGGACCGCGTGAACCGAACGGAAGGCGGCATTAATGTTGAGGTTCAGCATGCGGTCCCAGGCATCCGGATCGCCCTCGGCCACAGAGCCGCCGATATAGGCGCCAGCATTGGCATGGAAGATGTCGAGCCGGCCCGCCAGTTCCAGGATGCGCGGCAACATGCTCGACACGTCCGGACCGTCTAGCAGGTCGACGACCAGCGGTTTGGCACGCTCGCCGAGCTCCTTGCACAGGCTTTCGAGCTTGTCCCTGGCGCGGTCTATCAGTACGACGGTCGCGCCTTCGGCGATCAGGGTGCGGGCGCATTCGAGCCCGATGCCGGATGCCGCTCCGGTGATGGCGGCAACCTTGCCTTTCATGAGATCTGTCATTTTGTCCTCCAGAAGTATGTTCAGGCGCGACCGTGGCTCACGCGCGAGCGGCGGGCGAGCGAGTCGACAATGACGGCGATGGCGAGCACGGCCCCTGTGATCATGTAGCGCAGCGAGGAGCTGAGGTTCAAAAGCGTCAGGCCGTTCGAAATGGCCTGGATCACGATGATGCCGAGCAGCGCGGAATAGGCACTGCCGCGACCGCCAAACAGGCTGGTTCCGCCAATGACGGCTGCAGCGATGGCATTCAGGTTGACGTCACCCGTGCCCGCCTGCTGGCTCGAGGAGGCGAGCCGCGCCGCCGACAGCGTGCCGCCCAGCGCCGCCAGCGTCGAGCAGAGCATGAAGGCACTCATGTAGATGCGGCGGACATTGATGCCGGAACGGCGCGCGGCTTCCCGATTGCCGCCGACGGCGAACATGGAACGGCCCCACTGGGTCTTCGTCAGGGCATAGTTCAAGACCACGACGAGGAATACGAACAGGGCAAACATCCACGGCACGCCGCGTCCGGTATTGAGGTAGAAGACGACAGCTTCCAGCGCAACGGTGAGCAGGCTCGCCTTGACCAGCAGGCTGCTCAGCGGTTGGGTGGACAGGTTGACCGCCGTGCGCCGCTTCCGGATGATCAGCCCCGACAGGATGAGTATCGCCCCCGGCACGAGCGCGAGAAGGAAGGAGAGCCAGTCCGGCATCACAAGGATCTGGCCGAAACGGACCAGCGGCGACGCATAAGGCAAATTGATGCTGCCCGTGGGGCCGAGGATGTAGAGTTGCATGCCCAGCAGTGCCAACAGACCCGCAAGCGTCGCGACGAAGCTCGGCATGCCCAGCCGGTTGTAAAGCATCGCGTAAAGCGCACCGACGGCAGCGCCGGTAACAAGGGCAGCAGCGATGGCGAGCGGCAGTGACATGCCGGAATTGACCCACAAGACACCGATGATCGCCGACGCAAGGCCGCTCATCGAGCCTACGGAAAGATCGATTTCGCCCAGGATCAAAACGCAGACGATGCCAAGCGAGATAATGCCGACGGTGGCGCAGTCGAACAGCAGATTGACCAGGTTGTTCGGCGCCAGAAAGATCGGATTGAGGATGCTGAAGACCGTCGAGATGACGATCAGCCCGACGGCGACCGGCAGCATGCCGAGGTCGCCCGAGCGAACCCTTGCAATGAAGGCACGGATCACGCCCGACAGGCCTTCGGAATGTTTGACCCGCTCGTCGCTGCGATCGAGGGCGAGCGGGGTGGACTTGATTTCGTTCGACATCTGAGTGCTCATGCGGGGCTCCCGCCGTTTTCGGCCTGTTCGCCAGCCTTTCGGCCGATGCGGCGCGAAACGGAGTTTTCCGTGGCGCCGGTGATAGAAGCCACGAGTTCGTGGTTGGACGCGTCAGGACTGAAGACGCCGTTGTTCTTGCCGAGACGCAGGACGACGATGCGGTCGGCAACGGCGCGCACGTCCTCCATATTGTGGCTGATGATGATGACGCCGAGACCGCGCTCGCGCACCCGTTCGATCAGGTTCAGCACTTCGGCCGTCTGGGCGACACCCAAGGCCGCGGTCGGTTCGTCGAGCATGATGATCTTCGGGTCGAGCAGAAGGGATCGGGCGATGGCGACCGTCTGGCGCTGGCCGCCGGACAACGAGGCAATCGGCTCGCGGACAGAAGGAATGCGCGCAGCAAGCTCGCGCAGCAGCGTCCAGGCCCGCACCTCCATCGCCACCTCGTCGAGATTCCAGGGCGACATCTCATGACCGAGAAAGAGATTGGCCACGACGTCGAGGTTCTCGCACAGTGCCAGATCCTGGAATACGGTCGCAATGCCAAGCTCGAGCGCACGGCTCGGGCTATCGAGAGAGACTTCCTGACCGCAGAACTCGATCCGACCCGAGGTCGGCTGGTGCACACCCGCCAGGACCTTGATCAAGGTCGACTTTCCCGCACCATTGTCCCCCACGAGGGCCACAACCTCACCGGCCTTCACTTCCAGCTCGATGTCGGTCAGGGCCGAGACCGCGCCGAAATTCTTCGAAACATTGCTCAACTTGAGGATGGTCGTGCCCTTGGGAGGCAAACCAATGTCATTTCGTTGCATAACGAGACGCTCTTCTTTCGAAACGGGTCGCGCCCGGCCGGAGCAAGCCCCGACCGAGCATCTTGGGAGATCATTACTGGACGATGCCGAGCTTCTTGCAACCCTCGGCATATTCACCGGTGCAGACTTCGTCGGGCTTCTGGATGCCCTTGTCGAAGATTTCTGCCTTGATGTTTTCGGCGGTGACGACGGCCGGTACGAAGAGTTCAGACGGCGTGTTGTACAGCGTCGTCTTGGCTTCCGGTGTCTCGCCCTTCAAGAGCTTGACCGCAACATTGGCGGCGGCAGCGGCGACAATTTCCGACGGCTTGGAAATCGTGTTGTACTGGTCGCCCGAGATGATCAGCTGCAGGGCTGCAATCGTCGCGTCGTTGCCGGTAACCGGCGGAACCGGGTTGACGCCGGCAGCCTTGAAGGCAGCGATCGCGCCACCGCCGGTGCCGTCGTTGGCAGCAACCACGCCCTTGATGTCGGCGCCGAAGCGGGTGATCTGGCCGGCGGCCCATTCCTGTGCCTTCGGCGGCGCCCATTCCGGCGTATCGAATTCGGCCAGCGTCTTGTAGCCGGAGTCCTTGAGGCCGCGGTGGATACCGTCACGGATGAGGCCGGCAGCGGCGTCGGTCGGCGAACCGTTGATCTGCAGGACGCCTGCACCTTCCGGAAGGCCGCTCGCCTTCAGGTGGTCGACGAGCGACTTGGCAATCGCGTGGCCGATGCCTTCGTTGTCGAAGGAGACGTAATAGTCGGCAGCCTTGTCAGGGATCGGACGGTCATAGGCGATCACCTTAACGTCCTGGGACTGGGCAATCTCGACAAGAGCGGCAGCTGCAGCGGAATCCACCGGATCAAGGACGATGACCTTGGCGCCCTGAGCGATGACCGAATTGAACTGCTGCTGCTGGAGCGCAACGTCCGCATTGGCGTTTTGATAGATGACGGTGCAAGTCGGGCAAAGCTTGGCCATTTCGGCTTTGAAGCCCGGATAGTCGTGCTCTTCATAGCGTGTCGATGCCTGGTCGGGCATCAGGAAGGCAACGGTTGCCCCTTCCTGCGCAAGAGCAGAACCGGAAACCATTGCGGCGAGACCGACGGTTGCCAGCAGCATGGAACGAATTTTCATGTCTCATTCTCCTCCTTGAATGGAACAGCCCGCGTCGAGAGACCAGTCCGGACCTTCGCTCCCCTCACCCATTCCGCGTCGCCTGACATGATGACGCAGAACATCTTCCGTCGCCGAGCGTGTCGGCGCTGCAAGACATGGGCACTGGCTGAACGCCTCCCGGTCGACCCTCCACAGCCAACCTGTATCATCGATGGAGCACCTTTGCTCAATCGATGAAGCATCAATTGCCACTTTCCTTGTTTGATGTCAAGCTGGGTTGAGCAGGAGGAATTCGTGAATCAGCAGCGCCCACAAAAGAAGACGACGATCTACGATCTGGCGGCGCTTGCCGGCACATCGGCCAGTGCCGTCAGCGCCGTGCTGAACGGCAATTGGAAGAAACGCCGGATCAGCAGTCAGCTCGCCGAAAAGATCACCCGGATCGCCGAGGAACAGGGCTATGCGGTGAACATGCAGGCAAGCCTCCTGCGGCGCGAAAAATCCCGCATCATCGGCATGATCGTGCCAAAATACGACAACCGCTATTTCGGCTCGATCGTCGAGACCTTCGAAATCATGGCCCGGGAACGTGGTCTGTTCCCGATCATCACCTGTACGCTACGTGATCCGGATCTCGAGGTGGAAGCAGCTCGCACCATGCTATCCTACCAGGTCGAATGGCTGATCTCGACCGGCGCCACGGACCCGGACCGGATCACCGACATCTGCCTTGCGGCCGGCACCCGCAGCCTCAATCTCGACCTACCGGGAACCAAGGCCACCTCGATCATTTCGGACAATTTCGCAGGCGCGCGCGAACTGACGAGGCGGACGCTGATCAATGTCGAACGTAAGACGGGTGCGAAGTCGCCGCTGCTGTTCATCGGCGGCCGCGGCCGCGATCACAACACGGCCGAACGTATCCGGGGCTTCCGCATGGCCCACCAGGATCTCGACGTTCCGATCGAAGAGCACCACATTCTCGCCTGCGGTTATGCGCCGGAGAAGGCCGCTCAGGCGCTGAGCACAATGGCTGACAGCGAAGGCAGCGTGCCGCGCGGCATGTTCGTCAACTCAACGATCTCGCTCGAAGGCGTCATGCGCTGGATCAAGACGTCTCCGCATTTCGAAGGCACATCCCCCATCATCGGCTGCTTCGACTGGGATCCCTTCGTGGCGCTTCTCGGACACGACATCGAGATGGCACGGCAGGATGTACCTAGCATGCTAACGGCTGTATTCAACATCGTCGAGAAGGCTGGCGGCGACACCAGGAAGCTGATTGAGATCCCTCCTATCTTTGCTTGAGCTAGCTAAGGCGGCCTGCCGGTTCGATGGGCCAGCCCGCACAAAGACGCGCAGGCATCGGCACACATGCAAGTGGAGCCTTGGTCGTGACGATGGCTGCTTTCAGGCAGGTGCGACGGTAGCCTTTATGTCTGACATGAGGGCGCAAAGCCGCCCTTGTATGCGTTAATCGTTGTATCGCAATTGGCCCAGGGGATGAGCTTTTCGCCTTGAACGGAATCGAACCAAAGACCTTGGAGAGGCGGGCCTTATCAAGGACCTATGAATTCGGGGGCCCAGACACTTCGTTTCCATCCTCGATCCGATCGTCAGCCATTTCTGATCGAACGTGGAGCGATAGATCTCGTCAGGGGACAGTCATCAACGCGCGAATGACCGGCACCGTTGACGACGGTCAATGACAGGCGCGGGACGAGCATTAGGTCTAGTCTTGATGGGAGGCCCTCTTCTCCCACAAGGTCGCGTCAAACGGCGGAAGGCAAAGATCAATGAAACATCCCATCGACGTCCCGCAACGGGTCGACATCGAGATCCCAGTGGAGAAGGTCTGCTTCCTCATCATAAAGGCCAGGGAATTTGACGTGAAGGAGGAGGGTACCGATCCGGATTCCGGTTCCAATCCTTCCGATGACGCGGAACTCTCCGTTCTGGAGGATACGCCGGACGACCCGGTGGAGGAGGAGATCCGCTCGCTGATCGACGACCTGTCCATCGACGAGCAGATCGACCTCGTAGCCCTCGCCTGGCTTGGCCGCGACAACTATGACGCAAATGAATGGACCGACCTCCGCATCCAGGCGGCCGAGGCCCACAACAGGCGCACCGCCGACTATCTGCTGGGCGATCCGCTGCTGGGAGACCATCTGGCCGAGGGGCTGGCCGCACTTGGCTACTCCTGCGAGGACGTCGAGCGCAAATACCTTTGAGGCAGATCTCGGGCGGCCGATGCTGCGTGCTGTCTCAGCGGATGATGCTTCTTTCTCCCCATTGATGCCCGTCAATGTCGGCACGGCAGTCTCGTTTACCTTGTCTGGAATCTGCCCTCCACCTGCAGCCTTGAAAGCGTCCTCGACGGGCAACCGGTCATGAGACAATCGCCGGCCTGTCGGGATCCACTCTAACGCCATGGAGTTCATCATGACGACTGGACATCCCACTTTCGACCATACCGTGCAGGAAGCCAATCGCTGGCTCAAGGCGACGGCGGAAGAACTTCACGTCGAGGAACGCCGTCATGCCTATAGTGCACTGCGGGCAACCCTGCATGCGCTGCGGGACAGGCTGCCGCCGGAGGCCGCAGTTCATTTCAGCGCACAGCTGCCCATGGTCATCCGCGGATTGTTTTTCGAAGGCTGGAAAATCAGCGGAAAGCCGATAGAGGAGCACACGGTCGAAGCGTTTTGCGGCCGTATCGCCGGGGAATTGCCGGCGAATTTCCCGATGGACCCGGCAACAGCCGCGCGCGGCGTTTTCGAGGTCGTCTTCAAGGAGCTCGATCCGGGAGAAACGGCAAAGGTCATCGATCAACTGCCCCTGCCGCTGCGCAATCTGTGGCCAGCGCTGGCACGGCGCGGCTAGCCGCAAGGCAGCTGGACCCAGACGTCCGGTCTGAACCCTGTTGTCGGAGCGGCCTATGCCTTATGCGACGAATTCGGATCTGCCGCCGCCGGTGCGCCACGTCCTGCCCCGCCACGCCCAGGACATCTATCGCGAGGCGTTCAATCACGCTTTCGCTGCCCATGCCACTGACCCGCGTCGGGAAGAAGCCGCGCACCGCATTGCCTGGGCCGCCGTCAAGCGCTCCTATGTCAAGGTCGGCGACACCTGGGCGCAGCGCTGAACATGGTCATCCGCTATCCAGCCGCCTTCCCCGGGACACCACATCCCTCTATCGCAGAGCGTGCTTTCCCAGCGGTTTCACGGTACTCGCCTGGTCGCCCTTGATACCCTGTTCTTCGGCGAAGCTGACGCGCGTGCCCGGCTCCAGGTCGTCGAAACTGCCTGCGACGACACTGTTGCGGTGGAAATAGACCTCGCGGCCGTCGGATGCGGTGATGAAGCCGAAGTCGCCCGCATGATCGATCCGCGCGACCGTGCCGATCGGCTGAGGTTCATGGTGCTTCGTTTCGCCCTGAAGCTTGTGCGCCTCGTCCTGCAATTGCCGCCGCGCCCGCTTGAACGCGTCGTTGATGGCGAAATGGAGATCGGAATAGCGCTCGTCGCCATGATCGACATGGTCGACCGCCACTTCACGACCATTGGGAAGCGCCAGGTGTATGCGCACGTCGTAAAGCCCGCCCGTACGATGCCGCTGGCCCGGCCCCGTCACCACCACGCGGCAACTCGTGATCCGGCCATAGCGCGTCTCCAGTTCACCCACATGCTCGTTCAGCATCTCGCGAAGTGCGGGGGAAATCTCCACACCGTGGCTATCGATCTCGACAGGTGTCTCCATCACTATACCTCGTTCTGTTCTTCAAGGCTGTCCGGTCTCACCGCGATCGCTCGGGAATGCAGCGGTTCGCATCTTCTCGATCCGCAGCCACGCCGAACACCAGATGGGAATCCAATAGCGCAACCTCATCCGCCGGCATTGATGCCCGTCAAGACATCTCCCTGCGAAAGCGCGATGCGACAGCTTGGGCTTTCGCGGTCGAGGACCTCGGCAAGCCAGGCGGCGTCCTGGCTTGAAGCGCGCTCGAGGCGGAACTTCCGCCTGCGAAACGGCACCATCTCGAAACGTTCGCGGAGATCGCCGCATTCGTCGAAGTCGACGAAGTAGCCGAGTGCCAGTTCCGGCTTCAAGGCCTCATGGCCTCGTATGCCCTCGTAGTCGTTGATGAAGTCGCCGCAACCATAGAGGATCAGCTTCTTGCGGTAGACCTCCAGCCCAAGCGGATGATGCGAGGAATGGCCGTGAACGAGATCGACGCCGGCTTCGTCTATCAATGCGCGGGCTAAACGGCGATGCGCCTCGGGGATGTCGTATCCCCAGTTCGGCCCCCAATGGATGGAGAGGATGACGACGTCGCCTGGCTCGCGCCATGTTGCGATTTCCCGGCCAAGCCGTCCCAGGGCAACCTGCCCGAGGTCGGGGAGGAAATTGACACCCGGTGTCCGGCCTGCCGCCGCCCAGTGCGACGGGACGCCGGCGGACGCGCAGCCGAGGGCGAAGACAAGTACGCGCCGCCCCAGGGGACCGCGAAGAATGGCCGGACGCGCCGCGGCTTCGCCATCATCGCCGGCACCGGCGCTTGCCATTCCGGCTCCTGCGATATGCCGCACCGTCTCCTCCATAGCGGACAGCCCCCAATCGGCGACATGATTGTTGGCCAGCACGCAGCAATCGATCTTCGCCGACGTGAGGCAGCCGATGTTCTCGGGGTGCATGCGATAGTTGATGCCCTTGGCTTCAGGGACGCCCTCAGCCGTTATGCTGGTCTCAAGATTGACGATCCTCAAATCGGGCGAGCGACTGTCCAGCGCCTCCAGTGTATCGCCCCAGATATAGCCGAGCGGCACCGAGCGAGGGATCGGGCCCGACGCCCGTTCCGCAAGTTCGACATAGCGGAGGGCCGAAGAGACGTAGCTCTCGAACAGGATCGGATCCCCGGGATGTGGCAGGATCTGGTCGATGCCGCGTCCTGTCATGACGTCACCACAAAGAAAAAGCCGCATCTGCGCCCCCTCTTGGGCGGTAACTCTCAATCCACAATGCAGCAGCAAGCCCGTAGCCGCATTGAGCAACGTCAATGCAACGATCAGCCATACCGCGTCTTGTTGTTCGTCATCGGAGTGAGAACCCGGGAGGCGCCCCATGCCGTTCCTAGATCGCGGCGAAGCCGGACGACGGCTCGCCGTGGCGTTGCAGGCCTATGTCGGCCGGCCCCTTGCCGTGTTCGCCTTGCCGCGCGGCGGGTTGCCGGTGGCACTGGAGGTGGCAAAAGCCCTTGGCGCTCCCCTTGAACTCGCTCTCGTGCGCAAGATCGGCCTTCCCTTCTTTCCGGAGTTGGCGATGGGCGCAGTCATCGACGGAGAGCACCCGGCGATCGTCCGAAACGAAGAGGTGATCGCCGGTCACGGGATTTCGGAAGAGGACTTCCAGACATGCTGCCAGCGTGAACTGCAGGAAATCCAGCGGCGGCGACGCCTCGATCTCGGGGATCGACGGGATCGGGATATCAAGGGCAAGATCGCCATTATCATCGATGACGGCCTCGCGACCGGCGCGACCATGCGCGCGGCCATCAAGGGCCTGCGCTTGCGGCATCCGGACAAGATCGTGGTCGCCGCTCCCGTATCCTCTGTCGATATTCTTCCCGTCCTCCGCCGCGCGGCGGATGACGTGATCTGCCTGGAAACGCCTGTCGACTTCCAGGCCGTGGGTCTTCATTGTCGGCATTTTCCGCAACTCTCTGACGAGGACGTGCTGGACGCCTTGAAGGAAGCAGACAGAATCACCGCAAGAGAGGCCGGCGATGGCTAGGCGCAACCAGCCTCCGGCGCAGATGGCGGCGCTGCGATACCGGGCGCTTGGCTGGATTCCCCTGCCGGTCGCGCCCCACAGCAAACGACCGCTCATCGCCTGGACCGAACTGCAGGAGCGCATGCCGGAGGCGAACGAGGTGCGAGGCTGGTACGCGATGTGGCCGCAAGCCGGCGTCGCGGTCGTGACCGGCATGCGCTCGGGACTTGTGGTTCTCGACGTCGACCCGGCGCATGGCGGCAGCGCGGCGCTCGCGGCTCTGGAAGAGACCCATGGCAAGTTGGCCGAGACGGTCGAAGCCATGACAGGCGGAGGCGGGCGTCACCTCTATTTCACCCATCCTGGCGGCGACATCCGCAACCGGACGGGTTTTGCGCCCGGTCTCGACCTGCGCGCGGATGGCGGGATTATTGTCGCGCCCCCGTCCATTCACCCGAGCGGCAAACCCTATCGCTGGCGCCAAGGCCATGCGCCTGAGGAGATCGCCCTTGCCCGTCTTCCCGTCTGGCTTCGCGCTCAAGAGGAGGGTGAGGCACGCGGGCTCGGACACCCGCTGTCCTATTGGCGTGCATTGGCGCGGGAGGGCGTGGAGGCAGGGCGCAGGAACACGACCATCGCCTCGTTCACCGGACACCTGCTTTGGCATGGTGTCGATCCCGAGGTGGTCATGGAACTGATGCTTGCCTGGAACCGCTTGCGCTGCGACCCTCCCCTTTTGGACGACGAGGTCGTCCGCACGGTCCGCTCGATCCACGAGACGCACCGGCGTCACAGCCGTGACGCGGGAGACCGGGAAGGTGCAGATGATGAAGAGGTCGGCGAGACCGGTCGCCAGCCGAAAGATCTGCAATCGCCATGACCGGACGGCGGTTTCAAACGAAGGGAGCACAAGGATGGCCTTCACGATAACCTCACCCGCATTCGCCCCTAACGGAAAAATCCCGAGCCTTTATACCTGCGAGGGGCAGGACATTTCGCCGCCGCTCGAATGGACGGGCGTGCCGATGGCAACGAAAAGCCTGGTGCTCATCGTCGATGATCCGGACGCGCCGGATCCCGCCCACCCCAGGATGACCTGGGTCCATTGGATACTTTACAACCTGCCTCCGGACCTTAGCGGTCTCCCGGCCGGTGTATCGGTCCTGCCCGGAACGACCGTGACCGGCATCAACGACTGGAAGCGCAAGGACTACGGCGGCCCGTGCCCGCCGATCGGCAGGCATCGCTATTTTTTCAAGCTCTATGCTCTCGATCGCCTGCTTGACCATTTGACGCCGGGATCCAAGGATCAGATCGAGTCGGCGATACGCGGCCATGTCCTCGCCGCCACGGAAATCATTGGCACCTATCAGAAGGCAGGGTCTTGACGAAGAAAAGCAATCACCGTTCCGGCGGATCCGCCGGCTGATGAACATTGTCATGTTCACCAACACCTTCACCCCGCATGTCGGCGGGGTAGCCCACAGCGTGGCATGGCTGACCGAAGACCTGCGGCGCCTCGGACATCGCGTGCTCGTGGTCGCGCCGGAATACGGGATCACGCGGAATGACGAGCCGGACGTCCTGCGCGTGCCGGCCGTCCAGCATTTCGCCGGCAGCGATTTTTCCCTCCCCCTTCCCCTGGCTCGGCTCCTTGATGACACGCTCGACGCCTTCCAGCCGGATATCGTACATTCGCACCACCCCTTCCTGCTCGGCTCGCTGGCGCTGCGCGTGGCGGCCAAGTTCGACCGGCCCGTCGTCTACACCTATCACACCCGATATGAGTGCTATTGCCACCATGTCGCCCCGGATGCGCAGGCCATACAGCGGCTCGTCCTTAGCCTCTCCTTCGGCTATTGCGACCTCTGCGACGCCGTGATCGCGCCGAGCGCGAGCATCGCCCGCCACCTCACCGATCATGGTGTCAAGACACCGCTATCGCTGATACCGACCGGAGTGGATCTTGCCTTCTTCGCGGGTGGGGATGGCGCGAAGGCTCGCGCGTCCGCAGGCATTCCGGCTTATGCCTTTGTCGTCGGCCATGTGGGCCGTCTCGCCGCCGAAAAGAATCTCGAATTCCTGGCGGCATCGGTACTTCTGTTTCTCCGCTCCCACGAAGAGGCACACTTCCTCGTCGCCGGCGAGGGCGAAATGCTGACCGCCATCAGAAGCCGCTTTGATGCCGAGGGATTGGCCGACCGGGTGCATCTCATGGGTTCGGTCGAAGGAACCGCCCTCGCCGACACCTATGCGGCGATGGATCTCTTCGCCTTCTCGTCGAAATCGGAAACGCAGGGACTGGTGCTCGCCGAGGCGATGGCCGCCGGCACTCCGGTTGTCGCACTGGATGCGCCCGGCGCTACGGAGATCGTCCGCGACGGAGAAAACGGCCGCCTGGTGCCACAGGATTCATCACCGGAGGCGTTCGCGCGGGCACTCGACTGGGTGAAGACACGGCAGGGGGAGGAAAGAGCCGTACTTCGTCAGGCGGCCCTTGAGACGGCCGAGCCTTTTTCGCGGGAACATGCCGCCGCCCGGATCGTCGATCTCTACCAATCCACAATTGCCAATCATCCCGCCCCGAAAGAACCCGACGCCAGCCGCTGGCAAACGGCGGCCCGTCGCCTCGACCGGGAATGGCAGATCATGTCCAACATGTTCCATGCCATTGGCGACGCCGTCCTGGCGCCTGACGCCGATCATCCGGGACCGCGGGGCAGCCAGAACGGATAATGCGACCCAAGCGGCACGGTGACGAACGCCGCACCGGCCTTGCGATCCGCACGCGAGGCGGCCGGTCGCCATTTCTTGCCGCCATCAGACGTGCAGGCCTTCGCCACTCCCTCGCTCCGCCTTTTCCTCTTCGGGAATTTCGGTCATCGTCGCCTCGGTGAGCAGCAACACGCTCGCCACCGAGACGGCGTTTTCCAGTGCAACCCTCACCACCTTGGTCGGATCGATGATCCCGGCCTCGATCAGATCGACATGACGGTTCTGCGCCGCGTCGAATCCGATATTGCCTGTGCCCTCCAGCATCCTTGCAACGACGACGCCGCCATCGACGGCGGAGTTTTCCGCGATCTGGCGCGCCGGTGCGCTCAGCGCCCGGCGGAGGATTTCCAGACCCGTCTTCTCGTCGCCCTGGCTACGCGTCTGCTCTTGCTCGAGGGTGCCGGTGCAGCGCAGGAGCGCCAGCCCGCCGCCCGGCACGATCCCCTCGGCCACGGCGGCCTTGGTCGCATTGATGGCGTCGTCGAGGGCCTCTTTTCTGCTTT
This sequence comes from Allorhizobium sp. GW101-3B10, assembly GCF_059424725.1. Taxonomy (NCBI): domain Bacteria; kingdom Pseudomonadati; phylum Pseudomonadota; class Alphaproteobacteria; order Hyphomicrobiales; family Rhizobiaceae; genus Allorhizobium; species Allorhizobium sp. GW101-3B10. The sequence continues at coordinate 4,298,084 of NZ_JBWKZR010000001.1, read as the reverse complement.
TCAGTTCCGCTTCGGAGGGCGCGCCGACACGGATCACCGCAACCCCTCCGGACAGCTTGGCCACCCTTTCCTCCAGCTTTTCCCGGTCGTAGTCGCTCTTGGTCTTCTCGATCTGCGTCCGGAGTTGCCGAAGGCGGCCCTCGATGGCGTCCCTGGTTCCAGCGCCGCCAATGATCGTCGTCGTTTCCCTGTCGCTGATGACGCGCTTGGCATGCCCCAACTGCGCGATCTCCACCGTTTCCAGTTTGCTGCCGAGATCCTCCGAGACAAGCTGTCCCCCCGTCACAATGGCGATGTCTTCCAGCATGGCCCTGCGGCGATCGCCGAAGCCAGGCGCCTTGGCGGCAATCGCGTGAAAGACGCCGCGAAGCTGATTGACGACCAACGTGGCCAAGGCTTCCCCGTCCACGTCCTCCGCAATGACGAGAAGCGGCCGCCCGCTCTTGGCAACTTGCTCCAGCAGCGGAACGATGTCGTTGATATGGCTGATCTTGCGATCACATACGAGAACATGGGCGTCCTCGATCACCGCCTCCATCTTGTCGGCATCGGTAATGAAATAGGGCGAGATGAAGCCGCGATCGAACTGCATGCCTTCGACGACCTCAAGTATCGTTTCGGTCGTGTTCGACTCTTCGACCGTGATCACGCCCTGATCACCGACCTTTTCCATCGCATCCGCGATCAGATCGCCGATCAGCAGATCATTATGCGCGGAGATGGCCGCGACCTGCGATTTCTCCTTCCGTGTCTCGACCGGTCTCGACATCGAACGCAGCGTCTCCACGCAGATCTTGAGACCGCGGTCGAGTCCCCGCTTGATGTCGATGCCACTGGCGCCGGCTGCGACATTGCGCGTGCCGTCGGCAAAGATCGCGTGGGCGAGAATGGTTGCCGTGCTGGTGCCGTCACCAACGGCATCTCCGGTCTTTTCGGCGGCCTGCCGCAATATCTGGGCGCCGAGATTCTCTTCCGGATCCGCCAGATCCACCTCCTTTGCGATAGTGATGCCGTCATTGCAGACGATCGGCGAGCCCCATTTCTTCTGGATCAGCACCGATTTCGATTTGGGACCGAGCGTGATGCGGACGGCATCGGCAAGCGCGGCGGTTCCGCGCAATATCTTTTCCCGCGCCGCCGAATGAAAGAGGATGTTCTTGTGCGACATATCTGAAGCCCGTTCTTCTGCCGATCATCGGAAATTGGCTTGGTTTCTTCTAGCGCCTCCATCACCGGGCTGGATTGACGGCCGTCAATGTCGCGGCCCTGTTCGACTGCGAGAGTGCCTTTCCCTAGCGAGGCAATGGAGGTGTCGACATGGCGCGTGGAAGTTGGTTGCAGTCCCTGTGGGGCGACAAGGAAGACGACAAGAACCCGTTCGCGGATCTGCGCAAACGCATCGACAGTCTTTTCGAGGATTTCGACCAGGGCCTGCCGGCTTTGGCGGGAAGCTTCGCGGTACGGTCGAATGTCAGCGAGACCGACAGTGAGGTCTGCATGACGGCCGATCTTCCCGGCGTGGAGCAGAAAGACATCGACGTTTCGGTCATCGACAACCGGATCACGATCAAGGGCGAGAAGAAGTCCGAGAAAGAAGAGAAAAAGGAAGACAAGGGGCGCGAGTTCCATCGCATCGAGCGTTCCGCCGGCTCCTTCCAGAGAACGATGACCCTGCCCTTCAAGATCGATGCCGACACCGTCAAGGCAGATTTCAAGAACGGCGTGCTGACGGTCACGATCCCGAAGCCGGCGGGAGCAGTGGCGGAGACGAAGAAGATCGAGGTCAAGTAGGCCTTCTCGGCGACACGACGGCGCCTGCGCAAGCGGGATCCCGAACCGGCACGTCAAACGACGTGTCGGTGTTTTCTAGGCAACCTTCTCCACAAGATAGTCCACGATCGCCGCAAAACTGCGAAGCCTCAGATAGTCCTCTTCCGGGATCGGCAGCAAGAAGCGCTTTCCCAACGCCGTAATCAGATTGAGGAAGTCGATGGAGTCGATGTCGAACTCCTGCCTAAGGTCCCCATCCCGGTCTATCTCCGCAACATCGACATCCGGCGCTATGCGCCGAAGCGCCTCGGTCAGCACCGTCTCCAGTTCCTGCTTGGTCATAGTCCCTCCGGCTTCTGCAGAAGTTGGTCTATGTGGGAGAGAAGAAGCGCGCCCCGGTGTCCGTCGCTTACCCGGTGGTCTCCGGCCAGCGTGACATGCACGATCCTGTGCGGACCGATCAGGCCCTCCAACGCGCGAACCTCCGTGACCGGCATGCCAAACCCGACGATGGCGACCTGCGGCGGATAAATGACGCCATACAAGGTCTCGACGCCGCGATCGCCAAGGCTGGACACCGTGATCGTCGGGTCCGACAGTTCCGACGAACGGAACCGGCCGGCCCTGACCCGCCCGACAAGATCGCGCATGGCGGCCATCAGTTCCGGAACGCCAAGCGCATCCGCATCATGGATGGCGGGCGCCACGAGGCCGGTTCCGCGGATATTGATCGCCACGCCGGCATGGACGACCGTGCTCGGGCGGAAGATGCCGTCGGTGAAATGCCCGTTGAATTCCGGATATTTCCGCGTCGCCCGTGCGACCGCCTTGACGAAGAGCGCACCCAGAACCACGCGCTCCGCCGGATCGCGTCGGGCGTTGAAGTTCGACAGCCAGGCCTCCGCGGCCGTGAGATCGATCCTGTGGGCCAGGTAATAATGCGGGATTTCCCGTTTCGAACGCGCCATCGCGGCAGCAATCGCGGCGCGCATACCGGTCATCGGCTGCGCGGCGGCTTCCTCGGGCGGCGCGGCAAGGCTCGGCTGACGGCCCTCCTGTCCCTCAAGATCACGAAGCTGGATCGCCCCATGGGGGCCGCTGCCCTTGACCAGTGACAGATCCATGCCGCGATCCGCCGCATGGCGCCGGGCCGCCGGCGAGGCACGCACCCTTTCCGGCGCTGTCTCGGCAGCCGTCGGCGGCGCCGCGACGGGCAAGGGCACAGGCTCTTCCGGTCGCTGCCGGGCGCCGGCTGTAATCTCGGCCATCCGCGGCGGACCGGGGGCCTCTGCGGGCGGCCCCTCCAGGGCCGGCGGAGCCGGAGCACCTGGGGCGACAGCCGCCGCCGGCTCGTCCTGACGCCGTATCAGCGCGATCGGCGCTCCTACCGGAACCCTGGCGCCGATCTGGGCGATCGGGCCCTCGAAGATTCCTTCCTCGAAATTCTCGATCTCGATCGCCCCTTTCTGGGTCTCGACCACGGCGATGACGTCGCCCCGTCTCAGCACCGCCCCAGGTTTGACGAGCCATTCGACGAGCGTCCCGGCCTCCATGTCCGCGCCAAGCGAAGGCATACGGAATTCAGCCATGTTCACACCTTTCCCAACATCGCCATAACCGCCGAGACGATCTTGTCGGTCTGCGGTATCGCCGCGTCCTCGAGATGTTTCGCATAGGGAATCGGGACTTCCTCGCTGCAGAGCCTGGCAAGCGGCGCGTCGAGCTCGTAGAAACACTTCTCGGCAATCCGCATGCCGATTTCGGCCGATATGCTTCCCGAGCGCCATCCCTCGTCGACGATCAATGCCCGCCTTGTCTTGGTCACGGAGGCAAGGATCGTCTGCTCATCGAGCGGCCTCAGACTGCGGAGATCGACGACCTCGGCGGAGATGCCGGCGCGCTCGAGTTCAACTGCGGCGTCCAGTGTCTTGAACAGCGATCCGCCATAGGTGATGAGGGAGACGTCGCGCCCTTCCCTGCGCACCGCGGCGCTGCTGATGTCCACCGGCCCGGCGTTCACGGCCAGAGGGCCGCTTCGGTTGTAGAGCATGACATTTTCGAAGATCAGCACCGGGTCCGGGTCTTCCAGCGCCGTCCAGAGCATGCCGCGCGCATCCTCGATCGTCGCCGGCGTGAGCACGCGCAGGCCCGGTATATGCGCATACCAGCCTTCCAGACTGTGGGAATGCTGCGCCGCCAGCTGCCTGCCTGCCCCGGTCGCCATGCGGATCACGACCGGGACCCCGAACTGGCCGTTCGACATGTGCCGGAACGTCGCTGCGGTATTGAGAATCTGGTCGAGTGCCAGCATGGAGAAATTGACCGTCATCACCTCGACGATCGGACGCATTCCGGCGATCGCGGCACCGATGCCCGCGCCGGTGAACCCGGATTCCGACAATGGCGTGTCGCGGATGCGGTCGGGGCCGTATTTTTGCAGCAGGCCCTTGCTGACGGCATAGCAGCCGCCATACTGGCCGACATCCTCGCCCATCAGGAACGTACGGTCGTCGCGGTCGAGCGCCTCCTGTATCGCCATCTTGACCGCTTCGCGATAGGTCGTCTCCACCGTCTCCGCAGCAGGCTCGACCTTCGGCGGGGACGCCGGCCGTACAGGGGCCACGACATGCCGGTTCAGGCTTTCCAGCGGTTCCCAGTGTCCGGCCTCCGCGAAGGCCACGGCCTCGGCGATCTCGGCATCGGCCTTGGCGACGACCTTGTCGACATCACCGGAATGAACGATGCCGTTCTCAAGCAGCCATGTCTGGAAACGCACGATCGGCCCCTTGCGCCGCCATTCCTCCACCTCCTCCTTCGATCGATAGAGTTGCGCATCGAACATCGAGTGGGCGCGGAACCGATAGGTCTGGCACTCCAGGAAATAGGGCTCTCCGACATCCCGGATGGTTTCCAGCGCGCGCCGCGCGGCCGCTTCGACGGCGACGACATCCATCCCGTCGACGACCTCGCTGATCAGCCCGTAGCCCTCGGCCTTCCGGTGAATGTCAATCACCGCCTCCGAGCGTTCCAGCGCGGTGCCCATGGCGTAACGGTTGTTTTCGCACACGAACAGCACCGGCAGATGCCAGAGCGAGGCAAGATTGAGGCTCTCGTGAAACTCTCCCTCGGCAACCGCGCCCTCTCCGAAAAAACAGGCGGTCACATGATCCTCGTCGCGCATCTTGTCGGCAAGCGCCAGGCCGGCGGCGAGCGGCAGGCCACCGCCGACGATTGCGTTGCCACCGTAGAAATTGGCGGCGGCGGAAAAGAGATGCATGGAGCCGCCCCGCCCGCCCGAGCAACCCTCCATCTTGCCATACATCTCCGCCATGACCGTCTTCATCGGCAGGCCCCGCACCAGCGCGTGACCGTGTTCGCGATAGGTCGCGACGACACGATCCTCGCTTTGCAGGAGAGGAATGATGCCGGCGGCGATCGCCTCTTCGCCATCGTAGAGATGCAGAAAGCCGCGGATCTTCTGCTCGGTGTAAAGCTCGGCGCACTTGTCCTCGAATCGGCGGATGCGGATCATCTGGGCCAGCAGGTCGAGCACGTGCTCTCGCGTCAGATGCGGTTTTTGGGAGCGGTCGGTCATCTTTCGTCACTTTCAAGTGTTGAGATGTCGCCCTCGGGCAGGCCCAGCTCCCGTGCCTTGAGCAGGCGCCGCATGATCTTGCCGGAGCGGGTCTTGGGCAGATTGTTCCTGAAGGCGACCTCCTTCGGCGCGACGGCGGGACCGAGCCGCTTTCGCGCATGGCCGAGCAGGTCGAGCATCAGTTCATCGCTACCCTCGTAACCCGGCTTGAGAGCGACGAAGGCCTTGACCACCTCGCCGATCGTTTCGTCCGGTATGCCGATGACGGCCGCCTCGGCGACGGCCGGATGCTCCATCAGGGCGCTTTCGACCTCGAATGGGCCGATCAGGTGGCCCGCGCTCTTGATGACGTCGTCATCGCGACCGACAAACCAGAAATATCCGTCCGCGTCCCGCATCGCCAGGTCGCCGCTCAGGTACCAGTCACCGACGAAACACTTGCGGTAGCGCTCCTCCTCATGCAGATAGGCCCGCATCATCGACGGCCAGCCGGGCTTCAGGGCCAGTTGCCCGATCGTCATCGGCCTTGAGATTTCCCGCACCATGCCGTCATGCTTTTCGACGATCCCGGCGGTGATGCCGGGAAGCGGCTTGCCCATCGAACCCGGCTTGACGTCCATCGAGGCGTAGTTGGCGATCATGATGCCGCCCGTCTCCGTCTGCCACCAATTGTCGTGAAACGGCATGCCGAATGTCCTGTCGCCCCAGGCCACGGCTTCGGGATTGAGCGGCTCTCCGACGCTCGCCATGAATCGCAATCGGGAGAGATCGTGATCCTTCGCGAGCTCCGGGCCGGCCTTCATCAGCATGCGGATGGCGGTCGGTGCCGTGTACCAGACGTTCACCTTCTCGCTCTCAAGGATGCCGTACCAGCGACCGGCGTCGAATTCGGCCTCGTCCACGATCATCGTGACGCCATTGGTGAGCGGCGAAATGATGCCGTAGGACGTGCCGGTCACCCAACCAGGATCGGCCGTGCACCAGAAGACGTCATCGGGGTGGAGGTCGAGGGCAAGCTGACCGGTCAGATGGTGGGCCACGACCGCCCGATGCACGTGAACGGCGCCTTTGGGGCGACCGGTCGTGCCGGAGGTGAAGTGCAGCAGCGCCATATCTTCCGGATCGGTCGCCGCGATCGAAAACCGCGGTCCCGCTTCGGCCATCAGCTTGGAGAGATCATGCGTGTCCGTGTCCGCTTCCGCCTCGTCGCCATCGATCAGGAGCACCGCGCCGAGGCCTGCGAGCTCCTTGCGCCAAGGAGCGACCTTCTTCCTGTAGAGTGAATGTGAGGTGACCAGGACGCGCGCGCCGCCGATCTCCATGCGGGCCTTCACCGGTTCCGGCCCGAAGGCCGAAAACATCGGGCAGAAAACCGCGCCGTATTTCAGCGTTCCGAGTGCTGCGACGTAGAGTTCAGGAACACGACCGAGCAGGGAGTAAACCCTGTCCCCCCTTGCAATGCCAAGCCCCTTCAAGACATTGGCGAAACGGTTGGTCTCACGCAGCAACTCAGCATAGCTGAAATCCAGCCGCGGTCCGTCTTTCGAAATCCACCGGATGGCGATCCTGTCGCCTCGGCCTTGAATGACGTGCCTGTCGATGGCCTCGAACGCGATGTTCAACTTGCCGCCGGGAAGCCCGTCGAGAAGACGTTCCGCGTCCTCCCAGTGAAAGCCCGCGTAGAATTGATCATAGTCAACCAGATTGGCCTGCCGCCTAGTAGCGTCGCTCTTGCGGATAGTGTCCATCACGCCCTCCCACGCAGCTTGCGTTGGGGATCCTGCTCCCTCCCCTTTTGTGGATTAGTGCCAACCTCTTTCGCATTGATGGCCGTCAACACCTGAACCTTCCTGATCCGGTTTGGCGGATCCAATACTCAGGTCCTCTGGCGCGTTCGTGGCGAGCGCCTTTCAGAAACTCCGGACGTCTTAGGCGCAGCCCATCGGCGCGGATTCAACCGAGCCTGGGCAGCGGCCCGATCTTTGCCCTCAACCCGAGCGGCGGATCGGAATCGAACCCGCTCGCCAATATCGGCTTCGCCATGCCGCCCCAATGCTGCTTCGAAAGCGACTGAAGCCGACCAAGATTGCAGATCTCGAAATGGGAATTGTCCAGAACTCTGATGATCCTCTGACGTGCCAGCGTCTGAACATGCCTGCTGATGGTTTCAACGGTTGTGCCGAGGTAGCCGGCGATGTCACGGCGCCCGATCGGAAATTCAATGAAGCGGTCGTGCGTGGGCACGCCGGCCATACGCATCCTCTCACGGATATGCAGCATGAAGCTGACGACGCGTTCGAACGTATTCTGGCAGCCGAGAACCATCATCCATTCCCGGCTCAGTTCCAGATCCCGCAACACACCCATCATGACCATGTGCTCCAGCTCATGGTTCCTGGCCAAAAGGGCCTCGAAGGCCTTCTGGGGAAACACGCAGGCCGTGACATCGGTCGCGGCCTCATACACGAACGCACTGCCATTGCGGAAGAAATGGCCGAAATATTCGCCCGGCAAAGCCAAGCCCACGACCTGCTGCCGTCCGTCGTCGAGGGCTTGCGTAATGCGCACCACGCCGGACACCACCCGGCCGACGACGCTTGGTTCGTCAGCCTCGGCAATGATGGTGATGCCGCTGTCATAACGCCTGAGGTGGCCGATCCTGTTCAATTCCTGTCGCGCGTTTCCTGGCCGGACGACCGTGGCATGACTTTGGAAATTCTGAGGCTGATGAACAGTCGCATCCGTGTCGATCATGCTATTCGGCATACTCTCCTCCTCGCAGAAGTGTCCAAATGCAATCAACAGTGCTTTTACAGACTACTCTTAACACCATGCGTCGAGATTGACCCACATCAATCTTGCGGATTCGATCCAGCGCGACTGTGGGCGGTTGTAGGGGATGGATCGGTGAGGTCATTCCAATTCTACAATGCCCCCCGCTGGTCGCTGGTTTCCGCCCATCGCACGCCAATACAATGAAGCCGCGATAGCTAAGGTCGCTCCACCGATTGCGACTGAATCCCCTGACGATATTCGGTCGAGGGCGACCACGGCCGGCAGGTCGCAACTACCGCTCCGAGCTGAAAGCGGAGTCGATTTCCGAGACGACGACGACGACTGTGCTTAGCGACCGGTGTCGCTTGGTGGCCTGCTGCCGGTTTCATGGACATCGAGTTAAGGTGTTCCTCCTGAAGCCGGAGAGTATGAATGCAAAGACGAATATTCAGCCGCGAGTATAAGCTTGAAGCGGTGAAGCTGGTCAGGGAACGTGGGGTCACTGTTGCCCAAGCTGCCCGTGACCTTGATGTCCACGAGAATGTGTTGCGCAAATGGGTTCGGGAGTACGGTGACGATCCCAGCCAGTCCTTTCCTGGAAAAGGCCAGATGAAGCCGGAGCAGCTTGAGATCGAGCGGCTCCGTCGTGAAGTCGCCAAGCTGAAGGCGGAGCGCGATATCCTAAATTGAAGCCGGAAGAGCAATCGATCCAGTGAATCGATTGCCCGGCGGAACGCCGCAGCCCACTTTGCCAGGGACGCGATATGAAGTTCGCGTTCGTTGCAAAGCACCGTTCGATCTGGCCGGTGGCATGGCTCTGCGAAGCGCTGGGGGTTTCTCGTTCAGGTTTCCATGCCTGGCTCAATCGTTCTCCGAGCGAACGCGCCCGCTATGATGAGGTTCTGCTGGACAAGATCACGCAGAGCTTCAAATCCAGCGACCGCACTTATGGTGCTCGCCGCGTATGGCACGACGTGTTGGAAGAAGGGTTATCCTGTGGCCTCCATCGTATTGAGCGGCTGATGCGTTTGAATGCGCTCAGGGCCAGGCCAAGACGACGTGGCTTGCCAAAGGATGCCGGTGACCGCGCCGTTATCATGCCGAACGTGCTGGACCGTCAGTTCAGGGCAGAGCGGCCGAACCAGAAATGGGTGGCCGACTTCACTTATATCTGGACCGCAGAAGGCTGGCTGTATGTCGCGGCCGTCATTGACCTGTTCTCACGCCGTGTCGTCGGCTGGTCGATGAATGCCAACATGACGGCCCAGCTCGTCACAGATGCGCTGATCATGGCGATCTGGCGTCGGGGAAAACCAGATGCGCTCCTGCATCATTCCGATCAGGGAAGCCAATACACGAGCGAGCAGCTCCAGCGCCTCATGGGCGACCACGGAATCACTTGCTCGATGAGCCGCTCCGGAAATGTCTGGGACAACGCCGCGATGGAGAGCTTCTTCTCATCCCTGAAAACGGAGAGAACAGCACGGAAGGTCTATCGCACGAGGAACGACGCCAGAGCGGATGTGTTCGATTACATCGAGCGCTTCTACAATCCGAAGCGCAGCCACTCGACACTGGGCTATCTCAGCCCCAATGAATTTGAAACCAAGGTGGGATTAGCTTAACTCGTGTCCGATAAACCGGCAGCAGGCCACGCCGCAGTATTTTCCGCAAGGCGAGCGCCTCCAGGGGTATGTGGTTTAGGACCATCTAGTCAAAAAGGCTGAACCATGTTGACCGGCGAACTCCATTGTCGCATTCGCAGGCATCACTTAAAAAAATCGGATGGACAAGCTAAGGCTCCAGAACCTGCCGGACCTGTTGCGAGGCGCGCTCGTCGTCGTGCTCGTGCTTGTTGTCGCCTTTGTCATGGAGGCAAGTCACGCTTCCACGCTTTCGATAGATTTTGACGAACAGGCCACGGTTCTCGCAACGGTAGACCAAGCCACACTGTCTGATGATTGTCTCAGCGACGTGGGGCACGGGAAAGAAACAAAGAGCAGCGGCAAGTGTTGTTCTGTCGCTTGCCCGTTCCTTGCAACGCTGCCGTGTCCGCCCGCCGTCAACTCCCCTGCGAGATCCTCTAAGCCGGTTGATTGCGGAAGGGGCCGACTGTTGGCCACAATCCTCCCAGTTTTGCAGCGCCCCCCGATAAGTTGACTCGGGCATCCCCGCAACACGTGTGTCGCCGACGCGGCGACCCATGCGGCTGCTCGTGTCAATGAAGCCACTGCTCTCGTCGCAGAACGCTTTGGCGTGCTCACGATGAGCCTGTGACGCGAGCTCTTCCTTGAAAATCGAGTTGTTATCGCTTTGTGCTGCCGGAGCCTGACACCGGGGACGAGCGATCCGCCAGTTGGAGAGCCGAAATGGAATATCAAGTTGCCAACATTCCCCAGATCATTAGACGCACTCCCCGAAAGATTTTTCGACGCATTTGGGATGCTCTGCCAGAGACAGTCCTGCGCACGGAGTTGATGAGGCAGTCCGGGAGATTCATCTATCGGCATTTCACCCGTGACACAGTCCGGGTTCAGAGCCACTACACATGGTTCATGCGAAACCCGCCACTCCTGAAAGCGCTTTCGGTTCTGGTGAACGACCTAAAGCCGAGAAATCATCTCAAAGTCGCTTCCATTGGATGTAGTACGGGCGCGGAGCTCTACTCCTTGCTTTACATCCTCAGGCGCGATCACCCCGACTTGGTGATAACCGGCGCAGGCATCGATCTTTCGGCTGCTGTGGTCCATGCAGCCCAGGCCGGGATCTACCGCCCAGATCAATTCGCAGCAGCCAACGCCCTCTTTGCGGAGGGACGACCAGAGGTGATGTCTGCGGACATCAGCTCGTTGGCGGAAATCCTCGAACAAAACGGGGACGGAACTCTGTCCGTCCACGATTGGCTCAAGGAGGGGACCAGATGGCTGACGGGTGATGCAACCGATCCCAACCTGATGACGATACTGCCACAACAAGACATCGTACTCGTAAACAATGTTATCGGGCCGATGGAAGATGCCGCAGCCGAAGCGTGCTTGCTGAATGTCATGAAGCTTGTATCGCCAGGGGGGTACCTTGTCGTGGATGGCATTGATCTCGATCTCAAGACGCGCATTATGATGGGATCCGATTTCATCCCGGCGCGAATTTCCCAAGAAAGCATCTGGAATGCCGACACCTCGAAGATAGGTTGGCCGTGGATACGGTGGGGACGAGAGCCATGGGACAACAGAGTGCCCAACAGTCGCTGGCGCTATTCTTGCGTGTTCGAGCGGCTGAGGTGACTGATGGCTGTTGCCCGCCCGTTTTGGCGGGCACTCGCTCGGTTCGAATCTAGAGATCAAAAATGAAACAGCAGACGGTCGGAAAAAGCCCGGATGGGCGTAGTGCAGCGATAAGCGCTGTGGTCTGGGTAGTCGCCTCAAGGCTTTTCAGCCAGGTAAGCCAAGTCGCCATCTTCTTCATTGCAATGCGCATGCTTCTCCCTGCGGAGTTTGGCCTCTATGCTGTGATCTCCTCCATCGGTATTCTTGGCGCGGTCATAGCCGAAGGAGGTTGGGCCGAATTTTTGATGAAGGCCCGGCAGCGCCGTGATGAGTTTGACCAGGTAGCAACCATTGCGTTCTTGTCGGGCGCCTTCGTCTCGCTGGGGGGGCTCACCGTATCGCTATTCCTCTCGCGAATTCTAGATTTGCCGGAAGCGGGTGCTCTTCTCGCACTATTCAGTTGCTGGACGATGCTATCGGTCGCATCTTCTGTTTTTGAGGGTGCACTTGTTGCCGAGGGGCAGTTCCGCAAGCAGGCTTGGATACGAATTGGTGCGGAACTTGCGGGCCTTATCGCTGCAATTTTAGGTCTTATGCAAGGACTCGGCTCCGTGGCGCTCGTCTATGGCCGGATTATCACCCAGTTCGTGACACTGGTGGCATCTGTATTGGTTTTTGGCAGGTTCCCTCGACTGGCCTTTAGCCGAGAAATGACTATGGCATTGTTGGCCTTTTCCAAACACGTTGTCGCCAATCGTTTTGTTGTGTTTCTGGGATCCTATTCCGGCACGCTTGCGCTCGGCGCCTCGGTCGGGGTGGTCGAGGCCGGCTACTACCGTGCCGCCGAGCGGCTTGTATCGGCGGTCTCAGAATTTCTGGGTGAGCCGACGAAAACGCTGTCATGGCGCTATTTTCGGCAGGCGCAGCAGAATCAGGACGCCGGTATTCCACAAGCCGTCACGAAAATGTCTGTCCGGTTTCTGACAGGTCTGCTTCTTGCCGGGGCACCGGCCTATCTCGGCTTGGCACTTGTGGCACCGTCGGCTGTCGAGATCCTTCTCGGTGTTGCATGGCTACCTGCCGTACCGATCGTCGCAATCCTCTGCCTCCGGCAATTCCTGCTCTTGCCAGGGTACATTACCGAGCCGCTCGTGACAGTCACCGGGCACTTCCGCAGGCGACTTCCCGTAACCCTCCTCAACGTAGCCGTGGCGGTCTTCGTGGTCGTCATATTTGCCCCTTACGGCGTGACTGCCCTTGCGATCGCCCAGTGTGGTGCGGCTGCGTTCGCGATATCGATGTCGATCAGGCTGCAGATTGTTTATGGCAGGGCAGATTGGCCAACCGTTGGCAAGAATTTCACAACCTTCGGCTTGGTGCCAGCTGTGGCACTGTCGATTGTGGTAACACTTGTTCCGATCTGGGCGATCGGACTTCGGGAAATCGAAGTCCTGGGCCTGCAGGTAGTGGCGGGCGCCATCGTTTTCGTAACCCTGTCTTTTCTTGCGTTTCACCTTGCGAGACGACCGTCCGCGTAGTGGGCAACGCTTGTTTCAGTTTCTGCAAACGACGCCGGACCGATCCTCTAGAAATACAGCCGGTGGAGGGCGTTTCGCTGCTGCTGCCCTGATCCAGATACAGCACGGTTTGGGGAATAACCCGCACCAGATCGAGGCTGACCAGCATGGCCCGCCGCGGCAGTTCTCTGAGCCCAAACCTTGGACGCCGGGAAATTACCGCGGAAACTCCAATTGTGAACGGTCCAGTTTTTGGGGATCGGAGCAGCCGGCGAAGCGATCATCGTCTCCGCCTATAGTCGATCCCAAGATTGCAGATGCCCTGACTGTGGAGCCGCCTCCCGTCGTGTGCATAGTCGCTATCCTCGGATGATTGCCGATCTGCCGTGCGCGGGCCGGAGGATCGAATTGCACCTGACCGTCCGACGCTTTGTTTGTAGTGCTGCTCACTACCGCCGAAAGATTTTCGCCGAGCGCTTCGGTGACGGTGTAATCCGTCCAATGGCTCGCCGAACAGCCCGTCTGGACTGCCTCTTTCGGCATCTTGCTCTTGCGCTGGGTGGTCGCTCGGCGGCGCGCTTTGCCGACCGTCTAGGATTGTCTGTGAGCAATGATGTGTTTCGGCGTGGAATATTGACCCCTCTGGCGGGGTGACCGGCGTCCAATTTTGGCTCTGACGCACTTTTGCTGGCGTCGGAGCTTACGCTGCACCGATCAATCGGGCCTGCAGCAGATCAAGTTTGGCTCGCCCATACATTTGGCGTTTGATAAGCTTCAATCGTGTGACCTGACCTTCCGTCTGTCCGTTCGACCAAGGTGAGAGAATTGCGTTTCGCACGGCGTCGAGATCTTTCGCAACGCCACCGGCAAACGATCCGACCAGGCTGTTCTTGGCAGCTTCAACCCATTCATCCAGCTTTCGCGCTGTTTTCGAACGGATCATGGATTGGAACTCGCCGATGGCCGCACGGGCGACTATCAGTTCCGGAACGTTCACTTCGATAGCCGCAACCAGGATCGCTTCAGGTTTCGCCAAGTCATCGCGCGCGGTTGTCATCAACCGGGCAATGACCCGGGCCGATGGCGTTCGCGCAAGCCCGCTCTGGTTGGCTTTCTCCGCAAGACGGCGCCGCTGAGCCCATTGGGAGACGACACCGCTCTGTCCCGGAAAGCCTTTCGCTTTCATCTCCCGCCAGAGCGCCAAGGCGTTCCGCACGCCTTCGTCCCAGCGGCCGTTGAGCCACGGCAGCCAGCTATCCAATGAGCTGGGCCGTGTCCGGAAGACATCGAGGCGCTGGCCCCTCAGAACGTCGCGGACAATCTTCCGACTATGGCCGGTTTGCCGGACTATTTGTCGAATTGAAGTTCCCTTCTTCGACATCTCCCGGATCGCCTCGTTTGTTTCCTGGCGGCGCAGATATCCCTCGTACTGCAGTTTTTCAGCGTAGGTTAAAAGCTTCGGGTCAACGACATTGCTGCCGACCGCCTGCCTGATCTGGCGCATCGACTTGCCGACTGCATCGAGGAAGGCCCGGCTGGAATTCTCCATCAGGTGCCAGCGATCGGCGACCTGCTCGGCATTGGGCAAGGCCTTCGCTATGGCCTCACCATAGCCACCGCCTCGATCGCGAGCGACGATCGATATCGACGGATGCTCGGCAAGCCATCTCCGAGACGTATCCAGCGCACGATCCGGCAACAGGGTGACAGGCCTCCGCCGCTCTAGATCACAAACGATCGTTCCATAGGTCTGGCCGCGCCTGAAGGCAAAGTCATCAATGCCTATGACGGTGAGTTCATCGTTCTGGTCAGCAATGCGGCGGCGAACCACCCGCAGCAGCGTGTCGTTGCTCACCGGAACCATCAAACGATTGGCAAAGCCGGCAGCAGGTCTTCCGCCCAGCGCCAAGCCGAGGTGGTGAACAATTGTCTCTAGCCGCTGGGTGCGCCGGCCATACCGAGCCAAGACGCCGCTATCAAACTGCTCGCAGAAGATGCGCCGTCCGCAAAGAACTGCATCGCACCAGAACCGACGCGCCACGATCGTCAATTCTACTCGCCGGCCGCAGAGGGGAAGATCAGCTGGCCGTCGCAGATATCTGCTTTGCACCCTCCGGCTTGGTCGTCCGCAGTCCGGACAAGACCCTGAGGGATAGCGTGATCGGAGCCGAACTTGAACGCATTCCCCAACAACCATCACTTCGTCTACTGCAAAGCCAGGCGGCGCGAGGCTCGTGCGCTGGAACCGATGTCGCATTGCTGATCCTCCGGTGAATCAGCGAAAGCGTCGCCCCAAACAGCAGCAAATGTGAGTCAGAGCCCAATTTTGACCCCTCTCAGGATTCGTCTGACCATCCGTCTTTTGACGGCGGATGGAGAGGGAGTTGAAGCGAGTGGATACGATTGCGCGTGTTCGCCGGGCCTTCCATGTGCAGGGTTGGTCGGTGAAGAAGATCGTCCGGGAACTGCATGTGTCGCGCAACACGGTCCGCAAGATATTGCGTTCCGATGAGACCGATTTCTCCTACGAGCGCGAACGGCAGCCACTGCCGAAGACAGGAGCCTGGAAGGCCGAGATCGAGCGGTTTCTTGCGACGAACGAGAGCAAGCCATCGCGCGAACGGCTGACGCTGATCCGGATTTATGAGGAACTGCGGGCGCTCGGTTATGACGGCAGCTACGATGCGATCCGCCGTTACGCCAAGACCTGGGCGAAGAACCGGGGAGCAGCGACGGCGGAAGCCTATGTGCCGCTCTACTATGCTCCGGGCGAAGCCTACCAGTTCGACTGGAGCCATGAGATCGTGCTGATCAACGGCGTGACGACAACCGTGAAGGTCGCCCATGTTCGGCTCTGCCACAGCCGGATGATGTTTGCGCGAGCCTATATGCGCGAGAGCCAGGAGATGGTGTTCGACGCGCACGACAAGGCCTTCGCTTTCTTCCGTGGCACCTGCACGCGTGGCATCTACGACAATATGAAGACGGCGGTGGAGGCAGTCTTCGTCGGCAAGGAGCGCCTATACAACCGCCGTTTCCTGCAGATGTGCAGCCACTACCTCGTTCATCCCGTCGCCTGCACACCCGCCTCCGGCTGGGAGAAGGGCCAGGTCGAGAACCAGGTGGGTCTCGTGCGCGAGCGCTTCTTCACGCCGCGTCTCAGGGTCAAGAGCCTGGAGGAATTGAACGTCTGGCTCATCGACAAATGCGTTGCCTATGCCAAGGCCCACAGCCATCCGGAGCAGACCGACCAGACGATCTGGCTGATGTTCGAAGCCGAACGCGGCAGCCTCGTGCACTATGTCGGTCCGTTCGATGGCTTCCATTGCGTGCCGGCTTCGGTGTCGAAGACCTGCACGGTCCGCTTCGACAACAACAAATACTCGGTCCTGTCGACCGCCGTCGGCCGCCCTGTCGAAGTCCACGCCTATGCAGACCGGATCGTCGTCAAGCAGGATGGTGCCGTGGTCGCCGAGCACCGGCGTAGCTTCGGCTGGGGCGATACCGTCTATGACCCCTGGCACTATGTTCCGGTCCTGGCGCGCAAACCCGGCGCTCTTCGCAATGGCGCACCGTTCCGGGAATGGGTGCTGCCCGCTGCCATGGAGAAGGTCCGCAAGCGACTGAAGAGTGCCGATGACGGCGATCGGCAGATGGTGACCATCCTCGGATGTGTTCTCGGCGACGGTCTTGCCGCTGTCGAGGCCGCCTGCCAGGAGGCGCTCGATCACGGCGTCTGCTCGGCTTCGGTGATCATCAACATCCTGGCGCGGCGTCGCGATCCGGCTCCGACCGCAATCCTGCAAACACCGGATGCGCTGAAGTTGACCCATGAACCGGTTGCCGACTGCGCACGCTATGACAGCCTCAGGAGGGCAAGCTGATGGAACGCACGCAGGTTCTGGAATTGATGAGCACCTTGAAGCTCTATGGCATGCGCAGCGCCTACGACGAGGTCATGGGCAACGGCATCAAACGGCAGCACGAGCCGCCGCGCATCGTCGGCGATCTGCTGCAGTCCGAGATCGCCGAGAAGCAGGCACGCTCGATCCGATACCAGCTCAGCATCGCCAAACTGCCGCTCGCCAAGGACATCGACGACTTCGACTTCGCCAACACGCCCGTCAACGAGACCCTGGTCCGGGAACTCGCCAATGGCACCTTCGTCGCCAATCAGCACAATGTCGTCCTCGTCGGCGGCACCGGAACGGGAAAGAGCCACCTGGCCATCGCCATCGCTAGGGCACTTATCCGCAACGGAACACGCGGTCGGTTCTTCAACGTCGTCGATCTCGTCAATCGGCTGGAAGTAGAGGCACGGAGCGGCAAGCAGGGACGAACGGCCGACTATCTCACCCGCCTCGACTTCGTCATCCTCGATGAGCTCGGCTATCTCCCGTTCGCCCAGGCCGGTGGACAGCTGTTGTTCCACCTGATCAGCAGGCTCTACGAACGCACCTCGATCATCGTGACCACAAACCTGGCATTCGGCGAATGGCCTTCCGTCTTCGGCGACGCCAAGATGACGACCGCGCTGTTGGACCGGCTCACCCATCACTGTGAGATCATCGAAACCGGCAACGAGTCCTGGCGCTTCAAAAACCGCTCTCAAAGCTAAAGCCGATAACCCCAACCATCCGCACTTGGCCCGCCCTCTGCAACCCCGGCCAGCGCCGGGCAGGCCAAGCACTCGCCGACTACAAGGGGGTCAACATTGGACTCAGATAGGGGGTCAGTTTTGTGCGCCGGTTGACACAATGATACGCTGCTGCGAACTGTTCGCCGATACGATCGCCCGCCGCCAACGCCACCGAGTGTGATCGGTATCGATGACTGGGCATGGCGGCGCAATCATCGATATGGCACGATCATTTGCGACCTAGAACGGCGAAAGACGATCGCCTTGTTGCCCGACCGAGGACCCTCGACCGCAAAGGCCTGGCTGGTCGAATAGCCGCAGATCGAAGTCGTCGCACGCGACCGCGGCGGCGGGTATGCGCAGGCCGCTACGCAAACCCTACCACACGCCCAACAGGTCGCCGACCGCTGGCATCTGATGGAAAACGCCAGCCACGCCTTCCTTGACGCCGTGCGCAAACCCATGCGGCGGGTCCGCGTTGCGATCGGCACAGCAACTATAAATCCAAAGCTTCTAACTGCCACCGAGCGGCGGCATGAAGAGGCACCTGCGATATGACGGGTACCTAACGCCGTCATCCGTGATCTCGTCAAAGACGGCGTATCCATAAAGGTGATTGTGCGTAAAACGGGACACAGCCGTAAGCTGGTTCGCAGTGTCGTCCGCGGTCAGCGGACCGACATCTTTCGGGTCCGGCAAACCTCCCTGGAACCGCATCTGCCTTGGCTTGAAGCGGAATGGGACGCAGGATTGCGAAACGGCGCTGGACTTTGGCGGCAGCTTCGGTTGACTGGCTTCGGCGGCGGTCTCCGTGTTGTCACCGAATGGGCAACGCGGCGACGGCGTGCCGAAAAGGCCGAGAACGGACTCGGACATGCGCCAGCCGCACGCACCATCGTCCGCCTGATGACCCTTGAACGTAACAATTTAACGAAGGCTCAAACGGTGACGGTTGCTGCAATCGAGGAGCGGCTACCGGACCTTGTCGAGGCCAGGGATGTCGTCGAGAGCTTTCACAATATGCTGCGCCGGAAGTCCAAAGAGGATCTGGAAGCTTGGATCGACCGAGCAGCAAGGAGTCTGGTCGCATCATTCGCCAACGGGGTCATCAGCAACAGGGCCGCCGTCCAAAATGCGATAGCCTCACAGTGGTCGAATGGCCAGACAGAAGGACAGATAACCGAGCTGGAACTCATCAGGCGGCAAATGTGTGGACGCGGGAAGCTCGATCTGCTCGAGGCACGTATCATCGGAGTGCCCTGATGTCACCGAGATTGCGTCAGATCCAACATTGGACGCCGATAGGGGGGCAGTTTTGTGCGCCGGTTGACAGGCAAGCCACGCGTTTCAACGCAATCTCTCTTAGGTGAGTGCAAACCGGTGGGCTCACAGAGTCTCCAAGGCATGGCAGAGGTTTTCCCACGTGGGCGCCGATCAGCCGATCGATCTCCGGGGTCGCTGACGATCCCTTTCGCCGGGTGAAACCGTCCGCCTGCCATGGCCGCGCAAGGCAAGTGCGTCGTGAACTCGTCTCTCCCCCTGCGCTTGCTCAGCTGCCGGCGCCCCCGATTCGTCGTCGTGGAATTGGCCCGCAAACCGCTCGGCGACCTAGACGAAGTCGGCGAAAGCCGTCCAGAGATGATAAAGTGAACTGGCCGGTATGGTCCCGCCGATGGGTCGGTTGTTGAAGTCCAGACGATCATGCCAGCAGCCCGTAGGCACATCTTGGAAATAGGACGTCAGCATTTCGGAGGACAGCGTCTCGGCTTCGGCGAGATAGCTGCCGTCATCGAGCCACCTGTGCTGGGTCAGCAGCGCTTTCAGCATCTCGACCTGCGGCCAGAGCCGTCTCGACGGCGTGACCGGCACCCCTGATGCCAGGGCCTGGTCGACGAGGAAAGGGGATTCGCCCGAGCGGCCTATCCGCAACGCGTTTGCGAGGAGATCGGCGCGAACCTCGTTGTGGGATGTCTGGGTCAGGGTGTCATGGCGGCCGGTCAGCCACACCCATTCGCACATGTGTCCCGGCTCCAGCATCTGCGAACCGAACGTGTCGGCGACTTCCCAGCGAGGCCCGAAGTTCTCGTGCAGAAGATCGTGGGGACCGAGCAGAAAATGCGATTGCAGCAGGGCAAATGCCTTGGTTTCGGCCGGTCGATAGGTCGGCGCCCGGCTTGTCTCGCACAGGGCAAGCGCAGCCTCGAGATAGTGCATGTGCGGGTTCTGCCGGCGGGGCAGCGTGCCGTCGCTGTCTTCGGCCCATCCGCCACAGGGAGCCTGCAACGTCCTGTCGATCGCAGCGATTGTATCGTCGATCCGCCGTCGATATCCTTCCTTGCCCGTGGCCGAGAGCAGCCAGGACAAGGCCAGCACCACGCAGGCATTGTCATAGAGATCCCGCACCGGATCGGTCACCGTTTCCGTCGACCGATCGAAGGCCCTGGCATAGCCCGCGCGCGTGCCGCCCACCCAGGCAATGCGGTGCAGGTTGTCGAACGCCCGTTCGGCCAGCGCAAGCGATGATGGCGGGGCCACACCCAGGGCGCTTGCATGGGCATGCACATAGATCTGCCGGGCGATCGTGCGGGTTCGCACGACGCCGTTCTGCTGCGGCCGCCCGTCGAGTTCCAGATACTCGACGAACTGTCCATGTCGTTCGTCAAAGCCGCTCGCACCCCATGTCGGCAGGATGGATTCGAGAAACAGCGCCTTGAGCTGAGCCAGGCTCATGACGGGACCCAAGGCCCTTCCCGGCTCCAGCGCAATGCATTGGTCATGCGGGAGATCCGGCCGGCTGCATCGTCTCCAGAAGCATGCTGATCTTCATCGTCGTGAAGTTCGAATAGGTATCCGACACGGCATAGGGCAATGCGATAAGGTCCCCATGCCGCATGGCGCCGCAGGAATAGACGACGTTCGGCACGTAGCCTTCGCGTTCGGTCGGTTCCGGCTGCAGCAGGGGATCGACCGTGCGAGCGAGGATGATGCTCGGGTCGTCCTTGTCGAGCAGGGTCACGCCGATCGAATAGCGGCGCATGGGCCCGACCCCGTGGGTGAAGAGCAGCCAGCCCTCGTCGATCTCGACCGGCGAGCCGCAATTGCCAATCTGCACGAACTGCCAGGCGAATTCGGGCTTCATCAGCAACTGGCCCTCGTCCCAATTGTGCAGGTCGTCCGAATAGAGCAGGAAGAGGTTCTCGCTGTCCTGGCGCGCGATCATCGCATAACGCCCGTTGATCCGCCGGGGAAACAGCGCCATGCCCTTGTTGCGGGCGGCCGGACCGCGCAGCGGCGTCAGGGTGAAGTTGAGGAAATCCTGTGTTTCCAGAAGCTCGGACCGGATCCCCGCGCCGTTATAGGCCGTGTAGGTCGCGTAATAGACGGTCTTGCCCTCGTCCTCGAAGGCCACGAAGCGCGCGTCCTCGATCCCGTTCGACTGCGCTTCCGTCACCGGAAAGATCACCCGCTCGCTGAGGTCGCTCTCGTCCTTGAAGCTGATGCCGATGCAGCCGGCCGGAGCGAGGCCGTCATTGGCATGAATGTCCGGCAGCCCCGCCAGCCGCACCGGCGGGTCGATCGTCACGGCCCCCTGCGCATCGATCATCCCCGTTCGAAAGGTCAGGGAGCTGATGTGGCCTTCGCCGACGGCTCTCAGACTCAGGATCAACCGGCGGCTGCCTTCCGCGACGTTCGACTGGTCGGGATGAGGCACGATGCTGGGATTGAACAGCGCGGCAGACTCGAACGAGTATTCGTTCATGAAATAGGCGCCGATCAGTTGCCTCTGCTGCTGACTGAAAGCGGGGTGAAGGGCAAAAGCATTCTCCATGGCATCGGCACGCAGCTCGAACTGGCGCAACAGGTTGCGATGCCGTCCCTCGAAATTGTCGAGGATGTCGTGCAATTGGTTGGTCGTCGCCACGGCATCGAGCGTCAGCACGCGATCGACGATTTCATTCGCCCGCGTCTTGTCGCGCGGGTTGAGGTGCTGGGGTTCGGTCGAGGGTTTGAACGGCCGCACGATGACGCGCGTCGGATCGGGTTTCAGATAGAGGGCTTGCCGATTGAGAAGGCTGGATTGGGCCAAGGAAGATCCTTTGGTTTGGCAATCAGAGAAAAAGGCGGCGCATCACGATGATTGCCGAAACTCCGAGGGCTGGGGCACGGGACGCACCAGACGGGAGGCGCGACCAATCTCGGAGCAGGAGATGAGGTAGCAGAGCACGGATTCCGCCCCACGGTTCTCGTTCGGGCGGTCGGGATGCAGCCCGTCGCGGCAGCTTCCGGTTTCCGGATCGACGAGAGAGACGCCGTGGTCATTGCCGCCGGTGAACCAGTTGAAGGTGCGAAACGCCGTTTCCAGCCAGGACTTGTCCTCCGTCGCTGTATCCGCGGCGAGGCAGGCCGAAATCGTCGCCGTCGCCTCGACCGGCTGCTGATCGAACAGTCTCGGCGCGTCGCCCAGGTCGAAGAAACCGTCCGTGCCGATCGGCCGGAACTGTCCGTTCTCGCCGGTTTGCTGCGTCATCAGCCAGCGCAGGGTCCTGAGGCCGCACGCGACGAAATGGGCCGTGCCCGTTGCCAGGCCGGCGAGGATGAGCGCCTGCGGCAGGCGGGCATTCTCATAGGAGAGCCCTTCCTCGAACCAGTGGCGGTCGCCGTTCGAAACACGCCGCTCAAGGTCGACCAGCCGCTCGGCCAACTGCAGACGCAGGGCCCGGCTGGACATGTCTTCCGGGTTGGCCCGGCAATAGGCGTCCAGCCCGATCAGCGCAAACGCCCACGCGCGGGGCGACTGAAAGCCGAGCACCGTGGGTATCGCCTGAGCGAAGAGCGCGCTTGCCCAGCGACGGCGGGGCCGGTCGTTGTCGGAAAGCGCGCAGACGCCGAGCGCCCAGAGCGTGCGGCCATGGCTGTCCTCCGAGCCCTGCTCTTCCAGCCAGCGCCGGTCGAAGCTCATGAAGTTGCGAAAGCGTTGGAGATCCGGGTTCCAGGCATGCTGGATGAAGGCTGCGAAGGAGGCGGTTCGCCGTTCGGATATGCCGGTTTCCCCCGCGGTCGCCAGATGCGTGGCAAGGACCAGCGCCCTGGCATTGTCGTCCACGCAGTAGCCATGCGCCCGGTCCGGCACGGAATAGACCGCGTGCTGGACGATACCGGTGTCGTCGCACATGGTGTGAAAATGCCCGAGCTTCAGCGATGTGATCTGGGGTGGTCTCACGATCCGCTGCGCCACGAGGTCACTGACCAGGCGGGGCCGGTAGGCGTTGCGGGCCTTCTCCACGCTGTCCAAGTAAAGCGATGCGACCTGCGACCAGATCATCGACCGGCCGGTGTCATAGGCGGCCCGACGCATGGCCATGCGCCTGTCGTCGTTACCCAGCAGGGAGGCGATCGCCTGGCCGGTGGCGACCGCATCGCCGAAGGGCACGAGTTTGCCGCGCCCCTGGTCGAGCAGTTCCTGCGCATGCCAGTAAGGCGTCGACACGACCGCGCTGCCCATGCCGAAACTATAGGCCAGCGTGCCCGAGGTCATCTGCGCCTCGTCGAGATAGGGCGTGACATAGACGTCGCACATGGCGATGAAGTCGAGCAGTGTCGGCACGTCCACGAACTGGTTGAGGAAGACGACCGACTGGCCGACCCCGATCTGCTCGGCCCGTGCGCCAAGGCGGTCGCGATAGGCCTCGCCTTCCTGGCGCAGGAGATTGGGATGGGTCGCGCCGAGCACCACGTAGAGCGCATCCGGGCGCTGCGCCAGGATCGCAGGCATGGCATCGATGACGACTTCGATCCCCTTGTTGGGCGACAGAAGGCCAAAGGTCAGGATGACCGGTCGACCGGCATAGCCATGCTTGGCTTTGGCCAGTTCCGGGTCATGAAATGGGCGATCAGGAATGCCGTGGGCGATGACGTCGATCTTGGCAGGATCCACGCCATAGACACTCTCAAGCAGGGCCCGACCCTTCTGTGCCATGGCAACCACCCGGCTCGAGGCACCGGCAACCTTCTGCAGCACCCGCAACTGGCCCGGCGTCGGCTCGGCCAGGATAGTGTGCAGGGTCGTGATGACGGGAATACGCAGCTGCGAGAGGAGCGTCAGGATGAACTCGCCGTCCGGCCCGCCGAAGATGCCGAACTCGTGCTGCAGCGAGACCGCGTCGTAACCGCCGTTGTTAAGGATACGGGCGGCTGTCCCATAGTCCTCGATCTCGCCGTCGCGGATGTCGAACGCGACATCCTCCGGATAGGCATAGTGGAGCTTGTCGTCGGTCATGGCGATGATGCGCGTCTCGACGCCGCGGTCTGAGGCAGCCAGCGCGTGGCTGAGGTCCGTGGTGAAGGTTGCGATGCCGCACTGCCTTGGGAGCGAGTTGCCAATGAATGCTACGCGCCTGGACTTGGTCATTGGAGGTTCCCTTCAGAACGGTGTCGTCGCTGGTCGGGAACGCCCGATTTTCCCCGACGGGGAACATGCGACTGTGGTCTTGGCATCATGCCTCCGGCGCGGACGGTGTGGCCCGCCGGACGGATCGTCACTCAGTGCGAGACATTGGCATCGGCCTGGTCTCGTGCCATCGCCGCCTCCAGCTCGTCGCCGTCGACGGCGATCCGGCTTGTCGTCAGCCCGGCCCGAATTTCGATCACGGTCGCGGTGCGCCTGTAAGCGAGCCAGGAAATCCCGGTGATCTGCTCCTCGTCGTCCTGCACCTGATAGTCGCCGGCCGGCTGGAGCCCTTCCAGGCCGAACAGGGCGAAGGGACGATCAAAATGGACGGTGCGTATCTTGGTCCGCGTGAACATGTGCTGAGCTTTCCCATGGGTTCTGGCGCAATTGCCCTGCCTGCACTGCACGACACGCGTTGTCAGTCTCGGTTGTCCGTGGCTTTCGGTAATGATGTCCGCCGTTTCCATCAGCGCGCCGAGCCAGCAGCACAGGGCGTATGACGGACCCGCACCGTGGTTTGCTCCTGTCGTCCGAACACACAGCGCGGCCATGAGCCTGCAAGGTTTCTGACTGTCCCGCAGCAAAGCCGGTCCGTGACGCCTTCACTGTGTACAGGACATCGGCTGTTGGCCGGTCGCGACCATGCTGGAATTCGTTGGTCGCCAATTGCCGGCCCGACCTCGTGGGATGCCTTCGTCAAAACCGCGCATGCGGCGTCGATCGGTGGCGCAATCGGGCATGTCTGATTGGCGACCTTGGTCGGCCACCATGATCTGCGGCGGCCGGTCTTGGCCCATCCCGTCGCGCAGCATGTGGCAACGCCCCTGCCTGCGAGGGTCAGTCATGGATTGTGCCGAGACTGTCATCGGTCCGCGCTTCAAGAGCTGCGTCCGAAGCTTGTCTGATCGAGCTCGATCATATCCCTGCGTCGCGACACGTAGGCCTTGCGCGCCACCTCGAAGATCTCTTTGCGCTTGCCGTCGAACGCAGAAAGGTAGTCCGTCTCGGTCGGCATCCGAGCGATCAGGTCGTCTGCGAGGATGGAGACCGGCAGGAAGAAGCGAATCTGCGTGAGGCCGTCATGACCGACGAAGCGTACGCTGTGCCGACTTTCGTCATAGCTGCGAGATGGATTGGGGAATGAGAGGGTCATATGTTCGCCTCGCGGGAAGGGGCGAGCAGAATCTCGGCCGGCAGAGCGCGCTGTGCCACGGAAGAACGCAGATCCGCGAGGCTACGAGCGCCGTGTTGATGTTGTGCAGTTACGAAACGCGCAGCATCCCGAACGCGGTCGGGCATGGGGTAAGCATACCTGAACACCGCACCCGCCCGCATTTCGCTTAGGCCGCCCATGTTACTTGAATTGATAGATCCGTAGAGATTGTCGGAAGACATGAAGTCCTCCTCGCTTGGGGCCAGGGTGCGTGCCGCCCCGAAAGTGACAGTGCCCGTGTAATGGCTATCACTTCTATGAATATGGTGGCGCCCCTAAAAATAGCAAGCCCGAGAAAAATAAACTCTTGGGTGCAGCAGGGCGGGTTCTCGTGTTCATGACGTGACTTCTCACCCTGCCCGAGGACCTGTTGAAGACGGCGACCAGGCGGCGCCTCGCTGCCTCGTCCGGCAGGAGACCGAGCGCGCGAGCGGATCAGTTGCAAGATAGTCCTCGCCTCAGACAATGATGAGCGTGGCGTCCTCGCCCTGTTATTTTCCCGCCGCGAGCGATCGTGGGTGCCGCATTTGTGTCCTGGCTTTGGCCATCAGTCAACAACATGGGCCGCTCCGGCCAACACAAGCCCTGGTATCTGCAAGAGAAAAGGCAGATGAGGCGAACTCTCGGTCTTCGGCAAATGACACCTCGTGACCTGCAATGAATGGCCGCTCCGTCAGTTCCTTGCCCGTTCCTGCACCAATATTCGAGTTCGGCCCGCCATCACAAAGTCGCGAATGGACTCGTTCGCGACCTTAATCCCAGCAGGTTGAGTGTCTGCAATCGCCATCCCGAACTCGGAAGCTGCCAGTCGGCTGACGTGAAGAGTTTCGGGCGCCGGCAGGCGTACGAAAGTCCCCGAGGAAGGAACCCGCGGACCACAGTCGGAGGCTATGGAGATTTCGATCTACGGCTGATGTCTGCGGTGGCGCGACCGCAGCCAGAGAGTGGGGTGATGGATGCGGACAGGCCGCTTCGTTGCGCATCCGCGCGGTATAGCCGGCCCGGCGCCCGGCTCGTCGCGACCCTGTCGGCGGCGATAATCACCATGAATGCGCGTGGGTCGGTTGCCGGAGGCGAGGCGCCTGCGGCTGAAGCCTGGACCATGCCATGCCGGGTCATGAAGCTGTCTCCCGGTTCGTCGCCGTCGCATCCGGTGGTCCTCGCGGCTGCCTCCAGCGTTCAAACACCTCGATGACGATCATTCGTCCGCCGCAGCAGAGGCATGGCGGGCGGAAGTCATCCGGTTCGCCTGGTGTGTCGTCATCGGCCGGTACGGCGACGTGCAGCAGTTCGCGAGCGAGCACGAGGCTGGTCTTGCGGGCTGAGCCGGCGAGCAGGCCGTAATGCCGGATACGATGGAAGCCGCGCGGCAAGACATGGAGCAGGAAGCGGCGGATGAACTCATCGACCGCGAGCGTCATGATCTGCTGTCGGTCGCAGACGTCGCGGCGGTAGTCCTTGTAGCGGAAGGTGACGCCAGTCTCGTCGAAGGTGATCAGGCGGCGGTTCGAGATTGCGACCCGGTGGGTGTAGCGGGACAGGTAGGCGAGCACTGCCTCCGGCCCTGCGAACGGCGCTTTGGCATAGACCACCCAGCGTTTCTTTCGGACCGGCGATAGATGCCGCAAGAATGTCTGCCGCTCGGCGAGATGAGCAAGTGCGCCAAAGAAGCAGAGCCGCCCGGCATCGTGCAGAGCGACCAGCCGGGCAAGGAACAGCCGTCGAAACAGTTTGCCGAGTACGCGTACAGGAAGCAGGAAAGCCGGGCGCGATGATATCCATCGGCTACCGTCCGGCGCGATGCCACCGCCAGGCACGATCATGTGCACATGCGGATGGTGCGTCATCGCCGATCCCCAGGTGTGGAGCACGGCGGTGATGCCGATGCGCGCGCCGAGATGCTTGCGATCGGCCGCGATGGTCAGCATCGTCTCCGACGCCGCCTTGAACAGCAGGTCGTAGACGAGCGCTTTGTTCTGGAACGCTATGTCGGCGACCTCGGCCGGCAGCGTGAACACGACGTGGAAGTAGCCGACTGGAAGCAGATCGGCCTCGCGTTCGGCAAGCCATGTCCGTGCCGCCGCGCCCTGGCACTTTGGGCAGTGCCGATTGCGGCAGGAGTTGTAGGCGATCCGCCACTGGCCGCAGTCCTCGCAGGCCTCGACGTGACCGCCCAGCGCTGCAGTGCGGCAGTTCTCAACCGCCGACATCACCTTCAGTTGCTGCAGGCTCAGGTGCCCTGCATGGGCGCGCCGGTACGCCGCCCCGGCAGCACGGAAGATGTCGGCGACCTCGATCGAGGCACGCAAGGCTCAACCGTCGGGGAAGGCCTCTTCCGGCTTGAACAGACCGAGCGTGTCGAGCGGACTCGTAACTGTGCGGACCGTCCTGGTCGCCACCTTTGCGTAGAGGGCGGTGTTGTTGAGTTTTGCGTGTCCGAGAAGGACCTGGATGATCCGAATGTCCGTGCCGTCCTCCAGCAGGTGGGTGGCGAAGCTATGGCGCAACGTATGCGGCCCGACCCGCTTGGCGATGTCGGCGGCCTGGGCCGCCTCAACGACGATGCGATAGAGCTGCCGCGTGCTGATCGGCTTCATTGCGTTTTGGCCGGGGAATAACCAGCCGTCGCGATGCATCACACCCTGCTGCCGCCCCACCTTCCACCACTGGCGCAGCAGGGTGAGCAGGTCCTCCGAAAGCATGGCATTGCGATAGCGCCCGCCCTTGCCACGCTCGACGCGCAGCAGCATCCGCTCGCTGTCGACGTCGGCGACCTTCAGCATCGACACCTCCGCAACACGGAGGCCGGCGCCATAGGCGACCGACAATGCTGCCTGGTGCTTGAGGCAGGTGGTGGCATTGAGCAACCGGGCAACCTCGTCGCGGCTCAGCACCACAGGCAGATTCCGAGGATGCGCCAGCCGGACGAGCCTGCGCGCCAGGTCCGGGCGGTCGAGGGTCTGGGTGAAGAGGAAGCGTAACGCCGACACGATGCTGTTCATCGTCGGAACGGGAACGCCATCGTTCTGCTGCTCGATCTGGAACCGGCGCAGATCGTCGGCGGTCGCCGTGTCTGGTGACCGCCCGAGGAAGGTCGCCAGGCGTCCGATGTCGCGAAGATAGTTGCGCTGCGTTTCGCGTGAGAAACGTCGCATGTTCATGTCGTCGATCAACCGCTGGCGCAGCGGGCTGATGGGTGTGTCGGGTTGGGGGTACTGCATGATCAGGCTCCTTTGTTAAAGAAGCCCGTCATGCTCTGCCCTTGCCGGAAGACGTTCAATCCAGGCGCAATCTCCAGCCAGCGCCCTCTACCTCAGCCGTAGACGCCCTCCCGCGCAGCGGGTTCGTTCCACGGCCCATTTTGGTCGTTACCGACTACGACGGGCTATGGCTGCATTGGCAATGTGGGTGTTTTTGTGGGGCGCCCTGCGCTACACTTGAATTAACTTATTTAAATCAATATGTTTGACGATTAAATGGCGGAGAGGGTGGGATTCGAACCCACGATACGGTTGCCCGTATGCCGCATTTCGAGTGCGGTGCTTTCGACCACTCAGCCACCTCTCCGCTTTGCTGGTCGGCGCAAGTTGTGCGCGGGCTGTCTCTTAGCGGGCAAATGTCGGGCTTGCAAGGGCGAAAATCCAACTATCTCGTGCTTTCATCTTGACAGTTTTTGACCCGTCACGTATGCGAGCCGTGAATTAGACATGGGCTAACTGTGTCCTGATTTCTCCGCCCCGGCGGAACTCCACCGGCAGGCACCGCGATCGTTGACGATATCGGGGCCTGCTTCAACATCGACTGACAAGAAGACGGCCGCCTGGTTGCCAGGCAGAGCCGGAACGAACATGAAAGGATAACCAATGTTCGCAGTCATCAAGACGGGCGGTAAGCAGTACCGCGTGAGCGCCAACGACGTGCTGACCATCGAAAAGCTGGAAGCCGAAGCTGGTGCGACTATCGAATTCACTGAGGTTCTCATGGTCGGCGTTGGTGCCGATGCCAAGATCGGCCTGCCCTTCGTGGCCGGCGCATCGGTCAAGGCTGAAGTCGTCGAGCACAACCGTGGCAAGAAGGTGATCGCGTTCAAGAAGCGTCGTCGCCAGAATTCCAAGCGTTCGCGCGGCCATCGCCAGCACCATACCGTCGTTCGCATCACCGACATCGTCGCTGCGTAACGGTCAACGAGACAACAGGTTCTAAAGGAGAACTCCAATGGCACACAAAAAAGCTGGCGGTTCGTCGCGTAACGGTCGCGATTCGAATTCCAAGCGCCTTGGCGTGAAGAAGTTCGGCGGCGAAGTCGTCGTTCCGGGCAACATTATCGTGCGTCAGCGCGGCACCCAGTGGCATCCGGGCGCAAACGTCGGCCTGGGCAAGGATCATACGATCTTTGCTCTCACCGCCGGTAATGTCGCCTACCGTACCAAGGCCAACGGCCGAGTCTACGTGTCGGTGATGCCGAAAGCGGCGGAAGCAGCGGAATAAAGCCGGTAACGCTCTAAACAGCCGGCGTCTCATCGACCCGGCTGGCCGTACCAGGTTCAGTCTAGAAAACAGGGGAGATGGGGCGCCATCTCCCCTTTTTCTTATGCCTTTTCAACCAGAAGGAGACTGAACCATGCAGATCGAACTATCGAGGGTCGACCCCTCGCGGTCACCCCAGGACCGGTTGAGGCCGGATCGGTTACGGAGCGATTGCCCCGTCTTGCTGTCGCAGAGGCTCGTCATGCGCGCGCCCCACGAGGAAGACATCGACGCCCTTGCCCATCTCGCCAACAACGCCGCCGTTGCCACCATGGTATCGCGCATGCCGCACCCGTACACGGCACGCGATGCGGCCGATTTCGTGCGACGCACGAATGCTGGCGAGATTGGCAAATGCGTCTATGCGATCACCAAGGCCGAAAACGGCGAATTCCTCGGCTGCTGCGCGCTGGAACCGCATGTCAACGACGCCGACACGCTGGAGATCGGCTATTGGCTCGGCGAACCGCACTGGAACAGGGGCTATGCCACGGAGGCCGCCCATGCGCTGATCGACATGGCGTTTCGCACCCGCGACATCGCCCATATCGACGCGCGCTGCCGGGTCACCAACATCGCCTCGCGTCGGGTAATCCAGAAGTGCGGCTTCCAGTTCCAGGGCTCCGGCATGGTCGGCAGCCTGGCCATGGGCGGCATGATGCCGGTCGAATGGTACAGGCTCGACCGCAAGACCTGGATGTCGCTGAAGAGCTGGGGGGAGATGCGGTGATGAACGCGCCCCTGAAGAAGAGCATGCCTTCGATGCCCGGGCCCTGCCCGGTCATCGAGACGACGCGGCTCACCCTGCGCCCGCATCGCATGAGCGACGCGGAGGCGATCGTCGAATCGTTCAGCGACTATCAGGTCGTGCGCATGCTGGCGCGCGTGCCGGTTCCCTATGACCGACAGGACGCCACCGACTGGCTGAGCCGCGTCACCTGCGGCATCACGCCCGACTGGTCGCTCGCCATCACCGCCGGCGACGACGTTCATCTCGGCGTGGTTTCGATCGAGCTGCGCCACGGCCTTTGGCATCTCGGCTACTGGCTAAACCGCTACTACTGGGGCAAGGGCCTGATGAGCGAGGCGGCGGGTGCGGCGATCGAGCGCTTCTTCCGCCGCATGCCGGAGGCGGAGCTGCATTCCGGTGCCTTCGCCGACAATGCGGCCTCGCTGCGCATCCAGGAAAAGCTCGGCTTTTCGATCCTGCGCTGCGGCGATCTCTACTCCCGCGCCCGCAATGCGGTGGCCCCGCATATCGAAACGCGGCTGACCGAGGCGGACTTCCGCCGGCCGTGACAAACCCGGCCCGGGGCGGCGCATCGTCGCCCCGGACCTCGCCCAAGGTGCGCAGCAACGCCCGGCCAGCCGGCCGTAAGACCGTATGTCCGTCTTCGCGCCTGAGGTGGCTCGCCCTACACTGGTCTTCCGAGGGTTGCTCGGACGGGCCGAGCCGATCCTCATCACAGGAGGACGAGCCGTGGCAGATTATAGAGAAGCTTTTGTCGGAATCGATGTCGCCAAGCTGAAGAATGCGATTGCTGTTGCCGAATCTGGCCGGGACGGAGAGGTACGCTATTTCGGCGAGGTTGATGCATCCGATGTCAGCATGCGTCGCATAATTCAGCGAATAGCCGCGAAGTTTGATCACGTGCATTTCTGCTATGAAGCCGGCCCGACCGGTTATGGCCTCCATCGGCTGATCAAATCCCTTGGCCATGAATGCATGGTTGTCGCCCCGTCATTGATCCCGAGGAAGCCTGGCGACAGGGTGAAGACGAACCGTCGAGACGCGCTCGCGCTCGCCCGGCTATTGAGGGCCGGCGAGCTCACGGCAGTGTGGGTTCCCGACGAGGGCCATGAGGCTATGCGCGATCTTGTTCGTGCTCGAGCTGCTGCGGTCGAGACATTACGGGTTCATCGGCAACAGGTAAGTGCCTTTATGCTCAAGCATAGTCGCATCTATCCACGCAAGAAGGGCTGGACGATGCGATATCTGTGCTGGCTGCAGGAGCAACAGTTCGATCACCCCGCGCATCAGATCGCTTTGCAGGAAATGGTCGAGGCGGTGCGCCTCTCGAAGGAGCGCGTCGAACGACTGGACAAGGTGATTGAGGAGTTTATCCCCACTTGGTCTCTCGCGCCCGTCGTTCGAGCTCTACAGACGTTACGAGGGGTCGATTTGATCGTCGCCGTCACCTTCGCAACAGAGGTCGGTGACGTCACCCGATTTGAGAGCCCCCGCCAATTGATGGGCTATCTCGGCTTGGTTCCTGGTGAGCGATCAACGGGTGAGATAGTCAGACGGGGTTCAATCACCAAGGCAGGCAATGGGCGTGTTCGGCACATGCTGGTCGAGAGCGCCTGGACATATCGCCATCCGCCGAAGGTTGGCGCGAGGAAGCTGTACCGTATGGAGCAAGCGCCGCCGAAAGTGCGGGAGATAGCATGGAAGGCTCAGAGCCGGTTGACGGCTCGTTATCGAATGCTGACCGGACGAGGAAAGCGAACGACGGTGGTTTGTACCGCCATTGCCCGCGAGTTGAGTGGCTTCATGTGGGCCGTTGCAAGGGAGGCGCAGTCGATCAGATCGTAGATCGCCGCATCGAACTTGCATCTCGCGCATGGGCGGGGGCGGAACAACGGCAGGGGAACACCCGTCAGACGCTTTGTGGCCGGCATTCGACCGACGCCCGCAGTAAGATCGGAATAGCCCCGGACGCACAATCGGGAATGCGGTAGCCAACCCGCGCATCAGAGCTTGATCACCGACGTCCTTGAGTTCCGCCTCCACCCATACGCGATCATCATCATGAACAGCCGTTTCTCCGGAACGGTAGCTTCCTCGCGCCCAACGCATTGACAACGGACATCAGAGCGGCGTTCCGCCATCGGGCGGACGGAAGAATATGACGATACTCTTTGACCTCCGGCTCAACCGGCTATATCGATGGCCCAAACAATCCCGCTCATCCCGACCCGCAATCAATTGGCAGAAGCATGAAATTTCTCGACGAGGCAAAGGTCTATATCCGCTCCGGTGACGGTGGCGCCGGCAGCGTCTCCTTCCGCCGCGAAAAATTCATCGAGTTCGGCGGTCCGGACGGCGGCGACGGCGGCCGCGGCGGCGATGTCTGGGTCGAGGCCGTCAATGGCCTCAACACGCTCATCGACTTCCGCTTCCAGCAGCATTTCAAGGCCAAGACCGGCACGCACGGCATGGGCCGCAACCGCACCGGCGCCAATGGCGAGGACGTGACCCTGAAGGTGCCGGTCGGCACGCAGATCTTCGAGGAAGACAACGAGACCCTGATCGTCGACATGACGGTCGAGGGCCAGCGCTTCCGCATCGCCAAGGGCGGCAATGGCGGCTTCGGCAATGCGCATTTCAAGTCGGCGACCAACCAGGCGCCGAACTGGGCCAATCCCGGCCTGGAAGGCGAGGAAAAGACGGTCTGGCTGCGGCTCAAGCTGATCGCCGATGCCGGCCTGGTCGGGCTTCCCAATGCGGGCAAGTCGACCTTCCTCGCAGCCGTCACCCGGGCGCGCCCGAAGATCGCCAACTATCCCTTCACCACGCTGCATCCGAACCTCGGCGTCGCCACCGTCGACGAGCGCGAATTCATCCTCGCCGACATTCCGGGCCTGATCGAGGGCGCCCATGAAGGCGTCGGCATCGGCGACCGCTTCCTCGGCCATGTCGAGCGCACCCGCGTGCTGCTGCATCTCGTCTCCGCCCAGGAAGAACATGTCGGCAAGGCCTACAAGACGGTCAAGCACGAGCTCGAAGCCTATGGCGGCGGACTGGAGGACAAGCCCGAGATCGTTGCGCTGTCGCAGATCGACGTGCTCGACGAGGACGGCCTGAAGAAGAAGGCGCAGGAACTGAAGAAGGCCTGCGGCAAGACCCCGCTTCTGCTCTCTGCCATTACAGGCAAGGGCATGACGGAGGCGCTCCGGCAATTGCGCGACGTCATCGTCGCCGAGGGCGGCAACATCCCGCTTCCGGAAAAACGCGACCGCAATCGCAAGCGCGACCAGGAAACGGAAGGCGATGAATAAATGTCGGCCGGAGCCAAAACGCTGAGGCGCTACAAGCGCATCGTCATCAAGATCGGCTCGGCCCTGCTGGTCGATCGGGGTAGCGGGCTGAAGAAGGCCTGGCTCGACGCGATCTGCGACGACATCGCCGAGCTCAGGGCCCGCGGAGTCGACGTGCTGGTCGTCTCGTCGGGCGCGATCGCCCTTGGCCGCACCGTGCTCGACCTGCCATCCGGCGGACTGAAACTCGAGGAAAGCCAGGCGGCCGCAGCCGTCGGCCAGATCGCGCTGGCCCGCCACTGGTCGGAAAGCCTGTCGCGTTCCTCGATCGTCGCCGGCCAGATCCTGCTGACGCTCGGCGACACCGAGGAGCGACGCCGTTACTTGAACGCCCGCGCCACGCTGCAGCAACTCCTGAAGATCGGCGCCGTGCCGATCATCAACGAGAACGACACGGTCGCCACCACCGAGATCCGCTACGGCGACAATGACCGGCTCGCCGCCCGCGTCGCCACCATGGCCGGCGCCGACCTTCTGGTCCTGCTCTCCGACATCGACGGACTCTATACCGCGCCGCCGCATCTCGATCCCGATGCCCGCTTCCTCGACACGATCGCCGAGATCACCCCGGAGATCGAGGCCATGGCGGGGGGCGCCGCCTCCGAACTGTCGCGCGGAGGCATGCGCACCAAGATCGACGCCGGCAAGATCGCCACCGGCGCCGGCTGCGCCATGATCATCGCCTCGGGCAAGACCGACCACCCGCTGAAGGCCATCGAAACCGGCGCCCGCCATTCCTGGTTCGCCCCCGCCAAGACCCCCGTCACCGCCCGCAAGACCTGGATCGCCGGCCAGCTCCAGGCCGCCGGCGAACTGCATGTCGATGCCGGCGCCCAGACGGCGCTGAAGGCCGGCAAGAGCCTGCTGCCCGCCGGCGTCCGCCAGGTCGTCGGCCAGTTCAGCCGGGGCGACACCGTCTCGGTGATCGGCACGCAGGGGCGGGAAATCGCCCGCGGCCTCGCCGGCTACGACGCCGAGGAGGCGCGCCGCATCACCGGCCGCAAATCCTCCGAGATCGAGGCCATTCTCGGCTATGCCGGTCGCGCCGCCATGATCCATCGTGACGACCTGGTGATGACCGATCCGGCGCACAAGCATGAGCCTGTGCATGCCGACAAGAAGGACGAAGCCCATGCTTGACAAGGCAAAAGCCGATCTGACCGACGTCGATGCGCTGATGCTGGACATCGGCAGGCGCGCTCGCGCCGCCGCCCGGCCCCTGGCGATCGCCTCGACGCAGGCGAAGAACAGCGCGCTCGCGGCCATGGCCGACGCCATTCTCGCCGACGAGCAGGCCATCCTGGCGGCCAATGCGATCGACCTGAAGAATGCCGAGGACAGCGGCCTTGCCGCCTCCTTCGTCGACCGCCTGACGCTCGATCCCGGCCGCATCGCCGCAATGGCCGAGGGCATCCGCGCGGTGGCCGGGCTGAAGGATCCGGTCGGCGAAGTGATCGCCGCCTGGGACCGCCCCAACGGCCTGCACATCGAGCGGGTGCGCACGCCGCTCGGCGTCATTGGCGTGATCTACGAAAGCCGCCCCAACGTGACGGCCGATGCCGGCGCGCTGTGCCTCAAGTCCGGCAATGCCGTGATCCTGCGCGGCGGTTCGGACTCGCTCAATTCCTCGCGGGCGATCCATGCCTGCCTGGTCAAGGGCCTGGAAAAGGCCGGCCTGCCGGCGGATGCCATCCAGCTTGTTCCCGTGCCCGACCGCGCCGCGGTCGGCGCCATGCTGACCGGTCTCGGCGGGTCGGTCGACGTGATCGTGCCGCGCGGCGGCAAGAGCCTCGTCGCCCGCGTCCAGTCGGAAGCGCGCGTTCCGGTCTTTGCCCATCTCGAAGGACTCTGCCACGTCTATGTCGACGCCTCGGCCGATCTCGACATGGCCAGGCGCATCGTCGTCAATTCGAAGATGCGCCGCACCGGCATCTGCGGCGCGGCCGAGACCCTGCTCGTCGACAGCGCGGCGATCGGCACCCATCTCATGCCGATCCTGGAGGCCCTGACGGAAGCCGGCTGCGTTATCCACGCCTCGCCGACCGTGCTGAAGATCCATCCGGGCTTCAAGCCGGCAACGGAAGAAGACTGGCGTACCGAATATCTCGACGCCATCATCGCGGTGGCCATCGTCGACGGCGTGTCGGGCGCGATCGATCACATAGCCCGCTATTCGTCCCATCACACCGAAGCGGTGATCGCCGAGGATCCGGTTGTCGTCGAGCGCTTCTTCAACGAGATCGATTCGGCGATCCTGCTGCACAATGCCTCGACCCAGTTCGCCGATGGCGGCGAGTTCGGCATGGGCGCCGAGATCGGCATCGCCACCGGCAAGATGCATGCGCGCGGTCCCGTCGGCGTCGAACAACTGACCTCGTTCAAATACCGGGTGCACGGCACCGGACAGGTGCGACCCTAAGGTGACTGAGGAAGCGATCGCCCATCGCCATCGTTTCATGCCGCACGTCGAACCGGGCATGGTCATCGGCCTGTTCGGCGGCTCGTTCAATCCGCCGCATCAGGGCCATGCGCTGGTCGCCGAGATTGCCCTTCGCCGCCTCGGCCTCGACCAGCTGTGGTGGATCGTCACCCCCGGCAACCCGCTGAAAAGCCGCGGCAACCTGGCGCCGCTGTCCGAGCGGCTGGCGAAATGCGAGGCGCTTGCGGACGATCCGCGCATCAAGGTCACGGCCTTCGAAAAGAC
Source organism: Allorhizobium sp. GW101-3B10 (assembly GCF_059424725.1). Classification (NCBI taxonomy): domain Bacteria; kingdom Pseudomonadati; phylum Pseudomonadota; class Alphaproteobacteria; order Hyphomicrobiales; family Rhizobiaceae; genus Allorhizobium; species Allorhizobium sp. GW101-3B10. The sequence continues at coordinate 4,261,529 of NZ_JBWKZR010000001.1, read as the reverse complement.
GCTCGGCACCAGCTACACGGCACGCACGCTCGACTTTGTGAAGGCGCGCAATCCCCGCGCCCGTTTCATCTGGATCATGGGCGCGGACAATCTGGCGAGCTTCCACCGCTGGCAGCAATGGCATCGCATCGCCATGACCTTCCCGATTGCCGTGATCGACCGGCCCGGCTCGACGCTCGCCTACCTCTCGTCGAAGATGGCCCGCACCTTCGACTATGCCCGAATCGACGAGGACGACGCCGGCGTATTGTGGAAGAAGAAGGCGCCGGCCTGGACCTTCATCCACGGCCCCCGTTCGCCTCTCTCCTCGACCGCGCTGCGCGAAGCGCAAAGCCGCTGACGTTTTCCCGGTGCCGCGCGTATTTTGGCCGATCCCTTGAAAGATGAACGGAACGGTGCCACTTTCTTGGGGTGATTTCCGATCGTGGGAATCACCTCGTGCTGTTACGCAAAGAAAGGAAAAACTCTGACAACAGTACACACCAAGGGAAAGGCGCATGCCGTCATCCCGAAAAGCCCGGAACGTGGCGCCGATGCCGCAGCCCGCGCGCTTGAGCTGGTCCTCGCGAGCCTCGAGGACTCCAAGGCAGAAGATATCGTCACCATCAACATTGTCGGGAAATCCGCGCTGGGCGACTACATGGTCGTCGTCTCCGGGCGCTCGAACCGGCATGTGGCGGCGATCAGCGAGCACCTGATTTCCGATCTCAAGGACGAGGGCTTCGGTTCTCCCCGCGTCGAGGGACTGGAAGCCGGCGATTGGGTGCTGATCGATACCGGTGACATCATCGTGCATGTGTTCCGCCCCGAAATCCGCGAGTTCTACAACATCGAAAAGATGTGGGCTGCTCCGGACATCGAGGAAGGCACCCTGCACTGACACCGACGGCCCGCTGCCGCCTGGCGGTAGCAGCGAAGCCCTGACAAGCGGCAAGCGTCGCGCTTTTGCCGCCGTGTGGGTTGCGCGGCCGAAATGGAAGGATCGAGACATGCGCGTGGGCATCTATGCCGTGGGCCGGCTGAAGGCCGGGCCGGAGAAGGAACTCGCGTCCCGCTATCTCGACCGCTTCGCCAAGGCCGGGCCCGCCTGCGGGCTCGAATTCCTCCGCTCGGTCGAAATCGCCGAAAGCCGCTCCTCCAATGCCGCGACCCGCAAGCGCGAGGAGGCTGCCGAGCTGGTGAAGGCCATGCCGGAAGGTGCCCTCGTCATCATCCTCGACGAGCGCGGCAAGGCGCTCGACAGCCAGGAATTCGCCGAACTGATCGGCGATCACCGCGACCGCGGCCAGCGGGACCTTGCCATCGTCATCGGCGGGGCTGACGGCGTCGACCCCGACTTTCGCGAAAAGACCAAGCTCGTCCTCAATCTCGGCCGCATGACATGGCCGCATCAGCTGGTGCGCATCCTTCTCGCCGAACAGCTTTATCGTGCCGTGACCATCCTGTCCGGCCATCCCTATCATCGCGCCTGACACCCGCGATCGGGCCTCCGGATCGCCCGCTTTGCGTGGCGGGGCAAATCAGCGTATTTTCCGCCGCGAACCGGGATAGAGCCTTGCGACACGACGACCGTCCATCCATCACCGCCAAGCCAGCCGAGCGCCGCCCCGCGGTCCGCGCGATGCTGCTGGCGTCTGCGATGCTGCTGGGCGGACCGCTTCTAGACCCGCATACGCGCGCCATCGCTCAAGGTCCCACGCCGCCCGTGACCGCCCCGCCCGCCCCGGTGGCAGCCGATCCCGCGACACCCGATCCCGCCGCCGATGACGCGGCCCTGGCGCTGCGCCAGAAACGCGACGAAGTTGGCCGGGAGTTGCAGGAGCTTGCCCGCTCGATGCGGGTCTCCGACGAGAAGGCCACCGAACTGGAAGAGAGCATCGCCGCCCTTTCCAAGACCTCGGAGAGCCTCAAGCAGGCGCTGATCCAATCCGCCGCCCGCCGCAAGGATCTGGAGCGCAAGATCGCCGCCGGCGAGAAGAAGCTCGCCGAGCTTGGTATGAGCGAAGACAAGATCCGCCACTCTTTCAAGGATCGCCGCGCCATTCTCGCCGAGGTGCTGGCCGCCCTGCAGCGCATGGGCCGAAACCCGCCGCCAGCCCTGCTCGTCAGCCCAGAGGACGCGCTCGCCTCGGTCAGAACCGCGATCCTGCTTGGCGCCGTCGTGCCCGGCATCCGCAAGGAAACCGAAAAGCTCGCCGCCGATCTCGCCGAGTTGGTGCGCCTGCGCACGGAAGGCGAGAAGGAGACCGAGACGCTGGTCACCACGATCGCCAGCCGGCAGGAGGAGGAACGGCGCATGGACCTGCTGCTGGTCGAAAACGACCGGCTGTCGCGCCGGAACGCGCTCGAACTCGCGACCGAGAAGCGCCGCGCCGAAGAGCTCGCGGCCCGCGCATCGAGCATGGAGGGCCTGATCGCCAGCCTCGAGACCGAGATCCGTTCGGTGCGCGAAGCGGCCGACAGGGCCCGCGCCGAGGAGGAGCGGCTGCGCAAGCTCAGCGACGAGCAGAGGCAGAAGGCCAGGGAGCTGGCGGCATCGTCATTGCCCGATAAAAACCGCATTGCCCCGGCATATGCTTTCTCCGATCTGAAGCAGAAACTGGAACTGCCGGCGACGGGAGAAATCCTGCGCCAGTTCGGCGATCCGGACGGAACGGGGCACGAGGCCAAGGGCATGGTCATCGCCTCGGCGCCAGGATCCCTGGTGACCGCACCCGCCGACGGCTGGGTCGTCTACGCCGGTGAATTCCGCAGTTACGGACAGATGATCATCCTGAATACCGGCGACGGCTATCATGTGGTACTGTCCGGCATGGACCGCATCAACACCGGTCAGGGCAAGTTCGTTCTTTCCGGCGAGCCCTTGGCGGTGATGGGGGAGAAAAGAGTGGCGAGCGCTACGGCATTGGCGCTGGAAACGGATCGCCCGACCCTTTACATAGAATTTCGGAAAGATGGAAAACCGGTTGATTCCCGCGAGTGGTGGACCGGAAGCGGCTCTGGAAAGGCACAGAATGATTCGTAGGGCTTCTCTTGTTCTCGTCGGCGCGCTCATGGGTGCGACCGCGATGAGCGTTCTCTATTCGGCCGGCATTCCTGCACAGGCCGCCGGCACCTCCACCTACAAGGAATTGTCGATTTTCGGCGACGTCTTCGAGCGCGTGCGCGCGCAGTACGTGACGCCGCCGGACGAGGAAAAGCTGGTCGAGAACGCCATCAACGGCATGCTCACCTCGCTCGACCCGCACTCGACCTACATGAACGCCAAGGATGCGGCGGACATGCAGACGCAGACGCGCGGCGAATTCGGCGGCATCGGCATCGAAGTGACGATGGAAGAGGAACTGGTCAAGGTCATCACCCCGATCGATGACACGCCGGGCTCCAAGGCCGGCATCCTGGCCGGCGACTTCATCTCCGAAATCGACGGCGAATCGGTGCGCGGGCTCAAGCTCGAGGAAGCGGTCGAGAAGATGCGCGGCGCGGTCAACACGCCGATCAAGCTCACCATCCTGCGCAAGGGTGCCGACAAGCCGATCGAACTGTCCATCGTCCGCGAAATCATCCCGATCCGCGCCGTCAAGTCGCGCGTCGAAGGTGATGTGGGTTATCTGCGCGTCATCTCGTTCACCGAGAAGACCTATGACGATCTCGAAGCCGCCATCCTCAAGATCCAGAAGGAAGTGCCGGCCGACAAGCTCAAGGGCTTCGTCCTCGACCTGCGCCTCAATCCGGGCGGCCTGCTCGACCAGGCAATCTACGTCTCCGACGCCTTCCTCGAGCGCGGCGAAGTGGTCTCCACCCGTTCGCGCGATCCGGAAGACACGCGCCGCTTCAACGCCAGCGCGGGCGACCTGACCGATGGCAAGCCGCTGGTGGTTCTCGTCAACGGCGGCTCGGCCTCGGCTTCGGAAATCGTCGCCGGCGCGCTGCAGGACCTGAAGCGGGCAACCGTGCTCGGCACGCGCTCCTTCGGCAAGGGTTCCGTCCAGACCATCATCCCGATGGGCGAAAAGGGCGCACTGCGGCTGACCACGGCGCTCTACTACACGCCGTCGGGCCGCTCGATCCAGGGCACCGGCATCGAGCCGGACATCAAGGTCGAACAGCCGCTGCCGGAAGAACTGCAGGGCAAGGTCCGCGCCGAGGGCGAATCGGCTCTCAAGGGTCACATCAAGGGCCAGAACGAGAGCGAAGAAGGCTCCGGTTCGGTCGCCTATGTGCCGCCGGAAGCCAAGGACGACGTCCAGCTGAACTACGCGCTCGACCTGCTGCGCGGCGCCAAGACCGATCCGTCCTTCCCGGCCGACCCGGCCAAGGCCGTCGTGGCAAAGTAAGAAATGGGGGCGCCGGAGCGATCCGGCGCCCGCTTGCATTCGCCACCCGACGGGAGCGCATAGACCTTGAGCGCCGATCTCCATGCACCGCTCGGCCAGGGCCGCAGGCCGGGAAGATCGCCGCGTCGCTGGCCTTCGTTCGGCACCATGCTCGGCAGCCTGGCGCTCGTCTCCATTCTCGGCCTCTCCACCTATTCCGCCTTCGCCCCGCTGCCGCTGCGCCAGTTTTCTGACGCCGCGCCGAAGCCTGACGGCACGGACGCCCAGACGGCGCAAGCACCCGCCACCGTGCCCGCCGGCCCCGGCCAGAACCTCGCCACCAGCCGGCCGCTCGGCGGAGCGACCGTGCAGCGCACGGTGACCGACGACGGCTCGGTCGTCACCAAGTTCACGCCCAAGCCGCGCGACGGAAACGGGCCCGTGCTGATCGACAGCCAGACAATCGGCCAGGACAGCCGCGTCGCCGCCCTTCCCAACGACGACCTGCTCGAGGACACGCCGGAGGGCCGCCTGCCGATCATCGGCCCCGATGGCCTGAGGCCCTTCGAGCAATATGCACGTCCCTGGTCGGGCGCCCGCGCCACCCGCGTCGCCATCGTCGTCGGCGGCATCGGGCTCAGTCAGACCGGCAGCCAGCGCGCCATCCGCGACCTGCCCGAAGAAATCACGCTGGCCTTCGCCGCGACCGGCAACAGCCTCTCGCGCTGGATGCAGGAGGCCCGCCGCAAGGGCCACGAGATCGTGCTGCAGGTGCCCTTCGAACCCTTCGACTATCCGGCCAACAATCCCGGACGCGGCACGCTTCTGACGACAGACCAGCCCGGCGAGGCGCTGAAGAAGCTGCACGAGGCCATGGGCCGCATCACCAACTATACCGGCGTCATGAACTACATGGGCGCGAAATACATGTCGGACGCCACGGCCTTCGAGCCGGTCATGCGCGACATCGGCGCGCGCGGCCTGCTCTTCCTCGACGACGGCTCGACGGCCCGTTCGCTGACCGACAGCTTTGCCAAGGCGATCGGCATGCCCTATGCGCAGGGCAACCTGCTGCTCGACGGCCAGCCGGAAAAGGCGGCGGTGCTGGCCAAGCTCGACGAGCTGGAACGCATCGCCCGCCGCAACGGCCAGGCGATCGGCATCGCCTCGGCCTTCGACGAGACGATTGCCGCGATCCGCCAATGGAGTGACGAGGCAACCGGCCGGGGGATTGAAATCGTCGGTGTTTCCGCCCTTGCGGCCGATGCCGAACAGTAAGGGGGACATGATGGAAAAGACCGTTTCCGCGAAAATCCGCGCCGAGGACCTGCCCTATCGCCCGTGCGTCGGCATCATGGTGCTCAATCCGGCGGGCCTGGTCTGGGCCGGGCGGCGCATCCCGGTGGGCAATTCGGAATATGACGGCTCGCCCATGCTCTGGCAGATGCCGCAGGGCGGCATCGACGACGGCGAGGATCCCTTGCCGGCGGCGCTGCGGGAACTCTACGAGGAGACCGGCATGAGGAGCGTGTCGCTGCTCGCCGAGGCGAGCCGCTGGATCAATTACGACCTGCCGGCCGAACTGATCGGCATCGGGCTTCGCGGCAAGTATCGCGGCCAGACGCAGCGCTGGTTCGCCTTCCGCTTCGAGGGCGACGAGAGCGAGATCGCCATCGACCCGCCGCCGGGCGGCCACACGGCCGAATTCGACGCCTGGGCTTGGAAGCCGATGGCCGAACTCCCCGACCTGATCGTTCCGTTCAAGCGCAGCGTCTACGAACAGGTGGTCGCCGAATTCCGCCACCTCGCCGGCTGAGAGACGCGCGCGTCGCTTGGGATGCCGACGGTATCGCCGCACGCCGCGATATACCGCACGAGGCTGCTGCCGGGCACGGCCCCAAGGGTTGCACGGCCTGCCGCGCGACGAGTACCTGGCTCGCCGCCAGCGTAGAGGTCTTCCCCGTCACGGCCGACCAGCAAGGCCGGCCGCCGCATGATTTGCCCGGTGACGGCCAGCATGATGAGGAAGGGGGCGACGTAGCGCGGCATGGGGCGGGCGCAAGTCTGCAGCCAGCGAAAAGTGACAGTCCTCGGTATTGCCCGGTGCAAGGGAGATCTGCGCGACCTCAATAGCCGCGGGCCTCGACCGGTCCTGGCTGACCGTGACGGGTCGACCCTCGATTGTTCGATCTGCTTTCCTGCCATCACCCCGCCTCATCAGTGGCTGGATGCCGATCCTTTCGACGCCCAGGCGTCCATGGACGGCACGAACGTCCCGTTCCCGACAGGCATCGTGCGCCCTTTCCTCGACGGCTCGCGCGTCTATAGCCTCGTCCCGCCCGGCAATGCTATGGGAGGCCGAACAAAGGGAGTTGAGCCATGCCGGTGGAATTCTATGCAGATTACGTGCGGCACTTACGCACCCTCTTTGCCGAACTCGACCAGCATCCCGAGCGGTTCCAGACCTACGACGTGCACATTGAGCTCGCTGCCACCGGCAAACTCATCGTCTACGAGACGAAGAGGCGGAAGGGCCAGACCGACAGCCTCTACTATGGTCGCTCCGGCCCCGATGGCGCCCACCGCCAGATCGCCCAGAGCACGGCATTCGCAGCCATCGACCATTTCATGGCGCTCAGCCAGTTCCTCGCCTTCAATGGCAAGCTGGAAAACCTGAAAGGTGAGGAGGCCGCGCAGGCCCTGACGATCGGCTCGCAATACCCCTCCTGCGCCGTGCGTTTCGCCTACCGCAAGAAGGGCCAGCCCAAGGCCATGTCCATGTTCATGATCTTCGTCGGCTTCAACGACGATCAGGATGCCGAGCAATATGTCGCAAAGATCGCCGACCCATCGATCCTGGTGGACAGCCGACCGCTTCGCGCCGACAAGGTCCACGAGTGGAAATGAGGGCAGGGTGGCAGAGAACCAGCCAGGACAGCGACCGTGACGACGTATGGCCGAGCCCCGGGCCAGGACTCGCGCCTATCTGGCTGGATCCGTCAATGGCGAGACGCGGCGAAGCATTGCCGGCTATATTTCCGCCCGGTCTGGCCGCGGCGGGGCAGGAGAATCCAACCGCAAACTCGAACGCCTACACTCTCCACACGCCCCGCCCTTCGAGGATCGCTCCCGCCTCAGGGTGAGGGCTGACCGTGTACCGCATGGCAGTTTTCCACCCCCTTCTTTGCGGTATTCGCGTGGAAGTGTAGGGCTCCAGGCATCCCGTGCCGTGCTGTGGATCCTCGGGTCAGGCCCGAGGATGACGACCTCGGTGAGGGGCAGAAGTCTTCAAGAGCCGTTGCAGCTTGCTGAAACGCAAGACGGAACCGGCCGGCCGCAGCACGACCCTCATGCTGAGGTGACCGGGCAAAGCGAGGGCCTCGAAGCATCCGGCGGCACGCTCGGACGTCACCGCGCCCCACCCGCCCTCGCCCTTCGAGGGGCACTTGCTCCCACCTCAGGGTTGACGGATCACCGTGTACCGGCTTGGCAGCGCCAGTCGCCCCTCGTAGAGGAATTCTCATGGAAAGCGTTGGGTCGGCAAACGTTGCAGGCTGCGCCGTGGATCCTCGGCTCAAGTCCGAAGATGACGACCGCGGTGAGTGGGTAGAAGTCTCCAGGAGCCGTTGGCGCTTGCGGAAACGCAAGACGGAATCGGCCGGCCGCCGACCACGAACCGTCGAATGCGGACAGAAGGTCCGAGACGCGTTCTTTCCGCTGAGACGAACGCCGGAGGGGGTCCCTGCTCGAAAGTGAACGCCGTCATCCTCGGGCCTGACCCGAGGATCCACGCCGCAGGCGGAATCTGGACGGCCGGCCGCAGCACGGCCCTCATGCTGAGGTGACCGAGCAAAGCGAGGGCCTCGAAGCATCCGGCGGCAAGTGCTGCCGTGGATCGCACCCGCCCTCGCCCTTCAAGCGGCGCCCCGGAGAAGAGACAACTCCGGGACCGAGACCATAACCATAGGCCTCACCGGCCGCATCGCCGACCTCCGCCGAGAAGGCGTGCCGCCAATCGGAGGTCAGCCCTCTGCGGACAGGCCCCCAAATGCCTTATTCAGCGGCGTCGGCGGAATCGGCGTTCAGCTGGCCATATTTCTGTTCGCCGATCTTCGAGAGCAGGTCGAGCTGGGTTTCGAGGAAGTCGATATGGCCTTCCTCGTCCATCAGCAGCTCCTCGAACAGCTTCATGCTGACATAGTCGCCGGCCTGGTAACAGATGTCCCGCGAGGCCTTGTAGGCAGTGCGGGCGTCGTATTCGCCGGCGAGGTCGGCCTCGAGCACTTCCTTGACGTTCTGGCCGATGCGCAGCGGCGCGACCGTCTGCAGGTTCGGGTGCCCTTCGAGGAAGATGATGCGCGAGATCAGCTTGTCGGCATGCTGCATCTCCTCGATCGATTCGGCGCGCTCCTTCTTGGCGAGCTTGGTGTAGCCCCAGTCGTCGAGGAGGCGGTAGTGCAGCCAGTACTGGTTGACGGCGCCCAATTCCAGGAACAGTGCCTCGTTCAGCCGTTCGATTACTTTTTGATCACCCTTCATGACGGGTCCCTTCTTCTGTGGTTTTGTCGGTAAGAACTAAGCCCGTTCGCTCCTGTCGTCGCGACAGACGCGAACGCGCCGGGGAAATTCTGCTTTCATCTCAATCTAGTGCACTCTCCCATCGAAGGAAACCGGCCTTGACCGCGGCGACCCGAATGCCGCGTCCGAATGGTGAAAACGGGAAGAGGCCTGGTAAAGCAGAGGGGGCCTGGCGCAGCATGCGCCGCCATCCATTTCCCGTGCAAGGCCGTACCGCCGACAAGGGGCGCCGTTGTACAGGGGCCGGTCGTGCCATGGCACGCGCATACGGAGGGGACCGGAAGCGGGCGAGCACCACGTCCTGCGGAAGCCATCGCGGCCGGTGGCATTGAGACAGCTCGTGGGCCGGCGCGGCGCGAAAATGGGTGGATATCTCCACGACGCAAGCCGCATCTTTCGGCCTCTTGACGAAAGAGAGGGGAAACCCCGGCGTCGATGCGCTCAGGCCACCTGGGCGGCACGCTGGCGACGCTCGAGGATGGCCGTCTTCTGCTCCTCGTGGAAACGCTTCAGGCGCTCCATGAAATCGACGACGTCGGCACCGTCGGTCTGGCGGGCGGCGTGGTATTCTTCGGTGGTGCGGATGATGATCTCGACGACATTGGGGAAGCAGCCGCAGCAGCGGCCGCGCTTGCCCATGGCATGATAGACCTTCGCCGGAACGATCAACTGCCAACAGTCCTCGTCAAGGAGTTCGTTGATGACGTCCTTGATGTCCTTGTCGGTGATGTAATTGCAGCTGCAGACCAGCATGGCCTCTACGCTCTTCCAAACATGACTTTCAGCCCCTCCTTTCTGCTAAACAGGATGGCCCTTGTCAAGAAAATTTCCGATGCAAGCCGGCAATGAATGCACAAGCCGGCCGCCGGGATGGAACCGCCGCGCATTTCAGTGAAAATTCCGCCCCTTCGGCATGGCCTGGCGGACGTCGCCGGCGAGGTCCGGCACGTCGCGGATCAGCCGCGCCAGCGCTCCGGTCGACTTGCCGTCATAGCGGTGCTCGTTGACCGGGCGGCGGATCTCGTCGGCATGGGCAAGCCCGCCGAAATCCTTGAGTTCCTCGCGGAGCAGGCCGAGCTTCTCCGTCGCATCGACCAGATGCTCGGCGACCACGTGGATCACGCCGTCGGCCTTCTGCAGCCGCCCGCGCACCTTCACCAGCCGGGCGCCCATGACGATGGTCCGGTATTGCTCGAAGGTCTTCGGCCAGACGATGATGTTGGCGACCCCGGTCTCGTCCTCGATGGTCATGAAGATCACCCCCTTGGCCGAGCCCGGCCGCTGGCGTACCAAGACCAGGCCCGCCACCTCGACACGCCGTCCATTGGCCGTCTCCTCGAGCGCCGATGAAACGAGCACACCGCCCCGGGCAAGCTCCTCGCGCAGGAAGGAGAGCGGATGGGCCTTCAGCGACAGCGACAGCACGCGGTAGTCATGGATGACCTGCTCGCCCGCAGGCATCAGCGGCAGCGAGACCTCCGCCTCGACCTGCAGGTCGGCATCCGCAGCCCCGGCGAAGAGTGGCAGGTGCTCGACGGCGGCCTGCTGATCGAGCGCCTGGGCGGCCCAGAGCGCCTCGCGGCGGCTGAGGCCCAGCGAGGCGAAGGCATCGGCATCCGCCAGCCGCTCGATCGCCGAGCGCGACAGGCCCGTGCGTTTCCACAGGTCGCGGACCGAGGCATAGCCGCTGCCGCGGCGCGCCACGAGCAGGTCCATGTCCGCCTCCGACAGGCCCTTGACCTGCCGAAAACCGAGCCGCACCGCCTTGGTGCTCAGGATGACCCGGCGCATCGAGGCGTGCCGTGGCGCGACCCGCCGGACGTCGAAGCCGCCCGCCTCCAGAATGCTGTTCCAGGAAGAGGCATTGACGTCGACCGGCCTCACTTCGACCCCGTGCTCGCGCGCGTCGCGCACCAGCTGCGCCGGCGCATAGAACCCCATCGGCTGGGAATTGAGCAGGGCCGCGCAGAAGACGTCGGGATAGAAGGTCTTCATCCAGGCGGAGGCATAGACCAGCAGCGCGAAGGAGGCGGCATGGCTTTCCGGAAAGCCGTATTCGCCGAACCCCTCGATCTGGCTGAAGCAACGCTCGGCGAATTCCAGCGTATAGTCCCGCTGCAGCATGCCGTCGATGAAGCGCTGCCGGAAATTGGCCACCTGCCCCGTCCGGCGAAAGGTCGCCATGGCCCGGCGCAGCTGGTCGGCCTCGGCCGGCTTGAAGCCGGCGGCGGTGATGGCGATCTGCATCGCCTGTTCCTGGAACAACGGAACCCCCAGCGTGCGTTTTAGCACCGCTTCCAGCTCGGGTTTCGGATAGGTGATCTCGCGGCCGGCCTCCCTGTCCTTCCGGTTCTTCAGGTAGGGATGCACCATATTGCCCTGGATTGGCCCGGGCCGGACGATCGCCACCTCGATCACTAGGTCGTAGAAGACTTGCGGCCTCAGCCGCGGCAGCATGCTCATCTGCGCCCGACTTTCGATCTGGAAGACGCCCAGCGTATCGGCCCGGCAGATCATGTCATAGACCTCCGGCCTCTCGTCGTCGAGGAAGGAGGCAAGCGTCATGGGTCGCTCGTAATGGTCGGCAAGCAAGGTCAGCGCCTTGGCTAGGCAAGTCAGCATGCCGAGTGCCAGGACATCGATCTTCAGGATCTTCAGCGTATCGAGGTCGTCCTTGTTCCACTCGACCATGTAGCGCCCGTCTGCCGTGTTCATGATCGGCACGACCTCGTCCAGCCGGTCGCGGGTGATGACGAAGCCGCCGACATGCTGCGAGAGATGGCGCGGAAAACCCATCAGCGTCGAGGCATAGTCGAGCACGCGCCGGGTCGTCGGATCGGTGAGGTCGAGGCCCGCGGCCCTGGCCTCGCGCGCCGACAGATCGGCCGTCGACCAGCCCCAGATCGATCCGGAAAGCGCCGTCTGCACATCCTCCGACAGGCCGAACACCTTGGCCGTCTCGCGCCCCGCCGAACGCGCCCGGTAGTTGATGACCGCCGCCGTCAGCGCCGCATGTTCACGGCCATAGGTCTGATAGATGAACTGGATCACCTTCTCGCGCTTCTCGTGCTCGAAATCGACGTCGATGTCCGGCGGTTCGTCGCGTTCGGTCGAGATGAAGCGCTCGAACAGCAGGGTCGTCTTTTCCGGGTTCACCTCGGTGATGCCGAGGCAGTAACAGACGGCGGAATTGGCGGCCGAGCCGCGCCCCTGGCAGAGAATGCCTTCCGAGCGGGCATAACCGATGATGCGGTGGACGGTGAGGAAATAGGGTTCGTAGCGCTTCTCGCCGATCAGGTTCAGCTCGTATTCGAGAAGGTCGGCGATCTTCCGCGGAATGCCGCCGGGAAACCGCCCGGCCGCCCCCTCATAGGTCAGCCGGCGCAAGGCCCGGTCGGTCGTCTCGCCGCCGATCGCCTCGTCGGGATATTGATGGCTGAGTTCGTCGAGGGAGAAATCGAGCCGGCCGAAGAACTCGGCGGTCGCCGCGACCGCTTGCGGATAGGCACGGAAAAGGCGTGCCATTTCCCGGGGCTCCTTCAGATGCCGCTCGGCGTGGGCGTGAAGCCGGAAGCCGGCGTCGGCCACCGTCACATGCTCGCGGATGGCGGTCACCACATCGGCCACCGGCTTGCGCTCGGGCGCGTGGTAGAAGGGGTCGTTGCTGGCGATCAGCGGCAGCGAGAGCCTCTGCCCCATCTGCTCGATGCGACTGAAGGAAAGGCGATCGAGGCCGTCGTAACGCGGCACGAGCGCCAGATAGAGCCGACCTTTGAAGGGCTCCGCCAGTCGCGCCAGCCGGGCGCCGTAATCCTTAGCCTCGGCGTTCGTCGCAAAGCTCGGCACCATCGCCGCGACCATCAGGTCTTCCGCCCATTCGACGAGATCGTCTTCGTAAAGCGTGCACACGCCCTTTTGCGAACGCAGGTTTCCCGCGCTCAGCAGGCGGCAGAGATGGCCCCAGCCGCGCCGGTTCATCGGATAGGCGACAAGCTCCGGCGCTCCGTCGGCAAAGGCGAGCCGCGCCCCCGGCCGAAAGACATAGCCCTTGATCTTCGCTGCGGCATGCATGCGCACCACACCCGCCACCGTGTTGCGGTCGGCAAGCCCAAGACCCGAAAGGCCGATCCGGGCGGCGGTCGCCACCATCTCCTCCGGATGCGAGGCCCCCTCCAGGAAGGAGAAATTGCTGCGGCAGCCGATCTCGAAGAAGGCCGGGGCGCTCATGCGAATATGCCCTGCATGAACCAGCTCGGCCGGGCCGATCCGCGCTCGTAGAGACCCTGGCGGAAGAGCCAGAAACGGTGGCCGGCGCTGTCCTCGATGCGGAAATAGTCGCGCGGCGAGGCCTCCTCGCCGTCGATCCACCATTCCGGCGCCAGCCGTTCCGGCCCCTCGGCCCGCGCCACCCTGTGCTGGGCCCGGCGCCAGCGGAAGCTGGCGGGCGGACCGTCGGGCACCTCGGCGGTCACCTCCACCGGTTCGGGATGGGCAAAGAGTCGAATCGGCCTTTCGCTGCGGACCGGCGGAGCGGGCAGACGCGCGGCGGCCGGCGCCGCCGCCTCGGCGAGCGGCAAAAGGCCGGAGGCGCGTTCCGGCCAATGGCTCGCATGGGTGACGGGGAGCGTGAGGCAGCCTTCGCCGAAACGGGCCGTCACCCGGTCGATGAAGTCGAGGGCCGCATCCTCCTGCCGCGGGCGGGTCCCGAAACTGCCCTGCGTTTCGGCCAGGGCCTCGGTGCGCAAGACGTTGAGCCGGACGATCTCGAAACCGAAGCCGGCATCGAGGTCGTCATGCAGCACGCCGAGCCGTTCGGAAAACAGCGCCTGGATGCGCCGGGCATCCTTGAGCGGCGACGCCGCGCCGATCTCGATCCGGAACACCCGGCCATCCACCCGGAACAGCAGGAGTTCGAACAGCCGGCCGCCTTCGCCGCGCGCGTCGAGGCCCGATTTCAGGCCCGCCGCCAGCCGACCGGTCAGGTCGAGGATCACCTCCTCGTCGCGGATCGGTTCCGCCAGCCGCCGTTCGACCGAAAGCAGGGCGACCGGGCGGCGGGGCACGATCGATTCCCCCTCGCGCCCGAGCGCCTGGTCGAGCCGCAGCAGCAGGCCGGGACCGAAGCGCCGGGTCAGCGGCCCGCGGGGCGCCGTCAGAAGATCGCCCACCTGCTTGAGCCCGACCCGCGCCAGCGCCGCCGCCATGCCCGCGTCGATCCGGAGCGCCGCCAGGGGAAGGGGTGAGAGAACCCGCACCATGTCGCTGTCGGCCACCACCGCATGGCCGGAAAAACGCGCGGCCGCCCAGGACAGGCCGGGCGTCGAGGAGATCGCCCCGCGCGCATCGAGCCCCAGCTGAAGAAGCCGGTCGAGCAGTTCGGCGACAAGCTTCGCCTCCCCGCCGAACAGATGGGCGCAGCCCGTGATGTCGAGCATCAGCCCGTCCAGGCCGTCCAGCTCCACCAGCGGCGTATAGCGGTCGCACCAGTCGGCGATCGCCTCGAGAAAGCGCCGGTCCGCCGGCATGTCGTCCTCGGCGACGTCGAGCGCCGGACAGATGGCGCGCGCCTCGGCGAGCGCCTGGCCGGCGCGCAGCCCGATCGCCTCGGCGACCTCGTCGAGCGCGCTCAGCCGCATGGCATTGGCGATCCGCCCGGCGCAGACGACCGGCGGATGCTCAGGACGCCCGGTCGAACGCCACGACTGTCCCCAGCGCCGGCGCGCCAGCCGATCGGTCGAAAGGCGGGGGAACCAGAGTGCCAGGATGCGCCGGTCGGTGTGCAGGGCTTGTGCCGGCGTGAAGGGGAGCTGCGGGGTAAAATTGGCGGTCATCTTTGTTCCACTCCAGGATCAGTTCGCGAGGGCCCCCGAGCCGGATCTTTTCCGGAACGAGGCGAAAGACGGGATTGCCGATGCTGCCGCCAAGCATCGTTCCGTCGGGCAGGAAGCGCGCCGCCGCCGGCGCGGGTTCGATGCGAAGGCGAAGGGAAGCGCTGCTCGCCTCTTCCTCCCCGCCCTGGCGCACCAGAAGGAGAAAACCGCCGGTGCTCTTGGCCTTCAGGCTGAGACGCCGGCTTTCGGTTAGGCCGAACCCGCGCGGATTGCCGTTGACCTCCAGCATCACCGCCGAAAAGCCGCCCGAGGTGAGCGCCGCATCGGCAAGCCAGAGCGCATCCTCCAGCCGCCTGGGCATGGCATAGAGGAGTTCACCCGGCTGTAATCCGTAGTCGGCAAGCCCCGCCGCATGGGGCAGGCCCGCCTCCCGGGCGACCATCCGTTCGCCGATCCACAGGATGCGCTTTCCCAGCCGATAGGACCGGCCGAACAGGCAGAGCCCCAGCCCGAAGCCGCTGACGGCCCCGGCGTCCCGCAGCTGCAGGCCGCGCGCCTCGATCATCGAACCGACCGGAAAACCCTCCGGCAGAAGGCTTTCGAGGTGCTGGTCTTCCTGGATGACGGAGCCGCAGGACCGCGGATTCGCCTCGCCGACGGAGCCGCCCGCCACGGGCGCAAGCCCGTCCGCAGGAGCGCGCCCCTCGATCTTCGCTATGGCTTCGCGCAAGGCAAAAAGCCTCTCCTGCGCCTGAGCGGTCGCGCCCATGACGTCTCTCCTGCTGGAATGTTCTCTATATGTTCCTATGGATTCCAGAGCTTGCTAAAAGAGTCAACCGGATTCGTTGTGAATTTATTCCTTGACAGGATTCCCACTCGAAATGCGGGGGCAAAGGTCCTATATGGAAAGCCAGTAAGGAGTACCGATGGCACGTATTGACCAGACCGAAGATTGGCGCGAACGCTATGCCCCGACGATCAGCGCGTTCGAATCGCTGGCGATCGAGGCCTATGGCCATTTGCCGGAGGAATTCCGTGCGCTGACGGGCAATCTGATCATCGAGATCGCCGATTTCCCCACTGACGAAGTGTTCGAGGACATGGCGCTGGAAACGCCCTTCGATCTGCTCGGCCTGTTCGAGGGCCGCGGCATTTCCGAGCGCTTCACCATGGAAACCGGCGAGATGCCGAACCGCATCACGCTCTATCGCCGTCCCATTCTCGACTACTGGGCCGAGAACGAGGAAACGCTGGGCGACATCATCACCCATGTGCTGATCCATGAGATCGGCCACCATTTCGGTCTGTCCGACGACGACATGGAGCGTATCGAAGAGAGCGCCGAAGATGCCGCCGCGGAATCCGACGGCATGTCCGCCTCGTTGAAGGATTAACCCCGCGTCGCGAGGAAATGGGCAATGCCCGCCTCCGCGCAGCTGAGATCCTGAGCCGGCGTGCCCGAGCTGATGCCGATCCCGCCGACCACCTCGCCGTCGATGATCACCGGCAGGCCGCCGCCAACCACCATCAGCCGGCCGCCGATCGCCGAATGAATGCCGAAGGCCGGGCTGCCCGGCTGGCTGGCCGCGCCATATTCATGGGTCGCCTTCTTCGCCGCAGCCGCCGTAAACGCCTTGTCGATGGCGATCGTCGTGCTGGTCACCTTGCCGCCGTCCATGCGCTCGAAGGCGATGAGCTGGCCGCTCTCGTCGGTGATGGCGATGCACATCGGCACGCCGATCTCGCGGGCCTTGTCGCTGGCGCCGGCGATCAGCAGGCGGGCATCGGAAATATCGAGACGTCGGATGGTCAGCACGGGCATTCTCCTGCGATGGGTGGGGGGAGGCGCCGCCGCAAGCCGGCAGAGGCGCAAGCCCCGACCATGGCCGCAATCATGCTCGAAGGACAATGGCGCCTTGCGGAAAAACATCTGTGCGGGGACGGCATATCCAGGGGTCGACAGGCAAACCGCCCGTGCCGCGTCCGGAAACGGGTGGTCGCCGCCCCGCCCGCTGCCTATCCCTTGGCCTCCAACACCCAAGGAGGTTTCCATGACAAGCCTGAAAGACAAGGTCGCCATCATCACCGGAGCATCGTCCGGCATCGGCCGCGCCACTGCCCTTCTGTTTGCCGCAGAGGGCGCATCGCTGGTGCTCAATGCCAGGGGCAGTGAGGCTCTCGACGAAATCGTCGACCGCGTGCGCCGCGCCGGCGGCAAAGCCCAGGCCGTGCCGGGTGATGTCGCCCGCGCCGAAACCCATGACATGCTGGTGGATGTGGCCGTCAGCCGCTTCGGTGGCCTCGACATCGCCATCAACAATGCCGGGGCCGTCGGCCCGATCAAGCCGCTGGCGGACGTCACCCTGCCTGAATGGCAGGACACGCTGGCAGCCAACCTCACCTCGGCCTTCCTCGCCGCGCGGCTCCAGATTCCGGCCATGCTGGAGCGCGGTTCGGGTGCCCTGGTCTTCGTGTCCACCTTCGTCGGAACGAGCGTCGGCATTCCCGGCATGGGCGCCTATGCGGCGTCAAAGGCCGGCCTCATGGGGCTGGTGAAGGGCATCACCGCGGATTACGGCAGCCGCAACATCCGGGCCAATGCGCTGCTGCCGGGCGGCACCGATACGCGCATGGCCGGCGATCAGACCCAGAAGGACTGGGCAGCAGGCCTGCACGCCCTGAAGCGCATCGCCCGCCCGGAAGAAATCGCCCAGGCCGCCCTGTTCCTGGCCGGCCCGATGGGGAGCTTCGTCGCCGGCTCCGCCCTCTTTGCCGACGGCGGCAATTCCGCCGTCAAATGACCCGACGCATCGGGGCGCCCGCCGCATACGGCAGGCGCCCCGAGCCTGTCATTGTTCGCCGAGCTTCATGCTCGGATCGTAGTCCTTGCCGTGCACGGTCTTCACCACGGCCTGCCCGCAATGCATCTGGTTGGTCGCGGCATTGAAGGACAGGCTCGGCGCCCCGTGCAGTTCCCAGCCCTTGTTGAGCGCATCGGTGACGCGATGACAAAAGGCCGCGTCGTCCGGGCCGGTGAGGAAACGATAGACTTTCATGCTGTCCTGCCTTCTCTTGCTTCGATGACCCGAGCCTTGGCGAGAAGCCGCTCGGCCTGTTCCAGATGCAGCCGCTCGACCATGCGGCCGTTGAGGTTGATGACGTTGAGGCCGGCCGTCGCCGGATCGGCAAAGGCGGCGACGATCGTCTTCGCCTCGGCCAGCGCCTGCGGCGAAAAGCCGAAATGCCGGTTGGCGCCGTCGATCTGCGCCGGATGGATCAGCATCTTGCCGTCGAAACCCATGGCGCGGCCTTGCGCGCATTCCGCCTCATAGGTCTCCAGCGTCTTGAATTCGTTCGACACGCTGTCGATCGCGTCGAGCCCGTAGGCGCGGGCGGCCAGGATCACCTGCATCAGGAAGGGCACGACATAGGTCCGCCCCGGCTCCGGCGCCACGCCGGTTTCCTTGCGCAGATCGTTCAGCCCGACGACGAAGCAGTCGAGCAGGCCGCCGGCGGTGCGGCCCGAACCGGCGATCGCCGCGGCGTTGAGAACCCCGCGCGGCGTCTCGATCATCGCCCAGATCCTGAGACTTTCCGTCGCATCCGATTCCGCCAGCAGGTCGGCGACGCGCTGCACGTCGTCCGGCCCGTCGACCTTCGGCAGGAGCACCGCATCCGGCCGGCAGGCAATCACCGCCGCCATGTCGTCGAGGAAAAATTCGGTGTCCAGGCCGTTCACCCGGATGATCGCCTCGTGGCCCTTAAGCGGCGTCTCGGCAAAGAAACGGCGCAGATTCGCCCGCGCTTCGGCCTTCTTCTCGGGCGCGACCGAATCCTCGAGGTCGAAGATGACGGCGTCGCAGGACAGCCCATGCGTCTTTTCCAGCGCCCGGACATTGATCGCCGGCACGCTGAGAACGGAACGGCGCAGCCGCG
Organism: Allorhizobium sp. GW101-3B10; assembly: GCF_059424725.1. Classification (NCBI taxonomy): domain Bacteria; kingdom Pseudomonadati; phylum Pseudomonadota; class Alphaproteobacteria; order Hyphomicrobiales; family Rhizobiaceae; genus Allorhizobium; species Allorhizobium sp. GW101-3B10. Next base: position 4,242,868 of record NZ_JBWKZR010000001.1, on the reverse strand, counting down.
CCGGGTGGTGGGAATTGATCGAATTCATGCGCCAACTTCTGCCAAGCTTTGCGCAGCCATGCAAGGCGACATTTGGCGGAAAGCCCTTGCATTCCGCGGGAAGAAGGACCACCTTGGGACTTCAGAAAGGATTTCCACCATGCAGAATCTCCGTTCCGTCGCCCTTGCCGCAGCCGGCATCGTCGTGCTGGCCATCGCAGCCGCCTTCACCGTCTCGCTGACGCTGATCGCCGGCGCCGTGCTGACGCTGACGCTTGCCGCCCGCATGCTGACCGCGCGGCCGAAAAAGGCCCCGGTCTATGCCAAGGCAAAGACTGAAGGCCGCGAGATGCGCGTGTGGAATGACGGCCGCGGTACCATCATCGATCTGTGACAGGATCGGCCGGCACGCCCGGAAAACTGACGCTTCGGCGGCCGGGCGTACCCGTTTGGCCAATAAAGGCCTTCAAATCCGCGCGATTTTCCTCTATGGCCTGCGGAATTCCTGAATTGCATTCCGAAGGCAGGGTCTGATGGAAAAGTTCGTAAAGCTCACCGGCGTCGCAGCACCCCTTCCGGTCGTCAACGTCGACACCGACATGATCATCCCGAAGGACTATCTGAAGACCATCAAGCGCACCGGTCTCGGCCAGGGTCTGTTCGCCGAGGCGCGCTACAAGGACGACGGTTCGGAAAACCCGGATTTCGTCCTCAACAAGCCGGCCTATCGCAATGCGCAGATCCTGGTTGCCGGCGACAATTTCGGCTGCGGCTCCTCGCGCGAGCATGCCCCCTGGGCACTTCTCGACTTCGGCATCCGCTGCGTGATCTCCACCTCGTTTGCCGACATCTTCTACAACAACTGCTTCAAGAACGGCATCCTGCCGATCGTCGTCAGCCCGGAAGACCTCGACAAGCTGATGGACGACGCCAACCGCGGCTCCAACGCCGTTCTGTCGGTCGACCTTGAATCGCAGGAAATCACCGGTCCGGACGGCGGCCGCATCAAGTTCGACATCGACGCCTTCAAGCGCCACTGCCTGCTGAACGGCCTCGACGACATCGGCCTGACGCTGGAAAAGGCCGCAAGCATCGCCGCCTTCGAAAAGACCAACGCCCAGACCCATCCCTGGGCCTGATCGATCCCGGCTGCGGCGCGGGATCGGCTTGACCGACCGCGCCGGCCTCTCCGCTACGGCTGCCTCCCACCGTACCGTTCTGCCGCTGAGTGTCCTTGAAATGCGGGTTTTTGCCCGATAGAAGGCGGCAACTCTTTTTCAAAGCCAGGGAGGCTTTCCATGACACAGCACAATCTCTTCCTTCTGCCCGGCGACGGCATCGGCCCCGAAGCCATGGGCGAGGTCCGCAAAATCATCGCCTACATGAATGCCGAACAGGGCTCAGGCTTCGCCACCGACGAAGGTCTGGTCGGCGGCTGCGCCTACGACGCCCATGGCGCGGCGATCTCCGAGGACGACATGGCCAAGGCGATGAACGCCGATGCCGTGCTGTTCGGCGCCGTCGGCGGCCCGAAATGGGACGACGTACCCTATGACGTCCGCCCCGAGGCCGGCCTGCTGCGCCTGCGCAAGGATCTCGAACTGTTTGCCAACCTGCGCCCGGCGATCTGCTATCCGGCGCTCGCCAATGCCTCCTCGTTGAAGCCCGAGCTGGTCGAAGGCCTCGACATCCTGATCGTGCGCGAACTGACCGGCGGCGTCTATTTCGGCGAGCCGAAGACCATCACCGATCTCGGCAATGGCCAGAAGCGGGCAATCGACACCCAGGTCTACGACACCTACGAGATCGAGCGCATCGCCTCGGTCGCCTTCGAGCTGGCGCGCACCCGCAAGAACCGCGTCTGCTCGATGGAAAAGCGCAACGTGATGAAGTCGGGCGTCTTGTGGAACCAGGTCGTCACCGAGACCCACAAGGCCAAGTATCCGGACGTCCAGCTCGAGCACATGCTCGCCGACGCCGGCGGCATGCAGCTCGTTCGTGCGCCAAAACAGTTCGACGTCATCGTCACCGACAACCTGTTCGGCGACATGCTCTCCGACGTCGCCGCCATGCTGACCGGTTCGCTCGGCATGCTGCCGTCCGCCTCGCTCGGCGCACCCGATGCCAAGACCGGCAAGCGCAAGGCGCTCTACGAGCCGGTCCACGGCTCGGCCCCGGACATTGCCGGCAAGGGCATCGCCAACCCGATCGCCATGATCGCCTCGTTCGCCATGTGCCTGCGCTACTCCTTCAACATGGTGAAGGAAGCCGACAACCTCGAAAAGGCGATCGCCGCCGTGCTCGACAAGGGCATCCGCACCGGCGACATCATGAGCGAAGGCGCAACCAAGGTCGGCACCACCGAGATGGGCGACGCCATCCTCGCCGAGTTCAAGGCGCTGTCGGCCTGACAGGCCCTTGCATTTGAAAGCCGCGGCAACCATCTTGCCGCGGCTGCATGCCGTTCGTGGACGCCGTTCCGGCCTCTCCTTCGCCGGCAGGCTGGAATGAAGCGGAAGGCTGGACGTGAGCGGCATCGACAAGATCAGGATCTGGCTGAAGCGGCGCCGTGACCTCAATCGTCACCCGCCTGCGCCGCACTACTGGCAGATCTTCGCCGTCGTCGCCGCCAATCTGGTTCTCCTCTCCTTCCTCATCTTCGACGCGCCGGTCGGCGCCTCGCGGCACCGGGACATCTTCACCCGCTCGCTCGGCAAGATGATCACCGAATTCGGCAGTTCCGGCTGGATCCTGACGGCCGCGGCCATGCTGGCGCTCACGGGATTTGCCTCCTGGCGGCTGTCGCGCGGCGCAAGGCAGCGCTTCCGCGCCCTCCATCTCGGCCAGATCGGCGCCTATGCCTTCCTCGCCGTGGCGCTCTCCGGCATTCTCGCCAATCTCGTCAAGCGGGTGATCGGCCGCGCCCGCCCCGGCCAGTTCGAGGACTGGGGCTCGTTCGGCTTCTCCTCCTTCAGCGGCGCGAAGTTCGAGAGCTTCCCCTCCGGCCATGCCACCACGGTCGGCGCCATCTTCATGGTGCTGATCCTGCTTCTGCCGCGCTACCGGCTTGCCTTCATGCTGCTGGCGCTGTGGATGGCGTTCAGCCGCGTCATGGTCGGCGCGCACTATCCGAGCGACGTGATCGCCGGCCTGTCCTTCGGCGCCTGGTTCACGCTGCTGCTCGCCAATATCTTTGCCCGCTACCGCCTGGTCTTCATGCCCGACGCCAAGGGCTGGCCGGTACCGCGCCTGGCACTCATCGCCGGCCATCGTCCCGCCTGATTCAGGGCCCGTCATCACAAGTCCGTGAAAAGCCGAACCGATCGGCCCTTTGACGCGCAACGTTCAAACCGAATTCCCATGTTCCGCGTAATGGTTTTCGAACGGTCTGCGGCCGGAGACGCTTGCCTTTGGCAAAAATCGACCTACGCGCGATGGAACCCGTGTGGCCTTGGCCCGTTCATGCATGAGTGCCGGCACTAGACGACCCGTCCTGATCGTACCGCCCATGGAGACACCGATGAAAGCCATGTCCGCCGACAGACACATCATCCGATTTGCGATGGCTCAGCCCTATCTCGAACGCGAGGAGGAGCTGGATCTGGCGATCCGCTGGAGAGACAACGACGATCAGGATGCCCGCAACCGCATCGCCCATGCCCATATGCGCCTGGTCATCGCCATGGCCTCGAAGTTCCGCGGCTTCGGCCTGCCGCTCAACGACCTGATCCAGGAAGGCTATATCGGCCTCTTGGAAGCCGCGGCCCGCTTCGAGCCAGCCCGCGAAGTGCGTTTCTCCACCTATGCCGGCTGGTGGATCCGCGCCTCGATGCAGGACTATATCCTGCGCAACTGGTCGATCGTGCGCGGCGGCACGAGCTCGTCGCAGAAGGCGCTGTTCTTCAACCTGCGCCGCCTGCGCGCCAAGCTCGCCCAGGGCGACAACCGGTTGAGCGACCAAGCCATCCACCAGGAAATCGCCTCGGCGCTCGGCGTCAGCCTGGCCGACGTCCAGTCGATGGATGCGCGGCTCTCCGGCGCCGACGCCTCGCTGCAGGCGCCGATGAAGGGCCGCGACGGCGGCGATGGCAGCGAACAGCTGGAAATGCTCGAAAGCAACGAAGTGCCGCCGGACGAACAGGTCACCGGCATCATCGACGGCGAACGCTGGCACGGCTGGCTGAAGAATGCGCTGACCGAACTGAACGAGCGGGAAAACCGCATCATCAAGGCGCGCCGCCTGACCGAGGACGGCGCGACGCTCGAGGAACTCGGTGCCGAACTCGGTATTTCCAAGGAACGTGTCCGCCAGATCGAGACGCGAGCGCTGGAAAAGCTTAAAGCGGCGCTCACCCACTATGGTCCGAAGACGGGCCAGATGCACGAAATGGCCTTGTGAGGCAAACACAATCGACAAGGGCCGGTTCATACCGGCCCTTTCTGTATGACCAGCACTGCACCCTCGACGTCATCCCCGGCCTTGTGCCGAGAATCTACGACATGAAGGGCTTAACCAGGGTGCTGATGCCCGGGACAGGCCCGAGCATTTACCGAGACCGGCAAACGGGACTGGGCGGTGTATGACCTGGGCTTGTAGCGGGGTTTTCCGCTGCGGTCGATCCAGTCGAGGATGGTGCCAAGCTCGCTTTGCAGCGTGATGCTGCAGGTGCCGCGTTTCTCGCCGCGCGTGACCACAACGCCGTCGATGATTTCGCCGATGGCGGCGGCAGCTTCAGGTGCTTTGCCGGGATGGGAAAGCGTCTCGGCCAGGCGCTGGATCCTGCGCCGACGGATCTCCGCGACGCCCGGATGAAGATCGGGTATGTCCTGAGGGATGTCAGCGAGACGCGCGCTGTGGATGTCCTGTTTGGCTACCAGCTCGGCCAAGCGGTCGGACAGGGCACGAAGCCAGCCACCTTGCTCGATGACGCGCACGATCTCGGCAATGGCCTTGGCAGTCTCGGCAAGTTCGCGACGGTTGGCCTCGGCGGAATTGCGGCGCTCGCGGTTGAGATGATTGGTTTCCTGCGCATAGGCCCGCATGGCTTCCGCCATCATCTCCGGGATCATCAGGCGTTCGCGGAGGCCTGCCAGCACACGGCTCTCCAACGCTTTGCCGGACAAGGCAGCCTGTCACGATTTTCTGAATTCGGCCGGCGATTCGCCTGTCAGGTCGCGAAACGCGCGCGAGAAGGCACTTGTCTCGCTGAAGCCCAATGCGAGTGCGATCTCTGTCACCGAATTCTGGGGGTCAGACAAAAGAAGCCTCGCGGAGTCAAGCAATGAGGCGTTTCTCAAATCGCGAAAGCCTGTTCCATAGGCGGCGAGTTGTCGATGAAGGGTGCGCGCACTGATACCCAGTTGGTCGGCGACATTCGACGCGCTGATTTGAGCGAGCTTGCCGGCGTAAAACGCCTCACCCAGCGATCTCAGAACCACATTTACGGTGTCGTTTCGAGATCCAAGACTCTTAAGTTCGTCTCTCACGCGATCCGCGACAATTCTGTAAAGGTAAGGGTCTTTGCTCGGGCCTGGCCGATCCAGGGCGTCACGCCGCACGTAAATGGCATTGCAGTGCTCTCGCAATCGGAAGTCTTTTCCAAGCCATGCAGGCGCTGCTTCTCGTTCCCACCCCGGAATATGTTCAAGATCCACCCGGTGGACGTCGACGGATGCGTTCAAACCTCTTCGAAGCGCCGCACCCAACATGGTGACCGAAAACTCTGCGTCCGGAGCCTTTTCCTCCGGTGTTCCGACACGAACGGAATATGAGATGCGCGCCAGTTCTCCGTGCGCCTCCACCCCGATCGCCGTGTTTTCCTGAACGAGCTCGAAAGCAGAGCAGAAGTCCTTGAGGGCTGTACCCAGGTCCGGGGCGAGATCGAACAGATAGCCAATTGCGCCCAACGAGCGGACGTCGAAATCCTGGGCGAATTCCATGCTCAAGGTTGGCAGCTTTGTTTCCTTGGCCGCCGAGCGCAGCATGCAAGAGAAAGCAGATAGGGTAATTTCTGGATTCTGTGCCGTGAGGTGAAGTTCGTCGAACGCCTGTCGCAGTCCGGACTCCTCGAGTACGCGTGCGGGATCACCACCACGTTGCCTGACGATTTGGTCCAGGCCGACGGTAACGCCGGCATTCACCAGACCCAAATGCCCTATTGTCGTTGGCTCGCGCTGCACCGGGAAGCTTACCTCCGATTAAACAAACCCCTCCAAGGAAAACAGGATCCGCCATCAGGTCTCGTCACGCACGATCTTGAACCTGAGGTATTATCGCGATCACTTGTCTGAAAGTGTCAATTGGCTAGCTGACGTTGTCAAGCAGGATCTGGCCAAGTCGATTAGCTTTGAAAGACTGGCGAGGGAGGTCTCAAATGGCAGAATCTCAATTGACGCATACCGGCTTGAAGCCGAATTCGCTCGGCTTGGCGAGCATCGTTTTCTTTGTTGTCGCGGCGGCGGCGCCGCTTACCGCAATCGTGGGCGCGGCGCCCTTGGCTTTCGGGCTCGGCAACGGGGCTGGGGCTCCGTCCGCTTACGTCTTCGCAGGACTCGTCTACCTTGTATTTGCGGCCGGATTCACCGCCATGAGCCGTCACGTCGGAAGCGCGGGTGCGTTTTACGTGTTCGTGTCGCATGGACTCGGCAAATCCTGGGGTGCTGCAACCGGTGCAATCACACTGCTCACCTACATCGAAATCCAGATTGCCGTCTACGCCTTCTTCGGCATCGTGATGGCAGGCATCGGGGAGTCCGCGGGCCTGACATTGCCATGGTGGGTCTGGGCATGTGCTTGCATGATCGTGGTGGATCTGTTCGCCACTCGGAACATTGAATTCTCCGGCAAGGTTCTTGGCATCTGCATGCTTGGGGAAGTCGCTGTCCTCCTGATTCTCGACCTTGCAATCCTCTTCCAGGGCGGTGGCCCACAGGGCATTGCATTCACGTCCTTTGCGCCCGAGACAGTTTTCTCGACGGGCCTGGGCGTGAGCCTGCTATTCGCGGTGGCATCGTTCATTGGCTTCGAGGCGACGGTGATTTTCGCTGAAGAGGCCAAGAATCCGCGTCGCACGATCCCGGCAGCCACTTACGTGGCGGTCATTGCCATTACGGTTTTCTATGCTTTCTCTGCCTGGTGCATGGTGATCGCCTACGGGCCTTCGAGCATCCGGGAAGTCGCGAATGGCGATCTTTCGAATCTGTTCGTAAACACTGCGGCAACCCGAGTAGGCGATTGGCTGAAGCTCGCGATGACGGCCTTGCTTGTAACGAGCCTTTTTGCATGTGTCCTCTCGTTCCAGAATACGATCAGCCGCTATCTCTTCGCACTCGGTCGCGACGGACTTCTGCCGAAGGCACTGGGGACCACGGACCCCGTGCATCGGTCGCCGCGGCTCGCATGCCGGTCCTATACGGTTGGCGCGCTTCTCTTCATCGGCATCGCCGCGCTGCTTCAGCTTGATCCGTATACGGTCCTCTACTCATGGCTGGCCGCTGCGTCTGCGCTCGGCATCCTGATTGTGCAACTGCTCGTGTGTTTCGCCATACTGAGGTTCTTCGGTACGGACAGGCGCGAGACGACCGCATGGCAAAGCCGCTTTTCGCCTGGTCTCTCCATCGTTGGCCTGGGTGGCTTCCTGCTTCTTGCGCTCACAAACCTCTCTCTCTTGACCGGTGACAATACCTGGAAGGTTTGGCTTATCCCCTGCGCCTTCGTACTGGTTGGGCTGTTCGGTTGGTGGCGATCCGCCCGGGTCGAAGGAAAATCCATCAATGCCTCTTTGTCTGCAGCCAGCAAATAGAGGCCGAGCATGTCGTATGAGCTTAAGCATCTGGATCTGCCGGGTGGAAACAAATTGGAATACGTGCGCCGGCCTGGCGGAGACGATCCGATAATTCTGATCCACGGATATGCCGACAGTTGGTATTCATTCAAGGGCGTGATGGAGTACCTGCCGGCAGATTTTGCGGTTTTCGTGCCCAGCCTCCTGGGACATGGCCGTTCGTCCAAGCCGAAACAAGACTATTCGATCGAGGGGTATGCAGACGATGTCCTGCAGTTCATGCGATCGATGGGCCTGGAGAAAGCGGCCATTGTCGGCCATTCAATGGGCAGCTTTGTCGCGCAGTGCATGGCGCTCAGGGAGCCCGAAAGGGTCACAAACCTGGTGCTCATAGGGACCGCCGTTACGGCTGATAATTCAGTTCTACGGTCAGTCCACGAGGAGACGCTGCTATTCCAGGATCAGGTTCCCGGCGATTTCATCGAGAAATTCCAGGGTGGAACCTGTGTCGGACCGGTGGACCGATCGATGTCGATGGATCAAATCCTCAGTGAGAGCAGCCTCCTTCCGCCCCACGTGTGGTCCTCGGCGATCAAAGGACTGATAGATTACCGCCCCGCAGATTTCGATGATCAGGCATTGCGCTCGCTTCAGACACGAACCTTCGTGCTTGGAGGAAGCCTGGACGAGATATTTGTCGAAGCCGCACAGCGGAAGCTGGCCGACGTGCTGCCCAACGCAATGATCTGGCTGGACTCGCGTTGCGGCCACTGCCCAAACTGGGAAAAACCGAAACGTACGGCAGAACAGATCGCCAGGTTCCTTGACGAAGGCACAGGGTCAACCTGATCGCATCGCTTGGCCTCGCTGACAAACTCGCCGGCCAGTGCCCTGGCGCTACCTTCGTCTTCGCGTCCTCGATCTCCGTTTATGGCGCGTGACCTGAGACCCTGAACTTCCTCCAGAATTTGGTAGAGTCCGTCACATCAAGGAGACGGACGAATGAAGCGTTCACGGTTCACGGAAGAACAGATCATCGGAATATTGAAGGAGCAGGAGGCGGGCGCGAAGACAGTCGATGTCTGCCGCAGGCACGGCATCTCGGATGCAACCTTCTACAAATACAAGGCGAAGTACGGCGGCATGGACGTGTCCGATGCCCGCAAGCTGAAGGCGCTCGAGGACGAGAACGCCAAGCTGAAGAAGCTGCTCGCCGAGGCCATGCTGGACAATGCGATCCTGAAGGATGTCGCTGCAAAAAAATGGTGACGCCCGATGTGAAGCGGAATGCGGTGGCTCACGTCTGTGCGCAGCACGGGGTGAGCCAGCGTCGGGCGTGCGAGGTTCTATCGGTGGATCGTTCGAGCATGCGATATCGGAGCGTGCGGCCGGACGATGCGTCCATCCGCGAGGCGATGAAGAAGGTGGCGTCCGAGCGTCGTCGCTTCGGCTATCGCCGTATCCACGTGATGCTCGACCGGCAGGGGATGGTCATGAACCTGAAGAAGCTTCGACGTCTCTATCGCGAGGAGAAGCTGACGGTGCGCAAGCGCGGCGGCCGAAAGCGGGCCTTGGGGACGAGACGTCCTTTGGCTCTGCCGTCGCGTCCGGGCGAGCGCTGGAGCCTGGACTTCGTCAGCGATGCCTTCACCGACGGTCGTCGCTTTCGGGTGCTGGCGGTGGTCGACGACTTCACCCGTGAATGCCTGTGCCTGGTCGCCGACACATCCCTGTCGGGGGCACGGCTTGCCCGCGAACTGGATAGTCTCATCGCCAGACGGGGAAAGCCGAGGACGATTGTCTCGGACAACGGCACGGAGATGACCAGTATGGCCATCCTCAAATGGTGCCAGGAAGCAAAGGTCGAATGGCACTACATCGCCCCAGGCAAGCCGATGCAGAACGGCTTCGTCGAAAGCTTCAACGGCAGCTTCCGTGACGAGTGCCTCAACGAGACCCTGTTCTCGTCGCTCACTCAGGCCCGAGCCGCCATCAACGCATGGAAGGAGGATTACAACAGGAGCAGACCCCACTCGTCGCTGGGCAATATCACCCCCAGCGAGTTCGCAATGAAAATGGCTATGGAAAAACAGGCCGCATGAGGCCAGATTAAAAACCCAAGACTCTCCCGAAAACTGGAGGGAAAGTGGGTCTCAGGTCACGCGCTCGGCCAGGAACCGGTGCCGATGCCACGAGCCGGGTGACCGGACTGACGTCCCGAATCCGCTTCGGCACGGATGTCGTCCTGCAAAGGATCTTCGGTGCCATGCCACCGCTCGATGCGCGCGAGGCGATTTCTCTCGGCTTCCAGGCGGATGCCGATCTCGACATGCTGGCCAATGCCGCACTTCAGGAGAATGACCCCATGAAGATCATCGACCTCTCCGGGGCCATCGAAAACGACGTTCCTGCCGATCCCCCGGGCCTTGGCCCCGACATCACCTACACCGAGCACTCTGAAAGCATCGACGAGGTTCTGCGCTTTTTTCCGGCCTCGACATTGCAGAATGTCCCGGGTGGCGGGGGCTGGGCGGTCGAGCAGTTGAACTGACGGCCCATGCCGGGACGCATCTCGACGCGCCCTGGCATTTCGCCTCGACGATGAACGCGGTCAGGGCGACGGGGCATGACCTGCAGCCGTTCGACATCGTGCTCATCAACACCGCTGCCGGTGCCGCCAATGGACGGCCGGAGTTTCTCGGTCGCGGCATCGGCCGCGAGGCGACCCACCGGCTTATGAACAAGGGCGTGCGCACGGTCTCGTGCCTGCCGGTGAAGATCAGGGGCGGCTCCGCCGGCTGGTGCCGCGCTGTCGCGCTGTTTCAATGATAAGAGCCCGCGCTCGGCGACTTCGCTGCGGGCGGTTCTATGAGTGCACCTATCCTTCAGGTCGGTCATCCCAATGGAAGGCCGCACCAGAGCTGATCCGTTCCGCAAGCCGCGGCCAGATACCGCGCACAAGGCGGCAAGTGGCGACATCTGTCTATCTCGCCGCGGCGAGACGCGTGTCTCCAGTCACGGGGAGAGGCCTCTTCAACAGTTGGCCGGCTGCGTCGACGACGAAGGCACCGACGTTGTCCGGAGTTTCGGAGCCCGGCTGATACTGTCTCTTGATCTCTTCGGCGGACTTGGCGAGATTTACATACCTGTCATGCCCGAGGCCGTCATTGTCATTGATGCCCGTGATGTCGACGAGCCGGAGGTTATGGTCTTCTGCCGCCGCGACGACTCTTGCATCGCCGATATCTGATCGGCCGACCCGCGGCCGTTCGCGGCCGAGGAAGCTCGACACGCGAAGCACCTTGTCCTTTCTGGAGACCAGCAGCGTGATGGGGCGAGGCAGCCGGCCGATGTCGTTCAACTGGGAGAGGAAGAGATCGGCGTCGATGTCCGCGGCGGCCAGAACGATGTCGAGTTTCTCGGTAGTGCTCGACTGCTTCTCGAGTTTCAGCTGACGCACCGCCTCCACAGCCAGCATGGACCCCATGCTGTGGGCGAAGAGAACGATGCGTTTGACGCCGTGAGTACGACCGATCAGGACCAGCAATCTGGTGAGCTCCGTCCGGGAAGCCAGTGCTTCGTCCCTGTCTGCGACATAGCCGGTCAGGCTCGCCTGCGACGGCCAGGAGAATAGGATTGGCGGTGGCAGCGTCGGGGCGTCGGCGCCAAGCTGGGCGGTACGAAAAAGCGCCTCCTGATGGCTGTAGTTGTAGCCGTGCACGAAGACGGCGACAGTCCCGTCGTCGTCGACCGTGCGCGCGATCTCGGCCGAGAACTGCGACGATGTCAGATCACCGTGGTCCGTGACGACGAATTGTCGTCGTGGATCTGGAGAAGCCGTCGGATAACTGATGCTGGCGGCTGGCCGGATCTCGGGAACAGAGAACCTATATCGCTCGAAGCTCAGATGGTCGGACCTCTGCTCCAACGGACCGTCACCCCTGGAACCCAGGCTCCGGTTTGTCGCCGCGAGGACCGTGACCTCTTGGGTGGCAGGCTGTCTGAGCGTGAGCGGCGTCAGGACATCCTGCGAGGGGCGGGATGTGCATCCTGCAATGGATAGCATCAGGGTCGCGACCAAAAGGAGTCGCCAGGCTTCGGGGCGGAAACGTTGCATCTGCGGGCCTTTTCGCGGAGCGGGGGTTTTGTGCCGGATATCGGGATAGGATGGTGCCCGGGCTATGCCCGGGCGTCCTTTCACAGAGTGACCTCGCCGGTCACGTCGTCGGGCTTGCGAATACGGAACCAGACGATATAGAGCGCCGGCAGGAAGAGCAGCGTCAGCACCGTCCCGACGATGATGCCGCCCATCATCGCGTAGGCCATGGGGCCCCAGAAGATCTCGCGCGCAATCGGGATGAGCGCTAGAGAGGCGGCCGCTGCCGTCAGCATGATCGGACGCATGCGGTGTTCGGCGGCCTCGCGGACCGCGTCCCAGGCATGCCTGCCGGATCTACGCAGCGTGTCGATCTCGACCACCAGAATGACCGAATTGCGGATGAGAATGCCGATCAGTGCCAGCACGCCGAGGATCGCGACGAACCCCAGGGGCGCACCGCTCGGCAGCAGCGCGCCCACCACGCCGATCAGACCGAGAGGGGCCACGATCACCACCATCAACAAACGCTGGAAGCTTTGCAGCTGGAACATCAGGATCGTCGCCATCGTAAGCAGCATCAGCGGTACGACGGCGGCGATCGGCGCCTGGCTCTTGGCGCTGCTTTCGACGGAGCCGCCGGTTTCCACGCTATAGCCGCCCGGCAGCTTGGCCGTGAAGGCGTCGATGGAGGGCTTCAGTCGCTGGCCGATGGTGGCCGGCTGAGTGTCGTCCGCAATCGCCGCCTTGACCGTGATCGTCGGAATGCGGTCACGGCGCCAGATCACCGGTTGCTCCAGTTCGTAGCGGAAGTTGGCGATCGAGGCGAGCGGAACCGATTGGCCGTTGCTGCCGGGCAGTTGCAGATTGCGCAGCGTTTCGATCGACTCCCGCTCGTCCTTCGTGGCGCGAGCCACCACATTGACCAGATAGATGCTGTCGCGGATCTGGGTGATGGTCGAGCCGCCGGTTATGTTGTTGAGCGAGGTCGCGATGTCGGACGAGCTGACGCCGAGCTGGCGGGCCTTGTCCTGCAGGACATCCACCTTCACCACGCGGGCCGGCTCGTTCCAGTCGAAGACGATACTGGCGAGGCGCGGGTCCTGGCCCATGATGCCGGCCAATTCCTGCGCATAGGCGCGTACCATCTGCGGGTCTGGGCCACCCACGCGATACTGGACGGGACGACCGACCGGAGGGCCGAGTTCCATCTGCTTCACGAAGACGTCCGTTCCCGGATATTCCTCTTCGGCGGCGGCCGCTAGCTTGGCCATCAGGCGGTCACGCCCTTCGATATCCTTCGCGACGACGACCATCTGTCCGAAATTGTTCGTCGAAGGCTGGACGTCGAAGGAAAGCACGAAGCGCTTGGCGCCCTGCCCGACATAGGAGGTCCAATGGTCGACATCGGGGTCGCCGGCAATATGCTTGGCCTCAAAAGTATCCATGTCGGCCTTGGTCTGGGCGATGGTATAGTTCTGCCGAGCCGTCCAGTCGATGATCAGCTCCGGCCGGTCGGACGCCGGGAAGAACTGCTGTTGTACGAAGCCCATGCCGTAGACGGAAAGACCGAACAACGCCACGGTGGCCAGGATCGTTGTCTTGGGCCAATGCATGCAGACGGCGAGCATATCGGAGAACACACGCGCCAGCAGGCTCTTCTGCTCGTGATGCGCCTTCATCGTCTTCGGCAGCATCAGCACGCCGAGCAGGGGGGCAAACAGGACCGCGACGATCCACGAGACGATCAGCGAGATCGCGATGACCACAAAGAGCGAGAAGGTGAATTCACCCGCCGCACTGTCGTTGAGGCCGACGGGTATGAAGCTCGCGACGGTCACGAGCGTGCCGGTGAGCATCGGAAAGGCGGTCGAGGTCCACACGGCTGTCGCCGCCTTGGACAGGGGTTCTCCGTGCTCCAGCTTGGATACCATCATCTCGATGGCGATCATGGCGTCGTCCACCAGCAGGCCGAGTGCGATGATGAGTGCGCCGAGGGAAATGCGCTGCAGCGAGATCCCGAGATATTGCATGAAGACGAAGGTGATTGCCAGAACCAGCGGGATCGAGACGGCCACGACCAGGCCGGCGCGCATGCCAAGGCTGAGGAAGCTGACGACGAGAACGATGGCGATAGCCTCGAAAAGGGCCTTGGTGAACCCGCCGACGGCCTCGTCCACCACGACCGCCTGATCTGCCACGTGATGCACGCCGATGCCAACCGGCAGGCTGGCGATGACCATGTCCATCTTTTCCGACAGCGCCTCGCCGAAGTTCAGCAGGTTGGCGCCGGGCTTCATGCCGATCGCCAGTCCGATGGCGGGCGTGCCGTTGACGCGGAAAAGCGCCTGCTCGGGATCGGAATAGCCGCGCGTGATCTTGGCGACGTCGCTCAATCGGAAGAAGCGGTCGTTGACGCGCAGGTTGATGTCGCGCAGGGCATCTTCGGTGGCGAACTGGCCGGAGACGCGCAGGTTGATGCTTTCCGCACCGGTGCGCAACGTGCCGGAGGCGACGACGGCGTTCTGGTTCTGAAGCGTATCGATGATGTCACTCTGGCTGAGGCCGAGTGCCGCCATCTGCTTCGTCGAGAATTCCAGATAGACGACCTCGTCCTGCGCACCGATCAGGTCCACCTTGCCGACATTCGGCACGGAGAGAATCTGCTGGCGGGCGGCCTCGAGATAATCGCGCAGCTGGCGCTGGCTCAGCCCGTCGGCAGTGAAGGCGTAGATATTGCCGTAGACGTCTCCGAAACTGTCGATGAAATAGGGACCCTGGACGCCCTGAGGCAGGTTGGGCGTGATGTCGCCGATCATGTTGCGGACCTTGACCCAGGTCGGCTTCACGTCCGCGGCCTTGGTGTTTTCCCGCAGATTGACGTAGATCGTCGCCTGTCCGGGCGTGTTGATGCTCTTCGTGTAGTCGAGCGATTCAAGCTCCTGCAGCTTCTTCTCGATCCGGTCGGTGACCTGGCTCGTCATCTCATCGACCGAGGCGCCCGGCCAGGAGGCCTGGATCAGCATGGTCTTGATGGTGAAATCCGGATCTTCCTCGCGGCCGAGATTGATGTAGGACAGAACGCCCGCGACACTGGCGAGGATCATGAAATACCAGACGAGCGACTTGTGCTGGAGCGCCCATTCGGAAAGATTGAATTTCGTGTTCATTGCGGCATCTCGTCTGGGATTCTGACAGGTTGATCATCGGCGAGTGAATTGACACCCGCCGTCACGACACGCTCGCCTTCGCCAAGGCCGCTGAGGACGTCGACACCGCCGGCGGCGGATGGACGGATCGTTACGGTGCGGCGCTGCACCTTCTTGGCGATCGGATCGACCACCCAGACGAAACGGGCTACGTCATCGCCACCGATCGCCGTTTCCGGCAGCCAGACGTGGCCTTCGCTCGGCGCGACGGGCGTTGCTGTCACCGTGCTTCCGAGCCGGAAGCTGTCCGGCGGGTTTTCCATCGCGATCTTGGTGCGGCGGGTGCGCGTGGCCGCGTCCGCCTGCGGGGACACCTCGCGCACCGTGCCCGTGACCTTCACCTCCGGATTGGCCTGCAGGATCACCTCGAAGTGCGTGCCGATCGTTGTCAACTGACCGTAGCTGTCGGGAATATCGACCACGGCGTCACGAGCCTCGAGGCGCGCAATCGTCAGCACGGCCTGGCCTGCCGCCACCACCTGTCCGACTTCGGCGGAGAGGGATGAGACGACCCCGTCGGATTCGGCATTCAGGACGGCATAGTCCAACTGTTCACGTACCTTCGTCAGGCTGGCCCGCAACCGCTGCATGGTGGCTTCCGCTGCCTCGCGTGACTGGACAGCCTCTTCAAGCTGTTCTCTCGTCGTGGCGTTGGAGGCAAGGAGCGTCAGCTGGCGCTGCTCGTTCACACGGGCCAGATCAAGCTTGGCATCGGAGGAGGCGATGTCGGCCTCCGCCTGCTTGACAGCCAGCTCGAGGCTGGTGGCATCCAGGCGGGCGAGCTCCTGGCCCTTATGCACCAGATCGCCGATGTTGACGTCGCGCGAGACGATGCGGCCCAGCACCTGGAAGCCGAGGTTCGTGCTGAACTTTGCCTCGACCGTTCCGGCAAAGCCGAAGGCGGTTGCCTCGCGTGGCTTGGCCAGCATGGAGAGCACGGGGCGTACCGGGGCCTCGGCCGCCTTTTCATCCGAGCATGCGCTGAGGCCGGCCGACAGCAGGACAAGAGGAAGGAGGAACTTGAAGGTCATCGGGTCTGATCCTCGGAATAGGAAACGGACTGGTTCTCGCGGAGGAACTGGCCGCCGTCGACGACGATCAGTTCGCCGTCTTGCAGACCGTCGGCGAGCACGACCTTCGAGGCATCATACCGCTCGATGACGACCGGCTTCATCCGGGCGGTCTTCGTCTCCGGATCCACGACCCAGACCGCCGGCTTGCCGGCCTTGGAGAATATCGACTGCCACGGAATGGAAACGCGCTCTCGCCGGGCCAGGACGACATCGGCGATAGTGGCCGAGCCAAGCGTCATTTCCGGCGGAGGATCGATGATGGCAAGCTTCACGCGTACCGTGCCGAGCGAAGTGTCGAGAGCGGGGCTGACCTCGCGCGGCCTCGCGAGTGCCCTGACTGTCGGGTTCGAGACAAGTGCGACCTCCAGGGAGAGCGGTGCCGCCTTGCCGCTGAGGGCCGTCTCCTGCACGTTGAAGACGGCGTCGCGCTCGCCGTCGTGCGCCAGAGTGAAGACGGTGGTGGAAGCCTGCACCACCTGGCCGACCTCGATGTCGCGAGCAGTAATGGTGCCGTCGGCGTCGGCGCGCAACACGGTCTGTTGCAGCGCCTCCATCGCGGTTTCGAGTTCGGCGCGCGCGGCATCCAGGTCCTTCCCGGCCGACTGGTACTGCTGCAGCGCGCTGTCGAGATCCTGCTGTGACATGGCGCCGGTCTGGGTCAGCGTCTTGCGGCGGTTGAGAACCGAGCTTGTCATGCGCAGCGTCGCCTCCTGCGAGGCGACGGACGCTTGGGCCGATTCGAGATCAGCCTTCTGTTCCACCGGGTCGAGCGTGGCCAGCACCTGACCGGCTTTCACGTGGTCGCCGACGCCGGCGGTGCGCGAGATGACGCGGCCGCTGATCTTGAACGAAAGGTCGCTTTCGATGCGTGCCTTGATCTCGCCCGTTGCGGAAGCACGCACGACATCGCTCGCCACCGTCACGGCCTCGACGCTCACATGGGTGGCATCTGCCGTCGCTTGGTTGTCTCCTGCGTCGCAAGCAGCGAGCGCGAGGACTGAGAGCACCGCGAGGAACGGTGCCGTTCCCAATCTTCGATGCCGTATGGCGCGTTCGGGCGCCGCCGGTGATGTGTGTGGCATGTCTGCTTCCCGGGAGAACTGTGGGTGAAACGCATTTTATTCATCAGATGTTGAATATAATCCGTCAATGGCCTATCCTTGTCAAGTATCAAGAGGAGAGAGCATTGACAGACGAACGGAAAGCTTCGGAACGCGGTCGCGGTCGGCCGAAAAAGGGCAAGGAACTGGACGTCGATGCGCTGTTCGACGCCGCGGTCGCCAACTTCGCGGAATGGGGCTTCGAACGCGCGTCGCTCAGAAAGATCGCCGGTCAGGCCGGTGTCGACGTCGCGCTGATTTCCTATCGTTACGGCTCGAAACTGGGGCTCTGGACGGCAGTGGTCGATGCCGTCGCGGACGAAACCCTCACCCGCGTCCTTGCGTTGCAGGAGCTCTGCCACGATCTTCCGCCGAATGAACAGATGGAGCGTCTCTGCACGGAGATGGTCGATCTCCTCGGCGCCCGCCCGCTCTTCGCGCAGCTCCTGATCAGCGAAATCATGACGAGTGCGGACAGCGAGCGAAAAGCGCTGATCGAAGAGCGGCTCGCCCGACCTGTTTTTGATCTGCTCCTCGGGTGCGTCAGGACGATCCGGGGGCCGGATGAAGGTCCCGCGGGCGTCGACACGGAGCTCTCGCTGATTGCGGCAATATCCATGGTCGGCTCCGTCGTATCGACCCAGAGCTTCTTTCAGCGGTTGATGCCGGCCGCGGGAGACAAGCAGCAACTGTTCAGGCAGTTGGCCGTTCTGATGCGTCGGCTGTTTTGACAGGCGCCGCGCGGTCGTGGGCCGACGGCGGCCGGTGACAGGCGGCAAGCAGTCCTGTCGAAGGTGGTGTGCGGTAACAATGTTTCCGAGATCAGTGATGATGGCGGGCTCTCGCGTGTTGGCTGAAAGAAATCGGGCGGGAGGTTTCCCACGCCGAAAAAGTGCCGTCATCCTCCATTCAGGAACGATGGGATCATCTCTCCGCAAGGTGACGAGCCGCGACCGGGTTGCGCGAAGCGGTCCAGCGTCCCGCGATCCCAGCCGGGCGCGAGAATAGTCCTTCCCTCCCATCAACCAGAATCGGATCGGCCCCGAGGCTGACATCCGAAAATCTCGCAGAAGGGTATGGATAAGGCCGTCACACTTGTACTTGGCGCTCATTCTGCCACCGGTTGCACGCATGAGAGACTCCATTCCTTCGGGATCAATCGGCAAGTTCGATGCACGGCGGGAATTCACCACGTGTGGGCAGCGGCTCAGTATCGCCGTCGATGCGGCCAAGACGGATCAGGGCCGCGGAAGCGCAGTCATAGCCGGACCAAGACAGCCCCGAAGATGAGAGTGCCGATCAATCCGTGCATCATGGCAAGCGGAGCGCGAACCATGGGTCATGAATGGCGATCTGGACCACGACGCCGATCATGACGAACCAATGAAGCGCGATCTGGGCGGAACGATAGGCCTGTGGGGTCGGGGAAGTCATGCGGCATCCCTGTCGGTTCGCGTTGTGGGAGAAAGAGCGAGTGTCAGCGTGGCGCCTGCCGGATCACAGCCCGACAGATTACCGTGGGCGTCATGTCGAAGGCGCCTGCTGGCCTGTCTGAACAGTGCTGCATCTGAGGTCGTCAGGTGATACCGGACAAGGCGGGCCGAGTGGTCCGGGGCCGGGGGAGCGCCCCGTCCGGCCCAGATATTGAGAGCGAGCCTGTGGGTATAGGCAGCACCCGCTCCCATGTCAGCCATGCCCATCGACGGCAGCGCGAGATTGCGTGCAAACCCCAGCCCTTCGAACCAGTCCAGCCCCGGCTCCAGGTCCGGCACGTGCAGGTGCATGTGGGCCACAACTGTCTCGGAAGCGATGGGTGCTGAAGGATCAGTTCCGGCTGCTGCCGCAAGCTCAGCCTTGAGGTCGAGCGGATCTCGGCCACTCCGGAACCGTCCCTCGCTGTCGATCATCGCAAAGCCGTAGCTGGAATTGTCGAAGCGTGCGAAGCGCTCCGGTGTCTCAAGCGCAATCTCGATTCCATGTCCGTCCGGATCGTTGAGGTAGATCGCCTTCGACATGGTGTGATCGACCGGGGAAACCCGCAGTCCAAGGCCCTTGAAGCGGTTGAGAAGGCGGGAAAACTCTTCTTGCGACGGCACGGCAAAGGCGACGTGATAGAGGCCAGTGACGTCATTCATGACGGGTCGGTGGGCGCCCGGTTGCAGGACCACCAGGGTGCGTTCTGACGTCCCGAGCGCAACGCCCGTGCCTGGATCGGGACGGGGAAGAAATCCCAAGGCCCCGGTCCAGAACTGTACGGCGCGGTCAAGATCGGTGACCGACAGTTCCACGGCGCCCCATGTCAGCCGTTCGGGAAGACCATGGGCCTTCAGGCTGCGGGCCAGTTTGAGGGCATCCGTGTCCATGTCGGTCATCTCCTTCGTCTAGCGCCTCAACGCGGCAGGATCGGCGCCTTGCGGGAGCGGCCCCAGATCACCAGCACGGCGAGCGCGACGTAGATCAGGTTGAAGGGAAGCGGTGCGAACTCGCCTCGGATGGCATGGAAGGGGATTGCCAGTGCCTGGATCGCCAGGAGCCCGACTGCGGCCAGAACCGTCAGATGCGGCTTGATCCGGGTGGCGGCCGGCAGGATCAGGCCGATGACACCGAGAAGTTCCATCACGCCGATGAAACGTACGAGAGCAAGTGGCGCTTCTGACATCCAGACGGCGCCCATTGCGGCAGCCTCTTCAGGAGACATAAGAAGGTGCATCCAGACACCCATCAGATAAAGCAAGGCGAGTGCGATCTGCGCGACCCAGAGGCCGATGTTCCAGCGGGGGCTCGGTGCAGTCGTAGTGGTGGTGAACGTCGACATGTTCGGTCCTGTGCCATAGGTCCGCCACCCTGCATGCAGGTTGCGGCACGGTTGAAGATGGACAGGATCCTATGACTTTCGTAATGCTTGATCATCTGCACCATGATTGAAGGTGCGTTTCCTGTGAGGAGATGATCATGGACGCGCTTGTCGGTCTCCGAGTCTTCGCGACGGTTGCCGAACTGCGGAGCTTTTCTGCGGCCGCGGAGCGTCTTGGTCTTTCTCCTGCCATGACCAGCAAACACATTCAGCATGTTGAAGCGCGCGTGGGAGCACGGCTCCTCAATCGAACCAGCCGCAGCGTAAGTCTGACGGAATCCGGAACGCTCTATCTGGCGACTGTTCGCACTCTCCTGGAGGGGCTGGAGCAGGCAGAGGCACAGCTTTCGCACACCACCGTTCTGCCGAAGGGAACGCTCAAGGTCAGCCTGCCTGTATGGATGGCGAATCCTGCCTTCGCTCGTCTCCTGGTCGCGTTCCGCGCGCAGCACCCCGCGGTGACGCTCGACCTGGACCTCTCCGGCCGCAAGGTCAATCTCGTGGAAGAAGGGTTTGATCTTGCCCTGCGCGTGACCGCGTCATTGGATGATACCCTGATCGCCCGCCGTCTGGCGACAATCCGTTTTGTCCTTGTCGGAACGCCGGAGCTCCTCGATCGCCTCGGGCGACCTCAAGGTCCGGAGCAATTGCGAGGCGCGCCGTTCCTGGCCTATAGCGCCGTTTCCCCGGACGGCCGGGTGCGGCTTGGTAGCGGGCCGGACGCGCCCGAACTGCATCTCACCCCGGTTCTCTTGAGCGGCAACGAGTCACTCCTCTACTTGGCCGCTCGTGAGGGACTTGGCCTGTCAATGATGCCCCACTGGCTGGTTCAGGAAGACCTTGCCCTAGGCCGGCTCGAAGCGGCCCTGGGCCAAGAGCTCTGGCCCGAGGTCACCTTGCATGCCGTCTATCCCAACCGGAGCTATCTGCCGGCCAAGACGCGGTCTTTTCTGGACTACCTGACCGGTCCGCACGGCATTGGCGGTCTGGAGGCTGAGTAGTCGATCATCTACTGAGAGGAAATGGACCATCAAGATTCCGAGTGATGATGTTCCCGTCGGTGAACGGTAGGTTCCTGTCACGTCCAGCAAAGGCCGACCGGCAGCCTGGCGTAAAGAACCTTGAGGTGAAGAGGAGATCTCACATGACCATCACTCGACGTGCATCCATGTTCCTTGCTGCCGCCGCGACCGCTGTGGCGCTGATGACCAGCCCGGCGTCGGCAGAGTCCGCGCACAAGGAGAAAATCCGTCTGTTCTACGAGACGTTCGTGACAGGCAATGCTGACCTTCTCGACCAGGTCCTGGCCGAGGACTGGTCGAACGTACCGACCAATCCGGGTCAGGGTCCTGGCCGCGCTGGCTTTAAGGCAATGATCCCCAAAATGTCTGCCACCTTCACCAATGGCAAGTTTGTGATCGAGGACATGGTCGAGGAAGGCAACAAGGTCGTCGTTCGCTCGACCTATTCCGCGACCCAGGCCGGCCCCTTCGCCGGCTTCCCGTCCAAGGGCAAGGACTTCACGATCATGACCATCGATATCCACCAGTTCAATGACGACGGCATGGTGACCAAGACCTGGCATCTGGAGGACTGGCTGGGCGGCCTGTTCCAGATGGGTGCTTTCAGCAAGTAGCAATTGCTTTAGGTGATCCTGGGGTTTGCCGCCCAGGATCACTTGCTTCGGCGTTGAAAGAACGCACGGTTATCTGCGGCGGCGTCCCGCCGCGCTTGCAGGGATCAACATGCAATTTGGCCTGTCCTCGCACCGGGCCGAGCAAGTCAAGACTTTCGAAATCGAGGATGGCCGCGTCGAGCTGCGGGCTGTCACCGGGCCTGATTACGGCAGGATTCACGACTACGAATTGGCCAAAGCCGTCCAACGCATTGCCGGCAACCGCACCGGTGATACGCGAGGAAGATCCTTGGCGTACTCGACTGGTCGAACGGGATCTACAATCCCCGGGTCGAAATCTCGACGCAGACCACCACCTTCTACGCCTCCGATCGTGACGTCTTCGTCTTCCTCGTCGACGATCTGAACCCGATCGAGGCCGGCCGGTCCATCTTCGATTTCGTCCAGGGCATCACCGCGCTTGCGCGCACCAGGCCCCATCAGGACGCGCGCCTCGACATGGAGGCAAAGGCGAAGAAGCGCCTCGACCGGAGGCGCCGCTTTCCGTGTTTTCGGCGTTGTGCATCTCTCACTCTGCCGTCATACGCGCACGACGTCGAGAGTCGTTTCGGGCGGGCGCCTTTCCTCCTGCAACACGATATCGTTGATCTTTCCGGCATCTGCCTTGGAAAGCCCGCGCCCGCTCAGGAAGCCGCTCACGGTGAAATCCGGCTGGCGATGATCCCCACGATCAGCGCGGCGGAGACGGCACCGGGATCCTGATGCCCGAGCGAACGTTCCCCGAGCCGGGCCGCTCTCCCCAGCACGGCAACCATCGTCGCTGTCGCCTTTGCCCCGGCATCGGCCCGCGAAGCGATCACATCCGGCGAAGCCCCCGCCGCCGCGGCTTCGGCGGCCGGTTGCCAGGCGTCGAGCATGGTCTTCTGGCCAGGCTCGGCCTTTCCCCGGTGAACGATCCCGTCCCGCATCGCCACGATGACGTCTGCCAGCTCCCCGCGCGACATCGACCGGCGCGCGCCGGCCACCTTGCCGGCCCGAAGCAGGGCCGTTGAATACAGCGGGCCGGAAGATGCGCCGATCGCATTCAGGAAAGCCTTTGCCGCGGCATTGAAGCCTTCCTGCAGGGTCGTGTCGTCGGAGAGGGCTTGGACGGCGGCGGAGGCTGCGGCCATCCCCTGCTCCATGGCGACTCCATGGTCGGCATCCCCGATCCGGCCGTCGAGTTCACATAGCCGGTCCCGTTCGCGCTCCATGGTAGCGGCGAGCGCGACGAACAGCTCCTTCAGGTCGTCCAGGGTGAATTCCGTCGACATCATCCCCTCCGGAACATGGCGCAGTCACAGGGATGGTCGATGAGCGGCTGAAGCTCGTCGTCGAGGTGCATGATGGTGATGGACGCACCCGCCATGTCGAGCGAAGTGCAATAAGGCCCGACCAGAGCCAGATGGATTTCGAGACCAGCCTGTTCGAGGCGATGGCTGACGCGGGCGAAGAGGATGTAGAGCTCCATCAGCGGCGTCGCGCCGAGCGAGTTCACGAGGACGGCGACCCGGTCGCCTCTCGCTGCCGACATCTCCGCGAGGATCGCATCCATGATCTCGTCCGCCACCTCATCGGCGGACTTCAACGGTCCTCGGCGGATACCAGGCTCGCCGTGGATACCCATTCCGATCTCCATCTCGCCGGCCGGCAGATCGAAATTGTATTTGCGCGTATGCGGCAGCGAGCACGACGAGAGCGCCACTCCCATCGTGTAGGTGCGGGCATTGGCATGCCGTGCGATCCGCTCCACCTCGTCCAGCGGCATCATCAGGTCGGCTGCGGCGCCGGCGGCCTTGAAGATGAAGAGATTGCCGGCGACCCCTCGCCTCTTTGCCTTCTGTCCCACGGGCGCAGACGCGATGTCGTCCGTCGTCAGGACGGTACGCGCTTCTATGCCCTCCATCTCCAGAAGTTCCGCCGCCATGTCGAAATTCATCACGTCGCCGGCATAGTTGCCGTACATGAAGAGAACGCCGGCTCCGCCATCGGCGGCCATGGCCGCGTCGACTGCGGGTTGCGGCGGAGGCGACGCGAAGACGTTGCCCACGGCCGCGGCATCCGCCAGCCCCTTCCCGACGAGCCCGACGAAGGTCGGTTCGTGACCCGAACCGCCACCGATGACCAGGGCAACCTTGCCTTTCCGGGGGCCATGGCGCGCGATCACGGCGCGCGGTGCGTGTTCCGGGCTCCAGAGGCAATCCGGATGTGCGGCGAGAATGCCCCGAAGCATCTCGTCGACCGCCTTGTTGCCATCGTTGATCAGCTTCTGCGTCAAGCTCATCGTGTCTCCTCCCTCATCGGACCTTAGGCACCGTTCCGGCTGACTTCAAGCCTCGTGCCGTCTCAGTAGCGCTTCGCCATCTTCTCCAACGGAATCGGCATCATCCGCTCGGCATTCCCCGACGCGCCGAACGCATCGAAACGTTGCCGGCAGACGTCCTGCATCATGACCATGGCCTGCTTGAGGTATCTCCTCGGGTCGAATTCGGCCGGATGCTCGGTCAGACTCTTGCGGATGGCAGCCGTCATCGCAAGACGATTGTCGGTGTCGATATTGACCTTGCGCACACCGCTACGAATCCCGCGCTGGATCTCCTCGACGGGCACACCCCATGTCGGCTTGATGTCACCACCATAGGAATTGATGATGTTCTGCAGATCTTCCGGCACAGAAGAAGAACCATGCATCACCAGATGGGTGTTCGGCATGCGACTATGGATCTCCTCGATCACATGCATGGCAAGCACGGATCCGTCGGGCTTGCGGCTGAACTTGTAGGCGCCGTGGCTGGTTCCCATAGCGATGGCCAGGGCATCGACACCGGTATCCGCCACAAAGCGGGCGGCGTCGTCCGGATCGGTCAGCAACTGATGTTCGGCGAGCTTTCCGGTAGCTCCGTGGCCGTCTTCCTGGTCACCCATGCCGGTCTCAAGCGAACCGAGGACTCCGATTTCACCTTCGACCGAGACGCCTGCGGCATGAGCCACCTCAACGACCCTGCGCGTGACATCGGCATTGTAGGCATAGTCGGCCGGTGTCTGCCCGTCCTCCAGCAGGGAACCATCCATCATCACCGAGGTGAAACCATTCTGGATCGCCGTGACACATGTCGACAGGGTGTTGCCGTGATCGAGATGCATGCAGACAGGAATATGCGGGTACATCTCCGTCAGCCCCTCGATCAGCCGGGCGAGAACGCGATCACCGGCATAGGCGCGTGCACCACGGCTGGCCTGCAGAATGACCGGCGCGTTGCAGGCGTCGGCGGCGGCCATGATGGCAAGTCCCTGCTCCATGTTCGAGATGTTGAAGGCCGGGACCGCATAGCCCCTGTCCGCGGCATGGTCGAGGAGTTGACGAAGGGTTATGCGGGCCATGGTTCATCCTTTTCCTGATCCGGCGAGATATCGGCCAGCCAATCGAACGTCGTTGCGGGCGCCGAAATAGAGCGGAGTGTTCTCATGCAGGCTCCCGGGCACCTTGTCGAGAATCGCAGTCATGCCATCCGTCGCCTCGCCCCCCGCCTGCTCGACGAGAAAGGCGATCGGCACGGCCTCGTAGACCAGTCTCAGACGCCCCCGTTCGTAACCCGGACGCCGATCCGCCGGATACATGAACATGCCGCCGAGCAGCAGGATTCGGTGCAGTTCGCCGACAGCCGCGGCCAGCCAGCGCATGTTGAAATCACGCTCGAGCACCCCGTCGCGACCCGAAAGGACCGCGTGTGCATAGCGTTGCAGTCCCCCCGGCCAATGGCGAGTGTTCGAGCCGTTGAAGGCGATGGTGTCGGCATCGGGCCCGAGGCGCACCTCGCGCCGTGCCACGCGGAACAGGCCGGCCTCGGCATCGAAGGTGGCGACCGTGACACCCTGGCCGAGCGAAAAGCCGAAATCGCAGGAATGGCCGAACGAGACGTAACCCGCGGCCGTGACGTCACGACCGGACCGCAGAAAACCTTCCGGGGACGCCGGCAGGATGGAAAACAGCACGCCGAGCGGCGCTCCGATGCCGATGCTTCCAGACCCGTCGATCGGGTCGATCGCCACATCCCATGCTCCGTCAGCATTGAGCTCCTCGACCTCCGCCGCCTCCTCGGAGAGCATCTGCCGAACGCCCGCGGCCCTGAGTGCGGCGGCCATGTGGACATGCGCCGCGACGTCGATCGCCTTCTGCCGGTCGCCGCTGTCATTGAGCCCGACCACCATTGCCGGATCGCCCGGCAGGTGCCCAGCGGCAAGGCGCCTCGCCAGCGCAGGCACGGCATGCGCGATGGCGAGGATGATCGCTCCGGGGCCGCCATAACCGGCAAGCTCGTCATCGAGAGGCGTCCCCTGCGAGACACCGTCATTGGGAAGTTTCAGCATGACCACCTTGGAGACACCGACCGCGCGGTTCGGTCCGACTGCCGGACTCAGACCTTGTTGTATTTGGCGTCGACGGCCTTGATCGCATCGACGTTGCCGGCGGACCGGCCCTTCGGATCAAAGTTATTCGTCTCCTTGAGCCAGGCGTCGGCGATGGATTTCGCCAGCTCCGGTCCGATGACCCGAGCACCCATGGTGATGATCTGCGCATCGTTCGACAACGCTGCCCGCTCCGCCGAATAGGTATCGTGCACCAGCGCGGCGCGAATGCCCGGTACCTTGTTGGCCGTGATGCAGACGCCGATGCCGGTTCCACAGACAAGGATCGCCCGGTCGTATGTCCCGGCGGCGACGCCGGCCGCGACCCGATCGGCCAACGTGGCGTAGAAAGCGTCCGGCCCCTCCGGCGTGCGGGAAACCTCCGACACTTCGAAGCGGTGCTTCAGGTGCTCTGCGAGAACCTTGGCGAGACCTTCGCCTGCACTGTCTCCAGCGATTGCCAGCTTCATAATTCTACTCCTTCAGAGTCCGTGCGAGCATTTTTCGAGAATGTTGAGATACCCGTCGACATTCCATGCCGACCGGCCGATGAAGAGCCCGTCGACATGCGGACAGGCGATGAGTTCCTCGCAATTGCCGGGATTGACGGACCCACCGTAGAGGCACGGGACCCTGCGGCCCAGGACATCTTCGGCAACGGCGATGATTTCGGCCTGACGCGCGTCCGCATATTCGGATGTCGCGGGGATG
Source organism: Allorhizobium sp. GW101-3B10 (assembly GCF_059424725.1). Lineage (NCBI taxonomy): Bacteria > Pseudomonadati > Pseudomonadota > Alphaproteobacteria > Hyphomicrobiales > Rhizobiaceae > Allorhizobium > Allorhizobium sp. GW101-3B10. The sequence continues at coordinate 4,215,980 of NZ_JBWKZR010000001.1, read as the reverse complement.
CCGTTGACCCCGATGGCCCAGACCGGTTCGTAGGCAAAGAGAATCCTCGCCTGATGCCGCTGTTCCGCCCCGAGCCTTGCCAAGGCGGCGCGGACCTGCGTCTCCAGGACTTCAGCCGCCCGTCCCGCCTGGCGCTGCTCCAGGGTTTCTCCGATACAAATCAGAGGCAGCAATCCGTACCGTACCGCCGCCTCGGTCTTCAGGCCGACCGTTTCGTCCGTCTCGCCGAAGAATTCGCGCCTTTCGGAATGGCCGAGCTCGACGATGTCGAGGTTGCAGTCCTTCAGCATCAACGGCGAAATCTCTCCCGTCCAGGCTCCGTCGTCCGCCCAGTGCATGTTCTGCGCACCGACCTTGACCGAGGTTGCCGCCAAAACCTCCTTGACCTGCCGCACGGAGGTGAAGGGCGGTATCACGAACCGCTGTACGCGCGGGTCGTGCGTCGCGTCGGACCCGACGAGCGCCTCGGCGAAGACCATGGCCTCCGCGAGCGTCTTGTTCATCTTCCAGCTGGTGCCGATCCAGACTTTCGGCTCGGTAGACATGGTCAATCCTGTTGGCTTGCAATTGTCAGGCGAACGCCCTCTTTGGCCAACGTCTCGACGGCTTCTTCCGCCGGGACGTCGTCCGTGATCACGCATTCGAATTCGCGGAGGTCGGCCAGGACGTGCAGTGCCGAGTGGCCGAAGCGGGTATGGTTGACGAGCAGGCACGAGCGGGCGGCGGAGGCGATCATCGCCCGCTTCGACCGCACCACCGCGTCGTCCATGTGAAAAGCCTTGGTTCCAGACAATGCCGGCGCCGAGACGAAGGCGAGATCGGCCCTCAGCCTCGCGAGAGCTTCTTCCGTCACCACGCCGAAATAGCCGTTGAATTTCGCCGAATAGAGCCCGCCGAGAGCGATCAGCGCAATTCCGGCTTCGTCCTTGAGAGCGTCCATCACGGCCGCATTGTTGGTGATGACGGTCAAGGGACGGCGTTCGACCAGGACGGCACCGAGCACTGCGGCCATCGATCCGTCGTTGACGATGACGGTCATTCCCGGCTCGACCAGCTGCAGGGCCGCGCGCGCCATCCGCTTCTTGGCCTCCTCGCCTTGCCGCTCGCGGAAGCGAAAATCACTCTCGAACCGGGTGCCGGCGTCGATCGTTGCGCCACCGCGCACCTTGCGAAGAAGCCCTGCCTGCTCGAGATCGTCCAGATCACGGTGAATGGTCATCTTCGAAACGGCGAAGCGCTCGGCAAGCCCGTCCAGCTCGACAGCATGCTGCTCCACGAGCAGATCCATGATGAGCTGCTGGCGCTCTTCGCGACGCATCCTGAAACCTCCACCCAATGGCGACTCGCCGGCCGCGATGGCACTCAAGTTAACATGACTCCATTTATTTGCAACATATCATTTGTGATTTTGTTATTTTGTGTTGTTACGATCGACAGGGAGTGATAGGGAGCGAAAAACGGAGGAGTCAAAATGACGATGCAAGACCTCGTGGCCAGCAAGGCCGTACTCGATCCTGGCAACTTCGCGCTGGCCAACTGCATCCGCGCGCTCGCCATCGACTCGGTCGAGGCCGCGAAATCCGGCCATCCCGGCGCCCCGATGGGCATGGCGGACGCGGCGACGGTACTGTTTCGCCATCACCTGAAGTTCGACGCATCCAGCCCCGACTGGCCGGATCGCGACCGGTTCGTGCTCTCCAACGGCCACGCGTCGATGCTGCTCTATGCGCTGCTTCATCTGACCGGCTACGAAGACATGACCATCGAGCAGTTGCGGAATTTCCGCCAATGGGGCGCGATCACGGCAGGACATCCGGAATACGGCCACGCCAAGGGCGTCGAAACGACGACCGGGCCGCTGGGTCAGGGCCTCGCGACCGCCGTGGGCATGGCCCTCGCCGAGCGTCGGCTCTCCGCCGAATTCGGCCCCGAACTCGTCGACCACCGGACCTATGTCTTCGTCGGCGATGGCTGCCTCGAGGAAGGTATCGGCCAGGAGGCGATATCACTGGCGGGCCATCTCGGACTGGGCAAGCTCATTGTGCTTTACGACGACAATTCGATCACCATCGACGGTCCGACCTCCGTCTCTTTCTCCGAGGATGTTCCGGCCCGTTTTCGGGCCTGCGGCTGGCATGTCGTGTCCTGCGACGGCCACAACGGCAAGGAAATCGACATGGCGATTGCTGAGGCCAAGGCCGAGACAGGCAAACCGTCGCTGATCGCGCTGAAGACCGTCATCGGCTTCGGCTCCCCCAACAAGGCGGGCACCTATTCGGTTCATGGGTCGCCGCTCGGAGGGCCGGAAGCGGCCGCGGCGAAGGAAGCTCTCGGCTGGACGAGCCCGCCCTTCGATATCCCCTCGCCGCTCCTTTCCGTCTGGCGCGCCGCAGGCTCCCGCGGGACGCCGGAACGCGATGCCTGGGAGAAGAGGCTTGCGGCCGTTCCGTCCGAACGGCGCGAAGACTTCACCCGCCGCCTCGCGCGACAACGCCCCGCCGGTTACGAGGAGGCGGTCAGAGCCGCAAGGGCCGCACTGTTTGCCGAGCCGAAGCGCGTCGCGACAAGGCGCGCCAGCCAGATGGCGCTCGAAATGCTGGCGCCCGCCCTCCCGGAACTGATTGGTGGATCGGCCGACCTCACGGGTTCCAACCTCACCCGTGTGAAGGCTGTGGACCAGCAGTTCACGCGCGACGTGGCGGGACGCTATATCGGCTACGGGGTACGCGAATTCGCCATGGCCGCCGCCATGAACGGGATCAACCTTCATGGCGGGCTGCAGGCCTATGGCGGTACCTTCCTGGTGTTCTCGGACTATGCCCGCAACGCAATCCGTCTGTCGGCGTTGATGGGCGTCGGCACGATCTACGTGATGACCCATGACTCGATCGGCCTTGGGGAGGACGGACCGACCCACCAGCCCGTCGAACACTTGGCATCGTTGCGCGCGATCCCCAACCTTGTCGTGTTCCGGCCGGCGGACGCCGTGGAAACGCTCGAGGCCTGGGATATCGCGATCCGCTCCCGGACGGTTCCGTCGCTGCTCGCCCTGTCGCGCCAGGACGTGCCGCAGCTTCGTCTCGACGCCGGCGCCGAGAACCTCACTGAGAAAGGTGCTTATGTCATCCGCCAGTTCGGCGAGGGTCGCGACCTGACCCTGCTGGCGACGGGTACGGAAGTGGCACTCGCGGTAGAGGCCGCCCAGGCCCTGTCCGACGACGGCGTCGCAGTCGCCGTGGTGTCGATGCCGTCCTGGGAACTGTTCGAGGCCCAGGAGACTTCCTACCGGAGCAGGGTCCTGGGCGAGGCGCCCCGGATTGCGGTGGAGGCCGCCGGAAAGTTCGGCTGGACACGTTACGTGGCCAGCGAGGAGGACGTGATCGGCATGCCGGGCTTCGGCGCTTCGGCACCGGCGGAACGGCTCTATGCGGAATTCGGCATCGACAAGGACACCATCGTCAAACGCGCCCGCACGCTGCTGAAGCGGGCCTGATGTCTGCTGACACGCAGTCTCGCGGCAGGCGTGCCCGCCGCGAGACGGTTTACGGGGCTGCCTGCGGTGGCGCCGTCTCAGTGCACCAGAACGCGCGCCGTCGGCTCGTCGGTGATCAGGCCCTTCAGGCGGCCACTTTTCAGCACGGCCCGTATCGCCGCGGCTTTGGAGAGTCCGCCCGAGATCGCAACGATGCGGCTGTCGTCCGGGCGGTCCACGTCGACGGCGAGGGTGCGCGCGGTGAGCGTCGTCTCGAGCAGGTGTCCGCTCTGATCGAAGAAGTGTCCCAGCATTTCACCGACGCCGCCGGCCGCATTGATCTCGGCGATTTCCCGGGGTTCGATCATGCCGGAGGCGACCAGCTGTGCGCCGGCATCCGCCGTGCCGATTCCCACGAACTTCAATTCGGCCCCGTTCGACATGTCGAAGATCTCCCGCACGCCGGGTTGCGCCAGAAGCACTTCCTTGTCACCGGCCGAATTGGCAAAGAACGGGACGGGCAGCACGTAGGCTTGCGCGCCCGTCTTTTCCGCCAGTTTGTGCATCACGTCATGCGGGTTGGCGGCGTAGTTGCGCGTCAGCCCGCCGAGCAGCGATACGAAGCGGATGTTGGACGCATCAACGCGCGCCATATGCTGGACGGCGGCCGCCAGGGTTCGTCCGTGGCCGAGCCCGATCACCTTGTAGTCGCCCCGCTCGATTTCCCGTTTGAGGAAGCCCGCACCGGCCAGGCCCAACGCCCGCAGGGGTAGGCCCTCCTCGCCGAGGTCGGGTGCAACCTCGCAATAGTCGAGGCCGAAGCGCTCGCATAGGCGATTTTCGAGCTCGACGCATTCGACGATCGGGCCGTCGATCGAGACCTTCACCACACCGTCGGCCACCGCACGCGCGATCAGCCGGTGCGCCTTGACGGAAGGAAGCCCAAGACGCTTGGCCACCGCCGTTTGCGTCAGGCCACCGGCGTAGTGGAGCCATGCCGCCCTGATCGCCAAGCTCTTTTCCGGATCGATATCCATGTCTGCCGCCGTTTGCTTCCGTTTCATCAGGCTGTTTCCTTAATACGCAAAAGCGCTTCGCGCGACAGATTTGCGGGGATCGCCTTCGCGGAGAGCGAAGATGCCGTCGCAGTGCCGGGGTGTTCGCCGGTCAGGACCGGATCAGGTTCTCTTCCGGTCGAAAGACAGAGGATCCCGCATCCCCCTCCGGCGCGATGACCGGGCGGCCACCGCGCCCGGCCGGATGCGCCGACGCGACCCCGTGCATTCTTCGTGCCTTCCCGACTAAGGCAAATCTCGGCGCCCCTTGGCAGACTGAACGCCAGGAGCGGTTCGGGGCCGTGCCACATACACGTCAGAGGTGGAGATCCTCGACTCCGCTATCGATATGCGGCGCCCAGAACGCGATGCTTTCAGCGATCTGCGAGATCACCTGCCGGTCGTTCGGTTCGCGTTCCTTGAACGACAGCTCGAGGCAGATTTCATTGTCGACCGCACCGCCCTGTTCGAGCGCCGCCAGCAGTGGTTCCGGGTGGATGCGTCCCTTGGCGTTGAATTCGGCGGTGAACGGGCGGTGTCCCCCCTTGTCCATGAGGCTTTGCTTGATGTGGATGATCGGCGACAGCTTGGGGACCGCCCGAGCCCATGCATAGGGATCATAGTCCTGCGGATCGGGCGAGGTGATGTCGCCGTGGTCGATATCGGCCATCATCCACATCGGTATGGCCATTCCGGCTGCCGACAGACGGCCTTGCAGCCGCAGACACTCGGCGATGGTTTCGCCGAACTCGCGACCGACGCTCATCGGCTCCCAGAAGACGTAATCCAGCCCGGCCGACTTGCCGTGCTCCGCAACTTCCGACCAGCAATCGACGGCGATCTGGATCAACTCCTGCCGCCGGGCCGGATCGTCGAAATCCTTGTAGGTGAAGATCGCAAACTGAGTGCCAACCGATTTGCCACCCAGATCGGCCGTGATGTCGGCGAAGGTCTTGAACCAGTCGACATAGTAGCGGCGCACCTCCTTGTCGGGATGGCCGAAGTGGTTGAGACGGCCGTAGGGGCCGGTCATGCCGCTAGTCACCCGCACGCCCGTGCGAGCCAGCGCGGCCGCCATCTGCCGGGTCAGCCGGCGGGTGATGGCGGCGGGCCAGCCCGGATTGATGAATTCGTGCGTCAGTTGCAGGTCGCGAATCCGGAGATCCCGCGCGACCGTTTCGATCAGATCGTCAGGATCGGCAAACCGGTTCACGAGCGGGTTCGTGTTGAGGGACAGCGTGAGTTTCATCGTGAGGATCCGCTTCAGGCGACGCTATGCAGTTGCTCGACGTCGAACCAGGCGACAAAGGCGGCTTTCTCGGCCTCGGTCAGATGCAGACAATGCTTGGTGCGACGATAGAGGATGTCTTCGGCGGTCATGGCCCATTCATTTGCCACAAGATATCGCACTTCGGCTTCGTAGAGACGGTCGCCGAAGTGGCGCCCCAGTCCGGCGAGACTGGTTGCACCGCCGACCACATCGCTCGCACGCGTTCCGTAGAGCCGCGCGAAATGAAGTGCGAGCGGCCGCGGCATCCACGAATAGGCCGATCGCAACTCGTTCAGGAAGGTTTCGAAGTCGGCACGCGGCATGTCGCCACCCGGCAGCGGCAGGTCGGCCGTCCAGTCTCTTCCCATGGCCGGGAAGACATGCCTGAGCCGCGCCAAGCCGCGCTCGGCCAGTTCGCGGAAGGTCGTGATCTTGCCGCCGAACACGTTCAGCAGCGGCACGCCGTCCGTCTCGTCGAGATCGAACACATAGTCGCGGGTGACGGCCGACGGATTACCCTTGCCGTCATCGAACAGCGGGCGAACCCCGGAGAAGGAATGGATGACGTCGCTCCGGCGCAGCTTTTCCTTGAAGTACCTGTTGACCGCCTTGATCAGGTAGTCGATCTCGCTCTCGTCGGCCTGAACATCCTCGGCACGCCCTTCATAGGCGATGTCGGTGGTTCCGATCAGGGCCTTGTCGCCTTCATAGGGGTTGATGAAGATCACCCGCTTGTCGTGGTTCTGGACCAGATAGGCATGGCTTCCGCTCCACCATTTCGGCACGATGATGTGGCTACCCTTGACGAGCCGGACATTACGCGTCGACTTCGAGCCGGCGACCCGGCCGATGATGTCGGACACCCAGGGACCTGCACAGTTGATCATGCAGCGGGCGCGGAATTGCCGCGTCTCGCCGGAGATGCTGTTGCGCGTCGTCACGGTCCAGGCGCCCTTCTCGCGGCGGGCGGACACGGCGGCAGTGCGCGTCAGGATCTCGGCGCCCTTGTCGGCCGCGCCGAGTGCGTTCAGCACGACGAGACGGGCATCGTCGACCCAGCAATCCGAATATTCGAATCCGCGCTTGTAGCGCTCGAGGATCGGCGTTCCCTCGGGATCACGACGCAGGTCGAGCGTGCGGGTCCCCGGCAACTTTCGACGCCCCCCGAGGTGATCGTAGAGGAAGAGGCCGAGCCGGACCAGCCAGGCGGGACGGTCCTCGGGGCTGTGCGGCAGCACGAACCGCATGGGCCAGATGATGTGCGGGGCCGCATTAAGCAGCACCTCGCGCTCGATCAGCGCCTCCCGCACCAGGCGGAATTCGTAGAACTCGAGGTAGCGCAGACCACCATGCACGAGCTTGCCCGAACGGGAAGACGTGCCCTGGGCCAGGTCGTCCTTCTCACACAGGACGACCTTTAACCCGCGCCCGGCGGCATCGCGTGCGATGCCGGCCCCGTTGATGCCTCCACCGATGACGAAGATGTCGATCATTCCGGTTTCGTTGGTCATGGAAAACTCCTCTTCGCCACCTCAGGTGGCCGTATTCTGGCGCGCGGCGGCCAACAGGCTCCAGGCGGGCGAAAGTCCTACGCGCGATGATTGGAAGGCGGGAAACAGGCGCCGATAGACGTCGACGAGTGCCGGATCCGGGCTCTTCGGCGTCCCGAGCAGAGGCGTCACCCAGTCCGCGATACAGGCATGCATGTCGGGATAGGCCCCTATCGCGACGGCCGCCATCATTGCGGCACCGGCAGCTCCCGCCTCTTCCCGCGACGAGACCCTGACCGAGGCGCCCACGCATGCCGCCAGGATCGCGCGAAGGCCGGGAGAGCGAGCCGCTCCGCCTGAAAGTCGCAATTCGGACGGCAACCCACCCATGGCCAGGTAGCAGTCCCGCAGGGCCATGCCGAGTCCCTCGACCACCGCACGCACCAGATCGGCATACCGATGGTTGGCCGACAGTCCCACGAAACCCGCGCGGGCCTGGGAATTGACAAAGGGGCCTCGCTCGCCGGCCTCGGAGATATAGGGATGGTACACGACTTGGCCCGGGCTGCTGGCCTCCAGCCATGCGTCGATCCTGGCCAGCAGATCCGCATGCGTCACCTGCCGGCCTGCGCTTTCCAGCAGCTCGGCGGCAATTCCGAGGATCCAGTCCAGGTTCAGTGTGGCCGCCATGTTCGTCTGGGCCTGCACGACCATGCCCGGGATCGGCAGCGCCATGACGTAACCGGTCCCCTCGGCATTCAGATGAACGGCGGCGTTGGTCACGGCCCGCATGTGCACCCCCGTGGAACCGACGATCGAGCAGGCTGCTTCGCTCGAGCCACCACAGACGCCGGCACCGAGGGCCGTCATCACCATGTCCACGTAGGCGAGACAAACAGGCGTTCCGGCCTTCAGGCCGGTCTCGGCGGCGGCTGCCCCGGAGAGCGGATGCGTCAGCTGCGTGCCCTCGACGATCTCGGGCAGGAGACGACGACGGTCGCTCAGGCCCAGCGCCTCGATGACGACATCGTCGTAGCAGCGGGTACGGAAATTGCCGAAGGTGAAGCTCGCCTCGGACGGATCGGTCGCCCGCACGCCGGTGAGGCAAAGGTAAAGCCAGTCCTTGCAATGCAAGGCGACTTCAGCCGCATCCAGGAGACCCGGAGCGACGCGCTCCATATGCGCCATTTGGCTGCCTTGCTGACAGGCGTTGAGACCCGTTCCGGTCGCCTCGAAGCGGGCTCTGCTCAACGGACCGGACGCGAGCTTCTCGACGGTGGGGGCGGCTCGCGCGTCAAGCCAGAGCCAGGCGTCGGTCACAGGTTGATTGTCACGACCGACCAACCAGGTGCCATCACCCTGCGCCGTCACGGAAATGGCCGCCGTGCGCTCGGCAAGTGACGGTACCTTTTCGGCGAGGCCCCGGAGCGCCGCCGCGCAATCCGCCCAGGTCCTGGTCATGTCCTGAGTGGCCGAACCGTCAGAGTTTGACTGCAATCTGTTGGGAACGGAGGAGGAGGCTATCTGCGCTCCACGCAGATCGAAGGCGACAGCCTTGATGACTGATGTGCCGGCATCGATCCCGATCAGCACGTCACCGGGCATGACGCGCGCTCCCCGCCCGCAAAATTCTGCTCGCGCCCGTGTTCATCCCCATCCTCCCTGGAGCAATCTCAAAAGAGGCATAGCGCAGCAGGACCACACCACCTCACCATGAAATTATATCACTTAGATAACGCAAGTATCGATTTTTCTTGCGTTGATTGCAAATAATTTCAGCGTTCCATAGGTTTGTCAAGCACTCAAGACTCCAGCTCCACCGCGCCAGCGAGGACCGGACCACAGCAGTGGCGGCGAGACGGACACGCTGTGCGCGACGAGAGTCCCACCCACCCCTTCGCCGCACTTCACACAGCCAACTCGCCCAGAGCGCTCTGAAAAATTACGTGTTTACATTGCAGTACAGCATCATGCGCCATGATCTCGTCCGACTTTTTTGCGCCGCCGAAGAGCGCGACACCGGGCATTTGAAGGGTGCTGAACATGGAGAGACTGCGGGGGAACTTTGCCGGAAACGGCGGCCCCCGACATCGAATTGTAAAAAATTTCAAAATTTGCAATGTAATACACTTGACGCCTTGCACAGAGCGGATGTAACTTTTGTTGTGTGATGATCTCGCAACTGGGAGGACAGTTGCCTGCGCTCATCGTCTCAGGGAGGAGCCCATGGACAATAACGCCGCCGCCTCACCGCAGGATCGCGTCCTGCAGGCGATCCGCGCCAGCCGGTGCGCCTCTGTTGAGAGCCTCTCCCCCCGGTCCAATTTGACGGAAGAATTGCGATGAGCTCCGAATCCGCACCCAAGGTACGGCAAACCTCCCACCGCGGTTCGCTGCTTGCGCTGGCGCTGGGCGTCGCGGTGGTGGCGGCAATGGCGCTCGATACGACCGTGGTTCATATCGGTTCGGACAATGACGTGCGCCAACAGGCCTTTGCGCCGGACAGCTATGGCGACAAGGAGTTTCCGCGCATTCAGGCTTTCATCGTGGAGAAGGCCGTCGACGGCGTCGCGGTCGCCGCGGAAGTGCTGGCCGACAAGGCAGCTGCGGCGAAGAAATACGGCACGATGTCGACGACCGGCACCATCATGATGGTCAAGCTCGTCGGCGTGGCGGGTAGCGCGAAATCGGGAGTCTATGACCTTGCTGTGGACGGCATGCCACCGGAAATCAAAGTGAGGCTCCAGACCGGTCCCGCCATCAACGGAACGGATCTCCGGGATGCGCCCGGCGACATCGCCTTTGGCATGTTCAAGAACCAGATCGAATACCAGGACGCAGGCTCGGCGATCAATCGGGCGATGAAAAAGGCCGTGCTCGACAGCATCGACACCGCTTCGCTGAGCGGCAAGACCTTGGAGATCACAGGGGCCTTTCGCCTCGTCAATCCGAAGAACTGGATGATTACTCCGGTGGAAGTGACGGTGAAATGAGCGCCTCGGTCACCAACGCCACTGCTTCGACGAGCGTCGTTCTGGCGGCACGCAACATTGCGAAGTCTTACGGCAGCATCCATGCCCTCAAGGGTGTGAACTTCGACATTCATCGCGGGCAGGTTACCACTCTGTTCGGCGAGAACGGCGCGGGCAAATCCACGTTGATGAAGATTCTCTCCGGCGTGGTCAGGCCGACCAGTGGCGAGATCATTCTCGACGGGGAACCCGTCTCCTTCCACTCGGCCGCGGATGCGCGCGATCGGGGCATCTCGATCATTCACCAGGAGCTGTCCCTGGCACCGAATCTGTCGGTGCGGGATAACATCTTCATGGGGCGCGAGATCAAGGGTCCGACCGGCGTGGATTTCGCCGCGGAGGAACGGGAAGTCCGTCGCCTCCTCGACGAACTGGAAGAGGACATCGACCCGCGTACCCCCGTCGAGGAGCTGCGGCTCGGCCAGCAGCAGATCGTCGAGATCGCCCGCGCCCTGTCTGTCGACAGCCGCATCCTGATCATGGACGAGCCGACGTCGGCACTTTCCGCCTCCGAGGTCGAGGTGCTGTTCAAGGTGATCCGGGACCTGACCGCCCGTGGCGTGTCGATCGTCTACATTTCCCATCACCTGGAGGAGGCGCTGCAGATCACGCACCATGCCGTGGTCTTGCGGGATGGCACGATGACAGCTTACGCCCCGCGCAAGGACATCGACCTGAACTGGATCGTCCGCAACATGGTGGGCGAAAATTACGACCTCGGCTCGCCGCCAACCGGCTACGAATTCGGTGAGACGGCCCTTTCCGTTCGGGCTCTTACGGTGCCCGATCCCGCAGGCGCGGACTTCAATGTGGTCGACCGCCTGTCGCTCGATGTCAAGGCCGGGGAAATCGTCTGCATTTACGGGCTGATGGGTGCCGGGCGAACCGAACTGCTGGAGACTCTCGCAGGACGGTTCGCGCAATCCTCGGGAGAGATCTTGCTCGAAGGCCGTGAGATATCTCGCCTGAGCATTGCGGAGCGGATCGCGACCGGGCTCGCTTTGGTGCCCGAGGACCGCCAGCGCGATGGCCTGGTCCAGACCATGACCGTTGGCCAGAACCTCTCGCTCGCTTCGATCATGAACTTCACCCGGGGGCTATTCACCCAGAAGGGGCTTGAGCAGACGCTGATCGACGATACGATCCGCAAGGTGACGGTGAAGACCACGGGCGGCGGAGCCGCAATCGGCTCCCTCTCCGGCGGCAACCAGCAAAAGGTCGTCATCGGGAAGATGCTGGCGACCAATCCGAAAGTGATGCTGCTCGACGAGCCGTCACGCGGGATCGACATCGGCGCCAAGGCGGAGGTGTTCAAGCTTCTGGCGCAACGGGCGCGATCCGGCCTTGCCGTCGTCTATTCGACCTCCGAGGTCGGGGAATGCCTGTCGGTCGCTCACCGCATCATCGTCATGCGCAAGGGTCGGATCACCGCCGAGTTCGATTCCACCGTTACCAAAGAACAAATCATGGCCGCCTCGGGCGAGGCCGTCACTCATTAATGGCCAAGGGTTCAGGGAAGAAGCCAATGTCCGAGAAGTCCGCAACAGCCGCCCCTTCGCCGAACAGGCATAGCGGCATCAGCATCGGCCATATCCTGCTGGAAGGACGCGCGTTCCTGGCCTTGATCGCCATCATCGCCGTCTTCTCGTGGCTGTCGCCGAACTACCTGACCGTGTCGAATTTCCTGATCATGGCTTCGCATGTCGCCATCTACGGCATCCTCGCCATCGGAATGCTTCTCGTCATCCTGAATGGCGGGATCGATCTCTCGGTCGGGTCGATCCTCGCCCTGTCGGGCGTCGTCGCCGGCGCGCTGATGCAGGGTGTCGAGCTGCAGTCCCTGGGCGTCATCCTGTACGCGCCGGTCTGGGCCGTCGTCGTGCTGACGCTCGCGGTCGGCGCTCTGCTCGGTGCGGTGAACGGCATATTGATTGCGGTGTTCCGCGTTCCCGCCTTCGTGGCGACGCTCGGCGTCATGTATGTGGCCCGCGGCATCGCCCTGCTCCAGACCAATGGTCTCACATACAACAATCTGTCGGGGCGCCCGGAACTGGGCAATACGGGCTTCGACTGGCTCGGATTCAATCGGCTGGGCGGCATACCGATCTCGGTCATCGTGCTGATCGCCCTCGCCGCCGTCACCGGCCTCCTGCTCAGCCGCTCGGCATTCGGCCGCTGGCTCTATGCATCGGGCGGCAACGAGCGCGCGGCGGACCTCTCCGGTGTTCCCGTCAAGCGCGTGAAGATCACGGTCTATACGCTTTCCGGCATCCTTTCCGCCGTCGCCGGGCTCGTCCTGTCGTCCCAGCTGACCTCCGCAGGTCCGACTGCCGGCACCACCTACGAACTGACGGCGATCGCTGCCGTCGTCATCGGCGGCGCGGCCCTTACCGGCGGGCGGGGCACGGTACGCGGCACCATGCTCGGGGCCTTCGTCATCGGATTCCTGTCCGACGGCCTCGTGATCATCGGCGTGTCGTCCTATTGGCAGACCGTCTTTACCGGCGCCGTCATTGTTCTCGCAGTCCTGATGAACTCGCTCCAGTACGGATCGGGTGCGCGCAGGAGCTGACGCATCGAAGCTTGCATCCCGGTTCCAGCATTTCGACCGGGGACAAGAAATTGCCAAACCGGCAATAGGTTCAACACAGAGGAGGAGAAACCAATGTTGAAATCCACGAAAACGCTCGTCATCGCAGCGTTCGCATCGGCCATGCTGTCGAGCGCGGCCTTCGCCGGCGATCTCATCTCGATCATCGTGACGGATCCGGCCAACCCCTATTGGAAGACGGAAGGCGACGTGGCCAAGGCAACGGCCGAGGAGCTCGGATACACCGCGAATGTTGCGGCCCACAAGGGCGACACCAATACCGAGTCGACCCTGATCGACACGGCGATCACCAATCAGTCGAAGGCGATCATCCTCGACCCGGCGAATGCTGATGGCTCCGTCGGCGCGGTAAAGAAGGCCGTGGCCGCCGGCATCCCGGTCATCCTGGTCAATGCAGAAATCAACCAGGAGGGGCTCGCCAAGGCCCAGCTGGTCTCCAACAACGCCCAGGGTGCTGCGCTCGGCGCAGAGCAGTGGGTCAAGATGATCGGCGACAAGGGCACCTACGTCGAGCTGTTCGGCAACCCGGCCGATAACAACGCCGCCACCCGCTCGAACGGCTACGAAACCGTCATCACCCAGTATCCGGACCTCCAGAAGGTCGGCAAGGAAGTCGCCAACTGGGATCGCACGCAGGGCTACCAGAAGATGCAGTCCCTGCTGCAGGCGAACCCGGATATCAACGGCGTGATCTCCGGTAACGACGAAATGGCGCTCGGCGCGATCGCGGCCCTCAAGGAAGCCGGCAAGCTGGCCAACGTGAAGGTCGGTGGTTTCGACGGCTCGCCGGATGCGGTCGAGGCCGTCAAGGCCGGCGAAATGCAGTACACCGTCCTCCAGCCGGTTGCGGTGTTCTCGGCAGAAGCCGTCAAGCAGGCCGACAACTTCATCAAGAACGGCTCGACCGGAGCGGCTACCGAAAAACAGCTCTTCGACTGCCTCCTGATCACCAAGGAGAACGTCGACAAGTATACCGGCCCGTTCACCCTGTCGGAATAGGTTCAAATCGGGAGGTCGCAACCCTTGCGCCCTCCCATCCTCGTCCACGGGAGTTTCCGCGCGCCATGTTGCTTGCCGACACGGATGGACCGTAGATGAACGCTTGTGGTCGGGAGAAATGGCGGATGGAATTACACGACAATCAGAACCTGACAGCCGAACGGTCGAGTGTCGATGATTTTCCGAGCGACAGCCGGCAGGCGCGACAGATCGCACGCCGGCAGCTCATCGCCGAAGCCGTGATGTCTGAAGGGACAATGCGGATCGAAGACCTCACGGATCGCTTCGGCATCAGCCTGATGACGGTACACCGCGACCTCGATGACCTCGAAAGCCGCGGCCTGCTTCGCAAGACCCGCGGCGTGGTGTCTGCCGCCCCGACGAGCTACGTCGAATCCAGCGACGTCTACCGCTCCACCCGACAATCTGTAGAGAAGAAGGCGATCGCCGCGGCGGCGGCCACCTTCATCGAGCCCGGACAGGCGATCTTCTTCGACGATTCGACCACCGTACTGCAGATGATACCCCATATCTCCTCGCGCGTGCCTTTGACCGCGATCACCAATTCGCTGACCCTGATGAATGCGCTGCGTGGCGTCAGCGATGTGACGCTGCTCGGCCTCGGAGGCCAGTTCCACAACTGGTGCAACGCCTTCGTCGGTCCCGCGACGGCCGCCGAGATACGCCGCCTGCGCGCCGATCAGGTCTTCCTGTCCGTTTCGGCCATCACCGACGACATGGTATTCCACCAGTCACCGGACATGGTGGAAGCCAAGCGCGCGATGTTCGAGTGCGCCCGTCGACGTATCCTTCTGGTAGACCATACGAAATTCGAGCGCCGCGCCCTTCACGGCATGTGCCGGCTGGACGAATTCGACGCGGTGATCGTCGACGCCAACATGCCCTCCGCCGAGGTGCTCAAGCTGAAGTCCCGAGGCGTCAACGTGGTCGTCGCCCCGTGGCAGTCGACGGCGTGACGGGAGACGGCCATGGTGTGCCTGCTGGGTATTGATAACGGTCTGACGGTGACCAAAGCCGTCGTCTTCGATGAAGCCGGGAAACCCCTGTCGATCGCGCGACGGCGGATCAGCCAGATCATCGATCGCCCCCGCCACGTCGAACGTGACATGAGAGAGCTATGGCGGGAAACCGCGGCCGCTATACGCGAAGCAATAGCGACCGCGGGCCGGACGGCCTCGGATATCGCCGCCGTCGCGGCCACCGCGCATGGCGACGGCCTCTACCTGCTCGATTCCAGCAGGCAGCCGCTGGGCAACGGCATCCTCTCGCTCGACAGCCGCGCCTGCGGCATCGTCCGGGACTGGGAGCGGCAAGGGCTGTCGGAAATCGCGCTGCGATTGTCGGGGCAGATGCCACATGCCTCTGCCCCCGCATCCCTGCTTGCCTGGGTGAAAAGGCACGAGCCCGAACGATATGCGGCGATCGGCCATGTCGTTGCTTGCAAGGACTGGCTGCGCTACTGCCTGACCGGCACGATCGGGACCGATCTGACCGAGGCGAGCACGTCCTTCTCCAACGTTGAGACCCAGACCTACGATGCCCAGATCCTCGAACTCTTCGGGCTGGGTGCCTTGCAGCACGCACTTCCGCCGGTCCAGAATCCCGATGATGTCGCAGGCACGGTCACGGCAGAAGCTGCCGCGGCGACGGGCCTGATGCGCGGGACTCCCGTCGTAGCCGGCATCCATGACGTGACTGCGTCGGCGCTCGGAATTGGCGGCCTGGCCGAGGGGATCGTCGCCATCGTTGCCGGAACCTACTCGATCAACGAGACCCTGACCTCGCGTCCGAAGATCGGGAGCGAGTGGTTCTGCCGCAACGGCTTGCGACGGGGCGAGTGGAACAACATGGCGATATCACCTGCCTCGGCGACGAATTACGACTGGTTCATCGACCAGTTGTGCGCGACCGACAAGGCCGCCGCCGAACGCGACGGACAGTCGTTTCATGCGGTGCTTGCCCGTGAGATCGAGCGCGCCTTCTCCAGCCCGTCTTCCCTGATGTATCACCCCTATCTGTTCGGATCACCCCACGGTGCCGCCGCAAGCGCCAGCTTCCTGGGGCTGCGCGGCTGGCATGGTCGCGGCGACATGCTTCGGGCGGTGCTGGAAGGAATTGCCTTCAACCATCGTCTGCATGTGGATGCCCTTCGCGACAACTTCCGGATCACGGCCGCCCGGCTCACCGGCGGGATATCCCGCAATCCCCTGTTCGCCCAGCTGATGGCTGATGTCCTCGGCCTGCCCGTCACGACGACCGATACCGAAGAAGCCGCCGCATGGGGCGCTGCCCTTTGCGCGGGGGCCGGAGTCGGCATGTTCGCCTCACCTTATCATGACCCGCGCTTCGGCGAGATGCACGACAGGATATTCACTCCCACCGACGCCACCGCCACTGAGCTGGCCGAGCGCTATCGGTTGCATTGCAGGGCAAGCCGGACGCTCAGCTCCCTGTGGACTGAACTCGAGGATCTGGCGTCGAAGGACACACCATGAGCACGGTTGAAGACATTCAGGTTCTGATCATCGGGGCGGGCATCAACGGAGCCGGCCTGTTCAGGGATCTGTGCGCCCAGGGCGTCGTCTGCGCCATCGTCGACAAGGCGGACTTCGGTTCGGGTACGTCGGCTGCCCCCTCCCGCCTGATCCATGGCGGCATCAAGTACCTGGAGACCGGCGAGCTCGGCCTCGTTGCCCAGTCCACCAAGGAACGCAACCTGCTGCTGAAGAACGCGCCCCATGCAGTCAGTGCCCTGCCGACCGTGATCCCGATCTTCTCGTGGCTGAACGGAATTCCCGCCGCCATCCGCACGCTGTTCGGCTCGACGACCGCACCGCGCAGCCGGGGAGCCGTGCTGATCAAGATCGGCCTGCTTCTCTATGATTTCTACGGATCTCGCCACCGGGTGATGCCGCGCCACTCCATGTGGTCCAGATCGATGGCGCTTGCCAACATCCCCCCTCTCACCCCGCAGATCGTCGCCGCAGGGCTCTATTACGACGCCAAGATCGTTCATCCTGAACGACTGGTCCTCGAGCTCGTCGAGGACGGCGTCCGCGCCGAGCCGCGATCGTTTGCCCTCAATTATGCCGAGATCGAGAACTCGGACGGCGAAACCGTGACGCTGCGCGACGCGCACGGGGTTGTTCGCGGAGTGCGCCCCCGCGTCGTGGTCAACGCAGCCGGTCCCTGGATCGACAAGGTCAATGCGCGACTCGGCGTGGCGTCCCGCCTCATCGGCGGCACCAAGGGATCCCATATCCTGCTCGATCATCCGGATCTAAGCCGCGCGCTCGCCGGCCGGATGATCTATTTCGAGGCCAATGACGGGCGCATCTGCCTCGTGTTCGACTATCACGGGCGGGTACTGGTGGGCTCCACCGACATCCGGGCGTCCGATCCGGACGCCATAGCCTGCGAAGACGATGAGATCGACTATTTCCTCGGCAGTCTGAGAAGCCTTCTCCCGGGCCTGGCCTTCGAGCGCGACCAGATCGTCTATACCTATTCGGGGATCCGGCCGCTGCCCCTATCCGACGGCACCGCACCCGGCCTGATCAGCCGCGACCACTCCGCTCCGGTCATCGAAGCCTCCGAAGGTCGGCAATGGCCGATCTTTTCGCTCGTCGGCGGCAAGTGGACGACCTTCCGGGGCTTTGCCGAAGAAGTCGCCGACGTGCTGCTCAAGCGTCTCGATCATCCGCGGCGGGTCCGGACCGACAGCCTGCCGATCGGGGGCGGCCGCGACTACCCCGCCGCCGTCGAGCAGGACAGATGGCTCGACACGATCTCTCGTGCGACCGCGACGGAACCGGCGCGCGCCCTGCAGCTACTGCACCGCTACGGGAGCAAGGCAGGCGACATATTGATGTCGGAAGGCCGAAATCCGGTCTTTCTGGATGAGACATGCGGCCATTCCGAGCAGGAAATCACCTGGATACTGCGCAACGAGCGCGTCATTCGTCTCGATGACGTCGTGATGCGCCGAACAGGCCTTGCCGTGACCGGGCGGCTGTCGCTTGCGACCCTCTTTCGGATTTCCGAGATCGCCGCCGCCGAACTCGGCTGGAGCGAGGTCAGGCGTAACGAGGAGCTGTCTCGCGTTCAGGAAATCCTCTCCAAGAGACACCGGATCCGGTGGGCCTGAAGGGCTCTCGCGCGCGACATATCGGAAGTCCGGCAGAACCGATTTCACAACCTGACATGTCAGGTTGATACCTGAGCGTTCGCCGGAGCCCGGTGTGCAGGCCGCGGTCAGCGGGTCGAGCACCCTTGACCGCGGCACCACATGTCAAGCGGCGACGGCGGACGCCGACGTTTCTTGCCGGTTCCGGTACCGGATCAGCTCCTCGATGGTGATGATGGGAAGCGCGTGAAGACGGCAGAACTCCAGAAGTTCCGGCAGCCGGCTCCGGCATCGCACCGGATCTGCTGCCTTCCACCTTGGCGGAAGCGCTCGCGGGCTCCCGGCAAAGCCGGACACCGCCGGTGGGGAATTTCGCCCCGCCCTGAGAACAGGATGTAGATAAGGGTAGTTCGTCTGCCCTTTCAAGCGGTAAAGCGCAGTGGGCGGCCATTCTTCGCGTAACGTCCCTGCGCTGCACATGAAGGTCGCGGGCGCATCAGGCGCGACGCGGTCGGCGAGGTGCCCCAACCTCCTCTAAACGCAAGAATCCCCTTTGAGAAAATGGGCATCGTTGTTGATTCATGCTGGAACTGGCTGCGTGGGCTGGCATCAAATCTCCACAGTCAGCAAATGTCGGTCTCGGCCAAGACTTTGCCCGGGCATGACGCGGGAGCGCGCGACAGCCTTGTCAGTATCCGCAGGGCCGGTATGAACCGGCCCCTTATCTATTCCGAGATGATCTTGACCTTGTTGCCGGCCTGCACCGTGGAGGTGGGTCCGAGCGCATTGATCAGCCGGAACAGTTCCAGCTTGCGATCCGTGCCCATCATGCGGGCCGAAAGCGTGCCGATCGTATCGCCCGGACCGACGGTGACCACACGCACGCGCAGGGGTTTCAGCGTCGCCGCCTCCTGCGGGGTGATCCGCCGGAAGCTCGCCCTCAGCTTGTCCGCCGTCGGGGTGAGCACGGCGCTGCCCTTCGGAACGGCCGTCAGGAAGCGGAAGATCTGCGGGCCGATGCGGATGACCGTGATGTCGAAATCCCAGCGCTCCGCCGAGGCGCGCGCAGTCGCCGCCTCCAGCCCGTTGACGGTGATCTCGCGGATCGTCTCCGGCAGCAGACCGGTCACCCAGCCGCTGGAAATATAGTTGGACAGGCTGCGGCGTTCGGCGTCGGCCACGCCGTCGAAACGGATCGCCACGTCGCCGGGGCCGGTGGCAAGCACCGCCTCGACCTTGTTGTCGATCTGGAAGCCGTCGGGAACGTCAAAGCGGATGCCGAGGCTCCCATGCAGGAATGTCTGGCCGCGGACATAGCCCTCCTGCGGGCTGTCGCCGTAGAGCAGGCCGTCGATCCCCTTGAGATAGTAGTCGCGGCCCGATTCGCCATGCGTGCCCTCCGGCCCGAAGGCGCGCGCATGGCGCCTTGCCAGTTCGACGCGCTGCGGCGCGTTCGGGTGGCTCGACAGGAAGTCGAGGCTCTGGTCGGCATCGGGATCGACCGAGGTGAAATGGCTGTAGCTCGCCATGGAATCGAGGAAACGCGCGGCCGCATAGGGATCGTAGCCGGCTTCGCCGAGCGTGCGCACGCCGATCACGTCGGCCTGCAGTTCCTGCTGGCGGGAGAAGGCGGCGAGCCGGAGCTTGCCGCGCGCCAGCGCCTGCTTGCCGGCGAGATCGCTCGACAGCACTTCGGCGACGACCCGGCTGGCGATCACTTCCGCCTCTTCGCGGCGCTGCCGCTCGATGCCGTGGTTCGCCGTCACATGGGCCATCTCGTGGGAGAGCACGGCGGCCACTTCCGAGGCGTCGTTGGCGAGCGCCAGCAACCCGCGCGTCACGTAGAGATAGCCGCCGGGCAGCGCGAAGGCGTTGATCGCCGGGGAGTTCAGAATGGTGATGCGATAGGACTGGTTCGGGTTCTCCGAGACCGCGGTCAGCGCGCCGGTGATCCGGGCGACCAGCTTTTCGGTCTTTTCGTCGTGATACTCGCCGCCATAGCTCGCGACGATGCGCGGGTGCTCGCGCGCGCCCATCTGGGCCCGCGGATCGTCCTTCTGCACCTGGTCGACGATCTGCGGATTGTCGGAAGGGCCGACGGTCGGCACATAGGCCTGTTCGAAAAGTGTCTGGCAGGAGCTGAGCGCCAGCGAGGCGCAAAGAAGCGCGACCGCGCCCCGCGCGACACCGGCCTGACGGTGTCGCCGCACGCGACCGACAAGCGATACGCCTTTACCGCCCATGACGTTCATCCTGCCTCAACAACAACGCGCCCTCGAACCTCCTTTTGAATCGCTCTAGGTACCGATGCAACCGGAAATCGATCCGGGAAACGAGACCTCGCATCGGTGTGGCCCTTTTAACATCATTCGTTAGATATGGATAAAATTGCATGAGGAAAAAGAGGCGGCGCCGGATAAGTAAGAACGAAAAGGCAGAAAGACGGACTCGTCAGGTCCTCTTGAGCGAATGCCACCGGCGAACGTCCAAAATAAGGCGAAGGCTTCGTGCCGTTGCGTCAGCCGCCGTCGGCCTTTCCGAGGAAATCGGCGACGGAGGCGATGTCGGTCCGAGTGAAGAACGTCTCCCGCGATGCCTCAAGCGCAATGCGGCCGGCTTCGAGGAACAGCACGTCGGCGGCGAGCCGTGCCACCTCCTGCGGATCATGGCTGACGATGACGATCGTATGGCCCGTCTCGCGATGCAGGTCCAGCAGGAGGTCGGCCATCGCTGCCCGCAGGCCCGGATCGAGCGCCGCAAACGGCTCGTCGAGCAGCATGACCGGCTTCCTGCGCACCAGCGCCCGGGCAAAGGCCGCCCGCTGCCGTTCGCCGCCCGACAGCGTCGCCGGCAGGCGTTTCTCGTAGCCACCGAGCTCGACGCGGGCCAGCGCTTCGCTCACGGCCAGCCGGTCGCCCGGCTTCAGCCGCATCGCCGGGTCGATGCCGAGCCCGACATTGGTGAAGAGGTCGAGATGGGCAAAGAGGTTGTTGTCCTGGAACACCAGCGACACCGGGCGGTCGGCGGGCGAAAGCCGGCTCACGTCCTCATCTCCGATCAGCACGCGGCCTTGATCCGGCTGCTCGAAGCCGGCGATCAGGTTGAGGAGCGTCGACTTGCCCGAGCCGGACGGCCCGGCGACGGCTGTGATGACGCCCCTGGCAATGCGGCAGTCGAAATGGAATTCGGCCGATCCGAGTCTCAGCCGGACATCCTCGAGCACGACGGCGCTGGCATTCCTATCCGGCATGGCCTGTCTCCCTTCGCCGGGGCTCCGGCGTTCCCGCCAGGGCCAGCATCAGGCAGACGAGGCCGAGCAGAAGCGCCAGCCCGTCGGCATCCTGATTGCGATAGGCGCCCATCCGGCTGTAGATCAGCCACGGCAGCGTCGTGAGGTTTTCCGAGCCGAACAGCGCGACCGCGCCAAGATCGCCGAGCGACAGCGCCATGGCGAAGGACAGCGCCGTCAGGATCGGCCGGCGCAGCACCGGCCAGTCGATGAAGCGGAACCGGGCAAGGCCCCTGATCCCGAGACTGTCGGCGAGCCGGGCGCTGCGCAGCCGATGCGCCTCGAAGGCCGGCGAGAGCACCCGCATGGCAAAGGGCAGCGCCATCAGAGCATTGATGCCGACCACCACTCCGGCCGCATAGCGCGCCACGTCGCCCTGGGCGCGAAGCACCAGGAACCAGCCGGTGGCGAGAACCGCCGTCGGCACGAGCAGGACCAGTGAAGAGACCGCGGCAAGCGCGCCGGAAACGACGGTTGCCAGCGGCGGACGCCGCTTGCCGAGGGCAAGCGCCGCCCGGGCGCGGATGACCGCCACCCCGACCAGAACCGAGACCAGCGCCGCTGAAAATCCGATGACGAGACTGGTCGCGGCAGCGTCGAGCACCGCCCTGTCGGCGACAAGTCCCGCCAGGTTCGACCGGAGGCCGGCGAACACGACCTGTCCCAGCGGCAGGCCGAGGAAGAGCGCGCAAGCGAGGATCACCACGCCGTCGCGGAAGCGGGCAAGCGGCCTGCGCCCGTCGAAACGC
The DNA here is from genome assembly GCF_059424725.1 of Allorhizobium sp. GW101-3B10. NCBI lineage: Bacteria > Pseudomonadati > Pseudomonadota > Alphaproteobacteria > Hyphomicrobiales > Rhizobiaceae > Allorhizobium > Allorhizobium sp. GW101-3B10. The sequence goes on along the minus strand of NZ_JBWKZR010000001.1, from coordinate 4,193,866 downwards.
TGCGCCACCGCGCCGAGCGTCGTGCCGGGATCGGCAGGCGCGGGGAAGAGCGCCATGGCCCCGAGGATCACCGCCGTCACGGCGATCTGCAGGAAGGCCAGCGCCACGGCCCGGGCCGGGTCGAAGTCCAGCCGCAAGGCCTGGTAGATGGCGACCTCGATGGTCGTGGCCGCCGGCCCGCCGCCGAGCACCAGGACGAGGGTGAAGCTGGTGGCGCACAGCATGAAGATCAGGCCGGCAATGCCGGGAATGACGCACCACAGCACCGGCCATTCGATGAAGCGGAAGACCGACAGCCGGCCCATGCCGAGGCTCGCGCCGGAGCGCCAGTATTCGGAGGGAACGCGCTCAATGCTCGCGAGCATCAGCCGCGCGGCGAGCGGCAGGTTGAAGAACACATGGGCGATCAGGATGCCCGAAAGCCCGTATATGCTGAAGCGTTCGCTCAATCCCAGCGCCGCCAGCATGTCGTTGACCACGCCCTGCCGTCCCCAGATGCCGACGATGCCGAGCGCGCCGATCAGCACCGGCAGGCCCATCGGCACGGCCATCAACCGGATCAGCCATTGGCGGCCGAAAAAGCGCGGCTGGCGGGCGAGCGCACGGGCCACCGGGATTGCGGCGGCGACCGAAATCAGCGTCGAAAACGCCGCCTGCAGGAGAGTGAACCACAAGACCCGGCGCACGACCGGATCACTGATGATCGTCGCAGCCGACGTCTCGCCGCCGACCGAAAGCAGCGAGGCGACCGCCGTCGCGACGAAACCGGCGATCAACGCCAGCACGAAAAGGCCGCCGGCGATCGCCGGCAGCCTCTCGTCCATCCGTGATCGCCGCAGAACCGCCATGCTCAGTTGAGCGTCATGGCGGAAAGCCACTCGTCGATCCAGGCCTTGCGATGCGTCGCCACCTCTTCCGGCGTCATCAGGAAGGTCTTTTCCGGCGAGACCAGCTTGCCGAAGGCCTCCGGCAGCGGTTCGGAGGTCGCGGCCGCCGGCATCATCCAGTTGTTCGTCGGGATGGTATCCTGGAAGCCGGGCGTGATCATGAAGGACAGGAACTGCCGCGCCAGGTCCTTCTGCGGCGCGCCCTTGAGCAGGCCCGCCACCTCGATCTGGATGTAATGCCCCTCGGAAAACGCCGCCGCCTGGTAGCGCTCGGTGTTCTCGGCCACCATGTGATAGGCCGGCGAGGTGGTGTAGGACAGCACCATCGGCGCCTCGCCCTTGGTGAAGAGGCCGTAAGCCTCCGACCAGCCCGGAGTGACGGTCAGCACGCGGCCCTTGAGCTTGGCCCAGGCCTCGTCCGCCTCGTCGCCATAGACCGACTTGACCCAGAGCAGCAGGCCGAGGCCCGGCGTCGAGGTCCGCGGATCCTCGATGACGATCTTGTCCTTGGGATCGCCCTCGACCAGGTCCTTCAGGCTCTTCGGCGGCGTCTTCATCGCCTCGGTGTCGTAGATCACCGCGAAGTGGCCGTAGTCATAGGGCACGAAGGCGTCGTCGGCAAAACCGCCGGGCACCTTGACCGCCGAGACGTCGATGCCGTGCGGTTCGAACAGCCCGGTCTGCTTGGCTTCCGCCACCAGGTTGGTGTCGAGGCCCAGCACCAGATCCGCCTTGGTGCCCGCGCCCTCGAGCTTCAGCCGGGTGAGCAGCGCCACGCCGTCGGCCACGCCGACGAAATCGACGGTGCAGTCGCAGGTCTTCTCGAAGGCTTCCTTGACCTTCGGCCCCGGACCCCATTCGGAGATGAAGCTCTCATAGGTATAGACGGTCAGCGTCTTGTCGGCGGCAACGGCCACAGAAGCGGTAAGCGCCAGCATGGCGAGCGCGGCAAGGCCGCGGCGAAGATGGAGATGTCGATGGGTCGGCATGAAGGGCCCTTCCTTTGCATGTTGAAAATTTGGGATAGGGCGTCTTCTGATGACACGCGTCTAATCCCTCCGCCGGTGTTAGCCGGATCAGGTTCCGCGGGTTGGCTGCAAAGCCTCTCAGCCGTCGATCCGTTTCCGGACTAAAGGCACCCCGTTAGAGCAGGAAGACACATAGCGTGGAGGCGGTCGCCTGGCAAGCGGCGGACAGGGAGGGGAGGTGCTGGGCGCGCCCGGCCTGTCATCATGCCGCAAACGCTTTGCCAATACATTCCCGCTAGACTGAAAGCCCGGCCCGCCGGATTCTAGCAGCCTCGCATGGACAAGCGTGGCAGGCATGGTATCTGGTATGTCCGATACGGCGAGACAAAGACTGCATGTTCAATACGGTATCCGATACCCCTATGCCCGCGCCTGAGAACGCTCCGCCGGTCGAACTCGGTTTCCGGCGGCAACTCGCCATCGCCAGTGCCTCCTTCTGGGCATCGCCGGTGCGCAACCGCATCCTGCTGCTCGCCACGGCCTTGCTGGCAATCATCCTGCTCACCGCCTATGGCCAGATCCTGCTCAACCGCTGGAACGCGCCCTTCTACAACTCGCTCGAGCGTCGCGATCTCGATGCCTTCGTCGTCGAGCTCGGCAATTTCGGCAAGATCGCCGGCTTCCTGCTGCTCCTGAACGTCACCCAGACCTGGCTCAACCAGATGACGGCGCTCTACATGCGCGAAGGCCTGGCCCGCAACGTCGTCGACGAATGGCTGACCGACCGCCGGGCCTATCGCCTGATGATGACGAGCCCGCTCGGCGTCAATCCCGACCAGCGCCTGCACGAAGACGCCCGCAAGCTGGCCGAGATGACCACGTCGCTGTCGATCGGCCTGCTGCAGGCCACCATCCTTCTGGTCAGCTTCATCGGCGTGCTTTGGCAGCTTTCGAGCGGCTTCGTCTTCCACTTCCGGGACTACAGCTTCTCGATCCCCGGCTACATGGTCTGGGGTGCCGTCGCCTATGCCGGTATCGCCTCGCTGTTCAGCCAGGTCGTCGGCTGGAAACTCACGCGCCTCAATGCCGAGCGCTACGCCAACGAGGCCGAGCTGCGCTTCTCGCTGATGCGCGCCAACGAAAATCTCGAGGCGATCGCTCTGGCCGGCGGCGAGGAGACCGAGCGCCGCCACATCCATGAAAAGCTCGACGCGGTGCTGCGCTCCATCCGCCACCTGGCCAGGGCGCTCACCAATCTCACCTGGGTCACCGCCGGTTTCGGCTGGCTGGCCATCCTGGTGCCGATCCTCATTGCCGCGCCCGCCTATTTCGCCGGCACCATGACCTTCGGCGGCCTGATGATGGCCGCCGCCGCCTTCAACCAGGTCCATTCGGCGCTGCGCTGGTATGTCGACAATTTCGGTGCGATTGCCGACTGGAAGGCGGCCTTGCTGCGTGTGTCTGCGCTGCGCGCCGCGCTGATCGACATGGACGACGGCCCCGCCGAAGGCCACATCGTCGTCCTGAAGGGCGAACCCGGACGGCTGACGCTCGAATCACTGGCGATCGCCTCGCGTGTCGACGGCGATTGCGCCCTCGACGGCTTCCGCATCAAGGAAGAAAGCCCCACCATCGTCGCCGGCCAGCGCGTGATGATCAACGGCGACCAGGGCGTCAACCGCAAGCTGCTGTTCAACGCCATTGCCGGGCTCTGGCCCTATGGCGAAGGCCGCATCCTGCTGCCGCAGGAAGACGACATCCTGTTCGTGCCGCAGCTCGAATACCTGCCCGAAGGCAAGCTCAGGAGCGTTCTCGCCTATCCGCTCGCCTCGGCCGGCTTCACCGACGAGGCGATGGTCGCGGCGCTCCGGCGCGTCGGCCTCTCCCGCATCGCCGGCAAGCTCGACGAGCGCGCCCGCTGGGACCGGCTGCTCGACAAGGACGAGCAGATGGCGCTGGCCTTCGCCAGCCTCATCCTGAGCAAGCCGCGCTGGATCGTGCTCAACGATGTTCTCGAAGGACTGGAACCGGACACCGTCACCACGCTGTCCGGCGTGCTGGCCGAGCTCTCCGACTCGACCATGATCTATATCGGCCGCTCCGGCGCCTTCTACGACACGCTGTCGCCGAACCTGCTGCATCTGGAGCGAATCAGCTGCGACAGGGAGCAGCCTGCACCGCAGTCATAAGCCACGGAGGCGGGGAGTGGCTCACATCCCCTCCGTCGCCCGCTAGGCTACGTCCTTCTTGTGTTCCTTATTGTCTGCACATTTCTGACGATCATTCTTCGCTGACGCCCATCGCGCCGGAGTGATCGCGCGGTTTTCGCAGCGTCTACCCCTCCAGTTCCTCGCGCAGCATTTCCAGCTCCAGCCATTCCTCTTCCATGCGGACGAGGTCGGCGCGCAGCTTTTCCGTCTCGGCGGCGAGCTTGTTGAAGGTCGCCTGGTCCTTGGCGAAGAGGTTCGGATCGGCCATCTTCGCCTCGCGGGCGGCGATGTCCTTCTGCGTCTTCTCCATCTCCTTCGGCAGGTTCTCCAGCGCGAACTTCTGCTTGTAGGAGAGCTTGCCGCGGGCCTTGCCGCCGCCATCGGCAGGCTTCGCAGCGCCGCCGTCGGACGACTTCGCCTTCTCGGCCCTGTCGGCGCGCTTGCGCTCGTCCTCGGCGCCCTTCTTCTGCGCCAGCATGTCGGAATAGCCGCCGGCATATTCGATCCAGCGGCCGTCCGGATGCTCCGGATCGGCTGGCGCGATCGTCGAGGTCACCGTGCGGTCGAGGAAGTCGCGGTCATGGCTGACCAGGATGACCGTGCCGGAATAGCCGGCGACGATTTCCTGCAAAAGGTCGAGCGTCTCGATGTCGAGGTCGTTGGTCGGTTCGTCGAGGATCAGCAGGTTCGACGGCTTGGCCATCATCCGCGCCAGCATCAGCCGGGCGCGTTCGCCGCCGGAGAGGTTCTTGATCGGGGTGCGCGCCTGCTCCGGCTGGAACAGGAATTCCTTCATGTAGCCGGTCACATGCTTCTGTTCGCCGTTGACCAGAAGGTTCTCGCCGCGCCCGTCGGTGAGGTAATGCGACAGCGTGTCCTCGAGGTTGAGGTCCTCGCGCTTCTGGTCGAGCACGGCGATCTCGAGATTGGTGCCGAGCTTGACCGTGCCGCTGTCGGGTTGCAGCTGGCCGGTCAGCATCTTGAGAAGCGTCGTCTTGCCGGCCCCGTTTGGGCCGATCAGGCCGATGCAGTCGCCGCGATGAACCCGGATCGAAAAGGGCGCGACGATGGTGCGGTCGCCATAGGCTTTTGTGATCTTCTCCGCCTCGATCACCAGCTTGCCGCTTTCGCGGCCTTCCGTGGCGCTCGCCTGGATCGTGCCCTGCGGTCCCTTGTGGCCGCGATATTCGGCCCGCAGGCTCTGCAGATTGCCGAGACGGCGCATGTTGCGCTTGCGCCTTGCGGTCACGCCGTAGCGCAGCCAGTGCTCCTCGCGCTGGATCTCCTTGCCGAGCTTGTGCTGCTCGATCTCTTCCTCTTCCAGCACCTTGTCGCGCCATTCCTCGAAATGACCGAAACCGCGGTTGAGTCGGCGCGACAGGCCGCGGTCGAGCCAGACGGTGGCGGTCGACACCTTCTCAAGAAAGCGGCGGTCGTGCGAGATCACCACCAGCGCGCTGCGGCTCTTGGCCAGCTCGCCTTCCAGCCATTCGATGGTCGGCAGGTCGAGATGGTTGGTCGGCTCGTCGAGCATCAGGATGTCGGGTTCCGGCGCCATGACGCGGGCAAGCGCCGCGCGCCTGGCCTCGCCGCCCGACAGGCTCGCCGGGTCTTCCTGGCCGGAAAGCCCCAGATGCTCGAGCAGATAGGTGACGCGATACGGATCGTCGCCCGGTCCGAGCCCCGCCTCGGCATAGGCCTGCACCGTCTTGTGCGCGCCGAAATCGGGCGCCTGCTCGAGATAGCGGATGGTGGCTGCCGGATGGCGGAACACCTCGCCCGACTGCGGCTCGACCATGCCGGCGGCGATCTTCATCAGCGTCGACTTGCCCGAGCCGTTGCGGCCGACCAGGCAGATGCGGTCGCCCGGCTCGACCTGCAGGCCGGCGCCGTTGAGAAGCGGTGCGCCGCCGAAGGAGAGCACGATGTCGTCGAGTTTGAGAATGGGTGGTGCCAAGGTCAAGCTCCGGAAAAATCGTAAGGGCGGGCAAGGACGACGGCATCGCCGCTTTTCAGCGAGAACCGCACGGGACCTTCCGCGACGTTGGAAATGGTGCGCGACGACCCGAAGGGCAGCGCGAAATCTTTGAGCGGATAGCGGGCATTGTCGATCGTCAGCCCGGCCAGCGGCGACAGGCCGAGGACCGAGAACAGCGAGCCCTTCGGCAGGTCGAGGGTAAAATCGTGCCCAAGCAGCGGAAAGGCCTCTTCGCTTCCCGACGTCATCATCACCTCAATACCGCCCTTGGCCAGCGCCACGCCCGACAGCAGATGCATCAGCGCATGGTCCGAGCGTTCGCCGCCGAGCGCGCCGGCCAGCACCAGGCGCCTTGCCCCGCGCGACAGCGCCTCTTCGACGGCGATCTCGCCGTCGGTCGCCGCCTTTTGCGCCGGATAGGGCAGGCGCGGCACGCCGGGAAAATCCTCGACCGGCAGATCGGCGGAACTGTCGAAGTCACCGACCCACAATTCCGGCGAAAGGCCGAGCGCTGCCGCGTGGCGCATGCCGCCGTCGGCCGCAATGGCGCGGCTTCCCGCGACCGCGGCTTTCAGCCGTTCGGTCGGGATGAGCGCCCCGCCGAGCAGGATGGTGAAGGTCGTGTCCGTCATGGATGTGCCCATAGCGCATATGGGCGGGGAAGGGAAAGGCCGATTGCTTGGCCCCTCGCCGCCTGACCGGGCGCCGGGCGCCGATCAGGCCGGGCACGACGCTTGGTCGTGGTATCGCTGAGCCCGATGGCGCCTAGCGCTTGGCGGTGCCGTCCTTGGAGGTTTCGGCATTCTTCAGCTGGCTGGCGAAGCCGGTCGCCTTCGGCGCATCGGCCTTGGTCTTGTCCTTCTTGGGTTTTCGGGCTTCGCGGTTCGAACGTACCTGACCTTTGGCCATGGGTGTCTTCCTTCGGTGAAGGATCGCGGGCCGCCCTTGATGGCGGCGCTCGATCGGGAACAGGTGATCTTCGGTCGGCTGGCGGTAGAAACTTCGTCTTCGAAGCGAATGCGGCGGGGGATGCCGTGTGCTTGGCAGGACCTGCCGGGAATGCGCCCGCCGCGGTCGCGAATGTGACTTTCTTGCCCACAGAGGCAAGTGTCGGAACACCAACGGGCGGCATGTGTCGCTGTGTTCAGCCTGTCAGATTCCAGCATTTTTACAAGCTTTATCTGCCGCGCCGCCACCGCCGCCGGCCGCCCCGCCATCTTGCACTGCACCCCTTGCGCCACTAGGTTCACCGCCAAGGATCAGCCAGGAAGACTCGAGCATGCAGTTCATCGGTACCGCCGACTATATCGCCGACAAGGACCTGATGGTCGCCGTCAACGCGGCCATCACGCTCGAGCGGCCGCTGCTCGTCAAGGGCGAACCCGGCACCGGCAAGACCGAGCTCGCACGACAGGTGGCGGCGGCGCTTGGCCTGGACATGATCGAATGGAGCATCAAGTCGACCACCAAGGCGCAGCAGGGCCTCTACGAATATGACGCGGTCTCGCGCCTGCGCGACAGCCAGCTCGGCGACGCACGGGTCAACGACGTCGGCAACTACATCCGTAAGGGCAAGCTCTGGCAGGCCTTCGCCGCCGGCCGCAAGACGGTTCTGCTGATCGACGAGATCGACAAGGCCGACATCGAGTTTCCCAACGACCTGCTTCAGGAACTCGACCGCATGGAATTCCATGTCTACGAGACCGGCGAAACGGTGAAGGCCGCCGTGCGCCCGATCGTCATCATCACCTCGAACAACGAGAAGGAACTGCCCGACGCGTTCCTGCGCCGCTGCTTCTTCCACTACATCCGCTTCCCCGACGCCGACACGCTGACCCGCATCGTCGAGGTCCACTATCCCGGCATCAAGCAGGCGCTGATCCGGGATGCGCTGACCCAGTTCTACGAGATCCGCGAGACGCCGGGCCTGCGCAAGAAGCCCTCGACCTCGGAAGCGCTCGACTGGATCCGCCTTCTGGTCGCCGAGGACGTCGACCCGGCCGACCTGCGCGCCGACCCGAAACAGGCCCTGCCCAAGCTCCACGGCGCCCTTTTGAAGAACGAGCAGGACGTGCACCTGTTCGAACGCCTGGCCTTCATGGCGCGGCGGGAGCGCTAGGCCGCAAGCGCTGAAGTCCCGATCGACTGGCTTCTGACCCACAGTATGCGGGATACCCCCCCTCTGCCCTGCCGGGCATCTCCCCCTCAAGGGGGGAGATCGGAACCTGGATATCGCCCGGATGCCGCAACCGCATGACTCAGATTCCGGCAACAGTTGCCGCTGGTATGCGGCCGAAGCCACCACAGATGACAAGACCCTCGCAACTTGCTCGGGCGTAGCGGTCAGGCGAGCGCCTGCCCCACGCCGATCTCCCCCCTTGAGGGGGAGATGTCCAGCAGGACAGAGGGGGGTGCCGCTCGCACCGACGCCGAGGACAGTCGCAACCACACCCAACCGGCCCATGACACGCAACAGACCGACCCCCATTGATTCGCCGCCCCAACAGGCGTAAATAACCGGCTGTCCCGTGGTGATTTGGCCGGCCGGCTTGCAGCCACGTTAAAGAAGTCGCTAAAGGGGCCGAGGAAAGTCGTCATTTTCCCGAGCACCGGTCGCGATTTCTCGCCGCCGGTTTTATTTTGCGGTTTTTCCGCCAATGCTGGGAATGAGAAACGATGCCGATCAGGATACCCGATACGCTGCCCGCCTTTGAAACCCTCGTCCACGAGGGCGTGCGGGTGATGACCGAGACGGTGGCCGTCCGCCAGGACATCCGCCCGCTGCAGATCGGCCTGCTCAATCTCATGCCGAACAAGATCAAGACCGAGGTCCAGTTCGCCCGCCTGATCGGCGCCTCGCCGCTGCAGGTCGAGCTTACCCTCGTGCGCGTCGGCGGCCACAAGGCCAAGAACACCTCGGAAGAACATCTCCTGTCCTTCTACCAGACCTGGGAAGAGGTGAAGGACCGCAAGTTCGACGGCTTCATCGTCACCGGCGCGCCGGTCGAGAACCTGGCCTATGAGGACGTCACCTACTGGAGCGAGATGCAGCAGATCTTCGACTGGACGGAAACCAACGTCCATTCGACGATGAACGTCTGCTGGGGCGCCATGGCCGCCATCTACCATTTTCACAAGGTGCCGAAGCACGCGCTGAAGCAGAAGGCCTTCGGCGTCTACCGCCACCGCAACCTGTCGCCGGCCTCCGTCTACCTCAACGGTTTTTCCGACGACTTCCAGGTCCCGGTATCGCGCTGGACGGAAGTGCGCCGAAAAGACATCGAGAAGCATCCGGACCTTGAGATCCTGATGGAATCCGACGAGATGGGCGTCTGCCTCGTGCACGAGAAGCGCGGCAACCGGCTCTACATGTTCAACCACGTCGAATATGATTCGACCTCGCTGGGCGAAGAGTATTTCCGCGACGTGAATGCCGGCGTGCCGATCAAGATGCCGCACGACTATTTTCCGCACAACGACCCGACGCTGACCCCGCTCAACCGCTGGCGCAGCCACGCCCATCTCCTGTTCGGCAACTGGATCAACGAGATCTACCAGACGACGCCCTACGACCTCAGCGAGATTGGCACCGGGCGCTGACATGGCGGCGACCGTCGACATCCGCCCCTTGCGCACGCAGGACGAAACCGCATGGCGCCGCCTGTGGAAGGCCTATCTCGCCTTCTACGAGACGGAGCTGCCGGAGGAGATCTACGCCCTGACCTTCGCCCGGCTGACCGGCGGCGCGCCGGGCGAATACCGCGGCCTTCTGGCATGGGTGGACGGCCGGCCGGTGGGCCTTGCCCACTATCTCTTCCATCGCTCCTGCTGGCACATCGACAACATATGCTATCTTCAGGACCTCTATGCCGACCCCGAGATCCGCGGCACCGGCATCGGCCGGGCCCTGATCGAGGCGGTAGACGAGCGGGCAAAGGCGGAAGGCGCAAGGGAGGTCTACTGGATGACGCAGGAATTCAACGCCACCGCGCGCCGCCTCTACGACCGCATCGCCGAGAAGACGCCGTTCATCGTCTACCAGCAGAATTTCTGACCTCGGATGTTCATTCCCTTTTTCCTCAAGCTCAAGGAAGCGCATGTCCCGGTCACGCTGAGGGAATTCCTCGCCCTTCTCGAAGGCATGGAAAAGGGGCTGGCCGACTTCGATACCGAAGCCTTCTACTTCCTCGCCCGCACGGCGCTGGTCAAGGACGAGCGCCATATCGACCGCTTCGACCGGGTCTTTGCCGAGATGTTCGGCGGGCTGGAGGCCCTGTCGGGTACCGATGGCGTCGAGACCGTGCCGATCCTCGAGGAATGGCTGAAGAAGCTCGCGGAAAAGCACCTGTCGGAGGACGACAAAAAGCTGGTCGAGGCGCTCGGCGGCTTCGACAAGCTGATGGAGACGCTGCGCCAGCGGCTTGCCGAGCAGGAGGGGCGCCACCAGGGCGGCTCGAAATGGATCGGCACCGCCGGCACCTCGCCCTTCGGCGCCTATGGCTACAATCCGGAAGGCGTGCGCATCGGCCAGCACGAAAGCCGTCACCGCCGCGCCGTGAAGGTCTGGGACAAGCGCGAATTCCGTAATCTCGACGACACGGTCGAACTCGGCACGCGCAACATCAAGGTGGCGCTTCGCCGCCTGCGCCGCTTCATCCGCGAGGGTGCGGCCGACGAATTCGACCTCACCGGCACCATCCGCGCCACCGCCGAACACGGCTATCTCGACGTGAAGACGCAGCCGGAGCGGCGCAATGCCGTCAAGCTCTTGATGTTCTTCGACATCGGCGGCTCGATGGACGACCATGTGCGAACCGTGGAGGAACTGTTCTCCGCCGCCCGTTCCGAATTCCGCCACATGGACTATTTCTACTTCCACAACTGCCCCTATGAGCGGGTCTGGAAGGACAATCGCCGCCGCATGGCCGAGGTCATCGGCACCGACGACATCATCCGCACCTTCGGCCCGGACTACCGGCTGGTCTTCGTCGGCGACGCATCGATGAGCCCCTACGAGATCAGCCATCCGGGCGGCTCCGTCGAACACTGGAACACCGAGGCCGGCGCCGTGTGGATCGACCGGCTGACGGCGCATTTCCGCCGCAGCCTGTGGATCAATCCCCTGAAGCAGGACTATTGGGGCTACACCCAGTCGGTCGGCATGATACGCCAGCTGATGGGAAACAGGATGTATCCGCTGACGCTCGGCGGGCTGGAAGACGCGGCGCGCGCGCTGGCGAGATAGACGGCGAAAGGCCGCAAACGGGGGAATGGCATGACCGGCAGGGAAATCTTCGGCACCACCTTTTCAGGCGAGACGGTCGAGCGGGTGACCCTGTCCGGCGGCGGGCTGACGGCACGCATCATCACCTTCGGCGCGGCGATCCAGGACCTGCGCCTTGCTGGCCATGACGCCCCGCTGGTGCTCGGTTTCGAGCGCTTCGAGGACTACGAGCAGCACTCCCCCTATTTCGGCGCCTCGCCCGGCCGCTGCGCCAACCGCATCGCCTGTGGCCGCTTCGCGATCGACGGCAAGGACTACCAGCTGGAGCTGAACGAGCGCGGCGTCACCCACCTGCATGGCGGCTCGACCGGCACCGGCCGGATGAACTGGACGATCGTCGACCAGGGCAGCGACCACGTGACGATGGAAGTCGTCGATCCCGATGGCCGCGCCGGCTATCCCGGCAACTGCACCATCCGCGCGATCTATGCGCTGAAGGACGAGGGCGTGCTGTCCGTGATCTATGAAAGCCGCACCGACCGCGCGACGCCGGTCAATGTCTGCCAGCACGCCTATTTCAACCTCGACGGCCGCAGCGACATCCTCGGCCACGACCTGATGATCGCCGCCGACCGCTATCTGCCGGTCGACCGCGACCTGATCCCGACCGGCGAGGTCCGGCCCGTCGCCGGCACGGCCTTCGATTTTCGCGAAATGGCGCCGATCGCGCGCCAGATCGACGGCAAGCAGGTCCCCTACGACCACAATTTCTGCTTGGCCGCCGAACGCGGGTCCAAGCATTCGGTCGCCCTTGCCCGCAGCATCAATTCCGGCGTGACGATGGAAGTGCGCACCACGGAACCCGGCGTACAGTTCTATGCCGGCGTCTATCTCGACGTGCCCGTCCCCGGCCTCGAAGGCCGTGTCTATGGCCCCTTCGCCGGCTTCTGCCTAGAAACCCAGGTCTGGCCGGACGCGATCAACCACGCCGATTTCCCCAAGGCCGTGCTGCACCCCGGCGAGGTGCTGCGCCAGGAAACCGACTACGTGTTTTCGAAAAGCTGAGTGCGACGCCGCGTCAGATGGCGGTGAAGCCGTTGTCGACGAAGAGATGCACGCCGTTGACGAAGGCCGAGTCGTCGCTGGCGAGGTAGAGCGCGGCCCGCGCCACGTCCTCCGGCTCGCCGATCCGGCCCTGCTGGGCGGCGATCGCCGCCTCCGAGACGTCGACGCCATGGGCGGTGAGTTCCGCCACTTCGCGCAGGCCGTGCGGCGTGCGGATGAAGCCGGGGCAGACCGCATTGCAGCGGATGTTGCGGTCGCGGAACTCGACGGCGATGGCGCGCGAGAACATGTGCACGGCGCCCTTGGTCGTGTCGTAGAGCACTTCCATCGGCGTTGCCGCCACCGCCGAAATCGACGAGGTGCAGACGATCGAGCCGCCGCCGGCGCCGATCATCCCGGGCAGCACCGCCTTGGTCATCAGGAACATCGAGCGCACGTTGACGGCATGCAGCCAGTCCCACTCCGTAAGCGTGGTTTCGAGGAAGGGCTTGATGACGATCGTGCCGGCATGGTTGAAGAGCACGGTGACCGGGCCGAAGGTCTCCTCGACCGCCTTGACCGCGGTATTGACCGCCCCCTCGTCGGATACGTCGGCAACGAAGCTTTCGGCCACCCCGCCCGCATCGCGGATGGACGCGACCGTCCTTGCCGCCTCCTCGCCGTTGCGGTCGATCACGGCGACCCTGGCGCCCTCGGCGGCAAAGAGCCGCGAGGCAGCCCCACCCATGCCGGTCGCGCCGCCGGAGATGATTGCGATCTTTCCTTCGAGCCTGCCGGCCATGTCCTGTCCCCCGCCTGAATGCCGGGTGGAACTATAGGACGAAAATCGAAAGGGGATAGCCGCTCGGGCCAAAAATCCGCACCACGCGGCACGACGCTTATGGCGTGTTTGCCTAGTATTTCTTCGTCATTATAGCAAGAGAAGAATTGGAGCGGGTGAGGCGATTCGAACGCCCGACCCCAACCTTGGCAAGGTTGTGCTCTACCCCTGAGCTACACCCGCTCATAACCTCGATCCGGGGGTAGACAGTGGATCGGGGGCCGTCCGTTTGTTGCGGCGACGGGCGCTATATGGCCCAACAACTTTTCAAATGCAACAGGGAAATGACGAATTTTCCGAGAAAAAATTGCGAACCCGGCGCCTGTCGCGCCAAAGCCCATGAAACGCGGGCTTTCGCAAAATCTCGGCGATTGCCAAGGCCGAAGCCCGGACGTATCACTCGCCGGCAAGGGCGTTCGCCCCGCCCGACCCCAGCCCCGATCCGCAGAAGAGACCGTTGATGACCACTGAGCCGAAGACCGCCGAAGACCTCTACCGCATGCTCGACGAACTCCACATCAAGCATGAGACGAAGCACCACGAACCGGTCTTCACGGTGGCCGAATCGGTGGCGCTGCGCGACGAGATCCCGGGCGGCCATACCAAGAACCTGTTCGTCAAGGACAAGAAGGACCGGTTCTTCCTGCTGACCGTCGAGGAGAATGCGGTGGTCGACCTGAAGACCGTGCACACGCTGATCGGCGCGGCCAGCAAGGTCTCCTTCGGCAAGCCGGAAAAGCTGATGGAATATCTCGGCGTCATCCCCGGCTCGGTCACCGTGTTCGGCGCGATCAACGACACCGGCCGCAATGTCACCTTCGTGCTCGACAAGGACCTGATGGAACATGACGTCATCAATGGCCACCCGCTGTCGAACGACGCCACCACCTCGATCGGCCGCGACGACCTCCTGCGCTTTCTCGAAGCGACGGGACACACGCCGCTTGTCTTGAAAGTCACGGCCTGACATACGATCTTAAGCGGAAAATTGGCCGGTGAGGCCTGAAGATGCGGGAGACGATCGATGAGCGACAACAGCAATCCCTATGGCGGCTACGGCGGCCAGATGACGGCCCAGGCGCATTTCGGCGGAGCCCCGGCCACGCCTGCCGCCCCTGTCGCTCTCGTCAAGGACACCACCACCGCGGGCTTTGCCAAGGACGTGCTGGAAGAATCGCGCAACCAGCCGGTCCTGGTCGATTTCTGGGCGCCCTGGTGCGGTCCCTGCAAGCAGCTCGCGCCGGTGATCGAGAAGGTCGTCGCCGAGGAGAAGGGCCGCGTCAAGCTGGTCAAGCTCAACATCGATGACCATCCCTCCATCCCCGGCCAGCTCGGCATCCAGTCGATTCCGGCCGTCGTCGCCTTCGTCAACGGCCGCCCGGTCGACGGCTTCATGGGTGCCGTGCCGGAGAGCCAGATCCGCCAGTTCATCGACAAGGTCGCCGGTCCCGCCGGCGCCGATCAGGCCGCCGAGATCGAAGCCGCGCTCGCGGAGGCAGGCACCCTTTTGGCCGGCGGCGACATCAACGGCGCGGCGCAGCTCTACGGCGCCGTCCTGCAGGCCGATCCGGACAATGCCAAGGCTGCGGCCGGCATGGGCGAATGCATGCTCGCCGCCGGCCAGCACGAGCGTGCCCGCGAGCTTGTCACCGGCATGCCCGACGAACACAGGAAGACACCGGAAGTCCAGGCAGTGTCCAAGAAGATCGAGCAGATGGAAGAAGCCCGCAAGCTCGGCGATCCGACCGCGCTCGAGCATGCGCTGGCGCTCAACCCGGACGACCACGAAGCGCGCCTGAAGCTCGCCAAGATCCTCAATGTGAGCGGCAAGCGGGAAGAGGCGGCCGAGCATCTGCTGCTGGTGATGAAACGCGACCGTACCTTCGACGACGACGGCGCGCGCCGCCAGCTGCTCGAATTCTTCGAAGCCTGGGGACCGAAGGATCCGGCAACCATCATGGCGCGCCGCAAGCTGTCGTCCATCCTGTTTTCGTGACGCTCGGGCACGCCCGCACCCTTGAGTTTTGGGCGCGGCGAACCACATTAGAGAGATATGCGACGGCCCGTTTCGGGCCGCGCGGAATGGGGTTCCCATGCAAGTCGGCAATGCCAGATATCTGACCGCAAACGACCTGCCGGAGATATTGCCGGTGTTTCCCATCGCCGGGGTTCTGCTCCTGCCCGGCGGCCAGCTGCCGCTCAACGTGTTCGAACCGCGTTATCTCGCCCTGTTCGATGCGGCAATGGCGGGCAATCGGCTGGTCGGCATGATCCAGCCCTCCCTCACCGAAGGCCTGACGGGCGACATCCTGCCCGAGCGCCCGGCGCTCTGTCAGGTCGGCTGCATCGGCCGCCTCACCTCGCTCACGGAAACCGGCGACGGCCGCTACATCACCTCGCTCGGCGGCGTCTGCCGATTCCGCCTGCTCGACGAGGTCAGCAGCACCAAGCCCTATCGCAGCTTCCACATCGCCCCCTTCATGGCCGACCTCAAGGGTGGGCCGGAAGAAGAGGCGAGCGTCGACCGTGCCGGCCTGCTCGCCGCCTTCCGCGCCTATCTCGACGCCAACAAGCTCGAGGCCGACTGGGAGAGCGTCGAGCGCGCCAGCAACCTCACCCTGGTCAATTCCCTGTCGATGATGTCGCCCTTCGGCCCGGCGGAAAAGCAGGCCCTGCTCGAAGCCCCCGACCTCAAGGCCCGCGCCGAGACGCTGGTGGCCATCACCGAGATCCTGCTCGCCCGCTCGTTCGGCGACGCCGACACGCGGCTCCAATAGGAAGGGACCCGGCATGGACGCGCGGATGAGCAAGGTCGACGTCAAGCTGCTGGAACTGCTCGTCTGCCCGCTGACGCAGGGCCGGTTGAGCTACGACCGGGAACGCAACGAACTGATCTCCGAACGCGCCCGCCTCGCCTACCCGATCCGCGACGGCATTCCGATCATGCTGGTGTCGGAAGCCCGCAAGATCGAGGAATAGTGGGGCCCAGGGGTCAGGAGGCCGCCACGCACAGCGCCCCCGCATGGGCTTCGGCTGGGTGCGAACCTTCCATCCTTGACTGATTCCTTGGCGCCGCACCGGCTCCGACGACGTCTCACACACCTCTGCCTCTGACATCGCGTCTGCCCCTCACCCTGACCCTCTCCCCGCAAGCGGGGAGAGGGGACGGCCAGCGTTGTGGACGCCACGGGTGCGACGTCAGCGGTGGCGTCACGGCGGTGCCGCTTGTTCCTTCTCCCCGTTTATGGGGGTGAGGAATGGTCGGCGAAGCCGACGAAACGATCCAGCGAATCGTTTCGAATGACGAACGCCCTGAGCCCAAGCGAAGGGCCGGCAGAGGTGCCGGCAGGCGGATGAGGGGCAAACGGCGCCGAATGTCGCTGCTTCAGAAGGGGCTTCGCGGCGGAACGGCAGGAACACCTCTCGCCATATCCAACGACATCTCCGCCTCAGATCGTCTCGCCGGCCAGAAGCTTCGGCCGGCCGCCGTCGCCGGTGCCCGCGGCCTCGCGGATGAAATAGGATTTCAGCCCCGGCAGCCGGTCGACCAGGCCGAGGCCGACGTCGCGCATCACTCTCAGCGGCGTGAAATCGTTGGAGAACAACCGGTTCAGCACGTCGGTGGTGACGCCCATGCGGAACGTATCGAAGCGGCGCCAGGTCTGGTAACGCTCCAGCACGGTGAGATCGCCGATGTCGAGCCCCAGCCGGTCGGCCTCGACGATCGTTTCGGCCAGCGCCGCAACGTCCTTGAAGCCGAGATTGAGCCCCTGGCCGGAGATCGGGTGGATGCCGTGCGCCGCGTCGCCGGCCAGCGCGATGCGCGGGGCGACGAAGGCGCGCGCCAGCGTCAGGCCGAGCGGAAAGGCGCGCCGGTCGCCGGTCGCGCGGATCGGGCCGAGCTTGTGGCCGAAGCGGCGTTCCAGTTCCTCCTCGAACACCAGGTCGTCCGCGGCCACCAGCCGGTCGGCGTCCGCCGTGCGCTCCGTCCAGACCAGCGACGAGCGGTTGCCCTTGAGCGGCAGGATGGCGAACGGGCCGGAGGGAAGGAAATGTTCCTCGGCGCAGCCCTCGTGCGGCCGCTCGTGCTCGACCGTCGTGACGATGCCCGACTGGCCGTAGTCCCAGGTGACCGTCTTGATGCCGGCCATGTCGCGCAGCTTGGAGCGCACCCCGTCGCAGGCGACGACGAGGCGCGTCGACAGCACGCTGCCGTCCGACAAGGTCAGCTCCGCCGCCGGCCCCAGGTTCCTGAACCCGGTCGCCCGCACGCCGTGGCGGATCCGGATGCCCAAAGCCTCGCAGACCTCGCGCAGCGCGCCGACCATGGCGACATTGGGGATCATGTGGGCGAAGGGCCGTCCCTCCTCCACCGCGCCGTCGAAGGTGAGGAAGACCGGGCGAACCGGATCGGAGGTCCTGGAATCGGTGACGATCATCTTCGTGATCGGCTGCGCTTCGGGTTCGATGCGGTCCCAGATGCCGAACACCTCGAGCATCTTGGACGCCGCGGCGATGATCGCCGAGGCGCGCGGATCCTTCTTCCAGGCGTTTTCCGGCGCCGCCTCGATCACCTCGACGGTGAGATGCGGCGCTGCCTGCTTGACTGCGACGGCGACCGACAGGCCGACATAGCCACCACCGACGATCAGCAAATCCAGCATGGCGAACTTCCTTTGCCCTTGTGCATATCCTTGCTCCTATATAGATCAGCCTTGAACTAGTTCCTACAGCCGGAGCCGTGCAAACATGTCGAAATCGAGCGAAAAACCGAGCACCATGGATCGGCTGATCGAGACGCTGAACGTCGAGAAGCTCGAGGAGAACCTGTTTCGCGGCATGAGCCCGCAGAATGGCTGGCAGCGGGTTTTCGGCGGCCAGGTGATCGCCCAGGCGCTGATGGCGGCGCAGTGCTGCGTCGACAGCGACCGCCACGTCCACTCCCTGCACGCCTATTTCGTCCGCCCCGGCGACCCCTCGGTGCCGATCATCTTCCAGGTCGAGCGCACCCGCGACGGCTCGAGCTTCACCACCCGCCGCGTCGTCGCCGTGCAGCACGGCAAGACCATCTTCGCCATGTCCTGCTCGTTCCAGATCGAGGAACCGGGCTACGACCACCAGATGGTGATCCCCAAGGTGCCGCAGCCCGAGGAACTGATGGGCGAGGCCGAATTCCGCGAGGTCTTCCTCGCCCAGGCGCCGGAGACGGTGAAGCGCTACTGGGGCCGCGAGCGCCCGATCGAGATCCGCCCGGTATCGCTCACCCACTATATCAGCGACGAGAAGCTCGAGCCCAATGCGCATATCTGGGTCCGCACCACGGGCCCGGTTCCGGACGACCGCCACTACCAGTCGGCGGTGCTGGCCTATCTCTCCGACATGACCCTGCTCGACACCTCGCTCTATCCGCACGGAACCTCGATCTTCAATCCGGAAATCCAGCCCGCCAGCCTCGACCACGCCATGTGGTTCCACCGCCCCTCGAAGCTCGACGACTGGCTGCTCTATACTCAGGACAGCCCGAGCGCGTCCGGGGCCCGCGGCATGACCCGCGGCAGCATCTACGGCCGTGACGGCACCCTCGTCGCCTCGGTTGCCCAGGAAGGGCTGATCCGCAAAAGGGCAGACGCCTAAAATCTGAACATTTTGCCAAATTTGCTCATTTTTTGTGCGATTATCCGCCGATCAAATGCACATTTATTAGATCGCCTCCCTATAGTCTTTAGATTTCAATAACTTATTAGACCACTTCCAACTGGCACATACTTTGAATGTAGCTCTGCAGTCGCTCGGCGTTTTCTCTCGCCGGGGGCAGGAGAGTCGGCTGGGGCCGAGGACAAGCAAAGGATGGGAACCAGATGAAGATTGTGATGGCCATCATCAAGCCGTTCAAGCTGGATGAGGTGCGCGAAGCCCTCACGGCTGTTGGCATTCAGGGCCTGACCGTGACCGAAGTGAAGGGTTACGGCCGCCAGAAGGGGCACACCGAGATCTATCGCGGCACCGAATACGCGGTGAGCTTTCTGCCGAAATTGAAGATCGAGATCGCCGTCTCGTCCGAACTCGCGGACAAGGCGGTTGAGGCGATCGCCACGTCCGCCAAGACCGGCCAGATCGGCGACGGCAAGATCTTCGTCTACTCGATCGACCAGGCGGTGCGCATCCGCACCGGCGAAACCAATTCTGAAGCTCTGTAAGAACGGCTGTTAGGGGAGTTGTTACTGATGTCACTTTCTAAGTTGAATTCACATTTCGTGCGCCTTGGCGCCGCGTCGGCAGCGTTGCTGGCGCCGGTCGTCGCCTTCGCGCAGGAAGCCGCCCCGGCCGCTGCCGAAGCTGTTGCCGCCGTTCCGGTTCCGGACAAGGGCGACACCACCTGGATGCTGATCTCGTCGGCCCTGGTTCTGTTGATGACTGTCCCGGGCCTTGCCCTGTTCTACGGCGGCCTTGTGCGCAGCAAGAACATGCTCTCGGTCGCCATGCAGGTGATGATGATCGCGGCCGTCGCCATGCTCTTGTGGGTGACCTATGGCTACACCGTCGCCTTCACCGCCGGCGGCGGGATGAACGCCTTTTTCGGCGGCTTTTCCAAGCTCTTCCTCGCTGGCGTCACGACCTCGACGACCGTTGAGACCTTCTCGAAGGGCGTCGTCATTCCGGAACTGACCTTCGTCATCTTCCAGATGACCTTTGCCGCCATCACCCCCGGCCTCATCATCGGCGCCTTCGCCGAGCGCGTGAAGTTCTCCGCCGTGATTCTCTTCACCATCCTGTGGCTCACCTTCATCTACTTCCCGATCGCGCACATGGTCTGGTTCTGGGGTGGTCCGAGCGCCTATGCCGACCCGGCCGGCCTGATCTTCGGCTTCGGCGCGATCGACTTCGCCGGCGGCACCGTCGTTCATATCAATGCAGGCATCGCTGGTCTGGTCGGCGCCCTCATGGTCGGCAAGCGCACCGGTTACGGCAAGGACATGATGGCTCCGCACTCGATGACGCTCACCATGGTCGGCGCTTCCCTGCTGTGGGTCGGCTGGTTCGGCTTCAACGCCGGTTCCAACCTGGAATCGAACGGCTATGCCGCCCTCGCCATGATCAACACCTTCGTCGCCACCGCCGCCGCGATCGTCTCCTGGGCCATCATCGAGACCTTCACCCGTGGCAAGGCATCGATGCTGGGTGCCGCATCGGGCGCGGTCGCCGGCCTCGTCGTCATCACCCCTGCCGCCGGCTTCGTCGGCCCGATGGGCGCGATCGTCATGGGCCTGATCGTCTCGCCGGCCTGCTACTTCTTCGTCTCCACGGTGAAGAACAAGTTCGGCTATGACGACACTGCCGACGTTTTCGGCGTTCACTGCATCGGCGGCATCATCGGTGCCCTCCTGACCGGCGTATTCGTCAATCCGGCCCTCGGTGGCGCAGGCATTGTCGACTACTCGACCGCCGACTTCGCTGCTACCTACGCCGGCACCGCCACCCAGGTCTTCAACCAGTTCAAGGGCGTTCTCGTCACCCTGGTCTGGTCGGGCGTCGGCTCGGCGATCCTCTACAAGATCGTCGACGTGATCGTCGGCCTGCGCGTCCCGGTCGAAGCCGAGCGCGAAGGTCTCGACCTCGCCTCGCACGGCGAAGCAGCCTACCACTCCTGAGCCCTTCGCCGCGCCGGTTCGCCGGCGCGGCCCTCCACCCGTTGCGGCCACCGAAAGGTGCGCCGGACTCGCCCGGACCTCACGGTCCGGGTTTTTTTATGCCTCGCGCCGGCCCGCGCGCGCGACGCCATGGTTAATGCGCCATTAACCCTCGCGCATGTACTGTGCCGAAGAGCCATGGTCGGGCGCATTCGCGCGTCCGGCCGACTTCGGGCAGCATGCAGGCACACGGATGGGCAGACAGATGAACAGAGGCAATTCCGCAGCGATGGAGGAACAGCCCGGCCGCTTCGCGCTCAGCGCGTTCGTGGTTCGCCAACTGCTGGCGCTGCTGGGCATCGTGCTTTTCCTCGGCCTCGTGCTGGCGGTCGCGGCGCTGGCCAGCTGGAACGTCGCCGATCCGAGCCTCTCCTACGCCACCGCCAACGAACCGACCAACATTCTCGGCTATGGCGGCGCGGTCTTTTCCGACATCATGCTGCAATTCTTCGGCCTTTCGAGCCTTCTGGCGCTGCTGCCGGTACTCGCCTGGTCGCTGGCGCTGATCACCGGCCGCCCGCTGTCGCGCGTTCCCGCGCGCCTCGGCGCCTGGGCCGTCGGCTCGATCGTCGCCTCGGCCGTGGTCGGCTGCTTCCCGCCGCCCACCACCTGGCCGATCCCCAACGGCATCGGCGGGGTCTTCGGCGACATGATCCTGCGTTTCCCCGGCCTGTTCATCGGCTCCTATCCCACCGGCACCTTCTCCATGATCCTCGGGGCGCTGCTCGCCCTGCCGGCCGCCTGGTTGCTGCTGTTTGCCTCCGGCCTGATCGGCCGCGAGAGCATCGACGGCGATGCGGACGAGATCGCCCCGGCCGAGCGCCGCAAGCCCGCAGCCCGTCCGGCGGAGGACGACGAAGAGGACGATCGCGAAGGTCCGATCGCGCTTGCGCTGGGCGCCTTCGCCCACAACTGGTATACGCTGAGAGCCCGCGCCCGCCGCCTGCTCGGCCTGAAGCCGAAGGAGCGCAGCCGCCGTTTCGAACAGCCCTATGATTTCAACGAGGACGAGTTCGGCACGCTGAACGAGCCGGTGCGGCCGAAGGCCCCGACCGCGCTCGAGCGCCGGGAACCGTCGCTCGACGCAGCACCCTTTGCCGCATCCCGGGTCGCCCCGCCCTCCCGCCATATCGTCTCGCCGCCGCCGATCTCCGGCGATATCGACGACGATTTCGACGACGACCAGCCCTTCGACCTCGACGGGATGCCCCGCCCGGCCGGCATCCTGCCCGACGACGGCGGCTGGACGCCCTCGCCGGTCACCGGCTCCCCCCGCGCCGCCGCCTCGCCGCGGGTCGTGGCACCCGCCGCGCGTCCGAAGCCCGGCGCCCGCGTCGAGCGCGACGCCCAGGGCATGCTGCTGAAGCCCGAGGGCTTCCAGCTCCCCTCGGTCCACCTGCTGACCGAGCCCAAGGCGATTGCCCGCGACGCCACCCTTTCGGCAGACGCGCTGGAACAGAATGCCCGCATGCTGGAAGGCGTGCTGGAGGATTTCGGCGTCAAGGGCGAGATCATCCAGGTCCGTCCCGGCCCGGTCGTCACCCTTTACGAACTCGAGCCGGCACCCGGCATCAAGTCGTCGCGCGTCATCGGCCTGGCCGACGACATCGCCCGCTCGATGAGCGCCATCGCCGCCCGCGTCGCCGTCGTGCCTGGCCGCAACGCGATCGGCATCGAACTGCCGAACCAGACGCGCGAAACCGTCTATCTGCGCGAACTGATCGGCAGCCGCGACTTCGACGGCAACAAGGCCAAGCTCGCCATGGCGCTCGGCAAGACCATCGGCGGCGAACCGGTCATCGCCGACCTCGCCAAGATGCCCCACCTGCTCGTCGCCGGCACCACCGGCTCGGGCAAGTCGGTCGCCATCAACACCATGATCCTGTCGCTGCTCTACCGGCTGTCGCCGGAGAAATGCCGGCTCATCATGATCGACCCGAAAATGCTCGAACTCTCCGTCTATGACGGCATTCCGCACCTGCTCTCGCCGGTCGTCACCGACCCGAAGAAGGCCGTTGTCGCGCTCAAGTGGACGGTGCGCGAGATGGAAGAGCGCTACAAGAAGATGTCGAAGATCGGCGTGCGCAACATCGACGGCTTCAACAGCCGCGTCGAGCAGGCGCTGGCCAAGGGCGAGGTCCTCACCCGCACCGTCCAGACCGGCTTCGACCGCCAGACCGGCGAGGCGATCTACGAGACAGAGGAGTTCGACCTCCAGCCGATCCCCTATATCGTCGTCATCATCGACGAAATGGCCGACCTGATGATGGTCGCCGGCAAGGACATCGAAGGCGCCGTGCAGCGGCTGGCCCAGATGGCCCGCGCCGCCGGCATCCACGTCATCATGGCGACCCAGCGTCCCTCGGTCGACGTCATCACCGGCACGATCAAGGCCAATTTCCCGACCCGCATCTCGTTCCAGGTCACCTCCAAGATCGACAGCCGCACCATTCTCGGCGAACAGGGCGCCGAACAGCTGCTCGGCATGGGCGACATGCTCTACATGGCCGGCGGCGGCCGCATCCAGCGTGTCCACGGCCCCTTCGTCTCCGACACGGAAGTCGAGGAGATCGTCGCCTACTTGAAGACGCAGGGATCGCCCCAATATCTGGAAGCGATCACCGTCGACGATGATGAAGACGAGGATGGCGGCGGCCCCGTCGGCACGTCCAACCTCGGTGATTCGGACGACCCTTACGACCAGGCCGTGGCGATCGTCCTGCGCGACGGCAAGGCTTCGACCTCCTACGTCCAGCGCCGTCTCGGCATCGGCTACAACCGCGCCGCCTCGCTGATCGAACGCATGGAGAAGGAAGGGATCATCAGTGCGGCGAACCACGCCGGCAAGCGCGAGATCCTCGTGCCGACCGAAGCCGACATCATCGAGCGGTGAACCAAGCGGCCCGCCGGGGCGTTGCCTGCCTGGCGCGCCCGATGGTCGCACCGCGTTTCGCCCGCTCGGCCATGAAGACGCCGTCTTCTTCGGCGATGCAGGGCACCATATGAAGGAGTTCCGGATGACTGAACACACTATCGAACGCCTGGCGGGCCTTCCGGCGTCCACCACGCGCCGCCGGTTCGTTGCCGGCGCCGCTGCCGGCCTCGCGCTCGCAGCCCTGCCCCAGGCCGCCATGGCCGCCGCCGATCCCGTCGCGGCGCAGAAGATCGCCGACCATTTCTCCTCGGTGAAGACGATGATGGGCGAATTCGTCCAGTTCGGTCCCCGCGGCGAACAGACCGGCGGCAAGTTCTTCATCCAGCGCCCCGGCAAGCTGCGCTTCAACTATGACAAGCCCTCGCCGATGCGCGTCATCGCCGACGGCAAGAATGTCGTCATCGGCAATGTGAAGCTGAAGACCTGGGATCTCTACCCGCTGTCGAAGACGCCGCTCAGCCTGCTTTTGTCGGAAAAGATCGACCTCGGCAACAAGATGGTGCGCGACGTCAAGCAGGAGGCGGACCTCACCACCATCGTGCTCGGCGACAAGACCATCTTCGGCGATTCGACCATCACCCTGATGTTCGACCCCAAGACCTTCGACCTGCGTCAGTGGACGATCACCGACGTCCAGGCCAAGGACACGTCCGTGATGATCTTCAACGTCCAGAACGGCGTGCAGCTCGATCCGAGCGTCTTCGAGATCCCCTACGCCGACGTGCACGGCCAGAAGCGCTGATCAAGACCTCCCCTGTGGAGAAAGGGCGCCCCGCTGACAGCAGGGGCGCCCTTTGGCTGTTCAGGCCCCGGGAAATTGCCTAAGTCTGCAGACAAAGCGGGAGCAGACGGCATGGACCTTTCGATCACCACCTGGAACATCAACTCGGTCAGGCTGCGCCTGCCGCTGGTCGAGGATTTCCTGAAGGGCGCCAGGCCGGACATCCTCTGCCTGCAGGAGATCAAGTGCCAGAACGACGAGTTCCCGGCCGATGCGCTGAGGGCGCTTGGCT
The DNA here is from genome assembly GCF_059424725.1 of Allorhizobium sp. GW101-3B10. Classification (NCBI taxonomy): domain Bacteria; kingdom Pseudomonadati; phylum Pseudomonadota; class Alphaproteobacteria; order Hyphomicrobiales; family Rhizobiaceae; genus Allorhizobium; species Allorhizobium sp. GW101-3B10. The sequence continues at coordinate 4,169,078 of NZ_JBWKZR010000001.1, read as the reverse complement.
ACGACAACATCATCCTGCACGGCCAGAAGGGCTATCACGGTGTGGCGATCGCCTCGCGCTTCCCCTTAACCGAGGACCATCGCCAGGACTATTGCGGCGTCGGCGATTCGCGCCACATCTCGGCGATCTTCGAATGGGGCGGTCGGCGCATCCGCATCCATAACTTCTACGTGCCGGCCGGCGGCGACGAGCCGGACCGCGCGATCAACCCGAAATTCGGCCACAAGCTCGACTTCATCCGCGAAATGCGCGACTTGAAGGCCGGCGCCGAACCCGGCGTCTCGGCCATCCTGGTCGGCGACCTCAACATCGCGCCGCTGGAAAACGACGTCTGGTCGCACAAGCAGATGCTGAAGATCATCAGCCACACACCGGTCGAGACCGAGGGCCTGCTGGAAGTCATGCGCGAGGGCGGCTGGGTCGACCTGATGCGCCACCACGTGCCGGCCGACCAGAAGCTCTACACCTGGTGGAGCTATCGCGCCAAGGACTGGGCCGCCGCCGACCGCGGCCGGCGCCTCGACCATGTCTGGTCCTCGCCGGACCTGACCGAACACCTGCGCACCATCGAGATCCTCAAGGACGCGCGCGGCTGGGATCGGCCGTCCGACCACGTGCCCGTCACCGCCCGCTTCTCGCTCTGAGGAAAGGGGCGGGTCCTATTCGAAACGGCCGGCCATCGCCGCCGCGCCGTCGATCAGGCTGCCGATCGCCGCGCGGATGCGGCCCTCGACCACCACGGCCATGTCCGGGTATTCCTCGAGCAGCCGGTGGAACAGGGCGCGCGTGATGCGGATCACGTCGCCGTCCTCGAGCGCCACCGCCGTGAATTTGCGCTCGACCATGCTGACGAGCGCCAGCTCGGACAGCATCACGCCCGGTCCGGCCACGCCCTCCACCTTGGTCTTGCCGCCGCGTGCCAGCGTCGAAAGCTCGAACGCACCCCTCGTCACGACATAGGCGCATTCGGCCGGCGACTTCTCGCGAAACAGCGCCTGCCCCTTGCCCACCGGCCGGTGCTCGGCGCCAAACGCGATCAGCCGCAGCTGGTCGGGCGAAAGCCCGGCAAACAGGGGCACCTTGGCCAGAAGGTCGATATCGTCGGCAAGCGCCATGGAGGAACTCCGATAGTCAGGGAACGATCTTGTAGCCGCCGTTTTCGGTGACCAGGATCTCGGCATTGGACGGATCGCGCTCGATCTTCTGGCGCAGGCGATAGACATGGGTCTCCAGCGTATGCGTGGTGACCCCGGAATTATAGCCCCAGACCTCTTCCAGAAGCACGTCGCGCGTCACCACCTTCTGCCCGGCGCGATAGAGATAGCGGATGATCGCCGCTTCCTTCTCGGTCAGCCGGATCTTCTTCCCCTCTTCCGTGGTGAGCAGCTTCTGGCTCGGCTTGAACAGGTACGGCCCGACGCCGAAGGTCGCGTCCTCGCTCTGCTCGTGCTGGCGCAGCTGCGCGCGGATGCGGGCAAGCAGCACGGCGAAGCGGAAGGGCTTGGTGACATAGTCGTTGGCGCCGGCTTCCAGCCCGAGAATCGTGTCCGAATCGGTATCGTGTCCGGTCAGCATGATCACCGGCGCCTTGAAGCCGCCCTTGCGCAGCAGCTTGACCGCTTCGCGCCCGTCCATGTCGGGAAGCCCGACATCCATGATCAACAGGTCCACCTGGCCGCTGCGCGCCGCCTGCAGGCCCTTGGCCGCGGTGTCGGCCTCGGTGAGCGTGAATTCCTCGTAGAGCGACAGCTGCTCGACCAGCGTCTCGCGCAGGTCTTTGTCGTCATCCACCAGGAGAATGGTCCGCACTGTCATGAGATCTTCCTGTTTTCGTTCGTGCCGCTCGTCTTGGCGCGCCGGTTCGAAGTGCTATGAATACACCGAACTTCACAGGCAAAGCAAAATCTCGTGACCTCCGTGCGAAAAACAACCGAGAAATCCCACAGGAAGCAGGGCCGGATCGTCGTGCGGCGGGCCCCGGGCAACGCGACCGAGGCGATCCTGCAATACGGGCCGCTGCGCCTGCGCGCCGCGATCGGCCGTTCCGGTATCACCAGCACCAAGCGCGAGGGCGACGGCGCGACGCCGCGCGCCACGATGCGGCTGATTTCCGCCTATCGTCGCGGCGACCGCATGGGCGCCCTTGCGACCAGCCTGCCGATGCGGCGCATCCGGAACGACATGCTCTGGTGCGACGCGCCGGGCCACCCCGCCTACAACCGTCCGGTCTCCGCCCCCTTTGCCGCGAGCCACGAGAGGTTGATGCGCGACGACCGCCTCTACGACGTCTGTATCGTGTTGGACTGGAATTTTCGTTCGCGCCGCCGCGGCTGCGGCTCGGCGATCTTCTTCCACATTGCCCGTCGTGACTACGCGCCGACCGAAGGCTGCGTCGCGCTTTCGCCAGCCGACATGCGCCGGCTCCTGCCATACCTTAGCGACCAGACCGTACTTACGGTTCTGTGAGAGGCCAGCCGTTCAGCCGAGCGCCTTGGGCGTGACGAAGCGTTCGAGCCGCCCCATGCCCCGGCCGACATCGCGCCATTGCGCCGCCGGAAAGTCGATGACCGCCAGCCCCGCGGTCGGATATTTCGCCGCCATGCTTTCCCGCGAAGCCGCATCGCCGCCGCCCGTCAGCGCCAGGGCCAGATCCTGCATGCCCGGATTGTGGGCGAGGATCAGTACGGTTCGGGCGGCCGGCTCGACCGCCTGCAGCACGTCGAGGATCTGCCCGGGGCTCGCGGCATAGAGTTCGGCGACCATGCGCATCTCGGGTTTCCGCGGCAGTCGTTCGCGCACCAGCGCCCAGGTTTCCTGCGTGCGGCGCGCCGTCGAGACGAGGGCGAGGTCGGGGATCAGCTTGGCCTCTGCCAGATAGTCGCCGATCAGCCGGGCGGCGGTGCGGCCCCGGCCGTTCAGCGGGCGCTGTTCGTCGGCCACGCCCTCCGGCCAGGCCGACTTGGCATGCCGCAGCAGCAGCAGGCGCAGGCCCCCGGCTTCGCCGTTATCCTGCGGTTTCGACGGCATGGCGGCGGCCTCCCGGACGGTGATTCACATGAAACAATGGATGGACGACCGGCACGACAGCCGGTGCGCGGTCATTCTAGAGGCTAACGCAGATCGCGCCAACAGCGACGATGACGCAGGCGGCGAGCCGGCGCGCCGTCAGCCGCTCGCCGAGGAAGAAGGCGCCGATGAGCACGGCGAAGACCACGCTCGTCTCGCGTACCGCCGTCACCAGGCCGGCCGGCGCAAAGGAATAGGCGACCACCACCAGCCCATAGGCGGCGAGCGCCACCACCCCGCCGCCGAAGGCCTTCCAGGTCGTCGGCGAGCGCATGTCGATGGCAAGGCCGCGCCGGATCACGGCATAGGTCACGGTCAGCATCAACCCGTAGAGAAAGAGCACCCACATGGCATAGGCCACTGGCTGCGCCACCAGCCGCACGCCCTTGGAATCCACTGTTGAATAGCAGGCTATGATCAGCCCGGTGGCCAGCGCGAAGAGCAGGGAGGCGTTGCCCGCCCTCGCCTTGCCGAGCGAAAGGCTCATGATGCCGGCCGCCACCAGCACGACGCCGAGCGTCTGGAAGGGTCCGAGGATCTCGCCGAAGAACAGGAAACCGCCGAGCGTCACCAGCAGCGGCACCGTGCCGCGCACGATCGGATAGACCTGGCCCAGTTCGCCGTGCCGGTAGGCGGCGACGAGGAACAGGCTGTAGCCCACCTGCAGCAGCGACGACAGGAGGATATAGACCCACGCGTCTGCCCCCGGCAGCGGGAAATAGAGCACGAAGGGCAGGGCGATCAGCGTGCCGGCCAGGCTCATCACCGTCACCGACCACAGCCGGTCGGCGCCATTGCGCAGGAAGGCGTTCCAGCTGGCATGCAGGATGGCCGCGACCAGCGCCAGCCCGACGGCGATCGCACTCACGGCCGCACCGCCTGCGGTCGATAGGAGAGATACAGGCGCGAGGCGGCTTGGAACGGAGAGGGCATCGGGCGCGGGACTTTTATGACGGTTTTATGACGGCCGGACGATAGCCACCTTGCCACGCTTTGCAATCGCCGATCACGCCGGCGGCCCTCACGCGGCATATCGAAAACGCGGCAAACGGTCAGCCCTCACCCTGAGGTGGGAGCGCCAGCGACCCTCGAAGGGCGAGGGCGGGCGGGGTCCATGTCAGCGCAAACAAAGGGATGCTTCGAGGCCCTCGCTCTGCTCGGGCACCTCAGCATGAGGGCAGCCGCGGGCGTAAGGCGCCGGTGGCGCCGAAGGCTACGGCGCCGCCGGCGATCAGGCACAAAAAAGCCGCCGGCAGGAAGGCCGGCGGCTTGGTCTTTTCAGGCTGTGGCGCGAACGGCGCTTATTTCCACTTGCGGATGTCGACGAAGTGGCCGGCGACGGCAGCCGCCGCAGCCATGGCCGGCGACACCAGATGGGTGCGGCCCTTGTAGCCCTGACGGCCCTCGAAGTTGCGGTTCGAGGTCGAGGCGCAGCGCTCGCCCGGCTTCAGCCGGTCGTCGTTCATGGCGAGGCACATCGAGCAGCCCGGCTCGCGCCATTCGAAGCCCGCGTCCTTGAAGATCTTGTCGAGGCCTTCGGCTTCCGCCTGTTCCTTGACCAGACCCGAGCCCGGCACGACCATGGCGGACACGGTCGGCGCGACATGGCGGCCTTCGAGCACCTTGGCGGCGGCGCGCAGGTCCTCGATGCGGCCATTGGTGCACGAACCGATGAACACGCGGTCGATGGCGATGTCGGTCATCTTCGTGCCCGGCTTCAGGCCCATATAGTCGAGCGCCCGCCACTTCGAGACGCGCTTGTTCTCGTCGGCGATCTCGTCCGGGTTCGGCACGACGCCCTCGATCGACACTACGTCTTCCGGCGAGGAGCCCCAGGAGACGATCGGCGGCAGGTTGGCGGCGTCGAGCACGACGACCTTGTCGAAATGCGCGCCCTCGTCGGTGTGGAGCGTCTTCCAGTAGGCGACCGCCTGGTCCCAGGCCTCGCCCTTCGGGGCGCGCGGCTTGTCCTTGATGTAGGCGAAGGTCTTTTCGTCCGGGGCGATCAGGCCGGCGCGGGCACCGCCCTCGATCGTCATGTTGCAGACCGTCATGCGGCCCTCCATGGAGAGCGCACGGATCGCCTCGCCGGCGAATTCGATGACGTGGCCGGTGCCACCGGCCGTGCCGATCTCGCCGATGATGGCGAGGATGATGTCCTTGGCGGTGACGCCGTCCGGGAGCTTCCCGTCGACGCGCACCAGCATGTTCTTCGCCTTCGACTGGATCAGCGTCTGGGTGGCGAGCACATGCTCGACTTCCGACGTGCCGATGCCATGCGCCAAGGCACCGAAGGCGCCGTGCGTCGAGGTGTGGCTGTCGCCGCAGACGATGGTCATGCCGGGCAGCGTGAAGCCCTGCTCGGGGCCGACGATGTGCACGATGCCCTGACGCTTGTCGTTCTCGGAATAGTATTCCACGCCGAACTCGGCGGCGTTGTTGGCCAGCGCCTCGACCTGGATGCGGCTTTCCTCGTTCTTGATGCCGGTATGGCGATCGGGCGTGGTCGGCACGTTGTGGTCGACGACGGCGAGCGTCTTCTGCGGCGCATGCACGGTGCGGTGCGCCATGCGCAGGCCTTCGAACGCCTGCGGGCTCGTCACTTCGTGGACGAGGTGGCGGTCGATGTAGAGAAGACAGGTGCCGTCTTCCTGGCGGTCGACCAGGTGGTCGTCGAAAATCTTGTCGTAGAGGGTCCGGGGTGCGCTCATGGCTGAAGATCCGTCTGAGTTTTGAAAATGGAATGCGGGCAGGACGCCGCGGGGCGGCGCCGATGACGGACGCTTAGCCTAGCAGGCTGATGAGCGCCCCGGAGACGCGCGCGAAAAAGCGTGCCGGCAGACGCTTGTGGTCCTGCAGCACGTAGATATCAGGCGCGAGACATCCGAATTTCGATCCCATGGCCGGCCTCATAGCAGTTTTGCCCCCGCCCGGCAATGATTTTGCCGCAGGCAAGCCGAAGAGGGACCCGGGCCCCATCCACCGGCCGAGCCCGTCATCGGTCGCCGCTGCCGTGCTCGCGCATCCGGATCTCCAGGCGCCTGAGCACCAGCGACAGGCCGATGGTCAGCACCAGGTAGACATAGGTGACGATCGAATAGGTCTCGAAGAAGCGGAAGGAGCCGGCGGCATAGACCTTGGCCATCTGCGTCACGTCGGCGACGCCCAGCACCGAGACGAGCGAGGAATCCTTCACCATCGCCACGAAATCGTTCGACAGCGGCGGGAAGATCACCCGGATCGCCTGGGGAAAGACGATCAGCCGGAAGCGCTGGTAGCGGTTGAGCCCGAGCGACATCGCCGCCTCGATCTGTCCCTTCTCGACCGACTGGAAGCCGGCGCGAAAGATCTCGGCGATGAAGGAGGAATAGCCGATCATCAGCGCGATGATCGCCCGCCACATCAGCGACAGGTCGCGCACCACCATCGGTTCGAGCCAGCCCAGCGACACGAGCGGGGAGATCGCCAGATTGTAGAGCGCGACGAAGGCCGGTGCGCCGACAAATGCGATGTAGAACAAAAGAACCAGGATCGGAATGCCGCGGATCACCTCGACATAGAAGCGCGCCGTCTGGCGCAGCACCAGGCTGTTCGACAGGCCGAGCAGCGCGATGCCGAGCCCGAGCAGCGTGGCGAGGAAGAAGGCAACGAGCGTCACGAAGATGGTGACGAACACGCCCTTGCCGACGACGGTGAAGACCTGGGCATAGAGATCGTTGAAGGCGATGACGGCGGCCAGCACCAGGCCGATCAGAACGAGGGCGGCCAGCCACCACGGCCGGTCGCCCTTGTCGTCACTGGACGGAAGCGTCTGGAAACCCATCAGCGCCTCGCGCCCACATCAGCATGCATCAAGGATCACTCGCCCATCTTGTAGTCGAGGAACCATTTCTTGTTGAGCGCGTCGAGCGTGCCGTCGGCCTTCATCGCGGCGATCGCCGCATTGACGGGCGCCACAAGGTCGGAGCCCTTGGTGAAGATGAAGCCGAAATCCTCCGAGCCGAGCGGCCCGCCGACCAGCTTCAGCCCGCCGTTCGAAGCGTCGACATAGCCCTTGCCGGCCGTGCCGTCGGTCAGGACGACGTCGACGTCGCCGGCCTTGAGGGCCTGCACGGTGGCGCCGAAGGTTTCGAACAGCTTGATGCGCGGATTGGCCTCGTTGCCGTCCAGCACCTCGTAGACGGCGGTGTAGAAGGGCGTGGTGCCCGGCTGGGCGCCGACCAGCGCATCCTCGACCGCGGCGAAGCTCTTGCCGTCGGCAAAACGGGTCTCGTCGCCGCGCACCAGCATGAACTGTTCGGAGCGCATATAGGGGTCGGAGAAGTCGATCTTTTCCTTGCGGTCCTCTTTGATGGTGATGCCGGTCATGCCGATATTGTACTGGCCGTCGGACACCGCCTGGATCATCGCATCCCACGAGGTGTTCTGGTATTCGACCTTGAAGTTCAGCCGCTTGGCGATCTCGTCCATCGCGTCATATTCCCAGCCGATCGCCTTGCCGCTCTTCGGGTCGACGAACTGCAGCGGCGGATAGGCGTTTTCGGTGACGACGACGACCGTCTTGCCGCCGAGATCCGGCAGGTCGGCGGCAAGGGCGGAAAAGGGCGCGACGACGAGGGCTGCGAGCCCGGCGAGAAGAGCGCGTCTGGACGGCATGGTATTCTCCTGAAGATGTGGCCGCCGAGAGTGTCACGATTTGTTCGGCGCTGGCAAGGGATGGCGCTTGCCAATCCGCCGGCGCGCCGGGAAGAAAAGTGCAGCCGGCGTGACGGCTCGGAGATTCGTTTCCCGAGGCCCGGCGCCGGTCTCCGGGACCCGTTTCATCCCCCGCGCCTACCGGTCTGCGCTCGCATGCGGCACGACGACGGGCCGGCCGTTCCGGCACGACAGCACCTCCGCCTCGATGCCGTAGACGGTGCGCAGCGCCTCCGGCGTGACGATCTCCTCGAAGACGCCCATTCCCTCGAGCCTTCCGCCATTGAGCAGGAGAACGCTGTCGCTGTGCCGGGCGGCGAGGTTGAGATCGTGGATGGCGATCAGCACCAGCGCCCCGGTGCGGGCGACGTAAGTGCCGAGCAGGTCGAACACCCGCATCTGGTGGCGGATGTCCAGCGCGCTCGTCGCCTCGTCGAGCAGCAATAGCCTGGGCTCGCGCAACAGCCGCTGCGCCAGCAGCACGAGCTGCTGCTGGCCGCCGGAAAGGGTCTGCATCGCCCGTCCGGCCAGCTCGGCGATGCCGAAGCGCTCCAGCATGTCGGAGGCCGCCTGCAGAACCGCGTCCCCGACCCGCCAGCCCAGCGTCTCATGGCGCCCGAGCAGCAAGACTTCGAGCACCGAAAGCTCGGCCCGCACCTGGCACTGCTGCGGCATGAAGCCGATCGCACGGATATCGACCCGCCGCCCGCCCCAGGCGATATCGCCATCGTAGGGCGCAAGGCCGGCAATGGCATTGAGCAGCGTCGACTTGCCGGCGCCGTTCGGTCCCACCAGCCCGACGATCTGCCCGGGCGCGAGCGAGGCGCTGACGTCGTGAAGAATGCGGGTGCCGCCCCGCCGCACGCCGACTTGCTCAAGGGTCAGCCGTTCCGTCATGCGATCCCCTTTCCGCCACGCCGGGCGATCACGGCAAACAGCATGGGCACGCCGGCGACAGCGGTGATGATGCCGACCGGGATGACGGCCGCGGGAGAGATGAACTTGCCGAACACCGAGGCGCCGACCAGGATGATCCCCCCGGTGACGGCCGAGAGCGGCAGGGCGTAGCGGTGATCCTCGCCGACCAGCGTGCGCGCCACATGCGGCGCGATCAGCCCGACGAAGCCGATCGTGCCGACGAAGCAGACGGCTCCGGCCGTCAGCACGGCGACAATCAGGAAGGCCTCACGGCGAACATGTTCGACCGACAGGCCGAGGCTCCGGGCATTGGCGTCGCCGAGCCTGAGCGTCGTCAGTGCCCAGCAACTGCGCAGCACCAGTGGAAGGCAGACAATGAGGATCGCGCCCGTCACCGCCACGCTGGTCCAGCTCGCCTTGAGCAGGCTGCCGAACAGCCAGAAGACGATCTGCTGCAACACTTCCGGCGAGGCGAGAAACTGCAGCAGCGACTGCAGCGACTGGAAGAAGAACAAAACGGCGATGCCGCCGAGAACGAGGATTTCCGGGCTCGCCCCGCGCAGGCGGGCGATGAAGTAGACGAGCCCGCAGGCGACGAGCGTCATGGCGAACGCCATGGCCGGCACGACGACGAAGGACGGCAGCGGGATCAGCTCGCCGAACATGATGCCGAGCGCCGCCCCGAAGCCGGCCGCGGCGGAAAAGCCGAGCGTGAACGGGCTCGCCAGCGGATTGGCCAGGATCGTCTGCATCTGCAGGCCGGCAAGGCCGAGGCAGGCGCCGACCAGCATGCCCATGACGGTCTGCGGCATGCGCAATTGCCAGAGGATCGTCGCCGTCATCCTGTCATCGCCGTTCGGCCCGGCCCGCAATCCCTGCCAGACGTCCGTGAGCGGCATGCCGGACGGGCCGGTCGTGAGATCGAGCAGCATGAGGGCGAGAAGAAAGGCCGCGGCGGCGAGCAGGGCGGCCACCCGACGCGAGCCTGCGCGACGATAACCGTCGCGCAGGCCTTGCATGTCGCTGGTGATCGCGGTCATTGGCCCGCGGCTTCGTACGGCAGCACGAACACGCCGTCCACCTTGATCGGCAGCCAGGTGTCGTAATAGCTGCGGATGTTGGCGGCCGGGTCGACGTCCTTGAACGCCTCCGGATAGAGCTGCTTGGCGATGTACTGCGCATAGACATAGTCCGACAGCGTGCGGGCACCGCCGTGATAGATCGCGTGAACGCCGCCATGCTGTACGGCCGGAAGCTCCGACCAGCCCGGGCGACCGAGATAGGCTTCCATGCGCTCGCGCGTCAGCTTCGGATCGGCGCCGAAGCCGACCTGCACGGACAGCGGCTTGTTGACCCATTCTGAGCCGGCCAGGAAGATCAGGTCGGGCTTCTGCGCCAGCACGTATTCCGGGCTGAGCGGCCCCCAGTTCTCCACCTGCCCCTTGGCGATGTTGGTGCCGCCGAGGCTGTCGATCAGCGAACCCCACATGCCGTTGCCGTAGGAATTGCCGACCTCGGCTGCGCCCTTCTGGGCAAGCTCGACATAGACCTTCTTGGTCGTCGGTCCAGCCGCCTTGATGCGCGCGTCGATGTCGGCCATGGCTGTCTTGTAGTTGTCGGCGAGCTTGGTGGCGCGGTCCTCGGCCCCCATCACCTTGCCGAGCACCTCGGTGGAGAGCACGTGCTTCTCGACCGTCTGGGCATTGTAGTCGAGCGTGACGACCGGAATGCCGGCGGCCTCGATCTGCTTCACCCCTCCGCCGAGCGCGTCATAGGACCAGGCGGCGAGGATGACGAGATCCGGCTTGGCGGCGATCACCTTTTCAATGGAGAAGGTCCCGTCCTCCGTATTGCCGACATCCGGGATCAAGGAAAGCTTCGGCAGCGCCTTCTCATAGGCGGCGAACTGGTTCGGCCGCCAGTCCTTCCACGTCGACAGCGACAGCGCGACCACCTTGTCCAGCGCGCCCGGGCCGGCGACGGCGAGGAAATCCTCGTAGTAGAAGCCGAGCACGACGCGCTCGGCCGGTTTTTCCAGCGTCACCTCGCGGCCCTTGACGTCAGTGACCTTGATTTCGGCGAGGGCCTGGCCGGCAAGCGCGACAAGCGCGATGGCGGCGGAGACAAGCAGTTTCTTCATGATTTTTCCTTCAGGGTAATTTGGCGGCCGCTTTCGCGGCGCGCCGGCAGGAAGAGAGAGACGCGGGCGGCCATCAGCCGATGGCGCGCTTCAACGGCCTCACATGGCGGATGACCAGCAGGTCGAGCGCGAGAACGGCGATCAGCACCGCGCCGCTCAGCGGAAACAGCAGTGCCACCGCCAGCATGACGATCGCACCGGTCTTCCACAGCGGACCCGGCTCGCTGACCGGGGCGAACAGGCGCGCAGCCCCCTTCGGCCGGCGCATCCACCACATCACGATGCCGCTGACCGAGAGGAAGATGACCGAAAGGCAGAACAGCGTGACCAGCGCCACGTTCCAGAGCCCCATGTCGCCCTCGTGAAAGGCGATGCCGACGGCCATGGCCTTGCCGGCCGCGCCGTAGTCCGAGAATCCGACATCGGCGAGAACCTTGCCGGTGTAGCGGTCGATATGCACGGTGCGGTCGGAAATCGGATTGCCGCTGTCATTGCTCATCGTGTCGCGCGAGATCGACCAGACCCCGGTGCCGTCGGCGGGAAAGGAGAGCTGGAAGCGCTGGTCGAAGCCGATCGCGCGGGCAAAGGCGACGACGCCGTCGAGATCGGCGGCCTGCCCTTCAGGCAGGCCCGCAGCACCGGCCTGCGAACCGGATGCCGGCATCGGCGTCTGCTCGAGCGTCCACGGCACTTCCTTGATGCCGCCGTGGTTCATCGAGGCATGCGTCGCGTCAGACAGGGGCACATTGTCCCATTTCTCCGTCGGGAAGGTGCTCCAGGCCTGGGTGAATTTCTCGCCCCAGATCCCGGCCCAGGTCAGCCCGGAGACGAGGAAGACCAGGAGAATGATCGAGGCATAGAAGCCGACGGTCCTGTGCAGCGACTTCCACAGCGCGCGGCCGCGTGCCGAAAGCTGCGGTACGAGTACCCCGGAAAATCCCCGGTCGTCCCGCGGCCACCAGAGATAGAGGCCGGTCACGATCAGGACCACGCCGAAGCCGGCGGCGATCTCGATCAGCCTGTCGCCGACGTCGCCGATCAGGAGCGTGCCGTGGATCGTGTCGGCGAGGTCATAGAGAGCGTTACGCCGCTCCCAGCTGCCGAGCGCCTGACCGGTATAGGGGTCGGCGGCGACCATGGTCGCTGCCTCGCCGACTGAGACGCGAAACACGGCCGCACCTTCGGGCGTGCGCGGCGCGATATACTGCACGAGGCTGCTGCCCGGCACGGCCGCAAGGGCCGCCTCGGCCTGCTGCGAGACAAGTACCTGGCTCGCCGCCGGCGTGACGGTGAAGGCCTTCTCCCCATCACGCCCGACCAGTACGGCGGACCACAGCATGATCAGACCGGTGACGGCCAGCATGATGAGGAAGGGGGCGACATAGAGCCCGGCATAGAAGTGCCAGCGCCAGGCGGTGTTGTAGAAACGTCGGGTCAGCGCGCCGGATGCCGGCGTCGCTCGGGTGTCCGATACGATCGTCATGGTGTCCTCACACGGGGTTGATGTTGTCGATGGCCCTGTTGCCCGCGGCGATGTCGGCGAGCGCCTGGGGCTGCAGCAGGGTGACGATTTCGGGGTGGCGGAATTCGATCAGCCCGGCGCGCTTGAGGCGGGTGAAGCAGCGGCTGACTGTTTCCACCGTCAGGCCGAGCCAGTCGGCGAGTTCGCCCCGCGTCGGGTGAAGGTTGAAGCAGACCGTCTCGCGCTTGCTTCGCGAAGGGCGGACGAACTGGCCGGCCAGGTCGAGGATGGCGGAAGCGACCCGCTCGGGCGCGGTCTTGCGGCCGAGCAGCGTCGCGTGTGCCTGTGCCCGCAGCACCATCTCTTCGAGCGCCTGCTCGAGATCGCGGTGATCGACCTCGCCGACCGGCTCGAGCGTGACATAGCTCAGCGTGTCGGCCGAGCAGCGGTTGTGCTCGCCCACGCCGATGCCGAGCAGGCGCCCGGGTCCGACCATGTCGATGATCTGCCGCCGTCCGTCGGGCAGCGACTGGGAAAGGGCGACGCAGCCATCGAGCACCCGGGACTGCGGCGCGCGGCCGTACCCCTGGAGAAAGACGGTGCTGCGGGGCGGGAGGTGCAGGGCGTTGGCGCCGTGGCGCCGCCCGGTCTTGTCGGAAAGCAGGTGTGGCGGCAGGGCGCGCTCGCCCGCAGCCTTGAGCGTGAATTGCAGCATGACGAAATCCGGCGTTTCGGCCGGTTGCGCATGCGGGATGCGTCTCTACCGGCCTCGATGAATGATTCCGGACGCAAGCGATGCCTCGCTCACGCAACCGGGCTCAGGCAAGGGCCGGATGGGGCGGCGCACGGGGTGCGGCATTGGGGGGGAAGAGCTGGCGATAGAAGGCTTCCACGCGCGGCGGAAGCAGCACGTCGACGGCCACGGCAAGGCGCTTGCCGGTGAGGTCCGCAGGCGCAGGCAACAGCACCGAGGCGGAGATGAGGCAGGCCTCGCAGTGGTTGAAGCCCGATTGCGCCTTGCCGTCGTCCATGTCGCCGGGCAGGCAGAGCTCCGGCACGCTGCCGTCGGGCAGCGTCATGGCCGCGACTTCCGCGGCGGAAAGAGCAGGGGAGGCGAAGGACGGAGCGCGATGGGAAAAACCGACGGCAAGCAGCGCGATCACGCACAAGGCGCGCACCACGACCGGCAATGTCGATCCCGAACGGCGCATTCGAAGTCCCCTCAACGAGGCAACTGGTAGCAGTCCGCGCGAAGCCTCGCAAGGCCGCCCACCCGCGCCCCAGCGCCGCACCCGGGCCGCCTCTGGGGCCAAGAAACGAAAAAGGCGGCCCGAAGGCCGCCTTGTCCGAAATCCCGTGACGGGAAATCTTATTCTGCGGCGCCTTCGGCCGGTGCAGCTTCGGCAGCGGCTGCAGCTTCTGCGGCGGCCTTGGCTTCAGCGGCTGCCTTTTCGGCGGCCAGAGCCTGGGCTGCTGCGACCTTTTCAGCTTCCAGGCGTGCCTTTTCCTCGGCAACGGCGGCGCGTTCGGCGTCGTTCAGCTTGCGGGCGCGGGTGCCGGTGTTCTCGACGATACGAGCCGACTTGCCGCGACGATCGCGCAGGTAGTAGAGCTTGGCGCGACGGACCTTACCGCGGCGAACGATTTCGACGCTTTCGACCAGCGGCGAGTAGACCGGGAACACGCGCTCGACGCCTTCGCCGTAGGAGATCTTGCGAACGGTGAAGCTTTCGTTGATGCCGCCGCCGGAACGGGCGATGCAGACGCCTTCATAGGCCTGCACGCGGGTACGGTTACCTTCCGTGACGCGCACGTTGACGCGTACGGTGTCGCCGGCTTCGAACTTCGGCAGCGGTGCGCCGCGCTTGGCTTCGATCTTGGCAGCCTGTTCGGCTTCCAGTTGCTGAATGATGTTCATGTCTAACCTCTAGTTCTTCTGAAACAGCCAGAGCGCTCTTGCATCCATCGGTCAAAGCCTCCGGATTTTGCCTTGTCAGGCGCGAGCGGATACGCATGCTCTTTGTTTGTGGCAGACGGGCTGGGCCCATTTCCGACGCGGCCAATACACCAAAGCCCGGCGTTTGTCATCCCTTGCCGCACATTTTTCTCCGATCGCCGCCATTGCGGTCCGGGGCGTGAACGAATAACCGTTCTCGACCACCGGGGAAAGCTCAACATGTCGATCGCCACCATTGTCCTGCTGTTCGTCGCCGGCTTCCTCTCCGGCGTCGTCAATGCCATCGCCGGCGGCGGCACCTTCCTGACCTTCGGCGCCATGACTCTGGCCGGCCTGCCGCCGATCGCCGCCAACGCCACCTCGTCGATCACCCAGTTCCCCGGCTACATCACCTCGACGCTCGCCTATCGCCGCGAATTTTCCGGTCTGTGGAGGAGCGCGCTGATCCTCGGCCTGGTGTCGGCGCTCGGCGCGCTCGGCGGCGCGCTGTTCCTGATCGCCCTGTCCAACCCGGCCTTCCGCGCCATGGTGCCCTGGCTTCTGATCGCCGCCACCGCCGTCTTCGCCGCCGGACCGAAACTTCGCCCGAAAAACGCTGGTCAAAGTCACCCGGCCACTCCGCTCGGCCTCGCCCTGCAGGCCGTCACCTCGTTTTACGGCGGCTTCTTCGGCGCCGGCATGGGCATCATGATGCTCGCCTCGCTCGGACTTGCCAGCGGCGGCGACTATCACCGGCTCAACGCGCTCAAGAATTTCCTGTCGATCGTCATTGCCGCCGTCGCCATCATCGTCTTTTCGACCGCCGGCGCGGTCTCCTGGCTGCATGCGGCGATCATGGTGCCGGCCGTGGCTTTGGGCGGCTATGCCGGAGTGGCGATCGCCCGCCGCGTGCCCCAGGCCCTGCTGCGCTGGCTCGTGGTGGCCGCCGGCCTCGGCCTTGCGATCTACTATTTCGTCACGGGGTGAGGAATGGTCGGCGAAGCCGACGAAACGATCCAGCGAATCGTTTCGAATGACGAACGCCCTGAGCCCAAGCGAAGGGCAGGGCTGGGTAACCGCAGGTTCGCCGCAGTGACCTATTTCAGCAGGTCCGGCCGCCGCTCGGCGGTCAGCTTCAGCGCCTGCTCGTGGCGCCATTTTTCGATCGCCGCATGATTGCCCGAGGTCAGCACATCAGGGATCTCGCGGTCCTCGAACACCTGCGGCC
Source organism: Allorhizobium sp. GW101-3B10 (assembly GCF_059424725.1). Taxonomy (NCBI): domain Bacteria; kingdom Pseudomonadati; phylum Pseudomonadota; class Alphaproteobacteria; order Hyphomicrobiales; family Rhizobiaceae; genus Allorhizobium; species Allorhizobium sp. GW101-3B10. The sequence goes on along the minus strand of NZ_JBWKZR010000001.1, from coordinate 4,153,633 downwards.
GGGTGTAGTGCGGATGCTCCAGCAGCCCGCCCTCGAAGCTTTCGTGCACGCCCGACAGCTGGTTGCCCATCACGCCGGGCAGGATGCGCACCACGGCATCGAGCAGGGTGAGAGCTGCCGGCTCGCCGCCCGAGAGAATATAGTCGCCGATGGAAATTTCCTCGAGATGCCGCGCCTCGATCACCCGCTGGTCGACGCCTTCGAAACGGCCGCAGACGATGACGACGCCCTCGCCTTCGGCGAGCTCGCGCACCCTCTGCTCGGTGAGCGGCCGGCCGCGCGGGCTCATCAGCAGGCGCGGGCGCCCGTCATCGGCGATCGAATCGATGGCGCGGGCCAGCACGTCGGGTCTGAGCACCATGCCGGCCCCGCCGCCCGATGGCGTGTCGTCGACGCTCCGGTGCTTGTCGAGCGCGAAATCGCGGATCTGCACCGCCTCCAGCGACCAGTCGCCGCGCTCCAGCGCCCGGCCGGCCAGCGCCTGGCCGAGATGGCCGGGAAACATGTCGGGATAGAGGGTGAGAATGCTCGCCTTGAACGCCATCGCGGCCGGGCTCACGAATTGTCCCGCGGCGGTTTTCCCTTGGCTCCGGCGCCGTAGGGCTTGCCCTCGTCCTCGTCCTTGAGGCCGGCGGCGGTCGGATCGACGAGGATGCGGCCAGCCTCGAGGTCGATCTCCAGCACGGCGGCTTCCGAGAACGGGATCAGCACCGGCCGTTTGCCCGGGCCCTTGAGCTCCAGCAGGTCGCCCGCGCCGAAATCATAGACCCCGGTTACCGCGCCGTAATGCTGGCCCTCGGCGTCATAGACCTCCAGGCCCTCGAGATCGGCATAGTAGAATTCGTCCTCGTCGAGCTCGTCGTCGGGCAGCGCATCGCGCTCGACATAGAGTTCCAGCCCGTTCAGCGCCTCGGCCGCATTGCGGTCGTTGATGCCGCGGAAGCGCACCACCACGACATTCTTCGCCTCGCGGATGTCGAGGATCTCGAACACCCGGCCGTCGGCGCTGCGCAGATGGCCGTATTCGCCGAGCGCCATCGGGTCGGCGGTGAAGGTCTTGACCCTGACCTCGCCGCGCAGGCCCTGCGCCGCACCGACCACGGCCATCAATATGGGATTTTCGAGTTTGCTCATCGCTTCGGTCTTTTCCGGTCGGCAACGTTTGTCCTCGCCCTTTTACGGCGAAGTGCGGCAAATGGAAACGGAAAACGGGCGGCAGGATGACCCGCCGCCCGTCGATCATCGCAAGGGATGAGGCTTATTCCGCAGCGGCTTCGGCAGCGGCGGCAGCGGCTTCGGCAGCCTTCATTTCGCGTTCCTTGATGCGCTCGACAGCCTTCTTGCCCGGCTTTGCCTTTTCCGGGTTGCTGCGGGCGTCACGGGTGGCGATGCCGGCTTCGGCGAGGAAGCGCAGAACGCGGTCGGTCGGCTGGGCGCCCTTGGCGAGCCATTCCTGGATGCGTTCGCCGTTCAGCTCGACGCGCTTTTCATTGTCCTTGCCGAGCATCGGGTTCCACGAACCGACCTTTTCCAGGAAGCGGCCGTCGCGCGGCGAACGGGCGTCGGCGATGACGATCTGGTAGTAGGGGCGCTTCTTGGAACCGCCACGGGCGAGACGAATCTTGAGGGACATGGTTTTACTCCTTGGTTCTTGTTAGGGCCGCCTTCCGGCGGTCCGGGGTCTGGTCGGGCCGCCCTTTCAGGCGGTCCGGGTTGGTCGGGATCGCCGTCAGGCGGTCTTTTCGGTAACGCCGCCGTGCTCGGCGGCAATGGCTTCATGATGCCGGATGACTTCCGTGATGATGAAGTTCAGGAACTTCTCGGCGAAATCCGGGTCCAGATGCGCATCCTGGGCCAGGTGGCGCAGGCGGGCGATCTGGTATTCCTCGCGCGCCGGGTCGGCCGGCGGCAGATCGTACTTGGCCTTCAGCACGCCGACCGCCTTGGTACAGCGGAAGCGCTCGGCCAGCATGTGGACCAGCGCCGCGTCGATATTGTCGATCGACTGGCGATAGCCGGAAAGCTGTTCCTTGACGGATGCTTCGGTCATGGCCGCTCTCCTCACTTCTTCTTCGGCAGGCCGGGCAGGCCGCCGAGTCCAGGGAGTTTCGCGCCGCCGAGGCCGGGCAGGCCACCGCTGAGGCCAGGCAGACCGCCCATGCCGCCAAGCCCCGGCGGCGGCTTGAGGCCGGCGGCTTCGGCCTGCTTGGCCAACGCTTCGAGCTGCTTCGGGTCGAGGCTGGACAGGTCCGGCATACCGCCTATGCCGCCCATGCCACCGAGACCCATCTTGCCGGCGAGGCCGCCCATCATCTGCTTCATCATGCCGCCGCCCTTCTTGCCGCCCATGGCCTTCATCATGTCGGCCATCTGGCGATGCATTTTCAGCAGCTTGTTGATTTCGGCGGCGTCCGTGCCGGAGCCGGCAGCGATGCGCTTCTTGCGGGAATGCTTGAGAATGTCGGGATTGGCCCGCTCGGCCTTGGTCATCGACTGGATGATGGCGATCTGGCGGCCGAACAGCTTGTCGTTCAGGCCGGCCGCGGCCATCTTGTCCTTCATGCCCGACATGCCGGGCATCAGGCCCATGATGCCGCCCATGCCGCCCATCTTCTGCATCTGCCGCAGCTGGTCGGCGAGGTCGTCGAGATCGAACTTGCCCTTGGCCATCTTGGCGGCCATGGCGGCCGCCTTCTCGGCGTCGATGTTCTCCGCCGCCCGTTCGACGAGCGAAACGATGTCGCCCATGCCGAGAATGCGGTCGGCGATGCGCCGCGGATGGAACTCCTCGAGCTCCGACATCTTTTCGCCGACGCCGATCAGCTTGATCGGCTTGCCGGTGACGGCGCGCATCGAAAGGGCCGCACCGCCGCGGCCGTCGCCGTCCATGCGGGTCAGCACGAGACCGGTGATGCCGACGCGTTCGTCGAAATTGCGGGCGAGGTTGACGGCGTCCTGGCCGGTCAGCGCATCGGCGACCAGCAGGATTTCATGCGGCTTGGCATTCTTCTTGATGTCGGCCATCTCGACCATCAAGGGCTCGTCGATATGCGTACGGCCGGCGGTGTCGAGGATGACGACGTCATGGCCGCCGAGCTTGGCGGCCTGCACGGCGCGGCTTGCGATATCGGTCGGCGACTGGCCGGCGATGATCGGCAGCACGTCGATGCCGGTCTGCACCCCGAGCTGGCGCAGCTGTTCCTGGGCGGCCGGACGACGCGTGTCGAGCGAGGCCATCAGGACCTTCTTGCGCTCGCGATCGGTGAGCCGCTTGGCGATCTTGCCGGTGGTCGTGGTCTTGCCCGAGCCCTGCAGACCGACCATCATGATGACGACCGGGGCCGCGGCATTCAGATCGACGCCGACGCCTTCCGAGCCCAGCATTTCGACCAGCTCGTCATGGACGATCTTGACGACCATCTGCCCGGGCTTGATCGATTTCAGCACCGCCGCGCCGACGGCCTTCTCGCGGACCCGGTCGGTGAAGTTGCGCACGACCTCGAGCGCCACGTCGGCTTCCAGAAGCGCACGGCGCACCTCGCGCAGCGCTGCGGAAACATCGGCTTCCGACAAGGCGCCACGGCCGGTCAGTCCATTCAGAATGGAACCAAGGCGGTCCTGGAGGTTATCAAACATCGGCTCTTCCTTATCGTTTCGGATCCCCGAAACGTTGGTCTTTCCCGCGCTGAAAACAAGACGCAAAGCCAAAATGCACCCGAGGGCGCATCGCGCTGTCGGGTGTTGACCTCCGGGATCTCTTTATACCTTGACGGGTCCCGGTCGGCGGCTCGGAGTGCTTGTCTCTTCGCAGATTGGGGGCGATTAACAGCAAAGGGCCGGAAAAGTCAAGAACTACTCAAGGTCGCACAAAACCGGTAGGCCTTGAATCCCATCACACGGAGCACTTTATTCATGGAGCCGGAAACGCGACTGTCGGCAACGCTGTTGGACCGCGCTTCAGTGAAGGGACGGGAATACAGCTGGCCCTTGGAAGACATTCCGAACGTCATTGAAGACGCGCGCAAGGCCCGCCTCGCGAGTATTGGCGGCCAACTGCAGTTTCATTTGCCCGACGGGGGCATATGTGAATGCTACTGGATAGAGGTCGACACGATGAGGGGGCAGAAAACCCCTTCGAATTGGGACGAACAAGTGGAATTCACCGCAGCCGAGGCACTCCGCCAGTTCGCCCGCATTGGATCGGAATTCGACATTGTCGCAGAAGGAATAGCGGCTTTTCCCGATCACCTATTGCCGCTCTTGGGCAGTGGTGAAGATCTCCGTAGGCTCGCCCGCTTCGTCTGGTATGTGGAGGCACCCACTTGAGCATGAAACCCACCAATCCCTACTATACCGGCCCCGTCTCCGACCATTTCGACGGCAAGCGCTTCTTCAACCCTGAGGGTGTCGAGCCCGGCGGCATGCGCGACCTCATCAAATGGCAGACCAACGGCAAACGCGCCCGCTGGCCGAAACGCGTGGCGCATGGCCCCGCTTCGGCGCCGCTGCGCGAGCGGGTCGACGGCGCCGACCTGCGCGTCACCATGATCGGCCATGCCACGCTTTTGATCCAGGTGGCGGGCCTCAACATCCTCACCGACCCGGTCTGGTCGAAGCGCGCCAGCCCCTTCTCCTTCGCCGGCCCGAAGCGGGTCGCAAAGCCCGGCATCGCCTTCGAGGACCTGCCGCCGATCGACATCGTGCTCGTCACCCACAATCACTACGACCATCTCGACCTGCCGACGCTCGCCCGCCTCGTCGAGGAGCACGAACCGCATATCGTCACCCCGCTCGGCAACGACACGATCATCCACCGCGCCCTGCCCGAGGCCAAGATCTCCGACATGGACTGGGGCGACCACCTGCAATACTGGGACGTGCTGTCCATCCATGCCGAGCCCTGCCACCACTGGTCGGCGCGCGGGATGCGGGACCGGCGCATGGCGCTCTGGGCCGCCTTCGTGCTGTCGACCCCGGCGGGCAAGATCTATCACATCGGCGACACCGGCTTTCACGACGGCATCAACTACCGGGCGGCGGGTGAAAAGCACGGCGCCTTCCGCCTCGCCAACCTGCCGATCGGCGCCTACGAGCCGCGCTGGTTCATGAAGGGCCAGCACCAGAACCCACAGGAAGCCGTCGAAGGCTTCCGCCTCTGCAACGCCACCAACGCCGTCGGCCACCACTTCGGCACCTTCCAGCTCACCGATGAGGCGATCGAGGCCCCGGTCGAGGACCTGTCGAAGGCCCTCTCCGCCGCCGCCATCCCGCCCACCCGCTTCCGCGCCCTCCGCCCCGGCGAGGTTTTTGACGTGCCGGACATGTGAGCAGGCCGCATGCGCAACGCCTCCTCTCCCCTTGTGGGCTCCGAAGCGGTGGCCGAAGGCCAGAAATCGGCAAAGTCGATTTCAGCGTACGGAGGCCTGAGCGCGACGCCGCGCGAGGGCGATGGAGCCCCAAGAGGCGTAGCCGATTGGCGCGGCGAACTTGGTGAGGGGGTATTTCGTTGCACCCTACGACACCCCCTCACCAACAAAATCTAACATTTAGCCTTCGGCTAAGCTGTTGATTTTGTAACCTCTCCCACAGGGGGAGAGGTGGCGCCACCGAACCCGGCGCAGGCTCTGCGAGGACCCGACTGACCAGAGGAAGAAGGCTGCACCATGGTCGCGAGACCAGAAACGGAGGGACGAACTCCAGTAATTCTCTAACGAATTCAATATCACCGCCGCCCGCATTTCCCCGCCTTCCCGCCTCGCCCTAAACTGATCCCGTTCCGTCGCGGATACACCACAAGGCGTTGTGGCGAGGCGGGGCCGGCGCGGGATTTGGGGGAAAGACGCAAGAACCCAGACCTCGGGTCCGCGGAAGATGGTCTCCCCCTGGCGACGTGGGGGCAAGGTCAAGGGCTTTGGACTGCCCAAGACCTTGCCGGCCCTGACAGCGCGCCGGGAGCGCCTGTGTGGCGTGGCATGGTGGTAAGACCGGGTTGTCGAGGGTGTGCGGGCGTCCGCCGGTCAAAAGCCGGGCCCCGCGTGAAAAATCCCCGGCAAGGGCCGGCGCCGCAGAGAGGCCGAAGTCGCGGGCAAAAACCGCCGAACGGGGCGCCTCCGGGTGTCATTTGATTTTTTTACCTTACGCGGCAGCCAGAGGCGCCCCGTCCGCTCAGGTTCGACCTGGGCAAAAGGAAATGACAGCGAAACCGGAGGGCATAGGCCCGGCCGGGCTTTTCGGCTGGGCAAGAGGCCTGCCCGCATGCCTTCACACTGGTAATTTCCGGCGGTTTCCGCCATATAAGCCCGAAGACGTCGAGGAATGGTCAAATGGCAGACATGGTCGAATTCGCGAAGATGAACGGGCTTGGCAACAAGATCCTGGTTGTCGACATGCGTGGCCGCAAGGACAAGGTGACGCCTGAGGCCGCGATCGCGCTCGCCGCCGATCCGCTGACCGCCTTCGACCAGATCATGGCGATCCACGATCCGCGAGTCGAGGGCACCGATGCCTGGATCGACATCATCAATTGCGATGGCACGCTGGCGCAGGCCTGCGGCAATGGCACGCGCTGCGTCGTGCAGGCGCTGTCGGCCGAAACCGGCCGCAAGACCTTCACCTTCCAGACGCTTGCCGGCATCCTCAACGCCATCGAACACGAGGACGGCCTGATCTCGGTCGACATGGGCAAGCCGGTCTTCGAATGGAACCGCATTCCGCTCGCGGAAGAATTCCACGACACCAGCCGCATCGAGCTGCAGATCGGCCCGATCGACGCGCCGATCCTGCATTCGCCCTCGGTCGCCTCGATGGGCAATCCGCACGCCATCTTCTGGGTCGACCGCGACCCGATGGACTACGAACTGGAACGCTTCGGACCGCTGCTGGAGAACCATCCGATGTTCCCGGAACGGGCCAATATCACCCTCGCCCAGGTGACCGGCAAGGACCGCCTGCGCACCCGCACCTGGGAGCGCGGCGCCGGGCTGACGCTCGCCTGCGGCTCGGCCGCCTGCGCCGCCGGCGTCTCGGCGGCCCGCACCGGACGCACCGGTCGCAAGGTGACGATCGACGTCGCCTCGAGCCCGAGCCGCCAGCTGCTCACCATCGAATGGCGCGAGCACAATGACCGCGTCGTCATGACCGGCCCCGCCGAATGGGAATGGTCCGGCCGGCTCGACCCGGCCACCGGCGCCTTCGAGCGCGATCCGGCCACCGAGGCTGGAGCGCAGGCTTCGTGAGCGGCATCGACGTCATCACCTTCGGCTGCCGGCTCAACACCTACGAGTCCGAGGTGATGAAGGCCGAGGCGGCCAAGGCCGGCCTTGACGACGCCATTCTCGTCAACACCTGCGCCGTGACCGGCGAGGCCGTGCGCCAGGCCCGCCAGGCGATCCGCCGCGCGAGGCGCGAGAATCCCAAGACCCGCATCATCGTCACCGGCTGCGCCGCCCAGACCGATGCGGCGGGCTTTGCCGCCATGCCGGAAGTCGATGCCGTGCTCGGCAACGAGGAGAAGCTGAAGGCCGAGAACTATCGGGCCCTTCCCGATTTCGGTGTCGAAGCGGACGAGAAGCTGCGCGTCAACGACATCATGAGCGTGACCGAAACCGCGCCGCAGCTGGTCGGCCATATCGACGGCCATGTGCGCGCCTTCCTGCAGGTGCAGAACGGCTGCGACCACCGCTGCACCTTCTGCATCATCCCGTTCGGCCGCGGCAATTCCCGCTCGGTGCCGATGGGTGCGGTCGTCGACCAGGCCCGCAGACTGGTCGAGAACGGCTATCGCGAAGTGGTGCTGACCGGCGTCGACGCCACCAGCTACGGCGCCGACCTGCCCGGCCGCCCGACCCTCGGCCTGCTGGCCAAGACGCTGCTGAAGCAGATCCCCGAGATCGCCCGCCTGCGCCTCTCCTCGATCGACGGCATCGAGGCCGACTGCCATCTGTTCGACCTGATCGCCGACGAGCCGCGCTTCATGCCGCATCTGCACCTCTCGCTGCAGCATGGCGACGACATGATCCTGAAGCGCATGAAGCGCCGCCATTCGCGCGCCGATGCACTGGCCTTCGCCGAACAGGTCCGGCGCCTGCGTCCGCAGATCAGTTTCGGCGCCGACATGATCGCCGGCTTCCCGACCGAGACCGAGGCCATGGCGGAGAATTCCGCGAGCCTCGCGGACGCCATCGGCATCGCCCAGCTGCATGTCTTTCCCTACAGCCCGCGCCCCGGCACGCCCGCCGCCCGCATGCCGCAGCACGACCGCCGCCTCGTCAAGGAGCGCGCCGCACGGCTGCGCCAGATGGCGGAGCGGCTGCAGGCGCGCCATCTCGCTTCCATGGTCGGCACGCGCCAGACGATCCTTGTCGAAATGACCGGGATGGCCCATACGGAAAACTTCAGCCTCGTCGCCGCACCGGACCTTGTCCCCCGCAGCCTCGTTACGGTGACGATCACCGGCCACAACGGCCGGCATCTCGACATGCAACCGGCGACCGCCTCGGCCGCCTGACAGAACGGACAACAGCTTCATGGCGCTCGGCTTCATCAAGAAAGTCTTCACCTTCGGCAAGGACAAGCCGGCGGCCGACAAGCCGACGGAAAGCGAGGCCTTCGCCAGCCTGGTGGACGACGCCGAAAAGGTCGATGCCGGTGAAACGATCGAGGCGCTGCCCGAAGCGGCCGACCCGATTGCGGCGGAGGTGATCGACACGGCCGGCGGCCCGGCGGCGGATGAAGCGGCAACCGAGCCGGCGGGCGCGATCGCAGCGTTGCCGATCGAACCCGAGGCCGAAGAGCGGGAAGAAGCCGAAGAATTCCACCCGCAGCCGGAGCAGCCGGCCGACGTCACCCATGGCGAGCTGGCGCAGGATGCGGACAATGCCGTGACCCTGCCCAAGGGCTTCGCCGCCGCGGCATCCCGGCCCGAGCCGGAGCCAGAGACCCCGGCCGTCAAGCTTTCCTGGTTCCAGCGCCTGCGTCAGGGCCTGGCCCGCACCTCCTCGCAGCTCACCGGCCAGATCGCCGCTCTCTTCACCAAGCGCAAGCTGGACGAGGACACGCTCGAAGAGCTGGAAGACCTGCTGATTCAGGCCGATCTCGGCGTCGAGACCGCGATGCGCGTCACCGGCACCCTGTCGTCTGAGCGCTACGGCAAGGACGTGACCGGCGAGGATGTCTCGCGCATCATGGCGGCCGAGATCACCAAGGTGCTGAAGCCGGTGGCAAAGCCGCTGGCGCTCGACCTCTCCCACAAGCCGCACGTCATCCTCGTCGTCGGCGTCAACGGCACCGGCAAGACCACCACGATCGGCAAGCTCGCCGCCAAGCTCTCCGGCTCCGGCCTGAAGGTCATGCTGGCCGCCGGCGATACCTTCCGCGCCGCCGCGATCGAGCAGCTGAAGATCTGGGCCGACCGCACCGGCTCGACCTTCCTCGGCACCAAGCTCGGCGCCGATGCCGCGGGCCTCGCCTACGACGCCTTCGAAAAGGCCCGCGCCGACAAGGCCGATGTGCTGATCATCGACACCGCCGGGCGGCTGCAGAACAAGACGGAGCTGATGGCGGAGCTGGAAAAGATCGTCCGCGTGCTCGGCAAGCTCGATCCGGATGCGCCGCATACCGTGCTGCAGACGCTCGACGCGACCACCGGGCAGAACGCCATGAACCAGGTCGAGATCTTCCGCAACATCGCCGGCGTCAACGGCCTGATCATGACCAAGCTCGACGGCACAGCGCGCGGCGGCATCCTCGTCGCCATCGCCGCCAAGCACAAGCTGCCGGTCTATTTCATCGGCGTGGGCGAGGGCATCGACGATCTCGAACCCTTCGAGGCCGAGGATTTCGCCAATGCCATCGCCGGCCTTCCCCACTGAACCACGGCCTTGAGCGGCAAGCGGCGTAGCACAACGAGTTGAGAGACGAAACGATGAGCAATATCGAAAGCGACACCAAGCCGACGGCCGAGGAGCGCCACCATCCGCTCTTGAAGATGGCGCTCGAGATCGGGCCGCTCATGGTCTTCTTCTTCGGCAACCTGCGCGGCGAATGGCTGGCCAGGACCTTCCCGGCGCTGACCGCGGTCGGCGGCCCGCTGCTCATCGCCACCGCCCTCTTCATGGTGGCGACGGTCGTCTCGCTCATCGTCTCGAAGATCGTCTTCAAGCATCTGCCGATCATGCCCTTCGTCTCGGGCATCGTCGTCATGGTGTTCGGCTCCCTGTCGATCTGGCTGCAGGACGAAACCTTCATCAAGATGAAGCCGACCATCGTCAACACGCTGTTCGGCGTGGTGCTGCTCGGCGGCCTGTTCTTCGGCAAGTCCTTGCTCGGCTACGTCTTCAACGCCGCCTTCCAGCTCGACGCCGAGGGCTGGCGCAAGCTGACTCTGCGCTGGGGCATCTTCTTCCTGTTCCTCGCCGTCCTGAACGAGGTCGTCTGGCGCAATTTCTCCGACGCCGTCTGGGTCAATTTCAAGGTCTGGGGCACCATGCCGATCACCATCCTGTTCACGCTCGCCCAGATGCCGCTGATCATGCGCCACTCGCTCGAAGCGGAAACGGAAACGAAAAACGGAGGCAAGGCCGAATGAGCGACCGTCCCGTGACGCTTGCCGCCGACGACCGCGCCACGCGCTTCTGGCTCGCCGCGGCCGCCGCCTTCCTCATCGTTCAGATCGTCACGCTGGCGCTGATGGGCCGCATCCCGATCTGCGAATGCGGCTACGTCAAGCTGTTCGAGCCGGGCGTCAACACGGCCGGCAATTCGCAGCACATTTCCGACTGGTACACGCCGTCGCACATCATCCACGGCTTCCTGTTCTACTGGCTGGCGATCGTCGCCCTGCCCCGCGCCTCGTTCAGCGCCCGGCTGACGCTGTCGGTCGTCGTCGAAGCCGCCTGGGAACTACTGGAGAATTCGCCGATCATCATCGACCGCTACCGCACCGCGACCATGGCGATCGGTTATACCGGCGACAGCATCCTCAATTCGGCAATGGACACGGTCGCCATGGTCCTCGGCTTCCTCTTCGCCGCCCGCGCCCCGGTCTGGCTGACGGTTGTGCTCGCCATCGGCTTCGAGGTCGCAACCGCCATCGTCATCCGCGACAACCTGACGCTCAACGTGCTGATGCTCGTCTGGCCGGTTGAGGCCGTCAAGGTATGGCAGGCGGCGCTGTGAGGCACATGCCTCAGGAGCCCGCGAGCGCCTTCTCGATCGCCGGATAAAGACCGGTCTTGAGCGATTGCGGATCGAAGGGGCCGACCTTCTTGTAGAGGATCGTGCCGTCGGCGGCGACGAGATAGCTTTCCGGGATACCGTAGACGCCCCAGTCGATCGCCGCCTTGCCGTTCGGATCGACGCCGATGGCCTTGTAGGGATTGCCGAGCTCGCCGAGGAAACGCAGCGCGTTGTCTTGTCTGTCCTTGTAGTTGATGCCGACGACATTGAGTCGCGGATCCTGGGACAGTTCCTTCAGGATCGGGTGCTCCTGCCGGCAGGGTACGCACCAGGAAGCAAAGACATTGACGAGCGTCAGCTTGCCGGCGATCGCCTCGGAGGTGAGGGCCTGCGTGTTCGAGCCGACGAGCGCCGGCATGGCGAGCGCAGGGGCCCGGGTGCCGATCAGCGCCGAGGGCAGGTCGGAGACGTTCTTGCCGTTGACCTCCTGGTCGTAGAGCATCTTGCCCGCCGTCCCGGCAAAGACGGCGAAGATCGCCAGGGGTATGACCGCCAGCATGTAGCGGCCGATGCCGCGGCGGGCGCCGTCTTTGACCTCGATCTCGCTCATTCGGAAGCCCCCGATCCGGACGTGGCCGAGCGGCGGCGGATGCCGGCCGCTTCCAGCGCCTTCAGTTCCGCCTGGCGGGCGCGGCCGTCGAACCAGGTCCAGCCGGTCAGGGCAAGGACGATCACCGCACTGATACCGTAGGAAAGATAGATGTAGAAGGCGTGGCTCACGATGCGACCTCCCGGCCGGCCATGCGGGCTGCCATGCGGCGCTGCGTGGCGATCCGGCGGCGCCAGATCTCGTTGCGCATCGCCATCAGGTGCAGTGTGAAGAACAGCAGCGTGAACGCGATCGCCATGATCAGCAGCGGCCAGAGGAATTCGGGGTCGATGGTCGGGCCGTCCATCCTCATCACGCTGGCGGGCTGGTGCAGCGTGTTCCACCATTCGACCGAGAACTTGATGATCGGGATGTTGACGAAGCCGACGAGGATCAGCACGGCGCTGAGGCGCGCCGCCTTCGAGGCGTCGTCCATGGCCCGGTTGAGCGCGATCAGCCCGAGATACATGAGGAAGAGCACGAAAACAGAGGTGAGCCGCGCATCCCAGACCCACCAGGTGCCCCACATCGGTTTGCCCCAGAGCGAACCCGTGATCAGCGCGATCAGCGTGAAGGCAGCGCCGAGCGGAGCGGCCGCCTTGTGGCTGACATCGGCCAGCGGATGGCGCCAGACCAGCGTGCCGATCGCCGAAATGGCCATGACCGAATAGCACATCATCGACAGCCAGGCCGCCGGCACGTGGATATACATGATCCGCACCGTCTCGCCCTGCTGATAGTCGCCTTCGGTCGTGAAGCTCATGTAGAGCCCCACGGCGAAGAGCAGCGCGGTAAGGGCTGACAGCCACGGCAGGATGCGGCCGGATAGCGCCAGGAACCGGGTCGGATTGGCGAGTTCGCTGAATTTCGACAGGACAAGGCTCGTGGTGTTCATGGAATGCTTCTAACCTGAGAGCGGCCGCTCTGCAATTGATCCCGGTCAATCCGAGGCGCTGCGCAGCGCCAGCGCCGCGCCCACCGGACCGATCACCGCGAAGAACAGCGTGATGGCGATCAGAAACAGGAAGGGCGGCAGAAATGGGGCGGGATCCTCGACGGCCGCATAGGATGCGCTGACCCCGAAGATCAGCACCGGAATGGCGAGCGGCAGGACGAGGATCGAGACCAGAAGCCCACCGCGCGGCAGGGCAACGGCCACGGCCGCGCCCGCCGCCCCGATGAAGGTGATCGCCGGCGAGCCGACGAGGAGCGTCAGCATGACGGCACCGATCGCCGTCTCGCTCATGTTCATGAACAGGCCGAGCAGCGGCGAGGCGATGACCAGCGGCAGGCTGGTCGCCACCCAATGGGCCAGGCACTTGACGAAGACGGTCAGCACCAGCGGCGTCTCCTGCATCAGGATGAGGTCCAGCGACCCATCGTCGCGCTCCGCCTGGAACAACCGGTCGAGGCCGAGCAAAGCCGCGAGCAGCGCCCCGATCCAGACGATCGCCGGGCCGATACGCGACAACAGGTTGAGGTCCGGCCCGACGCCGAAGGGAATGACGGCGACCACCGTCATGAAGAACAGGACCCCGATCAGGGCCCCGCCGCCGGCGCGCACGGAGAGCTTCAGGTCGCGGAGGAAGAGGGCCATCATGCGATATGTCTCGTCATTCGATTGAAATCGCCAGGTGTGAAAGCGGGGAGGAAAGGAACGTCGCAGGAAACGGCCAGCCGCATCATGCCATTTCCCCCGTCTCGCGATACTCGAACCCCTTCATCACGAGGGTCTTCGCATCCTTGAGGCCGAGGGGCTGGTGGGTGGCGGCGATGGCGATGCCGCCTTGGGCCAGGTGTTCATGCACGAGGCCGGCGAACATCTGGTCGGCGCTGGCATCCAGGGCGGCGGTCGGCTCGTCCAGGATCCAGACCGGGCGGTGGGCGACGAGCAGCTTGGCCATGGCGAACCGGCGTTGCTGGCCGGCCGAGAGATAGCCGAAGGGCAGGTGCGTGATTCCGCCGAGGCCGACCGCATCGGCCGCCGCCGCGATGGAGCGGCCTTCACCGCCCTCGAAGTCGCCGAGATAGGCCTGCCAGAAGGCGAGATTCTCGATGACCGTGAGTTCCTGCTTCATCGCATTGCGATGGCCGAGATAATGGCTGACCTCGCGCGCCGGACGCCGTTCCCGGCCGTCGCGGATCACCGCCTCGACGCGTCCCTTTTCGGGCCTGAGCAGACCCGCCACGACGCGCAGCAGCGTCGATTTCCCCGACCCGTTCCGGCCCGTCAGGACCAACGCCTCGCCGGGCGCCAACTGAAAGGAAACGTTAACGAAAATGAGATCTTCGCCGCGTTTGGCGGCCACGTCTTCGGCGATCAGCCGCATGGTTTGAACCTTCCGGCGATACCCTCGTCGCCCTTCCAAAAAATTGTCCGAATTCGCCATTCGTTGGTCTGGCACCTTTCTTAGAAATTATCTATAAGACCTGCAACCACGCCAGCGGTCGGCGTGAATATCATCCTTGTGCCGAACCTGGGGTTGCAACAGCATCATCCACGTGCGGACAGCGGAAATGGCCGTACCCGCATCCTGATGTGCATGAAGTGCATAGGCGTCCGCACGACAAGTGTAGGCTATCAGAATAAGCGGGGCTTTATCCGTGTCCAAATCCATCGACAGCTTCAATTGCCGTTCGACCCTTTCCGTCAACGGCAAGGACTATGTCTACTACAGCCTTCCCAAGGCCGAGGCCAACGGCCTGAACGGCGTATCGAAACTTCCCTATTCGATGAAGGTTCTGCTCGAGAACCTGCTGCGCAACGAAGACGGCCGCTCGGTGACCAAGAACGACATCCAGGCGATCGCTGCCTGGCTCGTCGACAAGGGTACGGCCGAGGCCGAAATCGCCTACCGTCCCGCACGTGTTCTGATGCAGGACTTCACCGGCGTTCCCGCCGTCGTCGACCTGGCCGCCATGCGTGACGCCATGGTGTCGCTCGGCGGCGATCCGGAAAAGATCAACCCGCTGGTTCCCGTCGACCTCGTCATCGACCACTCGGTCATCGTCGACGAGTTCGGCACGCCGACCGCCTTTGCCCGCAATGTCGAGCTCGAATACCAGCGCAACGGCGAACGCTACCGCTTCCTGAAGTGGGGCCAGCAGGCGTTCAAGAACTTCCGCGTCGTTCCCCCGGGCACCGGCATCTGTCACCAGGTCAACCTCGAATATCTGGGCCAGACCGTCTGGACCAAGGAAGAGGACGGCGAAACCATCGCCTATCCGGACACCTGCGTCGGCACCGACAGCCACACCACCATGATCAACGGCCTCGGCGTTCTCGGCTGGGGCGTCGGCGGCATCGAAGCGGAAGCCGCCATGCTCGGCCAGCCGGTCTCCATGCTGCTGCCGGAAGTCATCGGCTTCAAGCTGACCGGCAAGGTCAAGGAAGGCGTCACCGCGACGGACCTCGTGCTCACCGTCGTGCAGATGCTGCGCAAGAAGGGCGTCGTGTCGAAGTTCGTCGAATTCTTCGGCCCCGGCCTCGATTCGATGTCGCTCGCCGACCGCGCCACCATCGGCAACATGGGCCCGGAATACGGCGCGACCTGCGGCTTCTTCCCGGTCGACGGTGAAACCATCAACTACCTGACCATGTCGGGCCGCACCAAGGACCGCATCGCGCTGGTCGAGGCCTATTCCAAGGCCCAGGGCATGTGGCGCGACAATGACGGTTCCGACCTCGTCTTCACCGACACGCTCGAACTCGACCTCGGCGACGTCGTGCCGTCGATGGCCGGCCCGAAGCGTCCGGAAGGCCGCTTGCCGCTCGAAACGATCGCCTCCAACTTCGCGGTCGCGCTCGAGAACGACTACAAGAAGCCGGGCCAGCTGACGAACCGCTATGCGGTCGAAGGTACCGACTACGACATCGGCCATGGCGACGTCGCGATCGCCGCGATCACGTCCTGCACCAACACCTCGAACCCGAGCGTGCTGATCGCTGCCGGCCTTCTGGCCCGCAACGCGGTTGCCAAGGGTCTGAAGTCCAAGCCGTGGGTGAAGACCTCGCTCGCACCGGGATCGCAGGTCGTCGGCGAATATCTCGCCAAGTCCGGCCTGCAGACCTCGCTCGATGCGCTGGGCTTCAACCTCGTCGGCTTCGGCTGCACCACCTGCATCGGCAATTCCGGCCCGCTGCCGGCGCCGATCTCGAAGACGATCAACGACAAGGGCCTGATCACCGCGGGCGTTCTGTCGGGCAACCGCAACTTCGAAGGCCGCATCTCGCCGGACGTCCAGGCCAACTACCTGGCTTCCCCGCCGCTCGTCGTCGCCTATGCGCTCGCCGGCACGGTCCAGAAGGACCTGACCACCGAACCGCTCGGCGAAGACCAGAACGGCAACCCGGTCTTCCTCAAGGACATCTGGCCGACCTCGCACGAGATCCAGGAATTCATCCTGAAATACGTCACCCGCGAACTGTACGAATCGAAGTACGCCGACGTGTTCAAGGGTGACGCCAACTGGCAGGCCGTCCAGGTCCCGGCAGGCCAGACCTATGCCTGGGACGACAAGTCGACCTATGTGCAGAACCCGCCCTACTTCGTCGGCATGGGCAAGACCGGCGCCGGCGTGAAGAACATCGTCAATGCCCGCGTGCTTGGCCTGTTCGGCGACAAGATCACCACCGACCACATTTCGCCGGCCGGTTCGATCAAGGCCGCTTCCCCGGCTGGTGCCTACCTCCTGGAGAACGGCGTCGGCGTCGCCGACTTCAACCAGTACGGCACGCGTCGCGGCAACCATGAAGTGATGATGCGCGGCACCTTCGCCAACATCCGCATCCGCAACCACATGCTCGGCCCGAACGGCAAGGAAGGTGGCTACACCATCCACTATCCGTCCAAGGAAGAGATGTCGATCTACGACGCCGCCATGAAGTACAAGGCCGAAGGCACGCCGCTGGTCATCTTCGCCGGCGTCGAATACGGCAATGGTTCGTCGCGTGACTGGGCCGCCAAGGGCACCAACCTGCTCGGCGTGCGCGCCGTGGTCGCCCAGTCCTTCGAGCGTATCCACCGCTCCAACCTGGTCGGCATGGGCGTCATCCCCTTCTGCTTCGAGGAAGGCACGACCTGGACCTCGCTCAACCTGAAGGGCGACGAGACCGTGACGATCGAAGGCCTCGAGGGCGAGATCAAGCCGCGCGAGAAGAAGATCGCCAAGATCGCCTATGCCGACGGTTCGGTGAAGGAGATCCCGCTGATCTGCCGCATCGATACGCTCGACGAGGTGACCTACGTCAACAATGGCGGCATCCTGCAGACCGTTCTGCGCGATCTCGCGGCTTAGGCGCACACGCTTTGAAACAGGGCCGCCGGGCGACAAACCCGGCGGCCTTTTTCATGGGGGGACGGGCCGCACCGACGTTGACGCGGGCTTCACCCCATCGTGACTTTGACTGACACCGATGACGGGTTATTCCTGTACGTCATTCAGGAACCGACCCCGGAAAATACGCCTCGCGGCGTGCTCCGGGAAGCGTTGAACGGGTTTTGCTCCATGATCTCGAGGATCGTTACCGGCCTGGTTCTCAGCTGCACGATCGCCTTCGCCGCGCAGGCCGACGAAGCGACCGTGCCGAAGGGCGTGGTGGAGCTCTTCACCTCGCAGGGCTGCAGCTCTTGCCCGCCGGCCGACCGGGCGCTTGAGACGCTCGCCCGACAGGCCGGCATCGTCGCGCTCTCCTACCATGTCGACTACTGGAACTATCGCGGCTGGGCCGACACGCTGGCCTCGCCGGAAAACACCGCCCGGCAATATGCCTATGCGCGCAGTCTCGGCCGAAGCGGCGTCTACACGCCGCAGGCCGTCCTCAACGGCCGCGACCACCTGAAAGGCACCGATGCCGAAACGCTCGACGGTCGCCTGGAGGTGCTGCGTGCCAAGGGCCAGGGCATGACCGTGCCCGTCGAGGCCAGCCGCAAGGGCGACGAGCTGGCGATCCGGATCGGGGCGGGTCGGGGAAGGGCCGATGTGGTGATCGTCTATTTCCGCCAGCAGCAGACGGTCGAGGTGCTGGACGGAGAGAACACCGGCAAGACCATCGATTACGTCAACAGCGTCACCGACGTGCAGACCGTCGGCATGTGGGACGGCGGCGCGCTCGACCTCGTCCTGCCGGCGAAGATGATCGGGACAAAGGGGACGGACGGCTTTGCCATCCTGCTGCAATCGAGCGGCCCACGGGGCGACCCGGCGGCGATCCTCGGCGCGGCGGTGATGACCGCGGAGACGAAATCTTGAGATCTTGGCGGGTCCGGTCTAAAGCATTGGGGGGCTGGGGGTAAGGGGTCAATGCACCAGACCGGACCCTCTTGGCGTGCTAGACGCCAATCAAGAGCCGTCAATCTCAACTCCAAATTGGGCGCTGTTTTGTCCAAAATGGGGCGCGTGCCGAGAATTGCCGGTTGTAGCCGTAAACGGCTTACCCCACAGAGTTTTTCCTTTGCGACCGCTCGACTTGACGATCGTCAAGTTCACTCTCTGTTCTTGCCAAATCGGGCAATGTCGGGCAAACCGGATCAGAGAACGAGCAGGGATGTCGGGAGCGGATGAACGCAACACACCTCGAGGCACTGAACGACCGGCAGCGGAGCGCCGTCGTGCACGGCATCGGACCAGGGGGCGCGGCCGCGGACGGGCCGCTGCTGATCATCGCCGGCGCGGGCTCGGGCAAGACCAACACGCTTGCCCACCGGGTCGCGCATCTGATCCTCAACGGCGCCGATCCGCGCCGCATCCTGCTGATGACCTTTTCGCGCCGCGCCGCGACCGAGATGAGCCGCCGCGTCGAACGCATCTGCCGCAAGGTGCTGGGCAACGATGCCGGTGTGCTCACCGATGCGCTGACCTGGGCCGGCACCTTCCACGGCATCGGCGCCCGCATCCTGCGTGACTATGCCTATGAGATCGGCCTCGACCCCGGCTTCACCATCCACGACCGGGAGGATTCCGCCGACCTGATGAACCTGATGCGGCACGATCTCGGCCTGTCGAAGATGGAGAGCCGTTTTCCGACCAAGGGCACCTGCCTCGCCATCTATTCCCGCGCGGTCAATTCGCAGACGCCGCTGACGGAGGTGCTGCGCACCGCCTATCCCTGGTGCAGCACCTGGGAGAAGGAGCTGAAGGGACTGTTTGCCGCCTATGTCGAGGCCAAGCAGGCGCAGAACGTGCTCGATTACGACGACCTGCTGCTCTACTGGGCGCAGACGGTGAGCGAGCCGGAGCTCGCCGCCGAGATCGGCGGGCGCTTCGATCATGTATTGGTCGACGAATACCAGGACACCAACCGGCTGCAGTCGTCGATCCTGACGGCGATGAAGCCGGGCGGTCGCGGGCTGACCGTGGTCGGCGACGACGCCCAGTCGATCTATTCCTTCCGCGCCGCGACGATCCGCAACATTCTCGACTTTCCGGCGAGCTTCGACCCGCCGGCCGACATTATAACGCTCGACCGCAACTACCGTTCAACCCAGCCGATCCTGGCCGCCGCCAACGGGGTGATCGACCTTGCCCGCGAGCGCTTCACCAAGAATCTCTGGACCGAGCGCCAGTCCGAGGACCGGCCGCGGCTGGTCAGCGTGCGCGACGAGGCCGAGCAGGCCAACTATATCGTCGAGCAGATCCTGGAAAACCGCGAGCGCGGCCTGACGCTGAAAGACCAGGCCGTGCTGTTTCGCGCCTCCAACCATTCCGGCCCGCTGGAAATCGAACTCACCCGGCGCAACATCCCCTTCGTCAAGTTCGGCGGGCTGAAATTCCTCGACGCGGCGCATGTGAAGGATCTCTTGGCGGCGCTGCGCTTTGCCCAAAACCCGCGCGACAAGGTGGCCGGTTTCCGGCTGATGCAGCTGCTGCCCGGCGTCGGTCCGCAGACCGCCTCGAAGATCCTCGATGCGATCGCCGCCGACCCGCATCCGCTGGCGGCGCTCGCCGAAATCCCGCCGCCGCCGCGCACCAGCGAGGACTGGGGCCGTTTCGTCGACATGCTGAGCGAGATGGGCAAAGGTCAGGCGGGCTGGCCGGGTGAGATCGAAATCGCCAGGCTCTGGTACGAGCCGCATCTCGACCGCATCCACGAGGATGCCGAGACCCGCAAGGCGGACCTGTTGCAGTTGGGCCAGATCGCCTCGGGCTACGGCTCGCGCGAGCGTTTTCTCACCGAACTGACGCTCGATCCGCCGGACGCCACGAGCGACCAGGCGGGCGTGCCGCTGCTCGACGAGGATTATCTGATCCTCTCGACCATCCATTCGGCCAAGGGCCAGGAATGGAAGTCGGTCTTCGTGCTGAACTGCGTCGACGGCTGCATCCCGTCCGATCTGGCGGTCGGCACCACGGCGGAGATTGAGGAAGAACGACGCCTGCTCTACGTGGCGATGACGCGGGCCAAGGACAGCCTGCACCTGACCGTGCCGCAACGCTTCTTCACCCATGGGCAGAACGCGCAAGGGGACCGGCATGTCTATGCCGCGCGCACACGCTTCATTCCGGCGACCCTTCTGCAATTCTTCGAATCGGCCGCCTGGCCGGTGGCCCAGCCGAGCGCGCCAGGCACGCGCGACGCACGGCAGATCCGGCTCGATGTCGGGGCGCGCATGCGCGGCATGTGGAGCTGAGCGGCCGAACTGCTACAGGTCCGGAATTGGACGAGAGCCTCAGCGGCGTTACTTCAACGTGAGAGGGTCAGGCCGATACGGCAGCATCGTAGGCGGCGACCGTGCGCTTCGCCTTTTCCGCCACGGCAGACGCGCTGTCGCCCGGCTTGTAGAGGCTGGAGCCGAGACCGAAGCAGGTGACGCCGACCTTGAGATAGGCGGCGAAATCCGCATCCGACACGCCGCCGACCGCACCGATCGGCAGGCCCTTGGGCAGGATGGCGCGGATGGCGCTGATGCCGGCCGGCCCAAGCGCACTGGCGGGGAAGAACTTGAGGGCCGCGGCCCCGGATTTGGCGGCCAGGAGGGCTTCCGTCGCGGTGAAGACACCGGGCATGGTCACCATGCCTTGCGCCACGGCGCGCCGGATCACGGCCGGCTCGACATTGGGCGTCACCAGCAGATTGCCGCCGACCCCCTTCAGGCGGTCGACCTGGTCCACTTCCAGCACGGTCCCGGCTCCGATGAGGCAGGAGGTCGGCGCGAGCCGCCGTGCCTTCTCGATCGAAGCAAAGGGTTCCGGCGAATTGAGAGGCACTTCGATCGCCTCGAATCCGGCTTCGACGAGGACCTCGACCACGCCCTCGATCTCCTCCGGCTTGATGCCGCGCAGGATGGCGACGAGGTTGCGCTTGAGCGACGGCCAGGCGATGCGGGGGGTGGTCATGGCGCGATCTCCGCGAAACGGTGGGGGAAGAGGGCTCTGGCAGCACTGAACAGGCCCTTGCGGACGAGTTCGCCGCCATCGAGCGACACGGTCTGGACATCCGCAAGCGACAGTGCCGCGGCATAGAGTTCAGTCAGCGCACCGCTGCCGATCAGCTGCACGCGCTGGCCTTCGCCGAGACGCGGCCGCATGGCGGCGATCTCCGCGCCGAGCAGCAGGCCGGACAGGCGCGAAGCCGCGCTCGCCTCGTCGGCGCCGGAGAGCAGGGCCCGGGCGCGGATGGAAAAGAGCCGGCTGGTCAGGCCGAAATCGCCCGCAAGCGCTTCCTCGACCGCCTGCCCGAAGGCCGGGTGGTCGGCGGTGGCACGCCCTTCGCCGATCGACAGGCGCAGGATCGACTGCCGGCTAATCAACTGGAAGAGTTCGCCCGTCATCACCGTGCTGAAACGGCTGATCCGGCCGCCCTCGAGCGATACCCATTTGGAATGGGTGCCCGGCAGGCAGAAGAGCGCATCGGAGAGCCCGGACGCGACGGCGCCGAGAAGCTGTGTCTCCTCGCCGCGCATGACGTCTTCGGCGCCGGAAGTGCGCTGGCACACGCCGGGCAGGATCCGGACGTCGCGGTCGATGCCGGGCGCGGAGACGGCCTTGAGATGCAGATCCGTCAGTCCCGCCGGCGTTTCGGCATAGGGGGCCTCGATCCAGCCGGCCCGGGCACCGGCCATGCCGGCGACGACCGCCGGCAGGTCGCGATCGGCGCCGAGCGCGGCCAGATGGCTCTCCAGAACGCCGGCGAAACGATCCGGCGACAGCGTGCCCATGCCCTCGGGCGATTGCCGCTCAGCGAGCACGTTTGCCGCGGCATCGACCAGCCAGACGCGCAGATTGCTCGTTCCCCAGTCGACCAGTGCCACGGCTTGCATGCTCATTTCACTTACCCCTTAACGCAGGTCTTCGGGCAGCAGCGCCACCGGGATGTCCTGGTAGCAGACCGGCCGCAGGAAGCGGCGGATCGCCATCGTGCCGACGGAGGTCGCGCCGAAATTGGTCGAGGCCGGATAGGGACCGCCATGCACCATGGCATCGGCCACTTCAACGCCGGTCGGGAAGCCGTTGGCCAGAAGTCGGCCGGCCTTGCGTTCGAGGATCGGCAGGAGCTTGGCGGCAATCGCCTCGTCGCCGGCTTCGAGGTGAAGCGAGGTCGTCAGCTGCCCGGCAAGGCTGCGGGCGACAGCCAGCATCTCTTCGGCGTCCGAAACGGTGACGATCATGCCGAGCGGGCCGAACACTTCCTCGCCGAGCACATGGTTGGCGAGCCAGTCCTTGCCGGTGGTGGCGAAGAGATAGGGCGTCGCATTGCGCAGGTCGCAGGTGGAGGTGAGCACGGCGCGCACGCCATCGGCTGCGGCGATCTTCGTCGCGCCGGAGCGGTAGGCATTGGCCATGCCTTCGGTCAGCATGGTCTGCGGCCCGACGGCGCCCAGCGCCTGCTCGGCGGCGGCGGCAAAGGCATCGGCCTCAGGACCGGCGATCAGAACGACGATGCCGGGATTGGTGCAGAACTGGCCGGCACCCATGGTGAGCGAACCGACCCAGCCCTTGGCGATCGCTTCACCGCGCTTGGCCATCGCCTCCGGCAGCATGAACATCGGGTTGACCGACCCCAGCTCGCCGAAGAACGGGATCGGTTCCGGACGGCGGGCGCAGAGATCGAAGAGCGCGCGACCACCGCCGAGCGAGCCGGTAAAGCCCACGGCGCGGATCAGCGGATGCTCGACCAGCGCGGTGCCGACTTCGCGACGTCCGCCCTGGACCAGGGAGAAGACGCCGGGATGGATGCCGCAACGCTTGATCGCCGCATCGATGGCGGCCGCGACGATCTCGGCGGTGCCGGGATGCGCCTCGTGGCCCTTGACCACGACCGGGCAGCCGGCAGCAAGGGCGGATGCCGTATCGCCGCCGGCGGTCGAGAAGGCGAGCGGGAAATTGGACGCGCCGAACACGCCGACCGGGCCGATCGGCCGCTGCATCAGCTTGAGGTCCGGCCGCGGCAGCGGCTGGCGATCCGGCAAGGCCGGGTCGTGGCGGCGGTCGAGATACTCGCCCTTGAGGATATGCGCGGCGAACAGGCGCAGCTGGCCGACGGTGCGGCCGCGCTCGCCGACGAGGCGGGCCTTGGGCAGGCCGGTCTCGCCGGAGCCGATCTCGGTGATGTCGTCGCCGCGCGCGTCGATCTCCTCGGCAATGGCTTCGAGGAAGGCGGCGCGTTCGGCCCGGCTGGAATAGCCATAGGTCTCGAAGGCGGCTTCCGCCGCACGGACGGCCTCGTCCACCAGGGCTGCCGAACCCATCGAATAGTGCCGGACAGGGCCTTCGGCGGGCGAGGAGGCGAAGCTTTCGTCGCCCGCTACCCAGCGGCCGGCGATCAGGTGTTTGCCGGTGAATTCATAGGCCATGACGCATATCCTTGCTGTTGCTTTCAGTCTTCGAACGCCTCGACTTCCCGGCGCTCACCGCACAGGAAGGCGTCCGCGACGATGCGGAGCGGCTGGTAGTCCACGTCGCTCTCGCGATTGCGGATCAGCGTGGCGAAGCGCTCGTAGATACCGGCATATTCGCGGTCGGGTCCAGAAGACTTTTCCACGCCGTCGATGAAGAGTTCGGAGCCGCCCTTGGAAAGACGCAGGGTGCCGGCATCGGTTTCCACCGTGATGTCCCAGGTCTGCGGGCCTTCCTGGCGCCAGTCGAAGGCGGCCGAGACCGGTGCGCCCGAGACGGTGCGCATGGCGATGTCGGCGGCGATCGGCTGCTTGCGGTTCGACGGGAAGGACAGGCTTGCCGCCTCGACCAGGATCGCCCCCGGCACGATCGCGGTCAGGATCGACAGGGCATTGATGCCCGGATCGAAGACGCCGAAGCCGCCCGGTTCCCAGATCCAGGCCTGGCCGGGATGCCAGCGGCGGACGTCTTCCTTCCAGACGATGGAGATGGAGCGGATCGCCTTGTCGGCGAGCCAGGCACGGGCCGGCTCGACGCCGAGCGCGAATCGCGAATGCCAGGTGGCAAAGAGCGTGACGCCGGCTTCGCGGGCAAGAGCCGCCAGCGTTTCGGCTTCGCCGAGCGTGGTGGCCGGCGGCTTTTCCATCAGCACGTCATGGCCGGCGGCGATCGCCTTGCGCGCCATGGCGAAGCGGACTTCCGGCGGCGTGCAGAGCGACACCGCCTTGATGTCCGGCCGCTTGGAAAGGAAGGCATCGAAATCCTCGAAGTTCTCGATGCCCTCGATCTTGCCGTGGCGGCTGATCGCCGCCTTCAGCTCGAAATCGCTGCCTGCCGCGACCGACGGGATATGCTGGTCGCGGGCGATCTTGCCGACGCCGGCAAGCGCAAGCGGGATACGGGTCTGGGCGGTCATCGTCTGCCTCTCAGTGCGAGTCCTTGCCGACGGCGGAGCCGCGGCAACCCTTGAGGAAGTCGAAGTCGGCGCCGGTATCGGCACCCTCGACATGCTCGTGGAACATGCGGGCGTAACCGCTGGCCGGCGGTTCGGCGGCCGGGCGCCAGGCGGCGAGACGCCGCTGCAGTTCCTCATCCGGAATGTCGAGATGAATGCGGCGATTGGCGACGTCGACCTCGATCATGTCGCCGTTGCGCACCACGGCCAGCGGTCCGCCGACGGCGGCTTCCGGCGAGGTGTGCAGCAGCACCGTGCCATAGGCCGTGCCGGACATGCGCGCATCCGAGATACGGACCATGTCGGTGATGCCCTTGCGCAGAACCTTGGGCGGGAGGCCCATATTACCGACCTCGGCCATGCCCGGATAACCCTTGGGGCCGCAATATTTCATGACCATGACGCAGTTCTCGTCGATGTCGAGATTTTCGTCGTTGATCTTCGCCTTGTAGTCGTCGATGTCCTCGAACACCACGGCGCGGCCGCGGTGCTGCATCAGGTGCGGCGAGGCGGCCGACGGCTTCAGCACGCAGCCCTTCGGCGCCAGATTGCCCTTGAGCACGGCAATGCCGCCCTGCTGGGTGAGCGCGCGCTCGACCGGACGGATGACGTCGTCGTTCCAGTTGCGGACGTCCTTGACCTCGTCCCAGATCGTTCCGCCGGAGACGGTGAGCGCATCCTTGGTCAGCTTGCCGGCTTCGCCGAGCATCTTCAGCACCACCGGCAGGCCGCCGGCGTAGAAGAACTCTTCCATCAGGTATTCGCCCGACGGCATGAGGTTGACGATCGTCGGCACGTCGCGGCCACAGCGGTCCCAGTCGGACAGCGACAGATCGATGCCGACTCGGCCGGCAATGGCCAGCAGGTGCACGACGGCATTGGTCGAGCCGCCGATCGCGCCATTCGTGCGGATGGCATTTTCGAACGCGGCCTTGGTCAGAATGTCGGAGGGCTTCAGGTCATCCTTGACCATCTGCACGATGCGGCGGCCGGTGAGCTGCGCCATGACGCGGCGGCGGCTGTCGACGGCGGGGATCGCGGCATTGCCGGAGAGCGTCATGCCGAGCGATTCGACCATGGAGGCCATGGTCGAGGCCGTGCCCATGGTATTGCAGGTGCCCGTCGAGCGCGACATCGAGGCCTCGGCCTCGAGGAATTCCTCCTGGGTCATCTCGCCGGCCTTCACGGCTTCCGAGAACTTCCACAGGTGGGTGCCAGAGCCGACGCGTTCGCCGCGGAAATAGCCGTTCAGCATCGGACCGCCGGACACCATGATTGCCGGCAGGTCGACGGAGGCGGCACCCATCAGCAGCGACGGCGTGGTCTTGTCACAGCCCACCAGCAGCACGACGCCGTCGATCGGCTGGCCGCGGATCGCTTCCTCGACCGCGAGGGCGGCAAGGTTGCGGTACATCATCGCCGTCGGGCGATAGGTGTTCTCCGACGCCGAGAACACGGGCACCTCGACCGGGAAGCCGCCGGCTTCCCACACGCCCGCCTTCACCTTCTCGGCGAGTTCGCGCAGGTGTCCGTTGCACGGGGTGAGATCAGACCAGGTGTTCATGATGCCGATCACCGGGCGACCGTCGAACAGGTCGTGCGGGTGCCCCTGGTTCTTCAGCCAGCCGCGATGGTAGATGTTGTCGCGGGTATTGCCGCCGAACCATTCCTGGGATCTCAGCTTGCGGGGCCAAACTGCCGGTTTGAAAGCGCTCATGGCTGTTCTCTGTCTCTTTACCTGAAGGCGTCGCCGGATTTGGGCGCTGGCGTTCAGAGCGTGGTTACGTCGATGGCTTCGGTGTTGGCGCGGGCCAGGGCGTTCTTGAGCGGAAGGCCGAACTGGACCGCCTGGACTTCGAACACGTCGCCATCCTCGGCCTTGATGCCGTCGGCAAAGGACAGCGTCGCGGTGCCGAACATGTGGACGTGCAGGTCTCCCGGCTGGCGGAAGAGGTCGTACTTGAAGTGGTGGTATTCGAGGTTGGCGATCGTGTGGGACATGTTGTCCTCGCCTGACAGGAAGGGCTTCTCCCAGACCACCTTGCCGCCGCGCAGGATGCGCGACGTGCCGTCGATATGCGACGGCAGCGTGCCAACCAAGAGCTCGGGCCCGAAGGAGGCGGGGCGGAGCTTCGAATGGGCGAGATAGAGATAGTTGATCTTCTCGGTGACGTGGTCGGAGAATTCGTTGGCCAGCGAAAAACCGATGCGGAACGGCGTACCGTCCTTGCCGATCAAGTAGAAGCCGGCAATCTCGGGCTCCTCGCCGCCGTCCAGCGCGAAGGACGGCGACACGAGCGGATCGCCGGGGGCGACCGCGTTGACGCCGGTGCCCTTGTAGAACCATTCCGGCTGGACGCCCGTCTCGCCGGGCCTGGGCTTGCCGCCCTCGATGCCCATGCGGAACATCTTCATCGAATCGCTCATGCCGACGGTATCGGCATGCATGCTGTCGCGCGCCGATGCCGAGCCGGTGTGAGTAAGGCCGGTGCCGGTGAGGAACATGTGAGCCGGATCCGGATGGCGGACCGGGCAGTCGAGCTTGCCGGCGGCCGCCAGGGCCATGAGATCGATGGCCTGGCCTTCGCCGCGCCGGGCGATGCAGTCGGCCAGCGACACGCCCGCGGCGATCGCGGCCTGGGCAAGCTCATAGGTCGAGGAGAAGCCCGGAACGAGGCGCGCAGATTCCCCCTGGCGGCAGATGACGCCACCATCCTTCAATTGCGAGAGATGCATTTGTCTTACCTCAGACTGCTTTGTTCTTGTTGTAGACGTCGAAGAACACGGCCGCGAGCAGCACCAGACCTTTGATGAGCTGCTGGTAATCGATGCCGATGCCCATGATCGACATGCCATTGTTCATCACGCCCATGATGAAGGCGCCGATCACCGCACCGATGATCTTGCCGACACCGCCGGACGCCGAGGCGCCGCCGATGAAGCAGGCCGCGATGACGTCGAGTTCGAAGCCGACGCCGGCCTTCGGCGTCGCCGAATTGAGGCGGGCCGCGATGATCATGCCGGCAAGCGCCGCGAGCACGCCCATGTTGACGAAGGTGTAGAAGGTCAGCCGTTCGGTATTGATGCCCGAAAGCTTGGTGGCCTTCTCGTTGCCACCCATGGCGTAGATGCGCCGGCCGATGGTCGAACGGGTCGTGACGAAGGTGTAGAAGGCGATCAGCACGCCCATGACGACGAGCACGTTCGGCAGGCCGCGATAGGTGGACAGCTGGAAGCCGAGGAAGATGGCGACCACGCTGATCACCGCCATCTGGCCGGCGAAGAACACGAAGGGCTCGTTCGGCGTGCCGTGCTGGTCGTTGAGGCGACGGTTCTTCATACCCGAATAGATCGCCCAGCCGACAAGCGCCAGGACCGCGATCAGCGCCACGTAGTTCTTGATGATGCTGGTGGCCGGATCGGTGAAGGACAGGAAGTCCGGGATGAAGCCGGTCGACAGCAGCTGGAATTCCTTGGGGAACGGACCGATCGGGCGGCCCTGCAGCACGACATAGGTCAGGCCGCGGAAGACCAGCATGCCGGCCAGCGTGACGATGAAGGACGGGATCTTCTGGTAGGCGACCCAGTAGCCCTGGGCAGCGCCCATGGCGGCGCCGAGGATCAGGCAGAGCGGCACGACCAGCGAGAAATGCCAGCCCCATTTGACCAGCATGATCGCCGATATGCCGCCGATGAAGGCGACGATCGAGCCGACCGACAGGTCGATATGCCCCGCCACGATGATCAGCAGCATGCCGAGCGCCATGATGACGATGAACGAGTTCTGCAGCACCAGGTTGGTGATGTTGACCGGCTTGAACAGGACGCCGCCGGTCAGGAACTGGAACAGCAGCATGATCACGACGAGCGCCAGAAGCAGGCCGTATTCGCGGATGTTCTTCCGCAGGTAGTCGCTGACGGAAACGTTGGGGGTTTCAGTGCGGGTTTCGATAGCCATTAGTGTTTCTCCCCCGAGCGCATGATGGCGCGCATGATGGATTCCTGGCTCGCCTCTTCCTTCGAGAGCTCGGCGACGATCCGGCCCTCGTTCATCACGTAGATGCGGTCGCAGGTTCCGAGCAGTTCGGGCATTTCCGACGAGATCATCAGGATGCCCTTACCTTCAGCGGCAAGCTGGTTGATGATGGTGTAGATTTCGAATTTCGCCCCGACATCGATGCCGCGCGTCGGCTCGTCGAGGATCAGGACTTGCGGATCGGTGAACAGCCACTTCGACAGCACGACCTTCTGCTGGTTGCCGCCGGACAGGTTGACGGCTTCCTGGTAGATCGAGTGCGAGCGGATGCGCAGCTTGGAGCGGTAGTCGGAGGCGACCCGCGCCTCCTTGCGCTCGTCGATGAAGCCGCGCGCCGACACCGCGTCGAGATTGGCCAGCGTCGTGTTGTGCATGATGTTGTTGTTGAGCACGAGACCGAGATGCTTGCGGTCCTCGGTGACGTAGGCCAGCCCCGCGGCGATCGCCTTCGGGATGGTGCTGACATCCACAGGCTTGCCGTGCATGGCGACTTCGCCGGTGATCTTGTGGCCCCAGGACTTGCCGAAGATGCTCATCGCCGTTTCGGTACGTCCCGCGCCCATAAGGCCGGCAATGCCGACGACCTCGCCGGAGCGCACGGTGAAATTGACGTCGTGCAGGAACTGGCGGTCGCGGTGGTTCTGGTGGAAGACGTTCCAGTTCTTCACCTCGAGCAGCGTCTCGCCGATCTTCGGTTGGCGCGGCGGGTAGCGGTCTTCCATGGCGCGGCCGACCATGCCGCGGATGATGCGGTCCTCGCTGATGTCGGCGCCGTGACAGTCGAGCGTCTCGACCGTGCCGCCGTCGCGCAGGATGGTGATCTGGTCGGCGACCTTGCGGATCTCGTTCAGCTTGTGGGAGATGATGATCGAGGTCATGCCCTGCTTGCGGAATTCCATCAGCAGGGTCAGCAGCGCATCCGAATCGGTCTCGTTGAGCGAGGCGGTCGGTTCGTCGAGGATGAGCAGGCGCACCTTCTTCGACAGCGCCTTGGCGATTTCCACCAGCTGCTGCTTGCCGACGCCGATGTCGGTGATGCGGGTCGAGGGCGAATCCTTGAGGCCCACTTTGGCGAGCAGCTCCTGGGTGCGAGCGAAGGTCGCCGGCCAGTTGATGACGCCCTTGTCGGCGATCTCGTTGCCGAGGAAGATGTTTTCGGCGATCGACAGAAGCGGCACCAGCGCCAGCTCCTGGTGGATGATGATGATGCCGAGTTCTTCGCTGTCGGAAATGGTCGAGAAGCGGCGCACTTCGCCGTCGAAATGGATCTCGCCGTCATAGGTGCCGGCCGGATAGACGCCCGAAAGCACCTTCATCAGCGTCGACTTGCCGGCGCCGTTTTCGCCGACCAGCGCGTGGATCTCGCCCTCGCGCACCTTGAAGCTGACATTGTCCAGGGCCTTCACGCCCGGAAACGTCTTGGTGATGCCGCGCATCTCGAGAATGATGTTGTCCATGTGCAGAATTCCGGCGCGCGTTCGACGACGGTGACGTCAAGCCGAAGGCGCAAGCTCCTTATACGCTATGGAAAGAGGGTCCGCGACTGTTCGCGGACCCCCGTCGATCACAGAGGATCAGTTGTCGATCTGCTCGGCGGTGTAGTAGCCGGAGGAGACCATGACATCCTTGATGTTGGCCTTGTCCACGGCAACCGGCTTGAGCAGGTAGGACGGAACGACCTTGACACCGTTGTTGTAGGTCTTGGTGTCGTTCACCTCAGGCTCCTTGCCTTCCATGACGGCTTCGACCATCGAGACGGCGACCTTGGCGAGTTCGCGGGTGTCCTTGAACACGGTCGAGTACTGCTCGTCGGCGAGGATCGACTTGACCGAGGGAAGCTCGGCGTCCTGACCGGTGACGACCGGCATGACCATGTCGCCCGAGCCGTAGCCGACGCCCTTCAGGGCCGAGAGGATACCGATCGACAGACCGTCATAGGGCGACAGAACGCCGTTGACCTTGGCGTCGGTGTAGGTCGAGGACAGCAGGTTTTCCATGCGCGCCTGGGCGACGGTGCCGTCCCAACGGAGCGTACCGACCTGTTCCATGCCCTGCTGGCCCGACTTCACGACGATTTCGCCGCTGTCGATCATCGGCTGCAGGATCGACATGGCGCCGTCGTAGAAGAAGAAGGCGTTGTTGTCGTCCGGCGAACCGCCGAACAGTTCGACGTTCCACGGCTTGGTGTCCGGGAACTTCGCCTTCAGGCCGTCAACCAGGCTGGTTGCCTGCAGGACGCCGACCTGGAAGTTGTCGAAGGTGGCATAGTAGTCGACATTGCCGCTGTCGCGGATCAGTCGGTCATAGGCGATGACCTTGACGCCTGCGTCGGCAGCCTTCTGCAGGATGTCCGACAGCGTGGTGCCGTCGATGGCGCCGATCACGAGGACCTTGGCACCCTTGGTGACCATGTTCTCGATCTGGGCAAGCTGGTTCGGAATATCGTCGTCAGCAAACTGCAGGTCCGGCTCGTAACCGGCATCCTTGAACAGCTTTTCCATGGTCTCGCCGTCCGAGATCCAGCGCGTCGACGTCTTGGTCGGCATCGAAATACCGACTACGCCCTTCGTTTCCGCAATTGCCTGCGACGCGAACATCGAAATGCCCAGCGCGACAGACGCAATAAGAGTGGTGATTTTCTTCACGGAATTCCTCCCTTGGCTGATCGTGCGGTCCCAGCTCCTTCCGGCAACCGCACACTGCAAGAACCGGCGACTGCATGAGCCCCGCCTGATCCGAGGCGAGTCTTAGTGCCTCGGATATACCGATCAAATGAATAATTTGACTTTCTGCATACCGTGATTGATATGTGAATCATGCCTGAGATCCTTGCCAACCGCCTTCTGCCCAAGCACTTCAGCCTGATTCGCGCCGTTGCCGAATACGGCCAGCTCAGCCTCGCGGCCAATGCGCTGGCCATGACGCAGCCCGCCGCGTCGCGCATGCTGGCCGACATAGAACGCCAGGTGGACGCGCCGGTCTTCGTGCGTACGCCCAAGGGCATGGAGCCGACGGCGATCGGGAGCGCGCTCGCGCGGCGGGCCGAAAACCTGCTGGAGGAGATCCGGGAAGCGGCCCGCGAGGTGGAGGCGATCCGCCGCGGACTGACCGGCACCGTGCGGGTGGGCGCCGTGACCGGCGGCGCCGTCGGCTACGTCGTGCCGGCGATCCAGGCGCTGAAAGCGGAGACCGAGACGGTCGACATCCATGTCGACGTGGCCGCCAGCGGCTCGCTGATCGCCGACCTGCTGGCGGGACAGCTGGATTTCGTCCTGGGGCGCATTCCCGCCGGCATCGACGCCCGCCAGTTCTCGATCACCGGCATGCTGAGCGAGGAGGTGGACCTGCTGGTGCACCAGAATCATCCTCTGGCCAATGCCGAGAGACTGACGATGTCGGACCTCGTCCATTTCCCCTGGGTGATGCAGGCGCCGGGTGCGCCGATGCGCCAGGCGCTGGAAGGCGTGTTCGTCGCCCAGGGCGCGCCGATCCCTTCCAACATCGTCAACACGACCTCGCTGCTGGTGATGATCGCCATGCTCGCCGCCTCGAACGCCATCGCGCCGATGTCGCGCGAACTCTCGGAGCTGCTGTGCCGGCACACGACGGGCACGGGCGTCACCCGGCTCGATGTCCGGCAGGAGATCTCGGTCGCGCCCTATCACCTGATCAGCCTTGCGGGCAAGCGGATGAGCCCGATCGCCACGCGTATGCGCGATCTGGTGGCCCGCGAGTTCGACAGCCGCCGGCGCGTCTGAACGGACCGCTGCGGATCGCCCCACCCTCGACCGGACCTGGGGACTGCGCCGCTCCGTGCATCCGCGACGGGCGAGCCGGTTCATGCCCGCCGGACGCGCCAAGACTTGCAATTTCGGCCTCTTGAGGCAGACTGTCATTCATCCGTCACGAAGGCGAGGTTTTGAAGCATTGATGAGCGATCAGTCGGATACAGGGCCCGATGAGTTCGGAAGCCAGGAACCGAGCCCCGCATCCGTCGTCGATATCCGCGAATATCGCCAGGCCCGCGATCCGCTGCCCGTCACCTTCCACCGCCGCGAACTGGACGCCATCCTGTGGATCTACGGCCGGATGGTCGGCGAAGGCGCATGGCGCGACTACGCCATCGACCACCTCAAGGACCGGGCGGTGTTTTCCGTGTTCAAGCGTTCGGGCGAGTTCCCGCTTTACCGCATAGAGAAGAATCCGAAGCTCGCCGGCAAGCAGGGCGCCTTCTCCGTCATCGGCGCGGACGGCCGCATCCTCAAGCGCGGCCACGAGTTGAAACAGGTGCTGAAGGTGTTCGACAAGTCGCTGAAGCTCGTCGAATAGGACTCATCCGGCAAAGAGCGTCCCGGGATAGCGTGACGGATCCGGATCGGACGTGTCCCCCTCGCCCAGCGCGATCTGCATGAACACCGTATCGAGCCACTGGCCGAGCTTGAAACCCGTGCCGTTGAGCGTGCCGACCATGCGGAAACCGCAGGAGCGATGAACGGCGATCGAGGCGAGGCTCGCACCGCCGATGACGGCGACCATCTGGCGAAAGCCGAGATCGGTCGCGCGCCGCACAAGCTCCTCGAGCAGGAGGCGGCCGATGCCCCGGCCCCGCGCCGCGGGCGCCAGATAGATCGAATCCTCGACCAGCCAGCGATAGGCGGGGCGCGTACGGAAGGCCGAAGCGTAGGCATAGCCAAGCACCTCGCCCGACGGGTCGACGGCGACGATATAGGGATAGCCCTGCCGCGTGATCGCCTCGAAGCGCGACTTCATCTCGTCTTCGTCCGGCGGCACCAGTTCATAACTCGCCGTGCCCGTCATGACCGCATCGGCGTAGATGCCGGTGATCGCGGCGATGTCGGCCGCACTGGCGTTTCTGAGCGTCACTGTCATGGAGGTCACCGGGAGGCTGGGCAGGATGGCCCAGTTTTCCATAGCGCCACCGGGCTTTCAAGCGGCCCGGCCTCGCGCCTCAACGAAAAAAGCCCGGCGCGTCGGCGCCGGGCTTCCCCGGGAGCGAACTCCCGGAATGCGTCACATCGTCCGCCTCAGGCGTTGATGTCGTTGTCCTTGGTTTCCTTCAGGAAGATCATGCCGATGACGAAGGTCGCGCCAGCGACGATGATCGGGTACCAGAGACCGTAGTAGATATCGCCCTTGGCGGCGCTCATGGCGAAGGCCGTTGCCGGGAGAAGACCACCGAACCAGCCGTTGCCGATGTGGTAGGGCAGCGACATGCCGGTATAGCGGATGCGGGTCGGGAACATCTCGACGAGCATCGCGGCGATCGGGCCGTAAACCATGGTGACGTAGATCATCAGCACGGTGAGGACTGCGATGACGCCGGTCCAGCTGACCTTGGCCGGGTCGGCGACCATCTTGAACGCACCGCCGTTGGCGATGGTGTAGACGGCCATTTCGGGAGCAGCGGCAGCTTCTTCGGCCGTCAGGAGCTTTTCCTTGACCAGATCGGCCGTCGGAACCATGGCCTTTTCGCCTGCGCGGATGGCAACAGCGTCCAGGGCGAGTTCCGGGTTGCCGGCGACGAAGGCGTCGAGCTTCACATCCGGAACCTTGGCGGCTGCGCGGACCAGCGGATAGCCGTTGGACTGCAGGGCAAGGTTCATGCCCTTCTGCATCTTGGCATCCAGAGCCTTGGACTGGTCGGCCGCCTTGACGGCGTCATAGCTCTCGATGGTGGCATCGCCGATCTTGATCGTGGCAACCGAGCCGGCCGGGCCGGCGACGACATCATACG
Organism: Allorhizobium sp. GW101-3B10; assembly: GCF_059424725.1. Taxonomy (NCBI): domain Bacteria; kingdom Pseudomonadati; phylum Pseudomonadota; class Alphaproteobacteria; order Hyphomicrobiales; family Rhizobiaceae; genus Allorhizobium; species Allorhizobium sp. GW101-3B10. The sequence goes on along the minus strand of NZ_JBWKZR010000001.1, from coordinate 4,119,228 downwards.
GAACCGAATTCTTGGTCAGCGTCGAAGTCGCGATGTCGCAGGAGGTGGTGAACTTCGCAGTACCCGTCGGGTTGAACTGGAAGGTGCAGTCTGCCGGATCGGCGGTAACCGTTGCACGGATGCTTTCCTGCGCCGCGAACAGGGCAGGGTTACCGAACTGGGTCATGGCCTTGAAGAGCGGGAAATAGGTGAGAACGGCGAGAAGCAGGCCGGCCATGATGATCGGCTTGCGGCCGATCTTGTCGGACAGCCAGCCGAATACGACGAAGAACAGGGTGCCGATGGCGAGCGCGATGGCAACCATGATGTTGGCGGCCTGCGGGTCGACCTTGAGCACGTTCTGCAGGAAGAACAGCGCGTAGAACTGGCCGGAATACCAGACCACGGCCTGACCGGCGACGGCACCGAGCAGGGCGAGGATGGCGACCTTGGCGTTCTTCCACTGACCGAAGGCTTCGGAGATCGGCGCCTTCGAACGGGTGCCTTCTTCCTTCATCTTCGTAAAGGCCGGGGATTCGTTCATCTTCAGACGAATCCAGACCGAAACGGCGAGGAGCAGCGCGGAGAGAAGGAACGGGATGCGCCAGCCCCAGTCGGCGAAGGCTTCCTTGCCCATGACCGTCTGGATGCCCAGAATGATCAGCAGCGAGAGGAAGAGGCCGAGGGTGGCGGTCGTCTGGATCCACGAGGTGTAGAAACCGCGGCGGCCATGCGGTGCATGTTCCGCAACATAGGTTGCAGCACCGCCGTATTCACCGCCGAGCGCCAGGCCCTGCAGCATGCGCAGGCCGATCAGGATGATCGGAGCGGCGATACCGATGGTGGCCGAACCGGGCAGCAAGCCGACCAGGAAGGTCGAGGCGCCCATGATCAGGATGGTGACGAGGAAGGTGTACTTGCGGCCGACCATGTCGCCGAGACGGCCGAAGACCAGCGCGCCGAACGGGCGGACCAGGAAGCCTGCGGCAAAGGCGAGCAGGGTGAAGATGTTCCGGGTCGCTTCCGGATACTGCGAGAAGAAGGTTGCGCCGATGTAGATGGCCAGCGAACCGTAGAGATAAAAATCGTACCACTCGAAAATCGTACCGAGAGACGACGCAAAGATGACCTTGCGCTCTTCGGCAGTCATGCCCCGAGGCGAGCCGCTAACGGCTGCGACATTTGCCATTGTAATTCCTCCACAAGATTACGTTCCCCGCCGACCGCCGACCCACCACTCCTCCGGGTCGCTATGTCGCGGTTACGGGTTGTTTACAAACTGGCAGAAAACGGGAGAAATCAAGAGAGATGCTTTGGGCTTATGACTTAAGTCTAAGACGCCTGTTCAATGCGGTCGCATTTGCGCTAGAGCGGCTCCGTTTCAGGCCCATTTGCGGCATCCGATGGTTGTGACGCCAGATCGGCTGCGGGATGACGACCCGCAGGGTACCGCTGGGTGCGTGAGGCAGGGGCAGGGCGCCGGCCGCGCTTTTGCTTGACTCTCGGCCAAAACCTTCTAATAGCTCGGCGCGAATAGGGATTCGCTCATGTATTCTTTCTGCTCGCACATTGCCGACAGATCGAGCCTGGCGCACGGCGCCGGGATGGGCATGCGTTTTTCCGTTTCATTCACGACCAAGGCCAAAACGACGACCAAAACCGTCTGACGTCTCTGGCCCCCGCTCTCTCCCCGGCACGGCCGGGGACAAGGAAGGCGCGCCCTGGCGCGGCTCTCCCCCTCACCACCCCGAGGAGAGACAGAAAGAGAGCATATAAATGGGTTTCAAGATCGCTATCGTAGGCGCCACCGGCAATGTCGGGCGCGAAATGCTCAACATCCTCTCCGAGCGCGGCTTTCCCGCCGACGAGGTGGTGGCGCTCGCTTCCGCCCGCTCCCAGGGCACGGAAGTCTCCTTCGGCGACAAGGTGCTGAAGGTCCAGAACCTCGAGAACTACGACTTCACCGGCACCGACATCTGCCTGATGTCCGCCGGCGGCACGATCTCGCAGAAGTGGTCGCCGAAGATCGGCGCCCAGGGTTGCGTCGTGATCGACAACTCCTCGGCCTGGCGCTACGACGCCGACGTTCCGCTGATCGTTCCGGAAGTGAACCCGGACGCCATCGTCGATTTCAAGAAGCGCAACATCATCGCCAATCCGAATTGCTCGACCGCCCAGCTCGTCGTCGCGCTGAAGCCGCTGCATGACTTCGCCAAGATCAAGCGCATCGTCGTGTCGACCTACCAGTCGGTCTCCGGTGCCGGCAAGGAAGGCATGGACGAGCTGTTCACCCAGACCCGCGCCGTCTTCGTCGCCGATCCGATCGAGGCGAAGAAGTTCACCAAGCGCATCGCCTTCAACGTCATCCCGCATATCGACGTGTTCATGGAAGACGGCTACACGAAGGAAGAGTGGAAGGTTCTCGCCGAAACCAAGAAGATGCTCGATCCGAAGATCAGGGTAACCTGCACCGCGGTGCGCGTGCCGGTCTTCATCGGCCACTCGGAATCGGTCAACATCGAATTCGAAAACGAGATCACCGCCGACCAGGCGCGGGAAATCCTGCGCGAGGCTCCCGGTTGCCTCGTCATCGACAAGCACGAAAACGGCGGCTACATCACCCCGCTCGAATGCGCCGGCGAGGATGCGACCTTCATCTCGCGCATCCGCGAAGACGCAACCGTCGAGAACGGCCTGAACATGTGGATCGTTTCCGACAACCTGCGCAAGGGCGCGGCCCTCAACGCCGTGCAGATTGCCGAACTGCTCATCAATCGCGGCCTGATCAAGCCGAAGAAGGCTGCGGCCTGAGCCGTGAATTCCGGCCCCTCGGTCCAGCCGGGCCAGGGGCCGGACACATCTCCGCTTTTCGTGATCGCAAAGAGAGCGAAAGCACTATCGAAACAGCGTCACGCCGCGTGACAGAATCAGCGCTCGCTGGCATGTTGCGGACAAAGTCTTAATCGCAGAATACGAGGCATAGATGCGACTGAACAAGTTCCTGTCGGCGGCGTTTCTCACGGCGGCCGTGTTTTCAACCGCCACGGGCGTGGCTGCTGCGGCTCAATGCGGTAATAATTCGGCCGGATTCGACGCTTGGAAGCAGGAGTTCAAGTCGGAAGCAAGCGCGAGGGGTGTCAGCCCCAAGCTCCTCGACAAGGTCTTCGCCGGCGTCAACTACAACAAAGCGACGATCCGCGCCGACCGCGGCCAGAAGAGCTTCAAGCTGTCCTTCGATCAATTCATGCAGAAACGCGGCGGTGCGACGATCATCTCGCGCGGCAAGGGCATGAAGAAGAACAATGCCTCGCTGTTCGCCAGGATCGAGCAGCGCTACGGCGTGCCGGCCGGCCCGCTGATCGCGATCTGGGGCATGGAAACCGGCTTCGGCTCCTACATGGGCAACGAGCACATTCTCTCGGCCGTAGCGACGCTTGCCTATGACTGCCGGCGCACCGAATATTTTACCGACCAGTTCTATGCGGCGCTGCAGCTCGCCGGAAGCGGCACGCTGGCGATGACCGCACGGGGCGCAGCCCATGGCGAAATCGGCCAGACGCAGTTCCTTCCGCGCAATGTGGTGACGTTCGGTGTCGACGGTGACGGCGACGGCCGCGTCGATCTCGTCCGCTCGCGCGCCGATGCGCTCGCCTCGACTGCCAACTTCCTGCGCGGTCACGGCTGGCAGCCCGGCGGCGGCTATCAGCCGGGCCAGGCCAATTACGGTGCCTTGCAGCAGTGGAATGCGGCCACCGTCTACCAGCAGGCCATCGCCCATATCGGCGCCCGGATCGACGGCGAATAAGCACGCTTGAGGCAGGCCGCTCAGGCCTGCACGGCCCGTCTCTCGGCGGTCAGCACATCGCTTTCGCCATCAAGCGCCACGCGGTTGCGGCCGGCGAATTTCGCCGTGTAGAGCGCGAGATCCGCTCGCCGGATCAGCTCGGGAATAATGTGGGTGCCGATCGGCGCCTCGCCGCTGGCGCAGCCGAAGCTCGCGGTCACCCGCATCACCGTCCCGTTGTCCAGCGCGAATTCCGTGCCTTCGATCGCCTCCCGCACCCGCTCCGCGACCTCGGCTGCGGATTCCAGATGACAGTCCGGCAGCAGCGCGAGAAATTCCTCGCCGCCGTGCCGTGCCAGCAGATCGCCCGACCGGAACATGGAGCGGGCAATCTCGCCGATGCGTTGGAGCACCACATCGCCGGCCTGGTGGCCGTGGATGTCGTTGACCTGCTTGAAGCGGTCGAGATCGAAGATCACCACCGAAACGGCCTGCATGCTGCCTGCCTCCAGGAGAACCCGTGTCATGCCGTCGAAGCCGCGACGATTGAAAAGCCCGGTCAGGTGGTCGGTCTGTGCGGCATTGCGCAATTCCTCGACGAGAAGCTCGCGCTCGCGCAGCAGGCGGGAGGCGAGCGCGACGCCCTTGATCGCAAGCACGATCACTAGGCCCAGCAGCAGCGACAGCACGCCGATGGCACCGACGAGGACGAGCAGCTGATGCCGCGCCGCGGCCGCGAGCGTGTCGCCGGACTGGCGGATCTCGCCGATCACCTGGGCGATACCCCTTTGCCAGAAGGCGACCCTGGCCTCGTTTTCGCGCGTCCAGCGCTGCAATAGCGGGCGCGACGGCAAGGCCGTGCCCGCCAGAATTTCGCGGGTGGTCTCCTTCAGCCACTGTCCCGACGGAGTTTCCTCGAAGTCGAGCATCTGCTTCAGGCTGGCGCTGGAAAGATGCACCGCGAGCTGGTGCAGCGATTCATTCTTCATCGCCGCCGCCCGGACGAACGTGTCCAGGTCGCCGGCCGACAGGGTGCGGCCGCGCAGATATTCCGTTCCGTAGAAGCCGGCGACCAGGCCCGACTCGTTGGCCTTGAGCAGGCTGACGAACATGTGGAGCTTGCGGGACAGCACCGGATCGGCGATCTCGAAGCGCAGAACGTCGACCAGGTCGACATTGATGTCGGATGCCGGCTTATATCGGCCGATGATCTCTTCGGTCACAGCATTGCCGTTGTCGACCCGGATGCGGTAGCGATGGATCCCGTCGACCGCGAGGCGCAGTCTCTCGCCATAGGTCCTGAGCACCGGCCGCTTGTCGCCGAATTCGGCGAGTTCCGTCATCAGCCGGGCGAAGTCCCGGTCGACGGCGCCGCGGGCCTGCTGCAGACGGACAGGGTTCGCCTCGCCGGGCTCGGACAGGTAGCGGATAGTCTCATGCGCCTCGGTCGGAATGGTCGAAGAGCCGAGCCGGCCAGCATCCGAGGTGACATAGGCATAGTTCTTGTCTGCTTCGAGGATGCGCAATCTGTTGAGCGCGCCGTCGATCAGGAGGACGGCCTCGGCGCCCATGACCAGGCCGGGCAGAAGGAGGGCCGCCATGACGACCTTTTTCGTAGCTTGCAGATCCATCCGCACACCTGCCGCTGTCCTGTCGATCGCGAAGGATCGCTCGCAGCCATGGTGGCGAACCACGGCCGAGCCGGACATCTTTACCGGCTCGGCATAAACATTCTCTAAATTAGTAGCAGAAAAGAGGAGAGGCCGAGGCCTCTTCCGTCACGGCTCGAGGCGGACGAAGTCGCGGGTATCCGGGTCCATGATCCACAATTCGCCGTTGGCGATATCGAACCAGGCGCCATGGATCTGCAGCTTGCCGCGCTCCTCGAGGATCTTCACGCAGGGAAAGCTGCGCAGATTGGCGATCGAGTTGCGGATCGAAATCCGTTCGAGTGCCGTCTGGCGTTCGGTGGCGGTCATCACCGAATTGTTCTGCAGCTGCTCGGCGGCGGTGCTGACGAGCCCCATCCACTTGCCGATGAAATCGCCCGGTGAAAGCGGCTCCGCATTCGGATCGAGCGCGGCGCGGATGCCGCCGCACCGGCCATGGCCCATGACGATGATATCGCGGACCCTCAAGGCCTGGACGGCGAATTCGAGCGCGGCCGAGGTGGAGTGGTACTGGCCGTCCGGCTCGTAGGGCGGGACCATGTTCGCCACGTTGCGCACCACGAAGAGTTCACCTGGGCCTGCATCGAAGATGGTCTCGGGCGCGGCGCGGCTGTCACAGCAGGCGACCACCAGCGTATGCGGCTTCTGCCCTTGATCCGCCAAAACGCGATAGCGTTCTCGCTCATCGACGTAACGGCCGCTCATGAAGTTGCGGTAGCCATTGAGAAGAGTGGTTGGGAAGCGCTTCATGTCTTTCCGATTAGCGCGGGCCGGCCCTGAAGGCAACAGCTTCGCGCAAGCTTCGAACGCAAAGCAGCAGAGCGAATCGCGTCTAGCTGCGCTTCGGGCGCTGGGATGGATGCATGAGGTGGCGCATCTGGACAAGCGCCATGGGCGTCGAGAGGCTGGAGGCATCGCTTTCGAGGGTCAGTTCGTCACCGCCGCGTTTGGCGGTGCGCGCCAGCACCTCGAAGACGCTCGCCGTCGTCAGTTGCAGGGCGCGCTCGTCCGGCACGCCGGCCAGCAACCGCGCCAGGAACAGCGCCGAGGTGAGATCGCCGAGCCCGTTGGGCGGATTGTCGATGAGCCGGTGCTCGGCGAGCAGGGCGTGTTTTCCGCTGAGATAGAGATTGCCGGTCCCGCCGGCCATCATCGGCACCGCAGAAGTGACGAGCATGCGCGAGGGACCAAGCGACAGCGCCGCCTCGATGATTTCCGCATTGGACGACAGCTTGCCGCCGACCAGCCATTCCAGCTCGTAGCGATTGGGGGTGGCGACGGAAGCCAGTGGAATGAGTTCGTCACGGATCGCGACCGCCGTCTCCTCGCGGATGTAGAGACCACCGACATCGCCCATCACCGGATCGCAGACATAGAGAAGGTCGGGATCGCGTGCGCGCAGCGCCTTGACCAGCCGCGCCACCGAACGGGCCTGGGCAGCATTGCCGAAATAACCCGTCAGGACGGCCTTCACCTCGGACAGCCAGGGTGCGCGGATAAGGTCGTCGACGGCATGGTCGAAGTCGTCTTCGGTGAAGGTGAGCCGGGTCGACGGACCGTGTCCGGGATGCCACGGCAGCACCACCGTCGGCAGGGCCCAGACGGGAAAGCCGAGGCTCTCAAGGGCAAAAACCGCCGCGCGATTGCCGACCGAGCCGCGCACGACGTGGCTCGAGATGACGATGACCGCGCCCTGCGACTGCTCTGTCATGACTGAAGATCCATTTGGTTGCGCCGTTGATCGGCCCTTTCGCCCCAGCCTGTCAATATCGGCGTCCTCGGTATCGGATATCGGAATGCCGCAAATTTCCACATAGAAAGCTGGGATCGCTCATGTTTCGACAAGAAAATTTATTGTACATGTGCGCAACATGCGAATGACATTGGAGGGAGTGAACAATGGTCGCGAGCAAGAAAACCCGAAGAGAGCAACAATTCGAAAGCGCCCGCCGCATCGCGGTCGCGAATGAAGAGGCTTTCATCGACCCGGGAACTCTCTTCGGCCGTGCCAGCAATGACGACCTCGATATCTACACGCCTGAAATGCTTGCCCTTTCTGCCGTTCGAGCAGCTGCGGACCTGGCAGCCTGGGACGGCGAGACGCCGCGCATCACGATCGAGGCGGCGGATGACGTGACGCCGAACGGCGTTCCCGTCAGCATCCTGTCGATCGTCGATCACAACAAGGCCTTCCTTTATGATTCGGTCATGGGCGAGGTGACCAGCCTCTATCGCGACATCACCATGGCGATCCATCCGATCCTGTCGCTGACGCCCGGTGGAGAGATCAGCCTGTCGGTACCGGAGCAGGAGGCGGAGGGAGCGATCCGCGTCAGCTACATGCAGATCCATCTCGCGCCGCTCAGCGCCGAACAGGCGCGAGCGCTCGAGGAAAATCTCGCCGGCGTGCTGGCCAAGGTGAAGATGGCCTTCACCGACTGGAAGCCGATGCTCTCGCTGCTCGACGCGGCGATGCAGGAACTGTCGACCACCGTCGCCGGGCGCCGCAAGGCCGACCGCGACGAGGCGCTCGCCTTCCTCGACTGGCTGCGCAAGGACAATTTCACCTTCCTCGGCATGCGCGAATACATCTATTCCGGCGAGGGAGCCGACGCCAAGGTCGAGCGCAGCCTCGGCCAGGGGCTCGGGATCCTGTCCGATCCGGACGTGCTGGTGCTGAGACAGGGCAGGCATGCGGTGACCACCACGCCGGAAATCCTCGCCTTCCTGCAGGGCCCGGACTTCCTCATCGTCACCAAGGCCAATGTGAAGTCGGTCGTGCATCGCCGCGCCTACATGGACTATGTCGGGGTGAAACGCTTCGGGCCGGACGGCAAGGTCATCGGCGAGCTGCGCATCGTCGGCCTGTTCACCGCCACCGCCTACACGCCCTCGGTCAACCAGATTCCGCTTCTGCGCGCCAAGGTCGAAAAGGTCATCAGCCATTTCGGCTTCGACCCGCAGAGCCATTCCGGCCGTATCCTCGAAAACACGCTGGAATCCTATCCGCGCGACGACCTGTTCCAGATCGACACCGAGCTGCTGGCCAAGTTCTGCGAACAGATCAACGATCTGGCGGAGCGGCCGCGCGTGCGCGTGTTGCCGCGCATCGACCAGTTCGACCGCTTCGTGTCGCTGATCGTCTATGTGCCGCGCGAAGACTACAACTCGATCGTGCGCGAAAAGATCGGCAACTATTTCAAGACCGTCTACGAGGGCCATGTCTCGGCCTATTATCCGGCCTTCCCCGAGGGCGGCGTGGCACGCGTCCACATCATCATCGGCCGATCGGAAGGCAAGACGCCGCGCATCGCCCAGGCCAAGCTCGAGGAAGCCGTGCGCGAGATCACCGCACGTTGGGACGACCGGTTCGCCACGCTCGCGGGCAGCGACGCGCCGCGGCTTTCCGTCACCCAGGCGTTCCAGGAGGCCTTCACCGCGGAAGACGCTGTCGAGGACCTGCGCCATATCGAGGCCTGCCTCGACGGAGTGCCGATCTCGATCGCCTTTCATGAGGTCGAGGGCGAAGACCGCGCGCTGCTCTATCTCAAGATCTTCCACGCCGGCGCGCACCTGCCGCTCTCACGCCGCGTGCCGCTGCTCGAAAACCTCGGCTTCAACGTCATCAGCGAGCGCACCTTCGACATCGGCATCAACGAAGGCACCGAACGCGAAGGTCTCGTGGTATTGCACGACATGGAACTGCAGGTGCAGGGCGGCCGCGGCTTCGATATCGCCACGCAGGGCCGGATGCTGGAGGAAGCCTTCGTCCTGGCCTTTACCGGCACGCTCGACAACGACGCCTTCAACCGCCTCGTCATGGCGGCCGGCCTGACGGCACGCCAGGCCAACGTGCTGCGTGCCTACGCCGCCCATCTGCGCCAGTGCGGTTTCGTCTACTCGCCGCGCCACATCGCCGATACGCTCTACAAGCATCCCGGCATCACCGCGACGATCCTTTCGCTGTTCGAACTCACCTTCGATCCGAAGCTTTCCGACAAGGCCCGCCAGCGCAAGCAGGCGGACGCCCGCAGCGAGCTCGAAACGGCGCTCGCCTCGGTGCCGAGCCTCGACGAGGACCGGATTCTGCGCCGCTACCTGAATTCGGTCGAGGCGACGCTGCGCACCAACTATTTCCAGCCGGCCTATGCGGCCGGCAATCGCCCGATGCTGGCCTTCAAGTTCGATCCGCAACGCCTCGAAGGCCTGCCGGAACCGCGGCCCTTCCGCGAGATCTTCGTCTACGGCGTCGAGGTCGAGGGCGTGCACCTGCGCTTCGGCAAGGTCGCGCGCGGCGGCCTGCGCTGGTCGGACCGCGCCCAGGATTACCGCACCGAAGTGCTCGGGCTGGTCAAGGCGCAGCAGGTGAAGAACGCCGTCATCGTGCCGGTTGGCGCCAAGGGCGGCTTCTTCCCCAAGCAACTGCCGGTCGGCGGCAGCCGCGATGCCTGGCTTTCGGCCGGCACCGAAGCCTACAAGACCTATGTCACGACGATGCTGTCGATCACCGACAACATCGTCGGCGGCAAGATCGTGGCGCCGGCCGACACCGTGCGCCTCGACGAGGATGATCCCTATTTCGTCGTCGCCGCCGACAAGGGCACGGCCACCTTCTCCGACACCGCCAACGGCCTTGCCCAGGCGGCAGGATTCTGGCTCGACGACGCCTTCGCCTCCGGCGGCTCGGCCGGCTACGACCACAAGAAGATGGGCATCACGGCGCGTGGCGCCTGGGAAGCGGTCAAGCGCCACTTCCGCGAGATGAACATCGACATCCAGACGACCCCGTTCACCGTGGCCGGTGTCGGCGACATGTCGGGCGACGTGTTCGGCAACGGCATGCTGCTGTCGGAGAAGATCCGTCTGGTTGCCGCTTTCGACCACCGCGACATCTTCATCGATCCGGATCCGGACATGGCGGCCTCCTTCCGCGAGCGCAAGCGCATGTTCGCCCTGCCGCGTTCCAGCTGGCAGGACTATGACAGGAAGCTGCTGTCGAGGGGCGGCATGATCATTTCGCGCGCGGAGAAATCCGTGACGTTGACGCCCGAGGCCGCCGCCGTGATCGGTCTCGACAAGACGGTGGCGACGCCTCTCGACATCATGAACGCCATCCTCAAGGCCCCGGTCGATCTCCTGTGGTTCGGCGGCATCGGCACCTATATCAAGGCCGCCGACGAGGCCGACGCCGATGTCGGCGACCGCGCCAACGACGCCATCCGCGTCACCGGCCCGGAAGTGCGCGCCAAGGTGATCGGCGAGGGCGCCAATCTCGGCGTCACCCAGAAGGGACGTATCGCCTATGCCCTGAGTGGCGGTCGGTTGAATTCGGACGCCATCGACAACTCGGCCGGCGTCAATTCCTCCGACGTTGAGGTCAACATCAAGATCGCCCTTTCCCCGGCGCTCGCCGACCAGCGGCTGACCCGCGAAAAGCGTGACAAGCTGCTCGCCGAAATGACCGACGAGGTGGCAGCGCTCGTGCTGCGCAACAACTACCTCCAGTCGCTGGCGATCTCGCTGACGGAGCGCAAGGGTGCCGTCAATCGCGAGGAACTCGGGCGGCTGATGAGCTATCTGGAAGAGCTCGGCCGGCTGAACCGCAAGGTCGAGGTCCTGCCCGACAACGCGACGCTTGCCGACCGCTACGCCTCGGGCAAGGCGCTGACCCGCCCCGAGATCGGCGTGCTGCTCTCCTATGCCAAGCTGGTGCTGTTCGATCAGCTGGTCGCCTCCGACCTGCCGGATGATCCCTACTGCGAGAGCGCGCTCACCAACTACTTCCCCGCCCGCATGCGCAAGACCAATGCGGCGGACATTGCCGGGCATCGCCTGCATCGCGAGATCATCGCGACCGTGCTGGCGAACCATGTCATCAACCGGGGCGGCCCGGCCTTCATCGCAACCGTCGGCGACGCGACGGGGGCTACCCCGGAGAAGATCGTCAAGGCTGCGCTGATCACCCGCGACGGGTTGCAGCTTCCGGCCATCTGGGAAAAGATCGACGCGCTCGACGCCAAGATCCCCGGCGAGACGCAGAATCGGCTGCACGCGATCGTCGCCCGCGTCTATGCCGGCGTCACCCGCCTGCTGGTCGAGACCGGCATGGCGACCGGCGACCTTTCCGAGGCGCTGGCGCGCCTGAAAGCAGCAGTCAAGGCCTCGAAACAGGCCTTCGGGGCAACACTTCCCGCCAATCTCCGCGTCATGTTCCAGCATGAAGTCGCAGACCTCGTGGAGGCCGGATCGCCGGCCGACATCGCCGAGGAAGTGGTCGGTCTCCTGGCGCTGCTGCTCGTGCCGGAAGTGATGCAGATCGCCGCCCGCACCGAGGCGCCGCTTGCCCGCGTGATCGAGGGCTACTTCGCCGTCTCCGATGCGTTCCGGATCGACCGCATTCTGGCCGCCGGCAGCCGCATCGTCAGCGGCGACCACTATGAAAGCCTGGCGCTCGCCCGCAGCATGGACCAGATCGCCGCGGCACGGCGCAACATCGTGGTGTCGGCCTTTGCCCAGCATGGGCGCGAGAAGCAGCCCGTCCATGCCTGGCTGTCGGCCCAGCGGCATCGGGCCGAGCGGCTCGGTGGCGAACTGGCCACGCTGAGCGAGGCCGGCGAGACCAGCCTGGCGAAGATCGCGGTCGCCGCCGGCCTGCTCAGCGATCTTGCGAACAACGGGACAAAGTGACAGTCTCTGCCTCGATCGATCGGGGAAGGGACCTTGCGTGACGAACATGGCGGATGTGACGGGGGAGCGCCGCGGCGGGATCTATAGCCGCGGCGTGGTGGGCTGGATGCTCTTCGACTGGGCGGCCCAGCCCTTCTTCACGGTCATCACCACCTTCATCTTCGGCACCTACTTCGTCTCGCGCATGACCAGCGATCCGATCGCCGCCCAGGCCACCTGGAGCAACATGGCGACGATCTCCTCGATCATCATCGCCGTGCTGTCGCCGGTTCTCGGGTCGATCGCAGACGAATCCGGCTCACGAAAACCGTGGATCGCCTTCTTCGCGACGATCAAGATCGCAGCCCTCTGCCTGCTCTGGACGGCCGCGCCCGGTTCTTCGGTCGCCTTCATCGTCCTGCTCATGGTTCTCGCCACGACATCCGCGGAGTTCTCCATCGTGTTCAACGATTCGATGATGACCCGGCTCATCGGCCAGAAGGACGTGGGCCGCGTGTCCAACATCGCCTGGGGCATGGGCTATCTCGGCGGCATGATCGTGCTGATCAGTGTCGTGCTGTTCATCGCCGCGAGCCCGGAAACCGGCAAGACCATCCTCGGCACCACGCCGCTGTTCGGGCTCGATCCGGCGACCGGCGAGGATGCCCGCATCACCGGGCCGATCTCGGCTCTGTGGTATCTGGTCTTCATCCTTCCCATGTTCTTTTTCACGCCCGATGCCACCCGCGGCAAACCGCTTGCCACCGCCGTGCGCTCCGGGCTCGGGGAGCTCGGCAGCACGCTCCGGGAGCTGAAGCACAAGCCGGGCGTCTTCCGTTTCCTGATCGCGCGGATGATCTATCAGGACGGCGTCAATGGCCTGATCATCCTCGGCGGTGTCTTTGCCGCGGCGATGTTCGGCTGGCATACGCTGGAAATCGGCATCTACGGCATCATCCTCAACATCATCGCCATCTTCGGCTGCGTGGCGGCGAGCTCACTCGACCGGTGGCTCGGGTCGAAATTCGTCGTGGTTCTGGCGCTGCTGCTGCTGCTGGCCGCGACGCTGGGGATGATCTCGACGGGACCGGACTTCACGCTCTTCGGACTGATCAACCTGCCGATCGCATCCACTGACGGCCTGTTTTCGACCCCGGCGGAAAAGGCCTACATCCTCTACGGCCTGCTGATCGGCATTTCCTTCGGGCCGGTGCAGGCCTCCTCGCGCTCCTATCTGGCGCGCAGCGTCAGCCCGGCGGAAGCCGGGCGCTATTTCGGCATCTATGCACTCTCCGGCCGCGCCACGAGCTTCATGGCGACGCTTTCCTTCTCGCTTTTGACCTATTGGACGGGATCGGCGCGCATCGGCATGGCGAGCCTGATCGTCTTCCTGTTGGGCGGCCTGCTCATCCTGCTGAAGACGCCCTACCCGGCGGCCCATCCGGCAAAGCCGCTCGAAACATGAAAAAAGGCCCGGTCTCCCGGGCCTTTTGCTTGCCGATCGAGACGAACCGCGATCAGTGGCGGAAATGGCGGATGCCGGTGAAGACCATCGCCACATTGTGTTCGTCGGCAGCGGCGATGACTTCGGCATCCCGCATCGACCCACCCGGCTGGATGACGGCCGTGGCGCCGGCGGCAATGGCGGCCAGCAGGCCGTCGGCGAAGGGATAGAAGGCTTCGGAGGCGACCGCGGAGCCCCTGGTCAGCGGTTCGGCCAGACCGAGCGCCTTGGCGGCATCCTCGGCCTTCAGCGCCGCGATGCGAGCGGAATCGACGCGGCTCATCTGGCCCGCCCCGATACCGGCCGTCTGGCCGTCTTTGGCATAGATCACCGCATTCGACTTGACGTGCTTGGCGATCTTGAAGGCGAACTTCATGTCTTCCAGCTCGGTTGCCGTCGGGGCACGCTTGGTGACCACCTTGAGCTCGAGGTCCTCGACCATGACATTGTCGCGCGACTGCACGAGAAGACCGCCGGAAACCGTCTTGGCGACGATGCCGCGGGCGCGCGGGTCGGGAAGCGCGCCGGTGGTCAGCAGGCGAAGATTCGGCTTGGCGGCGATGATCGCCCTGGCCTCGTCGGTGACCGAAGGTGCGATGATCACTTCGGTGAACAGCTTGACGATCTCCTCGGCGGTTGCCGCGTCGAGCATCTGGTTGAGCGCGATGATTCCGCCGAAGGCCGAGGTGGAATCACAGGCGAGCGCCCGCTTGTAGGCCTCGACCAGGCTCGGGCCGGTGGCAACGCCGCAAGGGTTGGCATGCTTGATGATGGCGCAGGCCGGGCCGTTTTCGGCCGGGAACTCGGCGACGAGTTCGAAGGCCGCGTCGGTGTCGTTGATATTGTTGTAGGAAAGCTGCTTGCCCTGCAGCAGGGTCGCGGTGGCAACCCCCGGGCGCTGGTCGCCGGTGACATAGAAGCCGGCGCTCTGGTGCGGGTTCTCGCCGTAGCGCATCGCTTCCTTCAGCGAACCGCCAATGGCGCGATACTGCGGCATGTCGATCGACAGGGCCTCGGCGAACCAGTTGGAGATCACCGCGTCATAGGCGGCGGTGCGGGCGAAGGCCTTGGCGGCGAACTGCTGGCGCAGCGCGTAAGTCGTCTGGCAATCGTCGGCCTTCAAGGCGTCGAGCAGGGCCGGATAGTCCGACGGATCGGTCAGAACGGTGACGTAGGCATGGTTCTTGGCCGAGGCGCGGATCATCGCCGGGCCGCCGATGTCGATATTCTCGACGGTGGTCGGATAATCGCCGCCGGCAGCACGGACTTCCTCGAACGGGTAGAGGTTGATGACCGAGAGGTCGATCGCCTCGATGCCGTGCTTGCGCATGGCCTCCGCATGCTCGGCGTCGTCACGGATCGCCAGCAGGCCGCCATGCACGTTGGGATGCAGGGTCTTGACGCGGCCGTCCATGATTTCCGGGAAGCCCGTGACATCGGAAACGTCGGTGACCGGCAGTCCGGCCGCGGCGATCGCCTTGTGCGTGCCGCCGGTGGACAGCAGGCGAACGCCCATGGCGTTCAGCGCGGCTGCCAATTCCACGATACCGCTCTTGTCGGACACCGACAGCAGGGCTGTGCGGATTTTGACGCGGTCGGGAACGGGGATTTTCTTGGATGCGACGGCCATGGTTCTGCTCCGATCTGATCTGCCGCGCCGCTTGAGATGGGAGATCGCGAGCGCGATGCCGCCGCCTAGCACAGCTTCTCCGCCGATGGAACAGTTCTATGCGTGATGGGCGAGAAACCAGCGTATTTCCGGCCCCTGGAAGGAAACTTCCAGCTGGTTCGACGGCCGCACGCCCGAAGCGTCGGCGAAGAACACGTCCTCGCCGATCACCAGTTCGCCCGAAGGAATCGAAAAGGTCCAGCTCTCGCCATCCGGCGCCAGCATCCGGACCTTGCGATCATCCACCCGCTCGAGGGTGATGGCCGGATGGATATGGAAGCGGGCGACCGCCGGCTCCGGCGGCGGCTCGGTCGAGGGCGTGCCGTCGGGCAGCAGGAAGCGGTCGCGGCCGGCGATCTTGTTGCCGGCCTCGTTGACGCGGATCTCGCGCTCGTGCAGCACGCCGAACTTCGCCAGATAGCCGTCATGGCTGAGGCACAGACGATCGCTCGCATCCGGGCCGGTCTGGCGCGACACGTCGACCTTGTTCACCCCGGCAACCATGACCGGGCCGAGATAATCGGATTCGGAGAACCGCGCCGACGAGGCCGTGCCGATGCAGACGGTCGAATGCGCCGCCGTGGTGCGCGCCAGCTGCCGCAGCTTTTCGCCGGCAAAGCGCGGCGAGCCGCTATTGATGATGAAGCGGTGGCGGCCGGAGGAGAGCTCGAAGGAGAGACAGCCGGCATGGGCCGTGCGGGACAGGTCCGACGAGATCGGCAGGCCGGTATCGACCAGCAGCACCGTGCCGCCCGCCGTCATGCGGTGATATTGCGAATGGGGCAGGGCCTTGAACGGCTGACCGGCCGTTTCGTCGTAGCGCAGCACCGACATCAGATCATTGGCGAGCGTCGAGCTTGCCCCGTTGAACAGGGCGAGATCTCCGCTTTGGTGGCGGAAGAAGCGGATGGCCGGATACATGCGGTCGATCGCCGGAATCAGCTTCATCGGCACATCATGGCCGAGATTGATATAGGTCTGCCGGAGCGGCAGAAGGTCGAACAGCAATTCGACGGCGGCCTGGGGATTGCGCGACACATGGCCGCCATCCGGCAGGATCTGGCGATCAATCTCGCGATTGAGATCGCGCGCCGCGCGCCGGATCCTCGACGCGCGCGTTTCCATCGAGATCGACGCCATGGCGAGCGCGATGCGCAGTCTGAGCCGCGGCAGGCCGGCCGGCGCGTGGCGGGCGCAGCGCCTGAGATAGCGGACCTGGAAGGACAGGCTCGACAGGAAGCGCTTGTAGAAGCCGCTGTCGGCATCCTGCAGCACCACGGTCGAGTGCGAAAGCCAGGCGATGATGCGCTGGGCAATCACGTCGGCCTCCCAGGCCACGCCGCCGATCCGCGAGCCGTGCAGCTCGATCCAGTCGTCGACGATGGCGCGGGCATTGGCGCAGGCCTGCTCGCTCTTGTCGGACCGGATATGACGCAGCCAGGAGAAGGCATGAAGCCGGATAGCGAAATGGTGGGATGGCAATTCCAGGAGGAAGGGCGACTGGTTGCCGGCATCGAGCACGCGGCCGGCCAGCGGGAAGCGTCCCTCGTAGATCTCTTCGGCGACGAAGGGATCGATGGCGCGCAGGTCGGTCGGCGCGACGATCAGCCGGCCGGGCGCCGCACCGGGAAGGCCGATCGCCATGGCGCGCGGAAGCGCCAAACCTCGGACGAACCGCCGCCAGGTTTCCGCGATATAGAGATAGGCCAGCCTCTGGCGTAGCGTCAGTCGCATCATCTTCCCAAGCCGTGGCACTAGATCCCGTCCAGCGCGGAAGCCGCTTGCGGCTGTCCTGCCTTGATCCGTTCCGTCGTCTGCCTCGATGACCGGGTCAGGCCCGTCAACACGTCGCCGCAACACCCGATCGATGAGTCGGCGAGTGTGCATTCCCTCAAAGTCTAACAATTCTAGTGAAATTTCCGTTAAATTTTAGCGATGACGCACGCATAAAAGCCGTCAAGCCCACCCGCGTCGGCAAGCATGGCCGGGGTGGTGCGGAATTCGCCAAGCGGGGTGATGGCTTCCTCCAGGCCGGGCCAGTCGGCCGCGTCGATGGCGACGCGACGATAAGCGGGGCTGTCGGCAAGCACGCGCGCGACCATGTCCTCCCCTTCGAGCGGATCGAGCGAGCAGTTGGAAAACACCACGACGCCGCCCGGACCGACCAAGGTCAGCGTGTGGCGCAGCAGCTTCTCCTGGAGCTCGGCAAGCTTGGCGATGTCCACCGGTCCCTTGGTCCAGGGCACGTCCGGATGACGGCGCATCGTGCCGGTGGACGAGCAGGGCGCATCGAGCAGGATGGCATCGAAGG
The DNA here is from genome assembly GCF_059424725.1 of Allorhizobium sp. GW101-3B10. Classification (NCBI taxonomy): domain Bacteria; kingdom Pseudomonadati; phylum Pseudomonadota; class Alphaproteobacteria; order Hyphomicrobiales; family Rhizobiaceae; genus Allorhizobium; species Allorhizobium sp. GW101-3B10. Next base: position 4,101,645 of record NZ_JBWKZR010000001.1, on the reverse strand, counting down.
GCTTTTCAGGGTGAAAGTCGAGCAGACTGGCCAGCACGCAATCGGCCTTGAGGCCGAGGCGGGCCAGATTGCCTTCGAGCCGCTTCAGGCGCGATTGGGATTGCTCGACGGCCGTTACCTCGGCGCCCATGGCGATCAGCTGCGCGGTCTTGCCACCCGGCGCGGCGCAGAGATCGGCCACGCGCTTGCCGCTGATGTCGCCGAACAGTCGGGCAGGAATGGCGGCTGCCGCATCCTGAACCCACCAGGCGCCGTCGTCGAAGCCTTCGAGCGTGGGGATCGCACCGCGGAACTTTTCCAGGCGCACGCTGCCGGTCGGCAGAACCTTGCCATTGAGTTTGTCGGCCCACATCTGGGCGTCCTGCTTGACCGTGAGGTCGATCGCCGCCGGCTGCAGCTGCGCTTCGGCAATGGCGAGCGCGGCGTCGTGGCCGTAGACGGCCGTCAGCCGGTCGAGGAACCAGGCAGGCAGGCAGGGCAGGGCGCCGACCGATTGAAGCAATGCTTCCTTCTCGCGGCCGATGCGGCGCAGCAGGGCGTTGACGAGCTTGGCGAAACGCCGATTGCGCGGGTCGCGATTGGACTGTTCCACCGCGAGATCGACGGCGGAATGATCCGGCACGTCGAGATAGAGCATCTGCGCGGCGGCGACGATCAAAAGGTGCTTGAGCGAACGGGCGCCCTCCGGCAGCGGCGTGTCGAGCAGGCTGTCGAGGATCGCCTCGATGCGCGGCAAATGGCGAAGCGCGCTGTGAAGAATGGCGCGGACCAGGGAACGGTCGGCCTCGGAAAGCTCGCGAATCGCCGGATTGCCGTGCTCGGCATCGAGCATGCCGTCGAGCGGCGTCTTCTTGTCGACCACGGCACCAAGGATCTTGGTCGCCGCGATTCGCGCATCCAAACCTGCCTTCGGTTCAGGGACGGGCCGGTAACTGCCGCCGGCCGGCCGGGCCGACTTCGCATTTCTGGATTTTCCGCGCGATTTTTCGTCGTTCAAGACCATGGTCCCCTAGGTGGTTCGGAGCCACCGCGGCCCCACCCGGTATTCGGCACGGAACGCGATTTACGGGGCGGATTAGCAGTGCGTTCGGGCCGCGTCGATCCCCCAACTCCGGTTTCCGGCATATCGAGCAGTGCGGCGATGCGGTTTTCGGTGTTGGGATGGGTGGAAAACAGATTGTCCATGCGCTGGCCGGACAGGGGATTGATGATGAACATATGCGCCGTCGCGGGGTTTCGCTCGGCATCATAGTTCTCGATATGCGAGGCATCGCCGGCGATCTTCTCCAGCGCCGAGGCAAGGGAACGCGGGCTGCCGCAGATCTCGGCGCCGCGCCGGTCGGCGGCATATTCGCGGGTCCGGCTGATCGCCATCTGCACCAGCATGGCCGCAAGCGGCGCGACGATCATGGCGATCAGCACACCGACGAAGCCGAGCGGATTGTTGCGGTCGTCGCGATTGCCGCCGAACAGGAAAGCGAAATTCGACAGCATGGAGATGGCGCCCGCGAGTGTCGCCGTCACGGTCATGGTCAGGGTGTCGCGGTTTTCCACATGGGCGAGTTCATGGGCCATGACGCCTGCGACTTCCTCCGGCGTCAGGCGGCGCAGTAGACCGGTCGAGGCGGCGACGGCGGCGTTCTCAGGGTTGCGGCCGGTGGCGAAGGCATTGGGCTGCGGATTGTCGAAGACATAGACGCGGGGCATGGGCAGGCCGGCATTGGCCGACAGGTCGCGCACCATGCGGTAGAATTCCGGCGCGGTGCTCTCGTCCACCTCCTGGGCGTGGTAGGCGGAGAGCACCATGCGGTCGGAATTCCAGTAGGAGAAGAAATTCATGCCGGCAGCAACGACGAAGGCGATCAGCATGCCCGTCTGGCCGCCGATCAGGTAGCCAACTCCCATGAACAGGGCCGTCATGAAGGCGAGCAACATGGCGGTACGCATCATATTCATCGCTTCTCTCCGTCGTTGGGCGCAAATGGCGGATCGCCGCTTGGTTGGCGCGCCGGACTGCACTAGATGTAAATGGCCCAAGCCAAGTTTCAATGATCGCCGGAATGAATCGGACATGAGCGCAAACGCCGACAACGACAATCTGCAGACCGCACCGGACCAGCCAGGCGCCGACCAGCCGCCCCGCAAGCCGCTGACCGAGGCGGCAAAGCGTGCTCTGGCCGAGGCGGAAGAGCGCCGCAAGGCCGAGCAGAAGGCGGAGCCTGCGCCTGAGATCGGCGGACGCGGCGGCGCCGATCCGGCCCGCTTCGGCGACTGGGAGATCAAGGGTCGGGCGATCGACTTCTGATCCGAATAAAAGCCTATTGATCCCAGTGCATGATAGGAATACATTCCCTTCATGCGCAATCACCCTTCCCACGTCACGATTTTCGTTCTGCTGTCCCTCCTGGGCACGCTGCTCGGCGCTCGGCACGGCGTGGCCGCCGACAAAATCGCCGGCCCGGTCGCAGCCGAGCTGATTCGCGTGATCGACGGGGACACGGTGCTGGTGAGCGCCATGCCCTGGCCGGACCATCACGTGACGACCTATGTGCGGCTGCGCGGCATCGACGCGCCGGAGCTGAAATCGCGCTGCCCGGCAATCCGCAGTGCCGCCGAACAGGCGCAGTCGACCCTCACAAACCTCCTGAACGCCTCCCCCGTCGTCGCGCTCACCGAGATTTCCGGCGACAAGTATTACGGCCGCGTCGTCGCGGCGCTCACCCTCGCCGACGGCAGCGATCCGGCCGAGGCCCTGCTCTCCGCCGGCCTGGTCGATCCCTACCGGGGCGGGCGCAAGAAGACCGTCGCTTGCTCCTGACCAGCTGCCACGCGCAAGCGCCAACTGCCGATGGTTGGTGGACAAGGAGGATCGCATCGTCTTCAATCGCGGTTCTGCCGAATTGACCGTCGAGAAGCCCCATCGCAAACCCGCTTGCCCAGCTGCTGATCCTGTTTCTCCTGCTCCTTCCGCCCAAGGCCGCCGAAGCCGAGGCGACGTCGGCGGACTTTCCGCTCCGGCTCGCAGCCGGGCGGACCTGCAAGCAGGTGGCGAGCTGCGCCGAAGCGGTAGAGCTGTGGTGCAGCGGCTATCGCCGCGCCGATGGCGACGGCGACGGCATTCCGTGCGAGAACATCTGCCACTCGCGCGCCGAAGTCGATGGAATCCGCGAGGCGATCGGCTGTTGAGGCCTTTAATGCAAAAGGCCCCTCCGGAGGAACGGAGAGGCCCTGTGGATTGCAGTGGCAGGCGCGATCAGGCGATCTTGTTCTGCCGGTTGGCGATCAGATCGTCGACAACGCCCGGATCGGCCAGCGTCGAAGTGTCGCCGAGCGCGCCGAAATCGTCCTCGGCGATCTTGCGCAGGATGCGGCGCATGATCTTGCCGGAACGGGTCTTCGGCAGGCCGGGGGCGAACTGGATCTTGTCCGGCGTCGCGATCGGTCCGATTTCCATGCGCACGTGCTTCACCAGCTCCTGGCGCAGGGCATCGTCACCGTCATGCTCGGCCATCAGCGTGACATAGCAATAGATGCCCTGCCCCTTGACCGGATGCGGATAGCCGACAACCGCGGCTTCCGAGACGAAGTGGTGCGACACGAGTGCCGATTCCACTTCGGCCGTGCCGAGGCGGTGGCCCGAAACGTTGAGCACGTCGTCGACGCGGCCGGTGATCCAGTAATAGCCGTCCTCGTCGCGGCGGCAGCCGTCACCCGTGAAGTACTTGCCCTTGTAGGTGGAGAAATACGTCTCGGCAAAGCGATGATGATCGCCGTAGATCGAGCGGGCCTGACCCGGCCAGCTGTCGGTGATGCAGAGATTGCCGTCGGTCGCACCCTCGAGCACGTTGCCCTCGTTGTCGACCAGCTGCGGCTTGATACCGAAGAACGGCAACGTGGCCGAACCCGGCTTCAGGTCGGTCGCGCCCGGCAACGGCGAAATCAGGATGCCGCCCGTTTCCGTCTGCCACCAGGTATCGACGATCGGCGACTTCTGCTCGCCGACGACGTTGTAATACCATTCCCAGGCTTCCGGATTGATCGGCTCGCCGACCGAACCGAGCAGGCGGAGCGAAGAACGCGAGGAGCGCTTGACGAACTGGTCGCCGGCACCCATCAGCGAACGGATCGCGGTCGGCGCGGTGTAGAAGACATTGACCTTGTGCTTGTCGATGACTTCCCAGAAACGGCCCTGGTCGGGGAAGTTCGGGACGCCTTCGAACATCAGCGTGGTGGCGCAATTGGCCAGCGGTCCGTAGACGATGTAGGAGTGGCCGGTGACCCAGCCCACGTCGGCGGTGCACCAGTAGATTTCGCCGTCCTTGTAGTCGAAGACGTATTCGTGCGTCATCGAGGCATAGACGAGATAGCCGCCGGTGGTGTGCACGACGCCCTTCGGCTTGCCGGTCGAGCCGGAGGTATAGAGGATGAACAGCGGATCTTCCGCCTTCATCTTGACCGGCGGGCAGTCCGGCTTCGCCTTGGCGGTTTCCTCGTGATACCAGAGGTCGCGGCCCGGCGCCCAGCCGATCTTGCCGCCGGTGCGGCGCACGACGAGAACCTTGTTGACGATCACATACTGCTTGGCGGCGATGTCGATCGCGGTGTCGGTGTTTTCCTTGAGCGGAACCGGCTTGCCGCCGCGCAGGCCCTCGTCGCAGGTGATGACGAAGGTCGATTCGCAGTCGACGATACGGCCGGCAAGCGCGTCCGGCGAGAAGCCGCCGAACACCACCGAGTGGATCGCGCCGATGCGGGCACAGGCCAGCATGGCATAGGCTGCTTCCGGGATCATCGGCATATAGATGGTGACGCGGTCACCCTTCTTGACGCCCTGGTCCTTCAGCACGTTGGCCAGGCGGCAGACATTGTCATACAGCTGGTTGTAGGTGATCTTCTTGTCGATATAGGGATTGTCGCCTTCCCAGATGATCGCGGTGCGTTCGCCGTGGGTTTTCAGGTGACGGTCGATGCAATTGTACGAGACGTTGGTGAGGCCGTCCTCATACCACTTGATCGACACCTTGCCCTTGAAACTGGTGTTCTTCACCTTGGTATAGGGCTTGAACCAGTCGATCCGCTTGCCATGCTTGTCCCAGAATTTTTCCGGGTTTTCGATGCTCTCCTCGTACCATTTCAGGTACTTGTCCTTGTCGATCAGGGCACGGTTCTTCGCCGATTTGAGCACCGGATATTTCTTGGCTGACATGAACACCTCCTCATGTTGACGCGCCAACTATTCTACACGCCGCGGGCACTCCTCCCGAGACCTCTGTGCTTCATTCATAGCAGCTAAAGGCGCTACAGCAATTAGACAAAGGTCATTCTCAAGCAGATGAATTGCATTCCTCCCCTTTTGGAGCTATATAGCGCCTTGATTTCCGGAAATTGTGGTTGAGACCCACGGCCCGCGGCTCCCGGCGCGGACGCAGAGAAGGATTGTTTCCATGGCTCAGACATTGCTCATGCCGAAGGCGACGGCCGTATGGCTTGTCGACAACACCGCGCTGTCATTTGACCAGATTGCGCAGTTCTGCAAGCTTCACCCGCTGGAGGTGAAGGCGATCGCAGACGGCGAAGCAGCGCAGGGCATCAAGGGTCTCGATCCGATCGCCACCGGCCAGCTGTCGCGCGACGAGATCGCAAGAGCCGAGAAGGACGTGAACCACAAGCTGAAGCTCTCCGAGCCGAAGGTCCGCGTTCCCGACAGCAAGCGCCGTGGCCCGCGCTATACCCCGGTTTCCAAGCGCCAGGATCGGCCGAACGCCATTCTCTGGCTGGTGCGCAACCACCCGGAACTGAAGGACGCACAGATCTCGCGCCTCGTCGGCACCACCAAGTCGACGATCGAGCAGATCCGCGACCGCACCCACTGGAACTCGACCAACCTGACGCCGATGGATCCGGTCACGCTCGGCCTCTGCAGCCAGATCGATCTCGACATGGAAGTGGAAAAGGCCTCGAAGGGCCGGCCGCTGCCGACCGCCGCCGAACTTGGCGCGACCCTGCAGGCGGCGAGCGACACCGAACATCTCAACCTCGGCTACCGTGACGAGGAAGAGAAGGAAATCGACGCGAATGCCGTCTTCGCCAAGCTGAAGTCGCTGAAGTCGGATCGCACGGAAGACGAGGACGACGATCGCTTCTGATCCTCGCCGAACGGCATGAAAAAGCCCCGGTCAGTCCGAACTGACCGGGGCTTTTCTTTGAGCGCTGTTACTTCGCCATGCCGTGCTGCTTCAGCACCTCGGTGATTTCTTCGAGGATCGCCGGATCGTCGATGGTCGCCGGCATCTTCCACGGCATGCCGTCGGCGATCTTCTGCATCGTGCCGCGCAGGATCTTGCCGGAGCGGGTCTTGGGCAGGCGTTCGACCTTCATCACGTTCTTGAAGGCCGCGACCGGGCCGATCTCGTCGCGCACCAGCTGGACGATCTCGCGCTCGATCACCTTGAAATCGCGATTGACATTGTGCTTCAGCACCAGGAAGCCGCAGGGGATCTGTCCCTTGAGATCGTCGGCGATGCCAATGACCGCGCATTCGGCGACATCCGGATGCATGGCGCAGACTTCCTCCATGGCGCCCGTCGACAGGCGATGGCCGGCGCAGTTGATGATGTCGTCGGTGCGCGCCATGACATAGACATAGCCCTCCTCGTCGACGATGCCGGCATCGGCGGTCTTGTAGTAGCCGGGGAACTCCTCCAGGCAGGACGAGCGAAACCGCTCGTCGGCATTCCAGAAGGTGACGAGGCAGCCGGGCGGAAGCGGCAGCTTGACGACGATATTGCCGAGCGTGCCGCGCGGGACCGGATGCCCCGCATCGTCCAGCACCTCGATCGCATAGCCGGGCATGGCCACGGCCGGCGAACCATATTTTACCGGAAGCAGGCCGAGACCGGCGGGGTTGGCCGCGACCGGCCAGCCGGTTTCCGTCTGCCACCAGTGGTCGATGACCGGGACACTGAGGATCTTCTCGGCCCATTTGATGGTTTCCGTGTCGGCGCGTTCGCCGGCGAGGAAGAGGGCGCGCAGGCCCGAGGTATCGTGCTTGCGCGCGAATTCGCCGTCCGGATCGTCGCGGCGAATGGCGCGGAAGGCGGTCGGGGCGGTGAACAGCGTCTTCACATCGTGATCGGCGACGACACGCCAGAACGTGCCGGCATCCGGCGTGCCGACCGGCTTGCCCTCGAACAGGATCGTCGTATTGCCGGTCAGCAGCGGGCCATAGACGATATAGGAATGGCCGACCACCCAGCCGATGTCGGAGGCGGCCCAGAAGACCTCGCCCGGCTTCACGCCATAGATGTTCTCCATCGTCCAGGCGAGCGCCACCATATGGCCGCCATTGTCGCGAACGACGCCCTTCGGCTGGCCGGTCGTGCCCGATGTGTAGAGGATGTAGAGCGGATCCGTTGCGGCGACGGGTTCGCAGGCGACCTCGGTGCCGTTGACCTTCTCGACTTCCACGGCCTTCGCCAGATCGACGTCGCCATGTTCGTAACGGAGCGGGGCGTGCAGCTGGTCGCGCTGCAGGACGAAGGAATATTGCGGCTTGACCTGGGCCATGTCGATGGCGTGGTCGAGAAGCGGCTTGTAGGGAACGACGCGGCCCGGCTCCAGGCCGCAGCTGGCGCTGATGACGGCCTTGGCATTGCAGTCGTCGATGCGGGTGGCGAGCTCATGGGCAGCGAAACCGCCGAACACGACGGAATGGATGGCGCCGATGCGGGCGCAGGCCAGCATGGAGAAGACGGCTTCCGGGATCATCGGCATGTAGATGATGACGCGGTCGCCCTTGCCGATGCCGTGGTTCTTCAGCACCGCCGCGATCGCCTTCACCTCGACGAGCACCTCGTCATAGGTGAAGCTCTGCTTCGCTCCGGTCATCGGGCTGTCGTAGATGATGGCCTTCTGCGTGCCGCGGCCGGCGGCCGAATGACGATCGAGACAGTTGTGGCAGGTATTGGTCTCGGCGCCTGCGAACCAGCGGCCATAGACGCCGGCCTCCGCGTCGAACACCTTGTCGGCGGGCTTGAACCAGTCCAGCCTGTCCGCCTGAGCCTTCCAGAATGCCTCGGGGTTACCCATCCACGATTGATAGGTCTCCAGATACTTGCCCTGCATGAATTCCTCCGGATGCGACGCGAGACTATTGATAGTTTTGTCGCAATACTAAGGACCGGGCAGGCAATAGGAAAGTGAGACGAAAGCGGTATGCCCGCCGAGGTGGCGGGCATGGGAAGCGCAAATCCCATGAAAGCCGGGGATCAGCGCGATCCGAAAATCGCCGAACCCACCCTGACGCTGGTCGCGCCAAAGCCGATGGCCGTCTCAAAATCGCCGGACATGCCCATCGACAGTTTGTCCACGCCGTTCTCCGCTGCGAGCTTGGCCAGCAACGCGAAATGCGGGCCGGGATTTTCATCGGCCGGCGGAATGCACATCAGGCCGTCGACGGCCATTCCGATGTCGCCCCGGCACAGCGTGAGGAAGGCCGCGACATCGTCCGGTGCGATTCCGGCCTTCTGCGGTTCGAGCCCGGTATTGACCTGCACATAGAAACGCGGCGTGCGGCCCTGGCGCTTTGCCTCGTCGGACAGGGCGCGGGCGATCTTCTCGCGATCGACCGTCTCGATGACGTCGAACAGGGCGACGGCATCGGCCGCCTTGTTGGACTGCAGCGGACCGATCAGATGCAGTTCGAGATCGCCGGTCTCCTGCTTCAGCTCCGGCCATTTGCCCTGCGCCTCCTGGACCCGGTTCTCGCCGAAGATCCGCTGCCCGGCGGCGATCACAGGCCGGATATGCTCGGCGTCGAAGGTCTTGGAAACGGCGACAAGCTGAACCGAATCCGGCTCACGACCGGCCTCGGCCGCTGCCTTTTTCACCCGTGCGCGCACATCGGCCAGTCTTTGTTCGATCGTCATGCCTGTATCCGTCCATAGTCTGTCATCGGGAGCATCATCGCCCGGGCCTTCGCCGCATGGCAAGCAGGCGCAACGATGTTTATATCATGCCTTCTAACAGCGACCGGCAAATCGCCGCAATGGCCTCGAAAACTTGACGCTTGGCCGGTTTCGTGGTGAAGGTCGGCGCATCCTTCCTAGCTATTCCGGAAATGCAGAATATGGCCACCGAACGTTACAATCCGCGCGATGCCGAGCCACGCTGGCAGGCGAAATGGTCCGAAGCGGGCGTCTTCGTTACCGACAACAACGACAAGCGCGAGAAGTACTACGTCCTCGAGATGTTCCCCTATCCGTCGGGGCGCATTCATATGGGTCATGTGCGCAACTATGCGATGGGCGACGTGGTCGCGCGCTACAAGCGCGCCCGCGGCTACAACGTTCTGCACCCGATGGGCTGGGACGCCTTCGGCATGCCGGCCGAAAACGCCGCCATGCAGAACAAGGTCCATCCGAAGGAATGGACCTACCAGAACATCGCCACCATGCGCGGCCAGCTGAAGTCTATGGGCCTGTCGCTCGACTGGTCGCGCGAGTTCGCCACTTGCGACGTCGAATACTACCACCGCCAGCAGTACCTCTTCCTCGACATGATGGAAAAGGGCCTGGTCTACCGCAAGCAGTCGAAGGTGAACTGGGACCCGGTCGACCATACGGTGCTTGCCAACGAACAGGTCATCGAAGGCCGCGGCTGGCGTTCCGGCGCGCTCGTCGAGCAGCGCGAGCTGACCCAGTGGTTCTTCCGCATCACCGACTTCAGCCAGGACCTGCTCGACGCGCTGGATACGCTCGACCAGTGGCCGGAAAAAGTGCGCCTGATGCAGAAGAACTGGATCGGCCGCTCGGAAGGCCTGACGCTGCGTTGGGAGATCGCCGGCGAACCCCCGGCCGGTCATTCCGAGGTCACGGTCTACACCACCCGTCCCGACACGCTGTTCGGCGCCTCCTTCCTGGCGATCGCCGCCGACCATCCGCTGGCCAAGGCGGTTGCCGAAGGCAATGCCGAAATCGCTGCGTTCTGCGACGAATGCCGCCGGGCGGGGACGTCGCTGGCTGCGCTGGAAACGGCCGAGAAAAAGGGCATGGATACCGGCGTCAAGGTTCGCCATCCCTTCGACCCGGAATGGGAGCTGCCCGTCTATGTCGCCAATTTCGTCCTGATGGACTACGGCACGGGCGCGATCTTCGGCTGCCCGTCGGGCGACCAGCGCGACCTCGATTTCGCCCGCAAGTATGACCTGCCGGTCGTGCCGGTGGTTATGCCGAAGGACGGCGATGCCGCGACCTTTTCGGTCGGCGACACGGCCTATGACGGCGACGGCGTGATGATCAATTCGCGCTTCCTCGATGGCCTGGACACGGAAGAGGCCTTCAAGGTGGTCGCCGACCGGCTGTCGGAGAAAACACTCGGCAACGCGCCGCAGGGCGAGCGCAAGATCCAGTTCCGTCTGCGCGACTGGGGTATTTCCCGCCAGCGCTATTGGGGCTGCCCGATCCCGGTCATCCACTGCGAGGCCTGCGGCGTCGTTCCTGTGCCGAAGAAGGACCTGCCGGTCAAGCTGCCCGACGACGTGACCTTCGACGTGCCCGGCAATCCGCTCGACCGCCATGCCACCTGGCGCCACGTGGCCTGCCCGCAATGCGGCAAGGACGCCCGGCGCGAGACCGACACGATGGACACCTTCGTCGATTCGAGCTGGTATTTCGCCCGCTTCACCGCGCCGCGCGAGGATCTGCCGACGGTTCCAGCGATCGCCGACCACTGGCTGCCGGTCGACCAGTATATCGGCGGCATCGAGCACGCGATCCTGCACCTGCTCTATTCGCGCTTCTTCACCCGGGCCATGCGCGAGACCGGCCATGTCAATCTGAGCGAGCCCTTCAAGGGCCTGTTCACCCAGGGCATGGTCGTGCACGAAACCTATAAGCTGGGCTCGGGCGCGCATGGCCTGTGGGTGGCTCCGGCCGACATCCGCATCGAGGAAGTCGATGGCGCGCGCCGCGCGGTCTTGCTCGAGACCGGCGAGGAAGTGACGATCGGCTCGATCGAGAAGATGTCGAAGTCGAAGAAGAACGTCGTCGACCCGGACGACATCATCGCCTCCTACGGCGCCGACACGGCGCGCTTCTTCGTGCTGTCCGACTCGCCCCCCGATCGCGACGTCATCTGGTCGGAATCGGGCGTCGAGGGTGCGCATCGCTTCGTCCAACGGGTCTGGCGCCTGATCTCGGAAGCTTCCGAGGCAATGTCCGCCGTGACGGCGAAACCGGCTAAGGAAGGGGCGGCGCTTGCCGTCTCCCAGGCGGCGCATCGGACGCTGGCTGCCGTTCAGGGCGACTACGACAAGCTGGCCTTCAACAAGGCCGTGGCCCGCATCTACGAACTGGTCAACGCGCTCGCTGGACCGCTCACCGACGTCGCCGCCGGCAAGGCCGATGCGGCGATGATCGCTGCCGTCAAGAATGCCGCCGAGATCCTGATTCTGCTCATCAGCCCGATGACCCCGCATCTGGCCGAAGAATGCTGGCGCGTCATCGGCGGCGAAGGCCTGGTGGCCGAGGCCGCCTGGCCGGCGTTCGAAGCCGATCTGGTCCAGCAGGACGAAGTCGTCATGCCCGTTCAGGTCAACGGCAAGAAGCGAGCTGAATTGACAATCAGCCGCGACGCGGACCAAGATGCGGTGAAGAACGCGGTTCTCGCACTCGACACCGTGAAATCTGCCTTGAACGGGCAGGCTCCGAAGAAGATCATCGTCGTTCCGTTGAGGATTGTGAACATTGTCGTCTGACCCCGTCCGCGTACCGGCTCGCCGGACCAGCCTGCTGCTTTGTTTCGGCCTGTCGGCGCTTCTGGCTTCTTGCCAGGTGCGTCCGCTCTACGACGACACCGCGGCGACGCGCGAAAATCTCGGCGCGATCGCCTATTCGGACGCTGATGATCGCGTCGAGCTCGAAGTGCGCAACCAGCTCATCTTCATGACGGGTGGAGGAGCCGGGGAACCGGCGACGCCGCAATACCGGGTCGAGCTCAAGGTCGAATCCGACGTCACCGGAGTGCTGCTCGAGCAATCTTCGGACACGGCCGCGGCCGGCCGCGTCACCGTTTCCGCCGATTACACCCTGGAGCGGGTTGCGGACGCCACGGTCCTCAAGGCAGGGCATCGCCAGGCCGTGTCACTGGTCGATTTCCCCTCGCAGCAGTTTGCCAAGCTTCGAGCCGTGCGCGACGCCGAGAACCGCGCCGCCCGGGAGCTTGCCGAGCTGATCCGCGCCGATCTCGCCATGGTTCTCGGGCGCTGAGGGCGCCCGAGCGATGACGGAAGTCAAATCCCACGAATTCGAGGGCTTTCTGCAGAAGTCGGTGCGGTTCTACCGCATATTCGTGGTCTACGGACCCGATCGCGGCCTCGTCGCCGAGCGAGCCGCGCAGATTGCCGGCACCACCGGCATCGACCTCTCCGACAGCTTTGCCCTGATCAGGCTCGACGTTGGCGACATCGCCAGCGATCCCGGCCGCCTGATGGACGAGGTCAATTCGTTTGGCCTGTTTGGCGGCGACAAGCTTGTCTGGATCCGCGGCGCGGCCAATGAGAAAGCCCTGGTCGACGGGCTGCAGTTCATCGCCGAGAAGCCGCCGGAGAACTGCACGGTCATCGTCGAAGCCGGAGACCTGAAAAAGGGCTCGGCGCTTCGCAAGGTGGCGGAGCCGTCGCGTGCAGTGGCGATCATTCCCTGTTACCAGGACGACGCCAAGGCGCTCAACGCCCTGATCGACACGGAACTCTCGGCGGTCGGGCAGCGCATCAGCCCGGCTGCCCGCGAACTGCTGGCGGAATCGCTCGGCGGCGACCGTATCGCCTCGCGCAACGAAATCCGCAAGCTGCTGCTCTATTGCCTGCATGAGCCGATGATCGACGAACAGCATGTCACCGACATCATCGGCGACGCGAGCGCCATCTCCACCGATGAAGTCGTCGACGCCGTGCTGAGCGGCGAGCCGGATGCCTTTCTCCATGCGATCCAAAAGATCGTCACCTCGAAGACCCCGGTTTTTCTCGTGCTGCAGTCGTGCATGCGCCAGTTCCAGCAACTCGAACTGATGCGGATCGAGATGGAGGAGCGCCAGCAGCAGGCGGGCCAGGTGATGCAGACGCTCGGGCGGGGCATTCACTTCCGCCGCAAGCCGATCATAGAGCGGGCTTTGCGCAACTGGTCATCCAAGGACCTGGGCCGGGAGGCGAGCCGCATCCAGTCGACCATCCTGCAGACGCGCCAGAAGGCTGCTCTCGAGGACAATCTGGCCCTGCAGACGCTGCTTTCGACCACGCTGCAATCAGCGCGGCGCAATCGCCGCGCCTGAGGGCGATCAGTTGCGGCCTTCAAGAAGGCGGCAGATCTCTTCCAACTGCTCCAAGGTCTTGTAGGCGATCTTGATCTGCCCGCCGCTGCCCTTGTGATTGATCGCGACGGCGAGGCCCAGGCGATCCGTCAGGCTGCGCTCCAGCGCAACCGTGTCGGAGTCCTTTGATTCACGCGGCTCGGCCGGCGGCGCGTTCTGCGCCTTGATATGGGTCTGGGCGAGCTTTTCCGCATCGCGTACCGAAAGACCCTTGGCAGCGATCGTTTTTGCCAGCGTGACCGGATCCGGCGTCGACACGAGCGCGCGCGCATGGCCTGCCGACAGGCTGCCTTCGGCCAGCATGTCGCGCACCGGTTCCGGCAGCTTCAGCAGGCGAAGGCTGTTGGCGACGTGACTGCGGCTCTTGCCGATGATCTCGCCGAGATCGTTCTGTGTATAGCCATGTTCGGCGATCAGCTGCTCATAACCGAGCGCTTCTTCCAGCGGATTGAGGTCGGCGCGCTGGACGTTTTCGACGATGGCCAGTTCGAGTGCCGTGCGGTCGTCCACATCGCGGACGATGACCGGGATTTCGACCAGGCCGGCCAGCTGCGCGGCCCGCCAGCGTCGTTCGCCGGCTATGATTTCGAAGCGTCCCTTTTCGCGCGTGCGCACGACGACCGGCTGGACGATGCCATGCTGGCGGATCGAACCGGCCAGATCCTGCAATTCGGCCTCGTCGAAATAGCGGCGGGGGTTTTTCGGGTTGCGAGCGACGAACTCGATCGGCACGGTGCGGTCCGGATTGATGCTCGGCCGGCTATCGCCGACCGGCAGGGGCTGGTCCATTTCGCCGATCAGGGCAGCCAATCCCCGGCCAAGGCGCCGCTTGGAAAGATCGTCACTCATATATTATACTCCATAACTTAATAGCGTCGGCGATTACGCTGCCTTGCGCTGTCTTTCCCGCTGGATCACCTCGGAGGCCAGCTGCAGATAGGCCTGGCTACCGGCGCATTTCAGATCGTAGAGGATGGCCGGCTTGCCATAGGAGGGCGCTTCCGAGACCCGGACATTCCGGGGAATGAGCGTCGCATAGACCTTGTCGCCGAGATGGGTGCGCACGTCGCTGACGACCTGCTGCGCAAGATTGTTGCGCGCGTCGAACATGGTCAGCACAATGCCCTGGATGTCGAGCGTCGGGTTGACCGTCTGGCGCACCTGGCTGATCGTCTCCAGCAACTGGCTGAGACCTTCCAGCGCGAAGAATTCGCATTGCAGCGGCACCAGCACGGAATGGGCCGCGGCCATGGCATTCATCGTCAACAGATTGAACGATGGCGGGCAGTCGACCAAAACATAGGTGAAGCGGCGCGCGTCATCGGCATTGAGCGCCTTGCGCAGGCGAAAAACGCGATCGGCCTGCTGGGAGATTTCCATTTCGAAGCCGAGCAGGTCAAGCGTCGACGGCACGATGGCGAGATTGGGTACCGCCGTATCCAGTGCCGCCTCGGCGACCGAATGGGTACCGATCAGGACGTCATAGGACGACAGCTTGCGATCGCGACGGTCAATGCCAAGGCCGGTGCTGGCATTGCCCTGCGGGTCCAGATCGACGATCAGCACCCGCTCTCCAATGGCGGCGAGCGCTGTGGCCAGATTGATGGCGGTGGTGGTCTTGCCGACCCCACCTTTCTGGTTTGCAATAGTGATGATCCGGTTCTTTTCGACAGTCATTCCGCACCTTGCGCTGGTTGACTTCCGCGCCGCACATTCGCCAACTCCAGTATGACGGAGTCGGTCTCGATGGCACTCCTGTGTATTACCAGATCGAAGTCCCAGCGACCACGCGCTTTATCGATTTCCGGTTGGTAATCCCGACCTTTGTGGAAGAAACACCGAAGGGACGGATTGCGTTGCGCCCAGGGCTCGGCAAATGCCAGTAGTTGGTTGAGATCTGCGAGCGCGCGGGCTGAAATCGCATCACAATCCAGCAATTTCGTTTGCGCTTCCTCGATGCGGACGGGGTGCACGGCGGCACGCACGCCGGTTTCCGCAATCGCCATACGCAGGAAACTCGCCTTCTTGTGGTTGCTTTCGACAAGATCGACCCAGCCTTGTCCGCTCTCCGTCAGAAGGATTGCAGTGATGATGCCGGGAAATCCGCCGCCGCTGCCAAGATCGACCCAATGTTTCGGGTCCGGAGCAATCTTGAAGATCTGGGCACTGTCGGCGATGTGTCGTTGCCAGAGATCGGCCTTGGTCGAGGGGGCCACAAGATTGATGGTGGCCGCCCATTTCTGGAACAGACTCGCAAAACGTTCGAGCTTATCAAGGGTTTCACGTGAAACGTTTATCCCGATATCATGCGCCTTCATACTCATCCTGCCTTACGAAATGGCTCGCTCTTGCGCAAATGAGCGATCAGAAGCGAGATTGCCGCCGGCGTCATGCCATTGATTTTCTTGGCCTGAGAGACAGACCACGGCTTTGCCGCACCAAGCTTCTGCTTCAACTCATTGGAAAGGCCCGGAAGCGCGCTGTAGTCAAAATCCACCGGGATTCGCCGATCTTCCTCGCGCTGAACGTCGATGATATCCGACGTCTGACGTTCGATATAGCCGGCATAGAGCGCGTCAATGGAGACGCCCGTGGCCACGGATTGCAGCACGGCACGGAAGTCGGGCCACAAACGACATATGTGATCCCACTCGACGTCCGGGTAGGATAGCAGTTCGCGTCCCGAGCGGCGCTTTCCATCCTGATTGACCGTGATACCGGCAGCCGCGGCCTCATTCGGGGTTACGGTAGCCGATTCCAGCTGCTGGTAGACCGAAAGTCGGTCAGCCTGATAAGTGGAAAAACGCTCTGCTCTGGCGCTGCCTACGCAGCCGATCTCCATACCCAGCGGGGTGAGGCGCATATCGGCATTGTCGGCGCGCAGTGTCAGCCGGTATTCGGCCCTGGAAGTGAACATGCGGTAGGGCTCGGTAACACCCGAGCTGCTGAGATCGTCGATCATCACGCCGATATAGGACTGCGTGCGGCTGAACACCACGCCTTCGCTACCGCCTGCCAGACGAGCAGCATTGATTCCCGCGACGAGTCCTTGCGCGGCCGCTTCTTCATAGCCCGTGGTGCCATTGATCTGGCCCGCCAGGAATAAGCCCGGCAGCTTGGTGACCTCCAAGGTCGGCCGAAGCTCTCGTGGATCGACATAATCATATTCGATGGCATAACCGGGCTGAAGGATACGCACCTTCCCAAGACCCGGGATCGTCCGAATATAGTCGTCCTGTACCTCTTCGGGAAGAGATGTAGATATACCGTTCGGATAAACAGTATCGTCGTCCAACCCTTCAGGTTCCAGGAAGATCTGATGACCGTCACGATCGCCAAAACGCATGATCTTGTCTTCGATCGACGGGCAATAGCGGGGGCCGACGCCTTCGATTTGTCCTGAATACATGGCAGACCGGTGAATATTGTCGCGAATTACCTTATGAGTCGCATCCGTGGTGCGTGTAATACCGCAACTGATCTGCGGCGTCTCGATGCGGTCCGTCATGAATGAAAATGGTATCGGATCCGAATCGGCTTCCTGGCTGTCGAGAGACGACCAGTCGATCGTTTTACCGTCCAAACGTGCCGGCGTGCCGGTCTTCAACCGCCCCATGGAAAGGTTGGCAGCCCGGAGCACTGAACTTAACCCCAGAGAAGGGGCTTCGCCGACACGTCCGGCCGGAATCTTGCGGTCCCCGATGTGAATGAGCCCCCGAAGGAATGTGCCGCTGGTCAGAACCACAGCCCGACATGGGATTTCCCGGCCATCACCCAGGCGCACGGAGTTAATCGCACCAGCGGAGTCGCGGCCCAGCGAAACGGCATCGCCCTCTATGACACAGATCCCGGGCTGTTCAGCCAGTATCGCCCGGACCGCGTTGCGATAGAGCTTGCGGTCCGCCTGAGTCCGGGGGCCCCAGACCGCGGGCCCCTTGCGTCGATTGAGCATGCGGAACTGTATGCCGCCGAGATCCGCTGCACGGCCCATGATCCCGTCCAGCGCATCGATTTCGCGGACAAGGTGGCCTTTGCCGAGACCACCGATCGCCGGATTGCACGACATGACGCCGATGGTATCGGCACGGTGGGTGATCAGCGCGACGCGCGCACCCAGGCGCGCCGCTGCACTTGCGGCTTCCGAGCCGGCATGACCGCCGCCGATGATGACGACGTCAAAGGATTCGCCTGTCATTTTCATTTCCTCCACCGTTCAGGATCGACGCAAGCATCGTCCGTTTCGGCAGCGTTGTTTCACGTGAATCACTTGCCGACGCAGAATTCCGAGAAGATCTTTCCGAGCAGCATCTCCACATCGATACGCCCGGTGATCCGCCCGAGGGCGTCCGAGGCGCGGCGAAGATGCTCGGCGCGGATCTCCAGGCCAAGGTCTTCGCGCCCGATCGCCTGCTGCACTTCCGCGATTGCATCGCGAAGTTGCTGTCCATGCCTCAGACGGCTCGGAATCGCAAGGGAAAACGTTCCGACCTTATCCTCCATGCGGGAAAGCACGTAAGCCTTGAGATCGGCAATCCCATAACCCGTCGCACTGGAAATCAGGATATCCACCATCGGTTTCGTATCCGAATCGGTGAGTAGGTCCGCCTTGGTGCCAACCTGAATGACGTCCAGCCCATCCGGCACATCGACGACATCTTCAGGCGACTTCGAGTCGGCAAGAGACAAAACAAGGTCCGCCTCCTCCATCTTGCCAAGCGCGCGGCGGATGCCTTCTCGCTCAACGGGCTCGCTGGTCTCGCGGATCCCGGCCGTATCGTAGAAATGAACGGCATAACCGCCGATATCGAGCTCGCAATGCAGGATATCGCGTGTCGTACCTTCATATTCGGTGACGATGGCCACATCCCTTCCTGCCAAGGCATTGAGAAGACTGGATTTCCCGGAGTTTGGACGACCGGCGATGACGACTTTGAAGCCGTCACGGATGATCTCGCCGGTCTTCAGGTCATCCAGAGCCTTCTCCAGCTCCGCAAGAAAGGCCCGCATATCGCCCCAGATGCGGTCGGATACGGCACCGGGAATGTCCCCTTCATCTGAAAAGTCGAGTTCCGCTTCGATCAACGCCCGGGCGTCGATCAACTTGCCCCGCCAGGTCTCGTAGATGGACGAGAGATGGCCGGAGCTCTGTTCGACGGCCAGGCGACGCTGCATCTCCGTATCCGCCGCCAACAGGTCGGACAGGCCCTCTATCTCGACAAGATCGAGCTTGCCGTGCTCGAAGGCGCGCCGGGAAAATTCCCCGGCTTCCGCCATCCGGCAATTGTCGAAGGAAGCCAGTTCCTCAAGCACCACGCGGACCAGCGCCCGGCCGCCATGCAGGTGCAGCTCGAGGCAGTCTTCGCCGGTGAAGGAGTGTGGAGCGGGAAACCACAACACCAGGGCCTGGTCAAGCATGAGACCGTTGCGGGAGCGAATCGAACGCAGCGCGGCTTGGCGGGGCTTTGGCAAACCGCCTGCCAGCTCTTGGCAAATGGCGCTGGCTGTAGCACCGCTGACGCGCACGATCGCAACGCCCGAGGGCAGCGCACCCGATGACAGCGCGAAAATCGTTTCCCGAACAGGCAAGCGCATGGCCTAGACCCTATATCCCATCACCGAGTTCGATACGGAAGCGAATCGAGCGGCGGTTTTCACCGCCGCTCGTTCAATATTCACATATACAAGCCGGGCACGCTCGGCTCAGGTGTTCATCGAATCGAAGAAGTCACCATTGTTCTTGGTCTGCTTGAGCTTGTCGATGAGGAACTCAATCGCATCGGTCGTGCCCATGGGCGCGAGAATGCGCCGCAGCACGAAGATCTTCTGCAGGTCCTGGCGCGGTACGAGCAAGTCTTCCTTGCGGGTGCCGGACTTGAGAATATCCATAGCCGGGAAGATGCGCTTGTCGGCGACCTTGCGGTCCAGCACGATTTCCGAGTTACCGGTACCCTTGAACTCTTCGAAGATGACTTCGTCCATGCGGCTGCCGGTATCGATCAGCGCCGTCGCAATGATGGTCAGCGAGCCGCCTTCTTCGATGTTACGGGCCGCGCCGAAGAAGCGCTTGGGGCGCTGCAGGGCGTTGGCGTCGACACCGCCGGTCAGGACCTTGCCGGACGACGGCACGACCGTGTTGTAGGCGCGACCGAGGCGGGTGATCGAATCGAGCAGAATCACGACGTCACGGCCATGTTCGACGAGCCGCTTGGCCTTCTCGATCACCATTTCGGCGACCTGCACGTGGCGAACGGCCGGCTCGTCGAAGGTCGAGGAAACCACCTCGCCGCGCACGGAGCGCTGCATGTCGGTCACTTCTTCCGGACGCTCGTCGATCAGCAGGACGATGAGATAGCATTCCGGATGGTTCGCCGTGATCGAATGGGCGATGTTCTGCAGGAGAACGGTCTTACCGGTGCGCGGCGGCGCGACGATCAGGCCGCGCTGACCTTTGCCGAGCGGGGCTACCAGGTCGATGACGCGGGCCGACAGATCCTTCGACGTCGGAACATCAAGTTCCATCTTGAAGCGCTCGTTCGGGTAGAGCGGCGTCAGGTTATCGAAATGGACCTTGTGGCGGATCTTTTCCGGATCTTCGAAATTGATCGTGTTGACCTTGAGAAGGGCGAAATAGCGTTCGCCTTCCTTCGGTCCGCGGATCGGGCCTTCGACCGTATCGCCGGTCTTCAGCGAGAAGCGACGCAGCTGCGAGGGCGAGATGTAGATATCGTCCGGACCCGGAAGATAGTTCGCGTTGGCAGAACGCAAGAAACCGAAGCCGTCCTGGAGAACTTCGACCACACCCTCGCCGATGATTTCGACGTCCTGGCTGGCAAGCATCTTGAGGATCGCGAACATCAGCTCCTGCTTGCGCATCGTGCTGGCGTTTTCGACTTCCAAGGATTCGGCAAAGGTCAGGAGATCGGTCGGCGATTTGCTTTTGAGTTCTTGTAGCTTCATTTCAGCCATGAAGAAGGACCACGTTCTTTATTTTTTTGGGGGAGGCGTGCTGGTTGAATTCAGTACGATCGCGAATGTCGCAAATGACGGAATGTTACGCACGCCGAGAAGATGAGATGCCGCGAAAATAGCGATTCAGCCTTTCGACCGCAAGGGAAAAGCAGAATCCGGCGAAAATAATGCCGGAACGCCTGCCATGCGGGACTTTTCAGAGGGGCTTGACGATCACGAGGATGACGATGACGATCATCAGGAGCGTCGGGACCTCGTTCATCAGCCGCCAGAAGCGCGCGTCGCGGACATATTCGCCGCGCCCGAAGGACCGCACCGATTTGGCAAAGAATCCATGCACGCCCGAAAGGGCGACGACGGCCGCAAGTTTTGCATGCAGCCAGCCGCCCTGGAATCCGAACACCGTCCAGGCGATGTACAGGCCGAGCAGCCACGAAACGACCATGGCCGGACCCATGATGACCTTGAGCAGACGTTCCTCCATGACGCTGAAGGTGCGGGCCTGGTCCGATCCTGGCTCACAATCGCCGTGGTAGATGAACAGCCTCGGCATGTAGAGCATGCCCGCCATCCAAGAAATGACCGCGATGACATGCAGCGCCTTGATCCAGGGATAGGCGGCATCGGCGCCGAAAACGGCGATGGCCAGTGCGATCGCACCGAAGAACAGGACCGCCATACCCGCCTTGACCGCGGCCTTGCGGCCGGCCGCAGCGCCTGTCTGCCGCTCCATCGTCTATCTCCCGAAGCTTCGCACGCGATCGACCAGCGCCTTCACGTTTTCCGGATCGGCCTGCGGCGTGATGCCATGGCCAAGATTGAAAATCAGCGGACCATGGCCGAGCTTGTCCAGAATGCGGTCGATGCCTTCCTCCAGCGCCCGTCCACCGGCGACGACGCGCATCGGATCGAGATTGCCCTGTACCGGCCCGTCCTTCTGCAGCTCAGCAGCAAAATCGAGCGGTACCGCCCAGTCGAGCCCGATCGCATCGGCGCCCGTCTTCTGGCGGTAATCGCGCAGCAGATAGCCGGCACCCTTGGCGAAGGCGATGACCTTGGCGGCCGGCCTCTGCGCCTTCACCGAAGCGATGATGCGCGCCATTGGCCTTACGCAGAAGCGCTCGAACTCCACCTCGCCGAGCACGCCGGCCCAGGAGTCGAAAATCTGCACCGCATCGGCACCGGCGTCGATCTGCGCGACCAGATAGGTGGCAGACATATCCGACAGCACATCGAGAAGATATTCAAAGGCTTCCGGATCCCGATAGGCAAACAGCCGGGCAGGGGCCTGATCAGGCGTACCGTGTCCGGCGATCATATAGGTCGCCACCGTCCAGGGCGCGCCGCAGAAGCCGAGCAGGGTCGTCTCGTTCGGCAATTCCTTGCGCAGCCGCCGAACCGTTTCGATCACCGGTTCCAGATGCGCCATGAAGCCATCCGACCCGAGCTTGCGGATGCCGTCCGCATCGATCGGATCCATCTGCGGTCCGTGCCCCTCAGTGAAACGCACATTTCGCTTCAGTGCATCCGGAATGACCAGGATGTCGGAGAACAGGATCGCCGCGTCAAAGCCGTACCGGCGGATCGGCTGCAGCGTCACCTCGACGGCGAAGTCGGGCGTGTAACAGAGATCGAGAAAGCTCCCGGCTCTGGCCCGCGTCTCGCGATATTCCGGAAGATAGCGCCCTGCCTGCCGCATCAGCCAGATCGGCGGCGGCGTGATCGTCTTGCCGCTCAGGACTTCGAGGATTTTCCGTTCGGTAGCACTCAAGGCGTCAGCCCTCTTAAATAAAGAAAAGATAATTGAATCTTCTTCTATTTCTAAGAGTCTGTGACTATCAAGCATTAAACCCCATCCACAGCCGAACGCCCGATCCGGCAAGAGTCTGCCGTACGGTGGACAGGATTCGAGGACGGGTCGATGAAATCGTGGAAACCCTCAAAACATCGAGGCGATTCATTCGCTTACAGGCCACATGCAGATCTCCTTGTCTGTGGACGGGCTGTGGAGAAAGTCTGAAAGCTGCGGCTTCTTACCACAATCCACAAGCGCGAAGGAAAGGGACCAGCACGGAGGCCGATGTGGATAAGTCGGCACTTTTCCGCTTGCCCTCAGGCCTTCGCCGCCGCTACCTCTGCTTGTCCCGATTTATCAACAGGCGGCCGAGAAGAACGTGGAGAACCGCAGAAACTTCTTTCATCTCCATCTGATTTCTGACTCGACGGGAGAGACTCTCATTTCCGCCGGTCGGGCCGCGGCCGCGCAATTCAAGTTTTCCAACGCGATCGAGCATGTGTATCCGCTGATCCGCTCGAAGCGTCAGTTGCTTCCCGTGCTGCAGGCGATCGACGAGGCGCCGGGAATCGTCCTCTATACGATCGTCGATTCCGATCTCGCCCACCTGCTCGAGACCACCTGCCGCGAGATGGGTGTGCCGAGCGTCAATGTGCTCGCCCCGGTGATCGAGAAGTTCCAGACCTATCTCGGCGCGCCGTCGCGGGGTCGGGTTGGTGCCCAGCACGTGCTCAATGCCGACTACTTTGCTCGGATCGAGGCGCTGAACTTCACCATGGACCACGACGACGGCCAGGCGCCGGACGACTATGACGATGCCGACGTGGTCATCATCGGGATCAGCCGGACGTCGAAAACCCCGACCAGCATCTATCTGGCCAACCGCGGCATCAAGACGGCGAACATCCCGATCGTCGTCGGCGTGCCGCTTCCCGAAAGCCTGATGCGGGCGAAGCGCCCGCTGATCGTCGGCCTGATCGCCACCACCGACCGCATCTCCCAGGTGCGGGAAAACCGCGAGCTCGGATCGACGCCGGGCTACGACCGAAGCGATTACACTGATCGGGCGACCATCGCCGAGGAGCTGAAATATGCCCGCGCGCTGTGTGCCCGCAACAACTGGCCGATCATTGATGTGACGCGCCGCTCGATCGAGGAAACGGCAGCGGCCATCGTTGCCCTCCGCGTGAAGCTGCGTTAAGCCGATTCTTAACGGATACACTGCTTCGGGGAATGCGATCGCCATGGCCGAAACGCTCGTGCTTGCCTCGGCGAGCCCATCACGCCGCATGCTGATGAAAAATGCCGGATTGAACTTTCGAGCCATTGCGGCGGAGATCGACGAAAGGGCCGTCGAGCGGGAGATCGAACACCGCGCGCTCGGGCCGGACGAACTGGCGCTCGAGCTGGCATGCAGCAAGGCGTTGGAGGTGAGCAGCCGTTTTCCGCAGGCGCTCATTATCGGCTGCGACCAGACCATGTCGCTCGGATTGCAGGTGTTCCACAAGCCGGCAGATCGCGCCGAGGCCCGCTCCAATCTCCTGCTGTTGCGGGGCAGGACCCATCGACTGAACAGCGGTGTCGTTCTGGTACGCGGGGGACACGAGATCTGGAGGCACCTGTCGACGGCTGATCTCTCCATGCGGGAGTTCTCCGACGCCTTCATTGACGACTACCTGGTCCGCTGCGGCGACGACGTGATGAAGAGCGTCGGCTGCTACCAACTCGAAGGGATCGGAATCCAGCTATTCAATTCCATCTCCGGTGACTATTTCACCATTCTCGGATTGCCGCTTCTGGCACTGCTGGAAGAGTTGCGGACGCTCGGAGAGCTCGATGTCTGATTCACGTGAAACAATTAACCATCGCGCCTTTGTCGTCGGCTACCCGATTAAGCACTCGCGCTCACCGCTCATCCATGGCTACTGGCTGAAGACGCTCGGCGTCGCCGGCAGCTATGAAAAGGTCGAGGTCGCCCCGGAGGCCTTCGCCGATTTCATCGCCGGCCTGAAAAGCGGTGACCCTTCCTTCTGCGGCGGCAATGTCACCATCCCGCATAAGGAAGCGGCTTATCGGTTGGCCGATGAGACCGATGAACTGACCGACGAACTCGGTGCCGCCAATACGCTCTGGCTCGAAGACGGGAAGCTCAAGGCGACCAACACGGATGGGATCGGCTTCACCGCCAATCTCGACGACCGCCAGCCGGGCTGGGACCGCGGCGGAAGGGCCGTCGTGCTCGGCGCCGGCGGTGCAAGCCGGGCTATCATCCAGGCGCTGCGCGAGCGTGGCTTCTCCGAAATCCATGTCGTCAATCGCTCCCTCGACCGTGCCGAAGAATTGGCCGATCGCTTTGGGCCGAAGGTGCATGCCCACGCCATGGCGGACCTGAACGAGGTGATGCGGAAGGCGGACTTCTTCGTCAACACCACGTCGCTTGGCATGAGCGGGGAGCCCGCGCCGCAACTGCCGTTCGACACCCTGGCCCCAGGCGCCGTGGTCACCGACATCGTCTATGTGCCGCTCAAGACCTCCTTCCTCGAGCAGGCGGAGAGGGCAGGACTGCCGACGGTCGACGGGCTCGGCATGCTTCTGCACCAGGCCGTGCCCGGATTCGAAAGGTGGTTCGGAAAACGCCCAGTGGTCGACGATGCCCTGCGTGCGCTGATCATCGCCGACATGGAGGCGCATGCATGATCGTGCTTGGCCTCACCGGATCGATCGGAATGGGCAAGTCGACGACAGCGGGACTGTTTGCCGAGCAAGGCATTCCGGTCAACGATGCGGACCGGGTCGTCCACGAGCTCTATCGCGGCGAGGCCGTCGCGCCGATTAGAGCGGCATTTCCGGACGCCGTGCGTGATGGCATTGTCGATCGCGCGGTGCTTGCCGAGAATCTGGCGAAGAATCCGGCTAAGTTCAAAGAGCTGGAGGCAATCGTCCATCCTCTGGTCCGTGAGCGAGAGCGCCAGTTCCTCGAGGCGCAACGCGCCGCCGGCGCCGATATGGTGGTGCTCGACATTCCCCTGCTGTTCGAAACCGGCGGCCAGGACCGGGTCGACCGGATCGTCGTCGTCAGCTGCGATGCGGACATTCAGCGCCGGCGCGTGCTCGAAAGACCGGGGATGACGCCGGAGAAGTTCGAAATGATCTTGTCGCGGCAGCTTCCGGATGCTGAAAAGAGGGCGAGGGCCGACTACGTCATCGACACGGGCCATGGCGTCGAAGCGGCGAGGGACCGGGTCACTGACATCATCGCCGAACTAAGGGCCGAAACAGGGAGTGAGCGGGATGCGTGAAATCATCTTCGATACGGAAACCACCGGCCTCGAATTCAAGAACGACCGTGTCATCGAAATCGGCGGCATCGAACTCCTCAACCACTTTCCCACCGGCCGCAGCTTCCATGTCTACATCAATCCCGGCGACCGGCGCGTCCATCCGGATGCGCTCGCCGTCCACGGGATCACCGACGACTTCCTGAAGGACAAGCCGACCTTCGACCGGATCGTCGACGAGTTGCTGGAATTCTTCGACGGCGCACGCTGGGTGGCGCACAATGCCAGCTTCGACATGACCTTCATCAATGCGGAGTTCGAGCGGCTCGGCCGTCCGCCGGTGCCGGGCGAACTGGTGATCGATACGCTGGCGCTGGCTCGTCGCAAGCATCCGATGGGACCGAATTCGCTCGATGCGCTCTGCCGTCGTTACGGCATCGACAATTCTCACCGCACAAAGCACGGCGCGCTCCTCGACTCCGAACTGCTGGCCGAGGTCTATATCGAGATGCTCGGCGGCCGCCAGGCGGCTTTCGGCCTGATGCCCACCGATCAGGGGCGCAGCCGCGCCGGGGCCGGGGCGGAAAGCGAGGTGGTCGAGATCAGCTACGAGCGTCCGCGTCCGCTGCCGCCGCGGATTTCCGCGGCGGAGATCGACGCCCATGCCGGGCTGGTTGCCCGGCTGGGCCAGAAGGCGATCTGGGCCAAATACGACGCGCAATAAAAGAAAGGCCCGGATCGACCGGGCCTTCTGCATTTTCTCAGGGATCGGACGCGATCAGTTCGGTACGGCCTGGACCTTGGCGCGGGTCTGCTCTTCGGCGACGCGCTGGGCGAACATCTGGGCAAAGTCGATCGGATCGATCAGCAGCGGCGGGAAGCCGCCATTGCGGGTCGCGTCGGCGATGATCTGGCGGGCGAACGGGAAGAGCAGGCGCGGGCACTCGATGAAGAGAACCGGCAGCATGTGTTCCTGCGGGAAGCCGGTGACGCGGAAGACGCCGCCATACACGAGCTCGGCCGCGAACAGGATCTTGTCGCCTTCCTTGGCTTCGGCATTGAGCGCCAGCACGACGTCGAAATCGGTTTCCGACAGCGGATTGGCGTTGACGTTCACATTGATGTTGATCGCCGGGGCCTTGTCGCGCGACTGCAGCGAACGCGGCGCGCCCGGATTTTCAAAGGAAAGATCCTTGATGTACTGAGCAAGAATATTGAGGGAGGGGCTTGCAGTTCCCTGATCGTCGTTGGCCATAGGGCGTTCCTCGCGGCTGGAATTGGTGAGGCCATCTAACATTTCACCACCGGCCTTACAACCCTCGCACAGGAGCGTCGATGCGGGTGTCTCAGTCCTTTCGCCCGTCATCGACAGACCACGGAGATTGCCGTTTCTGATCGTGGTGGTAGTCGTCCTCGTCGAGATCGATCACGGTGGCGCGCGGCGCGGCGGGACCCTTCGAAGACGAACGATAGGAGAAGCGGCTCTCGCGCATGACCGTCACATGCGGCTTCATCAGCGACCAGGCAAAATCGCGGACGAACGGGACGAACAGCAGGATGCCGACGATGTCGGTGATGAACCCCGGAATGATCAGCAGGAAGGCGGCGATGACGATCATCGCGCCGTGCACGATCTCGCGCGCCGGATCGGTGCCGTTCTGGCTTTCCGTCTGCAGCCGGCGCAGCACGCCCGCGCCCTGCACGCGCAAGAGGACGAGGCCGGCCATGCTGGCCAGCACCGTCAGGCCGAGGGTTGCGAGAACGCCGACATATTTACCGACGACGACGAAGGCGGCGATCTCCGCGAGCGGCAAAAGCAGCAGAATCGCCAGCGGCATGCGCATGTAAGTACTCCGGTCAGAAGTCGCGCCTGCGGCGCAGACACGAGGAAAGGATGAATCGGCTTATCAAAGAAAGCCGAATGGCCATTTGAATGATCAGCATTCGCGGACTATATGGGTGACACGACCGAGAATTTAAATAAGGCCGACCGATTGCCATGGGATCCAACGATTTTGTCACTCTCTTCTTTCTTGTCGCGGCTGTCTTGATCTTCCTGCAGCTGCGCAGCGTGCTGGGTCGGCGGACGGGCAATGAGAAGCCGCCGTTCGATCCCTACAGCCCGCGGGATCTGGCGAAGGGTCCAGGCAGCGATGACGGCAAGGTCGTGACCCTGCCGAAGCGCGACGAGGCCGGCGGCGAGGAACGCTTCGCCGCGATCGACGCCTTTGCCAAGCCGGGAACGCCGCTGAACACCTCGCTGCGCGAACTCATCCAGCATGATCCGGGTTTCAATCCGAAGGAATTCCTCAACGGCGCGCGCATGGCCTACGAGATGATCGTCATGGCTTTTGCCGACGGCGACCGCAAGACGCTGAAGAGCCTGCTGTCGCGCGACGTGCTGGAAGGGTTCGAGACCGTGATCGCCGACCGCGAATCGCGCGGCGAAGTGGTGAAATCCACCTTCGTCGGCATCGAGAGGGCCGAGATTACCCAGGCCGTGGTGCGCGACAACGAGGAACAGATCACCGTTCGCATCATCTGCCAGCTGATCACCGCCACCTATGACAAGGCCGGTACGCTGATCGACGGCGACGCCGAGCAGGTCACGGAAGTCAACGATCTCTGGACCTTTGCCCGCGACGTTCGCTCGCGCGATCCGAACTGGAAACTGGTTGCGACCGAAGCCGACGCGTGAGGGTGGAGATCATGGGTTTTCGTCTCCGGCCGGCCGGCTTCGATGCTTTGCCCGGCTGGGACGAGGATGATCCAACCCCGCTCTTCCCGGCGCTCGCCCGATGCCGCGAGCACATCATCAGCGTAAAACCCTATCGCACCGGTGAAAGCGGTTTGTCCTCCGACGATCTGATGCCCTTGCTGGATGCCGCGGCGCTGGTGAAGCCGACGAGTGCCGCGGAGGCCCGCGCCTTCTTCGAGGCCGAGTGTCGGCCCTTCCTGATCGAACCGGATCAAGGCGCGCGTGGCTTCGTCACCGCCTTTTACGAACCGGAGGTCGAGGTCGCAGCCGAACGCGACGCGGTCTTTCGTTTTCCCTTCTATCGGCGGCCGGACGATCTGGTTGATCTCGATGACGCCAACCGACCGGCGGATCTCGATGGCAGCTACCTCTTCGGCCGCCGGACTGCGGACGGGATTGTCGCCTATCCCGACCGCCGGGCCATCGATCAGGGTTATCTCGAAGGGCGAGACCTTGAAATCGCCTGGGCGAAGTCGAAGGTCGACGTCTTCTTCACCCATGTTCAGGGTGCGGCCAGGCTGCGGTTTCCGGACGGCCGGTTGAACCGCATCACCTATGCGGCAAAGGCCGGCCATCCGTTCACGGCCATCGGCAAACTGCTGGTCGATCGCGGCGAAATCCCGATGGCGGAGATTTCCATGCAGGCGATCCGCGCCTGGCTGGCCGCCCATCCGAATGAGGCCGACGATCTGTTCTGGCAGAACCGGTCCTATATCTTCTTCCGCGAGGCGGAGGTCGAGGATACGAGCCTCGGGCCGATTGCCGCCGCGAAGGTGCCGCTGGTCGCGGGCCGTTCGCTGGCCGTCGACCGGCTGATCCATGGTTTCGGCTATCCCTTTTTCATTCACGCCGAGAGCCTGACCAGGCTGGACGAGGGAAAGCCCTTCGCGCGGCTGATGCTGGCGCTGGAGACCGGCTCGGCCATTGTCGGCCCGGCCCGGGGTGACATCTTCACCGGCTCCGGCGACGAGGCCGGCGAGTTGGCGGGTGCGGTTCGCAATGCGGCCGATTTCTATATACTCGTCCCGAAGCAGGCGGCATCGAGGTTCGGCTAGTGGCGGGTAGGGGCAAACTCAACGCGGAAGATCGCATCCTGTGGGGCAAGGTCGCACGCTCGACCCGACCCATGCCTGGTCGCCTCGAGGACCTGCTGGAGTTCGAGGACGAACTCGCAGAGCCGGTCATGTCGACCGGCGCGCAGCCGCCGGCCGTGAACCCAGCCGGGCAGGCCGCTGCACCCGAGCCGCAGAAAAAGCCGGGTGGCGTGCATCACCCGCTGGAGAAGCCGGTGAAGCGCAAGCTCTCGCGCGGCCACCTGGCGCTGGAAGCCCGCATCGATTTGCACGGTCTCATCCAGAGCGAGGCGCACGGCATCCTCCTCGACTTCCTGATCCGAGCGCATGAGCGCGGTTTGCGCCATGTGCTGGTGATCACCGGCAAGGGAAGTTCACTCGGCAGCGACGGTGCCCTCAAGCGGGCTGTTCCTCTGTGGTTCGCCAAGACCGAGTTTCGCTATCTCATCTCCTCCTATGAGACGGCGGCACGGCAACATGGCGGCGAGGGGGCGCTCTACGTCCGTCTGTCGCGCAGCGCGGAAGACCGCCGATGACCCCGTTCGGCGAGGCCTTGCGCCGTCTTCGGGAGAGGAAGGGCGTGTCGCAGAAGGAGATGGCGGCGGCGCTCGGCGTTTCGCCGGCCTATCTCTCGGCGCTGGAACACGGCCGACGGGGGAGGCCGAATTTCGATTTCCTGCAACGCGTGGCCGGCTACTTCAACATCATCTGGGACGAGGCCGAAGAGCTGTTCATGGTGGCCGATGCCTCCGATCCGCGCGTGGTGGTCGACACGGCCGGAATGCCGGCCGAATACACCGCGCTGGCGAATGATCTGGCCCGGAAGATTCGCGTCCTCACGCCGGATGTGGTAAGGGAATTGAGAAACCTGCTCAAGGGGGCGGGAAAACCTGCCTGACGGCCCGAGAAGGGCCGCATATCCACGGGATTTCCGGATCCCGCATTTGGAACTTGCCTCAAACCTCTTATAGTCCATTCGCCCGAACCCGCTGATTCGTGGATCAGGCCCGTTGAATATATGACTGGAAAGATTGCTGAATGACCGACACACCGATCGCCGAAAACGCCGCGTCAGCCGAATATGGTGCGGATTCGATCAAGGTGCTGAAGGGCCTGGACGCCGTCCGCAAGCGCCCCGGCATGTATATCGGTGATACCGACGATGGTTCCGGCCTGCATCACATGGTCTACGAAGTCGTCGACAACGCGATCGACGAAGCGCTGGCCGGCCATGCCGATATCGTCACGGTGACGCTGAATGCCGACGGCTCTGTCACGGTCACCGACAACGGCCGCGGCATTCCGACGGACATCCACACCGGCGAGGGCGTCTCGGCCGCCGAAGTCATCATGACCCAGCTGCATGCCGGCGGCAAGTTCGACCAGAATTCCTACAAGGTCTCGGGCGGTCTGCATGGCGTTGGCGTCTCGGTCGTCAATGCGCTTTCGGTCAAGCTCAAGCTGAAGATCCGCCGCGCCGGCAAGATCTGCGAAATGAGCTTCACCCACGGCGTGCCGGATGCGCCGCTGGCGGTAACCGGTGAATATGAGGGTCGCTCGGGCACGGAGGTCACCTTCCTGCCGAGCCCCGAGACCTTCACCAATATTGATTTCGACTACGGCACGCTGGAGCATCGCTTGCGCGAGCTCGCTTTCCTCAATTCCGGCGTCCGCATCCTTCTGACCGATAAGCGGCATTCCGACATCCGCCAGGAAGAGATGGTCTATGACGGCGGCCTCGAGGCTTTCGTCGTCTACCTCGACCGGGCGAAGAAACCGCTCGTGGAAAAGCCGGTGGCGATCCGCAGCGAGAAGGACGGCATTTCCGTCGAAGTCGCTATGTGGTGGAACGACAGCTACCACGAGAACATGCTGTGCTTCACCAACAACATTCCTCAGCGCGACGGCGGTACCCACCTGGCCGGCTTCCGTGCTGCGCTGACTCGCCAGATCACGTCGTATGCCGACAGCTCCGGCGTGATGAAGAAGGAAAAGGTCAGCCTGACCGGCGACGACTGCCGCGAAGGTCTGACCGCCGTGCTCTCGGTCAAGGTGCCGGATCCAAAATTCTCGTCGCAGACCAAGGACAAGCTGGTCTCCTCCGAAGTCCGCCCGGTGGTCGAAAGCCTGGTGAGCGAAGCGCTCAGCACCTGGCTGGAGGAGCATCCGGCGGAAGCGAAGATCCTCGTCGGCAAGGTGGTGGAAGCCGCTGCCGCACGCGAGGCCGCACGGCGCGCCCGCGAGTTGACGCGCCGCAAGGGCGTCCTCGACATCGCCTCGCTTCCCGGCAAGCTCGCCGACTGTTCCGAACGCGATCCGTCGAAATCCGAACTCTTTCTCGTCGAGGGTGACTCCGCAGGCGGCTCGGCCAAGCAGGGCCGCTCGCGCGAGAGCCAGGCCATCCTGCCGCTGCGCGGCAAGATCCTCAACGTCGAGCGAGCCCGCTTCGACCGCATGCTGTCGAGTCAGGAAATCGGCACGCTGATCACCGCGCTCGGCACCTCGATCGGTAAGGACGAGTTCAACGCCGACAAGCTGCGCTACCACAAGATCATCATCATGACGGACGCAGACGTCGACGGCGCGCATATTCGCACCCTGCTTTTGACCTTCTTCTTCCGCCAGATGCCGGAACTGATCGAGCGTGGGCACATCTACATTGCCCAGCCGCCGCTCTATAAGGTGGCGCGCGGCAAATCGGTCCAATACCTGAAGAACGAGCAGGCCCTGGAAGACTATCTGATCTCCATGGGTCTCGAGGACACGACGCTCACGCTCGGCAATGGCGAAGTTCGCGCCGGCCACGATCTGCGCGAAGTCATCCAGGACGCCTTGCGCCTGCGCACGCTGATCGAAAACCTGCATTCGCGCTACAACCGCAACGTCATCGAGCAGGCGGCGATCTCCGGCGCGCTCAATCCGGAACTGACCGACAACCGCGCACGGGCGGAAGCGACGGCCGCCGACGTGGCCAAGCGCCTCGACCTGATCGCCGAAGAGACGGAGCGCGGCTGGAGTGGCCACGTGACGGAAGAGGGTGGCCTGCGCTTCGAGCGTATGGTGCGCGGCGTCAAGGAGACGGCCAATCTCGATGTCGCCCTGATCGGCTCGGCCGATGCGCGCCATATCGACCAGCTCTACACGCGGCTTCACGACATATACGGCGCTCCGCCGATCCTCACGCGCAAGGAAGAAAAGAACGAGATCTCCGGTCCGCGCGCCTTGCTCTCGTCGATCTTCGCCGTCGGCCGCAAGGGTCTCACGATGCAGCGCTACAAAGGTCTCGGCGAGATGAACGCCGAGCAGCTCTGGGAAACGACGCTCGATCCGAACGTACGCTCGCTGCTGCAGGTGAGGGTCAACGACGCGACCGATGCCGACAGCCTGTTCGCACGGCTCATGGGTGACGAAGTCGAACCGCGCCGCGAGTTCATCCAGGAGAACGCCCTGAGCGTTGCCAACCTCGACATCTAAAAAATTCACGTGAATCCGGCTAAAGGGTGATTCACGTGAAACAATTGGTTAATGCGCGGCCGATCAGTCGCGCGGGAACGTGCCGGCGAAGGCGACTTCGGAGAGATCCTTGCGGCGGTTCGGCACTTCGCGTGCCTTGAGGTGATCCGGCAGGTCGGCCGGGTTGGCGCGCTTGCCGATGGCGACCGCGGCTTCGGCTCGGATCCGTCATCCCTGCGGCTCAAGCTGTCCGAAAACAGGAAGACCAGCGCCGATGCTGACCTGGCCCAAACCTGGTTCGATTCGTTCAGCAACCCGATGAAGCGGTCCCAGTCGGGCTCGGTGTTCAAGGTGTAGATGAAGCGCCAGGGCTGGTAGTTGCTGGCGGATGGCGCCCAATGCGCTGCCTCGAGAATGGTCAACAGCACCGTCTTGTCCATCGCCTCGCCGGTAAAGGCACGGGGCGACCAGCGATCGAGAAACATCGGATCGATGTCGAATTCGGACGTGCGGCTGTTGCTT
Source organism: Allorhizobium sp. GW101-3B10 (assembly GCF_059424725.1). Classification (NCBI taxonomy): domain Bacteria; kingdom Pseudomonadati; phylum Pseudomonadota; class Alphaproteobacteria; order Hyphomicrobiales; family Rhizobiaceae; genus Allorhizobium; species Allorhizobium sp. GW101-3B10. Next base: position 4,068,432 of record NZ_JBWKZR010000001.1, on the reverse strand, counting down.
GTAGTCATGGTGTTGAGAACTCCGGATGGAAGGCGAGGGACAGGCCTGCGATTCGCGACGGCGACAAGGGTTAGATATGAGCCGAGGCCGCGCTTGCAAGGCGCTATGTGAAGACTGGCGCCCGACAGGGTGAGGCAAGGCAGGGGTGTTAACCAGCTTCGCCGGTGGAACTTTAACGCCTCCGTGCAATTCTCAGTTCAAAACGTATCGTGATCCATCCCTAAGATTAGGGGGTCGGGTTTGAACAAAGATGTTACTAATTAACCAAACTCTGCTAGTTTTGAAGATCGACTGGCAAATCACGACACAGCAGAAACGAAAAGGCGGCGAAGTTTCATGTTCTACCAGCTCTATGAAATGAACCACGCGGTCATGGCTCCCTTCCGGGCCACGGCCGATGCTATGCGGATCGCCTACCGCAACCCGCTCAATCCCCTGTCCCACACGGTCGTCGGGCGGACGATGGCAGCGGGACTGGAAGTATTCGAACGGGTGACGCGTCGCTACGGCAAGCCGGAATTCGGCCTGGCCACCACGACGGTGAACGGCCAGACCGTCGCCGTGCGCGAAGAAGTCGTCTGGCAGAAGCCGTTCTGCAACCTGATCCATTTTCACCGCGACCTGCCTGCCGGTACGGCTCCTGGCCCGCGCATCCTGGTCGTCGCGCCGATGTCTGGCCACTATGCCACGCTGCTGCGCGGCACCGTCGAAGCGCTGATGCAAAACGCCGACGTCTACATCACCGACTGGCTCGATGCCCGCATGGTCCCGGTCACGGATGGCGGCTTTGATCTCGACGACTACATCGACTACGTCATCGAGATGGTTCGTCATCTCGGAACCGACACGCATCTGGTGGCCGTCTGCCAGCCCTCGGTCCCGGTGCTTGCGGCGGTGGCGGTGATGGAGGCCAAGGGCGATCCGCTCGCGCCGGCCTCAATGACGCTGATGGGAGGCCCGATCGATACCCGCATCAACCCGACCGCGGTCAACGAGCTCGCCCAGAACAAGCCGCTCGACTGGTTCAGGGACAATGTCATCATGAACGTGCCCTGGCCGCAGCCGGGCTTCATGCGCGCCGTCTATCCGGGCTTCCTGCAATTGTCGGGATTCATGTCGATGAACCTCGACCGGCACATGATCGCACACAAGGACTTCTACATGCACCTCGTCAAGAATGACGGGGATTCGGCCGAGAAGCACCGCGATTTCTACGACGAATACCTGGCCGTGATGGACCTGACCGCCGAATTCTACCTGCAGACGGTCGATACAGTTTTCATCAAGCACGCGCTGCCGAAGGGCGAGATGCTGCATCGTGGAAAGCTGGTCGATACCAAGGCGATCCGCAATGTCGGGCTGCTCACCGTCGAAGGCGAGAATGACGACATTTCCGGCGTCGGCCAGACCCGCGCGGCGCAGACGATCTGCCCGAACATTCCCGATGACAAGCGCATGCACTATCTGCAGCCGGATGTCGGACACTATGGCGTGTTCAACGGGTCGCGGTTCCGCAAGGAAATCGCCCCGCGCATCATCGCCTTTGCGACGCAGCAGAGCCGCGGCGTGAAGCAGAGCCCGGTCAAGCGGGTCATCAAGGGCGGCAAGTCCGCCTGACGACTCACGTTTTTCGTGAGGGTTTCAGTACATTAGCCGATTGCGAAAACGCTCTCCTTGAACCCAAGGGGGGCGTTTCCCACATCGATTTCATCGGATGGCATAGCGCCGCCGACGAAAGCGAGGGTAATCGATGATGAACCAGTCAGCATTGCTTCGGCCGGATTGGACGCCGGCGACCGTTGCCTTGATGGTGCTCGGCTTCGTGGTGTTCTGGCCGCTCGGCCTGGCCATGTTGGCCTATATTGTCTTTGGCGATCGGTTCCGCTCCTTCAAGCAGAGCGCCAACCAGACGGCCGACGGCCTGTTCAGCAAATGCCGCAGCGGCGGATTCCGCGGCGCGCATTTCACGACCGGCAATGTGGCCTTCGACGATTGGCGCAAGGCCGAACTCGACCGCCTGGAAGAGGAACGCCGCAAGCTCGATGAGATGCGCGCCGACTTCGACCGGTATGCACGTGAGCTGCGCCGCGCCAAGGATCAGGAAGAATTCGACCGCTTCATGCGCGATCGGGCCGCCGAACGTCGCAACGGCGACGTGACCTCCGGCGCCTCGGGCGTCTGATCCTTCCGGAAAGCGATGGCCGGCGCCCCAAGGTGCCGGCCTTTTTCATGCGCGCGATCGGCGAATCGGCTAAGACGAGACCCATGTTTTCCTTCCTGCAGAAGACGGCCCGGGCAAAGGCGCCGGCAAGTTCGAGCCGCGTTCTCGCGGTGAGCGGCCGCGAAATGCCGTTGGTGATCCGCAGCAACCCGCGGGCCACGCGCATCACGCTGCGCATCGAGCCGGGCGGCCGGGGTCTGAAGATGACCGTTCCGCCGGGTCTCAGGGAACGCGAGATCGCCGACTTTCTCGAACGCCACCGCGGTTGGCTCGAAGTAAAACTTGCGAAGTTTTCGTCCGACACGCGCCTGTCCGACGGCGGCGAAATCCTGCTGCGCGGCGTGCCCCACCGCATCATTCATTCCGGCCGGCTGCGCGGTCTGACCGAAGCCATCGATTCCGACATCGGCCCGGTTCTGAGCGTCAGCGGGATGGAGGAGCATCTCGGGCGCAGGATCGGCGATTTCTTCAAGAAGGAAGCGCGGCGCGACCTGGAGGTTCTGGTCGCCGGCCATGCCAAGGCCGTCGGGCGTCCGTACAAATCGCTGACGATGAAGGACACCCGTAGCCGCTGGGGTTCCTGTTCCTGGGATGGAGCGCTCAGTTTTTCCTGGCGCATCGTCATGGCACCGCCGCCGGTGATCGATTACCTGGCCGCCCATGAGGTCGCCCATCTGAGGGAGATGAACCACGGGCCGGCCTTCTGGTCGCTGTGCCGCGATCTCTGCCCGCACATGGAGACCGCCAAGACCTGGCTGAAGCGGCACGGCACGAAGCTCCACGCCATCGACTTCGATTGAAGTCGCCAGGCTGAACCGCCACCGTCGCAAATTGGCTCGACTCTTTTGCGTTTTCGTGCGACTTCCGCTGCCATGAGACCCGATATCAAGATCTGCGGATTGAAGACGCCGGAGGCGGTGGATCGTGCCGTCGAACGGGGCGCGACGCATGTCGGCTTCATTTTCTTCGGCAAGAGCCCGCGCAACATCGAGCCGGACCTCGCCGGCGTGCTGGCCGATCGGGCGAGGGGACGGGCCAAGATCGTCGCCGTCACCGTCGATGCCGACAATGACGATCTCGACGAGATCATCGCGCTCGTGCGGCCGGACATCCTGCAGTTCCATGGCGAGGAAAGCCCGCAGCGGGTGCTGACCATCAAGGCCGTCACCGGTCTTCCGGTGATGAAGGCATTTTCCATCCGCGAGCCCGATGACCTGAAGCGGATCGAGCCCTATATCGGTATTGCCGATCGGTTCCTGTTCGACGCCAAGCCGCCGGCGGGGTCTGATCTGCCGGGCGGCAACGGCGTGTCGTTCGACTGGCGCGTCCTGCGAACGCTTGACGCCGATGTCGATTACATGCTTTCCGGTGGGCTCAACAAGGACAACATTGCCGATGCGCTGCGGGAAACAGGCGCGCGCGGCATTGATGTGTCGTCCGGGGTGGAGAGTGCACCGGGCGTCAAGGATCTGGACAAGATGGACGAGTTTTTCGCGGCAGTCGAACGGGCTTCGGTTCGCGAGCCGGCTTCAGGGAGCGCACAGTGAACGAGACACCGAGACCCAATTCCTTCCGTGAAGGACCCGACGAGGACGGCCTGTTCGGCATCTTCGGCGGCCGCTTCGTCGCCGAAACCCTGATGCCGCTGATCCTCGACCTGCAGGCCGAGTGGGAAAAGGCGAAGACCGATGCGGAATTCCAGGCCGAGCTCGCACACCTCAACACGCATTATACCGGTCGTCCGAGCCCGCTCTATTTCGCCGAGCGGCTGACGGAAGAGCTGGGCGGCGCGAAGATCTACTTCAAGCGCGACGAGCTGAACCACACCGGCAGCCACAAGATCAACAACTGCCTTGGCCAGATCCTGCTCGCCAAGCGCATGGGCAAGACCCGCATCATCGCCGAGACCGGTGCCGGCCAGCACGGGGTCGCCTCGGCGACCGTTGCCGCGCGTTTCGGCATCCCCTGCGTCGTCTACATGGGCGCGACCGACGTGGAGCGCCAGGCGCCGAACGTCTTCCGCATGAAGCTTCTCGGCGCCGAAGTGCGGCCCGTCACCTCCGGCCACGGCACGCTGAAGGACGCGATGAACGAGGCGCTGCGCGACTGGGTCACCAATGTCGACGACACCTATTACATGATCGGCACCGCCGCCGGTCCGCACCCCTATCCGGAAATGGTCCGTGACTTCCAGTCCGTCATCGGCCGCGAAACCCGCGAACAGATGATGGCGGCCGAAGGCCGGCTGCCGGACATGCTGGTGGCTGCCGTCGGCGGCGGGTCCAACGCCATCGGCCTGTTCCATCCTTTCCTCGACGACGCCTCGGTCAAGATCGTCGGCGTCGAAGCCGGCGGCAAGGGCCTCGACGGCGAAGAACATTGCGCCTCGCTGACCGCCGGTTCGCCGGGCGTTCTGCATGGCAACCGCACCTATCTGCTGCAGGACGGCGACGGCCAGATCAAGGAAGGCCATTCGATCTCGGCCGGCCTCGACTATCCGGGCATCGGCCCGGAGCATTCCTGGCTGAAAGATCAGGGCCGCGTCGAATACGTACCGATCATGGACACCGAGGCGCTGGCGGCGTTCCAGATGCTGACCCGCACCGAAGGCATCATTCCCGCGCTCGAGCCGAGCCATGCGCTGGCCGAAGTCATCAAGCGCGCGCCGAAGATGGACAAGGACCAGATCATCGTGATGAATCTCTGTGGCCGCGGCGACAAGGATATCTTCACCGTCGGCAAGATTCTCGGTATGGGGCTCTGACATGACCGCTCGCATGGACAAGAAATTCGCCGCACTGAAGGCTGAGGGCCGGCCGGCGCTCGTCACCTATTTCATGGGCGGCGATCCGGACTACGAAACCTCGCTGGAAATCATGAAGGCGCTTCCCGGCGCCGGCGCCGACGTCATCGAGCTCGGCGCGCCGTTTTCCGATCCGATGGCCGACGGTCCCGCCATCCAGATGGCCGGCCAGCGCGCTCTGAAGGGCGGCCAGACGATGAAGAAGACGCTGCAGATGGCGCGCGAATTCCGCAAGGGCGACGACACGACGCCGATCGTCATCATGGGCTACTACAATCCGGTCTACGTCTACGGCGTCGAACGCTTCCTCGATGACGCGCTCGAAGCCGGCATCGATGGCCTGATCATCGTCGACCTGCCGGCCGAAATGGACGACGAACTCTGCATCCCGGCCCGCAAGCGCGACATCAACTTCATTCGCCTGACGACGCCGACGACCGATGACAAGCGCCTGCCCAAGGTGCTGACCAACACGTCCGGCTTCGTCTACTACGTGTCGATGACCGGCATCACCGGCTCGGCGTTGCCCGATCCGTCGAAGATCGCCGGCGCCGTCGGCCGGATCAAGAGCCAGACCGATCTGCCCGTCTGCGTCGGTTTCGGCGTCAAGACTGCCGAGCACGCCCGCCTGATCGGCGCCAATGCCGATGGCGTCGTCGTCGGCACCGCAATCGTCAATCAGGTCGCGACCTCGCTCGACAAGGATGGCAAAGCCTCCGCCGATACGGTGCAGTCGGTCGCCACCTTCGTGCGTGGCCTTTCGGCCGGCGTTCATGCCGCCCGCCTTGCCGCTGCCGAATAGTCTTCCCATATGGACTGGGACAGTCAGGAGTTAGCCAAGTGAACTGGATTACCAATTACGTGCGCCCGCGGATCAATTCCATGCTGGGCCGCCGCGAGGTTCCCGACAATCTCTGGATCAAGTGCCCCGAAACCGGCGAGATGGTCTTCCACAAGGACCTCGAAGAGAACAAGTGGGTGATCCCCGCCTCGGGCTACCACATGAAGATGCCGGCCAAGGCGCGCCTGGTCGACCTTTTCGACGGCGGCCAGTTCGAGGCCCTGCCGCAGCCCAAGGTGGCGCAGGACCCGCTGAAGTTCCGCGATTCGAAGAAATATGCCGACCGTCTGAAGGACAGCCGGGTGAAGACCGACCAGGAGGACACGATCCTCTCCGGCGTCGGCACCGTCGAGGGCGTCAAGCTCGTCGCCGTCGTGCACGAATTCAACTTCATGGGCGGTTCGCTTGGCATTGCCGCTGGCGAAGCGATCGTCAAGGCCTTCGAGCGCGCGATCGCCGAAAAGTGCCCGCTGGTCATGTTCCCGGCCTCAGGCGGCGCACGCATGCAGGAAGGCATCCTGTCGCTGATGCAACTGCCGCGCACCACGGTCGCGGTCGACATGCTGAAGGAAGCGGGCCTGCCCTACATCGTCGTCCTGACCAATCCGACCACCGGCGGGGTCACGGCCTCCTACGCCATGCTGGGCGACCTGCATATTGCCGAGCCGGGTGCGGAAATCTGTTTTGCCGGCAAACGCGTGATCGAGCAGACCATCCGCGAAAAGCTGCCGGAAGGCTTCCAGACATCGGAATACCTGCTGGAGCACGGCATGATCGACATGGTGGCGAAGCGCCACGACATCCCGTCATTGCTGGCGCGGGTGCTGAAGATCATGTTGAAGCGTCCGGTGGGCGTCGGCGACCTTGTGCCGGCCGCGAAGGCCGAACCCCGGAAGGTTTCGGCGTAAGCCGGAACCCTTCTGCCGATCGAGGCGAAGCAGCGGAATCTTGAACATGGCCGAGCCCGCCTTCAGCAAGGCAGAACAGGTAATCGACGAGCTCATGGGGTTGCACCCCAAGGGCTTCGACCTATCCCTCGAACGCATCCGGCGGCTGCTGGAGGTACTCGGGAACCCGCAGCACAGGCTGCCGCCCGTCATCCACGTGGCCGGCACGAACGGCAAGGGCTCGGTCACGGCCTTCTGTCGGGCGCTGCTCGAGGCGCAGGGCCTCTCGGTCCATGTCCACACCTCGCCGCACCTGGTGCGCTGGCACGAACGCTATCGCATCGGCGTCAAGGGTGGACCTGGCCAGTTCGTCGATGACGACGTCTTTGCCAGCGTGCTCAGGCGCATCGCCGACGCGAATGGCGGCCAGCAGATCACCGTCTTCGAGATTCTCACCGCCGCAACCTTCCTGCTCTTTTCCGAGCAGCCGGCCGATGTGGCGATCATCGAAGTCGGTCTTGGCGGCCGGTTCGACGCGACCAATGTGATCGAGGCCCCGGCCGTATCGGTCATCATGCCGATTTCGCTCGACCATCAGCCCTATCTCGGCGACCGGGTCGAACTGATCGCCGCCGAGAAGGCGGGCATCATGAAGAAGGGCTATCCGGTCGTCATCGGCCAGCAGGAATATGATTCCGCCCGCGAGGTTCTGGTGGCCACGGCCGAACGGCTGGGATGCCCGCACGCGGTGTTCGGCCAGGATTTCGGCGCGCATGAAGAATTCGGCAGGCTGGTCTACCAGGACGAATTCGGCCTGATGGATCTGCCCTTGCCGCGGCTTCCGGGACGCCACCAGTATGGCAATGCGGCAGCGGCAATCCGTGCCGTCAAGGCGGCCGGCTTCGAGGTTTCCAATGCCATTGCCGAGAAGGCGATGACCTCGGTCGAATGGCCGGGACGGCTGCAGCGGCTGACGGACGGCAGTCTGATCGCCCACGCGCCGGAGGGAGCGGAAATCTGGGTCGACGGCGGCCACAATCCCGGTGCCGGGGAGGTGATCGCCGAGGCGATGGCCGGTTTCGAGGAGCGCCAGTCGCGGCCGCTCTACCTGATTACCGGGATGATCAACACGAAGGATCCAGTTGGCTATTTCCGCGCCTTCGCGGACATCGCCCAGGACGTGTTCACCGTGCCGATCCGGGGCACGGATGCGGCGCTCGATCCGGTGGCGCTGGCTCATGCGGCCTTCGATGCCGGCCTGGTGGCTGCGCCGATGTCGACAGTAGCCGAGGCGCTTGAGGAGATCTGCGAGCGGATCGATCCCGACATGCCGGCGCCGCGCATCCTGATCGGCGGCTCGCTCTATCTCGTCGGCAATGTTCTCGCCGACAACGGCACACCCCCCAAATGAAGAAAGCCGGGATTTCTCCCGGCTTTTTCGATGCAGTGACAATACCGATCAGGCGGCGCTGGAAATCCAGCTGGTGAGCGCGGTCTTCGGTGCGGCGCCGACCTTGATGTCGGCCACTTCACCGCCCTTGAAAATGGCAAGGGTCGGGATGGAGCGCACGCCGAACTTGGCGGCGATTTCCGGGTTTTCGTCGATGTTGATCTTCACGACCTTCACCTTGCCGGCCATCTCGTTGGAAATTTCCTCAAGGCTCGGGGCGATCATCTTGCACGGGCCGCACCATTCGGCCCAGAAATCAACGACCACGGGCTCTGCCGAATCGAGAACTTCAGCCTGAAAATTGGAATTGTCGACTTTTACCGTAGCCATGGGCTGCTCCTTTGCCGGTAATTGGTTTTGACTAGATATGTGATGGTATCCGGCCCTGATTTCAATATGCGGTATCTCACGATGTCTTGAGCGCGGCAAGCGATTGCGCCAGCGTGTCCTCGTCGAGCGTGATGACCGTGCCGGTTTCGGTATAGACCAGGAGGCAATCGAAGGTGCTGTCGGGATAGAGCGGCCGCAGGATCCCGCGATAGATCGCCAGCTGGGCGCGGTGCGACAGGGGGGCGTCGGCGGCACTTCGGGGCGCGCTACGATTGGTCTTGTAGTCGACGAGCACGACGCGACCCTCGACCACCGCCATGCGGTCGATGCGGCCGGAAACGGCCCGTTCTTCGCCGTTCAGCAGGAAGCTGCCCATGACCGAGACCTCGGCCTGGCCATCGCTGGAGAACACCGGTCCGAGGGCAGGGTGGTTGAGCACTGCCGTGATCGTCGAGACAAGGGCTTCCCGTTCCGTGGACGGCCAGAACCGGGCTGCCCGGGCCGCATAGCGGCGGGCGGCGGCTTCGCGTTCTCCAGCGGGAATCTGCGGCAACATTTGCAGCATGCGGTGGATCAGCCGGCCCTTCTGAAGGGCAATGCCGGCCGCTTCGCGTTCGGCAAACAGGGGCGAGGTGACCAGCGCGTCGTCTGCTTCGTCGATGACTATCGTGCCGGCGCCGGAGGGGCTGAGCGGCCGAGGCAGGCCAGGGGTCACGGGAAGCGGGCGCAGAAGCGCATCGGGCAGGAGGTCGTCGAGTGCATCGACGGTCCGGACGTCCTCCGTCTCGAATTCCTTCTCGAGGCCCGGCAGCCGCCAGCTCAGGCCGTCCCAGTCGCCGTCCGGACCGGAGAACTGGACTTCCGAGCAGTAGTCCGTCTTGTCGCGCAGGGCATCGGCGATCATCTGGTGCCAGATCTCGCCGGGTTCGCGCACGCCGCGATAGCCGCAGATCACCAGCCGGTCCGCCGCGCGCGTCATCGCCACGTAGAGAAGGCGGCGATATTCCTCCTCCGCCATCTGTTTGCGGCGTTCGACGTCGGCGTCCGTCAGAGAATTTGACAGCGCCTTGTTGGGGACCCAGATCGGCAGGGGCGGCAGGCCGTTGCCGGCATCGATCAGCCGGAACTTGGCGAGATGGCTGTGGTTGAAGGGCTTGCCGCCGCCATCGACCAGGAAAACGATCGGCGCTTCCAGTCCCTTCGAGGCGTGCACTGTCATGATCCGGACTTCGTCGCGATCCTTGTCCTGCTCGCGCTTCACCTCCGGCGCCTCGGTCTCGAGGGTGGAGACGAAGGCCTGCAGTCCAGGAAGCCCGGCCGTCTCGAAGGCAAGCGCGAAGCTCAGGAACTCGTCGAGAATATCGCTGACCTCGCTGCCGAGGCGGGCCAGATAGGCGCGTCGCCCGCCATGCATGCCGAGTACGCGGGCATAGAAGTCATGCACCGGCAGGGATTGCGACAGGGTGAGAAACTCGCGCAGGCGCCCGGTGGTCTCGCTCCAGCGGATCGGCATCTCGTCCGCTGACCGCTGAAGATGGGACCAGAGACCGCAGTTTTCTGGCCGGTTGGCAGCCAGTTCGAAGAGGTCGTCCTCGCTGTGGTTGAACAGCGGGCTCTTCATCAAGGCCGCAAGCGACAGGTCGTCGGCCGGGAGCAGGATGAACCGGCCGAGCGCCAGCAGGTCCTGCACGGCGATGTGCGAGGTGAGCTTCAGCCGGTCGGCGCCGGCGACCGGAATATTGTTGCGCCGCTTGAGCGCGCGGGTCAGGGCATTGACGAAGCTGTCGCGCTTGCGGACCAGAACGAGGATGTCGCCGGCGCGGATCGCCCGGCGTTTGCCCTTCTCGACGATGGTCTGCTTGCCGATCATCTGCTCGATCGCAAAAGCAATGCGCCGCGCCAGGATCGCCGACGGGGCGCTTTCCGGCGTTGCGTCGAAGGGGGCCGTCCAGTCCTCCGTCTTGTCGATCTGCTCGGCCGCGATCATGTTCCACAGGTCAACCGCACCGGGATGGCCGATGCGGCTCGACATGTGGACAACACTGTCGCCGCCGGCGCTGAGGCCACGGGCGTTGGCGGCAACGGAAAAGACCTGGTCGACGGCCGAGAGCACCGCCATGGTCGAGCGGAAGGAAAGCGGCAGGCGCACCGCGCTGAAGGTCTGGCTTCCGGCTGCCACGGCCCGGGCCGTGACCGATGCCTCCTCGGAGAAACGCTCCGGGCGCGCGCCCTGGAAGGAATAGATCGACTGTTTCTCGTCGCCGACGGCAAAGAAGGTGCGCGTCAGGCTGCGCGCGCTCTCGCCGGAGAAGAAGTCCTCCCGCAGCGAACGGATGACCGACCACTGCACCGGGCTGGTGTCCTGGGCTTCGTCGACGAGGATGTGATCGATGCCCTGGTCGAGCTTGTAGTGCACCCAGGGTCCGACATCGCTGCGCAGCAGCAGTTCGGCGGTGCGCACGATCAGATCCTCGAAGTCGAGCTGGCTGCGCTTCTTCTTCAGCTCCTCGTAGTCCTCGTCGAGTCGTTCGGCGAGAATCAGTGCCGCCATGGTCGCCTGGAACATGCGCAAGATCCGCAGGCGGTCCTGAAAGGCGGTAAAATGCTCCCGGGCTTCGAGCATGGCATCGCGCAGGTGCGGTGCCGCCTTGGTCATGGCCGCGGCGATCAGCGAGGTATCCGCCTTCGGCTTGCCGCCCTTGGTGAAAAAGACCGCCTCGACGAGATCGATGCGCTTGCGCGGGTCGGGCTCGTGTGCCGCCATCTCCAGCAGGTCGGCGACCTCCTGGACCGTCTTGCCGCCCTTGTCGCGAGCCAGAAGAATGTATTCCGTGAGGACAGGTCCCGGCAGGGAGGGCAGGGGCCAGCTCTCCTGCAGCAGGCTGTCTTCGCTTTCACCGGGATCGATCGCGAGCCCCTTGCGCAGCAGCGCATCCGCCCCGCCGGCCTTCTCCGCCAGGCGGGTGAAGGCTCTCACCGCGTGGCGATTGGCCACGAGGTCTCCCAATAGGGTTTCGAGGCCGCTTTCGTCGGCGATGCTGAGAACCTGCGAGAAGGCCTCGGCCAGCACGGCGTCGTCCTCGGCGGAGGTTGCGGTCAGCAGCGTGCGCCGCGCTTCGGCAAGGACCGCATAGGCGGCCCGGTCGTCGAGCACGGTGAAGTGGCCGGCGACATTGGCTTCCAGGGGAAACTGATGCAGCAGCGCCTCACAGAAGGCGTGGATGGTCTGGATCTTGAGGCCGCCCGGCGTCTCTAGCGCCCGGGCGAACAGCCGGCGCGCCTCGGCGCGCTTGATGCGGTCCGGCCGGCGGCGCTCGATGGCATAGAGCCTTTCCGCCAGCACGTCGTCCGGCAGGGTGGCCCATTCGGCGAGCCGGGAGAAGACGCGGTTCGACATCTCCGACGCGGCGGCCTTAGTATAGGTGAGGCAGAGGATCGAGGACGGTCTCGCGCCGGCCAGCAACAGGCGGATGACCCGCTGGGTCAGGACATGGGTCTTGCCCGATCCGGCATTGGCCGACACCCAGGCCGACCGCTCCGGATCGGAGGCGACCGCCTGCTGCAGCGTCGTCCAGTCGAGCCATTCGGATGGATCGTCGCCTGCCGGGAGCAGGGTGTCGTCACTCGACATCGGCGGCCTCCTCGCTTTCGGCGGTCGACCATTCGGCCACGCGCGCGAGATGGTCGTATTCGCCGCCGTAATCGTTCTGCTGCGCCGGAATGAGCCGCGAGACATAGCCTCGTTCGCCGCTTCTCAGCGCCTCGATGAACTTCGCCAGCTCTTCGATCGATTGATCGGCGAGATCGGTCGCCGACTTCTTGTTGTCGCCGCGACCGGTGAATTCGTTGTTCACCTGGTCCACGAGAAGGCTGTCGGCGGGCTTCAGGCGGACATAGAGAAGGTTCTCGGGGCTGAGCCGACCGGCATCTCGGAAAGCCCCGGCACGCAGTGCGGCCGCCTCCAGGGCGAGCTGCGGGTCGAGCAGGCTGCGCGCCTGTGCGACGCTGGGGCTCAGTCCCGTCTTGTAATCGATGATGTCGGCATGGCTTGCCCCCTTGAGGTCGATGCGGTCGGCGACACCGGTCAATGTGATGCCGTTCTGCAGCTCGATGCGTCCGCGCGCCTCGGTCAGCGTCTTGCGGATCTCCGGCCTCCGTTCGCGTTCCCAGGCGACAAAGGCACGGCCGACGCTGGCGAACCGCTGCCGCCAGACGATGTCTATATGGACCGGCAGCCCTTCGGCGACGAAAAGCGTATCGACGATCCGTTGCATCGCGATGAGGGAGTGTGGGTCGGCCGGATCATGGCCCTCGCTGACGAAACGCTCGATGATCCTGTGATACAGCGTGCCGCGCTCGGCAGCACCGGGATCCTGGTTGAATCCGTCGACCGGGTCGAGTTTCAGGATGCGGCGGGCATAGAGCGCATAGGGATCGCGCCGGAAGGCCCCGACCTCGCTGAAGGAAAATTGCCTCGGTTGTAATGCCGCTGGCGGCCTGGGCGCGGGGCGCTGCGCCGGGGCCTGGGCTTCGCTGCGATCGAGCATTGCTGCATAGTGCCGGTAGGCATCGCCCCGCGTCTTGAGCCGGCTTTCGAATTCGCGGCCGCCGAGCGCCGCCAGCCGCTGCAGCCAGCGGGAGGCGACCGTCGGGGCGGACCCCTGGCGAAGCGCGCGCGAGTAGACGAGACGCCGGGTGCCGCTCGCCATCTGGAAATCATGGGCCAGCTGGCCGATCCGTCGCTCGGGCGGTTCCAGCCCGATCTCGGCCTTCATCATGCGCGAGAGGAAAGGGTTGTTGGTGGTCTGACCCGGCCAGGAGCCTTCGTTCAGCCCGCCGATGACCAGCATGTCGACGCTTTGCAGCCGCGCCTCGAGCGCGCCGAAGACGAAGACGCGGGGATGCCGCATGGCCTTCGGCTTGACCGCTTCGCTCGCCGTCAGCGCACCGAATATGTCGATCCATTGCGGCCCGTCGGCCTCGATCCGTCCGTCGGCCGACATGATCTCGCCGAGATGGCTGGCCAGCGTCTCGCCGGCTTCATCCGACCAGAGTGCCGACAGGTCGCCGCGCTCGTCGGCGCAAACTGCTTCGAGCACGCGTCCGGTCCGCCCGGCCCAGTCGCCGAGCGCCAGCTTGTCGGTCAGCACGCGTCCGTCGGCAATGCGCACCAGAACGGAAACCAGTGGTTCGACCGCCTGCGTTATGCGTGTAGCCAGATCGCGCGCGCCCTCGATTGATTCGGCCGACAGCGAGAGACGCCATTGCGGCGCATGGCGGTCGGTGGCCTGCTCGGCGAGCCTTTGTTCGAGAAGAGCGGGCAGGGTGCTGAGATCGACCGTCTGGATACCGCCGCGAAGGGCGATCATCTCCAGGGCGTCGGCTGCCTCGCGATAGGCGTCGTGCGCCAGGCCGAAGCGGGAGAGCGGATGTTTCAGGACGGACACCAGCGGCACCGGATCGCCGGGGCGCAAGGTCGCTTCGAGCAGAAGCTGGGTGAGGATTCCCTGCTGTGTGGCGCTAAACGGCGTGCCGGCCGAATCGTCGGCGATGATGCCGAACCGCGCGAGCTCGGCGGTCGCCCGCCGTGCCAGCGCCCGGTCCGGCGTGATCAGCGCCACCCGGCTTTCGCCGCCATCGGCGCCGGGCTGCTCGAGACCGAGGCGAAGCGCAATGGCGATCGCCGTCGCCTCCTCGCGCTCGTTGGCCGCCTCGATCAGCGCCACCTCGGCAAAGGCCCGCTCCAGGCGTTCGTCCCCAAAGCCGGTCCGCCATGCCTGCCAGGCATCCGTGGCGCCTGCCGGCGCCATGGCGCGCGACAGGACCTCGGCGCGCTCGGCAAGCGCGGTGTCTGCCGAGCCGAGCGGTTCCACCTCGGTCCGGTCGACCTGCAGGTGCTGCAGGAGGCGGAACAGGCCGTATTGCGGATGGCCCCGGCTCGCCGGTTCGGCGGGCCTGCCGGCCTCCGGTTCAAGGCCGACCTTCAGCCAGTCCTCGGGCGACATCACGGTGTCCAGCCCGGGAAGCACGACGACGCCCTCCGGCCGCGCGGCAATCGCGGCGATGAGGTCGGCCGCTGCCGGGATCGACCCGGTGGAACCGGCGACGATGACGGGATGGCCGCTTTCCTGCTTTGCGAGACGCTGTGCTTCGGCCTTCAGCACCGCGTCGCGATGGCGGGCGGGCGAGGAGCGCATCAGCTCGTCCAGCCGGGCCGGCCAGAAGGCCGTGGCGATCTTGAGGAATTCGACCGTCAGCTGCCACCAGGAAGCAAAGTCGCGGACGTCGAGCTTGACCAGATCCGCCCAGTCGCGGCCTTCCGTCTCGACGGCGTCGATCAGCTCGGCAAGGGCGCGGGCCAGCCACACGGCATCGGCGGGGCTCGCCGGCGCGACGAGCGGGGTATCGGCATGAATGCTGCGGACGATCGCCGGCAGCTGATTGCGCCAGGCGAGGATGAGGCGCGCCAGTTCCAGCAGCATGACTGTGCCGCTGACCGGGGGCGCAAGGTCGAGCAGGGCCGGGGCATCGGCCTCAAAGAAGCCGCCATCCTCCTCTGTTTCGCCCAACGGCCGGATGATCGGCAGAATGGCGGATCGGCCGCCCAGCAGGTCGACGAATTCGGAGCGCAGAACGCGCGCCGCGCGCCGTGTCGGCACGAGAATGGTTACTCGGGCGAGCGACAGCGGATCGCCGGGATCGTAGTGGTAGTCCGGTGCCAGCGTTCCGTCGAGCAGCCTCGCCGCCAGCACCTTCAGGAAGGGGAGCCCGGCCGGTATCGTCAGGACACGCGGTTGGTGCGCCCGTGCCATCGCTCAGGCTCCGTCGCCGATAGGGTTTCCAAAGCGCCGGATCGTCTCTTCAGCCTCGCCGATCGCCTCGGGCGTGCCGACCGTCAGCCACTGGCCGGTCATCACGATGCCGTAGAGCCGGCCGCTGGCGATGGCGCGGTCGAAATAGATGTTGAGGTTGAAGGCATCGGTGGGCGCGTCGTCGAACAGCGCGGGCATCAGCGCGATCGCGCCGGCATAGACCACCGGATTGGCATCGCCGTCCTCGTAGCGTTTCAGCCTTCCGTCGCTGCCGAGCGAAAAGTCCTTCTTGCCGTTATGGCCCGTCGTTCGATCCAAAGGTACGCAGAGCAGCGCCATGTCCATGAGCGCCGGGTCGAAGAAATCGGCCAGAAGCCACAGATTGGATTTGTCCGCGCTTTCGTCGCCGATCCAGAACAGGTCGGCATTCATCACGAAAGCGGGCGAACGGTCGAGCAGCTTCAGTCCCTTGACCAGTCCGCCGCCGGAATTCATCAGCGCCGCACGCTCGTCGGAAATCAGGATTTCCAGCCCGCGATAACCGGCGAGATGGGACTCCATCTGCTCGGCGAAATGGTGCACGTTGACCACGACCCTCGCGACGCCGGCGGCAAGCAGCGTATCGAGCACATAGTCGATCATCGGCCTGCCGGCGATCGCTACCAGCGGCTTCGGCATGCTGTTGGTGATCGGCCGCATCCGGGTGCCGAGCCCGGCTGCGAGTACCATCGCGTTGGTGATCTTCATCGTGCCTTAGGAAGTGATTCGGTCTCGCCGATTCCAACCCTAGCGCACCAGTCGCGCAAGGGGGCAAGCGTTTCGTGCTCGAAGGCGACCGACAGGTGCCAGAGCGTGCGCGGCATGTGCTTCATATAGCCAGGCTTGTGGTCACGCTTCATCAGCCGGACCCAGAGCCCGTTGAGCTTGCAGGCGCGCTGCGCCGACATGATCGCCCAGGCCTTGAGAAAACCCGCCTCGTCGAAGTCAGTCTCCTGGCGGCGCAGGCCGAGATAGTCCGCCATCAACTGGTCGACCAGGTCGCGTTCGACGGTCACGCGGGCATCCTGCACGATCGACACGAGGTCATAGGCCGAGGGGCCGATCATGGCATCCTGGAAATCGATGAGGCCCACCCGCTGGATGCCCTGTCGCTCGCTCCGCCAGATGATGTTCGGCGAGTGGAAGTCGCGGAGCACGAGCGTCTTTTCGGCCGTGGCAAGCTGGTCGATCAGGCTGTCCCAGATCGCCAGGTACTCGGCCCGTTCTGCCTCGGTCGCCACGGCGCCGTCCCGTTTCCACGGCAGGTGCCAGTCGATCAGCAGCTCTGCCTCCATCTTCATGGCAGTCCGGTCGTAGTCGGGAACGTGATGCACGCGACCGGCTTCAATCTCGATGTCCCGTGCGAATGGGGTGGCATGGAGTGCGGCAAGGCAGGCGACGCTGGCGCGATAGCGCTCGGGGATCGGCTTGCCGTCTTCGTCGAGAACGGTTTCCGGGCCGAAATCCTCGATCAGCAGCAGGCCGGCCTCACAATCCCGCTCAAAGATCTCCGGTGCGGCGAAGCCGCGTTGACGCAGCGCCTGGTCGATGGCGACGAACGGATAGACGTCCTCGGCGAGATGGGCGATCTGCGAATAGGGTTTGCCGTCGCGGATCGGCGGGCCGTCGGGTTGCCGCGGTGCATCCATCAGCACCCGCCGGGTGCCGCCATCGGCCGGATAGATATATTCGTAGGCGCGCGTCGATGCGTCGCCGGTCAGGTGGCGCCGACGGGCGCCGACATAGCCATGGGCGTCCAGGAAGTGGCGGATCGAAAACACGCGTTCGATGCGCGCCAACTTCGACGCCGGTGCCGTGATCGTCACCTGGCGCCCGCCGTCGGCGTCGAAGCCGAAGCTTATGTCGATGCGTTTTGCCGGCAGGATGGTGCCGGCCTTGTTGGGCCATTCGACGAGGCAGACGCCGGTGTCGAGCGCATCGGCAAAACCGATCTCCTCGAGCTCGCCCGGATCGGAAAGGCGATAGAGATCGAAATGCGCGACAGCGAGGCGCAGGTCATAGTTCTGCACGAGGGTGAAGGTCGGGCTCGGTACTTCGAGATAGTCGTCGTCCGCCATCGCCCGAAGCAGCGCGCGCGACAGCGTCGACTTTCCGGCGCCGAGATCGCCCCACAGGGCCACACAGTCGCCCGGCTTGACCACCAGCGCCAGTTCCTCGCCGAGGCGGATCGTGTCAGCCTCGGTGGCGAGGTGAAGCGAGAGGCTCGGTAGCGTGTCGGTCATTCGGCGGCGGCGATGGCTTGCGGTTGGGCTGCGGATGGAATGCGGCACGATACCGTGGTCCCGCGACCCGGCTCGCTGTCGATCGAAACCGTACCGTTGTGCAGGTTGACGAAGCTCTCGACGATGGAGAGGCCAAGGCCGGCGCCGCTGCGCTTGCCGGTCTTGCCGTTGGTCGAGAAGCGGTTGAACACGGTTGCCAGCATGTCCTTCGACATGCCGCAGCCGTTGTCGTGAACCGTAAAGACGAAATCGGCATGCTCGCGCCAGCACTTCAGCTCGATGGCCGAGCCTTCCGGTGCGAAGTTCACCGCATTGGTGAGGATCTTGATGAGGATCTGCTTCAGCCGCTGCTGGTCAGCGACGATGTGGCCGAGATGGGCCGATGCCGCGATCTCCAGCGAGACATTGCCCTCCTGCAGCCGGTCGGTCATCTGCATGGAGACGTCGTCGAGCAGGTCGTTGAGATCGATGTCGGCATAGTCGAGCCGCATGATGCCGGCATCGACGGTCGCCAGGTCGAGAATGTCGTTGACGATGGTCAGCAGGACCGAGGACGAGGTGGAGATGTGGTCGATATACTCCGACTGGCGTTCATTGAGCGGACCGATCGCCGGCGTCTTCAACAGGTCGGTGAAACCGATGATGTTGGTTAGCGGCGAGCGCAGTTCGTAGGACACGTGCTGGACGAAGTCGTTCTTCAGCTCGTCGGCCTTGCGCAGCGCCTCGTTCTTCTCCTTGAGCGCCCGCTCGGCGAGAACGCTGTCGGTCTTGTTGACGAAGGTCAGCATGGTCTGGGCGTTCGGCAAGGGCGTCACGGCATAGTCGAGCACCAGGCGGGAATAGAGTTCCAGCGTGCCCTGGCTCGACGGCCGTTCGTCCTCGAAGCTTGTGATCATCTTGGCGAAGGCCTTCCAGCCGTCGGCGCCGTCATAGGAGGGCGCACAGGCGGCTTCGATCGCCTTGATATGGGTGCCCTGCTTCGCATCCGCCTCGGTGATGCCCCAGAGTGCCCGGAAGGCCGGGTTCGACAGCTCGATGCGGCCGTCGGGACCGAATACCGCGACACCTTCGGATAGGTGGTCGATCGTCTCGCCACGCACCCTGAGCAGCGTATTGTAGCGGCTTTCCAGGTCGAACTGCGCTGTGACGTTCTCGAACACCCAGGTCGCACCGCCCTGCGGATGGGCCGAGGCGATGACGCGCAGCGTCTGGCCGTTGGGCAAGTGCCACAGATCGGTCTGCGTCTCGAGCGAGCGATAGACCGAAAGGGTGTTCTCCTTCCATGCCTTCCAGCTCAGCTGTTCCGGCAGCCTGCGCGCCGAGCGCAGCCGATCCAGCAGCTCGCCGTGGTCAGGGCGCGATTCGAGGAACAGCGGCTCCAGATCCCAGAGTTTCTGGAACGGCTGGTTGAAGAATTGCAGGCGGCGCTCGCGGTCGAAGATCGCCACGGGCGTTTCCAGGTGCTCCAGCGTCTCGGCATGGCTCTTCAGCGTCCGTGCCAATTCCTCGCGCAGCGCTTCTTCGCCGCTGACGTCGACGGCCATGCCGCAGGAACCGGACGGCTCGCGGATGTCGACGACGTCGAAGAAGGTCCGCTTGCCGCGCACCGCGGTGGAAACGACGTCGTGGAAGGGTGATTCCGGCGTCGCGCTCGCCTTGATCTTTTCGCGGCTGAGGCTGGTGAGGATTTCCCGGGCCTCGCGGACAGCCTGGTCCGGCGAACCGGCCTCGACGGCCTCGCTATAGGCGTGGTTGACCCAGACCAGCCGGCCTTCCGTGTCACGCCGCCAGACCGGCTGCTCGATGGCGTCGAGCAGCGACTCGAAGGTCGCGATGGAATTTCTAAGACGATTGCGTTCGATCTTCAGTTCGGCAAGCTCGGCGCGCAGATTGTTGAGAGCGACGAAGCGGGCGAAGGCACGGCCGCCGGAGAGGCGACCTTGCACTTCGATGACCTCGCCGCGATGCGTCTCGATGATGACATCGAAGCTTTCGGCCTTGTAGCGCAGGGCTTCGATCGCTCTTTCAAGGTCGCCGGCCGAGGCGGGTTTCAGCCAGCGCCCGAAGGCGAGGAATTCGCCGTCGGTCTGCGGTGCGCCGGTTTCGGCCGGCAGCTGGCCGAGAAACTCGGGCTTGCCGTTTTGTCCGTCCCAGATCACGATCCGGCGGTTCTTGTCGGCGATCAGCGCCTGGTAGCGGGATATGCGCTGGTTCGCGTCCGAAAGGGCCGAACGCATTTCGGCGCCCTCGGCCTCCAGCCGGCCGCGCTGGCGGATCAGCCAGCCGGCCGAAAGCATCGCTGCCGAGAGTATCCCGAGCACGAGGGCATAACCGACCATCTCGACCGAGGTGAAGAGCTTTTCGGCGGGCGGTACGCTCGTCTGCGATCGGGCAAGGCCGGGCGCGAAAAGACCGGTCAGGATCGTTCCGCCCATGCAGGCCTTCCAAAGATGGGACAGCAGATCGCGCCTGAAGCGCGAGCGCGGCCTATCGCCTGCGCTCATGCTTTCGTCGCCAGGCTCCATGGCTCGCCGCCGCGAAGCCCGGGCATCCATAGCCGCCGCCGTATCCCGTCTGAACGGGCCGCTTTTGTTTACCGACATCCTCGGTCTGTCTCCGTCCTATGTGCCGCATCGTCGACAAGACATCCCATTTCGCCGACGCCCCTGATGGGTGCGCCACGAATCAAGTTCTAAAACAATACTGCCTAAGGGAATGAGCGGGAAGGGTCGGCCCCAAAAAAGAAGCCGCAGCTTTTGTCAAGGCTGCGGCTACCAGATTTGGTGGATATCCAGAGGAATATTAATAGCGGTAGTGGTCAGCCTTGAACGGACCCTGCGGCGTGACGCCGATATAGGCGGCCTGTTCTTCCGACAGCTCGGTCAGCTTCACGCCGAGCTTTTCGAGATGCAGGCGGGCGACCTTCTCGTCGAGGTGCTTCGGCAGGACGTAAACCTCGTTCTTGTACTCGCCCGGCTTGGTATAAAGCTCGATCTGGGCCAGGACCTGGTTGGTGAACGAGGCCGACATGACGAAGGACGGATGTCCCGTGGCGTTGCCGAGATTGAGCAGACGGCCTTCCGAGAGCAGGATCATGCGGTTGCCCTTGGGGAACTCGATCATGTCGACCTGCGGCTTGACGTTGGTCCATTTTAGGTTGCGCAGAGCCGAAACCTGGATCTCGTTGTCGAAATGGCCGATATTGCCGACGATCGCCATGTCCTTCATCTCGCGCATGTGCTCGATGCGGATGACGTCCTTGTTGCCGGTGGTGGTGATGAAGATGTCGGCCGAGGACACGACATCCTCGAGCGTGACCACTTCGAAACCGTCCATGGCGGCCTGCAGGGCGCAGATCGGGTCGACTTCCGTCACCTTGACGCGGGCGCCGGCGCCACGCAGCGAAGCGGACGAGCCTTTGCCGACGTCGCCATAGCCGCAGACGACGGCGACCTTGCCGGCCATCATCACGTCGGTGCCGCGGCGGATGCCGTCGACCAGCGATTCCTTGCAGCCGTACTTGTTGTCGAACTTCGACTTGGTGACCGAGTCGTTGACGTTGATCGCCGGGAAGGGGAGAAGGCCCTTCTTGCTCAGTTCATAGAGGCGATGAACGCCGGTGGTGGTTTCTTCGGTCACGCCCTTGATCGCGTCGCGCTGCTTGGTGAACCAGCCCGGCGATGCCTCGAGGCGCTTCTTGATCTGGGCAACCAGAATCGTCTCTTCGTCCGACTGCGGGTTGGACAGAACGTCCTCGCCGGCTTCGGCACGCGCGCCGAGCAGGATGTACATGGTGGCGTCGCCGCCGTCGTCGAGGATCATGTTCGACAGTCCGCCGTCGCGCCACTGGAAGATCTGGTCGGTGTAGTGCCAGTAGTCTTCGAGGCTTTCGCCCTTGACGGCATAGACCGGAATGCCGGCGGCGGCGATCGCGGCGGCGGCATGGTCCTGGGTCGAGAAGATGTTGCACGATGCCCAGCGCACTTCCGCACCGAGCGCGACCAGCGTCTCGATCAGGACGGCGGTCTGGATGGTCATGTGAAGCGAACCGGTGATGCGGGCGCCCTTGAGCGGCTTGCTCTGGCCGAATTCCGCGCGGCAGGACATCAGGCCCGGCATTTCGGTTTCGGCGATTTCGATTTCCTTGCGGCCGAAATCGGCAAGGCTAATGTCTGCGACGATATAGTCGTTGTGTGCGGTCATGAAACTCTCCCGGCTAGGATGACGGCGCAGGCCCGGTTCCGCTTCGGGTGCCAGGCAAACACCATTCGTGACCCCTCTGCAAAAGACGGGTTTCTGATCCGCATTTAGCAGGGATTGTCGCCTATGGCAAGGAGACATAAAGAGGTCTTTATGTCTTTATATGACTGGGTGGCGGTTAGATTTCCTCGCCGAATTTGTCGGCGACGAGCGCTTCCAGCGCGTCGAGAACCGCGTCGGCCTGGCTGCCGGTGGCGCTGACCTGGATCGAGCAGCCGGGGCTGGCGGCCAGCATCATCAATCCCATGATCGACGTGCCGCCGACGGTCGTGCCGTCCTTGGTCACGTGGACGATCGCGTCGAAGCCGCTCACCGTCTGGACGAACTTCGCGGATGCGCGCGCGTGCAGGCCGCGCTTGTTGATGATCAGGAGGTCCCGGGAATTCGGCATGAAGGAGCTCTCGATCACTTGCCGCTGAGGACGCGGCTGGCGACATTGATGTATTTGCGACCGGCTTCGGAAGCATCCACCAGCGCCTTCTCCATATCGTTTTCGCCGCGCACGCCCGCCAGCTTGATCAGCATCGGCAGGTTGACGCCGGCGATCACTTCGATCCGGCCGGTGTTCATCACGGATATGGCGAGGTTGGACGGAGTGCCGCCGAACATGTCGGTGAGAATGATCACGCCATGACCGTCATCGGAACGCATCACTGCATCCAGAATGTCCTGGCGCCGTTGGTCCATGTCGTCATCCGGACCGATGCAAACGGTTTCGATGAATTTCTGTGGGCCGACGACATGCTCTACAGCATGCTGAAACTCCTCAGCCAGCTTGCCATGGGTGACAAGCACAAGTCCGATCATTCTTCTAATACCCCTTGCCTGCGCAGACAGATGGCGGAGATAACGCAACGCAGGTACTTCGTCCATCGGTGGGACGCCATCTTGGCGATGAAAATCCGAAGTTCAAGCGCAAACTGTAGCGCCTTTGGCGAACGAGGCACAGTTCAGGACGAGATCAGGGCGTTTATGAACGAAAAAGGCCAGCGTACGTCGGCCGGCACATAGATGGCCGGAAGCCGGACATCGTCGAGCAATGTAACCTGCATGCCCTGTTCCGGCAGTCGCTCGACCGCGGCACGATCTATGGGCAGGACGGCATAGTGAAGAACGGCCCGGGGAATGCTCTCGACCCACGCTATGCCGCCGTGGCGCAGTTCGATCAGCCCCTTGATCGTCTCCGGCCGGGCACCCACCACCTGGGTGCCGAAGCGTGAAATGAAAACCTGATCGTCTGCCACCAGTGCCGCAAACTGTCCGTGAAGTCGGGCTTCGCTGAGGCAATCGAAGGCGAGCGCCGACTTTCCCGACCCGGACGGGCCGAGGAAGATGAGGCCGGTCGTACCGACGACGATAGCTGTGCCGTGGATATTGACGCCGCAGGCGCTCACGACGCCGCCTCGACCGGCAGGGCGAGGATGAAGCGCGCCCCCAGAATGCGACCGCTGGCGGGATCGATCATGTTTTCGGCCTTCAGCGTGCCGCCATGCGCTTCGGCGATCTGCCGGCTGATGGAAAGGCCAAGGCCCGAATTCTGGCCGAAGCTCTCGCCCTCGGGCCTGTCGGTGTAGAAGCGTTCGAAGATCCGGTCGATGTCCTCGGCCTGGATGCCGGGCCCGTTGTCCTCGATCTGGATGAGGCAGCGACCGCGCGTGCGCGACAGCTTGACGGTGATCTTGCCGCCGACCTCCGGCACGAAGGAGCGGGCGTTCTCGATCAGGTTGGTGATGATCTGGCCGAGCCGCAGATCGTGGCCGGGCACGATGAAGCGCGCCTTGGTGCCCGGCTTCTGGTCGATGATGTAGTCGAGCTCGACCGGCTTCTTGGTGCTGCGGATCTGCCGCGACACATCGACCAGGCTGGAGAGCAGAACTTCCAGATCGACAGGCTTGGCGTCGCTGCGCGCCAGTTCCGCATCGAGGCGCGAGGCGTCGGAAATATCGCTGATCAACCGGTCGAGCCGGCGCACGTCGTGCTGGATCACGTCCATCAGCCGCTGCCGTGACTGGTCGTTCTTGGCGAGCGGCAGAGTCTCGACGGCGCTGCGCAGCGAGGTGAGGGGGTTCTTCAGCTCGTGGCTGACATCGGCGGCGAAGCTCTCGATCGCGTCGATGCGGTCGTAGAGCGCGTTCGTCATCTCACGCAGGGCCACCGAGAGATTGCCGATCTCGTCCTGGCGGGCGGAGAAATCCGGAATCTCCTCGCGCTCCTTGGCGCCGCGCCGGACGCGGATGGCGGCCGCGGCGAGCCGCCGCAGCGGATTGGCGATGGTCGACGACAGGAGCAGTGACACGACGATGTTGACGAGCGCCGCGACGCCGAAGACGCGCAGGATGGCCAGCCGCTCGGCATGCACGATCTTGTCGATGTCGCCGGCCTGGGTGGACAAAAGCAGGACGCCGAGCACGGCACGGAATCGCTGCACCGGCACGGCGACCGAGACGATCAGCTCGCTACGGTCGGTGACGCGCACCACGGCGCCGCGGACCCCGGTCAGCGCATTCATGACTTCCGGGTAGATCGACCCGTCGCCGCCGGGCGCTTCCTTATAAACCGGCAGGTTGGAGGGCTGCAGGGCCATGTTGAAGATGCGGGCGATCCAGTCGGTGATGTTCGACGACTCGTCCTCGACCGGCGGAAGGTCGAAGCGCAGGACCTGGCCGCGCGAGTAGAGATGGCGCGAATCGAGCAGCAGGTTGGCATCGGCGTCGAACAGGCGGGCACGCGTGCGCGTCGGCGAGATCAGCCGGCGCAGCACGGGCGCCACCCGTTCCGGATTGATCGGGAATTCGAGGTCCTCGTCGTTCGGAACCGGCGTGATGCTCTGGCCGGCCTGCAGTTCGAGGAGCTTCTGCGGATCGATGGTGATCGAATTGGTGTCGACCGAGGCCGAAGCGGAAATCGCGCCGGCGATGATTTCGCCCTGCGTCAGCAGGCTTTCGACGCGCGCGTCGATCAGCCCCTCGCGGAACTGATTGAGATACATGATTCCGCCGACGAGCACGATGAGGGCGGCGAGGTTGAAGAAGACGATGCGCCGGGTGAGACTGGAGAACAGCGCATGGCCGAAGATCCGGCGCACGAGCGTGAAGGGATGAACCGGGAAACGGCGCTGTTCGGTCAGGCTGTCCAGTTCGTCGTTGGTCCCTTCGGAAACGCGTTTGACCAATCTCTACCCTTTTGCCCGGCCGGCCTGTCTTCGATGGCTCCGGCGCTTACGCTGCTTCGCGGAAGCGGTAGCCCACTCCGTAAAGCGTTTCAATCATGTCGAAGTCGGTATCGACCATCTTGAACTTCTTGCGCAGGCGCTTGATGTGGCTGTCGATGGTGCGGTCGTCGACATAGACCTGCTCGTCATAGGCCGCATCCATCAGCGCGTCGCGGCTTTTCACCACGCCCGGACGCTGCGCCAGCGACTGCAGGATGAGGAATTCGGTGACGGTCAGCGTCACCGGATCGCCCTTCCAGGTGCAGGTGTGGCGTTCCTGGTCCATGACCAGCTGGCCGCGCTCCAGCGTGCGGGCCTGCTGTTCTGCGCCGGTCTTCGCCGTGCCGCCGGCCGCAAGGTTTTCCCGGCTGGCCGCGCGGCGCAGGATGGCCTTCACCCGCTCGACCAGCAGGCGCTGCGAGAACGGCTTGGTGATGAAGTCGTCGGCGCCCATCTTCAGCCCGAACAGCTCGTCGATCTCCTCGTCCTTCGAGGTCAGGAAGATCACCGGCAGGTCGGACTTCTGTCTGAGCCGCCGCAAGAGCTCCATGCCGTCCATGCGGGGCATCTTGATGTCGAAGATGGCAAGATGCGGCGGACGTGCCAGCAAACCGTCGAGCGCCGAAGCGCCGTCGGTATAGGTCTCGACCTTGTATCCCTCGGCCTCGAGCGCGATCGATACGGAGGTGAGAATATTGCGGTCGTCGTCAACGAGCGCGATCGTCTGCATATTATTGGTCTCCGTCATCATGAAGCGCGGCTCCTGGTATTGTCCCAGCCCAGGGTGTGGCAACGTTGGCTGCGCTTATTGGGGATAAAGGTGGAACAAATTGTGGCAAAGATAAAGGGGCACGGCCGAAGCTGCCCGGCAAAAGGGGTGCAATTGGTCTGCACGGCAACCAAAAGACGCCGATGCAAACCGATTTAAAAAACGATATTCGGATTTAAATCGATTAAATATTTGAAATTATTGATTGATTTTGGTTTTGCTTATTGCGTTTTGAAAACTCGGACACTAGGTTCCCGAAAATTCAACGTCACCGTTTCTAATATAGAGGATGCGCGCTCATGGAGGAGCTTGGTGTAAATAATCCCCTCGTAGGGGTAGCAGCGATCGGTTTGGGTGATGCGGCTCGCATCTACTACAATTTCCGTGAGCGCGACCTTTACGAAGAGGCGATTCGCCGGAACGAAGCCGTGCTGACCGCCGACGGGGCGCTCTGCGCGGTGACCGGGCAGCATACCGGCCGCTCGGCGAAGGACAAGTTCATCGTCCGCGACAGCCATACCGACGGCCACATTTGGTGGGACAACAACAAGCCCATGTCGCCGGAACATTTCGGTATCCTGCACAAGGATATGCTGGCCCATGCCGCCGGCAAGGAACTCTTCGTCCAGGACCTCATCGGCGGCGCCGACCAGGATAACGAACTGCCGACCCGCGTCGTGACCGAGCTTGCCTGGCACTCGCTGTTCATCCGCAATCTTCTGATTCGTCCCGAGCGTTCGACGCTCACCGAATTCCAGCCGAAGCTGACCATCATCACGCTTCCGAGCTTCCGCGCCGACCCGGCCCGCCACGGTTGCCGCTCCGAGACGGTCATCGCCTGCGATTTCACCAACGGCATCGTTCTGATCGGCGGCACCTCCTATGCCGGCGAAATGAAGAAATCGGTCTTCACCGCGCTCAACTACATGCTGCCGCCGAAGGGCGTCATGCCGATGCACTGCTCGGCCAATGTCGGCCCGGCCGGCGACGCAGCCGTCTTCTTCGGCCTCTCGGGCACCGGCAAGACGACGCTCTCCGCCGACCCGAGCCGCACGCTGATCGGCGACGACGAGCACGGCTGGGGCGAGCACGGCATCTTCAACTTCGAAGGCGGCTGCTACGCCAAGACCATCCGTCTGTCGGCCGAAGCCGAGCCGGAAATCTACGCGACCACAAAGCGTTTCGGCACCGTTCTGGAGAACGTCGTGCTGGATGATGCCGGCGTGCCGGACTTCAACGATGCCTCGCGCACCGAGAACACCCGCTGCGCCTATCCGCTGCACTTCATTCCGAATGCATCGGACACCGGCCGCGCCGGCCATCCGAAGACGATCATCATGCTGACCGCCGATGCCTTCGGCGTGCTGCCGCCGATCGCCCGCCTGACCCCGGAACAGGCCATGTACCACTTCCTGTCCGGCTACACCGCGAAGGTCGCCGGCACGGAAAAGGGCGTGACCGAGCCGGAAGCCACCTTCTCGACCTGCTTCGGCGCCCCGTTCATGCCGCGTCATCCGGCCGAGTATGGCAATCTGCTGCGCGACCTGATTGCCAAGCACAATGTCGACTGCTGGCTGGTCAACACCGGCTGGACCAGCGGTGCATACGGCATCGGTCATCGCATGCCGATCAAGGCCACCCGCGCCCTGCTCGCCAGTGCATTGAGCGGCGAACTGAAGAAGGTGGAAACCCGCGTC
The DNA here is from genome assembly GCF_059424725.1 of Allorhizobium sp. GW101-3B10. NCBI lineage: Bacteria > Pseudomonadati > Pseudomonadota > Alphaproteobacteria > Hyphomicrobiales > Rhizobiaceae > Allorhizobium > Allorhizobium sp. GW101-3B10. Next base: position 4,040,869 of record NZ_JBWKZR010000001.1, on the reverse strand, counting down.
GATCCGAACTTCGGCTTCGCCGTGCCGGTTGCCGTCGAGGGCGTCGATTCGAAGATCCTCGATCCCCGTTCGACCTGGTCCGATGCATCGGAATACGATGCCCAGGCCAAGAAGCTGGTGGCGATGTTCATCACCAACTTCGCCAAGTTCGAGGATCACGTCGACCACACGGTCCGTGCCGCCGCTCCGAGCGCCAATATCGCTGCGGAATGATGGCATCAGGCCAGAACTGAAGAAACCCGGCGGAGCGATCCGCCGGGTTTCTTGTTTTCCTCCGCGTTCGAATGTGAAATAGAGCAGACGGAGACCGAACATGGCCAGCGACGCACTCGTCATCAACAATCGCATCACGATCGCCGGCTGGGAGCTGACGGAGCAATTCGTGCTGGCCGGCGGGCCGGGCGGACAGAACGTCAACAAGGTCTCGACGGCCGTCCAGCTGTTCTTCAACATCGCCGGGTCTCCCGCCTTGAGCGACCGGGTCAAGGAGAACGCCCTGAAGCTTGCCGGACGGCGCGCTTCGAAGGAAGGCGTGCTGATGATCGAGGCGAACCGCTTCCGCAGCCAGGAACGCAACCGCGAAGACGCCCGCGAGCGTCTCAAGGAACTGATCCTCGCCGCCGCCGCGCCGCCCCCGCCGCCGCGCAAGAAGACCAAGCCGACAAAAGGGTCTGTCGAGCGCCGGCTGAAGGAAAAGTCGGGCCGCTCCGAGGTCAAGAAGATGCGCGGCAGGCCTGGCGGAGACTAGGCGCGCCACACTGCGACCTAATACAGCATGGCATATTTTAGATATCTGCTTGTGTTTTGCTGCGTCGTGGGTTCAGCTGAGGCCGGACTTTACGAGAAGGGGAGATCCCATGGGTTTGTTTAGCTTTATCAAGAGTGCAGGCAAGAAGCTCGGCATCGGCGGCGATGACGAGGCGCCGGACGCGGATGCGGTAAAGAAGGAACTCGCCTCGCACGATCTCGGCACCGAAAAGGTCGAGGTTGCCGTCGTCGACGACAAGGTCGTGCTGAAGGGGACCGTCAAGGACCAGTCGGCCTTCGAGAAGGCGGTCATTGCCGTCGGCAATACGCTGGGGATTTCCAAGGTCGAAGCCGACGACCTGAAGATTGCCGAGACTCCGCAAGCCGCGCCGGTCGCGCCCAAGGAGCCGGTCTTCTACACGGTGAAGAAGGGCGACAATCTGTGGAAGATCGCCGAAGCGCAATATGGCAAGGGCAAGGGCGCCAAGCACACGGTGATCTTCGAGGCCAACAAGCCGATGCTCACCCATCCCGACAAGATCTATCCCGGCCAGGTGCTGCGCATTCCCGATCTCGCCGACTGAATTTCCAACGAAGGCGGCGGCCATTGTGGCTGCCGTTCGTCCATGCCTGAAAAAGCCAAGCGCACGCTGCCCGAAGGGCTTCGCTACCATCCGGATTTCATCGATCGGGCGAGCCAGGAGCAGCTCGTCGCGTCGATCCGTGAGATCGTCGCGGAGGCGCCCCTCTTCGTCCCCGCCATGCTCGGCACAGGCAAGGAAATGTCGGTCCGCATGACCAATTGCGGGCCGCTCGGATGGGTGACGGACAAGGAGCGCGGCTACCGCTATCAGCCGACCCATCCTGTCACGGGCAGGCCATGGCCCGCCATTCCCGTCCTGCTGCTCGATATCTGGAACCGGGTTTCCGGCTCGGACAAGCCGCCGGAGGCGTGCCTGGTCAACTTCTACGACGACAATGCCCGCATGGGCCTGCACCAGGATCGCGACGAAAAGGATCTCGAGGCTCCGGTCGTGTCGGTCTCTCTCGGCAATGCCTGCCTCTTCCGCATCGGCGGAACGAACCGCAAGGATCCGACCATGTCGATGAAGCTCACGAGCGGCGACGTCTTCGTCATCGGCGGGGCGGGGCGCCTGTGCTTCCACGGGGTGGACCGCATCTATCCGTCGACCTCGACACTGCTGAAGAACGGCGGTCGTATCAACCTGACGCTGAGGCGGGTCAATCCCTGATTTCGAAGCTGAATCCGGCAAACATAGCGGCTTATTGAATAAACTGCCGGCTATGCATCGCCTACAGTTTTCTCAGCGCGACCTGCTCCACCAGATGGTTGTCGCCCTTGCGCAGGATGAGGTCGGCCCGCGGCCGGGTCGGCAGGATATTTTCCCTGAGGTTCTTCAGGTTGATGTTCTTCCACAGACCTTCGGCGATCTCCAGCGCCTCTTCTTCGCTGATGGTGGCATAGCGATGGAAGTAGGAGTTGGGGTCGCGGAACGCTGTCTGCCGCAGCTTCATGAAGCGGTCGACATACCAGCGGTGGATGAGCTTCTCGTCGGCGTCGATATAGATCGAGAAGTCGAAGAAGTCCGAAACGATCGGCACGATCTTGCCGTCGGCCGGCAGGTCGCGCGACTGCAGCACGTTGATGCCCTCGAAGATCAGGATGTCCGGCCGGTCGATGATCTTGTACTCGTTGGGCAGCACGTCATAGGTCAGGTGCGAATAGCCGGGCGCCTTGACGTTGGGCAGTCCGGCCTTGATCGCCGAGAGGAAACGCAGCAGCGCCCCGATGTCGTAGCTTTCCGGAAAGCCTTTGCGGTTGAGGATCTTGTGGCGAACCAGATGGGCGTTCGGATAGAGGAAGCCGTCCGTGGTGACGAGATCGACCTTCGGGCTCGATGGCCAGCGCGCCAAGAGCTCCTTCAGGACGCGGGCGGTCGTGGACTTGCCGACCGCGACCGATCCCGCGATGCCGATGACGAACGGAGTCTTGGAAATGTTCGAGGTGTTGAGGAAGCGATTGCGCTGCTGGAACAGCAGTTGCGAGGATTCGACATGGGCCGAGAGCAGGCGCGACAGCGACAGGTAGATCCGGCGCACTTCGGAAAGGTCGATCGGGTCGTCGATCGAGCGCAGGCGCTGGACCTCGTCCGCGGTCAGGGTGAGGGGCGTATCGGCCCGGAAATGCGACCATTCTTCCGAATCGAAGAAAAGATAGGGGGAGTATCCATCCGCCTGGAAATGGTCGAGTGCTTGTGGCGTTTCGGATTCCCGTGTCGCTGTCGTCATGGATCCTGCCGGCTGGCTTTTTCGCTGAGGCCTGTCTGGGCCGTACGCCGTTGAAGCTCTTCGAGCACGGCTTTAAGCGGGATGTCGGCGATTTTCAATACGACCATCAGGTGATAGAGAAGGTCGGCGCTCTCGTAGACGAGGTTTTCGCGATCGTCCTTGATCGCCGCGATCACCGTTTCGACCGCCTCTTCGCCGAGCTTCTTGGCGGCCTTCGACTGGCCGCCGGCGACGAGCTTCGCCGTCCAGGATTCGTCTGGCCGGGCCTGGGCCCGGTCGGCGACGATCCTTTCGAGGTCGGTGAGGGAGAAGTCACTCATTGCAGATCCCTTTCGCGGGCGCTCAGTCGAGCCGCATGGCGATGCCGTGGCTGGCCATATACTGCTTGGCCTCGGCGATCGAATAGGTGCCGAAGTGGAAGATCGAGGCGGCGAGCACGGCCGTGGCATGTCCGTCCTTGATACCGGCGACCAGATCGTCGAGCGTGCCGACCCCGCCAGAGGCGATCACCGGTACCCGCACGGCATCGGCAATGGTTCGCGTCAGTTCGAGATCGTATCCGATCTTGGTTCCGTCCCGGTCCATTGATGTGACCAGCAGTTCGCCGGCGCCGCGTTCGACCATCTTCCTGGCGAACTCGACCGCATCGATGCCGGTGGGGGTGCGGCCGCCATGGGTGTAGATCTCCCAGGCGCTCACATTGTCGCCGCCCGCTTCCTGCTTGCGCCTCTGCTTGGCGTCGATCGACACGACGATGCACTGATCGCCGAACTTGTCGGCGGCCTCTGCAATGAAATCCGGATTGTTCACCGCCGCCGAATTGATCGCCACCTTATCGGCCCCGCAGAGCAGCAGCTTGCGGATGTCGGCGATCGTGCGCACGCCGCCGCCGACGGTGAGCGGCATGAAACACTGGTCCGCCGTCTGGGCGACGACCTCGAAGATCGTGTCGCGATTGTCGGACGATGCGGTGATGTCGAGGAAGCAGAGTTCGTCGGCACCGGCGGCGTCATAGGCCTTGGCCGCCTCGACGGGATCGCCCGCGTCGATCAGGTCGACGAAGTTGACGCCCTTGACGACGCGGCCGTCCTTGACGTCCAGGCAGGGAATGACACGGGCTTTCAGCGTCATGGTCTATCCTCGTTCAGGCGCGGGCGGCGCGGATGAGCGCCAAGGCTTCGGCCGGGTCGATGCGGCCGTCATAGAGTGCGCGGCCGGTGATGGCGCCCTCGAGCTTGGCCGCATCCGGCTGCAGCATGCGACGGATGTCGTCCATCGAGGCCAGCCCGCCCGACGCGATCACCGGGATGGACACGGCATCGGCCAGCGACAGCGTCGATTCCCAGTTGATGCCGGTCAGGATGCCGTCGCGATCAATATCGGTATAGATGATCGCCGATACACCCGCCCCTTCGAATTTTTTCGCAAGCTCGACCACGCCGAGTTCCGAGGCCTCCGCCCAGCCCTCGACCGCGACCTTGCCGCCCTTGGCGTCGATGCCGACGGCGATCTTGCCGGGGAAGCGCCTGCAGGCCTCGATCACCAGCGCCGGGTCGCGCACGGCGATCGTGCCGAGGATGACGCGCGAAAGCCCGCGATCAAGCCAGTTTTCGATATGCTCGAGGCTGCGGATACCGCCGCCGAGCTGCACCGGATTCTTTGTCGCCTTCAGGATCGCGTCGACCGCTGCCCCGTTGACGCTCGTTCCGGCAAAGGCGCCGTTCAGGTCCACCACGTGCAGCCATTCGAAACCCTGGTCCTCGAAGGCCTTCGCCTGGGCGCCGGGATCGGTGTTGTAGACGGTGGCCTGCTCCATGTCGCCCAGCTTGAGCCGCACGCACTGGCCGTCCTTGAGGTCGATGGCGGGAAAAAGGATCATGCGGAATGTCCGATACTGAAGGAAACTTACGGTTGCCAGGAAAGGAAGTTGGCGATCAGCCTGAGGCCGAGCGTCTGGCTCTTTTCCGGATGGAACTGGGCGCCAACCATATTGGCGCGACCGACGAAGGCCGTCATCGGCCCCCCATAGTCGGTGGTGGCAATCACGTCATCCGGATTTTCCGCGGCGAGGTGGTAGGAGTGGACGAAATAGGCATGCAGGCCGTCCGGCCCCGTCTTGATCCCGTCGAACAAGGGATGCGGGTGGTGCAGGTCGAGCGTGTTCCAGCCGATCTGCGGGATCTTCAGGGTCGGATCGTTCGGCGTCATCTCGACCACATCGCCCTTGATCCAGCCGAAGCCGGGGGTGATCGTCTTTTCCAGCCCGCGGCTCGACATCAGTTGCATGCCGACGCAGATGCCGAAGAAGGGCCGGGCCTTCTTCTCGACGACGTCGACGATCGCCTCGTGCATGCCCGGGACGGCGTCGAGCCCCCGGCGGCAGTCGGCATAGGCGCCCACACCCGGCAGCACGATGCGGTCGGCGCTTGCCACGCGGTCCGCCTTGTCGGTCAATTCGATGACCGCGTCGATGCCGCTCTCTCGCGCCGCCCGTTCGAAGGCCTTCGTTGCCGAACGGAGATTTCCGGATCCATAGTCGATGATCGCCACGCGCATCGTCGAACGTCCTTTTTCTAAGTGCGACGCCGTGGGGCCGGGGCCCCGACGCGCCGCAAAACGATGATCAAGCTGCTTTCCGCGTTTCCGGTCGGGCGGGTCTCAGACGAGGGTGCCCTTGGTCGAGGGAACGCGGCTGGCCTGGCGCGGATCGATTTCGACGGCTGTCCGCAATGCCCGGGCCACGGCCTTGAAGCAGGTCTCGGCGATATGGTGGTTGTTGGCGCCGTAATGATTGAGGACATGCAGCGTGATGCCGGCATTCTGGGCCAGCGCCTGGAAAAACTCGCGCACCAGTTCGGTGTCGAAGGTGCCGATCTTTGGCGCGCTGAAGGCGACGTTCCACACGAGGAACGGTCGGCCCGAGACATCGATCGCCGCCTTGGTCATCGTCTCGTCCATGGCAAGGTCGAGCGAGGCGTAGCGGGTGATGCCGCGCCGGTCGCCGAGCGCCTTGGAGATGGCCTGGCCGATGGCAATGCCGGTGTCCTCGACGGTATGGTGGTCGTCGATGTGAAGGTCGCCCTTGACCTCGATCTCCATGTCGATGAGCGAATGGCGCGAAAGCTGGTCGAGCATGTGATCGAAGAAGCCGACGCCCGTGGAAATCTTCGCCGCGCCGGCGCCGTCGAGATTGACGGAAACCGAAACGGAGGTTTCGTTGGTCTTGCGGGAAATGCTTCCCGTGCGACGGATCATTGTTTCGCCCATCAGGGTTCGCTCCATGCCTTGGTCAGGGGTTCCTTATCAGGAGGTCGGTTAAATATCCAGCAAAAGCAGGCCGTGCTTTTCCGCGATGCGTCACAAGATTGCATTCGCGCGAGGCCAACTTACATAGGGATCAACCGAACGATTTCGTGTTTCCAATCGAACGCCCGGCAGACGGGCCAACAGGTGCGTGAATGACAACGATTATTACTGTACGAAAGGGCGGAAAGGTCATCATGGCGGGCGACGGCCAGGTGAGCCTCGGCCAGACCGTGATGAAGGGCAATGCCCGCAAGGTCCGCCGGATCGGCAAGGGCGACGTGATCTCCGGTTTCGCCGGTGCGACCGCCGATGCGTTCACGCTGCTGGAGCGCCTGGAAAAGAAGCTCGAGCAATATCCCGGCCAGCTGATGCGCGCCGCAGTCGAGCTCGCCAAGGACTGGCGAACCGACAAGTACCTGCGCAACCTCGAGGCCATGATGCTGGTCGCCGACAAGACCATTACCCTTGCCATCACCGGCAATGGCGACGTGCTCGAACCCGAGCATGGCGCGATGGCGATCGGCTCCGGCGGCAATTATGCCTTCGCGGCCGCCCGCGCCCTGATGGACAGCGACAAGTCGGCGGAAGAGATAGCCCGCCACGCCATGGCGATCGCCGCCGAGATCTGCGTCTATACCAACGACAATATCGTGGTCGAGTCGCTCGACAGCGACAACTGATCCTCTTTCCTCCGACCATTGGAACAAGCGATATGACGACTTTTTCTCCCCGCGAGATCGTATCCGAACTCGACCGCTTCATCATCGGACAGCATGAGGCGAAACGTGCCGTGGCAATCGCGCTGCGCAACCGGTGGCGCCGTCAGCAGCTCGACGAGGACCTGCGCGACGAGGTGATGCCGAAGAACATCCTGATGATCGGCCCGACCGGCGTCGGCAAGACGGAGATTTCGCGGCGCCTTGCCAAGCTTGCGGGCGCCCCTTTCATCAAGGTCGAGGCGACGAAGTTTACCGAAGTCGGCTATGTCGGCCGCGACGTGGAACAGATCATCCGCGATCTTGTCGAGGTCGGCATCGGCCTGGTGCGTGAAAAGAAGCGCGCCGAGGTCCAGGCCAAGGCCCATGCCGGCGCCGAGGAACGCGTCCTCGATGCTCTGGTTGGATCGACGGCTTCCCCGGCCACCCGCGACAGCTTCCGCAAGAAGCTTAGGGCCGGCGAAATGGACGACAAGGAGATCGACATCGAGATCGCCGATAGCGGCAGCGGCATGTCCGGCTTCGAGGTTCCCGGCATGCCGGGCGCCAATGTCGGTATTCTCAACCTGTCGGAAATGTTCGGCAAGGCGATGGGCAACCGCACCAAGAAGGTGCGCACCACGGTCAAGGCCTCCTATGCCGACTTGATTCGCGACGAGTCCGACAAGCTGATCGACAATGAAGTGATCCAGCGCGAGGCGGTGCGCTCGGCCGAGAACGACGGCATCGTCTTCCTCGACGAGATCGACAAGATCGCCGCGCGGGAAGGCGGCATGGGTGCGGGCGTTTCGCGCGAAGGCGTGCAGCGCGACCTGCTGCCGCTGGTCGAAGGCACCACGGTGTCGACCAAGTACGGGCCGGTGAAGACGGACCATATTCTTTTCATCGCGTCCGGTGCCTTCCACTTGTCGAAGCCTTCGGACCTGCTGCCCGAGTTGCAGGGCCGCCTGCCGATCCGCGTCGAGCTGAAGCCGCTCACCAAGGAGGACTTCCGTCGCATCCTGACCGAGACCGAGGCGAGCCTCATCCGCCAGTACAAGGCGCTGATGGCGACCGAGGAACTCGATCTCGACTTCACCGAAGACGCGATCGATGCGCTGGCCGATGTCGCGGTCAAGCTCAACACCTCGGTCGAGAACATTGGCGCGCGCCGTCTGCAGACCGTGATGGAACGCGTGCTGGACGACATCTCGTTCAACGCGCCCGACCGGGGCGGTTCGAAGGTGCTGATCGATTCGGCCTATGTTGCCGAGCATGTCGGCGAGATCGCCGCCGATGCGGATCTGTCGCGTTATATCCTGTAGCGCCGGCAGAATATGCGGGTCCCGCCGAAGGAATGCCGCAAATGTGACGCAGGGCAAGGTCGACAAACACGGCCTTGCTTCTGTATGGGTGGCGCCGGAAAGCAATCTGCATATTGACAACTTGGGGTGAAGCTATCGTGGGTCGACTTACTCGGGCATTCTTTCTGGCGCTGCTCGTTCTTGCGCCGGCAGGTGTGAACGCGGGATCGCTCCGTGTCGTGCCCGAGGGCAACCGCCATGCCGAGCAACCGCCGATCCCGGGCGCTTCGGTGCGGCGCACCCAGGCCGGCAAGACCACGTTCGACCTGAAATACGAGAAGGTGCGTGACCTTCTCGCGTCCGACGACCGGCTGCGCTCGAAGATCAGGAAGACGGCGGCTGCCTACGGCATCGATCCTATCCACATGGTGGGCGCGATCGTCGGCGAGCATACCTTCAACGTCGATGCCTATGACAGCCTGCAGAGCTACTACGTCAAGGCGGCATCCTATGCCGGCAACAGCTTCCGTTTCGCCTATGACGGCGAGGGGATTTCCGACTTCGTCGCCCGCCCGGAATTTTCCGCCTGCGCCGCGATGAAGGACTCCTACAAACTATGGTCGTGCCGCGAGGACGTCTGGGAAACCAAGTTCCGCGGCCGCAGCGTCGGCGGCAAATCCTATCCCAACAACCGCTTCAGCGCCGTGTTCTTCCAGCCCTTCTATGCAGGCCAGACCTTCGGGCTTGGGCAGATCAATCCGCTGACGGCGCTGATGCTGTCGGACCTGGTATCGCAGAAATCGGGCGTCGCCAGGCTGGACGAGAACGATGCGGCCGGCGTTTACAAGGCGATCATGGAGCCCGACATTTCGCTGGCCTTCATGGCGGGCGTGCTGCGCAAGGCGATCGACGACTACCGCACGGTCGCCGGCATGGACATTTCGAAGAATCCCGGCGTGACGGCCACGCTGTTCAATGTCGGCAACTCGCTGCAGCGGGCCCGGGCGCTGGCGGCCCGCAATGCCGGCGCCGGATCGCCGGTCTGGCCGGAAGAGAACTATTACGGGTGGTTGGTCAATGACCGCCTGAGTGAACTCAAGGCGCTGTTCTAGCCCGCTTCGGGCTGAGCGCGCCACCGCGGAGCGGAACCATGGCAGTTGTCGACAGCCCCGACCTTTTCGAGCCGCCCGCGCCGGTCCCGCGTCCCTATCCGCCGTCGAAGCTCGAGATCATTCGTACGGTCCTGCGCAACCCGCTCGAGCTCTGGGGCGTGCCTTCCTATACCCTGCCCTGGATCGAGACCCGGTTCTTCGGCCGCACCACCGTAATCGTCAACGATCCGGATTTGATCCGCCACGTGCTGGTCGACAATGCCGGCAACTACGTGATGGACAAGGTCCGGCAACTGGTCCTGCGCCCCATCCTGCGCGACGGCTTGCTGACCGCCGAGGGTGGGGTGTGGAAGCGCTCGCGAAGGGCGATGGCGCCCGTCTTCACGCCGCGCCATGCGCGCGGCTTTGCCCGCCAGATGCTGGAGAAGAGCGAGGAATTCGCCGCGCGCTACGCCACGACGGACGCGCGAGGGACGGTGCGCGACATCGCCGCCGACATGACGGGGCTCACCTATCTCATTCTCTCCGAGACACTGTTTTCCGGCGAGATTGCCACCGCCGGCGATGACGTCGCCGGCGATGTCGATGCGCTGTTGCACCATATGGGACGGATCGATCCGCTCGACATGCTGGCGGCTCCGGGGTGGATTCCCCGGCTCGCCCGGCTGCGGGGCCGTGGCGTGTTGCGGAAGTTCCGTGCGCTGGTCCGCTCGACCATGGAAAAGCGCAAGGCGGCGATAGCGCGGGACCCGCAATCGGCGCCGCGCGATTTCCTCACCCTGCTGCTCGAGGTCGAAGGACCGCAGGGTCTGACGACCGAGGAGGTCGAGGACAATATCCTGACCTTCATCGGCGCCGGCCATGAGACCACGGCCCGGGCGCTCGCCTGGACCTTCTTCTGCGTCGCCAATTGTCCCGACATCCGGGATCGCATGGAGGTCGAAATCGATGCCGTGCTCGACAGCGGTGCGGATCCGGTCGACTGGCTGGAGCGCATGCCGCTGGTACGTGCCGCCTTCGAGGAGGCGCTGAGGCTCTATCCGCCGGCCCCGTCGATCAACCGCCAGGCCGTTGCGGACGACCACTTCCAGGCACCCGACGGCACGGCGATCGACATCCGCAAGGGTGCGACGATCCTCATCATGCCCTGGACGCTGCACCGGCACGAACTCTACTGGGAAAACCCGCGGGCCTTCGACCCGAGCCGCTTCCTGCCGGAAAACCGCGAAAAGATCGGCCGCTTTCAATATCTGCCTTTCGGCGCCGGGGCACGGGTCTGCATCGGGGCAACCTTCGCCCTGCAGGAAGCCGTGATCGCGCTCGCCGTCCTGATGCGGCGCTATCGCTTCGACATGACGGCCGAAACCAGGCCGTGGCCGGTGCAGAAGCTGACGGTGCAGCCGGCCGGCGGCCTGCCGATGCGGGTCACCGCGCGGGCTGCGGTTTCGCGGCCATGATTTGCCGTTTGTCAGCTATTGCCGCCCGGTTTCTCCATGCGATAACAGCGTGATCCGTGTTGGTGAAATTCTGAAAGACCGAGGCAGTTGGCGTGACACTCCATTACCTGTTGGGCATCGATACCGGCGGCACCTATACCGACGCGGTGCTCTACAGCGAGACGCAAGGCATCCTCGCCAAGGCCAAGGCGTTGACCACGCGCCATGATCTTGCAATCGGTATCGCGGAAGCGCTGGACAAGGTCATCGAGGCCTCCGGCGTCTCGGTCGAGGCAATCGGTCTGGTGTCTCTGTCGACGACGCTGGCGACAAATGCGCTCGTCGAAGGGCAGGGGGGACGCGCCGGCCTCGTCATGATCGGCTTCGGTCCCGACGACCTCAAGCGTGACGGTCTGTCCGATGCGCTGGGCTCCGATCCCGTCATCTATCTCGCCGGCGGTCACGATGTGCACGGCACCGAGACGCCGCTCGATCTCGCTCCGCTGGAGAAAGCCCTGCCGGAGCTGAGCCGGACGGTGTCCTCCTTTGCCATTGCCGGCTATTTCGCCGTGCGCAATCCCTCGCACGAAGACCGGGTGCGGGATTTCATCCGCGCTCATTGTCCTCTGCCGGTAACCTGCAGCCACGAGTTGTCGTCCAAGCTCGGCGGTCCGCGCCGGGCGCTCACCACGCTGCTCAATGCCCGCCTGGTGTCGATGATCGACCGGCTTGTCGGCGCCTGCGAGGACTTTCTCACAAGGCGCGGCATCGACGCGCCGCTGATGGTCGTGCGCGGCGACGGTGCCCTGATATCCGCGGCGGAGGCCCGGCTGCGGCCGATCGAGACGATCCTGTCGGGCCCTGCGGCAAGCCTGGTCGGCGCCCGTCATCTGACCGGGCTTGCCGATGCCGTCGTCTCCGACATCGGCGGTACGACCACCGATGTGGCCATCCTCGAGGGCGGTCGCCCCCGCCTCGACGCCGACGGTGCCGTGGTCGGCGGATACCGCACCATGGTCGAGGCGGTGGCCATGCGCACCTATGGCCTCGGCGGCGATTCGGAGGTGAGAATCGACGACCGCAGCATGAACGCGCGGATCGATCTCGGACCGCGGCGGCTGGTGCCGCTCAGTCTGGCGGCCACGCTGTATGGCCGCCCGGTCATCGACATTCTCGAACGGCAGCTGCGCGCGGCCCATATGGGCCGCCATGACGGGCGCCTCACGGTCCGCACCGGCGTACCGGATCACCTGGCCGCCGGCCTGGCAGCGCAAGAAGCGGCGCTGTTCGCGCGCATCGGATCGGGGCCCGTGGCGCTTGATCAATTGATGACGGCAACCTCGCAGCTGGCGACGCTCGATCGGCTGGTGGCGCGCGGGCTCGTGCATATCTGCGGCATCACGCCGTCGGACGCCATGCATGTGCTCGGCCGGCAGGACCAGTGGGATCGGGAGGCAGCGGATCTGGGACTGAGGCTCGCCATCCGCCGCAAGAATGGGGCCGGCCAACCGATCGCCGCCTCGCCGGAAGATCTTGCCCAACGGATCGTCGACCGGCTGACGCGTCAGTCGGCGGAGGTCATTCTCTCGGCCGTCCTTCCCGAGGCCGGGCTCACCGATGTCGATCCCGCCCGCTCGCTGCTGATCGACCATGCGCTGCGGCGTCAGGCTGGCATCGTGCGCTTCGCCCTGTCGCTTGACCGTCCGCTGGTCGGGCTCGGCGCCTCGGCTCCGGTCTACTATCCGGCAATCGGTGACATGCTGTCCGTGGCCTGCGAAGTCCCGGCCGACGCGGATGTCGCCAATGCGGTCGGTGCCGTGGTGGGGCGGGTCCGTGCCACCGTCACCGTCTTCGTCACCGCACCCGAGGACGGCATCTTCATGCTGTCGGGTGCGGGAGATGGCCGCCGCTTCACGGACGAGGAAAAGGCGTTCGAGGCTGCGCGCGACAGGGCAGGCGAAGCGGCCTTGGAGCATGCCCGGCAGAATGGCGCTGCCGATGCGGTCCTGGCCCTCGTCGAGGAAATCGATGCGCCTGAGATCGACGGCAGCCGCAAGCTCGTCGAAGCGCGTTTCATCGCCACGGCGAGCGGCAGGCCGCGCCTGGCGCACGGATAATAATTTCCGATATGGCACAAATCTTTGTAATTTGTGCTCGATTGACAATGAATCAGAACAGATCAAAGTCCGCCCATCAAGGTTACAGCCAGACTTGCGAGGAGACAGCGTCATGAGCCGGATCGAAAGCCACGGCCTTTCCATCGACACGGAACTGCATCGGTTCCTGATCGAAGAGGCATTGCCGGGAACCGGGGTCGACCCGGAGACCTATCTCAAGGGCTTCTCGGCCATCGTGCACGACCTCGCGCCGAAGAACCGGGCGCTGCTGGCCAAGCGCGACGAGATGCAGGCGAAGATCGACGCCTGGCACAAAGAGAACGGCGCGCCGATCGACATGGACGCCTACGAGGCTTTCCTGCGCGACATCGGTTATCTCCTGCCGGAAGGCGGCGAGGTCAAGGTCACGACCTCCAATGTCGATGCCGAGATCACCCGGATCGCCGGACCGCAGCTCGTCGTTCCGGTCATGAACGCGCGCTATGCACTGAACGCCGCCAATGCCCGCTGGGGTTCGCTCTACGATGCGCTCTATGGCACGGATGCGATCGCCGAAACCGACGGCGCCGAAAAGGGCAAGGGCTACAATCCCGTCCGCGGCGCGAAAGTCATCGCCTGGGGCCGGCAACTGCTGGATGATTCGGCACCCCTTGCCGCCGGAAGCTGGAGCAATGTCGCCAGCCTGTCGATCCAGGACGGCGCGCTGTTCGTCACGCTGTCCGATGGCGGCGTAACGGGCCTTTCCGACCCGGCGCAGCTTGCCGGCTATCGCGGCGCTGCCGACAAGCCGGACGCGGTCCTGCTGGTCAAGAACAACCTGCACACCGAGATCGTCATCGATGCGAACGGCATGATCGGCAAGAGTGATCCGGCGCATATCAACGACATCTGGCTCGAATCGGCGATCACGACGATCATGGACTGCGAGGATTCGGTCGCCGCCGTCGACGCCGAGGACAAGGTCGTTGTCTATGGCAACTGGCTCGGCCTGATGAAGGGCGATCTGACGGAGGAGGTCTCGAAGGGCGGCAAGAGTTTCACCCGCGCGCTCAACGCCGACCGAACATACACGAAGCCGGATGGTTCGACCCTCACGCTGCATGGCCGCTCGCTGATGCTGGTGCGCAATGTCGGCCACCTGATGACCAATCCGGCGATCCTCGACCGGGACGGCAAGGAAGTGCCGGAAGGCATCATGGACGCCGCGGTCACCGCGCTGATCGCCCTCCACGACATCGGTCCGAACGGCCGTCGGGCCAATTCGCGCAGCGGCTCGATGTATGTCGTCAAGCCGAAGATGCACGGTCCGGAAGAGGTTGCCTTCGCCTGCGAGATCTTCTCGCGCGTCGAGGCCCTGATCGGCATGGCGCCGAACGCCATCAAGATGGGCATCATGGACGAGGAGCGCCGCACGACGGTCAACCTCAAGGAATGCATCCGCGCGGCAAAGGATCGCGTCGTGTTCATCAACACCGGCTTCCTCGACCGCACCGGCGACGAGATCCACACCTCGATGGAAGCCGGCCCGATGATCCGCAAGGGCGACATGAAGCAGGCGGCCTGGATCTCGGCCTATGAAAACTGGAATGTCGACATCGGCCTCGAATGCGGCCTGTCCGGCCACGCGCAGATCGGCAAGGGCATGTGGGCCATGCCCGACCTGATGGCGGCCATGCTGGAGCAGAAGATCGCCCATCCGAAGGCCGGCGCCAACACCGCCTGGGTTCCGTCGCCGACCGCCGCCACCCTGCACGCCACGCACTACCACCGTGTCAATGTCGCGGAGGTCCAGGCGGGCCTGAAGAGCCGCCCGCGCGCCAAGCTGCGTGACATTCTCTCGGTGCCGGTGGCAGTCCGGCCCAACTGGACGCCGGAAGAAATCCAGCGCGAACTCGACAACAATGCCCAGGGCATTCTCGGCTACGTGGTGCGCTGGATCGACCAGGGCGTCGGCTGCTCCAAGGTTCCCGACATCAACAATGTCGGCCTGATGGAAGACCGCGCCACGCTGCGCATTTCGGCCCAACACATGGCCAACTGGCTGCACCACGGCATCGTCACCGAGGCGCAGATCCTTGAGACGATGAAGCGCATGGCTGTCGTCGTCGACGGCCAGAACGCGGGCGATCCCGCCTATCGGCCGATGGCCGGCAATTTCGACGGCTCGATCGCGTTCAAGGCGGCGCTCGACCTGGTGCTGAAGGGCCGCGAGCAGCCGAATGGCTATACCGAGCCGGTCCTGCATCGCCGCCGCCTCGAACTGAAGGCAAGCCTCGCAGGTTGAGCCGAGCGAAGCGCAAACGAAAAAGCCGCCGGATTGCTCCGGCGGCTTTTTGCATGGGAACGCTTCGAAGCGCTTACTGCTGGACGACGACGCGTGCGCCCTTGCCGGGACGGACACGGCTGTAGAGGTCGATGATGTCCTGGTTCATCAGGCGGATGCAGCCGGACGAGGCGGCGGTGCCGATCGAGGCCCATTCCGGTGTACCGTGCAGGCGGAACAGCGTATCCTGACCCTTCTCGTTGAACAGATAGAGGGCGCGTGCGCCGAGCGGATTGCGAAGACCCGGGCCCATGCCGTTTTCGACATACTGGGCGACGTCCGGCTTGCG
The DNA here is from genome assembly GCF_059424725.1 of Allorhizobium sp. GW101-3B10. NCBI lineage: Bacteria > Pseudomonadati > Pseudomonadota > Alphaproteobacteria > Hyphomicrobiales > Rhizobiaceae > Allorhizobium > Allorhizobium sp. GW101-3B10. Next base: position 4,025,230 of record NZ_JBWKZR010000001.1, on the reverse strand, counting down.
GGCGGCCATTTCCTTCGGCGGATGCCAGGTCGGCCATTCCTGCTTCCAGGCGATATAGGCCTCGCCCTGCCAGGCAAAGCCCTGCTTGCCGACGCCGATGCCGTAGCGGACCGCCTTGCCGTTCGGCAGGACATAGTAAAGGAAGCGCTCGCGCGTGTTGACGACGATCGTGCCGGCCTTTTCCTTGGTCGGGTAGGCGACGATCTGGCGGTGGAACTTCTTGTTCACCTTGTTGATCGGGATGGCCGGCAGGGCATAGCCTGCGTCGGTGACGCTGCCATAGGAGTCGGTGAAGATCTTGGCCGTCGTGGCTTCGGCCTGCTGGGTCTCGGTCGTGGTCGTGCAACCTGTCAGGGCGATCGTCGCGACGAGGCCGAACACAGTCAGTGCATTGCGGAGGCGCATGGGAAACTCGTTCATTTGGGCTAGGAGATGGTGATCTCGACCATCTTTGATTATGGTTTATTTTTGATTAAAAGCGCCTTTGCAAGTAGCGGATCGCCGCCCGATGGCTTCGGCGCTGCAAAATGACTCCACATGGCTTTTTTGCAACATGCGGATGAGCTTCCCTGGACAGGAACATGACGATTCTTTCTATCGCCGTAAACAATCCGTTAATCGATGGACGCCAGTCCGAGCGGGCTATGCTTGTGCGGCGCGGCGTTCAGGTCTTGCTGCACGACATGCGGCTTGCCGTTCTGCCCGAACTGCAGCTTGCCAACGGCCGGCGCGCCGACCTGGTCGGACTGTCGGAAAAGGGCGAGATCTGGATCATTGAGATCAAGTCTTCGATCGAGGATTTCCGCGTCGACCGGAAATGGCCCGAATACCGCGCCTATTGCGACCGGCTGTTCTTCGCCACCCATCCGGACGTGCCGCTCGACATCTTCCCGGAGGATTGCGGCCTGCTGCTTTCGGACGGATACGGCGCCCACCTGCTGCGCGAGGCGCCGGAACACAAGTTGCCGCCGGCGACCCGCAAGGCCGTCACCCTCGACTTCTCCCGTTCCGCGGCGCAGCGCCTGATGATGGCCGAATGGGCCGCGCACGCACCGGTCCGTGACTGAGTGTTATTTCGGCGCGCGCTTGGCAAGGATGCGCTGCAGCGTCCTGCGGTGCATGTTGAGCCGGCGTGCCGTCTCCGACACATTGCGGTCGCAGCTTTCGAACACCCGCTGGATATGCTCCCAGCGCACCCGGTCGGCCGACATCGGATTTTCCGGTACTTCGGCCTTTTCACCCGGACGCTGGGTCAGCGCCAGGAAGATCTCGTCGGCGTCGGCGGGCTTCGCCAGATAGTCGAGCGCGCCGAGCTTCACCGCCGTGACCGCCGTGGCGATATTGCCGTAGCCGGTCAGCACGACGATATGGGTGTCCGTGCGGTGCTGGCGGATGGCTTCGATGACGTCGAGACCGTTGCCGTCGCCGAGTCTGAGATCGACCACCGCATAGCCCGGCGGCGTGGCCTTGGCCTTGGCGACGCCTTCGGCGACGGAAGCCGCAGTCTCGACGACGAAGCCGCGCGATTCCATCGCCCGGGCCAACCGGCGCAGGAAAGGCACATCGTCGTCGACGATCAGCAAGGTCGGGTTCGGACCCAGGGCGTTGGCGCCGGTTGCGGGCGAAGGGTCGGAGGTTGCGTTTTCGGTCATGGCTAGGCAATCCTGCGGGGCAATCTTGAGCGTCCGTGTGTGGTTATGGCCAGTAATGGCCATGCGGTAAAGTCATTTCGCCACAATTACGCCTCCATGCGGTGACGCGGCCAGACGATTTCCACCCGGGCGCCCGGCGTTTCCGGCGGACGGTTTTCGAAGCGCAGCCGCGCGCCGGACCGTTCGAGCAGGGTCTTGGCGATGAAGAGCCCCAGCCCCAGCCCGCCTGCCTTGTCGTCGCGATGGCGATTCGTCACATAGGGTTCGCCGATGCGCTGCAACACGTCCGGCGAATAGCCGATGCCGTCGTCCTCGATGGTGATCGCCACCTTGGACGCGTCGTGCTCGACGGTGACGGTGACCTTTTCCCGGGCAAAATCGACGGCATTCTCGATGAGATTGCCAAGGCCGTAGAGGATGGCGGCATTGCGTATGCCGACCGGTTCCTTGGCGCGGTCCGACTTCTCGACCAGTTCCAGCTTGATGCCGAATTCGCGGTGTGGCGCCAGCACGTCCTCGATCAGCGAGGAGAGCGGCAGGCGGCGCATGTGCTCCTCGCTCTCGGAGGGCAGCGTCGCGATGCGTTTGAGGATGTCGCGGCAACGTTCGCTCTGGCTGCGCAGGAGCTGGATGTCCTCGCCGAAGCGTTCGTCCTTGCCGAGTTCGCGCTCCATTTCCTTGGCCACCAGACTGATGGTGGCAAGCGGCGTGCCGAGTTCGTGCGCGGCCGCGGCGGCAAGCCCGTCCAGCTGCGAAAGGTGCTTTTCCCGCTGCAGGACCAGTTCGGTTGCCGAGAGCGCGTCGGCCAGCAACGTGGCCTCCTGGGATACGCGATAGGCGTAGAAGGCGGCAAAGGCCATCATCGAGGTGATGGCGAACCACACGCCGAGCTGCATCACCGGCTGGAGCGTCGGCGCATCGCCCGCATACCAGGGTAGTGGATAGGGCGAGAACGGCAGCGCCGAGATCAGCATCATGGCGAGCGCGAAAAGCGCCAGCGCATGCCGGAGCGGCTGCGAGGCAAAGGAAATGATGACCGGAACGCAGATCAGCGGCGCAAAGGGATTGGCAAGTCCTCCGGTGATGAACAGCAGGGCGCCGAGCTGCAGCAGGTCGAGGCCGAGGACGGCGAAGGCGGCGATCGGCTCCAGCCGGTAGGTCGGCGGGAAGCGCACGGACAGCAGGAAGTTGACCGCCGCCAGGGCGCCGATCAATGCGGCGCAGGTGACGAGCGGCAGCGGGAACTTGAGCCCGAAGGCCACGACGAGCACGGTAGCACCTTGCCCCGCGACCGCGAGCCAGCGCAGCCAGACCAGGGTCTGCAGGCGCAGTCGCCGGCTCGATGGCCCGAACTGGATTGCGGTATCCGGTGTGCTCATCCTCTCACCTCCTCGGTGCTGTCGTATCAGGTGCCGCGCGGCTTGGCGCGCGTCGTTGGCAAGGCGTCTGCCGGATCCTCCGGCCACGGATGTTTCGGATAGCGCCCGCGCATGTCGGCCCGCACGTCCTTCCACGAACCCGCCCAGAAACCCGGCAGGTCGCGGGTCGTCTGGATGGGCCGATGCGCCGGAGAGGTCAATTCCAGGACGAGCGGCAATTTGCCGCCGCCGATCGCCGGATGCGTCTTGAGGCCGAACAGTTCCTGCACGCGGATGGACAGTACGGGCTCGGTTCCATCATAGCGGATCGGATGGTTCTGTCCCGTCGGTGCGGTGAAATGGGTCGGGGCCAGCCGGTCGAGTTCGCGCTGCAGGCCGTGGGGAATGAGCGATGTGAGACCGTCGTACAGCGTGCCGGGCGAGAGATCGTCGATGCCGCGCGCCTGCGATTGGTAGGGCGTGAACCAGTTGTCGAGCGAATCGAGCAGGGCGGCATCCGACAGGTCCGGCCAGGGCTCGCCGATCGTCCGGTGCAGGAAACCGACCCGTTGACGCAGTTGGTCGGCCGCCTTGGAAAAGGGCAGGGCGCCGATCCCGACCTGCCGCACGCCCTCGGCCAGGGCCTCCGCGGCGGCGGGGCCTGTCGGCCGGGCAAGCGGAGTTTCCTCCAGCACGATCGCGCCGAGCCGGGTGACCCGCCGTGCCCGCACCTGCCGGCTGGCTGCGTCGAAGAAGCACTCCTCGCCGCGCTGGATCGCATCCGGAAGGAGGGCTTCGATTTCCGCCCTGCCGATTTCGGCCGCCGCCAGAACCCGGCCCTGCGCGGCGCGCCCGGTGAGGTCGGCGATCACCAGCATGTCGGCCCCGGCGAGCCGTTCCGTCTCGGGGATCTCGGCCCCCCGGCCATTGGCCATCACGAAGCGGCCGCGTCCGCCGCGCCTCAGCGCAATGCGGTCGGGATAGGCATGCAGCAGCAGCTGTCCGGCGGTGAGCGAAATCGGCGCTCCCTTCGACTGTCCGGCATTCGAGGCCAGCCTCTCGGCCAGTTTGCGGGCCGAGACGACGCGGTCGCCGCTCTCCTGGCGGAACCGGCGCAGGCGTTCGTCGATATCGATGCCGGTGCCGCCAAGACCCTGCTCTGTCAGGAGTACCGCAAGCTCCGCCGCCTGCCGGGCCGCGCCGGTCCTGGCTGCCGCCAGCACCATGGCGGCGAGCCGGACCGGCAGGCCGAGCGAACGGATCTGGCGGCCCGTTGCGGTGATCGCGCCCGAGGCGTCCAGCGCGCCGAGGAGGCGCAGCAGCGCGCGGGCCTCGTTCCACGCCGCTGTGGGCGGGGGGTCGATAAAGGCGAGCCGGGCGGGATCGAGCACGCCCCAATGCGCCATGTCGAGCACGAGGTTCGACAGGTCGGCCGACAGGATCTCCGGTGGCGTGAAGGCGGGAAGGGCTGCCGTCTGGCCAGAATGCCAGAGGCGAAGGGCGATGCCCGGTTCGGTGCGTCCGGCGCGCCCGGCCCGCTGGTCGGCCGAGGCGCGGGATACCCTGACCGTTTCCAGCCGGGTAATGCCGGTCGACGGTTCGTAGACGGGCAGGCGCTGCAGGCCGCTGTCGATCACCACCCGCACCCCGTCTATGGTGATCGAGGTTTCGGCGATCGAGGTGGCGAGCACGATCTTGCGGCTGCCGGCGGGTGCGGGGCGGATCGCCGCATCCTGCTCCTTCTGGCTCAGATTGCCGTAGAGGGGCACGACCAGGGTGTTTTCGTCGAACCGGCCCTCCAGCCGCTCGGCCACCCGCCGGATTTCCGCCTGACCGGGCAGAAAGGCGAGGATCGATCCGCTCTCCGACTGGTGGGTCTGCACGATGGCCGAGGCCACGGCATCCTCGACCCGTTCGCCGCCCGGCCGGTCGCGATAGCGGATCTCGACGGGAAAGCTGCGGCCCTCGCTGGAGATCACCGGCGCATCGCCGAACAGCGCGGCGATGCGCTCCACGTCGAGCGTCGCCGACATCACCAGAAGGCGCAGATCGGGCCTGAGGGCCGCCTGGGCATCGAGCGCCAGCGCCAGCCCGAAGTCGGCGTCCAGCGAGCGCTCGTGAAACTCGTCGAACAGTACGGCGGCGATGCCCTCGAGCTCGGGGTCCTCCAGGATCATCCGGGCAAAGACGCCCTCGGTCACCACCTCGATGCGGGTCTTC